>CAWCJB010000012.1:0-313182 GCA_963795675.1 uncultured Solirubrobacterales bacterium
GCTGCGAGAGGCGCTCGGCGACTGGCTGAGAAGCCCACACACGTTGTGAACGCCTGAACGACATCCGGGCCCTCCCAGAGGCTTGTGGTTCTGACGCCCAAGCCAAGGAGGACCCGGATGAAGGTTCACGGTAATGCGGCACTCGGACCGGCGGGGCGGCTCGCGCTGGTCCAGGCGATCGAATCGGGGATGACGCAGAAGGCGGCGGCCGCCGCCTTCTGCGTGTCGCCGGCGACGGCCCACCGCTGGTGGCATCGATGGAAGGCCGCGGACGAGGAGGAAAGGCGCTCGCGCAGCTGGCTGCTCGACCGTCCCTCGAGGCCGCACCGACAGCCCCGCCGGCTCACCGCCGCCGAGGAGGAGCCGATCCTGCGTGCCCGTCGCGACACCGGCCTGGGACCCGGACGCCTGGCCGGGATCTGCCGTCGGGCGCGGTCGACGATCTGGAAGGTCCTGCGCCGCCACGGGCTCTCCCGCCGGGGAGGCTCGGCCCACGAGACCTACCGCCGCTACGAGTGGTCCCGGCCCGGCGCCCTGCTACACGTCGACGTCGCCCGCCTGGCGCGCTTCGACCGTCCTGGGCACGCCGTCACCGGCGACCGCACCACCACCGGGGCCAGGAAGCGCGCCGGGGTCGGCTACGTCTACCTGCACTGCGTGGTCGACGACCACTCCCGCTACGCCTACGTCGAGCAGCACCCCGACCAGGGCGGCGACACGGCGGCGGCGGTGCTGGAACGGGCGATCGCCCACCTGGGTGAGCTCGGCCTGGCCCCGCCCGAGGCGGTGATGAGCGACAACGCCTTCGCCTACCGCAAGAGCCGCGCCTTCCGCGAGGCCCTCGGGAGCCATGGCGCCCGCCATATCCTCACGCCGCCCTACACGCCCCGCTGGAACGGCAAGGTGGAGAGGTTCATCCAGACCCTGAAGAGGGAGTGGGCCTACGCCCACTCCTGGCCCGACTCCGCCGAGCGCTCCAGGGCCATGGCATCCTTCCTGCGCTACTACAACCGGCGCAGACCACACAGCTCACTCGGAGACCGGCCGCCGATCAGCCGCGTTCACAACGTCCGTGGGCAGGACAACTAGCGCCGCGCCGCGCGGCGGGCGGCGGGCGATTCCAGCGGCAGGCCGACCGTCCGCTGCCCGCCCGGGATCGCGGCCGTCAGCAGCGTCCGCAGCTTGCCCCGTTCCCGCAGGATCTTGCGGCCGCCGGCGCTCAGCGGCAGCACGAAGCGGTGCCAGGTCGACCCGGTGAGGTGGAAGGTGCGCTGGGCGATCGAGCGGGTCACGGCGTGGATCCGCGGCGCTTTGTGGCGGCGGGGGGTCGCCACCCTGTAGGTGGTGCGGAGGCCGAGATGGCCGGGGCATTCGAGCCCGACCGGGAATTCGCAGGTGACGTTGACGGCGACCCCGGAGCGGGTCGCGCGCAGGCCGGAGAGGGTGAGGGCGACCGGGATCGTCGTCGTCCGGCAGCCGAGCAGGCGGTTGCCGCCGAGCACCACGTTGAGCGCGTAGACACAGATCGGCTCGGGTCCGGACTTGATCGTCACCAGGCGGCCGTCGAAGCCGTGGTAGGGACCGGCGAGCGTGTGGGAGGCCGCGACGTCGGTGCGGGCGAGGTTGGCGATCGGCCCCAGGGCGTAGGTTTCGACGCCTTTTTGGCCTTCACGGCCGCCGACGACGACGTTGATCGAGAGCGTTTCGGCGGGCGAGTCGGGGTCGAGCGCCCAACCCTTCACCCGCACCTGTCCCTTGGCCGGGGCGCCGGTCAGTTCGAGCGAGCCGATCGGGTCCGATTCGCCGACCGCCAGCGTGCCGACCCCGACCGTCGCCCCGTCGACGTAGTCGCTGTCGACGTTGATCGTGACGCCGCCGTAGGTGTCGTCGTGGCCGCCACGGAACTGGTGGATGCGCTGGTGGTTGGCCCAGGCGGTTGACGGCACCACCGGGTCGAGCGTGTTTTCCTGGTTGTTCCAGTTGGCGATCCAGAGATCGTCGGGGAGCGGGTAGCCGGTGCCGACCTGGGCGGCGAGATCGGCGATCCCGGAGCCGCTCGAGGAGTAGACGCCGGACAGGAAGCCGAGTTCGTGGAGCTTGTTCGTCCACGCTTCGAGGAAGGTGAGGACGGCTTTGGTGGCGCTGGTGGTCGGCGAGTAGGACTCCATGTCGAAGTAGATCGGGCTGCCGGCGCCGATCCCGATCGTGACCGCCTCGGCCACCGCGTCTTCGGCCGCCGCCGCGCCCTGGGTTCCCGCCGCGATCGTGGTCAGCTTGGCGCAGCTGCTGCAGCTGGAGGTCGGAGCCTGGAGGCCGACGTAGGTGGGGATGAGGTGCCAGCCCGCGGTGGTCTGGGCGCTGACCCAGCTGGCGCTGAGGTTGGGCTGCGAACAGGCGCTGTTTTCGCCGCCGATATAGATGCCGACGCCGCGGAAGGGCGATTCGGCCCAGGCCGCCATCGCCTTGCTGGAGGGCGTACTGCAGGTGTCGAAGCCGAGGCCGGTGAAGACCGAGCCGCTGACGGAGCCCGTCGCGGGGGCCCTGCTCGCGTGGGCGGCCCGCGGGAGGGCCCCGGACGCGGCGCGCGAGAGCGCGGGCGAGTCGCCGGTGATCCGCCTGCCGTGCGTGCCGACGACGATCGCCCGCCGCTTGCCGAGGATCGGGCCGGCCGGGCACCTCTGTTCAGCCGAGGGTCCACCGAGGTAGACGACCCTCCGATCGAGCCGCACGCAGGTGCGCGAGTTTGCCCCGACCCGCACCACCCGGTAGCCCTGCGGCACGTGCACCGCGCGGCCTTCGAAGTGGACGCTGCGTCCGCCCGCCGCGTCGGCCCGCGCGGCCCCGACCGCCGCCGCGAAGGCGGCGGCGAGCATGAGTGCGCCGAGCAGGAAACGGGCGCGCAGAAGTTTGCCGGGTCCGGAGATCACTGGCCTCAGCCATTAAACGGGTCCCGGCCGCCGAAGTTGCTCTCCCGCGGTGACCGGCAAGCTCGCTTGCCGACGATCGCGGCCGGCTACAGTTCCATCGATGACGACGACGCCGAAAGACTTCAACGCCGGGGTGATCGAGGAGTTCCGCGCCAACGGGGGCACCGTCGGCGGCATGTTCGAGGGCAAACCGCTGCTGCTTCTGCACAACGTCGGGGCCAAATCGGGGACGGACTTCATCACCCCACTCGTCTACTTGGCCGACGGCGACAACTGGGTCATCTTCGCCTCCAAAGGCGGGGCGCCCAACAACCCGGGCTGGTACCACAACCTGAAGGCGCAGCCGGCCGTCTCGATCGAGATCGGCAGCGACACGGTCGACGTGACCGCCGAGGAGGCCACCGGCCCCGAGCGCGACCGCCTCTACTCGGTCCAGGAAGAGCAGCAGCCGCAGTTCGCCGGGTACGCGCAGAAGACCGACCGGCAGATCCCGGTCATCGTCCTCAAGCCGCGCCTCTAGCCCCGCGCGTCGCGCAGATCGCCGATCCCGAGCGAACCGTCGCCGGGGCCCGGCTCGTCGACCGGCGTTGCGGCATCCTCCGCTTCCGGCGCATCGACCGAAGGGTCGTCGAGGAAGTCGATGCTGGGGATGAAGAAGAGGTTGCCGGTGTGGGCGGTGGAGAAGTCGAGGATGCGATCGTGGGTGGCGGCGTCCTTGCCGAGGAACATGTTCTCCAGCATCTGTTCGGTGACCGCGGGGGTGCGCGCGTAGGCGATGTAGAAGGTGCCGAACTCGCCTGAGCCGACCCGGCCGAAGGGCATGTTGAAGCGCATGACCTGCTGCTGCTCGCCGTCCTCGTCTTCGATCACGTTCAGTGTCAGGTGCGAGTCGGGCACCTTGTCGTCATCGTCGAACTCGACGTCGTCGAGCTTGGTGCGGCCGATCGCCGCCTCCTGCTGCTCGACCGTGAGCGCGTTCCAGGCATCGAGGTCGTGGCTGTACCTCTGCACGATCAGGTAGCTGCCGCCGGCGAAGGGCGGGTCCTCGTCCTCGACCAGCACCGCCGCGCTCGCCTCGACGCCCTCCGGGTTCTCGGTCCCGTCGACGAAGCCGAGCAGGTCCCGCTCGTCGAACGATTTGAAGCCGTGCACCTCGTCGATGATCCGCAGCTTCGGCCCGAGCCGGTTGCCGATCAGCCGGGCCAGTTCGAAGCACATGTCGAGCCGGTCGGCGCGGAGGTGGAAGAAGAGGTCGCCGGGGGTCGCGGGCGCCGTGTGCCGCTCGCCGCGCAGTTCCCGGAACGGGTGCAGGCCGGCCGGCCGTGGCTCGCCGAACAGCCGGTCCCAGAGCTCCGACCCGATGCCGACGATGCAGCTCAGCCGCGCTTCCGGCGCCCGGAAGCCGACCGACCGCCGCAGCCCGCCGAGGTCCGGCAGCAGTTCCTTGGCCACCTCCTCGCCGCCCGGATCGACGCAGACGGTGAGGAAGATCGCCGACTCGGTGATCGGCGTGAGGATGTCCTGTGGTCGGGCGTCGGTCACGAGGCCGGGAGCCTATGCCCCCATCAGGTAACTCGCGCGGTCGGTACCACTGCGATTCCGTCAATCAATAGGTCGTAATTTGGAGGATTAATCGAGAACTACACTGGTACGCCCGTATTATCCAGCGCTTGACGAAGCCGACGACCCACTGGCTGGATTACGTTGAGGAAGTCGGCGCATCGTTGGCCGACGATCCCTCGTTGCCCATCTGTTTTCTGATCGGCGCAGGTGCTTCCCGGTCGTCGGGCGGACCTCGAACAGAGGACATCCTCCGCATCTGTCGCAAGCGACGGCCGCAGATCTTTGACAGCGATGAGGACGTCTACGAGCGCTTCTCTACCCGGCTCGCGCCTCGCGAGCGGGACAAAGTGATCAGGCCGCTGTTCGAGGACTTCGCTCCATACGTCGGCTACCGGTGCCTTGCGGCGATGGCACTGACCCGTCCCATCCTGGTCGCCAACCTCAACTGGGACAGCGCGTTGAAGACGGCAGCAGAACAAGTTGGCCTGGAGCCGCACTGCTTTGATCTCGCAGAAGTCGAGCGCGGTCGCGAGGCGGTCGAAGCGGTTCGGAGCGAGGGACGCGGCATAGCTTGCGCCCACGTGCACGGGATTCTCGACAGCTCGGGGAGCAAGATCCGCTTCTCGCGTCCGCACACCCTCTCCTTCAAACCCGCCGAACTGGTTCTCCTCTCGGAGATTTTGGACAACTTCACCATTGTCGCCGGCACTTCGCTGGCTGGACCCCAGGATGCGCACCAGCTGCTCAGTGCGCTCTCCAGTCCCGAAGCCGGCGACGGTGAAGTCGGTGGGCCGGAGCCGCTCTGGGTATTCGAACGCGGCCCTCACGCAAATGCGCCCGGCTTCAAGACCGAGGTCGCGGTGGGTCTGTCAAAGGCATTACTCGCCCGCAATTCGATCGACAACTTCACCTGCAACCCTGATGTCGACTTCGACCTTCTGCTGGCGACGCTCCGAGCCGCGGAGATCGGGCTGCCGTGGCAGGGCGTCGTCAAGGAGGCCCACGCGCCTCTCCCGGACCTGCGTGATCTGATCCCGCCCGACCCCGCGGTCGTCCGCGGCCTTCTGGATCGCGATCGTACTCTGATGGTGGGGGCTCCACGGCTGGGAGCCTCCACCCTCGCCTATCTGGTCGCCTGGTGGCACTGCCTTATCGCCGGACGTCGTGACGGAGAGCAGATCACCGTCAAGGGCTGTCAGGGTGCCAACCAACTGCTCGGCTACCTTGGCCCGACCAATTCGACCGAGGATAACGTCGGGATGGTCGTCGCAGACCACCTCTTCGAGGACGGGGGGACCATCGAGCGCGACTCGGCCCACCAGCGCCTGGCTGAAGCACTGGGAAATCTCGGCTCCCGACGCTTGATCGCCACCGGCTCCCCAGACGGCACGATAGCGGCGCTCTGCGGTTCCCCTTCTCAGGTGAAGCCCCTGCTTGAGCCGGCTGTCCTCAGCGCGGGCACCCTCTGGCGCCGCGACGATCTCCGAGCCTGGGCGCGCGCTCGGGGCGGCGAACGAGGCGAGCTGGTCTGTCGAGAGATTCGCAGCGGCCTGGTCTCGACCCCATCGCAGGCAATGCGCACCCGTGATGGCAACGCGCCGTTGGAGCTCGACGAAAAGTGGCGCGCCCGCCTCCTTGAGCATCTGCGAGGGGCGTACGATCCCGCATCATCGGCCGGACTTCTCTTGGCGATGCTTCGCCTACAGGACTTTTCGGTCCCGCAGGTCGAGCGGAGGCTGGAGCTACTCAGTGGTGCCGATGCGGCCTGCCTGCTGGGTGACCCCTGGGGGCTTTGTTTCGAGATCACCGTCGATGGCCAGACGTACCTGCGGCTCGGCCATCCAGGGATCGTCGAGGCCATCGACGAGTGGCTTGCGTCCGGAGCCGAAACCGTTGCCGAGCGTCTTGAGGAACTTGGTGAGTCGGCCCATTGGGCAAGCAGTGCCCTCTCCTATTGGCGCTCCTTCGTGGCGATCGGGGAGGGCGAAGCACTCCCGGACGACCTCGAGGCGGGGGAGCTCGAGCTCTACGGCACCGAGCTGGTTCGCCGAGCGCTGCAGGCCCGGAAGCCGGCCGTCGCCCTGGCCGCTTTGCGCCGGACCTGGGAGGTTGTTCACGATCAATGGACGGCCAAGGATGTGGCGTTCGACCTCGTCCTCAACTGGGAGGTACTTAAGGACGACCCTGGCGCCGTGAAACTCCGCGACGAACTGCTGAGCGCGGATGAGCAGATGGGCACCTACGCTCTGTTCGAGGCGATGCTCCGAGCCGGTCGTCCGACCCCGATCGAAATCTGGAACTGGACCAGTGCTCGCCTCCTGGATCTGGCTCGGCTGGCAGGCACCTCGGAGTTCGCCCGCCGCCAGGTCGCGCTGGCCTTCGACGCAATGCTCTGGCGGCCCTGCCCGGTGGCCGCCGAACAAGAGAAGAAGCTGCTCGTTCGCCTACTTGATGTCGCTGGCGCAAATGAGGTGTTGAACATCGCCTTTGCCGCCGCCTGCGCTTACCACCATCAAGGCGTCGAGAGACTTCGCCAGTATCGCCTCCGTTTGCCGTCACCGGGCGTGGACCTCACCGAGGCTCAGGCCTTGGAGGTTGCCTGGATTGTGGAATGGCATTTCGTGCACCAGTCACGCTGTCGCGCGATGGCGAGTCGTAGGACCTTCCTCTCGACCGTCGGAGATCCCGAAGACACCTCGGCGCCTCGTTACCTGGATCGAATCGCACGCCCTTACCCACTCGACCCGGAGCAAGAGACCGCAGTCGTGCTGATGGCCGAAGCCCTGCTCCGCCGCCCGGAGACCGCAGGCTGGGCGCTGCACCTGATCATGAACGTACAAGCGACGATGGGCACCTTTACGGTTCCTGACGTACAGATCAAGCGCCTCAACGAGTTGCTCTGCCCGGAGGCGTTCGATGATGCAGTGCTCTCCGCGATCATCACCTACGCGCCTTCGGCCTCGATCAAAGATGTGGTTTCCCCGGTGCTCGATACGGATTTTGGTGCGGAGAAGTTTCAGCAGAGCCTAGGCGCGGGGGTGACCGCGGCTTCGACCAGAGTTTGCGAACCGCGTTTTTGCGCGTGCTCCGACCCGTGGGCGGTCAGGAATCGCTGGCACGCCTTCCCGAAGCAGTTGCCGTTCGGTATCAGCGAGCCGCTGGAGTTGGTCGCCCGCCTCCAAGGACGCCTCGAGGAGGCGGTGGCAATAGGTTTGATCACCAGGGACGAAGGTGAAGCCGTCCTGACGATGCTGCGTCGCGGAGATACCTACGCAGCCGAAGTCGAGGCCCACGAGAGGAAGCTCGGCCCAGGCGACGACCTCGCTTTGCTCGTCCACCTCTGTGGATACGTTAAGGCCCGCAATGAGCGGGCCGCCAACAGCGCTGGTTGAGGCAAGAAGGGCCCTGGCTGAAACGGACTCGCTCGACGAGGTGCGGCGAGTGCTCAATACCTACGCGCCGCGATTTCACCATGTGCTCAGGCGCCCGATGACCGTGGGCACGCGTCCCGACCTCGGTTTGCGGTTGGCGAAGATGCCGGGTAGGGCCGGATTTACCTCGCGCAATGGTGGCTCCTATTTTGTGAGCCTAGGCAGCGGCGCGCCGACCGGCGAGCGGCGGTTTACCCTCGGGCACGAGCTAGCCCACACCCTCCTTGATGCTGTCGATCGCCACCGGGTCGCACTGGATCGCAATGAGCAAGAGAGGTTGTGTGACCTTTTTGCTCGCCGAGCTTTGGCTCCTCCGACCGAGGTCCGTGGCTACATCGCAACTGCCGGTTTTCCCCGCGACCTGGATGATCTCGCGGCGTTCGTCCGTACCTTCGGTGTTTCCTTGCGGGCGGGCATCGTTGCTTTGGATGAGTTTTGCCCCGATCCATGGCCGGTCGCCTTTGTCGGTGCCAGTTGGCGGTCCCATCCGCGCGGCGATGGGATCTTTGGCATGAGGATCGACGCTTCGATGGCAGATGGGAGGTTCTTTTTTCCTTCCCACTGTCGAATCTCCACCCTGGGTTACGCGGATCTTGAAGCATGGGTCACCGATGCCGATCCCGGCGATCGGATCAGCGGCGCCGACGATGGGGCTCGATTGCGGTCGGGCCGCCGCGGCGTTTCCAGCTGGACCGGGGCAAGTGCGTGGTCGGCCCAAGCGCACCTTCTCCCCGGCGGGAGTCGCTCGGAGTCGGGTCGTGGTCTGCTTGCCTGCCTCGACGTCTCCTCCCTCATCTCCGTCGCGCGGAGCCGCCGGAAATGCACCGCCTCGCCGCCTCGTATTTCCGCCATCCCCGGGCAGCTCTGTTTTTACCAGTGAGTCGGCAGGTTCGGCGGTCGTTGCGGACCCTGGGCCGGCCATGGCAGTGCCCCGAGCTGGATTCGAACCAGCGGCCTATCCCTTAGGAGGGGATCGCTCTATCCAGCTGAGCTATCGGGGCTCGGGGCGGATTTTGGCTTAAGTGGGGGTGTTGGCGCGGAAAAGTTACGAAGTGCGCGCCACAGGTGCGTGTTTCGAAGCCATGTTCCGTTGCATGAAGACGGCGCTGAGAGAGGTGTCCGCGAACGGGTCTAAACCTGCGGACATGGCGAAGACGATCCAGGTCCGGGTCTCGGACGAGCTGCACCGGACGGTGAAGGAGTGGGCCGCGATCGAAGGCATCTCGATGGCGGATCTGATCCGGCGTGAACTCGAAGGCGACCCGCTCGAATCCGAGCAGATCGCCACTCGGACGCGGATGCGAATGCGAAGTTATTCCGGAGACATTCCAGAAAGCGTCCGGCTTATCCGAGAAGGGCGGGGCGACTGGTGAAGGTGGTCGATGCCTCGGTGGTGGTCGAGTTTCTGGCCGAAGGCGACCATCACGAGGCGGCACAAGTCGCGATCACGTCGGAGCACTGGCTATGGGTTCCGATGCTGATCGACGCCGAGGTCGGCCAGGCGCTGCGACGGCGGGTGCTGAACGCGAAGATGACTCGACACGCCGCGAGGGAAGCGCTTGCATATATGCGCAGGCTGCGGTTGCAGCGGGTGCCGCACGATGCTTTGGCCGAACGTGCCTGGCAGCTGCGCAAGAACGTCACCTTCTACGACGCTCTGTACGTGGCATTGGCGGAGGAGCTAGGTGTGCCGTTGCTGACGCTTGACCGGCATCTGGCGGGGGCGCCGGGCCTGGCGGGAAAGGTCGTCGAGTTGATCGCGCCGGTCTGAGTTAGCCCTCGGCGGCGGGCTCGTCCTCTTCGACCGCGGCGTAGAGGCTCTCGGCGGCGAGCTGCGCCGCCCGTCGGCTCCAGAGTTTGACTTCCATGAAGACGTCGTCGCCGTAGGCCTCGAGGGCGTCGAGGGCGACCAGGCTGAAGCGGTCGCGGAGGATCTCTTCCTGGTCGACGGTCTCGCCGTCGAGCTCGGCGGTGGCGGCGACGGCGCCGCGCACGAGGGGGCGTCCCCAGACCAGGGTGACCGCGCCCGCGCGGCCGTTCTCGCCGCGCCAGCGGCCGATCACGTCGTCGTTCAGGTCGATTTTCCAGTTCGGGTTGTCCTCCGCGAGGACGTCGGTGAAGTCGGCGGTGGCGCGGAAGCCGGTCGGGTCGCCGCCGCCCTCCGGCAGGTCGTAGGAGACGTGGCCGTAGAGCTCGAGCATGCCCTCGTCGCTCTCGGTGCGCGCCGAGCAGGGGACCCAGACGCGGCCGCCCCAGGCGCGCTCCGGAAACCAGTCGACCTCGGCGGGCACGGCGGCGCCGGCGGGGAGGTCGACGATCCCGTCGACGGCGCCGAGGAAGGCGTCGCGCAGGCGCGAGGAAAAGCGGCCGCCGGCGATGCCCTCCTGGCTGGTGTCGGCGATGAAGTGGGGGATCGGTCGCGGGTTCGGAGCCAAGGCCGGGTTGACCCTACACCGCGTGGCGCGCGCGACCCGGGGTCAGGCGGGCTGGGGGACGCCCTCGGGACGGCCGCGCAGCAGGGTGACCGCGGCGATCGCGCCCGCGAAGGAGAGGGCCGCCCCGATCAGGAAGCCGACTTTGTAGCCGCTGGTCAGCGCGTCGAGCTGGGCGGTCCCGCCGCCGAGGAGGTCGTTGGTGCGCGAGGTGGCGATCGTGGTCAGCACCGCGAGGCCGAGCGTGCCGCCGACCAGGCGCGAGGTGTTGACGACGCCCGAGGCGAGCCCGTTCTGCGCCGCCGGCACGCCTTTCACCGCGACGATCGTCGCCGGCACCAATGACCAGCCCGCGCCGAGTGCAGTGAGCATGCCGCCGGGCAGGATCGCGACCTCGTAGGCGCTCGACGCGTCGACCGTCGCCAGGACGAGGAAGCCGAGCGTCGCCAGGGACATCCCGATCGTCAGCGTCGTGCGCACGCCGAAGCGGGCGACCAGTTTCGGCGCGGTCCACGAGCCGGCGAAGACCAGGAGCGTCATCGGCAGGAAGGAGATGCCGGCGACCAGCGCGTTGTCGCCCTTCACTTCCTGCAGGAAGAGGGAGACGAAGTACCACATGCCGAACAGCCCGGCAAAGAGCAGCGCGACGATCAGGTTGGCGGCGCGCAGGGCGGGCATCTTGAAAACCTCGAGGGGGATCAGCGGGTCGGTGGCGAGCCGGCCCTCGACCAGGACGAAGAGGCCGAGCAGGACGAGGCCGAGCGCCAGCGGGACGAGCACTCCGAGCGAGCCCCAACCGAGCGAGTCGGTGCGGACGATCCCGTAGACGATCGCGGTGAGGCCGCCGCTGATCAGCACCGCGCCGGGGACGTCGAGCTTGCGCTCGTGGGCGACCGCGCCCTCGCGCGGGATCACCCGACGGGCGGTAAGCAGCACGGCGATGCCGACCGGGACGTTGATGATGAAGACCGCGGGCCAGTCGAAGCCCTGAGTCAGGGCGCCGCCGAGCAGGACGCCGGCGGATCCTCCGATCCCGCCCATCGCCGCCCAGAGGCCGAGGGCCCGGTTGCGCTCGCTGCCCTCTTTGAAGTTGCCGGTGACGATCGCCAGGCTGGCGGCGGAGATGACCGCGGCGCCGAAGCCCTGGACCGCGCGGGCACCGACGAGGACGCCCTGGCCGTCGGCGAGGGCGCAGCCGAGCGAGGCGGCGGTGAAGAGGCCGACGCCGATCAGGAAGACCTGGCGGCGAGGGAGGAGGTCGGTGGCGCGGCCGGCGAGCATCAGGAAGCCGGCGAAGGTCAGCGTGTAGGCGTTGACGACCCACTGCAGCCCGGTGTCGGAGAAGCCGAGCGACTCGTGGATCTTCGGCAGCGCGACGTTGACGATCGAGATGTCGAGGATGACCATGAACTGCGCAAGGCAGACGGTCAGGAGGAGGGCATCTTTCTGGAGTCGCTTCAAAGTACGACGATCACCGTACCACAAAGTACGATGATCGTCGTATCATGTCCGCGATGAGCTTCGAGCACCCCGACCGCGACACCATCGACCTCTCCTCGGTCCTGCACGCGCTAAGCGATCCGCAGCGGCGCGGGATCGTCGCCGAACTGGCGCGCAGCGAGGAGCCGCGGCCCTGCGGGAGCTTCGCCCCCGAGATCACCAAATCGACCCGCACCCACCACTTCCGGGTGCTGCGCGAGGCGGGCCTGGTCGAACAGTGGAAGGAGGGGACGAGCAAGATGAGCCGCCTCCGCCGCGACGACATCGACGCCCGCTTCCCCGGGCTCCTCGATTCGGTCCTCAGCTCAGAGGCATTCGCGCAGGTCTGACGCGGCCTTCTCCGGCGGGTAGATGTTGATGTCCACGCCGGTCCCGAGCTCGAAGCCCGCCTTGATCGTCAGCCGCGGCGCGATGTCGACGTGCCAGTGGAACTGCTCGGCGTCCTTGGGCGCGGTGCGCACCCAGAGGTTCAGCTCCGGCGGCTCGCCGAATCGCGCGCTGAGCACCCGCATCGCGGTCGCGATCATCGCCGCCCCGCCGCTGTCCTCCTCGAAGCGCCCTGATTCGCGCCGCGGGATCACCCGCAGCTCGAACGGCCCGCGGGAGGCCCACGGGCAGATCAGCGCCGCCTCGTCGTCGATCGCCACCAGGCGGTCTTTGCGGCGCACCTCCTCGACCAGCACGTCGGCGAGCAGCCCCGCCCCGGCGGTCCGTTCGCCGTAGGCGCCGACCCGCTCGCGCTCGCGCGCCACCGACGCCGGCACGAACGGCAGCGCGTAGAGCTGCGCGTGGGTGTGCTCGAGCGAGGCCCCGGCGCCGCCGCCCTCGTTGACGATCAGCTGCTGGTAGGGGGCGTCGCGGTGCGCCCGCATCCGCTCCCTCCAGGTGGCGATCGCGTCGGCGAACTCGGTGTCGTCGAGTTCGGCCATCGCGGTCACGTGGCGGGGCGAGTTGATCAACACCTCGTGCGCCCCGGTCGCCGGCCGGGCGCTGAAGAGGTCCGGTTCGCCGCTCCGCCGCGAGGTCAGCAGCGGATCACCGCTGGAGGAGAAGGAGCCCGCTTCGGTCTCCGGGCTGCCGGGCGGGGCGTCGTCCGGCGCGCCCAGCGCGGGGTAGAGGTTCGGCACCACCCGGGTCCGCCAGCCGGGCGTGTCCGGGGCGCTGCCGTCGGGGCGCAGCGCGTACATCTCGGGTGGCGTCTTGTCCTCGTTGCCCTCGCAGAACGGGCAGCCGTCGGGCCCCTTCGGCTCGCTCCTGCGGGTGGTGAAGTTGTCCGGCCGCGCGGCGCGACCCGGGGCGAGGATGCTCCTCAGCCCGCTCAGCTGGTCGATGCGGATCTCGGGACTGCTGCTCAGGAGCGGGAGGGTGGCAGATTCGGATCCGGCGGAGCGTCGTCCTCGGGCGGCACCACCGGTTCCGGACCGACGTCGGTCACTCCGGGCACCGGCCCGCCGCCACCGGGAGGGGGCGGCGGTTTCGGCCGCGATGCGTCTTTGCTGCCGCCGCGTTTGTGATCGGCGCGCCCGAGGAACGGCTCGAGCACGTCCATCGGCAGCGGGAAGACCACCGTGGTGTTCTGGTTGGAGCCGATTTCGAGCAGCGTCTGCAGGTAGCGCAGCTGCAGCGAGGCCGGGTTGGTGCTGATGATGTCGGCCGCGTCGGTGAGCTTCTGCGCCGCCTGGAACTCGCCCTCGGAGTTGATGATCTTGGCGCGGCGCTCGCGCTCGGCCTCGGCCTGGCGCGCCATCGCCCGCTGCATCTGCTCGGGGATCTCGACGTCCTTGATCTCCACCGCGGTCACCTTCACGCCCCACGGCTCGGTCGACTCGTCGATGATTTTCTGCAGCTCTTCGTTGAGGCGCTCGCGGTCGGCGAGCAGCTGGTCGAGCTCCGCCTTGCCGAGCACCGAGCGCAGCGCCGTCTGCGAGATCTGCGAGGTCGCGACGAGGTAGTTTTCGACCTCCACGACCGCCCGGTTCTGGTCGACCACCCGGAAGTAGGCCACCGCGTTGACGCGGCAGGGCACGTTGTCGCGGGTGATCACCTCCTGCGGTGGGATGCTCAGGGTCACCGTCCGCAGCTCGACCTTGACCATCCGGTCGATCAGCGGGATCAACAGGATCAGGCCGGGGCCCTTGGTGGCGATCAGTCGGCCGAGGCGGAAGATCACGCCGCGCTCGTACTCGCGCAGGACCCGGACCGAGAGGCCGACCCCGATCAAGGCGAAGAGGAGGATGACGATGACGATCCCGCCGACTACTGCCATTCAGCTAGCTCCTTGATTGGGTTGGTTGACCACCTGAGGTGGATCAGCCGGAGTGGAGACCGGTCGCACCACGAGCGTCAGCCCGTCGACCGCCTCCACCTTGACTCTATCCCCGAACCCGACTGGGCCCACACCCTCGGCCAGGCGTGCCGACCACAGGGTGCCGCGCATGAACGCCTTGCCGGTCGGGTCGATCGCCGAGCGCGCCTCCGCCTCGCCGCCGACCATTTCCTCGGTCCCGCCACGTTTGGGCAGGAAGCGGGTGGTCCGCAGGACCTTGCGGGTGATGTAGAAGAAGGTGATCGCGGAGAGGACGGCGAGCGTGATCAGCCCACCGCCGATCCAGTCCGCCGAGTTCGAATCGGAGCCGAGCGCGAGGATTCCGCCGACCACCAGGCCGACGATCCCGAGCAGCGCCAGGATCCCGCCGGTCGGCAGCAACAGCTCCGCCGCCAGCAGCCCGAGCCCGATCAGAGCGATGATGACGAACGCTTCCATGCCCTGATTATGCGCCTTCCAGCGCGTAGCGCTTGATGTCTGCTTCGAGATCGGACTCGTGCGCATACTGGCCGAGCTTCACGTAGACCAGTTCGCCCTTGGCGTTGTAGAAGGCGGTGTCGGGCGGGCCGCTCGCCTTCAGCGAGGAGGCGTAGTCGAAGCCCGTTTCGTAGTAGCTCGGGTAGGGAACCGGGTTGTCGGCGAGCCACTTTTCCGCTTCCTTTTCGGAGTCTTCGGAATCGGCGCCGAGGAAGCCGACCCGCTTGCCGAACTTGGCCGAGGCTTCCTGGAACATCGGGAACTCGTAGCGGCAGGGCCCGCACCAGGAGGCCCAGACGTTGACCACCACCGGGTAGCCGAGTTCGCCGATCCGCGCTTCCAGCGCGTCCTTCCCGCCGGGGAGCACCTGGTTGGCTTCGCCGTAGAGCTTCGCCAGCGGCGCGGGCGCTCCCTTCAGCTTCGCCGCGTAGTCGGGATGGGTCGAGCCGCCCCCTCCGGAAGAGCCGCAGCCCGCCGCGAAGGCGGTGAGTGCGAGGGCCGCCGGCAGTGCCAGCGCGAGTGTGATCCGCCGTCCCATCCGCTTCGTGATTACAATACGAGTACGTTTGGTTCGCGGTTCGCGGACCTCAGAGTTCTCGGGGGGACGGACACCGGCTTCCCGTAGCCCTCGTTCCACTCGCCCGGCGGCCGCCCAGTCTGTTGCGGCCGGGGGCAGACACCCAAAGCCTTCTATGGCCAATACCATCGATGTTGCCGCCGGCGCGGCACCAAGTAGCGCCGATATCGAGCGTGCGTCTGACTTCGCGCGTGAGCCGTTCCTGCTCGACGGGGAGGGCCCCGAGGCGCTCGCTCCCGGCACCGCCCGCCGCGAGGCGCTCGACCATGCGCTGAAGGAGATCGATGGCGGCGCCGAGGAGCCCTCGATCGAGTGGCGCCGCAACTACTCGCTGCTGCTCGGGCTGGAGCGCTTCCTCGCCACCGATATGCCGACGCTCCGCGACGGCGCCGAGCTCTCCCCGCACCAGGTGGACGCGCTCGCCGGCACGCTGGCCGAGCTGATGGCCCAGCAGCAGGTCGGGTCCGCGGCGGCGGGCGACACGGATTCGGGCGAAGTCGGGATCGACGAGCCCGATACCGACGAAGTCGAGATCGACGACGATGCCGCGCCGGAAGGCGAGGACGAAGACGAAGCGCCCGATGAGGTCGAAGACGAGGAGCCGCAGGACTGGACCGAAACCTCCACTGACGACGACGAAGACGAGGTGGTCGAGGAGGCCGCCGATGACCCGGGGGCGGCGCGCCGCTTCTGGTTCGAGCACGCGACCGGCGCGGGCAAGACGGTCGCTGCGGTCGGCTTCATCGAGGCGACCCGCACCGGCGGCGTCCTCATCCTCACCCACCGCCGCAACCTGGTCGACCAGTTCATCGGCGAGATCACCGACCGCGGCTACAAGGAGCGCCTGCGCCCGCCGCTGATGGGCAACCGCGACGATGCCGAAGGCCCGGTCACGGTCGAGACCTACCAGTGGTTCGTCCGCAATCACAAGAAAGTCTCCGACGCCTATTCGGTGGTGATCTGCGACGAGGCGCACACCGCGCTGGGCGAGAAAACCAGCGCCTGCATCCGCGCCTGGCCCGGTCCCGTCTTCATCGGCATGACCGCGACCGGCGCGCTGATCGCCCGCCACGTCGCCGACCTCTTCCCGACCCAGACCTCGCGCTTCGACCTCGCCCAGGCGGCGCGGCGCGGCGTCATCTCGCCGCTGCGCTGCCTGCGGATCCCACCCGGCCCCGGGGTGCGGACGATCGCCAAGGTGCCGCTGCGCAAAGGCGAGGTCGACCAGGACTTCGACCAGGAGGAGCTGGCCGCGCTGCTCGATCAGGGCCCGTTCAACTTCGCGATCGCCGACCTCTACAAGTCGCGCTTCCGCAAAACCCCGGGCGTCCTCTACACGGCGGGCGTCCAGCACGCGCACAACGTCGCCGAAGCGTTCCGCGCGGTCGGGATCAACGCCCAGGCGGTCTCCGGCCAGACGCCGAAGCGCGAACTGGCCGAGATCCTCGCCGCCTTCGAGCGCGGCGACGTCGACGTGCTCTGCAACGCCCAGCTGCTCGCCGAGGGTTGGAACAGCCCGCGGGCGACGATCTGCATGCACCTCGCGCCGACCGCCTCGCGGCGGATCTACCAGCAGCGGGTCGGCCGCGTGACCCGGCGGGCGCCGGGCAAGGAGGCGGGCCTGGTGATCGACTTCGTCCACCCGGCGACGACCCACGACGAGACGATCGTCACCCTGCACAGCCTGCTCGACCGCGACGTCTACCGCGGCGGCGCGATCGTCGTCGGCCCGGTGCGGCGCGGGCGCGGGCGCAAGGTGCGGGTGGAGCGGCGGATCGTCCCGGTCTCCGACGTCGAGGAGAAACGGATGGAGGTGCTCGAACGGGAGATCTGGCGGATCGCGGTCGAGAACCTCGACTACCCCGAGCAGCACGCCTGGGCGGCGCTGGCCGGGGCGCGGGTCAACACGCAAGGCTGGCGGCGCGCCCGCGCGATGCTGCAGAACGATCAGACCAAGGAGCTCCGCCGCCGCTTCCTGCTGACCTGCGTGCAGCGCAACCGCAACGCCCAGCTACGGCTGAAAGCGCTGGGGGAGATCGCCGACCTCGGCGACGGCGATGCCTTCGACGATGCGATCGACATCGTCGGCACCTGGAGCCGCGAGGACAAACGGGCGGGGACCAAGACCATGCTGCAGGCGCTGATCGACAAGCGGATCGGCCGCCGCGACCAGGCGCAGGCGTGGGTCTGGCGGTTGGCCGAATACACCCGGGAACTGCACGAGGAGTACGCGGTGCAGCGCTGGCCGGAGACCAAGCGGCTGCTCGGGTTGCTGGTCAACTCGAGCGGGCGAGCGCATGGGCGCAACGCCCGTCGACTCGTCCACGCGGCCCGCAAACAGGACCGTCGGCTGGCGGTGGCGCTGCTCGCCGCCGCGGTGTCACACACGCCGGAGGGCGAGGAGGTGCTGCGCGGGGCGAAAATGCGGATGGCACGGAAACCGTCGGCGGTCGCGCGCGAGCTGCTGCGGAACTTCCCCAAAGGCGGCAAGCGGCGGCGCAACAAGCGCAACAAGCGCGGCAACGGCGAGGGGGAGAACGGCGGCAACGGCGGCGGGTCGGAGGCCGTGCAGAACGGGGCGGAACTCGAGCTGGACGATGGCCTCGACCTCGACGAAGGCGGTTCGAGCAACGGCGACGGGCCTGAGAGGGACGGCGAGGCGAAACCGAAACGGAAACGGCAACGGCGCGGTCGGTCGAAAGCCGCGAAAGACGGCGACGCCCCGGCCGACGTTGACGGCGATGCCGAGAAACCCGCCAAGCCGAAACGCAAACGGAAAGCGAAACCGAAAGCGCCGAAAGGCTCAGAAGCTGGTCAGGTGGACGTCGCCGGCGCCGAGGGCGACGCGGTCGCCATCGGCGAGTCGGACGAGTAGGTAGCCGCGCTCGTCGATTCCGTCGGCGACGCCGGTTCCGCTTTCCCAGCTGACGTCGCGGCCGCGGAGGGCGTCGCGCTCGCGCCACGCCGAGAGGACGCGTTGATCGTCGGCGTCGATCCATTTGGTGAGGGCCTCGCTCAGCGTAGGCGCGGGTTCCAGATCTCGCGCGGGGAACAGCGAGGTTGCCCGATCCCGCAGCTCATCCGGGAACTCGGAAGGGGCGATGGTGAGGTTCAGGCCGATGCCGAGGATGGCCCAGCCGTCCTGGGGACGGGCCTCGATCAGGATTCCGGAGAGCTTGCGGCCGTCGAGGTGGATGTCGTTCGGCCACTTGACCTTGCAGTCGATGCCGGGACGGAGGCGCTCGGCGGTCTCGCAGACGGCGAGGGAGACGGCGAGGGGGAGGACCGAGTGGCGGGGTTTGAGCGGGCGGAGGATCGCGGAGTAGAGAAGCGCCGAGCCCGGCGGCGCCGTCCACGTCCGCCCCTGCCGCCCCCTTCCCGCTGTCTGCTCATCGGCGGTGACGATGGTCCCGTGCGGCGCCCCCGCCCCTGCGAGCTCACGCGCGACGGTGTTCGTCGACCCGACGCTCGCGAAGTGACGGTGCGGCGACCCGAAGGGTGTGGCGACTTTTTGTCGCATGGCGACAGTTTCTCGCCCCACCTCGTCGCTCAATGCGTCGCCGCGTCCGCGAGTAAGGCGGCGAGGAGGCCGTCGACGTCGTGGCGGTCGGCCTCGACCGCGACCTCGAGACCGGCCTCGCGGACCGAGCCGCTGGTCACCGGGCCGATCGAGACGATCCGGGCCGCGGGCGGGAAGCGGTCGCCGAGGGCCTCGGTGAGGTTCTTCACCGTCGAGGAGGAGGTGAAGGTGACGTAGTCGGCGGCCTGGGCGGCCTCGACCGCCTGCTCGTCGGGAGCCTCGCGCACCGTCTCATAGAGGGCGACGACATCGACCGCGGCGCCTCGCTCCCTCAGCGCGTCGGGGAGGACGTCGCGGGCCTCGGCGGCGCGGGCGACGAGCACCTTCCTGCCCTCGACCTCGACGCTCGCCAGTGCTTCCACCAGCGCCTCGGCGACGAAGCGCTCCGGGACCACGTCGGCGGCGATGCCGTGGGCGGCGAGCGCGCGGGCGGTGCCCGGGCCGATCGCGGCCACCGCCGCGGTCGCCAGCGCCCGGGCGTCGCGCCCGGCCTCGGCGAGCGCCTCGAAGAGCAGGTTCACCCCGTTGGGGCTGGTCAGGCAGACGAGGTCATAGTCGCCGATCGTCGCCGCCGCGGCGCGCACCTCGTCGGTGTCGATCTTCGACTCGATCCGGATCGCCGGCAGCTCGACCACCGTCGCTCCGAGCCCGCGCAGGGTCGCCGCCAGGCCACTCGCCTGGGCGCGCGCCCGGGTGACCACCACGGTGCGGCCGTGGAGTGGCCGCCGCTCGAGCCAGGCCAGCGCCTCGCGCCGCGCCGCCACATGACCGACCACGATCAGTGCCGGCGCCTTGACCGCCTCCCGCTCGACCGTCGCGGCGATCGTCCCCAAGGTCGCGCTTACCGTCCGTTGCCCGGGCCAGGTGCCGCGTTCGACCGCCGCCGCGGGCTCCTCGGGATCGCGACCGGCGGCGATCAGCGCCGCCGCGTTCTCGTCCAGTCGTTTGACCCCCATGTAGAAGACGAGCGTGCCGGGGAAGGCCGCCAATGCGTCCCAGTCGAGGGCCGTCTCGGCCTTCTCCGGATCCTCGTGGCCGGTGACGAAGGCGACCGCCGAGGCGTCGTCGCGATGGGTGACCGGGATCCCGGCGTAGGCGGTCGCGGCGACCCCGGCGGTGACCCCGGGAACGACCTCGAACTCGACCCCCGCCTGCCGCAGCGCTTCGCCCTCCTCGCCGCCGCGGCCGAAGACGAACGGATCGCCGCCCTTCAGCCGCACCACGCTGCGCCCGGCGCGCGCCGCCTCGATCAGCCGCTCGCCGATCTCCTCCTGGGGCACCGAGGGCACCCCCGGCTGCTTGCCGACGTAGATCAGCTCGGCGTCCGCGCGCGCGCCGTCAAGCGCCCCCGTCGGGATCAGCCGGTCGTAGTAGATCGCGTCGGCGGCGGCGATCAACTCCAGCGACCGCGCCGTCATCAGCCCCGGATCTCCAGGCCCCGCGCCGACCAGATACACGACCCCCGCCCGCGAGCTCACACCGGCTCCTTGTTGATGGGCCGAAAACTCAACCATGTCTGGAGTTTTCGGCCCATCAACCTGTGAGCTCCGCGGCGCGCACGAGAAGGTCGGCGGCGCCCGCGCCCAGGAGGCGCTTGGCCAGTTCCTTGCCGGCGGCCTCGGCGTCGCCCGCGTCGGCGTCGAGCTCGTCGCGGATCCACTCGCTGCCGTCGGGGAGGCCGACGAAGGCGCCGATCCGCAGCGTGCTCCCATTCAGTTCGGCATGGACGCCGATCGGGGTCGAGCAGCTCGCGTCGAGACGGGTGAAGCAGGCGCGCTCGGCGTGCAGCTGGGCGAACGCGCCCTCATCGTTGATCGCCCGCACCGTCGCCGCCGTCCCCTCATCGCCGGAGCGCACCTGGATCGCCAGCGCGCCTTGCCCGGCCGCCGGGACCATCCGCGCGGTCGGCACGCGGAAGCCGATCTCGCTCTCGCGCCCCAGCCGCCGCAGCCCGGCGGCGGCGAGAATGATCGCGTCGTAATCGCCCTCGACCAGCTTGCGCAGCCGCGTGTCGACGTTGCCGTTCAGGTCGAGGATCTGAAGGTCCGGCCGCACCGCCAGGAGCTGGGCCTTGCGGCGCAGGCTCACCGTCCCGACCCGGGCGCCCTCCGGCGCGTCCTCGAGCGACCCGCCCGCGCCGATCCAGGCGTCGGCGGGGTCCTCGCGCTCCGGCACCGCGGCGATCTCCAGACCCTCGACCTCCTCGCCCGGCAGGTCCTTCGCCGAGTGGACGCCGACGTCGGCACGACCCTCGAGCAGCGCCTGCTCGACCGCGCGCACGAACCGCGACTTGTCGCCCGGCTCGCCGTCGGAGGAGACCTCGACCAGCTCGGCGCCGCCGAGCATCTCGGCGACCATCCCGGCCTGCGTCAGGGCAAGCTGACTACTACGGGTTGCGATGCGCAGGGCCAAGCAAGCTCAGCCCTGGCCGGGGCGCAGCTCGGTGACCTTGCCCGCGGCGTCGGCTTCCGACTCGACCTCGGTCTCGACGTCGAGACCGAACAGCTCGCGCAGCGCGCTCACGTACTGGTAGGCGTCGTCGTGGCCGGCGGCGCGACGGATGCGCCGGGTCGGCTCGTGCAGGATCCGCGAGGCGATCGCCTTCGCCATCAGCTCCATCCGCGCCCGGTCGGCCTCGCCGAGGTTCTCCCAGCGGTTCTCGTTCTCGGCCATCACCCGGCGCACGACCTCGTCGCCGTGCTCGCGCAGCGCGGTGATCGTCGGCACCACCTCGAGCGAGGCGAGCCACTTCTGGAAGCGGTCGAGCTCGGTCTCGATGATCCGTTCCGCCCGCGTCGCCTCGGCTTCGCGCACGCCCGCGTTCCGTTCGACGATCTGCTGCACGTCGTCGATGTCGTAGACGCTGACCCCGGCGACCTCGCGACAGCCGGGCTCGATGTCGCGCGGGACGGCGATGTCGATCAGCAGCAGCGGGCGCGCTTCGCGCTCCGCCATCACCTGTTCGAGGCCGTCGCGCTCGATGATGTGGTGGGGCGAGTTGGTGGTGGAGACGACCAGGTCGACCTCGGTCAGCTGCTCGGGCAGGTTCTCGAAGCGGATCGCCTCGCCTTCGAAGCGCTGGGCGAGCCCGAGCGCCCGGTCGTGGTGGCGGTTGGCGACGAAGACGGTGTCGACCCCGCGGGCGACCAGCGCCCGGGCGACGAGTTCGGCGGTGGCCCCGGCGCCGATCATCAGCACCTTGCGCTCGGCGAGGTCGCCGAGCGTCCGCTGCGCCAGCTCGACCGCGACCGAGGGGATCGACACGCCGCGCACCCCGATCTCGGTCTCGGCCCGCGCCCGACCGCCGGCAGCGAGCGCGCCGCGGAAGAGGCGGTTGAGGATCGGCCCGGTGGCGCCCTCGACCAGCGCCAGCTCATAGGCCCGTTTGACCTGGCCCTGGATCTCGGCCTCGCCGACGATCATCGAGTCGAGGCCCGCGGTCACCCGCAGCAGGTGGCGGCCGACGTCGATGCCGCGCAGGCTGTAGAGGTGGCCGAGCAGCTCGGTGGGCGGGATGTCGGCCTTGCGGGTGAGCACTCCGAGCGCCTCGGACTCGGCCTCGACCGGGTCGGAGACGACCAGGTAGAGCTCGGTCCGGTTGCAGGTCGAGATCGCCGCCGCCTCGGTGATCGTCTCCGCGTCGGTCAGCTCGCGCAGCGCCGCGACCGCGCGGCCCTCGGTCAGCGAGAGGCGCTCACGCAGCTCCAGCGGCGCCGTCTTGTGCGACACCCCAAGCGCCAGGATCTCGCTCACGATTTGACCTCCGCGGGCGCCGCAGGCTCGGCCCCGGCGGCGGCCACATCGTCTCGACGCGCCTCGGCGATTTCGGCCACCTCACGCAGTTCGCGCTCGATCCGGGCCAGTTTCATGCCCATGATCGCGACGTAGATCAGCAGCAGCAGGACGAAGACGATGTAGGCGCCGGCGACGTACTTGCCGCCGACGTCGTTGGGGATCGCCGGCGTCGCGGCGACCAGCAGGGCGAGCATCAGTGGACCTCCGGGGCGATCCGCGAGGTGGCCGTGGTGGTCGGTGCGTCGAGGGCGCGGCGAATTCTCTTCATCTGGCCCTGGGCGCTCTTCGCCGAGAGCTCGAACTTGACCAGCGTCGTCCAGAGGAGCGCCATCGAGCCGATCGCGCAGAGAAAGGTCAGCATCATCGACCCGGGGAGGCCGCCTTCGGCGGTGGCGAAGACGCGCGGGTGGACCAGCGAGGCCGACGCCCGCACGGCGAGGAAGTTGAGCGGCACGAAGGCCCCGGCGGTGATCGCGAAGACCGAGGCGTAGCGCGCCTGGCGCTGGCGGTCCTCGATCGCGTAGCGGAAGGGGTAGTAGGTCGCGTAGAGCAGGAAGACGATCAGGAAGCTGACCAGCGTCGGTTCGTTCCAGACCCACCAGTGGCCCCAGGAGCCCTTTGCCCAGATCGACCCGCTGAGCAGGGCGCCGACGGCGAAGATCACCGAGATGTGGATCGAGACGTAGGAGTAGGCGTCGTAGCGGGGGTCGTCACGGCGCAGGTGGAGGACGGCGAAGATCCCGCCGATGACGAAGCCGCAGAGCGAGATGATCGCCAGCGGCACGTGCAGGTAGAAGATCTTCTGCAGGAAGCCTTGGTCGGCTTCGATCGGCGCGTAGAAGAAGACCAGCGAGAGCGTGATCGCAAACGCGATGACGGTGGCGATCGAGAGCGGTCTGAGTCCTTTGCCGTACATGCCTATGTCCGTCCGGGGCCGGACGCGGCGGCTCAGTCCTCGAGCAGGAAGTCGAACACCGCGTAGCCCAGCAGGGCGAAGATCAGATCGTATAGACCCAGCACCATCAGCCAGGTTCCGAAGCGGTGATAGGAAACTCCGCCCAGCAGCATCAGCGGTTCGGTGGCGGCGGTGGCGGCGATCATCAGCGGCACCACGAGGGGGAGCAGGACGAGCGGCACGAGCAGGTCGCGGGCGCGCGAATTGACCGCCATCGAGGAGATCAGCGTGCCCGTCGCGGCGAGGCCGATGTCGGCGAGGACCAGGACGATGATCAGCGGCGCGAGCGAGGCGGCGCTGCTGAGGAAGAAGAGGGCGAAGATCGGCACCGCGATCAGCTCCAGCGCCGCCAGGTAGACGATCAGCGCCGCGACCTTGGCGGTGAAGAGGACGCTGCGGTCGATCGGGGCGAGCCGGATCGCGTCGAAGCCGCCCTCCTCGCGCTCGGCGACGAAGAGCCGGTTGATGCCGAGCACCGCGGCGAACAGCAGCGTCGCCCAGAGCACTCCGGCGGCAAGGCTGCCGGAGAGGTGGGTGCGGTTGAGGCCGAAGCGGAAGATCACGAACGAGGTGATCGCGAAGAGCGCCATCGCCGGCAGCGACTGCAGGGTGCGCAGCTCGGCCCGCAGATCCTTGCCGAGGATCGCGGCGAAGGCGGTGCGTGAGGGCGTCATGAGGCCATCGCCGCCTTCTCGTCGATCGCCAGCCGCAGCACCTGGTCGGCCTCGGGCAGGTAGCGGTCGGGGTCGTGGGTGACGACGACGCGGGTGTGGCCGAGGCCGGGCCCGATCAGGGTCTTGGCGATCTCGCGGCCCTCGAGGTCGAGGTTCGAGTCGGGCTCGTCGAGCAGCAGCAGCTCCGGCTCATGGAGGACGCAGCGGCAGATGGCGAGGCGCTGGCGCATCCCGGCGGAGAACTCGTAGGTGCGCTCGTCGCCGCGGTGGGCGAGGTTGACGGCGGCGAGCAGTTCCTCGATCCGGGCGTCGGCGCGCGCGCCGGTGATCCCGTGCAGCTTGGCGTGGAAGCGGAGGTTCTCGCGCCCGGTGAGGTCGCGGTAGAGGAGTGGTTCGTGGCCGAGGTAGCCGATCTTGCCGCGCAGCTTCCAGGCCTTGTCGGGGAGCTCGCAGCCGAGCACCCGGACCTCGCCGCCGGTCGGCCGCAGCAGGGTGGCGAGGATCCGCAGCAGCGTCGTCTTGCCGGCGCCGTTGGGGCCGAGGACGACGAGCGAGCTCCCCGGCGCGACTTCGAGGTCGACCCCGTCGAGCGCGGCGCGGTCGCCGTAGACGCGGCGCAGCCCGACCAGCTTGATCGCCGGCTCCAGATCCGGTGGCATGCGGCGATTCTGTCGAGTTGGTCGTCGCGGCGCTTGACGTAGCGTGAAATGCGAGCGCGGAGGATCGCTCAGCCGCGGCGGATGGTGCGGCGGCCGACCCGCAGCAGCGGCCGGGCGCCCTCGCGCAGGGCCTTCGCCCGCACCTCGCCGCGCCCATAGAGGAGGCGCGCCGAGTTCCGCACCGCCTCGCCGAGGGTGCGGTCGTAGGGGTGCCACCAGAAGTCCCGCGTCAGCCCCGGCTCCCAGGCGTTCATCTTGATGTTCACGCACTCGTAGAAGCCGAATTTGGAGTGCGAGCGGCCGAGGCCGGAGCTCTTCACCCCGCCCCACGAGCACTGGCAGGCGCCGTGGCTGAAGGAGTGGTCGTTGATCCAGACCATGCCCGACTCGAGCACCCTCGCGATCCGTTCGCCCCGGGCCCGGTCGCGCGTCCAGACCGAGGCGCCGAGGCCGAACTCGGAGTCGTTGGCGAGGTCGATCGCCTCCTGCTCGGAGTCGACGACGACGATCGGCAGCACCGGCCCGAAGATCTCCTCGCGCATGATCCGCATCTCGTGGGTGACCCCGGTGAGGACGGTCGGGGCGATGAACTTGCCGGGCAGCCCGGGAACCTCGACCGGCCCGCCACAGAGCTTCGTCGCCCCGGCGGCGACCGCGTCGTCGATCAACTCGACCACGGTCTCGTACTGGGAGTCGGAGGTCATCGGGCCGATCGCGGTCTCCCAGGCGAGCGGATCGCCGAGCGGCAGGCGTTCGGCCTCCCGCGCCACCCCGGCGACGAAGCGGTCGGCGACCTCGCGCAGGACGTAGACCCGCTCGATCCCCGAGCAGGTCTGCCCGGCGTTGGCGAAGCCGCCCCAGACCGCTCCGCTCACCGCGTTGCCGAGGTCGGCATCGGCGCAGACGATCATCGGGTCCTTGCCGCCAAGCTCCAGCACGCATCCTTTGAGCTGGGACGCGCAGACCTCGCCCACGTGCCGCCCGACCTCGACCGAGCCGGTGAAGAAGACCTTGCCGACCGAGGAGCGCGCGAGCGCCTCGCCGACCGGCCCGCCGCCGTGGACGACCCGGATCAGCCCCTCGGGCACCCCACCGCGCTCGAACACCGCGCGGATCTTCTCGCCCAGGAGCGGCGTCAGCGAGGCCGGCTTCAGCACCACGCCGTTGCCCGCCATCAGCGCGATCGCGACCTCGCCGAAGGGGATCGACCAGGGGTAGTTCCAGGGCGCGATCACCCCGACCACGCCGAGTGGCTCGTAGGAGAAGTGGCCGCTCTTGGAGAGGGTGAAGGCCTGGGTCATCCGCACCCGCTCGTCGGCGAGGATCTTCGGCCCCGCCTTCGCCACCCAGTGCAGGGCGTCGACGGTCGGCAGCAGCTCCATCGTGTACGCCTCGACCCGCGGCTTGCCCTGCTCGCGGACCAGCAGCTCGGCGATCTCGTCGATCTCGTCGAGCAGCGCGTCGGCGGCGCGCAGCATGTAGCGGGCCCGGTCCTTGGTGGTCAGCTGCGCCCAGGCGGGCTGGATCCGCGCGACCTCGTCGACTACTCCCTGCACCTCGGCGGGGGTGATCGTCGGCACGCTCCCGATCGTCTCGCCGGTGGTCGGGCTGCGCGACTCGAGCGTGCCCGCCGTCGTTCCTGCCTGCGTGGCGCTCTCCATCCAGCCATCTTAGGTCGCCGCCGATCAGTTTCGGTCGCCTCGCCGGTCTCAGCGGGAAACAAACCTCAGGAGGGCTGATGCGCCAGGTGATTTTCAAGATCAACATGTCGATCGACGGCTTCGTCGCGAGGCCCGACGGCGACGCGGGGTGGATGTTCAAGTACTTCGACGACGTCAGCAGCGGGTGGGCGCTCGACCTGGTCAGGTCGGCGGGGGTCCATGTGATGGGGCGCCAGACCTACGACTCCATGGCTGCCCATTGGCCGACCTCTACCGACCCCTTCGCCGCCCCGATGAACGAGATCCCGAAGGTCGTCTTCTCGACCACCCTGACCGAGGCGGAGTGGGGGCCGACCCGGATCGAGCGCGGGCCGCTTGCCGAGGCGGTCGCGGCGCTGAAGGCCGAGGAGGGCGGGCCGATCCTCGTGCACGGCGGCGCGGGTCTGGCGCGGTCGCTGAGCCGCGAGGGGCTGATCGACGTCTACCACCTCGTCGTCCACCCGGTCGCGATCGGTGAGGGCCTGCCGATCTTCGACTCCCAGGTCGACCTGCGCCTGGTCGAGGCACGCCCGTTCCCCAAGGGCGCGGTGCTGCACACCTACGAGCCGGCCAGGGAGCCCGAGACCGACCGACGCTCCCTCATACTCAGGGGATGAGCGAGCAGCTCTTCGACACCGGCGGCCCCGCCGCGAAACACGGTCAACCTCCCGAAGGGGTCCCCGCCGACGCGCCGCTGGCGGTGCGGATGCGCCCGCGCTCGCTCGACGAGATGGTCGGGCAGGAGCACATCGTCGGCGAGGGGTCGGCGCTGCGGGCGGCGATCGAATCGGGCCGGCCGCACTCGGCGATCCTCTACGGGCCGCCTGGGTCGGGGAAGACGACGCTGGCCCGGATCGCGGCGCGGATGGCCGACGGGGCCTTCGAGGAGGAGTCGGCGGTCAACGCGGGGCGGGCGGAGATCCGCGCGGTGATCGAGCGGGCGCGCGAGCGCCGGCGCGCCAACGGCCGCGCCACGGTCCTCTTCCTCGATGAGATCCACCGCTTCAACAAGGCCCAGCAGGACGCCCTCCTGCCCGCGGTCGAGGAGGGCCTCCTGACCCTGATCGGGGCGACCACCGAGAACCCTTACTTCGAGGTCAACTCGGCCCTGATCTCGCGCAGCCAGGTCTACGAGCTGGCGCCGCTTTCCCCGGCCCAGGTCGAAGAGCTCCTGCGCCGGGCGCTCGCCGACCCCGAGCGCGGCATCGCCGAGCCGCCGCCGATCGCCGACGAGGCCTTGCAGATGCTCGCCGACCGCAGCGGCGGCGACGCCCGCGCCGCGCTCTCGGGGCTGGAGCGGGCGGTCGAGCGGGCCCGTGGCAAGGAAGTCGACATCGCCGCGATCGAAGACGCCCTGCAGCGGCGGGCGATCGACTACGACCGCCAGGGGGACCGCCACTACGACTTCATCTCCGCCTGGATCAAGTCCACCCGCGGCAGCGACGTCGACGCCTCGCTCTACTACCTGGCGGTGATGTTGGAGGGCGGCGAGGACCCCCGCTTCCTCGCCCGCCGGATGGTGATCCTCGCCTCCGAGGACATCGGCAACGCCGACCCGATGGCGCTGCTGGTCGCCGATGCCGCCGCCCGCGCGGTCGACCGGGTCGGGCTGCCGGAGGCGGCGCTGAACCTCTCGCAGGCGGCGATCTACCTGGCGCTGGCGCCGAAGTCGAACGCCGCGACCACGGCGATCGGCGCCGCCCGGGCCGAGGTGCGAAAGAGCGGCGCCCAGACCCCGCCCGACTACCTGCGCGACGCCCACTACCCTGGCGCCGAGGCGCTCGGCCGCGGCACCGGCTACCAGTACGCCCACGATCACCCCGGCAGCGTCGCCGCCCAGCAGTACCTCCCCGACGAGCTCGCCGACCGCCGCTTCTACGAGCCGACCGGGAACGGCCGTGAGAAAGCCTTCGGCGAGCGCCTGGCGGACCTGCGCAAGCGCCTCGGCAAGACCTGACGGTCCGTCGAAATACGTCCGCTGAGCAGCGCAACTCCCCTCTCGGAAGGGGTTTATAAGGGGCGGCTTTCCAAGTTATGCCAGGGAGAGCCGCAACACCCGCCGGAGGCTCGGACTGGGGGCTTCCGGCGGGGATTAACAGGGGGGAGAGGGCGCCGAGCCCCTTGACTCGGCGCCCTCTCTGATCAAACGGGCGCCGCGGCGCGAGTTGCCCATCCGACTCGTGCCGCCGGTGCCCGCCATCTCGTATCGTCTGTCCATGGCGGCAGACGAGGCGAAACCGAAGGCGAAGAAGCTGCGGCTCGGCGGGATGGCGCTGCGCAACGGCCTCCTCGTCCACGGCCCGACCCACTGGGCCGCCGCGGTCCGCCGCCACGACGGCTCGATCGAAGTCGCCTCCGAACGCAAGCCCGAGTTGGTCCCCGGCCTGGTCGCCAAAGCCCCCGGCCTGCGCGGCCCGATCAAACTCGCCGAGGCGATGCTGGTCCTGCCGCTGGTGCGCAAGCGGATGCGCTCCGCCCGCCTCCCGTTCGAGGACAAGCGCGTGCTCGGCGCCACCGTGGCCACGCTCGCCCTCTCCGGCCTGCTGCGCCGCAACCGCCCCGCCACCGCCGCCCGCGAGGGCCTGATCCAGGCGATCGGCGTCGTCCCCGCCCTGATCGCCCTCGCCGATCGCGACCTCGCCGCCTACCACGGCGCCGAGCACAAGGCGATCGCCGCCTACGAGCAGGGGGTCGAGGACGTCGCCGCGGTGCCCAAAGAGCACGACCGCTGCGGCTCCAACCTGATCGTCCCGATGATGCTGATGTCGGCCGCCGGGACGATCGCGCTCGAGCGCCTCGTCGACAAGCCGTCGAACGTCGCCCGCACCGTCGTCGGCCTCGCCGGCGCCTCGCTTGCGGTCGAGGCCTTCGCCTGGTCGGACCGCCACCACGGCGAGCCGCTCGCCGAGGCCTTCCACGCCCCCGGCCGCGAGATCCAGCGCCTCTGGGCGACCAAGGAGCCGAACCCCGCGCAGCTCGAGGTCAGCCTCGCCGCGATGGCCGAGATCCTGCGCGCCGAGCCGGCCCCATAGACTCCGCCGCGTGTTCGGAAGGATCGACCACATCGGGGTGGCCGTCGAGGATCTCGACGCCGCGCTCGCCCTCTACGACGAGAGCTTCGAGATGGAGCTCGCGCACCGGGAGACGGTCGAGTCGCAGGGCGTCGAGGCGGTGCTGCTGGACGTCGGCGAGGGGCACGTCGAGCTGCTGCGCCCGCTCGGCCCCGACACCGCGGTCGGCAAATTCCTCGCTCGCTCCGGACCCGGCCTCCATCACGTCGCCTACGCGGTCGACGACATCGACGCCACCCTGCCGCGCCTCACGGCCGCCGGCTTCCAGCTGATCGACGCCGAGCCGCGGGTCGGCATCCGCGACAGCCGCGTCGCCTTCCTTCACCCCCGTTCGACCGGCGGGGTACTCACCGAGATCGTCGAACCTGCAGGAGGGCACTGATGGCAGAGGCACAGCGCGTCGAGATCGGCTTCGAAGGCGGCCAGGTGATCGCCGCCCGGCTGGCCGAAGACGACCTCAAGGATCTGCGCAAGCAGCTCGAGAAGGGCGGCTGGCACGACCTCCACACGGAGGACGGGGTGATCTCGCTCTACCTCGGCAAGGTCGCCTTCATGCGGATCGCCTCCAACGACCACCGGGTCGGCTTCGGCTCGGTCGACTAGACCGGTCGACCTCGCCTGAGGAATATTTCGGGTCTCTGAGACCCGAAATCCGCCCCGCGGCTATTCGTCGCAGACGAAGTTCGGGTCCTGCCCGTCCATCGCCCGGGCGAGGAGGCCGCGGAGCTGCTCGCGTTCGGCCGGTTCGAGGTTGGCGAGCACTTCGCCCTCCAGCTCCTCGAGTTTCGCTTCCGCCTTCTTCAGCGCCTTGGCCCCGGCGGGGGTGATGACGACGATGTGACGGCGGCGGTCCTGCGGGTCGCGCTTGCGTTCGACGAAGCCGTGGTCGTCGAGCTCGTTCAGCAGCAGCACGCAGTTGTTCGGGTCGACCATCAGCGACGCGCCCAGCTCCTGCTGCAGGCAGCCTTCGTTGCGGGCGAGGATTTCGAGCGTGATCAGCTGCTTCAGCTTGATCCCGAGGACGTCCTCGGTGGCGCGCCGGTAGGCGACGCGGTTGAGCTGGGACAGGAGCCCCATGGTGCCCGTCGTCTGGGGGGTTTGAGTCGCCGGATTCATGGCTAATTCGTAACTCTAGCGTGATTCTACTTGCGGCAAAGATAATCCTTGCTACAGTGACGATCCCATGTCACTTACCAATGGAAATATAGCCCAGTCTTCGTCCACCTCCGACCGCTCGCGCTGGGTCGCCCTTGTGGTCCTCTGCGTGGGCATGCTCATGATCGTCCTCGACGCGACGATCGTGAACGTCGCTCTCCCCAAGATCCAGACCGACCTCGGCTTCTCGCAGTCGAGCCTCGCCTGGGTCGTCAACGCCTACCTGATCTCCTTCGGCGGCCTGCTGCTGTTCGCCGGACGCCTCGGTGACCTGCTCGGTCGCCGCGACGTCTTCCTCAGCGGGCTCGTCCTCTTCACCGCGGCGTCGCTCGCCTGCGGCGTCGCCGACAGCCAGTCGGTCTTGGTCGTCGCGCGCTTCATCCAGGGCATCGGCGGTGCGCTCACCTCGGCCGTCATCCTCGGCATGATCGTCACCATGTTCCCCGAGCCCGGGGAGCAGGCGAGGGCGATCGGCGTCTACTCGTTCGTCGCCTCGGCCGGCGGCTCGATCGGGCTGCTCGCAGGCGGCGCGATCACCCAGGTCATCAACTGGCACTGGATCTTCATCGTCAACCTGCCGATCGCGGTCGGCACCGGGATCTTCGCGATGCGGGTGCTGGCGCGTGACCGTGGCATCGGCTTCTCCAAAGGCGCCGACCTGCCCGGTGCGGGCCTGATCGTCGCCGCCCTGATGATGGGCGTCTACGCGATCGTCGAGGCCGGCAACTACGGCTGGGGATCGGCCCACACGCTCGGCTTCGGTGCCGGCGCCATCGCGCTGATGATCGGCTTCGTGATTCGCGAGAGTCGCGCCGCCAACCCGTTGGTGCCGCTGCGGATCTTCCGCTCGCGAAACCTCTCGGGCGCCAATGCGGTGCAGGGCCTGATGGTCGCCGGGATCTACGGGATGTTCTTCCTCGGCGCCCTCTACCTGCAGCGGGTGCTCGGCTTCGACTCGCTCGAGGTCGGCCTCGGGTTCATCCCGCTGACGGCGATCATCGGCATCCTCTCGCTCGGCTTCTCGGCGAAACTCAACCTGCGCTTCGGGCCGAAGGCGACCCTGGTGCCGGGGTTGGTCTTCGTCGCCGCCGGTCTGGCGCTGATCTCGCGGATCACCGCCGACGGCAGCTACTGGACCGAAGTGCTGCCCGCGATGGTGCTGGTCGGGATCGGCGCCGGGCTCTCCTTCCCGTCGGTGATGACCCTGGCGATGACCGGGGTGCGGCCGGAGGAGGCGGGGCTCGCCTCGGGGCTGGTCAACACCACCCTCCAGGTCGGCGGCGCCCTCGGGCTCGCCGTGTTGGCGACCCTCTCGACCAGCCGCACCGCCAACCTGGTCAGCGACGGCACCTCCAACGCGTCAGCCCTGACCAGCGGCTACCGGCTCGCCTTCCTGGTCGGTGCCGGGTTGGTCCTCGGCGCGCTCGCGATCGCCGTGACGGTGATCCGCAGCCCCTCGGCGGAGGCCGATCAGGTCGCGGTCGAGGCCGCCGAAGGGGAGCCGGTGTTCAGCTCCGAGGCGGCCTAGCCTCGCGTCCCACCGGGCCTCTACGTCGTCCGCCTGAGGCGGGTGATGTAGATGGCCTTGGTGTGGTCGTCCTCGCTCATCGGCTGGTGCGGGACGCCGTCGTGGTGGTGGCCGTAGAGGGCGACCAGCTCCAGCCCCGCGGCGTCGATCGCGGCGCGCACCTCGGACTCGGGGTGATGGCGCTGGCGGTGTAGCTCCGGCGGCATCGAGGGGCCCCTCCCGGGCTCGATCGGTTCGAAGGAGAAGCTCGCTTCGGCGATCTCGCCGGGTCCGAAGCTCTCGTCGACGCGGCCGTCCCAGATCATCCGCCGGCCGTTCATCTCCAGCTCGAACTGTTCGGCGAAGAAGCCGCGGAACTGGGTCAGCGTGTTGGAGTCGAAGATGCAAAGTGCGTGCGGGGCCATGTTGGCGGCCAGCCCGCGCAGCGTCTGCTCCAGCTCGGCGGCGGTGTGCAGGTAGTTGACCGCGTCGTCGAGGCAGCAGACCAGGTCGAAGCTGCCGTAGACGGGGAGCTCGCGCATGTCGGCGACCTCGATCCGCACGCCGGGGCCCGCCTTCGCCCGCGCCAGCTCCGCCATCGAGGGGGAGATGTCGCAGGCGGTCACCTTCCAGCCCTGCTCGAGCATCGGGATGAAGCTCTTGCCGGTGCCGCAGGCGACGTCGAGCACGGTGTCGCCCTGGAGCCCATGCGCGGCACCCAGCTCGAGCAGCTTGCCGATCCAGAGTCGGTAGTTGTGGTGAGCGGTGAAGTCGTCGTAGACCGGGGCGATCGCCTCGTAGGCGAGCTCGGCATGTCGACTGTCCCCTGGCATCGGTGTGGTGGAGGTCTCCATGTCGGACTGGGACCCCGGCCTGAATGAATACCGTTCCAAACGATCTATCCGCGTATTCCGCTCATTGTCTCTTTCGGACCGGCGCCGTTCCTATAGGTTCGCCAGATCGACTCTCAGAGGGACCACCGGCACGAAAGTGACGATGGCTGGGAGTGGGGTGAGGCACAGAGGATCTGTCTGCGGCTGGCCTACCGTTACGCGAGCAACCCGAGCGAGGCGGAGGACATCGCACAGGAGGCCTTGCTCCGCGCCTGGCGTCGACGCTCGACCCTGCGCGATTCCGGCAGCCGCAAGCAGTGGCTGTCGACGATCGTCCGCAACGAGGCCTTCCGCCACTACTCGCGGCCGCGGCCCGACCCGACAGACGAGATCGATCAGGTCGAGTCGGGCGACGAGGAGCTGGTCCTCGCCACGGTCGAGCACGCCGACCTACGAGCGGCGCTGGAACGGCTCTCGGAGCGCGAGCGGGCGCTGCTCTCGCTGCGCTATGAGGAGGACCTGACCCAACCCGCGATCGCCGCCCGGCTGGGGATCCCCGAGGGTACGGTCAAAGTACAACTGCACCGCGCGCGGCTGAAGCTGCGGCGGGCCTACGTTTCCTGCTGAGGCCGCGTATGGCGGACGCCGACGCTTAGCGGGCGTCCGAAATCCCGCTGTACACGGGGGCGAGCGGAGCCACCCCAAATTCGGACGACTGGATAAGGACGGAACGGTGGTGGGGGGCGAGTATTTAGTACGTGAAGACGGCCCCACGACAGATCGTCGCCTTCGGCGGAGGTGGGTTCTCGATGGAGTCGGGGAACCCGCTTCTGGACGACTACGTACTCGGGCTGACCAAGGCCGAGCGGCCACGGGTCTGCTTCCTGCCCTCGGCCTCCGGCGACGCCGACCACTACATCGTCCGCTTCTACCGGGCGTTCTCGGCGCACCGTTGTGAGGCCAGCCACATCTCCCTGTTCCGCCGCGAGCAGGGCCCGGAGGACATCCGCCGGCACCTGCTCTCGCAGGACCTGATCTACGTCGGCGGGGGCAGCGTGGTCAGCCTGCTGGGCGTCTGGAAAGCGCATGGGATCGATGAGATCCTGCGCGAATGCTGGGAGGCGGGGGTCATCCTCTGCGGCCTCTCGGCCGGGTCGTTGTGCTGGTTCGCGGAGGCGGTCACCGGCTTCCACGGGGCGCCGAAACGGCTCGAGGGCCTCGGCCTGCTGCCGTTCAGCAATTGCGTCCACTACGAACGCAAGTCGGACCGGCGCCTGTCCTACCACGGCTTCCTGCGCGAAGGGATGCGGCCGGGGTACGCCGCCGAGGACGGTGCGGCGTTGCACTTCATCGGTGAGGAGCTGAGCCGCGTCGTCGCCTCGCGTCCCGAGGCGCGCGGTTACCGGCTCGATGTATCCGGGCAGCGGGTGGTGGAGATGAGGATCGCCACCACCTACCTCGGCGAACGGGGGGTCGTGCCGGCCCCGCCGACGCCAGAGGCGCTGTCCACCGCGGTCGCGGCGGCCTGATGGCTGCGGCCGGGATCGGGGAGAACGGCGCAACCCCGGGGACGACGACGCCGGTCCGTCGCATCCTCACGCTCGGCGGCCACGACTTCACCTCGCGGCCACCCGACCGGGCCGTCTGCGAGTTCCTCCTGCGGCTGGCGACCGAGCGCGGTGGAACCCGGCCGCGGATCTGCATCCTGCCGACCGCCAGCGGCGACACCTCCGAGCAGATCGCCCGCTTCTACCAGGCCTTCGGCGACCGGCCCTGCGAGCCCTCCGACGTCTCCCTCTTCCGCCTCGGCCGGCGGCCGATGGCGCTGCGCGACCACCTGCTCTCGCAAGACCTGGTCTACGTCGGCGGCGGCAGCATGGTGAACCTGCTGGCGGTCTGGGAGGCCCACGACATCGCCTCGATCCTCAGCCTCGCCTGGCGGCGCGGCATCGTCCTCGCCGGTCAGAGCGCCGGGGCGATGTGCTGGTTCGAGGCCGGGATCACCACCTCCTCGGGCAAGCCGCTGGAGGCGGCCGGCCTCGGCCTCCTCCACGGCAGCCTCTGCGTCCACTACAACAACGAGCCCGCCCGTCGGGCCGCCTACCTGGAGGCGGTCGGCGACGGGATGCCGGGCGGCTACGGCCTCGACGACTACGCCGGGCTCCTCTGGGAGGGCGAAGACTCGCCTTCGGCGGTGACCGCCCGCCGCGGCGCCCGCGCCTACCGCGTGACCGCCCGCGATGGTGTGGCCACCGAGAGCCCGCTCCCGGCCCGCTTCCTACCCGCCCCGGCCCCCGCCGCCCTGCGCGAGGACATCGCCGAGTTCCGCCGGATCAAAACGATGCGCCGGCGAGCGGGCTGGTTGGGCTAGGCTCAGTCGCCGGGCTCCAGAGTCGGGTGGCAAGGCTGGGCGCCTAGTGTTGCGCTGTCGGTTTTCACCCGCATTCCTCGGTCGTTTGGCAAAGAGGCGCCTCCCACCTCGAGGAGGCGCCTCGTTACTCGTAGAGTTATTCGTGGGCTCCGAAAACTTGGCCTTTGTTGGCCCCCGAGAGGGCAAAGGTGGCCGTGCCTTTCAATTCGGCAGCTTTGCTGCCGAATTTCAGTTCGCCGCCGCCTTCGGCGTTGATCGCGCCGCTGGTGGTGCCGGTCTGTTCTTTCGCGTAGACGCCTGTTGCGTTGTTCGCTTTGGCAAATATGTTGCCGGAGACGAGGTAGCTTCCGGCGATCGCGCAGGTTTTGCCAGTCTGTTTTTCGATTTTGACCGTCGCGAACGTCGTCCCGCTAAATACCTCGATCCGTGTGAACCACCATCCACCGCCCATGTAATAGTGTGTAAAGTCGAGCAGAACGGTCGTGATTGATCCGCCGCTGACCTGGCAGCCCGCTGGGCTCGAAACCGTGACGCCCGTGAGTTTGAGTTTGCCAGCTCCTTTTGCCTTCCCTTCTTCGTTCTTAATCGTGCATTCGAGGCATTCGAGCCCGCTCGATTTGAGGACCAGCGGCGTTTCCCCGAGTTCCGTTACCAATTCGCCGCTGCCGGTCGCGGTCACGGCTTCCGAGCCACTCAGAACCGTCCCAGCTTCGCCGACCCGCCACGTCGCTGGTACTTCTTCCGCCGCCGCGAAAGCGCTGCTTGCCACCACCGCGCCGAGTGCGAGGACGACGACGATCGCTGCTCCTAGCTTCTTCAGTCTCATGATCTTGCCTTTCAGCTTTGTCTCGGCCGCGAATGCGGCCCCTGACCGCAGCATGCGTCCGGGAAGGCGGATGATCAAGATTGGTTAAGTGGTGTTCCGCTTCGCCGGTTTGAATGCGCAAACGATCAGGGTTAAGAAGATCTGCGGCGGGCGCTACTCAAGGGGGCGCAGGTGACATTTGACACCGAATTCCAGTCCGGAGCTGGGCACCGCCCGTGCTCGCGCCGCTGGAGAAACGGTCTGGTTGACGGCCCCACGTTTGCGTGAGTTGCGGTTCCTTGAGGCTGGTCAGCGTCGTGAGCGTGGTCTCGGTTCTCCAGTGGAACACAACCATGCCCAGCGGTTCGCCATTTTCGATGCGACGTATGCCGTTACGTCCAGCGAGTTGGCCACCATCTTCTCGAGTTTCACCGCATAAGTCGCCGGTTTTTTTGAACATGACACCAGTGATCTGAGTTTTCCGCCGCCGTTCAGGACGGTCCGGCTGCGCCGGCCGCCGGTGTTGGTCCGCTGCTGCAAGGCGCCGCTCGCCGCCGTCCTGGGTTGTGACCTCTCGACATCAAGATTGGAAGGCGGCGGGGCGGCCTCCGAACTACTCCGACCCGTCGGCGGCGGGGGGAGCGGTCGGGTCGGAGCCCTCTTCGCCCATCTTCTCGCGGGCGATGAAGTCCTCGGCGAGCAGCAGGTTGTCGCGCGAGCGCTCGACCACGTTCAGCAGGTCGCCCATCAGCGCGACCTCCTCGACCTGCTCCTTGACGAACCACTGCAGGAATTGCTCGGCGCGATAGTCCTTCAGTTCGCGGGCGAGCTCGAAGAGGGAGAAGATCTCGTCGCTGACCCGTTTCTCCTGGGCGAGGGCCACCTTCACCGGCTCGGAGCCGTCGGCGTAGGTGGTCGGATGCGACTTGATGTCCGGAATTTGGACCTCCTCGCCGACATCGAGCAGGTAGCGGATCATCATCATCGCGTGCTCGCGCTCCTCGAGCGCCTGCCGGTAGAAGAAGGTGGCGAGGCGGGGCAGCGTTTCCGCGTCGTAGTAGACGGCCGCCGCGACGTACTGCTGGGAGGCGGCGAACTCGTTGGAGATCTGCTCGTTGAGGGCGGCGGCGAAGGACTTCTCGGCCATCGTGTGGCTCCTTTGAGGTTGTGGCTGAGACGAACTTGGTCAACGTAGCCGAAAGGTCAAATTCGGCTGCCCTACGTGACGGTTCGGCGGGCCTAACCCCAGCGGAAGCCGAGCGCTTCGATCCGCGGCTCCAGCGGGCTCGAGGGCAGCCCCGGCGTGGTCGCCTGCTGGGGATCGTTGTAGCCGCTCGGCGCGGTGTCGTTCGGCGTGTCCGGGTGGAAGATCGAGGCGAGGTACTGGATCTGCCCGCGGCCCGGGCCGAGCTCGGTCTGGCCGCCGCCGTAGGCGCCGATGCCGCGCTCCTCGCAGTAGTCATAGGCAGCGAAGAGGTTGGAGACCGGGCCGAAGCGCGACGGCTTCACGTTGACCGTCTTCGGTGGCGACCAGGGCATCGCCTCGATGTCGGCGATCGAATGGATCGGCGCGTCCCAGGTGACCCGCTCATGCACCGGGTCGAGCAGCGGCCGCGTCTCGTCGGTCACGTCGGGGTCCTCCAGCCAGGCGTCGGGGAAGGCCTCGATCAGATTCGCGTACAGCTCGGGGTCGGTGATCACGTCGACCGGGGTGCCTTTGTAGAAGCCCTTCAGGTCGAGCGAGTCAACCGCGCCGGTGGCGACCAGCGCCGCGATCAACTCGTCGTCCCAATCGTTGAACGGGTCGAGCTTGAAGCGCAGGGTGGGGTAGGCGGCGAGCCGTTCCTCGACCGGCTTGATCGAGGATTTTTCCTCCGGCGAGAAGCCCGCCAGCCGCAGCGAGGAGACGAAGTTGAGCGGGCGCGGCTCGCGGCCGAGCGCCGCCGAGAGGTTGGTCCCCGCCTGGCGCAGCGCCAGGTCGAGCGCCGCCGACTCGAACGCCCAGCGGCGGTAGTCGCGCGAGATCTCGGCGCGCTCGGGCGCCCCGGCCGGGAAGAGGTCGATCCCGTCGAGCTGTTTCGAGAACTCGTCGAAGGTGCCGGAGTGGGCGAGGCCGGCGGGCGGCCCGTGGCTCTGCTGGCCGATGTGGTCGACGGCGTCGTAGACGACGTCTTCGCCGATCCCCTCCTCGCCGCCGCCCCGCAGCTTCACCACCGTGGTCAGCCGTTCGAACTCGCCGATGCTGAATTCGAGCCCTTCGAAGGAACACTTCTCGATCTTGAGCGGCAGGTCCTTGATCGCGTCGTAGGAGGCCATCGGGCGAGCCTACCCGCGGTCTCGCTCGAGGGCGACACGCAGCGTCTTCAGCTCGCGGTCGGAGCCGCCGCGCACGTAGCCGCCGTGGGCGATCGACTCGCGGATGTAGGAGAGGGTCTCGGCGGTCAGCCGCTCGCCGGGGAGCACGTTGGGAATTCCGGGCGGGTAGGCGGCGAGCCCCTCGGCGGCGACGCGTCCGGCGGCCGCCTCGAAGGCGATCACCTCCTGCGGCCCGAGGTAGGCCTCGCGCGGCGTCATCACCAGCTCGCCCCAGGGCGGCGGCGGGGCCAGTTTCTCCTGCGGGGGTCCCGGTTCGGCTTCCAGTTCGCCGACCGCGGCGCGCATCGCGCCCACCAACCGCTCGCCGGTCGCCTCGGCCGGCTCGCCGAGCCCGAAGATCGCGACGACCACGTTCTCCGAGTAGAGCTCGAGGTCGATCCCGTGCGAGTAGAAGATCTTTTTCGCCAGCCGGTAGCCGGTCGAGCCGGTACCGCGGACGTCGACCGTGAGCCGCAGCGGGTCGAGGCCGGCGATCCCGGGACGGCCGACCATCGACTCGTCGAGGACGGCGAGGCCGGGGATCTGGACGATCGCCTCGCGCGTGCGGGTGATCGCCGCCAGCGTCTCGCCGAGCAGCTCGACCCCGTGCACCGCCGCCTGCCGGCGCGCCGCGTCGAGCGAACCGGTGAGCAACCCGCTCGGGCTCGTCGTTTCGACCAGGCTGACGCAGCGATCGACCACCGCCGGGTCGATCCGGTCGCCGTGGCCGAGGTGCAGCATCGCCGCCTGGGTGAGGCTGCCGACGATCTTGTGGGTCGAGGAGGTGACCAGGTCGGCGCCGCAGGAGAGCGCGTCGGGGGGCAGGTCGGGGTGGAAGTGGAGGTGGGCGCCCCAGGCCTCGTCGACGATCAGGGGCAGGTCGCGCGAGTGGGCGACCTCGGCCAGCGCCGCCACGTCGGCGCAGGCGCCGAAGTAGGTGGGCGAGACGACCATCGCGGCGACCGCGTCGGGGTTCGCGTCGAGCGCCGCCGCGAGGCTCTCCGGGGTGAGCCCGTGGGCGATGCCGAGCTCCGGGTCGAGCTCCGGCGCGACGAAGGTCGGCCGCATCCCGTTCAGTACCAGCCCGTCGATCACCGAGCTGTGGACGTTGCGCTGCACGACGACCCGATCGCCCATGTGGCCGAGCGCCATGCAGGTCGCGTGGTTCCCCTGCGAGGCGCCGTTCATCAGGAACCAGCTGCGGCGAGCGCCCCAGGCCTCGGCGGCAAGCAGCTGCGCCTGTTGAAAGGGGGTCGGTTCGGGTCCGATGTCGACGCCCTCGGTCACCGAGGGGACGTCGTTGATCAGACCGGTCATCCCGATCAGGGCGACCATCGCCGGGTCGGCTCCGATCCCGCCCTTGTGGCCCGGTACCTGGAAGCGGCCCGGGTTGCGGGCCGAGTACTCGAGCAGAGCGTCGACGTAAGGGGTCTTAGCCTGTTTGGAGTCAGCCATGGGCCGAGTCTAAACACGGCGACATACCGCCTTAGGCAGACTCCAGGCAGATGGAACACACTCGTCTCGGTTATTGGATAGAGGAGGCGGGACACGTCACGCCGCGCCCGCCGCTGGACGATGATCTCGACGCCGACCTGCTGATCGTCGGCGGCGGCTACACCGGCATGTGGACCGCCTGGCACGCGCACCAGCTGGCCCCCGAGGCGCGCATCGTCCTGCTCGAGTCGGAACCGGTCTGCGGCCGCGGGCCGAGCGGCCGCAACGGTGGCTTCTGCGAGGCGATGTGGACCTCGCTAGCCTCGATGCGGGCGCGCTGGGGCGACGCGCCGGCGCTCGCCGTGGCGCTCGCCGCGGAGGCGGCGGCGCTGCGGATCGGCAGCTTCTGCACCGATCAGGGCGTCGACGCCTGGTACCGCCGGGGCGGCTACCTGCAGGTCTCGACCAGCCCCGTCCACGACGGCATCGACGCCGACGCGATCGAGGCCTGCCGCGCGCTCGGCGTCGCCGACAAGCTGCGCGAGGTCTCCGCCGCCGAGGTCCAGGACCACTGCGCCTCGCTCGCCTTCCGCGCCGGGGCGATCGAACCGATCACCGCCACCGTCCAGCCCGCCCGCCTCGCGCTCGGCCTGCGCCGCCGCCTGATCGGGGCGGGCATCGACATCTATGAGTCCTCGCCGGTGCGCCGCTTTCGCGAGGCCGCCGATGGGGTCGAGGCGACGACGGCCACCGGCGCCCGCGCCCGCGCGCCCCGGGGAGTGCTGGCGATCGGCCCCGCCGCCAAGTCCGCCCGCGGCCCGCTGCGCAGCCGACTCACCGTCGCCTCCTCCCACATCGTGATCACCGAGCCGGTCCCCGACGTGATCGAGAAGCTCGGCTGGACCGGCGGCGAGGCGATCACCGACGGCCGCTCCCTCGTCCACTACTTCCGCACCACGCCGGACGGGCGGATCGCCTTCGGCTGGGGTGGCGGCCGGATCATGATGGGCGCCCACCTGCACGGCCGCGCCGAGGTCGACCCCGACGTGGTCGCCGCACAGCACCAGCACATGCTCGACTACTTCCCCGACCTCGCGGGCAGCCGCATCACCCACGCCTGGGGCGGCCCGATCGACGCCTCGCCGACCCACCTGCCGGCGGTCACCACGCTGCCCCGCTCGCGCGCCTGGGTCGCGGCGGGCTACACCGGCAACGGGGTCGGCCCGAGCAACATGGTCGGCCTCACCCTCGCCTCGCTGGCCCTCGACCGCAGCGACGACCCGACCCGCCTCGCCTTCGTCGACTCCAAGGTCCCCCGCGTTCCGCCCGAGCCCTTCCACTGGATCGGCGGCGAATCGATCCGCCTCGCGATCGCCAAGAAAGAGGAGGCGGAGATGGCGAATCGCCGCCCGGGTCCCATCTCTTTAGCTATCGCCAAGGTCCCCGAGCTGCTCGGCTTCCACATCGGCCGCTAGTTGTAGTTACTCACGAGGTTGTTCCAGCTCGGCGAGCCGAGCTGCGGGCGTCCTGTGGCCGAGGGAGCCGTGTCGTCTCCTGAAGTTGTAGTGGTCGAGCCAGCCGGGAAGCGCCGCGGCCCGCTCCGCCGAGGATCCATAGATCGCGCCGTATGCCCACCGGTTGGTGAGCGTCTGGATGAAGCGCTCGGCCTTGCCGTTGGTCCGCGGCCGGTAGGGGCGGGTGCGAAGGTGCCGGAGTCCGAGCTCCTGGCAGGCCGCGGCGTGCACCCGTGAGAGGTAGCAGGCGCCGTTGTCGGAGAGGACCCGCTCGGCGGTGACGCCCATCGAGGCCAGCCACTCGACGGCGCGTCGCAGGAAGCCTGCGGCCGTCGCCCCTTTCTCGTCGGGCAGGACCTCGACGTAGGCGAGGCGGGTGGCGTCGTCGACGCAGACGTGGACGAACTCCCAGCCGGTGACCCGGCGCCATCTTCCTTCGCGGGAGGCCTTGACCTGGCCGCGACGACTCCCGGTGACGCGATGCCCGGCCCCCTGTGGGCCGATCCGCCCGAGCTTCTTCACGTCGACGTGGATCAGCTCACCCGGGCGCTTGCGCTCGTAGCGGTTCGGGGGCTCGGGCGGGGCCAGGGCCGAGCGGCGGCCGAGGCCGATCCGGCGCAGCCACCTCGAGACGGTGGAGAGCGCCATGCCGAGGACCTCGGCGATCTCCGCGGCGGTCATCCGCAGGCGACGGAGAGCCTCGATCGCCCGGAGCCGGTCGGCAGGCAGGCGGTTGGGACGTCTCCTCGGTGCCGAGGAGCGGTCGAGCAGCCCGACCTCACCTTCCGTACGCCAACGGGCGAGCCACTTCGCCGCGGTGCGCTCGCTGACGCCGGCGGCCTCGGCCGCCGACCTCAGCGACCAGCTCTCCTCGTCTACGCGCGTGACCAGCAGCCTGCGGCTGTTCGGGCAGGTGCGGGCGTTACGGATGAAAGTCAAGTCCCGTTGCGATCTTTTCTCCTTTTGCAAGAGTCTCTGGCGGCGCCGGTGACGACCGAGCTAAAGCGCAGGCTCTGGGGCTGAATCCTGCCGCGCTGCCTGCCCCGTAGAGGGCCCAGAAGATGCGCGCCCCGTTGTCGCACCGGCGCCCTTCGCACCGGTCGCCTTCCAGTCGGCGACGAGCCGTCGGTAGGCGGCCTCGGCACGCTCGACCAGCTCGCGCTCGGCCTCGCGCTCCTTGGCTGAGGCGCTGACGGCCTTGCCGCCGTGGCGCTTCGACCGCGGCGGCGCCCCGGCGTCGAGTTCGGCGCGACGGATCTTCGCCCGCAGCAGCGAGGGCCGGGCGTAGGCGTAGTCCTCTTCCTTGCTCAGCAGCTGCCAGCAGAGGCAGGCGATCTTGCGGGCCACCGCGACCGCGGCGACCTGGGAGCCCTTGCGGACGCGGACCCGTTCGCCGAAGGCGCGCAGCGGCCCCGGCGAGCGGACCGCGCTCCAGGCGGCCTCGACCAGCACCGCTCGTGCCTGGGCGTTGCCGCGCTTGGAGATCCGCCCGTGGCGGGCGGGCTCCTCGCCCGACTGACGGACCTTCGGGTCGAGGCCCAGGTAGGCGACCAGCCTGCGCGAGGAATCGAAGCGCGAGACGTCGCCGATCGCCGCCATCAGCGCCGCGGCGGCCGCGACGCCGACGCCGGGGATCGTCATCAGGCGACGGGCCTCGGTGGAGCCGACCGCCCACTCGCCGAGCCTGCGGTCGATCTTCGAGATCTCCACGTCGAGGAAGTCGATCTGGTGCAGGCAGCCGGCCACCGTCTCGACCTCCGTCTCCGGAAGCTTCTGCTCGGTCAGCCAACGACGCCCGCCGACCCCGAAGAGATCGGTGACGGGCGAGCGTCCGAGCAGGCAGCGGGAGAGCACCGCATGGACCTCGTTCTTGGCCCTGGTGCGCTGGCGCACCAGGGCGGCGCGGCGCGCCACCCGCCGCCGCAACGCCTGGGTGGCGGGGTCGGGGACCCAGACCGCGTCGAGCATGCCCGCGTGCAACAGGTGGGCCAGGGTGCGCGCGTCGAAGCGGTCCGACTTGACCCGGGCATGGGAGATCGCCCGCACCTCCTGGGCGTTGGCGACGACCACCCGGGCGACGTGGGGTTCGAGGATCCGGGCGATCTCCATCGCCGGGCCGGTCGCCTCCAGCACCACCTGGTCTTCGGCGCCGAGGCTCCGGGCGAAGAGCTCGAGCTCTTCGCGGTCGGTCTGGATCCGGCCGGCGGACCTCACCCCGCCGGCCTCGCAGATCGCCACCTCGCAGAAGCTCTGGTGGACGTCGAGTCCAATTGAGCGCATGCTGCCTCCTCTCGATCGACTTTCGGGCGCAGAGCGAGCGGGCAAACGACAACTACGGATTCGCGCTCGAAGCGCAACCGGGCCAATCGCAGGGGCGGCCAATTAGCGTCTCGGGCTCGCAGCCCATAACGCAAGCGCGGCCTGCCCGTCTCGTCTGCTTTCGGAAGCCCCCGTCCCGGTGAGGCGAACCTACGACCGGTCCCGGATGGCTCCCGGGGGCAGTTTCATGCCGGTAGCGTGGATCCTCATCCGGGTCCTCCTTGTCGGTGGGTGGGTCGCACCCCCAGCCTTCAAGGAGGCCCGGATGAACAACGTGGTGAGGAACTACAGCTAGTAAGTCGCTGCGATCTCGGTGACCGCCGCCGGCGGCAGCTCCTCCTGCTCGGGCCGGATACTCGCCATCCGTTCCGCTCTCCGCTGCTGCCAGGTGGTGAACACCATCGCCAGCACGGTGATCCCGAAGAGGATCATCGCGATGCAGTTCACCTCCACCGGGACGCCGCGCTGGAAGGCGCCGAAGATGTACAGCGGGAAGGTCACCGTCGTCCCCGAGTTGAAGTTGGAGATCACGAAGTCGTCGATCGAAAGCGCGAACGCGAGCATCGCGCCGCCGAAGACGCCGGGCAGAATCAGCGGCAGGGTTACGAGGCGGAAGGTTTCCCAGGGGGTCGCGCCGAGGTCCTTTGCCGCCTCCTCCAGTCGCCGGTCGAAGCCGATCAGGCGCGAGCGCACCACCACCACGACGAAGCTGATGCAGAACATGACGTGGGCGATCAGCAGCGTGGTGAACCCGAGCGGGGTGCCGAGGATGAGGAAGAAGGAGAGGAGCGAGGAGCCCATCACGATCTCCGGCGTCGCCATCGGGATCACGATCAGGAAGTTCGCCGCCCGCCGGCCGAAGAACTGGTGGCGCACCAGGGCGAGCGCCATCATCGTGCCGATGATCGTCGAGATCAGCGTCGTCAGCACGGCCAGCTTGATCGAGGTCCAGAGCGCTTCGTTCAATTCCGGGATTCCGAAGACGTTCTTCCAATGCTTCAGCGTGAACCCGACCCAGGTGAAGTTGTAACGGCCGGCCGGGTTGTTGAAGGAGAAGACGAAGATGACCGCGATCGGCACCAGCATGTAGGCGATCACCAGCACGCCGATGATCAGCACGGCGTGCTCGCGCAGCCATTTGCTGGCGCCCATCCGCGGGGCCGACTGAGTGCTCGCCGCCGGGGTGGCGCTCATGCCGCCGCCCCCTCCTCGCCCATCAGGGCCTCCGATCCGGCGAAGCGGATGTAGATCAGGACGATGACCAGGATGATCGCCATCAGCACGAACGACAGCGCCGCCGCCGCCGGGTATTCCTGTTGCTTCAGATAGAGGCCCTGGATCACGTTGCCGATCATCTGGCTGTTGGAGCCGCCGAGGAATTCGGCGTTGACGTAGTCACCCGTCGCCGGGATGAAGGTGAGGAGCGTTCCCGCCACGACCCCCGGCGCCGAGAGCGGCAGGGTGACTTTGAAGAAGGTCGTCGCGGTGTTCGCGTAGAGGTCCTTCGCCGCCTCCATCAAGCGCGTGTCGAGGCGCTCGAGGCTGGCGTAGATCGGCAGCACCATGAATGGCAGGTAGTTGTAGACGAGCCCTGAGATCACGGCCGCCGGCGTCGCCAGGATGTGACCGCTGGGGGCGATCTGGAGGAACTTCAGAACTTCGACCACCGGGCTTTCGTCGGAGAGGATCGTCACCCAGGAGATGGTGCGGATGAGGTAGGTGGTGAAGAACGGCGCCACCACCGCGAGCAGCATTGCGTGGCGCCATTTGCCGGCCTTGAAGGCGATCGCGTACGCGAGCGGGTAGGCGAGCAGCAGGCAGATCAGCGTCGCCAGCCCCGAGTAGATGAAGCTGCGGATGAACTGCGTGTCGTAAAGGCTGAGTGCGTCCGAGTAGTTCTTCCAGTGCCAGTCGAACGGGTAGTAGATGCCTTGGACGTTGACGTTCAGCGAGAGACGGCCGAGGAAGTACAGCGGGATCAGGAAGAAGACGACCAGCCAGATCGTCCCCGGGGCCAGCAGGGCGTAGGCGCCCGCGCGTCGTTTCAGTGCTTCCATCCGCTCAGCCGTTCAGCACCGCGTTGAAGGCTTTGTTGATGTTCTGTTCTTCCGTCGGGCTCGGCGAAGGCTGGATCGAGCACTTCTTCGTGAACGACGCCGGCGGGAAGATCAGCTTGTTGTTGGCGATTTCCGGTTCTTTTTTGAGCAGGACTTCTTTCGTCCCTTCGACCGGGCTGACGTAGTTCACGTAGGCCTCGATCTGGGCCTGGTGGACCGGGTCGTAGACGTAGTTGATCCACGCCTCGGCGGCAGTCGGGTTCGGCGACCCGACCGGGATCACCATGTTGTCCGACCAGAGGATGCAACCTTCTTCGGGCATCCGCCATTCGATGTCGGGGTTGTCCGCCTGCAGCTGCACCGCGTCACCCGACCAGCCGATCGCCGCAACGACGTTGCCGTTGGTCAGGTCGGTGGCGTAGTCGTTGCCGGTGAAGCGCCGGATCTGCCCCGATTCGGCGGCGGCCCCGATTTTTTCGATTGCTTTCAGCCAGTCGGCTTCGGTGGCGTGTTCGACGTCGACGCCTTCGCACTTCATCACCAGCGGCACGGTGTCGCGAAGTTCGTTCAGCATGTCGACTTTGCCCTTGTACTGTGGTTCGAACAGGTCGCACACCGAGTGGATGTCGGGCGCCTTTTCCTTGTTGACGATCACGCCCGTCATCCCCGACTGCCACGGTGCGGCGAACTGGCGCCCGGGGTCGTAGCTGGCGCCACGCAGGTTGTCGGCGAGGTTTTTCTCGAAGTTCGGGATCTGCGCCGGTTCGAATTCCTGCAGGTAGCCGAGTTCGTGCATCTTCTTCGCCATCCAGTCGGTGACGACGAAGAGGCTGCGGCCACCGGAGTTGCCTTCCGCCAGTTCCGGACGGAGCTTGGCGAAGAACTCTTCGTTGGAGTTGACATCTTCGACGTATTTCACCTTGACGCCGGTTTCGTTTTCGAAGTCGCCGACGGTCTTTTTGTCGATATAGAGCGGCCAGTTGGAGATGGTCATGTCTCCTGAGGCCTTCTTTTCGACTTTCACCTCTTTGCTGCTGCCGGTTCCGAAGTTTTCCGGCAGTTCTTCGATGCCCCCGCCGCAGGCCGCCAGGAGGATCGTCGCCGCCAGCGCCATCAGCGCCAGGCCGACCCGGACGAGCGGCCGCCGACCCAGGACCCGCCGCGTCGCGCTACTCACCATCAGCCTCCGTCCCACCATCAGCCTCCTCGTCCTTGTCGATCACCACGTGCATGTGCTGGGGCTCCCAGCTGAGCACGACGCGGGCGCCGCCCCCCGGCAGCGACTGGCGCAGTGACTCGTCGGCGTTGGGGACGAGGACCGTCATCCGCACTCCCTCGCCGACGCCGACGACGAGCTGGGTTGCGGTTCCCAGGTAGACAGAGCTCTCGACCACGCCTTCGACCGAGGGCGAATCGAGGGCGGGCGGCGAATCGCCCGCCAGGTCGACCCGAAGCTTCTCCGGCCGCACCACCGCGGCGCAGCCTTCGCCGGCCGTGAGCGTGCCGGTGTCGGCGGGGACCTCAGGGCCGGAGTCGAGTTTCACCCGACCCGGCCCGGACACCGAGGCCGGCATCAGGTTCGACACCCCGATGAAGCCGGCGACGAAGCTGGTCGTCGGCCGGTCATAGACCTCCTCGGGAGTGGCGACCTGTTCGACCCGGCCGCGGTTCATCACCGCGATCCGGTCGCTCATCGTCAGCGCCTCCTCCTGGTCATGGGTGACGTAGACGAAGGTGATCCCGACCTCGCGCTGGATCTGCTTCAGCTCGATCTGCAGGCCCTTGCGCAGCTTCAGGTCGAGCGCTCCGAGCGGCTCGTCGAGCAGCAGCACCTTCGGCAGGTTGACCAGCGCCCGCGCCAGCGCCACGCGCTGCTGCATGCCGCCGGAGAGCTGCGAGGGCCGCCGATTCGCCTCCCGCGCCAACCCGACCCGCTGCAGCTCGGCCGCCACCCGTTCGGCGATCTCGTCCTTGCCGACGCCCTTGCGCTTCAGCCCGAAGGCGACGTTCTTCTCGACGTTCATGTGGGGAAAGAGCGCGTAGCTCTGGAAGACGGTGTTGGTCGGCCGCTTGTGGGCCGGGGTCCCGGCGACGTTCTCGCCCTCGATCACGACTTCACCCTCGGTCGGCTGCTCGAAGCCGGCGATCATCCGCAGCGTCGTCGTCTTACCGCAGCCGCTCGGCCCGAGGAAGGTGAAGAATTCACCCTCTCCCAGCTCCAGCGAGAGGTCGTCGACGGCGGTGAAGGTGTCGAAGCGTTTGGTGACGTTGCGGAGGGCGACGCTCGCCGACCCGGCGACCGCCGTCTCGCCCTCGATGGTGGTGGTGCTCGGGTCGGGTCCGGTCATCCGGTCATGCCTCCTCCGCCGGCACCACGAGCACCGGCCTGTCGGTCAAATGCAAAAGCTTGTTGGTGGTCGAGCCGAGGATGATCCCTTTGAGCGCCGACTCGCCGAAGCTGCCGACCACGATCATCCGCGCGTCGCGCACGTCGGCGACCTCGATCAGCGCCTCGACGCCGCGCTTGGGGACCAGCTCCTCGCCGATCTCGACCCCGTGCCCGGCCGCCTGCGCGCGCGCCTTGCCGAGCACCGTCTCACCGAGCTCCTCGATCGCTTCCTCGTGATCGGCGATCTCGCCGCCCCAGATCCCGGGCGGCGCGTAACCGAAGACCACGATCACCTCGTCGTCGAGCGATGGGGCCAGGCGCAGTGCCGCCGCCAGCGCCGCTTCGCCACAGGCCGAGCCGTCATAGCCGACGACGATCGAGGCCATCAGCCGCCGAGCCCGATCACTCCGCCACCCCGGTCGGGCCGGGCGGCGGCGCCTCGCCCTCGAGGAAGCCGGCCGGGACCACCGATGGCTTGCGGCGGAAGAAGTCGGGCACCTTGCGCCACTGCAGCCCCATCAGCACGAAGCCGAGGATCCCGAAGGCGACCGCGATCACCAGCGGCGGCCCGATCCCCAGCCATGAGTTGCCCGATTCGGAGTTGGCCGGGTCGGCCAGTTCGATCCCGTTCTTGATCAGCAGGTAGAAGAGGATCGCCCCGCCGAGCGATGGCCCGACGCCGATGAAGAAGAAGTTCTTGACGCTGCGCAGCAACTCGCGCCGGTAGTAGATGGTCGTCGCGAAGCCGGTGATGCCGAGGTAGAAGGCGATCATCAGGCCGAGGGCCGCGAGGCTGTCGAAGAGGATGTCTTCGCTGACGATCGTCAGGCCGACGTACCAGATGATCGAGAGCGATCCCATCCAGATCGTCGAGACGGCCGGGGTGAAGTAGCGGGGGGAGACCTTGCCGAGGGTGCCGGGCAGCGCTTTGGCCCGCGCCATCGAGAGCGTCGTCCGCGCGGTCGGCAGGATCGTCGTCTGGGTGGAAGCGGCGGCCGAGGTGAGGACGGCGATGATCAGCAGCTTGTCGAGCGGCGACCCGAAGACCGCGGTGCCGAGGCTCGACAGCACGTCTTCCTGGTTCTTCACCAGCGCATCGACCCCGTCGTAGGCCTGGGCGGCGAAGGCGACGATGACATAGATCGCCAGCAGGATCAGGGTCGAGATGACGGTTGCCCTGCCTGGCGCCTCGCCCGGGTCCTCGGTCTCCTCGTTCACGGTCGCAGTCGTGTCCCAACCCCAATAGATGAAGACAGCGAGCAGCATCCCGGCGGAGATTTCGCTGAGGCCGAGCGAGAACGGGTTGATCCAGGAGAGCGAGGGGTGGATCGAGCCGGGCGCGGCGGAGCCCGCATAGACCTTGATCAGCGCGACGATCGCGAACAGGGCGAGGGTGAAGATCTCCGCCGCCAGCAGCCCGATCTGGGTGCGGGCGGAGAGCTCGATCCCGATCACCACGATCCAGGTCATCACCACGATCCAGACGACTCCGACCAGGGTCACGGCGACCGTCGATTCAGCGGCCGCGGTCCAGCCGAACAGCTCGAAGGAGTAGAGGCCCGCGATCTGCGCCAGGTTGGCCATCACGATCACGTCGGCGACGACGATCGCCCAGCCCGCCATCCAGCCGAGCTGTGGGCCCATCGCCTTGGTCACCCAGGAGAAGCTGGTGCCGCAGTCCGGATCGGCTTTGTTCATGTAGTAGTAGCCGCCCGCGACGAGGAACATCGGGACGAAGCTGATCAGCAGGATCGCCGGCGCCTTCGTCCCCACCACGGCGGCGACGAAGCCGAGCGTCGCGGCGAGGCTGTAGCCAGGGGCGGTCGAGGCGACGCCGATCACGACGCTCGAGGCGAAGCCGATCGCGTTTTTCTTCAATCCCTTGTCTTCGACCCCGCTTCCCACGGACGCCGAGGGCGTCTGAGGGGTCGGTACCGCCGCACTCTCCATTCGCTCGACCGTATGCCCCGGTGGATCGAGTAGCAAGTGGCGAATGTCCTAAAAGGACAGCCGCGGCTTGTACCTGGTGTATAAACGTAGGCGGGGCGCTTGACCCTGAAGCAACTTGCGGTCGTGCCGACCGGGCTCTAGCTTTGTCCATAACGTCGCAAGCGTTCGAGAGGAGAGCGGTAATGGCCACCGCACCGCAGGTAGTCGATTCGGAACTTCAACAACTGGCTCGTCGGCATCTCTGGATGCATTTCTCGCGGATGGGCTCCTACGGCCCAGATCACGAGATCCCGCTGATCACGCGGGCGGACGGCGCCTACGTCTATGACGAGCACGGCAACCGCTACCTGGACGGGCTCTCGGCGCTCTTCTGCGTCAACGCCGGTCACGGCCGCACCGAGTACGGCGAGGCCGCGGCGCGCCAGATCGAAGAGCTCGACTTCTACACGCTGTGGAGCTACGCCCACCCGAAGGCGATCGAACTCGCCTCGCGCATCGCCGGGCTGGCGCCGGGCGAACTGAACCGGGTCTTCTTCACCGACGGCGGCTCCGAGGCGGTCGAGTCGGCGCTGAAGCTCGCCCGCAACTTCCACCGCGCCCACGGCAAAGGCCAGAAGCACAAATTCATCGCCCGCGAGGTCGCCTACCACGGCACCACGCTGGGCGCACTTTCGGCGACCGGGATCACCGAGCTGCGCAACCAGTTCGAACCGCTGGTCTCCGGCGCCTGCCACGTGCCGAACACCAACATCTATCGCTGGCCCGAGGACCGCGATCCGCTGTGGGCCGCCGATGCGATAGAGGAGCGGATCATCTTCGAGGGACCGGAGACGGTCGCCGCGGTGATCGTCGAGCCGGTCCAGAACGCGGGCGGCTGCTTCGTCCCGCCCGACGGCTACTTCCAGCGGGTCCGCGAGATCTGCGACACCTACGACGTGCTCTTGATCTCCGACGAGGTGATCTGCGCCTGGGGCCGGCTCGGCCACTACTTCGGCTGCGAACGCTTCGGCTACCAGCCGGACATGATCACCACCGCCAAGGCGCTCACCTCGGCCTACGCGCCGATGGGCGCGGTGATCGCCTCCGACCGGGTGTTCGAGCCGTTCAGCGAGGGCAACGCCTCCTTCGCCCACGGTTTCACCTTCGCCGGCCACCCGGTGGCGGCGGCGATCGCGATGGCCAACCTCGACGTCTACGAGCGCGAGGACCTCTGCGGCCACGTGCTCGCCAAGGAGGACGAGTTCCGCGGGATGCTGGAGAGCCTGCGCGACCTGCCGATCGTCGGCGACGTGCGCGGCGCCGGCTTCTTCCAGGCGATCGAGATGGTCAAGGACAAGGAGACCAAGGAGAGCTTCAACGACGAGGAGTCGGAGAAGCTGCTGCGCGGCTTCCTCTCCGCCGAGCTCTACAAGCGCGGGTTGATCTGCCGCGCCGACGACCGCGGCGACCCGGTGATCCAGCTGGCGCCGCCCCTCATCTGCGACACCGAGCAGTTCGAAGAAATCCATGACGTCCTGCGCGGGGTCCTCACCGAGGCCTGGGACCAGGTCGTCGGGTCCTCCGGCGCAGGGGCGAATCGGGCGAAGACCGGGCGCGGGGGCACCGGTCTGTAGGAGGCCAGGTGCTGACGGTCCAGAGCCTCCTCGATGAGCTCGACCTGGAACTGGCGACCGGGTCCAAAGGGGCCGCGGCGCCGGTTCGGTGGGTGCACATCTCCGAGCTGCAGGACCCGACGCCGTGGCTGTCGGGCGGGGAGTTGATGCTCACCACCGGCATCCCCCTGGACACCGAGGAGAAGCAGCGGGCCTTCGTCGCCGACCTCGCCGAGCGCAACCTCGCCGGGCTCGGCTTCGGCACCGGCTTCAGCCATACACGATTGCCTGAAGCTCTGGTGGACGAGGCCGAAAAGCGCTCGTTTCCCCTCTTCGAGGTCCCCTACTCGACCCCGTTCATCGCGATCACCGAGAAGGCGTTCACCCGCCTGGTCAACGAGCAGTACGAGGTGCTGCAGCGGGGGCTGGCGATCCAGCGGCGGCTCGAGCGGCTGGTGCTGGAGGAGCGCGGGCTGGAGGAAATCGCCGCCACCGTCGCCTCGGCGGTCGGCGGGACGGTGGCGATCCTCGACGGGCGCGGCGAGCGGCTGGCCGGGCGCGGCTTCCGTCGCCAGCTCTCCGCCGACGCGATCGGAGGCATACGCCGCGAGGTCGCCGGGCACGCCGGCGACGGCCATCCATTCGTGCCCTCGCACCCCTCGCTGGCCGGCCGGGCACTTGCCCACCCGGTGGTCTCGCCCGGCGGTGGGCCGCCGCAGGCCTGGGTGGTGATCGTCCGCGACTCGGGCGGGCTCGGGGACTTCGAGCGGCTGATCCTGCAGCAGGCCGTGGCGATCGTGGCGCTCGAGCTGATGCGCCGGCGGGTCGCCCGGGAGACCGAGCGGCGGCTGGCGGGCGACGTGCTCGCCGGGGCGCTCGGCGGGTTGACCGACCCGGTCGAGCTGCGCCGCCGGCTGGAGCCGTTCGGGATCGGCGAGGAAGCCGCCGTGCTCGTCTTCACCGTCGACAATCCGGCCGGCGCGGCAGCGGCGCTGGAAGCGAGCCTTGCCGCCGAGGGCTGCCCGGCGGTCGTCGCCCCCCATGAGACCGGCGGCCGCGAGCTGCTCTGCGCGGTGGTCGACGCCGCCGACCTGAACCCGCTCGAGGTCGCCGCGAAGGGCCGCGAGGCGCTGCTCGGCGCCGGCGGCGCGGTCCGCGCCGCGGCCAGCCGCACGGCCTCGCCGGAGTCCCTCCGCCACTCCTTCCACGAGGCGCGCTGCGCTCTCGAGGCGACGGCGTTCGCCAACGGCTCCGCCCCGGAGGTCGCCTCCTGGCGGGACCTCGGCGCCTTCACCCTGTTGCTGTCGATCCAGGACGACGACGCGCTCGCCCTCTACTGCGACAGCGTGCTCGGGCCGATCGAGGAAGGCGACGAGGAGTACGGCGGCGAGCTCCTGCGCTCGCTGGAGGCGTTCATCGAGCAGAACGGGCAGTGGGAGCGCGCCGCGCGCCAGGTCTACTGCCACCGCCACACCCTGCGCTACCGGATGCGCAAGGTCGAAGAGCTGACCGGGCGTGACCTCTCGCGCGCCCACGATCGGATCGAGTTCTGGCTGGCCCTGCGAGCAAGGGAGTTGGTGAGCTGATGAAGGTTGGTGTCCCCACCGAGATCAAGTCCGACGAGTACCGCGTCGCGATCACCCCGGCCGGGGTCCGCGAAATGGTCGAGCACGGACATGAGGTCGTGATCCAATCCGGCGCCGGGGAGGGCAGCGCGATCTCCGACGAGCGCTACTCGCTGCAGGGGGCGCGGATCGTCCCCGACGCGGCGACGGTCTTCGCCGAGGCGGAGATGATCCTCCACGTCAAGGAGCTGCAGGCGGCGGAGATCGCCATGCTCCGCCCCGACCAGTTGCTCTTCACCTACCTGCACCTGGCGCCCGACCCCGACCAGACCCGCGGCCTCGCCGCGTCGGGGGTGACAGCGGTCGCCTACGAGACGGTCGAGGACGCCGACGGGCGGCTGCCGCTGCTGGCGCCGATGAGCGAGGTGGCGGGGAAGATCGCCACCCAGGCGGGCGCCTACATGCTGCAGAAACCGGAGGGCGGCCGGGGGATCCTGCTCGCCGGCGTGCCGGGCGTCGCGGCGGCCAACGTGATGGTGATCGGCGGCGGCGTGGTCGGCATGAACGCGGCTTTCATCGCGATCGGGATGGAGGCCGACGTCTTCGTCTTCGACCGCTCGATCGACAGGCTGCGCGAACTCGACGTGATCTTCAACGGGCGCTGCTCGACCGTGTACTCGACCACGCTGGCGGTGGAGGAGATGCTGCCGAGGGCCGACCTGATCATCGGCTCGGTGCTGGTGCACGGGGCGCGGGCGCCGTACGTGGTCACCCGCGACCAGCTGAAGCTGATGAAACCGGGGGCGGTGATGGTCGACGTGGCGATCGACCAGGGCGGCTGCTTCGAGACCTCGCACCCGACCACCCACCATGAACCGACCTTCGAGGTCGATGGGATCACCCACTACTGCGTCGCCAACATGCCGGGCGCGGTGCCGATCACCTCGACCCAGGCGCTGACCAACGCGACGCTGCCCTACGCGATCGCGATCGCCGACCACGGGCTGGCGGGGGCGATCGGCCGCATCCCCGGGCTGCGGCCGGGGGTCAACGTGGCGGGCGGGCAGGTGACCCACCCGGCGGTCGCCGAGGGAGTCGGTATGGACTACGTCCCCGTCGACACCGCGCTCGGCCTCGGCTAGTCACTCCACATATGCTGCCCGCGTCGTGGGTCGGGGCCAGGGCAAGAGGCGGGCGGCACTGCTGGCGTCGGTCGTCGCCCTCGGCCTGCTCGCCGCCCACGCCGCGGCGGCCGGGAGCGGGGCGGAAGAAGTGCACCGCTGCCACGGCCGCCAGGCGGACATCGTCGGCACGCAATACGACGACGTCATCTACGGAACCTCGGGCCGGGACGTGATCTGGGCCGGCCCAGGCGACGACAAGATCTTCGGCGAGCTCGGCAACGATCTGATCTGCGGTGGCGCCGGTGACGACGTCATCCACGGCGGCCGCGGCAACGACGAAATCTACGGCGGGCGTGGTGCCGACCGGGTCTTCGGCGACCTCGGTGACGACAAGGTGACCGGCGGGGCGGGTGCCTACGACGACGTCTCCGGCGGGCTTGGCATCGACACCGTCAGCGGCGGCCCGGGGGACTACGACCTGGTCCACGGCGACTACGGCTACGACCGCATGTCGGGCGGGCCGGGCAAGCACGACATCGCCTCCTTCGCGACCGCGGTGGCGGGCGGCAAGGGGACCGGGGTCTGGGTCTCCCTGCGTAAGCACGTCGCCCGCGGCGACGGCCACGACAAGATCTACGGCTTCGAGGACCTCGAAGGTTCGGCCTTCCGCGACACGCTGATCGGCGACGGTGGGCCGAACGAAATCGACGGCGGCCCTGGGAACGACCAGCTGATCGGCGGCGGCGGGCACGACACGCTCGACGGCGGCCAGGGCACCGACGGCTGCCGCGGCGCCAAAGGCCGGACGATCTCCTGCGGTAGGGAAGCCGCGCCGCAGGGGACTGCCTACGTGCAGGTCGACGAGGCCCCGAACGGCGGCGGCGGCGTGCAGATCGTCGGCGGCGCCGGGCGCGACGACCTCACCGTGTCGTTCGACGAAGCAAGCGAAACGCTGCTCGTCAAAGCGGCGGCGCGGCTCGCCGCCGGGCCCGGCTGCCTGCACCCGTTCGGCCTGCCGAAGCAGGTGAGCTGTCCGCTCGACGGCCCCGCTCGCTGGCTGATGGCCGACCTCGGCCCCGGCAATGACCGCCTCGTCGTCAAAGGCTCGCTGGTGGCGGTCGGCTTCGTCCGGATCGCCGGTGGTTTCGGCGACGACACGATTCGCGGCGGCCCCGAGGACGATCTCCTCCAGGCAGGCCCCGGCGCCGACCGCCTCTACGGCGGCGCGGGCGCCGACGGTCTGGTCGGCGGCCTCCCCGGACCGACCTTCCTCTACGGCGGCGCGGGCGGCGACCTCCTTGCCGCGGGTGGCGGCTGCGCGGGCGGCGCGCTGGTCGGAGGCAGTGGCCGCGACGACGCCTCCTTCGCCGAGACCCAGGCCCACCCCGGCTGGCTGATCATCTCCTTCCCTCAGCACTCCGCCTGGATCCCGGACATCCCCGGCTGCCACCACGTCCACCTCTCGGCCACCGACGAGGACATGGAGGGCTCCTTCGACAACGACATCCTGATCGGCAACGGCCGCCCCAACGCGATGCTCGGCCAGCCCGGCAAGGACATCTTCATCGGCAACGGCGGCGACGACGTGATCGACGCCCGCGACGGCGTCAAAGACGACTCGATCCAGTGCGGCCGTGGCCACCCCCGCATCCCCGCCGTCCCGAAGACCAAGCATCACAAGCGCAAGCCCGCGATCCCGGCCACCGGCCGTCCCGAAGGCCGAGCCCTGGAGGACGCCATCGACCCTTCCCCCACCCAGTGCGCAAAGGTCGTCCACGGCCACCCCGTCCCCGGCCTCCACGGCTAACCCAACCGAGGGGGGGAGAACTAACCCCTTCCCGACGCTTGTCGCCCTGTGGGCGACAAGCGTCAAAGGATGGAGGCGTCGCATCGGCCGCTGGCTGAGTTGGCGACGCGGCAGCATGGGGTGGTGTCGACCCGGCAGCTGGCAGATCTCGGCTACACGCGGAGCTCGGCCTCGAAAGCGAATGGCGTCGGACGATTGCATCGGGTGCACCGTGGGGTCTATGCGGTCGGGCATGAGGATCTGACTTGGGAGGCCTGGTGCATGGCGGCGGTCTTGGCGGCGGCGCCCGCTCGCGTGGCGCGGGGACACCAGCCGATCGTCGCCAGCCATCGGTCGGCGGCGTGGGCCTGGGACGTGCTGCGGTACCGGCCGCAGACGATCGAAGTGATGGCGCCGAAGCCGCGGCGTTCGCGGCGACCCTACGTCGTCCACTGCGCTGTGTTGGTCCGCGACGAACGGGCGGTGCGGGAGGGGATCCCGGTGACGGCGTTGGCGCGGACGTACCTCGACCTGGCGGCGACGGAGCGGGGGCGAACCGTCCAGCGGATGCTGGAGAGGGCCAGCGAGCGGCAACTGCTCGATCTCGGCCCGGTGCGCGAGGTGCTCGCCCGCCATCCGGACCACCCGGGCGCGCCGAAGCTCGAAGAGGTTCTGGCGATCTACAGCGAGACGCCGGTCTTCACCCGCTCGGGGCTCGAGCGGCGGTTCCTCGAGCTGGTGGGGGAGGCCGGTCTCCCGGAGCCGGCGATGAACTACTTCGTCGCCGGGCACGAGCTCGACGCCTACTGGGAGGCGGAGCGCTTCGCCGTCGAACTCGACGTCTATGAGACGCACGGCTCCCGGCTCTCATTCGAGGAAGACCGGGAACGCGACGACGCGTTGCTCTTGGCCGGGATCGAGACGACCCGCGTCACCGGGCCGCGGCTCGACCGCGAACCGGCGGCGGTCGTCGACTCGCTCCGTCGCCACCTCGCCCGCCGCGCTGGCATAAAGTGAGTCGGTGGCCGAGAAGACCGCGACCGGAGCAGAGGCAGCAGCGATCGCCGCGGCGATCGCGCGCTTCGAGTCGGAGTTCGCCGCCGCGTCGGCGGCGCCCCCGAAGGACGCGATCGGACCATGGCAGCGCGCCGCGCTGCTGGAGGGAGTGGGCGCCAAGCAGGACATCCAGGACCCACAAGCACGAGGAGGAGCGAGATGGCAGTCGTGAAAATCATCGAGCTCGTCGGCAGTTCCAAGACGTCGACCGACGATGCCGCCAAACAGGCCCTGTCCCAGGCGCAGGGATCCCTGCGCAACATCCGCGCGGTCGACATCGTCTCGACCGGGATCCGCGGCGAGAACCTGGACGAGTTCCGGGCTCACGTCCGTGTGGCCTTCCTGATCGAGGGCTCGGAGATCGATTGATGGCGGACGCCGCCGACGCCGCGCCGAAGACCATCTCCCGCGCCGAGGCGCGGGAGATGCTCGACGCGGGCGCCCAACTGATCGACGTGCGCGCCGACCACGAGTGGGAGGCGGGGCACCTGCCCGGTGCGACCCACATCGCGCTCCCGGATCTCGCCGCCCGCGCCGCCGAGATCGACCGCGACCGGCCGGTGATCCTCTACTGCCGCGGCGACAACCGCTCCGACATGGCGACCATCGCCCTGGCCGAGGCGGGATACGACGCGGTGAAGCTCGCCGAGGGCGCGACCGGCTGGGAGGAAGAGGGCCTTGAACTCGAGCCGGAAGGCGGCTACGTCGCCGAATCGGGCGAAGCTGCAGCGGTTCTTGAAGCCCGCAAACGCGCTTCCTGAGCCAAGTTAGAAAACTTCTCGAATAAATACCCTAATCCCGGTCAGGGTTTTGCTAATTTCCTCCCATGGAGGTAATAGTCGCCGAGAACAAGACGCAGAACGGCAAGGGGCGGGTCGGCTCCCAGGAGAACCCTGAGGCCTACACCAACGTCCCGGGCCACATCATCCCGATCATCGAGCGAGAGTTCGTCGACTTCGACAACGAAGCCGAGAAGTTCCTCGCCGAGGAGTTGCCCGAGAACGAGTTCATCGGGTTCCGCCTCAAACAGGGCGTGTACGGGCAGCGCCAGCCCGACGTGCAGATGGTCCGGGTCAAGCTTCCGTTCGGCGGGGTCACGCCGGACCAGATGGATTCCTTCGCCGAGGTGGTCGAGCGCTGGGCGCCCCTCGACAAGGGCCACATCACGACCCGCCAGAACATCCAGATCCACCACGTGCCGCTGCGCGACATGGAGGAGCTGCTGAAGGTGATCTCCGATTCCGGGCTCTCCTCCCGCGAGGGCTGCGGCAACACGGTCCGCAACGTGACCGGGGACCCCTGGGCCGGCATCGCCACCGACGAGATCTTCGACCCGACCGCCCACGCGATCGCCTACGTCCGCTACTTCGTCCGCCACCCGACGACGCAGCTGATGCCGCGCAAGATCAAGACCGCCTTCTCCGGCTCCGACGAGGACCGGGCGATCACCGGCATCCACGACATCGCCTTCCTCGCCCGCGAACGGGACGGGGTCAAGGGCTTCGAGGTCCGGGTCGGCGGTGGCACCTCGATCATGGCCCGCGTGGCGCCGACGATCTGCGACTTCGTCGAGGCCGACAACGGCGACTACCTGAAGGTCGCAGAGGCGGTCTTCCGGATCTTCGACCGCCAGGACTGGCTGCGCGTCAACCGCGCGCGGGCCCGGATCAAGGTGCTGGTCGACAAGATCGGCGCCGACGCCTTCCGCGATCTGCTCGACGAGGAGCTCGCCGGCGACTGGGTGCAGGAGCGCGAATTCGGTCCCGAGCTGGTCGAGCGGCTGCGCTACGACGACGACGAGGAGGCGCGTGCCGCAAAAGTGCCGCCCCGCTTGGCATCGCCGAACGGCGACCGCCAGGCCTTCGAGCGCTTCGTCGACTCCAACGTGCAGCGCCAGCGCCAGGAGGGCTTCTCCGCGGTCGAGGTGAAGATCACCCGCGGCGACCTCACCCCGGAGCAGTTCCGCGGCCTCGCCCAGATCATGCGCGACCACAGCGGCGGCAACGCCCGCTCGACCGTGCAGCAGAACCTGGTCCTGCGCTGGGTCCGCGACGAGGCGGTCTACGACGTCTGGCAGAAGCTCTCCGAGCTCGGCCTCGGCGACCCGGGCGCCCGCGAGATCACCGACGTGGTCTCCTGCCCAGGCACCGACAGCTGCAAACTCGGGATCACCTCCTCGATGGGCCTCAACCGGGCCGTCAAAGAGCGGGTCGACGCGATGCAGCTCGACGACGAGCTGACCCGTCGGATCCACATCAAAATGAGCGGCTGCCCGAACGGCTGCAGCCAGCATCACATCGCCAACATCGGCTTCTACGGCGCCTCGTTGAAGGTCAACGACCGCCAGATGCCGGCCTACATCCCGCACATCGGCGGCAACTACGAGGGCGGCGAGGTGATCTACGGGACGCGGCTCAAATCGCGCCTGCCTGCCAAACGGGTCCCCGAGGCGGTCGAGCGCTGGGTGCGCCTGTACGAGGCCGAGCGGGACGAGGGTGAGGAGTTCAACGCCTTCGCCGACCGCGTCGGCGCACTGCGCTTCGAAGCAGAGGTCAAGGATCTGACCCTGCCGGCCGAGTTCTCCCTGGAGACGATGCAGCAGTTCATCGATTGGCAGCGGGCCACCCCGTATAAGGTCGAGCGCGGCGAGGGGGAGTGCGCGATCTGACCTCGCGTCAGAAGCGTCTCGCGATGAAACCGCCGCCCATCACTCTCTCCGGCAACGTGCCGACAGTGACCGACCTCGACCACGAGGCGATCGCCGACGACCTCGAGGGCCTGACCGCCCAGGAGACGATCAAGTGGATGTTCGACCAGTTCGGGCAGAACCACTACATCGCCTGCTCGTTCCAGAAAACGAGCTCGGTGACCGCCCACATGGCGAGCGTGATCAACCCCGAGGCGCGCTTCTTCTACCTCGACACCGACGTCCTCTTCCCGGAGACCTACGAGACCCGCGATCGGCTCGCCGAGACGCTCGGGATCGAGTTCGACCGGTACCACAACCTGACCCTCGAGGAGCAGGCCGCCGAGTACGGCGATGAGCTGTGGAAGCGCGAGCCGGATGCCTGCTGCGGGATCCGCAAGGTCGAGCCGATGCGCCGCGCCCTCTCATCCGTAGACTGCTGGGTCGCCGGCGTCCGCCGAGCGGATTCCAGCTCCCGAGCCAGTTCCCCGAAGTTCGCCTGGGACAAGAAGTTCGGCCTCTGGAAGCTGAACCCGCTCGCCGACTGGTCCGAGCGAGACGTCTGGAACTACATCCATGAGCACCGCCTTCCTTACAACCCGCTTCACGACCGCGGCTACCCCTCGATCGGCTGCACGCACTGCACGCAGCCGGTGGGCCCTGGCGGCGACCTTCGCGACGGCCGCTGGGCCGGCGTCGCCAAGACCGAGTGCGGAATCAACTAAGTGGGCTTTCCCCGGCGCGGCGCGACCGGGCGGGCGCGGTGCGGTGATCACGTCCTCCCCAAATTGTTGATGCCTATCTTGTTGATTACCAGGGGCCACTAATGGACGAGACGACGAAAGTGCGACCGACCTCGGTGGAGTTGGGCGACCTCGACACGCTCGAGGCGGAGTCGATCTTCATCATCCGCGAGGTCGCGGCCGAGTTCGAGCACCCGGTGATGCTCTTCTCCGGCGGTAAGGACTCGGTGCTGATGCTGCAGCTGGCGCGCAAGGCGTTCGCGCCCGCGCCGGTGCCGTTCCCGATCATGCACGTCGACACCGGGCACAACTTCCCCGAGGTGATCGCCTTCCGCGACAAGGTGGTCGAGGAGTACGGGCTGCGGCTCGAGGTCGCCTCGGTCCAGGACCTGATCGACCAGGGGATCATCAAAGTCGGCCACGAACTGGAATCACGTAATCGGCACCAGACGCGGGCGCTGCTCGACGCGATCAAGGACGGCGGCTTCGACGCGGTCTTCGGTGGCGGCCGGCGCGACGAGGACAAGGCCCGCGCCAAGGAGCGGGTGCTCTCCTTCCGCGACAAGTTCGGCCAGTGGGACCCGAAGAACCAACGGCCCGAGCTCTGGCGCCTCTACAACGGCCGCCACCGCAAGGGCGAGCACATCCGCGTCTTCCCGATCTCCGACTGGACCGAGCTCGACGTCTGGAGATACCTCTCGCGGGAACAGATCGAGCTACCGCCGATCTACTTCGCCCACGAGCGCGAGGTGGTCGACAACGAAGGCCTGCTGATGGCCGTCAACGAGTACTTTCCGCTGCCCGAGGGGGCGGAATCGCACGTGGAGACGGTCCGCTACCGGACCGTCGGCGACGCGACCCTGACCGGGGCGGTGTCCTCGCAGGCGACCGACTACGAGTCGGTGATCGAGGAGACCGCCGTGTCGCGGATCACCGAGCGCGGCGCCACCCGCGGCGACGACCGCTTCTCCGAAGCGGCGATGGAGGATCGCAAGCGGGAGGGCTACTTCTAGTGGCCGAGATGCTGCGGATCGCGACCGCGGGTTCGGTCGACGACGGCAAGTCGACCCTGATCGGGCGGCTCCTGCACGACACCAAATCGATCTTCGAAGACCAGCTCGAGTCGATCGAGCGGACCTCGGAGAAGCGCGGCGACGAGCAGACCGACCTGGCACTGCTCACCGACGGCCTGCGGGCGGAGCGCGAGCAGGGCATCACGATCGACGTCGCCTACCGCTACTTCGCCACGCCGAAGCGCAAGTTCGTGATCGCCGACACGCCCGGCCACATCCAGTACACGCGCAACATGGTCACCGGCGCCTCGACCGCGAACCTGGCCCTGCTCCTGATCGACGCCCGCAAAGGCGTGCTCGAACAGACCCGCCGCCACGCGCTGCTCTCCTCGATGCTCGGCGTTCCCCACCTGGTCCTCTGCGTCAACAAAATGGACCTGGTCGAGTACGACCAGCGGATCTACGACGACATCCGCGAAGAGTTCACCCAGTTCGCCGCCAAGCTCGACATCACCGATCTCAGCTTCGTGCCGATCTCGGCGCTGGCGGGCGACAACGTGGTCGGCCAGTCGACCAACATGCCCTGGTTCCACGGCCAGCCGCTGCTCGGCCACCTCGAGGACGTCCACATCGCCTCCGACCGCAACCTGGTCGACAACCGCTTCCCGGTCCAGTACGTGATCCGGCCGCAGTCGGCCGAGTACCGCGACTACCGCGGCTTCGCCGGCTCGGTCGCGGGCGGCATCTTCAAGCAGGGCGACGAAGTGATGGTGATGCCGTCGCGCAAAGCCTCCAAGATCGCCTCGATCGACACCCCCGACGGGCCGGTCGAGCAGGCCTTCCCGCCGATGGCGGTGACGCTGCGGCTGGAGGACGACGTCGACATCTCGCGCGGCGACATGATCTGCCGGCCCCAGAACCAGCCGACCATGAACCGTCGCTTCGACGCGCGGATCTGCTGGTTCGACGACACCTCGCACCTGCGCACCGACATCCCGTACCAGCTGAAGCACACGACCCGCTGGGTCGCGGCGGAGATCGAGCAGCTGCACTACCGGCTCGACGTCGACACCTTGCACGCCGACCGCGAGGCCGAGACGCTCGAGGTCAACGAGATCGGCCGGATCTCGATCCAGACCGCCTCGCCGCTCTTCTTCGACACCTACCGGCTGAACCGCACCACTGGCAGTTTCATCCTGGTCGACCCGGGCACCGATCTCACCGTCGCGGCCGGGATGATCATCGGCGCGGGCGGCGACGACGCGGTAGTCACGGAGACGGCCGAAACGCCCGTCCCGGTCGCCGAGAACATCACCTTCCACCCGTCGAAGCTCTCCCGCGAGGAGCGGGCGAAAGCGCTGGGGACGGCGGGGGCGACGATCTGGATGACCGGGCTCTCGGGCTCGGGCAAGTCGACGATCGCGACCGCGATCGAGCACACCCTGGTCTCGGCCGGGCGGCCCGCCTTCATGCTCGACGGCGACAACCTCCGCCACGGCCTCAACTCCAACCTCGGCTTCTCCGCGGAGGACCGCAACGAGAACGTCCGCCGGGTCGGCGAGGTGGCGAAGATCCTCGCCGAATCGGGCACCGTGGCGATCGCCTCGCTGGTCAGCCCCTATCGGGGCGAGCGCGACCGGGTGCGGGCGATCCACGAGGAGGCGGGCATCCCCTTCTTCGAGGTCTTCGTCGACACCTCCCTGGAGGAGTGCGAAAGGCGCGATCCGAAGGGCCTCTACGCGAAGGCGCGGGCGGGGGAGATCACCGACCTCACCGGCGTCGGCGCCCCCTACGAGGCGCCGACCAGCCCCGACCTGGTGACCGCAGCGGACCTCGAAGAGGCCGTCCACCAGGTCCTCGGCCTGCTGCCGTAGGGGCTGGCTCCGGCCGTTTCCGGGTCGATATAAAACATCGCTCGGCCTTTCTTGATCGGCTGGTGACCCTGCGGGCATCCTGGTGAAGCCCGGCGCGGACGACCGGGCATCGGCCGGCGAGGAGAGGACCTCACGCCATGATGCGACTCAAGAAGCTCGGAGCGGTACTGCTCGTCGTCGCCGCACTCGGAGCGGCCCTCGCGAGCAGCGCCTTCGCGGCGGCGGCGACAGAAGACGTCCAATGGTTCACCGGTGCCTTGCCCGGAGCCGTACTCGCCGCCCCGGAAACGATCGGCACCAGTCAGGTCGGAGCGGCGAAGCTGAAGACGGCTACGTATGAATTCAACTGGACCGGCGTCGAATGCGTCGGATGCACCATCGAAAACGCCGCAGGCAAGGCGGTTGGCGCAGGCAAACTGAAATTCACCGGGGTCACGGTCGCGAAACCGGCGGGTTGCGCCGTCCCGGCGACGATCACGACGAAGGCCCTGTCGCTCGAACCCGACTGGATGATCGGAAATGTGAACTACTGGAAGTTCACGCCGACGGCCGGTGCGGCGACCGCGTTCGCCACCTTCGAAATCACCGGATGTCCGCAGGAAGCGGTCGTCATCACGAAAGGGTTGGCGTTCTTCCAGACCGCGAACGCGACAAAAACTCAGGCGATCGAACAGGAAGCCACCAGCTCCGAAGCGATCAACACCGCCGCCAGCGGTGCCGTCGGCGCACTCCATGTCGGCGCGGAAGAAGCGGAACTGGGAACTTCCCTGAAGTTCAAGATGACCGGCGCGAAGGTCGGCGAAAAATACGGGACCCACTAGGTATCTGAGCGGGAATCCTCAAGGCTTCTGCGGCACCTGCGGCTCACCGAGGCCGTAGGTGTCGTAGGCGCCGAACCTGGCGAAGGTCTTGTGGGTCGGCCCGTGGTAGTCGGAGGAGCCGGTCGGGACCAGGTTCAGCTCGGCACAGAGGTCAAGCAGATGCTTCGTCTGCTCCTCGGAGTGCGTGGGGTAGAAGGTCTCGACCCCGTCGGCGCCGAGGCTGCGGATCAGGTCGTCGACCTCGTTCGGCGCGGAGATGTCCCAGTAGGGGTGGGCGATGACGGCGACGCCGCCCGCCTCGTGGATCAGCGCGATCGCCTGCTCGGCGTCCGGCCAACGGCGGGGGACGAAGGCTTTGGCGCCTGGGACGAGGTACTCCTCGAAGAACGGGCCGAGGTCACCGGTCGCCCCGGCGGCCTTGGCGATGTGGGGGCGGCCGATCGAGTCGGCGCCGCCTGCCTCGCGGATCGCGTCCTCGAGCGTCAGCTCGAAGCCGAAGCCGCGCAGGTTCTCGACGATCTCCCCGGCCCGATTGCGCCGTTCCTGCTGCGCCCGCTCGCAGGCCGGCTCGATCTTCTCCAGGTCGACCCAGTAGCCACAGATATGCAGGTCTTCGGCGTACTCATGTACGGCCGACATCTCGATCGCCGGCACGATCTCGATCCCCAACTCCTCGCCTGCCGCTACCGCCTCGGGCACCCCGGCGACCGAGTCGTGGTCAGAGAGCGCCAGCGTGGTCACGCCGGCCTTGGCAGCTTCAGCAACGACCCCTGCGGGGGGCAGCTGTCCATCGGAGTGGGTGGAGTGGCTCTGCAGCTCGACCAAAGTCATCGGCGGAGCCTAACTACGGCCGGTTGGGGAGGGCGGGGGGATGCTTCCGGGACACTCACGCGAGCGTCAGCGAGCGGTCCCGGAAGCGTCCACCCGCCCTCCCGTCGCCAACCCAAATAGACTGCGCCGCCGATGTTCCAGAAGGTCCTGATTGCCAACCGCGGGGAGATCGCGATCCGCGTCGCCCGCACCCTGCGGGAGATGGGGATCGGCTCGGTCGCCGTCTACTCGGAGATCGACCGCGATGCGCCGCATGTGCGCGAGGCCGACGAGGCCTTCCTGCTCGGCCCGGCGGTGCCCGCCGAGAGCTACCTGAACATCGCCAAGATCATCGAGGTCGCCAAGGAGGCGGGGGCCGAAGGGATCCATCCCGGCTACGGCTTCCTCGCCGAGAACTCCGACATGGCGCGCGCCTGCGACGAGGCCGGGATCACCTGGATCGGGCCGCCGCCGGAGGCGATCGAAGCGATGGGCTCGAAGACCCGTGCCCGCGAGATCATGGCGGAGGCCGGGGTGCCGATCGTGCCCGGCTCGACCGAGGTCGCGCCCGACCTCGAGGCCGCCCGCAAGCAGGCCGACGAAGCCGGCTACCCGGTCGCCTGCAAGGCGGCGGGCGGTGGCGGCGGCAAGGGCTTCCGGGTCGCGATGACCCCGGACGATCTGCAAGAGGCTTTCGAAGGATCGGCGCGCGAAGGCGACAAATTCTTCGGCGACCCGCGCGTCTACATCGAGCGCTACCTCGAGGACCCGCGCCACGTCGAGGTCCAGGTGCTGGCCGACTCGCACGGCAACGTGATCCACGTCGGCGAGCGCGACTGCTCGATCCAGCGCCGTCACCAGAAGGTGATCGAGGAGGCTCCCGGCCCGCACGTCGACGAGGAGATGCGCGAGCGGATCGGCAAGATCGCCACCGACGCGGCCGCCGCGGTCGGCTACCGCGGCGCGGGCACGATCGAGGGCATGCAGGTCGGCGACGAGTACTTCTTCCTCGAGATGAACACCCGCGTCCAGGTCGAGCACTGCGTGACCGAGATGATCAGCGGCCTCGACATCGTCCGCGAGCAGATCCTGGTCGCCGCCGGCAAGCCGCTCTCGATCTCCCAGGACGAAGTCGACCTGCGCGGCTGGTCGATCGAGTGCCGGATCAACGCCGAGAACGCGGCGAAGAAATTTGCCCCCGCCCCGGGGCCGATCGGGGCGTCCTACCGCGAGCCCTCGGGTCCCGGCGTGCGCGTCGACTCCGGCGTCGAGGCCGGCGGCGAGGTGACCCCGACGTACGACCCGATGGTCGCCAAGCTCGTGGTCTGGGACGTCGACCGCGAGAAAGCGACCCGGCGGATGCTGCGGGCGCTCGACGAATACGACTCCGGCGGCCTCACCACCCTGATCCCCTTCCACAAGGCGATCCTGCAGACCCGCGCAGTGGGCCGACGGCGAGACCTGCCGCGACCTGATGGAGGACACCGACTGGCTGAAGTCGACGGCGCCCGAGGAGGCCGCCGCGCCGGAGCCCTCGGAGGAGGGCGCCGAGATCGTCACCCGCGACTACAAGGTCGAGGTCTCGGGCAAGCTCTTCGACGTCAAGGTGATCGGCGAGGCCGTCGCCGGCGCCGCGGCTCCGGCCGCGGGCGGCGGGCGCAAACCGCCGAAACGCGAGCGCAGCCGGCGGCGGCGGCGCCGCGGCCTCGAGCGAGGCGCTGCCCTCGCCGCTCCAGGGCACGGTCCTCAAAGTCGCCGTCGCCGAGGGCGCCGAGGTCTCCGAGGGCGACCTGATCTGCGTGATCGAGGCGATGAAGATGGAGAACGAGATCACCGCCCACCGCTCGGGCAAAGTGACCGCCCTGAACGTCGCCGAAGGGGCCGCGATCGGCTCCGGCGACGTCATCGCCATCATCGAGTAACTAAGCGCGCAAACGCCTCAGGGTTTGTGGGCTTTTCCGCGTTCTTCTTCGCGCCGTTCGCGTTCACGTTCGCGCTTTTCGCGTTCGTGTTCGCGTTCCCGCTGTTCTTTTTCCTTTTCGCGTTTGACCTTCAGCTGCTGCCTGCGGGTCAGCGGGAGCTTTTCGGAGACTTCCTGGCAGGTGCGCCCGGAGCATTCCTCGAGGCGTTCCAGTTCTTTGTGCAGGAAGTCGCGGATCGGGGCGTAGTTGCCGTCCCGGACGATGTTGTTGAGCTCGTACGGGTCCTTGTTGATGTCGTAGAGCTCTTTCTCGCCGTCCGGCCACTCGATGTACTTGTAGGGGCCGAGGCGGATCCCGTAGTAGTTCTTCGGCGGCGCGACGACGGAGGCGTGGGCGGCGGGATTCGCCCGGCCGAGCAGCTTGCCCCGCGCGGGCCCCGCCGCGGTGCGTTCCGGGGTCGAGGTTTCGGTCGGCGCCTGGCCGTTCGCTTCGACGTCGTCGGTCTGCACGAAGGACTCGAACAGCAGCGGCCGGCGCGAGCGCAGGGTCGGGTCTTTCACGTACGGGACCAGCGAGACGCCGTCGATGCTTTTGTCCGGGGCGACTTCGGCGAGTTCGAGGATCGTCGGCGCGATGTCGATCGTCGAGGCCAGCTGGCCGCTCTGGGTGTTCGGTTTGATCCCCGGCCCGCGGATGATCAGCGGCAGGTGGGTGGAGGGCTCGTAGGCGAGGAACTTGCCGCCGACCAGGCGGTGCTGGCCGAAGAAGAAGCCGTTGTCGGAGGTGAAGATGACGTAGGTGTTGCGCAGCCGGCCGAGCGCGCCGAGCTCGTCGAGGATCTCTTTGACCCCTTCGTCGACCGAGATCAGCGCGTTGAGGCAGTTCTGGTAGTAGACCCGGTAGGTGTGGATTTCGGTCGCGCTCAGGTAGGGCGCTTCGCGGATGAAGCGGGGCTTGTCGTTGACGTTGCCCTCGTTGAAGCCTTCGGCGCGGCTGTCGGGCAGCGGCGCCCCGGCGAAGCGGCCGATGTCCCGGGTCGCCGGCTGCGGCCCGGCCGGTTTGCGGAAGTCACCGTGCGGCGAGGTGTAGTCGACCTGCATGTAGAACGGCTGTTCCGGCGGCGTCGCCGCCAGTTCTTCGATCGCCAGCTGGTTGAACTTGTCGGTCTCGTAGTAACAGGGCTTGCCGTTCAGCGGCGCGTAGGGGCAGCCGGCGTCGTCGATCGCGCCGTATTCGCGCGTTTCCCAGCTGCCCGAGTCGCCGTACGGGCCTTCGACCACGCCGTTGTTGTTCAGCAGGTAGCCGTAGGCGTAGTGGTTGGTGTCGGAGTTGAGGATCGTGTGCCAGGAGCTCCAGCCGGGCGGCTCTTCGGTCCCCGGGCTGTAGGGCGCGTCGCCGTAGCCGTTGAGGATCTTGCCGATGTGGATCGTGCGGTAGCCGGCGCCCTGCAGCCAGGTCGCGAGGTTGTGCGAGTAGGCGAGGCGGGACTGGAAGCCGGTCCAGCCGCCGTTCGGCGGGACGTTGCCGCGGACGTTGTCGTTGTGGGCGTAGCGGCCGGTGAGGAGGCTGACCCGGGAGGGGGCGCAGAGGCTGTAGGGCGTGTAGTAGCGGCTGAAGGTCACGCCTTTTTCGCCGAGCAGCTGCAGCGTGTTCGGCATCGCGAATTCTTCCGCGCCGTTCAGCATCCGCACGCCGTCGTAGAGCTCTTCCATCGTCTCGTCGTCGGTCTGGATGACGACGAAGCTCGGTTTCTGCCCTTCCACTTCGGAGGCTTTGGCCCGCGCCGCGCTCGCTTCCTCGCTGGTCGCGATGACCAGGCCGAGGGCGAGCGCCAGCACGGCGAGGGCGGCCACGAACTGGGCCACCGCGCCCCTGCGACGCGACTGGGTTTGAAGATCAGGCATATTCATCGAACTACATAGGCATTACGCCTACCGGGAGAAAAACCTTCCTCGGAAGCCGGAGTTGCGCTGCGAAAGCTAAAAGACGCTCAGGACGCGCCGAGCTTTTTGGCGGCTTCGCGGAAGTTTTTGACCGTCGCCGACGGCGCTTTGCGGCCTTCGAGTTTCTCGCCGTGGCGATTCACCCAGATCACCGGGACGCCCATTTTCAGCACCGGAGCGATGTCGGTCGTGTAGTTGCAGCCGATGTGCAGCCAGCCTTTTTTGCCGCCGATGCGGCGCGCGCACTCTTTGAAGTGGACCGGGTCCGGCTTGTAGCTGCGGACCTGCTGGGCGGTGACGACGAGGTCGAGTTCGGTGCGCAGGTGGCGCCGCGAGATCCCCAGAAGTTTGTCGTCGATGTTGGAGATGATCCCGATCTCGTACTTTTTGCCGAGCCGGTCCATCGCCGCGTTGGCCTCGCGGAAGGGCAGCCAGTAGGCGACGCTGTTGGGCAGGAACTGGGCCCGCGAGGGCTCGATTTCCCAGCCGAACTCGCCCGCGACTTTGACGATCGAGCGCCGCAGGACCTCGGCGTAGAGCTCGTACGAGCCCGCCATGACTTCCGCCTGGACTTCGAAGAAGCGGTCGAGAAACGGCTGCTCCTCGAAGGTAAAGCCGTCTTTTGCAGCCTCTTTCTTGACTGCCTCGACGATGCCTTTTTCCCAATCGATGAGGGTGCCGTAGCAGTCGGTAGTCACCCAGTTGATGTTTTTCAAAGAGGGAAGGGCCATCGCGGAGCGCGGGATTATGGCATTCGGATAGGGTCCGCGCCGCGCCCTTCCCCGAGCGCCACGATTCCACCCCCTCCATGGACCTCCTCGAATACCAAGGCAAGCAGCTCTTCGCCAAGCACGGGATCGCCGTCCCGAGCGGCGAGGTCGCCGACAACGTCGATGACGCTGTCGCCGCCGCCGAGCGCATCGGTTACCCGTGTGCGATCAAGGCCCAGGTGCTGATCGGGGGCCGCGGCAAGGCCGGCGGCGTGAAGATCGCCAAGGACGTCGACGAGGCGCGCCAGTACGCCGCCGACATCATCGGCATGGACATCACCGGCCCGCACGGCGAGGGTCCCTTCCGCGTCGACTCGGTCTGGGTCGAGGGCGGCTCCGACATCGCCGAGGAGTACTACGCCTCGGTGATCCTCGACCGCGGCGAGAAGAAGCTGCTGACGATGGTCTCCGCCAAGGGCGGCATGGACGTCGAGGCGGTCGCCGCCGCGAACCCCGCCGACCTGACCAAAGTCCACATCGACCCGACCAAGCCCTTCGACGCCGCCGCGGCGCGCGCGATCGTCGAGGCCGCCGGCCTCGCCGAGGACGCCCTCGACCAGGCCGCCGACGTGCTGGCGAAGCTGGCCGAGGTGGCGCGCGAGGAGGACGCGACGCTGATCGAGGTCAACCCGCTGATCGTCACCGCCGACCGCGACGTGGTCGCCCTCGACGCCAAGGTGACGATCGACGGCAACTCGCTCTTCCGCCACGAGGACCTGGCCGAGATCGCCGACACGGTCGACGACCCGCAGGAGCAGATGGCGAAGGAAAAGGGCCTCACCTACGTGAAACTCGACGGCAACGTGGGGATCCTGGCCAACGGCGCCGGGCTCTGCATGTCGACGCTCGACGTCGTCGCCCAGGCGGGTGGCGCCCCGGCCAACTTCCTCGACGCCGGCGGCGGCTCGAAAGCCGACGCGATCGTCAACGCGCTCGAAGTCATCAAGTCCGACTCGAAGGTGACGGCGATCCTCTTCAACATCTTCGGCGGCATCACCCGCTGCGACGAGATCGCCAAGGGGATCGTCACCGCCTCGCAGCAGATCGACCTCGGGATGCCGCTGGTCGTCCGCCTCGACGGCACCAACTTCGAAGAGGGCCTGGCGATCCTCGCCGAGGCGAACCTGCCGAACCTGCACCAGGAGAAGACGATGCTCGACGCCGCGCGGCGCGTGGTCGAGCTCGCCGGGGGTGCCGCATGAGCATCATCGTCGACGGCTCGACGAAGCTCGCCGTCTCCGGCCTGACCGGCCGCGAGGGCTCCTTCCACGGCCTCCGCAACAAGGCCTACGGCACCGACCTGGTGGCCGGCGTCACGCCTGGCAAGGGCGGCCAGGACGTCGAGGGGACCCCGGTCTTCGACACGATCAAGGAGGCGGTCGACGAGGCCGGCGCCAACACCTCGATGATCTTCGTCCCGGCGCGCTTCGCGGCGCCCGCGATCGACGAGGCGATCGACTCCGGGGTCGAGACGGTGATCGCGATCACCGAGGGGATCCCGGTCCTCGACATGCTCGCCACCTACTGGAAGGCGAAGGAGGCGGGGGTGCGGCTGATCGGCCCCAACTGCCCCGGCATCCTCAGCCCCGGCAAGGCCAACGTCGGGATCATCCCCGACAGCTTCTTCGACCCGGGCCCGATCGGCGTCGTCTCCAAGTCGGGGACGCTGACCTACCAGATCGGCAACGAGCTGAAACAGGCCGGGACCGGCAACTCCTCGATCGTCGGCATCGGCGGCGACCCGATCGTCGGCTCCGACTTCATCGACATCCTCAAGCTCTACGAGGCCGACCCCGACACCGAGCTGATCGTGATGGTCGGCGAGATCGGCGGCGATGCCGAGGAGCGGGCAGCCGAGTTCATCGCCGCCGAGGTCTCCAAGCCGGTGGTCGCCTACATCGCCGGCTTCACCGCCCCGCCCGGCAAGCAGATGGGCCACGCCGGGGCGATCATCTCCGGCTCCTCGGGCACCGCCCAGGCGAAGAAAGACGCGCTCGAAGCCAAGGGCGTGCGGGTCGGCGAAAGCCCGACCGAGACCGCGGCGATCGCGGTCGAGACCCTGCGCGCGGCCTAGGGCCGCAGGCGCAGCCCGGCGAGCAGCGTTTCCACTGCGGCGAACGACCCGTACGGATTGACCTCTTCAATCGAGTCTGCGGCGAAGGGTGCGTTGACGACCACCGTGTCTTCGCCGTATTTGACCCAGGCGGTGAAGGCGCGCGGCGGCTTCTTCGGGCACCTGGCGAAGTTCTTGCCGTAACCGAGGTAGATCGTTGCGGTGCCGCCCGCCACGGCCACCGTCTTCCTCTGCGTGCACTTCCAGGTGACGATCGCCTTCCCCGTCTTCGAGCCGGCGTAAGTACTCCAGTCGTCTGGGCCCCAGGTCGACAAGGTCACGTTGTTGTCGCTGTAGTAGGAGAGGCGGAGCTTCGGCAGCGGCCCTTCGGCGAAACCCGGTTCTTCTTCGCGTTCGGGGATCGGCTTTTCGATGAACCAGGAGGAGCCGAGTCGCAGCTCCGGCAGCCCGCCGGCGGGATGGAAGTCACGCCCGAGCCAGTAGACCGGCAGGCCCAGTGCCGGGTTTTCCAGCGCCACTTCACCGTCGTAGTTGTCGGCGGTCCTCAGCGGCGTCGGTTTGGCGATGCGGGCCTGCTGGCGTTCGGCCAACAGCACCGCGGTGGCGTCGTCGACTTCGCGCGAATGGCCCAGCGCCATCACTGCGGCGAGAGTGTTCCCCGAGCGCCAGACCAGAAAGGTGACCGGTTCCTCTTTGAAGAATTCATTCGGCACGCCACCGTGGAAGAGCCGGGTGGCGCGGCCGATCTTGACCGGCGCCGGCACCAGCTTCGGCGGGCGATCGCGAAGCAGGCGTCCCAGCATTTCCGGCACCACGGCCCAGGCCGCGTCGGTTTCGGCCTTCGATTTCGCGTCCAGCACGCCGGTGCCGATCAGCAGTGGGTTGCGCTTCCGTTCCGGTTCGCCGTAGGAGAAGGAGAAGCCGAAGATGCAGCCGCGCGGATGGAAGCGCTTGATGAACTTGGCCATCCGGGTCGGCGTGTCGTCTGGATCGGTGAGGGCTTCGCAGAGCGCCACGTGCCCGTGCTCCTCTCGGAGTTCGGCCGTCACGTAGCCGAGCGGGAGGTCGCCGAGGCGCAGCAGCTGTGCTTCTTCATGACGGCTCGAGCCGGCCGCGGCGAGGGCGAGCGCGGCCGATCCGGCCGCGAGGACGGCGAGCGCGATGAGGAGGCGCCTAGCTCGCATCACCCGGCCGCCAGCGGTGCAGGCCGCGGATGAGCGCCTTCATCGAGGCGAAGTCATTGATCGAAGGGTCCAGGATGGCTTCGCAGGAGCGGCGGCAGAGCAACTCGCCGACCGCGATCACCACGCCGGGCAGGAAGACGTGGGCGGCGAGTCCGGGGATCTCGGGGTTCGGGCAGCTCGCGTCAGCCTTCCGGCGGCTGGCGTAGATGACCGCGTGGCCTTCGGGCAGCTTCACCGATCGCGAGCGGGTGCAGTACGGGCTCGACTGGCGCCGACCCACCGCGGTGCGGGAGAACTTGCGCCAGCCGCCCGGGGTCCAGCTGTCGAGGTAGAGCTCGGGGCCGTATTCGATCGACATCCGCCGGCCGACCCCCAGGTGGGCGAGGACTTGGCGAGCGTCGGCGCGGGAGAAGGAGAAGGTGAGGGTCTTGGGTCCGGGCGTGAATTCCTTGCCCAGCCAGTAGACCGGCACGCCCAGGTTCGGGTTGCCGAGGAAGGTCGGGATGTCTTCGGCTTCCGCTTCTACGTAGGGTCGCGGCGCTTCCACCACCTTCTGCTGCAGGGCGGCGTAGCGGTCGGCGGCCGCGTCGTTCACGCGAGGCTTGGCACCCCCGGCGAGGATGCCGGCGACGAGCTTGCCCTGGCGCCAGAGCACCAGCGTCCCGGCCGTGCCGGAGTGGCCTTCCCAGTAGAAGTGATTGGTGCGGAAGCGCCGCGACGCTTCGCCGAGGGGAGGCGGCGAGCCCGCCGGCCGCAGGCCTCTCTCGACGACCGCTTCGCTGACGATCCCGGCTGCCAGTTCCTCGCCTAGCTGCCCGTCGGCCAGTACTTCGGTCGCCGCGGCGACGCTCGGCGTGCCGAGCGTGAAGGACTCGACCGCGGTCGGTCCGGCGGGCCCGTAGAGCCGTTCGTAGGCGTAGACGCAGCTGCTCGTCGCGTTGTGGGCGAGGAATTCGTCGTAGGGGGTCGGCGGTTCGCGTTCTCCGCCTTCGGCGATGATCGCTACCTCTTCGTTCGGCCGACGCGCGCTGCAGAAGTCTCTGCCGCCGAGCACGTAGCCGGTGGGCAGTTCGTCGAGGCGCAAGACCGATTCGTGGGCCTCCCGTTCGAGGGCCGAGAGCGATTCGGCGCCCGCCCGCGACGCCGCGCCGAGGACCGCGCCAAGCGCGACCAAGAGACCGGCGAAGGCCGTCAGCACCGCGATCTTCCCTGAACGTTTCATCGCCGCGCGAGTATAGGTAGGGGAAGGTGACGGGCAGCGCCGTCGCATTGCTAGATTCGAGCGTCCTATGCCAGACACCATCTCCTTCGCGCGCGGCGCTCCGAGCGCCGACATCCTTCCCCACGAACAGGTCCGCGACGCGGCCCAGAGGGCGCTCACCGACGATTGGGAGACGGCGCTCTCCTACGGCGTCGGGATCGGCCATCCGGGGCTCTGCAAGTGGGTCGCCGAGCGGCACGGCGGGGTGGACCCGGCGCAGGTGATGGTCACCAACGGCTCGCTCGAGGCGGGGGCGATGCTCTTCTCCCACCTGGTCAAGCCGGGGACGCGGGTCGCGGTGGAGCAGCCGACCTACGACCGCACGCTGCTTCTGCTGCAGCAGCTGGGCGCCGAGCTGGTGCCGATCCCGCTCGAGGCCGACGGCCTCGACGTCGGCGCTCTCGAGGCGGCACTCGCCGACGGGCCGATCGGGTTCGTCCACGTGATCCCCAACGCCCACAACCCGGCCGGCTGCACGCTCTCGGTGGAGAAGCGCCGGCGGCTGGTCCAGCTGGCGGGCGAGCACGACTTCTGGATCTTCGAGGACGACCCTTACCGCGAGCTGCCCTTCGAGGGGGAGCCGCTGGAGACGATGCTCTCGCCCGACGACGGGGGCAAGGTCTTCCACGCCTCCTCGTTCTCGAAGACGGTCAGCCCCGGCGTCCGGGTCGGCTACCTGATCGGCCCGGCCGGGGAGATCGCGAAGCTCTCCAAGCGGGCCAACGAGCTCTACATCTCGCCCAACATGCTGGCCGAGTCGATCGTGCTCGAGCTCTGCACCTCGGGGGTCCTCGATGAAAACATCCAGTTCGTCAAAGGCGAGCTGAAGGCGCGCTGCGAGGCGCTGGTCGAGGCGCTGCGCGAGAAGATCCCGGAGGCCGTCTTCGTCGTCCCCCAGGGCGGCTATTTCCTCTGGCTCGACCTTGCCGAGGGCACCGACACCAAGGCGCTGCTGGCCGAGTCGAAAGGCGAGGGCGTCTCCTTCGTCGCCGGCCCCGACTTCATGATCAGCGGTGGCGAGAACAGCCTGCGGCTGTCGTTCGCCCCGGTGCCGGCGGCAGACGCGGCCGCGGGCATCGGCCGGATCGCCACGGCGCTGGAGAATCTGCGCGCGGGCTCGCCCGCCTGAGCGGCCGGGCCGGGCCTTCTTTTGATTCGTCGCGTCCGGGCCGGGTACCCAGCTTTGTTTGAGTGATCCAACCTTGCGCCGGCATGCGTAAGGGGTGGGTAGATGACGCCCGTGCGACGAGAGAAAGCCGAGCGGCTCGCCGACGAGGAGTTGATGCCGTGGATCGCCAAGAAGGACCCCGAGGCCTTCGAGGTGTTCTACGACCGCCACGGTGGCGCCGGCTACTCGCTTGCCTACAGGATCCTCGGTGACCGGACGGCCGCCGAAGACTGCATCCAGGAGGCGTTCATCTCGATCTGGCGCAGCGGTGCCCGCTTCGACCGCACGCGCGGCAGCGTGCGCTCGTGGACGCTGAGCATCGTCCGCAACCGGGCGATCGACGCGCTGCGCAGCAAGTCGGGCAAAGCGCCGAAACTGACCTTCGACGATGACGCGATCCTCGAATCGCGGCCGGCCGCGGAGCACACCGAAGCGGAAGTGCTCGCGGCGGAGACCGCCGACGAGGTCCGCGGGGCGCTCTCGCAGCTGCCCGGTGAGCAGTCGAAGGTGATCGAGCTCGCCTACTTCGGTGGCTTCAGCCAGTCGGAGATCGCGGGCATGTTGAACGTGCCGCTGGGCACGGTGAAGGGACGGATCCGATTGGGCCTGGAGAAGATCCGCGGCGAGCTGGCGGAGGGGATGGCATGAACGCGAACGAGCACGACGGTCGCCTCGAGGAAGTCGCCGCGTTCGCGCTCGGCGCCCTCGACGCCGCGCAGATCGACGACTTCCGCGAGCACCTCGACGGCTGCAAGCGCTGCCAGGACGAGCTGCGCTGGCTGGCACCCGCGGTCCGGGCGCTGCCCGAGGCGGTCGAGCAGCAGACGCCGCCACCGGAGCTGAAGGTGCGGCTGATGGAAGAGGTCCGCGCCGACGTCGCCGCCGAAACGGAGCAGACGCGCGCGGCGGAGCGCCGCGAGCGCTCCTCCTCGCGCAAGGGATTCCGCGAGTGGCTGGGCGGCCTCGACGTCGGCGGCCTGACCTGGAAGCCGCTGGCCGGGATGGCCGCGGTGATCCTGATCGTCGCCGCCGGGGTCGGTTACCTGGTCGGCAGCGGCGGCGGCTCCGGCGGCACCCACACCTGGGAGTCGGAACAGCCGGGCGGGATCCAGGCGTCGGTGGTGCGGGAAGGCGACCAGGGCGAACTGCGCCTTACCGGCCTCGGACAGGTCCCGAAGGGCAAGACGCTGGAGGCTTGGGTGCAGCGTGGTGAAGCTGTCGAACCGGTGGCGATGCTCTTCAGGCCCGACGGAGAAGGCAATGCGTCCACCCAGATCGAAGACTTCGAAGGCGTCGACGTGGTGATGGTCACCGAAGAGCCCGCGGGCGGCACGAAGACGCCGACGACGAAGCCGTTCGTCGAAGTGCCGTTGGAAAGCTAGGGCCGCAGGCTCGGCTCAGCGGCCGTAGCGGTCGCTGCTGAGGACCAGCTGCTCGGGGATCGCGGCGCGCGGCGGCGGCGCCGGATCGGCGCGCACCGAGACCGTCTCGGCGACGCTCCGGGTGACGACGTGGTCGCCGTCGGCGGACTTGATCGTCACGTGGTCCTCGTCGGACTCGGAGACCTTGCCCTCCAGACCCGGATTAAGCCCGGCGTCCTTGAGGTAGTGGAGCAGCTCCTCCGCCTCGTTCTCGAAGCGCAGGACGACGACGTCGGCGCCGACCTCGACGTCGGCGAGCAGCGAGCCGCGCTCGCGGATCCCCTCGACGATCGGGTGACCGTGCGGGCAGGTGGTGGCATCGCCGATCGCGGCGCGCATCCGCTCCTCCAGCACCGGCGACATCGCGTGCTCGATCCGCTCCGCCTCCTCGTGGACCTCGTCCCAGGGGATGTTGAGGACATCGGTGAGGAAGCGCTCGATCATCCGGTGGCGGCGGACGATGTAGGAGGCGCGCTCGCGGCCGTCCTCGGTGAAGGCGAGCGATTTGTCCTTGTTGCGGTCGATGTAGCCGTCCTTGACCAGCCGGCCGACCATTTCGTGCACGGTCGGCGCCGAGAGCTGCATCGCGCGGGCGATGTTGGCACCGGTCATCGGCAGGCCGGCCTCGTCGATCCAGAACATGACCTCGAGGTACTCCTGCTCCGCCACGGTTGCCTGCTCGGCTGCCACACGACCTCCTTTAAGGCGCCCCTAATCAGGGTCACCTAACATGTTCACGTCTTGACGGCCCTTCAACACTCGCTTCGTCGCCACTGGCCACTTTACCTGGGCGGCTTGCTCGTCGCGCTCCTTGCCTGGAGCGCCTTCGACGCCCACGGCGGTACCCCCGAACCGACGTCGGGAGAGCACCTCAGCCATGGCGCGGTGGTGCTCGACAGCGCTCTGCTCGTCTTCCGCGAGGGGCTGGAGACGATCCTGGTGCTGGCCGCGGTGACCGCCTCGATGGTCGGCGCGACGCGGATCTACCGACGCCCGATCGCCCTTGGCGCGGGGGCCGGGTTCCTCGCCAGCATCGCCACCTGGTTCCTCGCCGCCTGGGTGCTCGGGCAGCTCGGCGCCGGCGGGCTCGCGGTGCAGGCGGCGACCGGTCTCCTCGCCGTGATCGTCCTGCTCGTGGTGATGAACTGGTTCTTCCACAAGGTCTACTGGACCGGCTGGATCCAGAACCGCAACAAGCACAAGCGGGCGATCCTCTCGCGCGACGGCATCGACCGGCGGCGGGCGACGATGTGGGGGCTGGTCCTGCTCGGCGTCACCTCGGTCTACCGCGAGGGCTTCGAGGTCGTCCTCTTCCTCCAGAACCTGCGCCTCTCTTATGGGGCGGGGACGGTGCTCGAGGGCGTCGCCCTCGGCCTCGCCCTGACCGCCCTGGTCGGCGGCGTCACCTTCTTCGCCCACCGCCACCTGCCCTACAAGCGGATGCTGGTGCTGACCGGGGTGATGCTCGGCGTGGTCCTGATCGTGATGGTCGGCGAGTCGGTGCAGGAGATGCAGCTGGCGGGCTGGCTGCCGGAAACGACCATCGCCCTCTCGATCCCGGGTTGGGTCGGGCTCTGGTTCGCGGTCTTCCCGACGGTCGAGGGCCTGGTCGCCCAGGCGCTGGCCGCAGGGCTCGTCCTCGGGTCGTACTTCGGGGCCGAGTACTGGCGGGTGAAGCGGCCACGGCAGCGGGCCGAAGTTCCGGCGGTGCGGGCAGCGGGTCCCATCCTCGACCCGAGCGCGCCGCCGATCGCGGGCACGCCGCGCGCTCAGGCTTCGATCAAGGCCGAGACGACCGCTTCGTAGAAGCCGTCCCCGTTCGTCCCCTCGGTGACGGTGACGTTGTCGAAGGCAGGCAGGTAGGCGCGCAGGCCGGGGTCGCGCTCGGGACCGTTGGCGACGACGAAGAAGCGGCCGACCGAGGCGGCGACCTCCAGGTCCTCGACCGAGTCGCCGACCGCGATGCACTCCTCGCGGGCGTAGCCCTGGGCGCGGGCGTGGGCGGCGACGGCGGCGGCCTTGGAGACTTCGCGGGGGACCAGGTGGTAGGCGTGGGTCTGCCCGTCGACGGTCTTCATCGGCGTGCCGATCGCCCCGTTGTCGAGCATCCGCAGGTCGTCGTCGCCGTGCTCGCCGAGCAGCGCGTTGGCCTCGTCGACGTCGATTTTGCCGCGGAAGAGGTGCGAGTGGATGCGGCCGTGGTGCCAGGGCGAGTGGTACTCGAGCCGCCCTTCGAAGTGTTCGAAGAGCATCGCCGGGATGCCGCGCCCCTCGATCTGCTCGTAGACGGTGCCCTCGTATTCGTCGGGCTGCATCTCGCCGGTGAGCAGGGTGGTCTCGCCCTGGATCGCGAAGGCGCAGCCCGCCTCGAAGATGTAGGAGCCCTGGCCCATCAGGCGGGCGGCCTCGTGGACCTGGGGCTCGCGGCGGCCGGACATGATCACCACCTCGGCCCCGGCACGGGCGCACGCCTCGAGCGCGCGGGCCTGGGCCATCGAGAAGTTGCCGTCACGATCGAGGAACAGCGCTCCTCCCCGGCCGAGCAAGGTCCCGTCGAGGTCCGTGTAGACGCAGCGGAGTGGCATCGGCAGAGTCAACCAGAAGCGGGGAGTGGGCTTGACCGGGGGCCCGCCGTGGAGGTCAGGGACGCGGTCCCCGCAACGATGGAAAGATGCCACTCATGCGGGGCGAGCGTCGGCAAAGCAGGGCGGCCGTGCTGGCGGCGGCGATCGCCGCCGCGTCACTGGTCGCCGCGGGCTGCGCGCTGCTCGTCGACGGCGAGGCACGGGTCAACTCCATCCCCGGCCTCTCGATCGCCGTCTTCGGCACCTTCCTCACCTCGATGGCGATCATCGCCGCCTTCTCGATCGAGGAAGGATCGCGTTGGCCGACCCCCTGGGAGGCGCTCGATCGCGCCCACGTGCCCGCCTGGTTCGTCGTCGCGCTCGGCTCGGTGGTCGCGGCGCTGCTGGGCGGCGCCCTCGACAGTTCCTTCCTCAGCACGTTCAGCCTGACCCTCGCCCTGGCCGCGATCCCGCTCGGCACCTGGGCTCTTTGGGGGTTGATTTCGCTCTCCTCCGATCGGGGCCGCTGGCGGCTGGTGGTCGACCTGCTCGCCGATTCGATCGTCGAGTCGGGGAAGCTGCCGCACGAGCGCGCCGGCACGGATCTCGGTGAGATCGAACTCGAGGACCATGTGCCCGGCCGGTTTCTGACCGCCGGCCTGCCGCGGCAACCGCAGCGCACCGGTGTCTCGCTCGAACAGGTCCCGGGCGTAGCGCGAACCTACGCCGATCGCCGCGACCTGAAGGGGGTGATCGGGCTCGTCGACGAGGTCCACGCCGGCGCCTGCGCGGCGTTCGAGCGCGGCGGCTGGGTCGACGCCGAGGATTACCTGGCGAGCGTCGACGCTCTGCTCTCGGTCCAGCGCGAGGTCTTCGCCGAGCTCGCCGGCCGCGTCCTCTCGGGCCAGCTCGGCGACGCCACCGCCCGCCTCGCGGTGGCGCGCGCCGGAGAGGCGGTCCTGGACACCGCCGGCCGCGCTCGTCGCCGCGGTCTCGAACCGACCGGTTCCCGCGCTCCGATCGCGGCGGCCGACGGTCGCCTCGAAGCGCTGCTGGCGTGCCATCTGACCGCGATCTCGCGCTTCGCCGGGGCCACGACCCAGGAGGCGGAGGAGCGGCTGCGCAAGCGGGGCGTCGTCGAAGGCAGGCTCGGCGAAGACCAGGGTGCGATGGCGATCCTGAGAAACGTCTGCCGCGACCTGCAGCAGGCGATCCGCTGGGCGGTCGACCCCTACCCGCCCGGGATGAAGCTGCCGGTCGATCACGTCTGGCGGCTCGGCCTCGCCGATCCCGACACGGCCCTCGTCTGGCTCTGGAGCACTGTGGAGTCGGCGTCCGGTCCCTACGGCGTCGGCCTGTACGCCATCTGCGCGATCCTCACCCGCCGCAAATTCTACGAGTCCTACTGGGATGGTTTCGATGTCTTCACCGAGATCGCGCGCCGCCTCGCGGCCGGCGGATCGGGCACATCGACCGGGCTCGCGGCGCTCGACCGGGCGGGCGGCCTGGACACCGTGGCGCTCGAGCTGGGAGCGCGGCGACTGGCCGCGACGCCGCGGCGGGCGCGCGACCCCGAGTCCTTCGTCGAGGATCCGGCGCACTACGACGACCGCCACGTCGCCTGCAACCTCTTCCTAGCCGGCGCCGGCTACAAGCCGCTCGGGCGCGATCCGGTCGAGGACCTCGCCTGGTTGCTCACCGACCGACTTCACGGCAGCCTCTGGACGGCGGTGGCGGAGGCTCTGTCAGAGCTCCCCGACGCGGCGGCATCACCACCTCTGCGACCCTTGCATCGTCGCCCGGATGCCTGCGCGCTGTGTGTCTGCCTGCGCCTGACCCCGTTGGAGGAGGAACCCGGTGAGGAGCTTGACCCGCTGCGCGGGTTCCTCGCTGTGCTGCCGGACCCGCTCCTCGAGCGGACCGCCGCGCTGGCTGCCGCGCTGACCGGGGTCGTGCATTCGGCAGGGAGCGTGCCGCGCCTCTCTCATGAGGCCGCAATCGTCGAGGCCTGCCGGTTCGCTCGCCATGTGACCCCCGGCGAGTTGCCGGCGCAGGAGCGGGTGCGCCTGCCCGTTCCGCCACCGCCGCCGACGCCGCGCCCCGCGGCGGGCCCCGACGCCGGATTTGCCGCCGCCATCGCCACGATCGCCGCCGCCGATTCACCGGTCGAGGTGGACCTCGTCCAGTGCGACCCGCGCTGGCTCGACGAGTGGGCGGCGCTGCGGGCCGAGCTCGACGCGACCCTGCTCGCGGCGACGCTGCGCGGAACCGCGCGGGTGCGGCGCGTGGTCTTGTTCGACCTCCCCCCTGATTCGGCGCCCGCTCCGACCCGACTGCGCTACCGCTGGAACGACGCACTGGCGACCGCGGTCGGCTGCTTCGAGCGACCCGACGACATCGAGGCGCCCTACGAGGTGCGGCTGCTGATCCCGCTGGAGGCCGGGGGAAGTGGCGGCGGGGCGCCGGCCGACCGGATCACCGTGCGGCCGAGCGGCGAGGATGCCGAGGCGAGGTTCGAGTCGTTCTGGGCCCGCCTCGACAGCGAGGTCAACCCGCTCGACGGTCCCGGCCTGATCGAGCTTTAGCAGTGTCGCCGCGGTGCGGCTACGGTCGCGGGATCGGAGATGGTGAGCTCGTCCAAGGGCGGGCGGCGGCGAAGTCGGGCGTGGACGCCTGGCGCGGCCCGCACGTTGCCGTGCTCGCCATCCGTCCCACCGGGCCTGCCCGGTGTGGGGTGCCCTGCGGCATCGAGCTCAGCCACGAGAGCCGCGACGACGTCACGCGCCATCGCCGCCAGCGCCGTCAGCGACTGGTGAGAGTTGCGTTTGGTGCCGAGGTCGACCTGGGCCATGCGCTCGATCCCGACTCGCCTCCAGACGTCGACCAGCATCGCGATCTCGACGCCATAGCCGGTGGTGAAGGGGATCGCGGTCAGAAGGTCGCGCCGCACGGCGCACTCGCCGGCGAGCGGCTGGCGAAAGGCCGCGAGCTCGGGCACCAGCAACTCCAGCAGCGGTCGAGCGGTGAGCTCGGTGACGCGGCCGCCACCATCCTCGATCTCCATCGTGGTGTCGGCGATCGTCAGCGGCCGCCGGTAGAAGCCGCGGACGAAGTCGGTGCGGGAGCTGCCGAGCAGCGGCCCGAGGAGTCCGGTCACGTAGTGGGCGCCGAAATCGCGTACATCGCCGTCGAGGTAGACGACGAGGTCGCCGGTGGCGACGGACAGGCCGCGCCACATCGCGTCGCCCTTGCCCTCGACCGGTCCGGTGGCGGGCAGCAGGTCGGCCTCGCGGTGGACCTCGGCGCCGGCCTCGGCGGCCAAGGTCGCGGTGCCGTCGGGGGAGTCGGCGTCGATCACCAGCAGCTGGTCGACGAGGCCGAGCTCGCGCAGCCGGTCGACGGTGCGGACGGTGGCGGCGATCGTCGCCGCCGCTTCCTTGGTCGGGATGCAGACGGTGACGGACTCACGCTTACTGCGGAGGAGATCGTCGGTATCGAACTGAGCGTGATCGAAGGTAGCTAGCATCGTTCTTGCTGAATGGATGCCGATCCGGTCAAAATGGCGCGAACCTTGAGGGTCGGCGGTGACGAGATCGACGTGAGCTCTCCGCTCATCGTCGGAATCGTCAATGCGACTCCCGACTCGTTCTCTGACAGCGGCGAGCGCACGCCCGCTGCCTGGATCCGGAACGCGCTTGCATGTTACGAGGCCGGCGCGGCGATCGTCGAGGTCGGCGGTGAGTCCAACGTCTCCAACCGCCCGCCGGTGCCGGCGGCGGTCGAGATCGAACGGGTCGAGCCGGTGATCGCTGCCCTCGCCGGCGCCGGCGCCGTGGTCACCATCGACACCCATCGGGTCGAGACCGCCCGGGCGGCGCTCGCCGCCGGCGCGGCGATCGTCAATGACATCTCCGGGTTGCGCGACCCGGCGATGATCGAGGTCTGCGCCGACGCCCGCGCGGGCGTCGTCCTGATGCACACCGAGACCCCGCCGAAGACCCCTCTCTGGGACGAGGGTCTCTACCCCGAAGGGGTCGGCGAGAGCCTCGAGGCCTTCTTCGAGGATCGCCTGACGGCGCTGGCGGCGGCGGGCATCACCCGGGACCGCGTCGTCCTCGACCCCGGACCCGATTTCGCCAAGACGCCGAGCCAGACGGTGGCGGCGCTGCGTGACCTCGGCCGCCTGGGGCGCTTCGGCTGCCCGCTGATGATCGCGGTCTCGCGTAAGGACTTCGTCGGCGCGTTGACCGGGCGGCCGCCACGGGAACGCGAGGCAGGGACCTTCGCGGCGCTCGCCGCCGGGTTGCGACGCGGCGGCACCTTGTTGCGCGTCCACGATGTCCCCGCCACGGTCGACTTCCTGCGCGTCTGGGGATCGTTGGAAGAAGGCGTGGAGGTTCCGGCCGGACTGCGGATCGACAACGCGATCCGGCGCGAAGCCTCGGCCGACCCGGCCTGATGGCACGCGGCGGGTCACTCCTCGCTCACCCCTGGTCGATCGCCATCGATCCGGCCCGTCGCGACGGGCGGATCGTCGCCGAGAGCTCGGAGCCCGACCGCACCGCCAAGCCGGTGGCCTTCCCCGGCAACCTCTCCCCGGACCTCGCCGAGGCACTCCGCCGCGCCGGGATCGAGGCGCTCTACTCGCACCAGCTGCGGGCCTGGAAGACGGCGCCCGACTCGGACCTGATCGTCACCAGCGGCACCGCCTCGGGCAAGAGCCTCGCCTTCAATCTGCCGGTACTCGACGCGATTGGGCGGGCGCCGAAAGCGCGGGCGCTCTACCTCTACCCGACCAAGGCGCTGGCCCAGGACCAGGCGCGCAAGCTCGCCCTGCTGCGCCCGCCCAACCTGCGCCACGCGATCTACGACGGCGACACCCCGCGCGAGGAGCGCCCGGCGATCCGGCGCAAATCGAACCTGATCCTCACCAACCCCGACATGCTGCACGTCGGGATCCTCCCCAGCCACCGGAAATGGGGCGACTTCCTCGCCAACCTCGAGTTCGTCGTCGTCGACGAGGCGCACACCTATCGCGGCGTCTTCGGCTCCCACGTCGCCAACGTGCTGCGACGGCTGCGCCGGGTCGCCCGTGTCTACGGGGCGGAGCCGCGCTTCCTGCTCGCCTCGGCGACGATCGCCAACCCGGAGGAGCTGGCGGGGCGGCTGGTCGGCACCGAGTTCGAGCTGATCGACGACGACGGGGCGCCGCGAGCGGGCCGCGAGATCGCGATGTGGAACCCGCCGCTGATCGACAAGGCGACCGGGACGCGGCGCTCGGCGCTGGCCGAGGCGGCAGATCTGCTCGCCGAGCTGGTCACCCACGGGGTGCGGACGATCTGCTTCCTCAAATCGCGGCGCGGGATCGAGCTGATCCAGAGGTTCGCGCGGGAAAACCTGGAGCGGCGGGGGAAGCCGGAGCTGGCGGCGCGGATCGCCCCCTACCGCGGCGGCTACACGCCGCAACAGCGGCGCGAGATCGAGGACCGGCTCTCGCGCGGGGAGCTGCTGGCGGTGGTGGCGACCGACGCGCTGGAGCTGGGGATCGACGTCGGCGAGCTGGACGCGGCGATCTGCGTCACCTTCCCCGGGACGGTGGCGAGCCTGCGGCAGATGTGGGGCCGGGCGGGGCGGCGACAGCGCGGGCTGGCGGTCTACGTGGCCGGGCAGGACGCGCTCGACCAGTTCTTCTGCCGGCACCCGGACGAGTTCCTCGGCCGGCCGGTCGAGGCGGCGATCCTCGACCACGGCAACGAGCAGATCGCGATGCGGCACCTGATCGCGGCCGCCTACGAGATCCCGTTGAGCGACGCTGACGACGAGTTCTTCGGCGACGGCTGGCGGGAGCGGGCCGAACGGCTGCTGGAAGCGGGGGAGCTGCGGCGGGTCGGCAGCCGGCTGGCCCCGCGGCGCAACGAGCACATCGCCTCGCGGATCCCGCTGCGCTCGGCCTCGGCCGACTCGGTCGCGGTGATCGAGCGCGGGGCGGGGGAGATGCTGGGGCTGGTCGAGGCGGAGCGGGCCTTCACCACGATCCACCCGGGGGCGATCTACCTGCACCTCGGGCGCTCCTATGAGGTGGAGCAACTGGACGTGCGGGAGCGGCGGGCGCTGGTGTCGAGCTTCGACGGCGACTGGTACACGCGGCCGAAAAAAGAGACCGACATCTACATCGAGCGGATCCACGAGCAGCGCCAGGTCGCCGGCGTGCAGTTGAACTTCGGCGAGGTCTCGGTGACCGAGCAGGTGATCGCCTTCCAGCGGGTCTCGATCGCCGACAACGAACCGATCGACATCGTCGGGTTGGAGCTGCCCGAGCAGAGCTTCGTCACCCAGGCGCTCTGGTACGTGCTGCCGGAGGGGAACTTCGGCCTGCCGCCCGACGTCCTGCTCGGGGCGCTGCACGCGACCGAGCACGGGCAGATCGCGGTGCTGCCGCTGATCGCGATGTGCGATCGCTGGGACATCGGCGGGCTCTCCACCAACGTCCACTTCCAGACCGGCCGCTCGACGATCTTCATCTACGACGGGCACCCGGGCGGGGTGGGGATCACGAAGCGGGGCTACGAGGTGTTCGAGCGGCTGCTGGGCGACGCCGAGCGGCTGATCGCCGAGTGCCCTTGTGAGAGCGGGTGCCCGAGCTGCGTGCAGAGCCCGAAGTGCGGGAACCTCAATGAACCGCTGCATAAGGCGGGGGCGCTGGAGTTGATGGAGCAGATGCAGGCGGCCCGCCGGGCTGTGCGGAGAGCGGCCTGAAAGAGCAGGTCGCCTCGCTGAGCTCCAGGGCGGCGCCGACCGTTTCCTAGGATGAGGTGATGGGCACCGACGCGCACAGCACTTCGATCCGCGACGAGTTCGCCCACCAGGCCGACTCCTTCGCCCGCAGCCCGACGATGAGCCTGGCCGAGACGCTCGGCGTGCTGATCGACCTGGTCCCCGAGGATCCGCGGGCGCGCTGGGTCGAGACCGCATGCGGGCCGGGCTTGATCGCCCGGGCGATGGCGTCGCGCGTCGGCTCGGTGGTGGGGATCGACCTGACCCCGACGATGATCGAGAAAGCCCGCGCCGACGCGGTGGAGGCCGGGGCCCGGAACGTCAGCTTCGAGGTCGGCGACGCGACCGCGCTCGACCTCACGGACGACTCGCTCGACGGGGCGATCACCCGCTTCAGCCTGCACCACATTCCGGGGCCGGTGCGGGTGCTGGAGGAGATGCGGCGGGTGGTGAAGCCGGGCGGCTACGTCATCGTCTCCGACTTCGTCACCGACGACGACGGCGCGAGCGCGGCGTGGCAGGAACAGATCGAGCGTTTGCGCGATCCCTCACACTGGGCCCTGCTGACGCCGGCGCGCATCGCGGCGTTGGGTAAGCGAGTCGGGCTCGAGCCCGACCTCGAGCGGGTCGTCCCCTTCGAGATCGACTACGAGGAGTGGCTGAACCGCGGCTCGGGTGGCTCGGTCAACGGTGAGCTGATCGAGCGCCTGCGCGCCGAAGCGCCGCCGCAGGCCGAGAGCTTCATCGTCACCGGCGAGGGCGCGGCCCGCACCCTCCACTACCGCAACTCCCTCCACCGCTGGCGAGTCCCGTAGGCCTTTGAACTCTTGTCGCCCAGAGGGCGACAAGAGTGACGCGGTCAAGGCCAGAGTTCGCGCAGGGCGAGGATGGCGAAGGCGCTCGACCAGAGCAGGGGAGTGGTCGAGGTGGGGATGCCGGTGTGGACGCCCACGCGCTCGGGGAGGTTCCCGGCCGGAGTCGAGGCGCGGCGGAGGTCGGCGAGGAGCCTGAGCGCCGCGCGCCGGTCGGCCGCGCCGCGCCCTTCGGCGGCGAGCCCGGCGAGCGCCCAGGCGCTCCAGGCGGTCGGGGCCATCCAGGGGTCTTCGCCGCCTTCCCATCCTTCGCCGGGCGTGATCCCGTAAGGCGTCCCGGCTTCCACCAGCCGCAGCAAGGTCCGTTCCGCCGCCGGGTAGAGCGCCCGGATCCGGAACGGCCGGACCGCCCACCCGGCGGCCGAGTCGAGACCGGAGCCCGGGTCCCCAGCAACCCGCACCAATCCCGGTGCCGTCCCGAATTCCCGCCCGACACGATGTTGGTGGGCCGAAAACCCGTCAGATAGTCCGGCTTTCGGCCCATCAACATCGGAGGCAGCGGCGGCGGCGATCGCGTTGCCGAGGTAGGTGCCGGGGGAGGACTCCTGGTAGTCGGCGCGGTCGCGCCAGGGCGCCTGCAGGCCCCGGGCTTCGAGGCCGGTGGCTGCTGCGGCGGCGGCGACCCAGCCGGGGGCATCGCCCTGGGCGGCTCGGCCGGGGACCGCCGCCCCTTCTTCGTCGAAGCGCGCCGCCGCGGTGAGGTCCAGGGTCTTCAGGAACCGGGCGACGTGCCGCGCGTCGGCGTGGTGACCGGAGGCCTGGAGGGCCAGCGCCGCGGTGGCCGCGTCGCGCGGCCAGACGTACGCCCAGCCGTCCCGGGCCCCGGCCGCGACGGCGCCGGTCCTTTGTGAGGTGAGCGCGTGGATCGTCAACAGCGACCGCCGATACATCTCCCGCGCCCATCCCGGCGCCCCCTTGCCGAGGTCTCGGGCCCGCCGCGACCACCGCCGCCCGGCGCCGACCGCGCCGTGCACGATCCGGTCGCATTCCCGGAACAGCTGCCTCGAATTGCCTTCGTCGTCGACGACCGGCAGCGCACGGCCCACCCGGCAGAGCAGGTCGAGCACTCCGCCGTGCTGCGCGTGCGCGCAGTGGATCCCGTCCTCGACCTGGACCGAGATCGCCGGCAGTCCCCGGCCCTGCCGACTCGAGTCCGTGACCATCTCCAACGCCAGCGAGTCCCCCGCCGCGGCGATCCGCACTCTCACCCGTGCTTCCTTGATGTAGGCGACGGTCTCGACCACGTTGGAGTCGCGCAGGTAGTGCTGGGTGACGGATTCGGCGCGCCAGATCGGCAGCGGCGGCGAATCGCGGACCGACATCCGCGGCACGATTCCGGTCCTCGCGGGCACCGTCCCCGCCGCCTGCCGATCGGAGGGGTTGTCGATCAGCGCCTCGCCCGCCGGCCCCGGCCGCAGGTCGACCACGTCCCCGTAGGCATCGACGGCCGCGGTCAGCCCCCCGTCGCCGGCCACCGCGGTGCCGAGGAAGGGCGGCGGCAGGCCCGGCAGGGCCGCCGGCGTCTTCGGCCCGCCGTCCTCGGCGCCCGAGAGCAGCACGATTCCGGCCGCCACGATGACGGCGCAGACAAGGACGACCCGAGCGATTCGCACGCCCGCATGCAATCACCGCGCGCCGCCGGGCATCCCGCCACCGCTACGATTGCCCGCTGCGGCAGCCGCCAGGCATGCCCCCGGGCGAGGTAGCTCAGTTGGTAGAGCACACGACTGAAAATCGTGGTGTCGCGGGTTCGAATCCCGCCCTCGCCACCTCCTGCTGCCGTCTCGGGTAGGCGCTCGCCCGCGTTGCGGACCGGGGCGGGGCGGCATAGAGTCCGCGACGGAGATATGACGGACGTCCGCTCTGAATCAGGCGGGACCCGGAAGCTCGTCCTCGAGCTGGCCGGCCGCCTCTGCAACTGGGACCGCTGGGACCGGCACGACGGGATCGGGGCGCTCAACCTGGTCACGCCGGAGAAGCGGCTCGAGGCGAGTGCGGCGGTGCGCAGTGGGGAGGCGTTCTCGCTCGGCTTCGAACTGCGGCCGGACCTGCCGCAGCCGCCCAACTCCGGCCGGCTCAACCCGGTGCACCTGATGACCGAGGTGCCGGGAGACTTCCCGCCCGACCACGAGGGGCCGGTCTCCGCCGACGACTTCCTGACGATGGCGGTCCACGCCGCCACCCACTGGGACGCGCTCTCGCACTTTTTCCACGGCGGGCAGATGTACGGGGGGATCAGCGCCGCCGAGGTGACGGCGACCCAGGGCGCCCGCCGCAACGACATCGTCCCGGTCGCCCGCCGGCTCCTCACCCGCGGCGTCCTCGCCGACGTCGCCCGCCACCGCGGCGTCGACGTCTTGCCGGCGGGGGAGGGGATCGGCGCCGACGAGCTGCGGAACGTGCTCGACGCCCAGGGCGTCGAGGTCCGGCCCGGCGATGCGCTCCTCGTCCGCACCGGGCTCCTCGGGGCGACGAAGAAGAGCGGCGCCTGGACCGAGTTCGCCCAGTGCGGCCCGAACCTCCCCAACACCCCTGGCGTCGCCGTCGAAGCCCTGCCGCTGCTCCACGAGCTCGGCGTCTGCGCGATCGCCTGCGACAACTGGGCGGTCGAGCAGCTGACCGGGGGGCCGCCCGACTTCCCCGTGCACGAGCTGGCACTCGTCTACATGGGGATGATCCTGGGCGAGAACTTCGAGCTCGATGCGCTCGCCGAGGCCTGCGCCGCCGCCGGCCGCTGGGAGTTCCTCTTCGCCGGGCAGCCGCTGCCGCTGCGCGGCGGCGTCGGCGGGCCGGTCAACCCGATGGCCGTGCTCTAGCGCCGGCCCGCGGGGACGCGGTCGACCTTTGGTCCGGCTACCGGACTTTAGGTCGACCGCGGTAGGCGGGCGGACGTTAGGTCGACCGCGCTAGGCGAGCGCCGCGATGCGCTCGGGGGCCTGGGTCGCCATGAACTCCAGCGTGCTCTCAAGGTCGACGATGCCGGAGTCCGAGCCGAGGCCCGTGGCGACCAGGCCGCTCGCCGCCGAGCCGAGCCAGCCCGCCGCCTCGGCGTCCCAGCCGTTGGCGGTGGCGACGATGAAGCCCGCCACGTAGGCGTCGCCGCAGCCGGTGGTGTCGACCACGTCGATCTCGAAGGCGGGGACGCGAGATTCGCCGTCGGGGCCGAGGATCAGGCTGCCTTCGCCGCCGAGCGTACCGACCACCGTCTCGACCCCGGCGAGCTCGCGCAGCCGCGCGATGCCCTCGCTCGGATCCTCGGTGCCGGTCATCCCGGCCAGCTGGCCCTCGTTTGGGAAGAAGAAGTTGGCCTCGGCGAGCGCCGGCGCCAGCCGGTGCCGGAACTCCTCGTCCACTTCCGCCAGCACATCGACGGTGACGATCGTGTCGTTCTTCCGCGCGTGGCGGACCAGCTCGACCAGCGGCTCGCCGACGAAGTCGCCGAGCTGGTCCGCGCCGCCGACGTGGAGGACGTCCGCCGCCGCCACGGCGTCCATGTCGATGTCCTCGAGCCTCAGCGTCCGCGCGCCGGTCGGCCGGATCATGATCGGGTTGCGCTCGCCGTCAGGGCCGATGAAGAGCAGCGAGACGTGGGTCGGCGCGCCCGGATCGCGGATCAGCCGGCTCATGTCGCAGCCGAAGCCGGCCATCAGGTCGACCATCAGGCCGCCCTCGTAGTCGTCGCCGATGACGCCCATGCTGATCGGCTGCGCCCCGAGCTTCGCCAGATCGACCGCCGGCCCGGCCGCAGTCCCTGCGGCGGTGATCCGGAGGTCGTCGAGGATCTGCCAGCCGGGTTCCAGGTTCGGCGCCTGCGGATGGCGCACCAGCACGTCGAGCAGGTGGACGCCGAGGCAGATGACCTTCGGCGACTTCACGACTCGTCCTCCGCGTCGCCACCCGCCCCCGCGTAGGCGCGCCGCGCCGCCTCGGTCGCGACCTCCTCGAGCTGGTCGTGGCTCAAGATCCGCGGCTCGCCGAACACCGAGGAGCGCCAGTAGAGCTCCGCCAGCCACTCGAGCAGCACCGCCAGGTCGTAGGCCCGGGTCAGGTTCGGCCCGTGGACCACCGCGCCGTGGTTGCGCAGCAGCACCCCGCGCCGGTCGCCGAGCGCCGCGTGCACCGCCGCCGCCAGCTCGTCGGAGCCGAAGCGCTCGTAGTCGGAGACCTCGATCGTGTCCCCGCCGAAGGCGTGGATCATGTAGTGGACCGCGGGTAGCTCATCGACCGTGCAGGCGAGGGTGGTCGCGTAGATCGAGTGGGTGTGGACGACCGCGGCGGCGTCGGTCTCGCGGTAGACGAGGGTGTGGAGCGGGGTCTCCGAGGACGGCTTGCCGCCGGACAGGTGGTTGCCGTCGAGGTCGACGATCGCCAGGCCCTCGGCGGTGATCTCCTCGTAAGGGACGCTCCCGGGAGTGATCACGACTTCGTCGCCGACCCGGACGCTGATGTTGCCCGAGGTCCCCTTGACGAGGCCGTCGCGCAGCATTCTGCGGCCATGGTCGACCACTTCGATTCGGGCTTGCTCCAGTTGATTCACACTTCTCCTTTCAGGCGGCGAGCAGCTCGCGCGCCTTCTTCTCGATCCCGGCGGCGTCCATGCCGTAGTGCCGGTAGAGGTGGGTGGGGGGACCGATCAGCGAGTACTCGTCGGCTGGCATCCCGATCCGCTCCATCTTCACCCCGGCCTGGCCGCGCTCGACCAGCGCTTCGGCGCAGGCGGACGCGACGCCGCCGACCACGTTGTGCTCCTCGGCGACCAGCAGCCTGCCGCTGCGGCCGGCGTATTCGGCGATCGTCGCGCCGTCGAACGGGCGCACCGTGTGAGCGTCGATCACCGCCACGGCGACGCCCTCGGCGCCCAGTGCGGTCGCCGCCTCCAGCGCCGTCGAGACGGTGATCCCGTTGGCGACGATCGTCAGGTCCGTGCCCTCGCGCAGCACCGCCGCCTCGCCGAAGCGCCAGGTCCCCGCGGGGCGCGCGTCGTAGACGTCGACGTCGCGGCCGCGGCCGAGCCGGAAGTAGACCGGCCCGGGCAGGTCGGCGGTCTGGTGCAGCGCCGCCTCGGTCGCGGTCGCGTCGCAGGGGCAGACGACGGTCATGTTGGCGATCGAGCGCATCAGCCCGAGATCCTCGGTGGCGTGATGGGAGGTCCCGTAGAAGCCGATCGCGATCCCGGCGTGGTGGGCGAGGATCCGCACCGGCAGCCCCGGGTAGGCGAGGTCGGTGCGGATCTGCTCGCCCGCCAGGAGGCCGACGAAGGGGGCGAAGGCGGCGACGTAGGGCTTCATCCCGACGCTCGCCATGCCCGCCGCCATCGAGACCATGTGCTGCTCGGCGATGCCGACGTTGACGAAGCGCTCCGGGTGGGCCTCCTCGAAGTTGACGGTCAGGTTGGAGAACTTCATGTCGGCGGTGATGACGACGATGTCGGGATCCTCGTCGGCCATCGCGGCGAGCACCTTGCCGGCGACGAACGACTCCGACAGCTGCGCCATCCCGGCCAGGTCCCAGCTCGGCCCGCTGGGGACCGGCGCGACCTTCACTCCCTCGCGCTCAGCCACGCTGATCGATCTCCGCGACCGCGGCGGCCGCGTCGTCGGGGGCCAGGTAGCCGATGTGCCAGGTGCGCGACAGCTCCATATAAGAGACCCCCTTGCCCTTCACCGTGCGGGCGACGATGCAGCGTGGTTTTTCGGCGGTGGCCGGCGGCAGCTCCGCGGCCGCGGCGAGGATCGCCTCCGGGTCGTGCCCGTCGATCTCGACCACGTCCCAGCCGAAGGCTTCGAAGCGGCCGCCGATCGGCTCCACCGGCATCGTCTCCTCGGTCATCCCGTCGAGCCCCATCTGGTTGGCGTCGACGATCGCGCAGAGGTTGCCGAGGCCGAAGTGCGAGGCCGAGCCGGACGCTTCCCAGATCTGGCCCTCGTTCAGCTCCTGGTCGCCGAGCAGGACCCAGATCCGGGTCTCGTCGTAGCCGCGCAGGCGCGCCGCCTTCGCCATCCCGACCCCGATCGAGAGGCCGTGACCGAGGCTGCCGGAGGAGAAGTCGACGCCGGGGATGCGGCGCATGTCGGGGTGGTCGCCGAGCGGGCTGCCGAGCCGGGTGTAGTCGTCGAGCCACTCCTCGGGGAAGTAGCCGCGTTCGGCCAGCAGAGGGTAGAGGCCGATCGCGACGTGGCCCTTGGAGAGGATCAGGCGGTCGCGCTCGGGCCACTCCGGATCCTCGGCGATCCGCATCACCCCGCTGTAGAGCGCCCCCATCAGCTCGGCACAGGAGAAGACGCTGGAATAGTGGCCACTTTTGGCGATCTCGATCAGCCGGATCGTCTCGCGGCGCACCTTGGCGGCCCGCTCGCGGACTTCCTGAACCTGCTCGGCGGGCGCCGCGGTGGAGCCGCTCATCGCAATTCCCCTGGTCGACACGTCACCATGTGTTCCTCTCTGTAGCCGGCCAAATTCCCAATGCGCCACGTGTACAGGCGCCGCGGCGCGATTTTATACGTACGTCTGAAATAAGTCCTTGCTTCTATTTCGCACGTCTGTTTAATATCCCGAGATGACGACCATCGCTACGGGCCAGACCGGGCTCGAACTCGACGAAAGAGCCGCGAAAGCCCTCCCCCGAGGCGTCGCCGGACACTTCTCCCCGCAGGTCAACTGGCCAGGTTCGCCACATTTCCTCGCCCGTGCCGAGGGCTCCCGGATCTGGGATGTCGACGGCAACGAGTACATCGACATGATGTGCGCCTGGGGGCCGATCGTGATCGGCTACCTGAATCCTGAGGTCGAGGAGGCGGTCGCCCGCCAGCACGCCATGGTCGACTGCGGCCCCGGCGCCGGCCCGGTGATGGTCGACCTCGCCGAGAGGATCGTCTCGCTGGTCGACGAGGGCGCCTGGGCGCTCTTCGCCAAGAACGGCGCCGACGTCACCACGCTCTCGGTGACGCTCGCCCGCGCCCACACCGGCAGGCGCACGGTCCTGGTCGCAAACGGCGCCTACCACGGCTCGCTGCCCTGGTGCAATCCCGATGTCCAGGGCACCGTCCCCGGTGACCGCTCCGACCTCGACTACTTCGACTTCAACGATCTCGCCAGTGTCGAGGCGGCAACCCGGCGCCATCCCGACAGCCTCGCCGCGGTGATCGTCTCCCCCTACCGGCAGCCGCCCGGCCAGGACCAGGAAGCGCCGACCAAGGAGTTCGCGGTCGGCCTGCGCGAGCTCTGCGACCGCCACGGCGGCCTCCTCATCCACGACGAGGTCCGCACCGGGATGCGGCTCGAGTTCGGCTCCGCCTGGCACCAGTTCGGCGTCGCCCCCGACATGAGCGCCTGGGGCAAGGCGATCGCCAACGGCTACGCGCTGGCCTCGCTGGTCGGCAAAGAGGAGATCCGCGAAGCCGCCTCCAAGGTGTTCGCCACCGGCTCCTTCTGGTGGACCGGCGACGCGATGGCGGCCGGTCTGGCAACGCTCGAGGTGATGCAGCGCGACGACTCGCTCGGCACGATGAACGTCTGGGGCACCAAGTTCCAGGAGGGGATCGCAGCCGCGGCGGCCGCCCGCGGCCTCGGGGTCGAAGTCACCGGACCGCCGACGATGCCCTACGCGCGCTTCACTGCCGACGACGACGATCGCGGCCTCGCTGACATCTTCACGGCCGAGTGCGGCAAGCACGGGCTGTACCTCCACCCCCGGCACAACTGGTTCGTTTCCGCGGCGATGGACGAGCGCGACCTTGACCAAGCGCTCGTCGCGGTCGAGGCTGGTGTCGATGCAGTGGCCTCGAAAACGAACATCGTTGACCGCGGGTGACTGCCACCCCAAAGTACAAGTGCAAAGGCCTGTTCCCAGCAGGCGTCCCTCGTTGATGACCAAGAAGAGGAGAGAAGCATGAGAAAGCTCTTACTGATCGGAACGATGGGCGCGCTTCTGGCGTTGCTCGTCAGTGCGTGCGGAGGGAGCAGTGGCGGCGGCTCGATCTCCGTCGCCAAGGAAGGCGAAGGCACCAAGGCCGTCAACGCTGCCTGTGAAGAAGAACCGGTGGCGGGCGGTTCGCTCGTCTACTCGCGGCAGCTGGAAACGGTGACGCTCAACCCGCGCGAAATCAAGAACGGCAACGGCGACATCTTCGCCCAGGAAATGATCTTCAGCGGGATCGTCCGCAACGACCCGAACGGGACCGACAAAGTCGTCCCCGGCCTGGCCGAAAAATGGGATATCTCCAAGGACGGCCTGACCTACACGTTCCACCTCCGTCCCGGACTCAAATACTCCGATGGCTCGCCGCTGAGCGCGGAAGACATCGCCTGGAACCTCGAACAGTTCGCCGATCCGGAAGTGAATATCTCGCTGGCCGGGGTCGCGGCAGGTATGGAAAGCGTCAAAGCGACCAACGCCACGACGGTGGTCGTGAAACTCGAACACCCGGTCGCCGCGTTCCTCTACAACCTGGCGATCTTCCCGGCGTTCATCGTCGACAAAGCGAAGCTCGAAGCAGAAGGGCCGGCCTACTGGAAGCACCCGGTCGGCACCGGTCCCTTCGTCGTCAAGGAATTCGCCAGCGGCTCGCACATCACGTTCGAAAAAAACCCGTACTACTTCGAAAAGGGCAAGCCTTACCTGCAGACGATGCGGTGGAACTTCGTCCCCAACTCGAACACCCGGGTGCTCGCGCTCAAATCTGGTGAAGCGCAGCTGGCCGACGGCATCCCGTTCGCCCAGGTCGAATCGCTGCAGGGCGAACCGAACCTGGGGATCGAGGAGGTCGAACTGCCGCAGGCAGTGATCCTGATCGCCAACAACAGGATCAAGCCCTTGGGTGACGTCCACGTGCGCCGCGCCCTCAGCCTCGCGATCAACCGCAAACAGCTGAACGAAGCGGTGTTCCGCGGCACCGGCACGGTGCCGAACAGCGTGCTGATGAATTTCGAACTCGACGCCTCCGACCAGGAAGTGCCGCCGTTCGAATACAACGTCGCGAAAGCGAAAGAAGAAATGGCGGCGTCGAAGTTCCCCAAGGGGTTCTCGGTCACCCTCCAGTACCCGGCGGGCTCCGACTACTTCAAGCAGATGTCGCTGCTGATGCAGAGCGAGCTGAAGGAAATCGGCGTCGACCTGAAGCTGGAAGAACTCGAATCCGCGGCGGTTGCCGAAAAGTGGTTTGAAGGGGAATTCGAAATGACCTTCCCCTTCGTCGGCACCTCGAGCGACGTTCCGGTCCCGGACGAGTACGCGTCCTTCTACGCGCTCCCCGCGGCCGAACTCAACGCGTTCAAATCGTATTGGACCAACAAAGAAGCCGAAGGTCTGGTCGAAAAATTCATCTCCAGCACCAATGAAGCCGGCCGTAAGGCCGAATGGAAAAAGATCCAGGAACTGTTCAACGAGGAAATGCCTTCGCTGAACGTCATGGACTTCCCGCTGATCAACGGGCACCAGTCCAACATCTGCGGCACCAAGGCCAACGGCCTCGGGGTAGACCAGCTGCAGGAAACCTGGATCGCGGAAAAATCCTCGTAGCAGAGGACTGAAGGAGTAGCCCGAGGACCACGATGCTCGTCTATCTAGTCAAACGACTGATCGTCAGCATCGTGGTCCTGCTCGGGATCGCGCTGGGGACGTTCCTGATGATCCACCTGATCCCAGGCGACCCGGCGAAGATCCAGCTCGGGGTCCACGCGACCCCGGAAGCGATCGAACAACTCCACCATCGATGGGGCCTCGACCGCTCGTGGCCGGAGCAGTTCTGGCTCTACCTCGGCAACATCGTGACGCTCAGTTTCGGCGAATCGACCGCCTTCAGCTCCGGGATATCGGAACTGATCGGCAGTCGCGTCGGACCCTCGGCGGCGATCCTGATCTACGGGATCCTGATCGCGCTGGTGATCGGCGTGCCGCTGGCGATCGTCGCCGCGCTTCGCCAGGGCGGCGTGATCGACAACGTGATCCGGGTCGTCACCACCTTCACCTTCGCCATGCCGCCCTTCTGGCTCGGGCTGATGCTGGCCCTGCTGCTCGGCTTCGAGCTGAAGTGGTTCCCGATCTCCGGCTACGAAGGCGGGCTCAGCGGCATCCTCCGCACCTGCACCGTGCCGGCGCTGACGATCGGCCTCGGCCTGCTGGTGGTCATCGTCCGCAACCTGCGCGCCAGCCTTGTCACCGTGCTCGGCAGCGAATACATCGAGGCCGCCAGGGCGCGCGGTTACAGCGAATTCCGCGTCGTCGCCAAGCACGCGATGAAAAACTCGGTGGTCAGCACGATCACCATCCTCGCCTCGCTCTTCGGCTTCCTCGTCGGCCTTCTGGTGCTTGTCGAAAACGTCTTCCAGATCCCCGGCGCGGGCACGCTGCTCGTCCAGGCGGTCTCCAAACGCGACTACCAGCTGGTCCAGACCCTGGTCTTCCTCAGCGGCGCGGTGGTCGTGCTCATCGGCTTCCTCGCCGACATCGCCTACGCCTGGCTCGATCCCCGCATCCGACTGGCGGGCCGCTCGTGAGCGCCGCGACCGTCGACGCCGGGACCGTCGCCCGTCCCCGCCGGCGTGGCATCTGGCGCCGGATCAACGGTTGGCCGATGTCGATCAAGGTCGGCGTCGGGATCGTCGGCGTGCTCGCCCTCGCCGCCCTCTTCGCGCCGCTGATCGCCCCCTACGGGCCGAACGAAATCGACCCCCTCGCGCTGCTCCAGTCGCCCTCGTCCCAGCACCTCTTCGGCACCGACGACACCGGCCGCGACGTCTTTTCCCGCACCCTCTACGGCCTGCGCCTCGACATCGGGCTCTGCCTCCTGGTGACCTTCGTGCCGCTGCCGTTCGCGGTCATCGTCGGCACCCTGGCGGGGTACTTCGGCGGCTGGCTCGACATGGTCGTCTCGCGCCTCGCCGACATCATGATCTCGTTCCCCTTCATCGTCCTGGTGATCGCCGTGGTGGCGATCGTCGGACCGGGCGTGAAGGGCTTCCTGATCGGCGTGCCGCTTGCCGCCTGGGCGTTATACGCAAGATTGGCCCGGGCGGAAATGCTGATCGTGCGCGAGCAGCCCTACATGCTGGCGACCACCGCGCTCGGCTACAGCAAATGGCGGGCGATCTTCAAGCACGGCCTGCCCAACGTCGCCCGCCCCTGCCTCGTCTACTCGACCATCGACCTGATCGGCAACCTGATCCTGCTCGCCGGCCTCTCCTACCTCGGCTTCGGCGTGCAGCCGCCGACCGCCGAGCTCGGCGCGATTATCGCCAACGGCCAGGGTTACCTGCTCACCGCCTGGTGGATCGCGACGTTGCCCGGCCTGGTGCTGGTGATGTTGGGCGTCGGCATCGGCCTGATCGGCGAGGGCCTCTCCGACCGCGGCCTCGAGCGGGGTGGACCATGAGCCTGCTCGAGATCGAGTCGCTGCGGATCGAGTTCCCCGGCGAGGAGGGCGCGCTGGTCGCGGTCAAGGGAGTCGACCTGGCGGTCGAGCAGGGCGAAGTGCTCGGCCTGGTCGGCGAGTCCGGTTCCGGCAAGAGCCTCACCTGCCGCGCGGTGATGAGGATGGTGCCCGAGCCGGGGGTGGTCTCGGCGGGTCAGGTCCGCTTCGACGGCGAGGACGTGCTGTCGCTGGGGACGAGGAAGCTGCGCGACTTCCGCGCTCACTCGGTCGGGATGATCTACCAGAACCCGTTCGGCTCGCTGAACCCGACGATGCGGGTCGGCACCCAGATCGCCGAAACGCTGAAGGTGAACCGCGGGCTGTCGAACAAGGCGGCGAAGGCGGAGGCGATCGCGCTGCTTGACCGAGTCGGGATCGAGGACCCGGAGCACCGCTACCGCGCCTACCCGCACGAGCTCTCCGGCGGCATGTGCCAGCGGGTGATGATCGCGATCTCGACCGCCTCGAGCCCGCGGCTGATGCTCGCCGACGAGCCGACCACCGCGCTCGACGTGACCACCCAGGCGCAGATCCTCAAACTGCTGGCGAAGATGCGCGCCGAGGAGGGGATGGCGATGCTGCTCGTCTCCCATGACTTCGGTGTCATCGCCCAGGCCTGCGACCGGGTCGCGGTGATGTACGGCGGCCACATCGTCGAGACCGGGCCGGTGGAGACGATCTACCACGAACCGGAACACCCCTATACGCGGGCGCTGCTGAACTCGGTACCGGAGCTCGACTCGGCCGGCAACGTACGGCGCCGCGCGGCCTTGGCAGGGCACCCTCCGGAGCTCGCCGAACTGATTCCGGGCTGCGTCTTCGCGCCGCGCTGCGAGCACGCCAAGCAGGACTGCGCCGGGATCGAGATGAAGCTGGAGAAGGTCGGCGCCGACCACGAGAGCGCCTGCCCGGTGCGGCCCTACGCCGGCGCCGGGGCGCGCAGCGCCGAGAAGGCCGCAAGGGTGAAAGCGTGAACGAGGTTCTTGCCGAGGAGACGAAGAAGAGCGGCGCGCACCTGCTCGAGGTGGAGGCGCTGGTCAAGGAGTTCGGCCTGCGGCGCGGGCTCGCCGAGCGGATCGCCCGCAAGGAGGTCGCCCCGCACCGGGCGGTCGACGACGTCAGCTTCACTCTCGACCGCGGCGAGATCCTCGGCATCGCGGGCGGTTCGGGCTCGGGCAAGACGACGCTCGCCCGTTGTCTGATCCGGCTGATCGAGCCCGACGGGGGCCACGTCCGCGTCGACGGGATCGACATCCGCGCCCACAAGGGCGCCGAGCTGCGCGAGCTGCGGCGGCGGATGCAGATGGTCTTCCAGGACCCCTACGCCTCGCTCAACCCGCGGATGACGATCGGCGCGGCGCTGCATGAAGCGGGCAAGGTCCACAACCGTCCAGGCAGCGAGAACGAGGGGGCCTTCGTCTCGCGCCTCCTCGACCTGGTCCAGCTGACCGACCGGATCGCCTCGCGCAAGCCGCGCGAGCTCTCCGGCGGGCAGCGCCAGCGGGTCTCGATCGCCCGCGCGCTGGCGGTCGACCCGGAGGTGATCATCGCCGACGAGGCGGTGAGCGCCCTCGACGTCTCGGTCCAGGCGCAGCTGCTGAACCTGTTCCTCGACCTGCGCGAGGAGCTCGGCGTCGCGCTGCTCTTCATCTCCCACCAGCTGGCGGTGATCGCCGAGGTCGCCGACCGGATCGCGGTGATGCAGAAAGGGCGGATCGTCGAGACCGGGCTGACCGTGGAGGTCTTCGCCCACCCGAAGGACGAATACACCCAGGCGCTGCTGCGGTCCCACCCGCATCCGGACCCGCGGATGCGCTTCGTCGCGGGGTAGGTCACCGCCGGTTGGGCGGGATGGGCAAGGGTCCGGCCTCTGCGGCCGGGGACGGCGGGCCCGGGCGTCTCGGAGGCGACCCGGGCGGGCTGAGGCCGCCTCCGAGACGCCCGGACGGGAGGTTTTCGGGGGAAGTGGCGGAGGGATGTCACCTTGTGGGGAGGGACGGCACAGGGACGGCGAGATCGTCACTGAGATGTCACCTCCGAGAAGGCGCGGTCGGGCCCAGATCGGCGCTGTGGCGCTTTAGTGGCGTATAGAGCCACTTTCTTTCCACAGCAAAGTGCTGACCGATGGGACGTATGTGACGTCTCATGAAGAGACGTGGAGTTCCGGTCGTCTCCCGCACTCCTCCCGCGCACTCCCCGTCGAGACCCGCACGGGACCCGCACCCTCACCTCCCCCCGCAGACCCGGCCGGGTCCCTTCCCCGTCCCGCCGCCAGGGCTGCGTCCCTACTCGCCGAGCGCCGCGATGACGCTGGCGAACTCCTGGGCCGACGGCTGTTGGACCGTGTAGTAGCTGTAGCCCCAGCGCTCGCGCCGCTCGTGCAGACGGGCGACGATCTCCTCGACCGAGCCGACGAGGACGAAGGGGGATTCGAGGACGTCGTCGGCGTCGAGGCCGCCGAGCGCGGCGGCGATCTGGGCGGCGGCTCCCCGCCCGTCGTCGGTGATCACGACCGCCTGCAGCCAGCCGTGGAAGACGAGGTCGTCGTAGCGCTCGCCCGCCGCCTCGCGGATCAGGGTGAACTTCTCGTCGACCCGGGCGGCGACGCCGTCGCGGCGCGCCTCCTCGCGGCGCTCGGAGGTCGGCAGCGCCGGATTGACGCCGATGATGTCGGCGCATTCCGCGGCGAAGCGAAGCATCCGCGGGCCGCCGCCGGCGACGAAGATCGGCGGGCCGCCGGGGGTGAAGGGGTGGGGGGTGCCGTCGAGCGCGTCGATCTGGAAGTGCTCGCCCGCGTAGCTGAAGGCCCCCTCGGCGAAGAGCCCGCGCAGCACCGCGACGTACTCGATCAGCCTGTCGACGCGGACCTTCGGCGGGTCCATCGGGATGCCCGAGGTCCGGTAGTCGTTCACCTGGTAGCCGGCGCCGAGGCCGACCTCGAGGCGCCCTTCGGAGAGGACGTCGATCGAGGCGAGCTCGCGGGCGAGCACCGCCGGGTGGCGGAAGTCGGCGGCGAAGACGGCGGTGGCGACGCGCAGCTCGGTCGTCGCCGCGGCCGCGGCGGCCATCGCCGTCAGCGGCCCGAGGCCCTCGTCGAAATGGTCGGGGGCGAACAGGGTCGCGTAGCCGAGCGCCTCCAGCTCGCGGGCCGACTCGGCCCAGCTCATGCCCTCGAACGGCTCCATCATCTCGACGCCGAAGCGGAAGGGGTGGGGAGAGTCGCTCATCGCCCGCCGAAAGGTAATCTAGATCGGGCGTCCGAGCAAACACAATGGGGACGCCTACGGCCCGAGCATGTACTCCCAATCGACGACTCCGGACAGTGGTCGCGGCCCGTGGGCACGGGTGCTCTTCGCACCCCAGGTCAGGACGATCGCGATCGCCTCGATCGTCGCCCGGCTGCCGTTCGGCATGGGCGGCGTCTCGCTGGTCATCTTCGTCCACGCCCACACCGGCTCGTTCGGCATCGCCGGGCTGGTCACCGGCTTCTACACCGCCGGCTTCGCCCTCGCCGGGGCGTTCCTCGGCCGGTTGGTCGACCGCCGCGGGCCGCGCCCGGTCCTGATCCCGGCGAGCGTCGTCTGCGCGCTCGCCCTGGTGGCGATCGTCGTGATCGGCGAAAGCTCGGCGGGGACGGTGCCGCTGGCCCTGGCCTGCGCCGTCGCGGGCGCCTCGGTGCCGCCGGTCAGCGGCGTCCTGCGCCGCACCTGGCCGGCGCTGGTCCCGCGCACCGACCTCACCCACGCCTACCTCTTCGACTCGGTCCTGATCGAGATCGTCTTCGTCTGCGGGCCGCTCCTCACCGGCCTCCTCAGCGCCGCGGTCAGCCCGGCGGCGCCGCTTTTCGTCGCCGCCGGGTTCGTCCTCCTCGGCACCGCCTGGTTCCTGCTCGTGCCGGTGGTGCGGGCGGAGAAGCCGGGGCCGCCCGAGCACCACACCCGCGCCGGCGCCCTCGCCTCGCCGGTGATCCGCTTCATCATCCTCACCGGGATTCCGATCGGCGCCAGCTTCGGCGCCCTCGACGTCGCCCTGCCGGCCTTCGGCGCCGACCACGGGTCGACCGCGCTCGGCGGCCTCTTCGCCGCCTCGATCTCGCTCGGCTCGATGCTCGGGGCGATCGTCTTCGGCGCCGTCGGCCCGCGTTTCGGCAACCTGCGCCAGGCCAGCCTGCGGCTCGCCGTCCTGCAGCCGCTGGTGATCGCGCCGCTCCTGCTGGCGCCGGGCTCGGTCGTCCTCGTCCTCCTCGCCGTCCTGGCGGGGACCTTCGCGGCGCCGATGGTCACCCTGCGCAGCCGCGTCGCCGAGCTGACGATGCCGCCCGGAACCGGCACCGAAACGTTCACCTGGCTCCTCTTGGCGGTGATGGGCGGGGTCAGCGCCAGCGCCGCCCTGGCCGGGCCGCTGGTCGAGGCCGGCGGCTGGCGCCTGGGGATCGTCCTGGCCGTCGCCGTACCGCTGGTGGCGCTCCCCGCGATCTTCGCCGGCCGCCATCTGTTGCCGACCGCTCCACTGCAGCACGCATAGGGAAATAGGAAAGGAATGTGAGAATGAACAGGTTCGCTTCCGTGGCCGCTGGGCCGACTGCGAGAATCCGCCGCTATGCCTAAGAAAGTCGACCATGACGCCCGCCGGGAAGAGCTCGTCCTCGCTGCCTGGAGGGTGATCGCCGCGCGCGGCATCGACGAGGTGACGATCCGCGAAATCGCCCGCGAGTCCGGTTACTCGTCGGGGGTGCTGGCCCACTACTTCGAGAACAAGGACGACCTGCTCGCCCATGCGCTGCGGTTGTCCCACACCCGGATCCAGAAACGCTACGACGCCGAGGTGCAGGCGCCGGTCGCCGCCGATGCGCTGAAAGGAATCCTCCTCGACAACCTGCCGCTCGACGAGCAGCGCGAGCTGGAGACGCGGATCGAGATGAGCTTCTGGGCGCGGGCGCTGCGCAACGAGGCGCTGCACGAGATCCAGCAGCAGGAGTCCGAGACCTTGCGGGAGCTGCTTCGCGAACTGGTCGAGAAAGCCCAGAAAGAGGGGGTGATCTCGACCGATCACGAGATGGAGGACGTGATCGAGCTGCTCGGCGCGGTGATCGACGGGGTCAGCCTGCACGCGCTCCTCTATCCCGACCGCCTGCCGGCCGAGAAGCAGGCGCGGGTGATGGAATTCGCGCTCTCGCTGCTTAAGTGAGGCCGATCAGGCGCCGATCCCTTTCTGGTGACGGCAGATCGTCCTAGACAGCGCCCCGCCGGGCTGAAACGGCGCCTCGAGCGCGGAATACGGCGCCTGCCCGCGCCGGTCTGGGCGCTGGCGGCGATCTTCGGTGTCGGCGGGTTGATGTGCCTGCTCGCCGCCGCCTTCCCGATCGCGAAGACGACGCCGACGACGCTGGCGACGGTGCTCGGGATCATCATGCTCTGCGGCTCGGCCGGCCTGCTGCGCTTCGGCACCTCGGTTTCGCCGCGCGGGCTGCAGGTGCTGGCGATCTCCGGCACGCTGATCAACTCGGTCCTGGTCGCTAACTGCACCACCGATTACGGCGGCGCTCTCAACAGCTTCGCCTACCTCTGGATCGGCATCTACGCGGGCCAGTTCTTCGAGATGCGCGCGGCGCGGTTCCAGGCCGCGGTGCTGGTCGTCGCCTCCGGCGTCGCCCTCTGGCTCAGCGGGCTGCCGGGGATGATCACCGCCTGGGCGCTGGTCGCCGGGTCCTCGGTGCTCGCCACCGAGGCGCTCGCCCGCCTCAACTCGCGCGTCCGCACCCAGTTGGTCACCGACCCACTCACCGGGCTTCTGAACCGCTCCGGCTTCGTCGCCGCGGCGGAGCAGATGCGCTCGGTCGCCGACCGCACCGACCTGCCGATCTCGATCGCCCTGATCGACCTCGACCAGTTCAAGCAGGTGAACGACCTGCAGGGGCACGCCGCGGGCGACGAACTGCTGGTCGAGCTCGGGCGCGACTGGCGGGCCGAGCTGCGCGGCTCCGAGGTGTTGGCGCGCTTCGGCGGCGACGAGTTCGCGCTTGCACTGGTCGGCACCGGCCGTGCCGGCGCCGACGACGCCCTGCGCCGACTGCGCGTCGTCTCGCCCGCCGACTGGAGCGTCGGCGTGGTCGAGTGGCGGCGGGGCGAATCGCTCGACCGGGCGATGGCCCATGCCGACGAGGAGCTCTACCGCGCCAAGCGCGACTCGCGCGAGCTGCGCGCGTCCACCTCGCTGGTCGCCTGAGCTACCGTCCTTGTATGACGACGGGTCCGACTCAGGAGGAGCTCGGCCGGCGCTTCGCGGCGCTCCACGAGGAGGGCTGCTTCCTGATCCCGAATCCTTGGGACGGGGGCAGCGCGAGGGTGCTGGAGTCGCTCGGCTTCGAGGCGCTGGCGACGACCTCGAGCGCCTTCGCCTTCACGCTCGGGCGGGCGGACGGAGCGGTGACGTTGGACGAGCTCGCCGAGCACGTGAAGGTGCTGACCGAGGCGAGCGACCTGCCGATCTCGGTCGATCTGGAGAACGGTTACGGGGCGACGCCCGAGCATGCGGCGCGGGCGGTCGAAGTGGCTGCCGCGGTCGGCGCGGTCGGCGGCTCGATCGAGGACTGGGACGCCGAGGCGGGGATCTACGAGGTCGGCGCGGCGGCGGAGCGGATCGCGGCGGCGGCCGCGGTGGTCGCGGCGATGCCGTTCGAGTTCACGCTGACGGCGCGGGCCGAGAACCACATCCGCGGCAACCCCGATCTCGACGACACGATCGCCCGGCTGCAGGCCTATGCGGCGGCGGGCGCCGACGTCCTCTACGCGCCCGGGCTGGCGAGCGTCGAGGAAATTCGCGCCGTGGTGGAGGCGGTCGGGCTGCCGGTCAACGTGCTGGCGCGGCCGTCGCTGAGCGTCGGCGAGATCGCCGCGGCGGGGGCGCGGCGGATCAGCGTCGGCGGCTCGCTCGCCTGGGCGAGCGTCGAGGCGATGGCCGCGGTCGCGATGCGGATGCGCGACGACGGCGACCTCTCGGGTCTGCGCGGCGGCGGCCAGGTGGCGGAGTGGCTTCGACCGTCGTAAATGACAGGGACCAATCGCGCTATGAGGTTCACCTCGACGGCGAACTCGTGGCGATCGCCGACTACGCGAAACAGCCCGGAATCATCTCCTTCACCCATACGGAAACCTTTGACGGCAACAAAGGGCAAGGACATGCCGGGCGGATGATCGATCGAGCTCTGAGAGACGCCCGCGCCGAGAAACTCGAGGTGATTCCCTTCTGCTGGTTCGTCGCCGAGTACATCGGCGAGCACCGCGAGTTCTTGGACCTAGTTCCCGCCGACCGCCGCGGCGAGTTCGGCCTCGGGGACGACTGAGGCCGGGCGCCAGAGGGCGTCGGAGCCGGCCGGGGTGACGGCCAGCTCGCCGGCGGCGACGGCGGCGATCAGTTCCTGCTCGGTGGCCGGGAGATCGGCGTCGTGAAGGTCGGAGCCGCGCATGATCGAGGCGACCTCGGCGGTGGTGAGGCCGATCGGGTAGGCCAGTACCGCGTCGGCGGCGCGCTCGGGGGCGGGGCGGCGCTCCAGCGACGGGTCGAGGTTGGCGAGCGCGGTGTCGTAGGACTCGAAGGGCTGGAAGCCGCCGACCTCGAGCCAGCGCTCGTCGTTCTCGAAGACCACCGAAGGGGCGGTGTAGCGGACTGGGCCGCCGGCTTCGGAGTGGCGGTTCTGGACGTGGGTCGGGCGGCCCTCGGCGGAGCGGGCGCGGGCCTTGTCCGCCTCGTAGATGGCGACGATCTCGGGGTCGTCGATGCGGCCGACGACCGCCGCCGCGTCGAGCCCGTCGACGTCTTCGAGGGCGCGGCGCAGCGCCTCGTCGTCATCGAGCACGTCGGTGGTCGTGAACTGCATCAGCTGGAGGGCGCGAAGCGCCGCGTAGCCGAGCTCGGGCGACTCCTCGCGGGCGGCGATGATCGCCCGACAGGCACGCGTGGTGGCACCCATCCGGGGCTTGATCCCGCGGCCGAAGGGCATCCCGAAGCGCTCCTGGAACTTGCGCCAGCCGGAGGCCATGCGGGCCGGGGTGTAGCCGAGTTCCTCGTAGCGCGCGGCGCTCTCGCTGAGGCCGATCAGGACCAGGCGCCAGTCGATCTGGTCGCCGAAGCGCCAGCGCAGGCGGGCGATCGCGGGGCGCGAGGAGTAGGCCCAAGGGCACCCCGGGTCGGTGAAATGCCAGGCGACGATCCGCTCCACTTACAGAACGTTAGTGAAGTGGGCACTCCGGCCCGACGGGCGACCCCCGGATGGCGGGGCCGCCGCCGGACCGCGCGAGCTATTTGAGCTGGGTGATCGCCACCGCGACGGTGGCCGAGCCGGTCGCGGCACAGCGCGGCCCGCCGATCAGCTTGGCGCCGATCGTCTGGGTGACGCCGGTGGCGGTGAGGCCGATCGGGCTGGTCAGCCCGGCCGCCGGGACGACGCCGGAGGGCGCTTCCCCGGTCGGCTGGAAGGCGCTCAGGACGAGTGGCGTCGCGGTGCCCCATTCGGCGCCGTTGACCAGCGGCACGACCGTGACCCGGCACGGTTCGGTGCCCGAGCGGGCGAGGTTGGTGCCGCGCGCTTCGACGCTCAGCATGTAGGCGCTGCCCGCCGCCGGGGTGAAGGAGAGGGGCGCGCTGAAGGTGACCGGGACGGCGCTCGGCCCGTCGACGGCGACCGGCGCGCTGGTCGCGGTGGCGACCACGTTCGTGCCCGCGGCGATTTTCGCCAGGCTGACCGAGCCTTCGCGCAGTTTCGCGTTGCTTACCGCGTTGTTGCGGATTTTCGACTGCGTCACCGCGCTCGCCTTGATCTTGCCCGCCGTCACCGCGTTCGGCTTCAGCTTCCCGGTGCCGACCTTGTTCGTCTTGTGTGACGCCGCGTAGACGGCTCCGCCCCCCAGCGCCAGGAACAGCGCCAGGCTCGCGACCACGTTCGCGTACGTGAGCCGCTTTCCGATCGCCCGCAACATCTGATGCCTCCTCGAGTCGTTTCCTCTGCAACACCTTCGACCTCGGCTAAGGTTCGCCTCCTGACCTGAGCGATGGGGCTCGCTCCATAACCGCGGCGCGACCGCTGATGGCTCCTACCGACGTCGAAACGAGACGGTAGGAGGCTGCTGCGGAAATGAGACAGAGACGATTCGATCGCCGTGAGTTGGCCGCGATCTACGTGGGCGGCGTGGTCGGCGCGCTGGGCCGCGTCGGGCTCTCCGAGGCGCTGCCACACGGGGTCGACGCCTGGCCCTGGGCGACCTTCGCCGTGAACATGCTCGGCGCCGCGCTGCTCGGCTGGTTCGTCACCCGGTTCGGCGAGCGGCTGCCCTCGACCTACCGCCGGCCCTTCCTGGTGACCGGGATCTGCGGCGCGCTGACGACGTTCTCGACCCTGCAGCTGGAGCTCTTCAAGATGCTCGAAGGGGGCTACCTGCCCCTGGCCGTCGCCTACGCGGTGGCGACGATCGCGGGCGGCTTCGCCTGCGTGCATCTGGGGACGGTGGCGACGCGCCGGGCGAGGGTGCTGCGATGACAGCGCTCGCCTGGGTGGCGGTCGCGGCGTTGGGTGGCGCGATGGCGGTCGCGCGGTTCCTCGTCGACACGACGGTGGCGACGAGGAACGGCGCGAGCCGGCTCGGCGACGACTTCCCGATCGGGACGCTGGCGGTGAACCTCAGCGGCGCGGTGGTGCTCGGCGTGTTCGCGGGCGCGGCGCTGAGCGGCAGCGCGTACACGATCCTCGCCGGAGGAGGGGTCGGGACCTACACGACGTTCTCCGCCTGGATGCTGGAGTCGCACCGGGCGGGAGAGGGCGGCGACGCGCGGGTGCTGTGGGCGAACATCGTGCTGTCGCTGGCGGCGGGGCTGGCGGCGGTGGCGTTGGGGCATTGGGTCGGGGGACTGCTGTGAGCGAGGCCGGGCGCGGAGCGCTGCAGATGCGTTTCCACTTCGGTGAGCGCGACCGCGACGGCGATCGGCCCCTCGATGTCGCGGTGATGGACGCCTGCGCTCGGCACGGGGTGTGGGCGGCGGCGTTACTTCGGGGCATCGAGGGGTTCGGGAGGAGGCAGGCGGTGAGGACGGAGAGGCTTCTGTCGCTGTCGGAAGACGCGCCGTTGGTGGCGGTGGCAGTGGGGGAGAGGGAGAGGGTCGAAGGGCTCGCGGAGGAGTTGGCGGGACTCGCGACCACCGGCACACCCACCACTACTGCGGCTGGGGTGGGTGTGCCGGTGGCCGGATCTCCGGAGGATGTGGTGCGGGCGACGATCTGGGGGCCGCGCTCGGGGCAGTCGTCGCCCCACCTGCGCGCAGTTGACGCGATGTACCGGCACGGCGCCGAATCGGCGACCGTGTTGCTCGGCCTCGACGGAGTGCTCGATGGCGAGCGGCGGCGCGCGCGTTTCCTCGCGGCGAATCGCGGCGTCCCCGCGATCACGGTTGCGGTCGGCGAGCGTAGTGCGATCACCGCGGCCCTCGCGGAGCTCGACGCCGTCGCCGACCTCGTGACGATCGAGGGCGTGGAGCGAAGCTCCCGCATAGCGGGAGGAAGTCTCCACAGCGAGGGGACGAGGGTCGCCCTCGTTACCTCGGAGATCGCTCGGTCCGGCGCCCACCCTCTGTACCTCGAGTTCATCCACGCGCTGCGGCGCGGCGGCGCGGCGGGGGCCACCGCGTTGCGCGGAGTGTGGGGGTTCCGCGGCGACGTCGCTCCGCACGGGGATCGGGTGCTCGCGCTGCGGCGGGACGTGCCGCTGATCGTCGAAACGGTCGATACAGCGGAGCGCTCGGCGAAGTGGCTGGAGATCGCGGAATCGCTGGCGGGGGAGTCGGACGTCGTCTGCTCGCAGGGCATTTCCAGGATCTGAACAGGACTCCGGATCAGCGGCCCGAAAAGCGCTCTTTGCGGGACTTTTCAGCCCACGGATCGCTACAAAAGCCGTCCGGCGCTCGCCCTACCTTCCGTCTGGAGATGAGTGAGCAGACGCAGATGGAAAGCCTCCTCGCCGGCGAGGAGGCCTTCGCCCCGATGGAGTCGGTCGCGGAGCCGGAGCCGCTCGCGGAGCCGGTGACCGAGACGGCGCGGATCGCGATCCGCGACCTCGAGGACGGCCAGCGGGTGCGGGGCGTCTACGCGGTTCGCGGCCGCGAGCTGCGGCGCAAGCGCAACGGCGAGCCGTGGCTGCGGATGACCGTCGGCGACGCCACCGGGACCACCGAGGCGGTCTGCTGGGACGACGCCGAGATCCGCTACGCGCTCTGCACCACCGGCTCCCCGATCCATGTCAGCGGCATCTTCGAGACCTCCGAACGGTGGGGCTCGAAGATCAAGATCACCGAGCTGCGCGCCGCCGAAGATGGGGAGTACGAGCTGAATGACCTCGCCGTCCCCTCCGATGTCTCCGTCGAGCGGCTCGAGGCCGACCTGCGCGACCTGCTGGAGACGGTCCAGAACGCGGAGCTGCGCGAGCTGCTCGACCTCTTCTTTGCCCCCGACTGCGAGACCTGGGCGCGCTTCCGCGACGCCCCGGCGGCGAAGACCTACCACCAGGCTTACCGGCACGGGCTGCTCGAGCACACGCTCTCGGTCGCCCAGGCGGTCTCGGCGGCAGCCAACTTCTTCCCCGGTATCGACCGCGACGTCGCCGTCACCGGTGCCCTCCTCCACGACATCGGCAAGCTGAACGCCTACAACGACGACCCGCTGGCGATCGACCTCACCGACGCCGGCCGGCTGCAGGGCGAGATCCCCCTCGGCTACTACACCGTGCGCCGGGCGATCGAGGACATCCCCGGCTTCGACCCGCACCTCGCCCAGTGCGTGCTCCACATCATCCTCAGCCACCACGGTCAGCTCGAGCACGGCTCGCCGGTCGTCCCCGCCACCCGCGAGGCCGTCCTCGTCCACATGATCGACAACCTCGGCGGCCGGCTCGGCTCCTTCGACCGGCTCGAGCGTCAGCTCCCCGAGGGCGAGTCATGGTCCGGCTTCGACCGGGCCCTCTCCGGCTCGGCCTGGTTCTCCCAGCGCGCCGCCTAGCGCGCAGCGGTCCCTCGCGCGCCGCGCGCCCTACTGGAACTTCTTCGAGCAGCGTTCGATTCGGTGGACGTTCTGGTGCGCTCGCTGGATGCAGTGGAGGAGCTTTTCCGTCTTCGCGTTGCCGCCGTGGGCCTTGGCGACGTGGAACGAGTGTTCGACCTGCACCTGCACCTGGTTATTGACTTCTTCGATCGTCTTGTTGACGTTCGCTTCGATCGACTTGGTGTTGATGCCCGACTGTTCGAAGGACTTTTCGATCGTGTGATTCGTGCTGTTGACCGTGTTTTCGGTCGTGTGGAGGACCGGCTTGACGATGAAGAAGTAGACCGCGGCGAGGATCCCTACGGTGACCGCGAGGCGGATGACGCCGCTGCTCAGATTGCCGAAGAGGTTCTGAAGAAATTCCATCTCGCGCGCCAGCCTAACCCGCGCTCTCGCCTACCGCCATCTCGAACTCGTCGAGCAGGGCAAAGAGTTCCTTCGCCTCCCAGCTGTCGCCCTTTTTCTGATTTCGGTGTCGGGTCAGGATCTCGGCATCGGCGACTCGTTCGAGGCCGGTCAGGGTGGCCCGTCTGGATCGGTCGATCTCGCCCTCCGCGGCGGCGGCCGTCACGATCGGAAAGCGGGGCAGCAGGTCGATCAGCGCCAAGGCGGCCGAGTCGGCGCGGACCGGCGCCAACAAGGCGCGCCAATCCGACTGCAGCGCCTCGACCTCTTCGGAGAACACACACGCCTGCATCGCCGCCAGCTCGGTCGCCCGGGCGAAGTAGGTCACCCAACTGTCGATGGCACCGGTCCGAAAGGCCTCGATCCCGCTGATGTAGACGTCCTTCTTCGCGCCGAGGACGATGCTGATCGGCGGGACGTAGGCCGGGGCCAGTCCGCGCCGCTTGAAGATCGCCTGGATCAGGCACCTGCCGACGCGGCCGTTGCCGTCGCCGAAGGGGTGGATGGTCTCGAACTGCGCGTGGGCGATCGCCGCCTGGGCGACGGGCGAGATGTCGTCGCGCTCGATGAAGCGGCAAAGGTCATCGAGCAGACCGCGCACGTACTTCCCCGGAGGCCCGACGTATTCGGCGCGACTCGGGTCGACGCCGCCGATCCAGCTGGGCTCGGCGCGGATCTGTCCGGCGATCTTGTCGAGCGGGGGCACGACCGCGATCTCGCGGTGGATCGCCTCGATCGATTCGACCGTGAACGGCTGCTCGACCGACGCGGTCGCCAAGGCGCGCTCCATCGCCCGTACCGTCCCGACGATCTCGTGGGCCCGGTGGCCGGCGAGGTCGGCGAGCTCGGCTTCGGCGAGCTCGCGGTGGGAGATGCTCAGTCCCTCGATCTGGGACGAGGCCAGCGCCTCGGATCGCAGGAGTTGCCGCCCCAGGCCCTCGAGCGCCAACAGCGCGGTTGGGTCCGCGTTCAGCTGCCTGACCTCGGTGCCGGCCCGCTCGCAGAGTGCCGCCGTCGCCGTCCGCAGGACCGGCTCGTAATCGGCGACGGTCGCCGGGATCCAGGCGCGGTAACGGCGTGGCGGGCGTTCCGACTTGGACGCGCCGGCGGCAGCCGGGTTCCAGGTCAGGGTTTCGTAGCGACCGTGCTCCGTGGAAGCTTCAAGCTTCTTGGCCATCCTTGAAGTTTATACGAGTAAAGTTCAAGCTTGGGGATAGGGCTTGAAGGGTGCTCAGAAGACCCGGGCGCAGCGCTTCATCTTCTCGACGTCGCCGTCGGCGTGTTCGATGCAGTGGGCGAGGCGCTTCGGGCTGGCTTTCTTCTCGAGCGAGTGGAGACCCTGGCTGACCTTGCTCTCGCCGCTGTCGATTGCCGGCTTTAGCAGGAGGAAATAGAGCGCGACGAGGATGCCGGCGAAGATCGCCAGCCGGATAATCGAGGAAGTAAGCCAGCGAAGCGGCGCAAGCAGGAGTGCCATCGGGCGCCCGCAGACTATCCTGCGAATCGTGGCAAAGGACACCGAGAAGCTGATCCGACAGCTCTCGCTGATCTCGTTCCTGATGGCTCAGGGGAGGCCGGTTTCGGCCCTCGAGATCAAGCGCGAGGTCGAGGGCTACAGCGACATGAACGATGACGCCTTCGCGCGCCGCTTCTACGCGGACCGCGCCGAGCTGGAGAGCCTTGGCATCCAGCTGGGGGTGGAGAAGCCCGGCGAGGGGTTCTTCGAGGCGGAGCTCTACTCGCTGCCGCCGGAGAACTTCTACCTCGACGCGATCTCCTTCGACGACGCCGAGCTGGCGGCGCTCTCGACCGCGCTGCTACTGCTGACCGACGGCGGCTTCGCCTACGCCGAGCCGTTGCGGCTCGCCTTGCAGCAGGTTGCCTGGGGCCACCCCAACCCGCTCACCGAGAGCGAAACGCGCGCGCCGGTCGAGATGGCGATGACCGCGTCGGCCGGCGGCCGGGATCTCTCGCAGCGGCTGTCGAAGATCGAGACCGCGATCTCGCGCCGCAAGACGATCGAGTTCACCTACTTCACGATGGAGCGCGGCGACACCTCGAAGCGGAAGGTCGACCCCTACCACCTGGTCTTCCGCGGCGGCCAGTTCTATTTGATCGGCCACTCGCACGAGCGCGAGGCGGTGCGCGTCTTCCGCCTCTCCCGGATCCAGGGCAAGGTCGGCTACGCGACCAAGGCCGAGCACGACTTCTCACCGCCCGAAGACTTCGACCGCCGCGACTACGGCAGTCGCGCCGACTGGCAGCTGGGGGAGACCCAGGGTCGGGCGAAGATCTGGATCCGCGAGCGGATCGCCTGGCTGATCGAGCGCGACTTCGGCACCTACGGCGAGCTGCGCGACGCGAAAGCCGCCGACAAGGCGCCGGGCAAGGGCAGGATCTACGAAACCGACTACGCCTCGCACCGCGAGCTGATCGCCTGGGCGCTGCGCTGGCGCGCCAACGCCAAGGTGCTCGCCCCCGACGACCTGCGCGAGGAGGCCGAAGCGCGGATCGCCACCCTGCGCGACCGCCACGACAACGGCTTCAAGCCCGCCAAGGTGGTCGACCGGCCGCTGCGCGACGCGCCCCGCCGCTCGCGCTCCAACGGGCGCGGCGACGCGGCGATCCGGCCGGAGCGCTTCGCCCGCCTTGTCACCCTCGCCGGGATGCTGATCGAAGCGGCAAAAGCTGGCGAACGCCTGCAGGTCGCCGAGCTGCGCAAACGCCTCGAGCTGACCGAGGAGGAGCTGCGCGAGGACGTCGAGCTGCTGAACGTCGTCAACTTCGGCGGCGGCACCTACGTCCTCTACGCCGAAATCCTCGGCGACGAAATCGAGGTCGACTCGGAGCCCTACGGCGACAACTTCGCCCGCCCGGCGCGTCTCCTGCCGCTGGAGGCGAAGGCGCTGATCGCCGCGATCGACCTCTTCGGCGACCACCTGCCGCAGTCGAACCTGGAGAAGGCGCGCGAGAAAATCGTCAAGGCGCTCGGCCACGACCCCTCCGAGGAGGGCCTCGAGATCGTCCCCGCGGGCGGCGGTGACGCCAGCGTCGCGCGGCTGCTGAACCAGGCGATCGCCGACTCCAAGGTGCTGGAGCTCTCCTATTACAAGGAGAACGAGGACGAACTGAACACCCGGCGGATCGAGCCCTACCGGCTCCAGAACGGGCGGGAGGGCTGGTACGTCGAGGCCTATGACCTGAAGAAGGACGGCGTCCGCCACTTCAAGCTCGACCGGATCAAAGAGGCCGAGATGACCGGGGAGAGCTTCGAGCCGCGCCCGGAGATCGAAGAATTCGCCCGGGTCGAGGGCTGGATGACCCACGGCGAGGTCCCCGCTGCCGAGGTGGCCCGGGTCTGGGTCTCACCGGAGCGGGCGCGTTGGCTGCGCGAGGAGCGGACCGTGGTCGAGGAGCTCGCCGACGGCGCCGTCGTGGTCGAGCTGCCCTACGCGGGCAAGGCCTGGCTGGTGCGGGAGATCCTCCGCGGCGCCGGTGACCTGGTGGTGCTGGAGCCGGCCGACGCCCGCGCGGCGATCGCCGCCGAGGTAACCGACTGACGCTTATGCGTCTCTGCGGGCCATAGGCCGCCGAGTTCCCGAATGCCCGAGCTCGCCCCGGGGCATCCCGAGATCCTTCGTGTTGTCGCCCCCAATCCGGGGCCGATGACGCTGGAAGGCACCAACACCTACGTCTATGGAGCCGACCCCTGCGTGGTGATCGACCCGGGCACCGAGGACGCCGGGCATCTAGACGCGGTCCGCGCGGCGGCGGGCGAGCGCGGCGGCATCGGCACCGTCCTCGTCACCCATTCCCACATCGACCACATCTCCGGCGCCGACCAGCTCGGCGCACCGGTCGTGCTCGCCGAGGACGGCGAGGAGCACGGCGGCCTGCGTGCCCTCGCCACCCCCGGCCACGCCGCCGACCACGTCGTCTACCTGAGCGCCGACGGCGTCTGCTTCTGCGGCGACCTGGTGCTCGGGCTCGGCTCGACGATCGTCCCGCCGGGCGGCAACTCGCTCGCCGCCTTCATGGACTCGCTGGCGCTGCTGCAGACCGAGGGCCTCGAGCTGATGTGCCCGGGGCACGGTCCCTGGATCACCGACCCGGAGGCGAAGCTGGCCGAATACGTCGAGCACCGACTAGAGAGGGAGCGGAGGTTGGTGGCTGCCCTCGATCAGGGCGAGACCTCCCGCGCCGCCCTTCTCGCCGTGGTCTGGGACGACGTCCCGGTCGAGCTGCTTCCGATGGCGGCGATGGCGATGGAGGCCCACCTCGAAAAGCTCGAGACCGAGGATCGCCTCCCCTTCGATCTGGTCGAGTAGGGGCGCGCCGGTCGGCGGGCCCTGCCTCTTCTCAGTTGCCCGACCGGACGCGGGCGATGCCGAGGCCGCCGCCGCCCTTCAGCGACTTCCCCTGAACCAGGCCTGCCTCGAGAATCCGGCCACGGGCATCGACGGCCAGGCCGCCGAGTTCGGCGTGAGTTTCGCCGCCAAAACCGACGCTCAGGTCGCCGTTCTTGCCGAAATCGGGTTCGAGGTGACCAACGGCCGAGATGCGGGCCAGCTGGAATTTGGCCGAGTCGACGGATCTACCGCCGACCAGGACCCGACCGCGCTTGTCGGTGGCGAGGCCGGCGATCGTTTCGAAGCCGAGCCCCTTTAGCGAGGCCATCCCGGCGCTGCCGAAGCCGGTGTCGGTCGCCCCGTTCGGAAGCATGCGCAGCACCGTGGCGGGGCCTTCCTGCGAGAACGGGACGACCAGGATGCGTCCCTTCGAATCCACCGCCAGGGACGCTTCCAATTCGAGTTCACGTGGGGTGAAGCCGGGTGAGGGGACGCCGGCTTCGCTCAGCGTCGCCAGGTTGGCGGGGAAGCTCGTCACCGGGCCTGACCCACATTCCTGGTGAGCCTTCTGCAGAATCGCGAAGCCGGGCTCCGGGGTCGGCGCGAAGGCGACCTGGATCTGCGTATAGGGGTTCTGGACGACCGTGTGCCCGGCGCTGCCAAAGCTCGCGTCGAGCTCGCCGTTCGCGCCCAGCCGGGCGACGAAGGCGGCGCTGTGTTCTTCGCAGTTCAAGCCGATGCGTTCGCGGAAGAAGCCGGCCACGACCGGGCGGTCCTGGCCGTCGAGGGTGACCCCCGACGCGACCACGACCGGTCGCTCGAAGGTAGTCGTGCCCGGCAGGATGGGGCCAGGCGGCGCCAGGCGCTGGTCGTTGATGCCGACCGGCGCGGGGAGACCGAAGTCGGTCGCGACATCGCCGCCCGCACCGAAGCTTGGGTCCGGGGAGCCGTTCGGCAAGTAGCGGAGGACCCTCACCTCACTGCCCTGTACCGAGATGAGGTTGGTCGGTGGGGCCGGGGCGTCGGTGCCGGTCGCGGTGGAACCGACGACCAGGACGCGACCTCGCGAGTCGACGGCGAGCGAGCTGCCGTAGATCGGCAGCCGGACCCGTCCGTGCTTGCCGAAGGTCGGATCCGGCTTTCCGTTCGAGTCGAAGGCGAAGAGCACGAATCCGTTCTGGCGGAGGACGTAGGACTTTCCGGCCGCGCTGGTCGCGATCCGGTAGGTCGGGAACCGTTCCTGTTCGACCTTCGACGACCTGACGACGGTCTTGCCGTCCTTGCCGAAGGTCGGGTCGAGCCGGGTGCTCTTGGCGTTCCCCCCGGCGGCGAGGGAGGTCGGGGCCAGGATGGCCAGGAGGACGAGGGCGGAGAGGAGTGTCTTGAGCGGTCGCATTCTGGTCGTCCAAACCAAAGCTGTCAGAGGAAGTTGCGCTGCCTTCCGAGTGATTGGCCGGCTGGCCAGGGTCTGCCAAGATGTCCCGATGGCGGGGGTAACGGCGAGGAAGGTGGCGAAGGCTGGGCTCTTGGCGAGTGTCGCCGGGGCGGGGATCACGGCGGCCGCGGTCGGGATCGCCTGGCAGTGGCTGGCGCGGCGGGCGCTGCCCCAGGAAGAGGGGCGGCTGGGCGTGCCGGGGCTGCGCGGCGCGGTCACGGTGCGGCGCGACCGCTGGGGCGTCCCCCACATCGACGCCGGCGAGCGCTGGGACATGCACTTCACCCAGGGCTTCGTCCACGCCCAGGACCGGCTCTGGCAGATGCACTTCTATCAGCGGGTCGTCAGCGGCCGGCTCTCCGAGTTCGCCGGCGCCGAGACGCTGCCGGTCGATCGGCTGATCCGCACGCTCGGTATCCGGCGCGCCGCCGAACGCGAGGCCGAGGTGCTCGACCCGGAGCTGCGGGCGCTCATGGAGCACTTCTGCGCCGGGGTCAACGCGGGCGCCGCGGCGGCCAAGGCGCCGCCGTTCGAGATGCGCCTGCTCGGCCTCGAGTGGGAGCCATGGACTCCGGTCGACATCCTCAGCCTCGGCAAGCTCCTCGCCTTCGGCCTCTCGACCAACTGGGAGCGCGAGCTGCTGCGCGCCGACATGGTCCGGGAGCTCGGCCCCGAGCTGACCGCGAAGCTCGACCCGGCCTACCCGGCAGGCAATCCGATCGTCGAACAGACCCCCTGGGACGGCGAGGGCCTGCCGCTGGTCGAGCAGATCGACGCGGTGCGCAAGGCGCTCGGCTTCGCCACCGAGGCGAGCGGCTCCAACAACTGGGCGGTCTCCGGCGAGCGCTCGGTGACCGGGATGCCGCTGATCGCCGGCGACCCGCACCTGCCGCCGAGCATGCCGCCGATCTGGCACGAGCTCGAGCTGCGCTGCGGCGAGCGCTTCCTGCGCGGCGCCTCGCTGCCCGGCATGCCCGGCATCTACATGGGCCAGGGCAACGACGTCTGCTCGACGATCACCAACGTGATGGGCGACGTCCAAGACCTCTTCATCGAGCGGATCGAGGGCGACCGCTACCTCTTCCGCGACGAGTGGCTGCCGCTGGAGACGCGGACCGAGGAGATCAAGGTCAAGGGGCGCGACCAGCCGGTCTCGCTGGAGGTCCGCGAGACCCACCACGGGCCGATCGTCAACGAGGCGCTCGGCGCCGACGACGCCGAGCCGCTCGCCCTCGCCTGGCAGACGCTGCGCGAACCGACCGCCTTCCGCGGCATGTTCGACCTCCTCGACGTGACCTCCGGGGCGGAGTACGTCGAGCTGATCGGCGGCCACTCCTCGCCCGCCTCGAACGCGATCTGGGCCGACCGCCACGGCTCGATCGGCTACAAGCTGATCGGCCGGCTGCCGCTCCGCCAGGGTGGTGTCGCCGACCTGCCGAAGCCGGGCTGGACGGGCGAGTTCGAGTGGGAGGGGACGATCCCCTACGAGGATCTGCCGGAGGTCACCGACCCCGAGTCGGGCTACCTGGTCACCGCCAACAATCGGATCGTCGGCGACGACTACCCGCACCACATCACCTCCGAATGGCTCGACGGCTTCCGCGCCAAGCGGATCGAGGAACTCCTTCTGGAGAAGGAGAAACACGACCTCGATGGGTTCGCCGAGATGCAGACCGACGTGCTCTCGCTGCCCGGCCTCGAGGCGGCGCGGCGGCTGTCCCGCCTGCACCCGCCCGGCCAGCGCGAGCGCGCCGCGATCGAGCGGCTGCGCGCCTGGGACGGCCGGCTCGACGTCGAGACTGTCGCCGGGACGATTTACCAGGCCTTCCTCCTGCGGCTGGGCCGCGAGGTGGCGCGGGCGGCGATCGGCGACCGCGACCTGGTCGAGCGCTGGCTCGACCGCGCCGACAACGGCTTCACCCCGCACATCACCTCACCGTGGCGCTGGCACTCGCACCTGATGGACCTCTGGGAGGAGGCCGACGAGGAGCTGGTCGGGCGGCCCTGGGACGACCTCGTGGTCGAGGCGCTGGCGGGGGCGCTCGACGACCTCACCGATCGCTTCGGCCCCGACGCTGATACTTGGCGCTGGGGCGACGTGCACAAGATGGAGTTCCCGCACGCGCTCGGCCAGGCGAACCCGGTCCTGCACCGGCTGCTCAACCGGCAGGTGCGGGCGGGCGGCGCCCAGGAGACGGTCTGCCAGATCGCCTACGACCCGAACGACCCTTACAAAGCGGTCTGGGCGCCGAGCTGGCGGATGGTCGCCGACCCGACCGACCCCGACCGCTCCCGCTGGCAGATGTTCAGCGGCGAGTCGGGGCACCCGGCGAGCCCGCATTACGCCGACCTGCAGGCGCGCTGGGCGGCGGGGGAGACGCAACCGATGTGCGGCGAGGGGCCGTGGCGGGTGCTGCGGCTGACGCCGGCCTAGCTGCTTCCGCTGTTCCTTTTCCCTCGTATGCGGGGATAAGGAACAGCTAACCGCGGGCGGAGGCGCGCTCGTAGGTCCGCACCAGCTCGACCACCGACGCCGGAGCCTTCTCCGGGGAGCCGGCGTCGAAGGGCGGCTGCGGGTCGTACTCGATCGCCAGCTGGATCGCCTGGGCGAACTCGGCCCCGATCTCCTTGCCGACCAGGTGGAGCGCCATGTCGATCCCGGCGGAGACGCCCGCCGCGGTCAGGTATTTGCCGTCCTCGACGTAGCGGCCGCCGACCGGATCGGCGCCGTACTCGCTCAGGCCGTCGAGATAGAGCCAGTGGCTGGTCGCCTTCCTGCCCTCCAGCAGGCCGGCGGCGCCGAGCACCAGCGAGCCGGTGCAGACCGAGGTCGTCCAGCGGGTGCCGCCATCGATGTGGCGCAGCCACTTCAGCGTCTCCTCGTCCTCGAGCAGCGCCCGGTTGCCCTCGCCGCCAGGGATCAGGACGACGTCGGCTTCGGGGCGTTCGGCGAAGTCGTGGTCGATGGTGATCCCGAGGCTGCCGGCGTCGGTGCGCACCTCGCCGCGTTCCTTGCCGACGAAGAAGACCTCCCAGTTGGGGACCGAGCGGAAGACCTCATAAGGGCCGATCGCGTCGAGGGCGGTGAGGCCGGGGAAGGCAAGCACGGAGATCTGCATGGACGCATCGTCCCCGTCGCATGGCCATCCAGCCAGTGGCAGGAAAGACAATGCCCGCTAGATTCCTGCCATGCCCCATCGCGTCGTCGCCCTTTGCCTGCCCGGCACCGTCGCCTTCGACCTGACCGCGCCCGCGCAGGCGTTCTCGTTGGCCCTCGACCCCGACGGCAGGCCCCTGTACGAGTTCTCGACCTGCTCGATCGACGGCCTGCCGGTGAGCACGACCCGGGGCCTCGAGCTGGGCGGCTTCGAGATCGGCGTGCACGGCGACCTGGCCGAGCTGCAGTGTGCCGACACCGTCGTCGTCCCCGGCTACTACGGGATCTTCGAGCCGCCACCCGAGGTTGCGCTGGGCGCCTTGTGCGACGCCGCCCGGCGGGGCGCGCGCGTCCTCTCGGTCTGCACCGGCTCCTTCGCGCTCGCCGCGGCGGGCCTCCTCGACGGTCGCCGCGCCACCACCCACTGGGCGTTCGCCGATTACTTCTCGATCTGCTTCCCGGCGGTCGTGGTCGACCCCGACGTCCTCTTCGTCGACGAAGGCGCGGTGCTCACCTCGGCCGGCCTCAGCGCCGGGATCGACCTCAGCCTGCACGTGATCCGCGCCGACCAGGGGGCCGCCTGTGCCGACCGCGTCGCCCGCCACCTGGTCGCGCCGCCGCACCGCGACGGCGGCCAGGCGCAGTTCTTCCACGCCGCCGAGCCGGCCGCCGCCGAGCCGAGCGCCGTCGGCTCCTTCGAGGCGACGCGCGCCTGGGCGCGCGAGCGGATCGCCGAGCCGCTGACCGTCGCCGAGATGGCCCGCCACGCCAACGTCAGCCCGCGCACCTTCGCCCGTCGATTCCGTGCCGAGACCGGGACGACGCCGTTGCAGTGGCTGCTCTCGCGCCGCGTGTTGGAGGCGCGCCGGCTGCTCGAGGAGTCCGACCTGCCGGTCGAGACCGTCGCCCTGCGGGCCGGCTTCGGCAACGCGGCCTCACTGCGTGACCACTTCCGCCGCGCCACCGCGACCACCCCGACCGCCTACCGGCGCACCTTCCAGCTGCGGTGACAGCCTCGCTACATCTTGGGCGAAGTCGTGTTGAAGACTGCTCCGGCCCCTGATGACCGACCCATCCCGCTATCCTGCCCAACTTCCTTTGAGGCGCCTGCTCGCAGCAGCACTTGTCCTCGTCGCCCTCGCAGGCGGCGTCTATCTCCTCTCGCAGGAGACGACGACCCCCGCCTCGGCGGCGTCGACCCCTGCTCGTCCGGCAAAAGGCTCCGGCTTCTTCGGGATCGTGCCGCAGACCGGGCTGACCGAAAAGGACGTCAAGTACATGAAGGCGGGTGGGATCGAAACGATCCGCTGGGCGATGCCCTGGGCGGCGATGCAGCCGACCAAGAAGGGCGAATACGTGTGGGAATGGTTCGACCCGGTGGTCGAACAGGCGGCCCTGCAGGGCCTCAGGGTCCTGCCCTTCGTCGTCACCACGCCGGCCTGGCTGGCGAAGAAGCAGACGACCCTGCCGATCCACAACGCGGCCCAGCGCCAGGCCTGGACCAAATTCCTCGAAGCGGCGGCCAAACGCTACGGGCCGGGTGGCGAATTCTGGAAGCTGCACGCCCCGGCGACGATCCGCGAAGAAAAGGAAAAGGAGCAGCAGGGGCCGGTCTACGAACTCGAAGGCGCCCATCTCACCCCGATCGCCAAACCGCTGCCGATCCGTACCTGGCAGGTCTGGAACGAGGCCAACTTCTTCTACTTCGCCTATCCGGTCAGCCCGCATGACTACGCGAAGCTGCTGAAACTCTCCAGCCCGGCGATCAAACGGGCCGAGCCGGGCGCGCAAGTGATCCTCACCGGCCTCTTCGGCGAACCGTCGGCGGGCGCCAAACGAGGCATGCCGGCCGCCGAATTCCTCGAACAGCTCTACCGCGTGCCGAACATCAAGAGCTACTTCGACGGCGTCGCCCTGCATCCGTACGCGATCGACTCCGAACAGCTCGAAGAACTGGTCGAACGCTTCCACGAGGTGACGGTCGAAAACCACGACCGGGTGCCGCTCTACATCACCGAGATGGGCTGGGGCTCGCAGAACGACTTCCACATCAACGCCTTCGAGCACGGCGTCCGCGGGCAGGTCGAAGAACTGGAAAGCGCCTACACCTTCCTACTGGCGAACCGCACCAAGCTCGACTTGAAAGCGGTCTACTGGTTCTCCTGGAAGGACCTCGCCGAATCGTGCTCCTTCTGCGACTCGGTCGGCTTCTTCCACGCCGGCGCCGGGTTCCGCGCGAAGCCCTCCTGGCGCGCCTTCGTGCAGATCGCGCACGGCCAGACCCACCCTTAGGTCCCGCCGTCGAAGTCGAGGCGGTGGACGCTCGTCGGAGCGGTGCCGACGGTCGCCAGCGCGGCGGCGTAGCCAGGATCGATTGCCAATGGCAGCGCGACGACCTCGGGACCGGGGGGCGGCCCGGAGAGCCCCGCACCGGTGCACTTCGCCCGCGCCTCGAACCGCGTCCAGGCGGCGTAGAAGACCTCCTCGCGTTGGTCATCCGCCGCCGCCGCGACTGCCGCTGCGTCCTCGCCGGGCAGCCAGCGCGCCGCCAGCCGCACCAGGTCGCGGCGCGGGCGCATTCCCTCGATGTCGATGCCGATCTCGACCCCGCCCGTGGCCACCGCGACCAAGGCCAGCCCGCGCGAGTGGCTGAGGTTGAAGGACAGCGCCGCGGGCGACGCGGCGAGCGCCGGCTTGCCGGCCTCCCCGAGGCTCAGCGCGACCGCGTCGGGTTCCTCGTCCAGATAGGCGCCGAGGATCTCCCGCAGCGCCCCCCTCGCCGCCGCCCGTCCGCCCCCGGCGGGCAGCTCGATCCGCCAGACGTGGGCCTCGCCGCGATCGGGCGCGCCCGGAGCGTCGGGATGGCGGGGCTCTGCGATACCGTCGCGATTCATGCCTAGGGTCCTGATCACTGGCGGGGCGGGATTCGTCGGCTCGAATCTTGCCGTGTCTCTTGCCGGTCGGCATCCCGACTGGGAATTCGTCGTGCTCGACAACCTCTACCGGCGAGGCTCGGAACTGAACCTGCCGCGGCTGGCGGAGGCCGGGGTCGAGTTCGTCAAGGGCGACGTGCGCGAGCCCGAGGATCTGATGGCTCTGCCGAAGCTCGACGCGATCGTCGAGTGCTCGGCCGAGCCCTCGGTGATGAGCGGCGTCGACGGCGACACCGGCTACCTCGTCCACACCAACCTCACCGGCGCCTACAACTGCCTCGAGCTGGCCCGCCGCGACGGGGCCTACTTCGTCTTCCTCTCGACCAGTCGCGTCTACCCGGTGCAGCCGCAGGTGGAGCTGGCGCTGGAGGAGGCCGAGACGCGCTTCGAGCTCGCCGCCGAGCAGCCGTTTCGCGGCGTCTCCCCGGCCGGGATCTCCGAGGACTTTCCGCTCGAGGGCGCACGGACGCTTTACGGCGCCACCAAGCTCTCGGCCGAGCTGCTGGTCGAGGAGTACCGGGCCGCGCTCGGCGTCCCCGCGGTGATCGACCGTTTCGGCGTGATCGCCGGGCCCTGGCAGATGGGGAAGGTCGACCAGGGGGTATTCACCCACTGGATGCTGGCCCACCACTTCCGCAACCCGCTCTCATATATCGGTTTCGGGGGGCATGGAAAGCAGGTGCGCGATCTCCTCCACGTCGAGGACCTGGTCGACCTGGTCGAGCGCCAACTGCTCGATCCGGCGACCTGGGACGGGCGCACCGTGAACGCCGGCGGCGGTCGCGAGTGCAGCCTCTCGCTGCTCGAGACGACGGCGATCTGCCAGGAGCTGACCGGCAACGAGGTGCCGATCACGCCGGTCGCCGAGACTCGGCAGGGGGACGTGCCCATCTATCTTTCCGATTGCACGAAGCTGTTCAAGCTCGACGAGTGGAGGCCACGGCGCTCAGCCCACCAGGTGCTCGCCGACATCCACGACTGGATCGCCGCCGATGAGGATCGAATCGCGGCGGCGCTCGAAATCGACACCCAAGACGGGGAAAAGGAGTAGGAACTGTGCCAGTAGCGATCATCACCGGCGCCGGCGGCCTGATCGGCTCCGAGGCTGTCGACCACTTCATCGAGCAGGGCTTCGACGTGGTCGGGATCGAGAACGACATGCGGGCCCGCTTCTTCGGCCCCGAATCGTCGACCTCGCACGTCACCCAGCGCCTCGTCGACGAGTACGACGGCTTCAAGTGGGAGAACGTCGACATCCGCGACGCGGCCGAGGTCGAGCGCATCTTCCGCGACCACGCCGGGTCGATCGAGCTGGTCATCCACACCGCCGCGCAGCCCTCCCATGACTGGGCCGCCAGTGAGCCGCAGACGGACTTCGGCGTCAACGCGAACGGCACCCTGAACCTGCTCGAGGCGGCGCGGGCCCATGCGATCGACGCCCCCTTCATCTTCACCTCGACCAACAAGGTCTACGGCGACACGCCGAACCGGCTGCCGCTGCAGTCGCTGGAGAAGCGGCTGGAGCTGCCCGAGGACCATCCCTACTACAAGGGCATAGACACCTCGATGTCGATCGACGTGTCGACCCACTCGCTGTTCGGGGTCTCGAAGGCGGCCGCCGACCTGCTCGTGCAGGAGTACGGCTACTACTTCGACATGCCGACCGTCTGCTTCCGCGGCGGCTGCCTGACCGGGCCGCAGCACGCCGGCGCCAAGCTCCACGGCTTCCTCGCCTACCTGATGAAGTGCACCGTCACCGGCACGCACTACACGATCTTCGGCTACGAGGGCAAACAGGTCCGCGACAACATCCACAGCGCCGACCTGATCGCCGCCTTCGATGCCTTCCGCAAGAACCCGAAGCCGCACGCCGTCTACAACATCGGCGGCGGGCGCTTCTCCAACTGCTCGATGCTCGAGGCGATCGAGGTCTGCGAGCGGGTCTCCGGCCGGACGCTCTCCTGGGAGATGGGCGAGGCGCCGCGGATCGGCGACCACCGCTGGTGGATCTCCGACCTGGCCCCGTTCCAGGCCGACTACCCGGAGTTCAAGCTGCGCTACGGGATCGACGAGATCCTGCAGGAGATGTACGAGCAGAACGTCGACCGCTGGCTGGCGCCCGCCGCCTGAGGCGGGCCGCCGACGCGCTCAGCCTTCGGCCGCCGAGGGCTTCGGCAGCTCGAACACGTAGGGCCCGACTTCGACCACCGGCTTGAAGTCGTTGAGGACGTAGTTGACGAGCGGCTTGTCGGGCGGCGGCAGGCCTTTCAGGTACATCACCGCCTGTTCGTCGTTGCGGATCGCACAGGGCCGTGGCGAGGCCTTCAGTTCGCGCAGCGCCTGGGCCTGCTGCGATTCGTTCAAGGCGTACACCCAGGCGTTCGGGAGCGTCGGTCGCGGCGCTTCGAGTTCTGACCAGAAGTAGAAGGCGTTGACGCTCGGCCAGCCGATGATGGTCGAGCAGTGGTGCTTGTCGATCAGTTCGACCACGTCTTCGAACTGTTCGGCCTGTTCCGAAGGAAGGTGGATGAGTTCGGAGCCCGGCAGGTTGAGCTTCTTCTCCAGGTGATAGTCGGAGATGTTGGTGGCGCCGGGCAGGAGGATCCCGTTGAGGACGAAGAGCGCCGGCAGCGCGACGGCGAGCACCGGAACGACGGCGCCGTAGTTGGCCAGCGCCGAGGTGCCGCGCGCCGCGCTCCAGGCGCGCAGCTCGACCAGCGAGTCGCTGAGGCAGACGGCGCCGACGAGGGCGAAGGAGAAGGCGGCGATGCCCATCTGGCTGCCGGGCACCGGGTACACCTGCAGCGACTCGGCCAGCGCCAGCATCGGCACGAAGACGCGGAGCAGGCGACGGTGCGGGGGCTCGATCCGGCCGAGGGGCGGGATCGCCGCGATCCAGGCGAGGACCATCGCCGGGACGACGGGGTTACCGGCGACCGGGTTCAGGCCGAACGGAGCGATGCTGGCGACGGAGAAGAGGATCGTCAGGCCGGCGACCGCGCGCAGCAGGCCCGGCCAGATCGAGGGCGCGCCGTCCTCGCCGTTGCGGCGCAGCCGCAAGGCGAGCACCGCCCCCACGACGGCGCCGATTCCCCACTCCACGGTGGCGTTGGCGGGGAACGGGAAGGCGCTGGAAATGACGTCGCGGATGCCGAACGCTTCCTTGATCGTCCCGTCGTAGACGTCGCGAAGCGACGGGCCCGTGGCGACGATGATCACGAGGATCGCGACAAAGGCGGCGATGAAGCCGGCGATCATGGCGAGGATCCAGCGCATCAGCCCGTCGTCGTCTTCCCGCGGAGCCGGCCAGAGCGGCCGCGCGGCGACGAGGACGGCGATCGCCGCGAAAACCTCGAGGAGGAGGAATTCGCGCACCCAGGAGAGGCTGAAGTCGCGCGCGAGGACGATCGCGGGCACGGCGAGAAAGGCGATCATGACCAGCCAGCGCAGCCAGCCGCGACGGTGGAGCGGCTCGATCGTGAGGACGGCGGCGACGGCAAGGGCGGCGATCGCGAAGACCCCGAGGTTGACCTTGGTCAGCAGGAGGGCGGCGAGGAGGGCGCCGCAGCCACTGCCGGTGAGGATGCTGCGGCGACGCCCGCCGCTCACCGCGACCAGGAGGATCGCGCCCAGAAGCACAACGCAGAGCCCCTGCGGGTGCATCGGCTCGGCGGTGAGCACGGTCAGCGCGGCGAAGGCGCAGACCATCGTGGTCAGCCCGAGCGACAGGCGGCCGGTGAGCCGATGGGCGGCGACGCCGATGAACAGGCTGGCACCAACCCAGAGGAAGATCACGATCGAGCGGCCCGCGTCGGCGTTGATCGAGATCCCGAAGAGCTTGAAGAACCCGCCGAAGAGCTCGTAGTAGAAGGGCCCGTAGACGGACCAGATTTCCTTGTAGAGCGGGTCGCCGTGGACGAAGGCTTTGAGGGTGATCAGCAGGGTCCCCTCGTCGTCGTAGGGCGCGAACCGATCGAAGATCCCGAAGTAGGCGGCGATCAGCGCGGCCAGCGAGACCACCGCGTAGAGGGCGATCGCCGTGACCGTTGGGTCGGCCTCCGCCACGTTCTGTATCCGCCGCCAGGGCGATCGATTGCCCGGCGCCGACGTCTTTCCCTGCATCACCGGGGCGGCACGATAACGCTAGGAGCCGACCTCAGCCTTCGCCGTGGCGATGAAGGCGACCGCCGCCGGGTCGAGCTGGAGCTCGGCGGCACCGATCCAGCCGTCGACCTGGGCGGGCGAGCGGGCACCGACGATCGCCCCGGCGACGCCGTCGAAGTGGAGCGCCCAGGAGATCGCCAGCTCGGCGATCGAGGTGCCGAGCTCGGCGGCGAGCGGTCGCAGCCGCTCGACCAGCTCCAGTGCATGCTCGAGCTGCGGGCTCTGGAAGCGGGGACGACGCCGCCGCCAGTCGTCGTCGGGCAGGGCGGCGAGCCGCTCGACCGAGAAGCGGCCGGAGAGGAGTCCCGACTCGAGCGGGCTATAGACGATGGTCGGAACGCCGTGTCCCGCCAGCCACGGCAGCTCGCTCTGCAGCGGCCGGTCTTCGAGCAGCGAGAGCGGCAGCTGGGCGGCGTCGAGCGGGCGGATCGCCGCACAGCGCTCGCAGAGCCGGAGGTCGAAGTTGCTGACTCCGGCCCAGCGGATCTTGCCTGCGTCGCGCAGCTCGCCGAGCGTCGCCCAGGCCGCTTCGACGACCTCGTCCTCGGCGACCGGCCAGTGCAGTTGGTAGAGGTCGAGCCGTTCGACCCCGAGTCGGCGCAACGATTCCTCGCACTCCTCGCGGATCGAGTCGGAGCCGAGGTCGCGATAGGTGTTGCCGGTGTCGGGGTCGATCCGGATGCCCGCCTTGGTGAAGACCAACGGCCGCTCGGCGACCGGCATCGTCGCCAGCGCGCGGCCGACGATCTCCTCCGCGTGGCCGCCGCCGTAGACCGCCGCGGTGTCGATCCAGCCGACTCCGCGGCCGACCGCATGGCGGATCGTCGCCACCGAGTCCTCATCGTCCTGAGGTCCCCAGCCGACGCCGCCGAAAGCCCAGGCCCCGAGCCCGAGCGGGCTGAGTGGGGGGAGGGGTTCTGGGGATGTGGTCGCTAGATTGAGGTCTCCAGCCATGGGTCCGGCGAATCAAATCAGGCTGAGCGCGGTCGTCCCCTGCTACCGGGAGGCGCAGTCGATCCCGGTGATGCACGAACGCCTGACCAAGGTGTTCAGCGAGATGGGCGTCGACTGGGAGATCATCTTCGTCGATTCCGGCAGCCCGGAAGGCGACCCGACGCCGGGGGTCCTCGCCGAGCTCGCCGAGCGCGACCGGCGCACCACGGTCATCCACCACACCCGCGCCTTCGGCTCGCAGAGCGCCTACTCCAGCGGCATGCGGATCGCCACCGGCGACGCCGTGATCCTCCTCGACGGCGACCTGCAGGACCCGCCCGAGATGATCCCGGAAATGTTCGCCCGTTGGCAGGAGGGCTACGAGGTCGTCTACGGCGAGCGCATCACCCGCGAGGGCCCGGCTCTGATGAACGCCGGCCGCAAGGCCTTCTACCGAGTCTTCCAGCGCACCGCCTACGTGCCGATGCCGGTCGACGCTGGCGACTTCTCGCTGCTCGACCGCAAGGCCGTCGACGCGATCAACGAGATGCCGGAGAACCACCGCTTCGTGCGCGGCCTGCGCGCCTTCGTCGGCTTCCGCCAGATCGGCATCCCCTACGACCGCCCCGAGCGGCTCTTCGGCAAATCGTCAAATAACTTCCTGGCGAACATGGGGTGGGCGAGAAGGGCGATCGTCTCCTTCTCCTACGCGCCGCTCGACCTGATGATCTGGCTGGCGGCGATCACGACGACGCTGGCGGTGGTCGCCGCGATCGTCGAGATCGGGCTCCGTATCTTCGATCCCGGCGCGGCGCCGAAGGGCTACGCGACGCTGATCATCGTCATCCTCTTCATCGGCGGCGTGCAGATGATCTGCTTCGGCGTCGTCGGCTCATATCTCGCCCATATGTATGAGGAGATCAAGGCCCGGCCCGCCTACATCGTCAGCCAGGTCCTGAACCCGCCGCGGCCGCGGGTCCAGATCGACGAGGTGCCCGCGGAACTGGTCCACGCTGACGTCCGCGTGGTTGCTACCGTGGATGACGGTGAGCCCTGATCCTCAGCGCGCCGCCGAGCTCCGCAGCCAGATCCTCGATCTGGTCCGTGACTACCACGACGCGGCCTTCGGTGACGAAGACTTCCGGCCTGGAGAGACGCCGATCCGCTTCGCGGGCCGGGTCTTCGACGAGCGCGAGATCGTCAACCTGGTCGATTCTTCACTCGAATTCTGGCTGACCACCGGGCCCTGGGCGGCCAAGTTCGAGAAGCGTTTCGCCAAGATCAACGGGCTGCGCCACGCCCTGTTGGTCAACTCCGGCTCCTCGGCCAACCTCGTCGCGCTCTCCTGCCTCACCTCGACCAAGCTCGGCGCCAAAAGGCTCGAACGCGGTGATGAGGTGATCACCTGCGCGACCGGGTTCCCGACCACGGTCAACCCGATCATCCAGAACGGCCTCGTGCCGGTCTTCGTCGATGTCGACGTGCCGACCTACAACCTCGATGTCTCGATGCTCGAGGAGGCGGTCTCGCCGAAGGCCAAGGCGGTGATGGTCGCCCACACGCTCGGCAACCCGTTCGACCTCGACGCGGTCACCGCCTTCTGCGAGAAATACGACCTCTGGCTGGTCGAGGACTGCTGCGACGCGCTCGGCTCGACCTACCGCGACAAGCCGGTCGGCAGCTTCGGCAACCTCGCCTCGGTCAGCTTCTACCCCGCGCACCACATCACGATGGGGGAGGGTGGCTGCGTCCTCACCAACAAAGGCACGCTGAAGCTGTACGCCGAGTCGTTCCGTGACTGGGGCCGCGACTGCTGGTGCGAGCCGGGCAAAGAGGACACCTGCGGCAAGCGCTTCGACCACCAGCTCGGCGAGCTGCCGCGCGGCTACGACCACAAGTACATCTACTCGGACGTCGGCTACAACCTGAAGCTGACCGACATGCAGGCGGCCGTCGGGCTCGCCCAGCTCGACAAGCTGGACGAATTCACCGCCGCCCGCAAAGCGAACTTCCATCGCCTCTACGAGGGCCTCAGTGACCTCCAGGACTTCCTCATCCTGCCCGAGGCGACGCCGCAGTCAGACCCCAGCTGGTTCGGCTTCCCGGTCGCGCTGAAGGAGGAGTGCCCGGTCGACCGCGACACCGTGCTGCGCACCTTCAACGACCGCCAGATCGCCACCCGCCTCCTGTTCGCCGGCAACCTGGTGCGCCAGCCCGCCTACCTGAACGCCGAGCACCGCCGGGTCGGTGACCTGAAGAGCGCCGACTTCGTCATGGACAACGTCTTCTGGGTCGGCGTCTACCCGGGGCTGAGCGAGGCCCAGGTCGACTACATGATCGAGAGCTTCCACGACGTGCTGGCGCCGACCGCCAAGACCCCGGTCGGGCTCGCCGAGCGCGACTAGGTGGACCGGCCGTGAGCCTGAAGGGCAGCGAGTGGGTCGCCAAGTTCCTCGCCTCGCAAGGGGTCGAGGCCGTCTACGAAGTCGCGGGCGGGATGATCGTCAACCTGATCGACGCGCTTCACCGCGACGGCCAGGTGAAGATCGTCGCCTGTCATCACGAGCAAGCCGCCGGATTCGCCGCCGAGGGACACGCGCGGATGAACGGCGTGCCCGGCGTCGCGATGGGGACCAGCGGCCCCGGGGCGACCAACCTGCTCACCGCGCTCGGCAGCTGCTACTTCGACTCGACCCCCGCCGTCTTTATCACCGGCCAGGTCAACCGCCACGAGCGCAAGCTCGACAAGCCGATCCGCCAGCTCGGCTTCCAGGAGACCGACGTGGCGGCGATGGCGGCGCCGATCGCCAAGGCGGCCTGGCGGGTGGAAACTGCCGAGGATCTGCCGCAACGACTCTCCGAGGCGTTCGCCCTGGCCCGTTCCGGCCGTCCGGGCCCGGTTCTCGTCGACATCCCGCTCGACCTGCAGCTGGCCGCGATCGAGGCCCCCGTGCCCGCCGGGCCGGTGGCGCTCGGGCCGCCGCACGATCCCCTCACCGGCGAGGCCACGGCGCAGGCCGTCGCCGACCTCGCTGCCGCCGAGCGGCCGCTGATCCTGGCCGGCGGTGGGCTGCGCTCCGGCCGCGCGGTCGCCGCCTTCCGCGAGATGGTCGACGCGCTCGGGGTCCCGGTCGTCAACTCGCTGATGGGCGTCGACGTCCTTCCTTACGACCACCCGCTGCGGGTCGGGATGATCGGCACCTACGGCAACCGCTGGGCCAACATCGCCCTCTCCCGCTGCGACGCGCTGCTGGTGCTCGGCAGCCGGCTCGACATCCGCCAGACCGGCGCCGACACCGAGGCTTTCATCGCGGGCGGCAAGATCCACCACGTCGACGTCGACCCGGGCGAGATCAACAACCGCATCACCGGGGTCGCGTCGCTGGTCCAGGACCTGGCCCCGGCGCTCGCCGACCTCACCGCCGCCGCGGCGGACCGGAAGCCGGGTGACCACGCCGCCTGGGCGGGGGAGATCGCCGAGCTGCGCGAGCGCTGGCCCGATACCGGTGAGTCGCCGGGGATCGAGGGGATCAACCCCAACGAGGTGATCCACCGGCTTGCCCACCCGAGCGCCGCGGCCTACGTCGCCGACGTCGGTCAGCACCAGATGTGGGCGGCGCAGTCGGTGGAGCTGGAGGGCGAACAGCGGTTCCTCACTTCCGGCGGCATGGGGGCGATGGGCTCCGGCCTGCCGCTGGCGATCGGCGCCGCGGTCGCGAGCGGCGCCCCGGTCGTCTCGATCAACGGCGACGGCGGCTTCCAGCTGAACATCCAGGAGCTGCAGACGCTGGCCCGCAATGCCTTCCCGGTGAAGGTGGTGGTGCTGGACAACGGCGCCCACGGGATGGTGCGGCAGTTCCAGGAGTCCTACCTCGACGGCCGCTACCAGTCGACCGTCTGGGGCTACTCGGCTCCCGACTTCGCCCGCGTCGCCGCGGCCTACGGGATCCCGTCGCGAAGCGTCTCCGACCCCGCCGATCTCGCCGGCGCGGTGGCCGAGATGTGGGCCACCGCCGGCCCCTACCTGCTCGAGGTCGCGATCGACCTCGCCGCCAACGCCTATCCAAAGATCGCCTTCGGCTACCCGATCTCCGAGATGGAGCCCTTCGTCGCCCCGAAGGCGATGGAGGCGACCTGAGCTAGGCGGCGGCGCTGGTCAGCGCCGCCAGCTGGTCCAGCGTCACGGCGCGCATGTCGGCGCCGGCCTCGAACTCGCGGTACCAGTCGGCGGTCGAGGCCAGGGCGGTGTCGAGCGGCGCGGGCGGGCGCCAGCCGAGACGAGTGCGCGCCATCGAGGAGTCGAGCTTCAGGTAGTGCGCCTCGTGCGGGTGGGGCCCGTCGTCGACGGCCCAGCGCACCCGCTCCGGCCACAGCTCGCCCAGCCTCTCGACCAGGTGGCCGACCGGCTGGGCCTCCTCGTCGGCCGGGCCGAAGTTCCAGCCGCCGGCCAGCTCGGGGTCGTCCCAGAGGGCCTCGGCCAGGGCCAGGTAGCCGCTCAGCGGGTTGACGACGTGCTGCCAGGGGCGGATCGCGTTGGGGTTGCGGACCCGCACCTCCTCGCCCGCCAGGACCGCCCGCATCACGTCGGGGACCAGCCGGTCCTCGCCCCAGTCGCCGCCGCCGATCACGTTGCCCGCCCGGGCCGAGGCGAGCCGTGGCCCGGCCGGGTCGAAGAAATAGGAGCGACGATAGGCGGCGGTGACGATCTCGGCCGCGCCCTTCGAGCTGGAGTAGGGGTCGTGGCCGCCCATTGGCTCGTTCTCGCGGTAACCCCAGTCCCACTCGCGGTTCTCGTAGCACTTGTCGGAGGTGACGTTGACGACGACGCGCACCCCGTCGGTGCCGCGCGCCGCCTCGAGCACGTTCACCGTCCCCATCACGTTGGTCGCGTAGGTGGCGACCGGTTCGACGAAGGAACGGCGGACCATCGGCTGCGCCGCCATGTGGATGACGACCTCCGGCCGTGCGGCACGGAGTGCCGCACCTACCGCGTCGGCGTCGCGGACATCGCCCTCGACCGTAGCCATCGCCTCGCCGACCCGGCCCAGCTCGAAGAGCGAGGGATCGGTCGGGACACCGTCGGAGAAGCCCGTGACCTCCGCTCCCAGCGACTCGAGCCAGAGCGAGAGCCAGGCGCCCTTGAACCCCGTGTGGCCGGTGAGGAAGACGCGGCGGTCGCGCCAGAACTCGGGGTCGACGGACCCCCGGGGGGTAGCCACGTCAGTCCCAGGTCCGCCAGGGCGGTGAGCCAGAGTCCCACAGCTCCTGCAGGACCTGGCGGTCGCGCAGGGTGTCCATCGGTTGCCAAAAGCCTTCGTGGCGGTAGCAGGCCATCTGTCCCTCGCCCGCCAGGCCGCGCACCGGCTCTTGCTCCCAGATCGTCGAGTCGTCGGTGAGGAAGCGGCCGACCTTGGGGCTGAGCACGAAGAAGCCGCCGTTGGTCGCCAGGCCGTCGCCGCGCGGCTTCTCTTCGAAGTTGTTGACCTGGTGCCCCTCGATGTCGAGGGCACCGAAGCGCCCGGGGGGCTTGACCGCGGTGATCGTCGCTTCGCGCCCCTGCTCCTCGTGGAACGCGATCAGGGCCTTGATGTCGATGCTGGCGACCCCGTCGCCGTAGGTGAAGCAGAAGTCCTCGTCGCCGAGGTAGGGAAGGACGCGGCGCAGGCGGCCGCCGGTCATCGTGTCCTCGCCGGTCTCGACCAGGGTCACCTTCCAAGGCTCGGTCGCCGAGCGGTGCACTTCGGTGGTCCCGGCGGCCAGGTCGAAGGTGACGTCGGACGTGTGCAGGTAGTAGTTCGCGAAGAACTCCTTGATCATGTAGCCCTTGTAGCCGAGGCAGATCACGAAGTCATCGATGCCGTGGGCGGCGTAGATCTTCATGATGTGCCAGAGCATCGGCTTGCCGCCGATCTCGACCATCGGCTTCGGCCGGGTCGAGGTCTCCTCGCTCAACCGAGAGCCGAGGCCTCCTGCCAGGATCACCGCCTTCACCGGGCCCGAGGCTATCGAACGACGTTGCCGACGACCGCGCCGCCTAGCTGACCTGCCTCACCACGTTCCGAACGCCATGAAGTAGATCCGGGCCCGCCGAGAGGCTGTGGGTGTCGAAGCCCCGACCTCAAGGAGGACCCGGATGCAGCACCGTAACGCCCCGCTCACCCCTCTCGGCAGACGCCGCCTGGTGGCGCTCGTGGAAGACGACGGCCTCACGCTCGAGGCGGCCGCGGCCGCCTCGAGCGTCTCGAGGTCGACAGCCCATGCGTGGGTCTGGCGATGGCGCCGGGCGAGCGAGGAGCAGAGGGCGGACCTGTATTGCCTGCGGGACCGCTCCTCGGCACCGCACCGTCGTCCCTCGCTGACGAGCGAGGAGGTCCACGACCGCGTCTGCGAGGCGCGCCGGCACACCGGATGGGGTCCGCGACTGATCGCCTCCGAGACCGGCATCCCCCACGCGACGGTCTCCCGCTGCCTGCGGCGTCGAGGACTCTCGCGACGGCCCGCGGCACCGAAGGAGGCGGTGCGGCGCTTCGAGTGGCCCTGCCCGGGCGACCTCCTGCAGATGGACACCAAGCGCTTCGCCCGCTTCACCAGGCCCGGCCACGCGGTGACCGGGGACCGGTCCCGCTCAGGGGCCGAGAGACGCCAGAGGGTCGGATACGAGCTCGCCCACTCGATGATCGACGACCACTCCCGCCTCGCCTACACCGAGCTGCACCCGGACGAGCGGGGGCCGACCGTGGTCGACTTCGTGGAGCGGGCGATCGCCTTCTTCCGCTCACATGGGATCGAGCCCCGACGGCTGCAGACCGACAACGCCTGGACCTACGTGAAGAACCGGGCCCTCGCCGACCTCCTCGCCCGGGAGGGCATCTCCCACCGCCTGATCCCACCGCGGATGCCCAGGCGCAACGGCAAGGTCGAGCGCTACCAGCAGACCCTCAAACGGGAGTGGGGCCTCGGGCAGCGCTACCTCTCCTCAGGGCACCGGGCCCGGGCCTTGCCACACTGGCTCGACCACTACAACCACTCCCGACGCCACAGCTCGATCGGCGACCGCCCTCCGATCACCCGCGTTCGGGACGTCCTGAGGCAGGACACCTAGCTGCGCCCGATCACGAGGAACTGCTTGCCGAGCAGCTTCCAGGCGAGCGGGGTCTTCAGGTACATCCGGGTCAGCGCCGGCATCGGCGGCAGGATCCCGCGGAACGAGTAGGGCAGGTACTGGGGGATGATCCGCTCCGGCTCGAAGCCTGCCGCGTAGAGGTGCTCGCCGATCGCCACGTGGGTGAGCGCGACGTAGTGGTCGGCGCAGTCCCAGTAGTCCTTCGAGCAGTAGCGGTAGTTGGGGCCCATGATCGCGATCCGGCCGCCCGGTTTCATCGTCTCGCGCATCTGTTCGAGGAACGAGGCGATCGCCTCCTGGTCGTACAGGTGCTCGAGGAAGTTGGAGACGAAGACGCCGTCGAAGTGCGCCGGGGGCAGGTCGGCGTCCTGGATTTTCGCGGTGATCCTTTTGGTCACCGCTTTGTCGGCGGCCTCGGGGTAGGCGACCTCGTCGACCGCCCAGGTCTCCTGCGCCGGCACCGCCTCGATGAACTCGCCGCGGCCGGCAGCCGGGTCGAGCACCGTCGTCGGCCGCCCCATCGTCTCCCAGACGTGTGGTGCGATCTCGCCCCACACCGCCGTGCGGGCACCCTGGTCGATGTCGCGGAAGCGGTAGTGGTACAGGCGCTCGTAATTCATGGAGATGCCCTCCGGTTCGTGTCTGAGACCTGCGCGGCCTCGATTTCGTAGCGTTGCCAAAGGTCTGGTCGTCCGCCAAGCCAATCGCATAGATCGGCGAAGCCGGTGGCGACGTCGTCCTCGGCCCGCCAGCCGAGCTGCTCGGCGGCGCGCGACGGGTCGGCTACCCAAACAGCCGCGTCCCAGGAACGTTGCGGCTCGGTTCCCCACTCGGGCTCGGCGGCGATGGCGAGCCTTCGCCGGGCGATCTCGACCACTTCGCGCAGCTTCGTCTCCCGCCCGGAGCCGATGTTGAGGACGGCGCCGCGCTCCAGGTCGGTCCCTTCGGCGGCGGCGAGGAAGGCGCGGTTGGTGTCGCGGGTCGAGATGAAGTCACGCGGGGTGTCGGGCGAGACCAGCGGCGGCAGCTTTCCTTCGAGGCCGCGGGCGACCAAGGTCGGCATCAGCCGGCCCGGCTCCTCCCAAGGGCCGAAGACCGAGTACAGGCGCAGGGTGACGACGTGGACGTCGTCACGCCGGGCGACGAAGCTGCCGTGGATCGTCGCCGCGGCCTTCATCGAGGCGTAGTCGCTGTTCGGCTCGGGCAGCTCGACCTCGCCCGGGGGGTGGTCCTGGAAGCCGTACTCCGAGGAGGAGCCGGCCTGGACGAAGGCGTCGAAGCCGTGGCGCTGGGCGGCGGCGAGCAGGTGGACGGTGGCGACCAGGTTGGTCTGCATGATCGTCTCCGCGTCGCGCTGCCACGAGTAGGCTCCGTGCGCGGCCAGGTGGAAGATCCAGTCCGCCTTGGCGGCGGCGACGCCGGCCTCGATCGCCGCCGGATCGAGCAGTTCGACCGGCGCGATCTCGACCTCGTCGGCGATCTCGTCGAGCCGCCAGTTGGCGGTGTCGGGCCGGATCCAGGCGACCACCTCGTGCCCGTCCGCGACCAGTCGCCGGGCCAGATTGGCGCCGACGAAACCGCCGGCGCCGGTGACTATCGCCCGCACGCGTGAAGGATCTCTCTGGTCCCTGGCACGGCCGCATCATTACAAGTTCGGCCTCGCCTTTATGCTTCGCCGCTTGGCCTCAGACGCCGCCGCCCACCCACTGACCGAACTTAATAGTCGGAGCTGTCCGGTCTGCGGCTCGACCGACGAGAGCGATCTCTTCGCCGACCAGAAGATCGATCTGGCGGGGCTCGACGAGGCCGCCTTCGCCGCCCGTAAGCGGCCTGAGCACATGCGTCTGCGGCTGGTCAACTGCCCCGTCTGCGACCTCGTCTACGCCAGCCCGGCGCCCTCGCCGGAGGCGCTGGCGGCGGCCTACGCGGCGGCCAGCTTCGACAGTGCCGAGGAGGCGGTCTTCGCCGCGCGTACCTACGGCGTCGAGATCGGGCGCCTCCTACCGCTGCTGCGCAAACGCGGCGCCGCGCTCGACATCGGCACCGGCGAGGGCGCCTTCCTGGCGGAACTGGTTCGCCTCGGGTTCGGCGAGGTCTTCGGGGTCGAGCCCTCGCAGGCCCCGATCGAAGCGGCTCCGCCGGAGCTCCGGCCGCTGATCATCCAGGGTGTCTTCGATGCCGATGTGCGGCCGCGGGAAAGCCTCGACCTGATCACCTGCTCGCAGACGATCGAGCACGTCCCCGATCCGCTGCAGCTGGTCCGCGACGCCCATGAGCTGCTCGCCCCCGGCGGCCTCTTCGTGATCGTCTGCCACGACCGCCGCGCGCCGGTGAATCGCCTGCTCGGGCTGCGCTCGCCGATCATCGACGTCGAGCACCTGCAGATCTTCTCGCCCACCAGCATCAGCGAACTGCTGCGCCGTGGCGGTATCCGCCAGGTCGGGCGCGGGGTGATCCGCAACCGCTATCCGATCCGCTATTGGACCAGGCTCTCGCCGCTCCCCGACGGCCCGCAGGCGAAGCTCGACGCGCTGCTCGAGCGCAGCGGCCTGGCCGGTCGCCCGCTCACCCTGCCGGTCGGCAACCAGATCGCCTGGGGCGTCCGTGACTGACCCACGCGCACGCGAGAACATGATCACCCGCGAGGCCGAGGACTGGAAGCCGCCGGTCTTCCGCCAACCGAAGTCGCCGGTCGACCGCGCGATCGCCCGGGCCCGCCGGCTCCTCGACCTGCAGGCGGCCTCCTGCTGGAACGATCTGGTGCCGCTGCTCGGCGACGCCCATGGTGACGTCCTCGACGTCGGCGCCGGCGCCCAGCCCTACCGGCCGTTGCTGCCCAAGGACGCCCGCTACCGCGCCATCGACGTGAAGCTGGCCGAGGAGGGCTTCGGCTACGACATGCCCGACACCGAGTACTTCGAAGGCGAAGTCTGGCCGGTGGAGGACGCCTCGGTCGACGTCGTCCTCGCCACCGAGACGCTCGAGCACGTGCCTGATCCGTCGGGGTTCCTCGCCCAGGCGCGGCGCGTTCTGCGGCCCGGCGGGAGGCTGATCCTCACCGTCCCCTTTGCCGCCCGCTGGCACTACATCCCCCATGATTACTGGCGCTACACGCCGTCGAGCCTGGACAACCTACTCACCGCCGGCGGCTTCGACGAGGTTCGGGTCACCGCCCGCGGCAACGAGACCACGGTTGCCGCCTACAAGGTGATGGCGCTGATCCTGGCCGGCCTCTTCCCACCTGGAGGCGGCTTCGGCCCGCGCCGCGTGCTCGCCTTCCTGCTGCTGCCGGCCTTGTTCGTCCTGGCGCTGGTCGGTCAGGCCTCGCTGCGGGGCGAGGGCGGCGTCGACTGCCTCGGCTGGACGCTCACCGCCTCGGCCCCGTAGACCTGCTCGAGCTCGGCGCCGGGAGACGGCTCGGTGATCCCCGCCGGCGGGTTGAGGATCGATTCGACCACGAACGGCGGTCGTCGCTTCACCTCCTCGTACATGTGCCCGAGGTAGCCGCCGATGATCGCCAGGCAGAGCAACTGCAGGCCGCCGAGGAAGAGGACGATGACGATCAGCGTCGTCAGCCCCTTCGGCGCCGCCGACGGGTCGAGGACCCGCAGCGCCACCTGCACGATCAGCGCGATCAGCGAGAGGCCGACGACGAGCGACGCGATCCCGGTGATCAGGTCGAGCGGTACGTAGGAGAAGGAGATGATCGCCCGGCGTGCCCAGCCGAGGTTCTTGCGGAAGTTGTTGGTCGTCGTGCCGAACATCCGCTCCGGCCGCACGTAGGGGACGCCGGTCTGCTTGAAGCCGACCCAGGCGCGCATCCCGCGCAGGAAGCGGTGCGACTCGGGCATCGCGTTGATCGCGTCGACGACCTTGCGGTCGAGCAGGCCGAAATCGCCGGCGTCGACCGCGACGTCGACATAGGAGAGGCGCTGGAAGACGCGGTAGAAGCCCTTGTAGAAGAGACGCATGTGCCAGGGCGCCTCGCGCTGGACGCGCTGCCCGAAGACGACGTCGAAGCCCTCGTCCCACTTCGCCACGAACTCGGAGATCAGCTCCGGTGGATCCTGGAGGTCGCCGTCGAGGAGCACGACGGCGTCGCCGGAGGCGATCCGCATCCCCGAGGTGAAGGCGCTCTGCGAGCCGAAGGCACGGGCGTGGTTGATGACGACGACGTTCGGGTCGCGCGCCGCCAGCTCGCGCAGCACTTCGGCGGCGTTGTCGGGGGAGCCGTCGTTGACGAAGATGATCTCGCCGTCGACACCCGCCTCCTCGAAGGCGGCGACGAGGCGTGCGTGCATGATCGGGACCGCCTGGGCGTCGCGGTAGCAGGCGATCACCGCAGAGACCTTCCGCCGTCCGGCCGGGGACCGGCGCGGAGCTTTGTCGGTGCTCATCGCGCGCACCCTACCGCGCACGGTATCGTCGCTGCCGGTGGAGGCCGCGACGACGCTTGAACGGGTCCGCGAGAGGGCCCGGCGGGTCGCTGCCGTCGACCCCGAAGTCGAATTGGCGACGGCCGATGCGCTCTCCCTGCGGTTGCTTGCCGCGGCGGCGCTGGCGATCGCCTTCATCTGCCTGCTGATCCTGCCGTCCGGGCCCCACGAGGCAGACGAGACGCAGTCCTGGGTGGTGGCGCTGGTGCTCGCGGTGCCGCTCGGCTTCCTGCTCGGCGCGGTGCAGGAACGGCGGCTCACCACGGCGGCGCCCGCCGCGGCGGCGCGGGCGGTGGCGATCGGCATCGTCATTCTCGCCCTCGCCCTGATGATCCGCCGGCTCGGCCACGGCGAGCGCGGCTATCACCTGCTCATCCTCGCCGCCGCGGTCTTCGCCCTCTCCTGCCCGTTCCTGGCGGCGCGCTGGTGGCGGCGGGCCGACGACGACGACGCGACGACGCCGCGGGTGCTGGCCGCGATCTGGGCGGCGGCGATCGCCATCCTCTTCACCCCGACCCACGCCTGGCACCTCTCGAACCTGATCCCGGCGCTCCTCCTCGCCGCCGCGGCCGTCTCCCTTTTCCTCCGCTTCGGCGAGGCGAACCTGCTCGTCGGTCGCGCCCGCCTCGCGGTCGACGTGGTGCTCGGGCTGCTGCTGATCGGGGTCGTCGTCCAGCTGCCACCGATCGGCCCCTACATCCAGACCATCGTCTATCACCAGGGCTTCTTCCTCGGCCCGGCGAACGACGTCCTCCACGGACGGGCGATGATGGCGAGCGCCTGGTCGCAGTACGGCTACGGCTTGATCGACGCGCTGGGGGGCGCCTTCAAGGTGATCCCGATCGGCTTCGGCACGATGATGCTGATCACCCTCACCGTGACCGCGGCGGAGTACCTCTGCGCGTACGTGACGCTGCGGCTGGCGGGGCTCGGCCAGCTGCTCGTCGTCGCCACCCTGGCGGTCGCGATCTGCGGCAACCTGTTCGCCCCGCTCGAGGTCTACCTGCTCTACCCGAGCGCCGGTCCGATCCGCTTCGGCTTCCCGTACCTGATCGTGCTCGCCGCGGTGATCGCCGCCCGCCGGCCGGCGCGGCAGCGGGCGGCGCGGATCGCGGTGCTCCTGGTGCTGGCGCTCTGCGCGGCGTGGAGCTTCGAGACCTTCACCTACGGCGCGATCACCTATGGCTGCGTGGCGCTGGTCGAATCGCTCGCCCGGCCCGGGGGGTGGCTGCGCCCGCTGGTGCGCCGGGCGATCGAAGGGATCGTCGTCTGCGTCGCCGCGCTGGTGCTCTTCAGCCTCGTCACCCTCGCCCTCGACGGGCACCTCGACTGGGGTCCGTACTACGAATACCTGAAGCTCTATACGACCGGCGAACTCGGGGCGCTGCCGGTGATCATCTTCTCGGCGGGGCCGCAGATGGGAGCGGCGATCTTCCTCACCGCGGTCGCCGTCGTCTGGCTGGTCCGCCGCCGGCCCGGCGCCTTGGAGGCGCCGATCGCGATCGCGCTGGCGGGCTTCACCGGCATCGCGCTGAGCACCTTCACCTACTACCTCGGCCGCTCCCATCCCAACAACCTGCTGGTGATCATGGTGCCGACGGTCATCCTCAGCGGCCTCTGGGCGCACGTACTGCTGCGGGCGCCGAAGACCAACTGGCGCACCGCGGCGCTGGTCGGCCTCGTCTTCGGCTGGTCGATCATCGTCGTCGCCGCCTGGCCGTCGATCAGGGAAAAGTGGCACACGACGGCGCTCGCGCTGGTCGCCCCGCACAACGGCGGCTCACTGCGGGAGCAGGTCTCCGAATACGCCGATAATCCGCCCCTGAACCCGCTGGCTCCGCTCGGCACCCACCTGCTCGACCGCTATTGGGCGCCCGGCGAACCGGCCCTGGTGATGACCGAGCAGGACCTGACCACCGAGGTGCTGATGCGCTCCGGCCGCCGCAACCTGCTGCCGATCTCCCACCCGCCCGAGGACGTGATCATCGAATCGAGCTTCCCCCGGGTGCGCCAATCGGCCCGTGACGTGAGGCCCGGCACGCTGATGCTCTACTCGCCGCCGCCCGAACCGCCGGGCCAGTTGACCCCGGTCACCGAACTGCCGAAGGACTACAACGAACTGCAGAACGCGGCGCTCGATGTCCTGCAGCGGCGCTTCGACTTCGAGCGGGTCGCCGGTTCGCCGTCGACCCTCGAGGTCGTGCGACTGGTGCCCCGCCGCCGTTAGGCGATCGGGTTGAGCACCTGTTCGAGCTGCTCCGCCAGCGCCCGGGCGCTGAGGCCATGACGGTCCTCGAGATAGCCCTGCGAGCCGCTTTCGCCGCGCGGCATCCGCGCGACCCCGGCCCGTTGCAGGCGGCAGTCGAGGCCGTGTTCGGCAATCGTCTCGGCGACCATCGAGCCGAGCCCGCCATTGCGGTAATGGGCCTCGACGGTCAGCACCGCCGGGCTCTCGGCGAGCAGGGCAGCGACGTCCTCGGTCGGGTCCGGGTTGAAAGACGAGGCGACGGCGACGCCCGCCTCGACCCCGCGCTCGGCAAGCAGCTCGGCCGCCGCCAGCGCCTCGTGGGCGATCGCCCCGATCGCGATCAGCGTCGCGTCGGCACCCTCGCGCAGGGTCACCAGCCTGCCGAGCTCGAACTCGCCACCTAGGCCAGGGAGCGGGTCGGGAATCTTGCCGATCCGGAAGTAGACCGGGCCCGGGTGGTCGGCGGTGGCGCGCAGTGCCGCTCGCGCCTGGCCGGCGTCCGCCGGGGCCACGGTGGTGATCCCCGGCTGGGCGCGCATCACGGCGTAGTCCTCGAGCGCGAAGTGGGTGACGCCGTTGGCGCCGTACTCGAAGCCGCCGCCGATCCCGACGATGCGGACCGGCAGATCGTGAAGCGCCGGCCCGTTGCGGATGAACTCGTAGGGACGCAGGGTCGAGAAGGTGGCGATCGAGTACACGAACGGCACCATCCCCGCCTCGGCCAGCCCGGTCGCCACGCCGACCATGTTCTGCTCGGCAGCGCCGCAGTTGAGGAAGCGGTCGGGGAAGCTCTCGGCGAACTCTTCGAGCACCATGAAGCCGAGGTCACCGGTCAGCAGCATCACCCGCTCGTCGGCGGCGGCCAGCTTGCCGAGCTCGTCGATGAAATCGTTCCTCACGCGACCGCTCCGGCCTCGAGCTCGGCAAGCGCGGTCGCGTAGGAAGCGTCGTCGAGTGGCATGTAGTGCCATTCGATCTTCGATTCCATGAACGAGACGCCGCGGCCGAAGGTGGTCTTGGCGACCAGGGCCAGCGGCTTGCCCGGCTCACCCGCCGCGAGCGCCGCGCCGAGTGCCTCCTGGTCGTGGCCGTCGACGAGGTGCGCCGACCAGCCGAAGCTCGCGAGCTTCTCCTCGACCGCACCGATCTCGATCACTTCCGGCGTGTAGCCGAGCGCCTGCTGGCCGTTCAGATCGATCAGCAGGGCGAGTCGGTCGAGCCCGTGGTGGCCGGCGAACATGATCGCCTCCCAGGTCGAGCCCTCGTTCAGCTCGGCGTCGCTGGCGATCACGTAGACGCGGCGGTCGGAGCCGTGGATCCGCGCCGCCAGGGCGGCGCCGGCGGCCAATGAAAGCCCCTGGCCGAGCGATCCGGTGGAGAAGTCGACTCCCTCCAGGTCGGTCTCTGGGTGGACGCCGAGCAGCGTCCCGTCGGCGCAGTAGGTGGCGATCACCTGGTCGTCGATCCGCCCTTGCAGGTGGAGCGCCGCGTAGAGGGCGAGCGCCGCGTGTCCCTTCGAGAGGACCAGCCGATCGCGGTCGACACCGGCGCCGAAGCGATCGGAGTCGCCGATCACCGCAGCGATCAGGTCGGCGATCGAAAGCGCCGAGCCGATGTGGCCGACCCCGGCCCGGAACGACTGCTCGATGACGGTGCGCCGGATAGCATCGGCGAAGCGCTCGCGCTCCACTGCGTTCATCGCGGACATCCCCGTCAGGGTAGCCGTCCGGCTCGCCAGATCCCTCGTTTCTGCACCTTGCCGGAGTCGTCGCGGAGATAATCGCCGCGGCTCAGGTGAGCCTCGAGGAAGACGTAGAGGATGATGAAGAGGTAGCGGCTGCCCATCTCGTTCATCGCCAGCTTCGACTCGCCCTCGCTGCGGTTGGCCCAGGAGATCGGCACGATCCCGTAGCTGTAGCCGCGCACGACTGCCTTCAGCGGGATCTCGACGGTCAGGTTGAAGTGCTGGGAGAGAAGGGGCTGGACGTGTTCGATCACCTCGCGCCGGTAGGCCTTGAAGGCGTTGGTGGTGTCGTTGTAGCCGTGGCGGAACAACATCCGGATGCAGAAGTTGACGATCCGGTTCATGAACAGCTTCGAGCGCGGGTAGTCGGTGACCACCGAGCCGTGCACCCAGCGCGAGCCGAAGGCGCACTCGTAGCCTTCCTCGAGCAGGCGGTAGTAGGTGACGATGTCCTCCGGCGAGTCGGAGCCGTCCGCCATCACGATCGTCACCGCGTCACCCTCGAAGAGGTCGAGGCCGGCCCGCACCGCGAAGCCGAAGCCGGGCGGGTTGTGGGAGCGGACGCAGCGGATCTGCGGGTGGTCGGCGGCGACTTCGGCGACGACCGCAGCGGTGCGGTCCTTGCTGGCGTCGTCGATCACGAGGACGTCGTGATCGATCTCCTCGGCCTCCAGCCTGGTGGCGATCCCGCGCAGGGTCCGCGCCACCGAGCCCTCCTCGTTATGCGCCGGCATCACCACCGACAGCTTCATTCCTTCACCTCTCGATTAGCGACCGCGACCGCAGACGGTCGCCGGTCCGGTCGTTTCAAGCTGCATCTTCCAGGGAACACTGGCGCGGTCGATTGGTAGCGCCAGGGCGATCGTTTCCCCGCTCTGTACCCCTTCGTGAAACTGGATCGGGAATCCGTCGGCGAAGCGTTTCAGCTCGACGTTGGCGATCGGTTCCGGCCCGGCCTGGACGAAGGCACCGCCGGGCGGCAGGACGAGCAGCGGCAGGACGCCGGCGGCCGGGGTCGCGAGCACGCAGCCGCCGGCGGGGACCTTGAATTCGCCGCCACCGGTCGCGGTCTCGGGCGCGCCGCCGGGCAGTTCGGAGGCGGAGGCGTCGAGGATCTTCCCTTGCTCGCCTTCGAAGAGGACCTTGTCGGCGGAGTAGCGGCCGGGTTCCGGCGCTTCGGCCAGTTCGGCTTCGTCGTAGCCTGCCGAGCCGTGTTCGTCGCGGGCGGCGAAGTAGGCCCCGGCTTCGATCGAGACGTAGCCGGTGCCGGTCACTTCTTCGCTCAACAGGAAGGTCGGGGCGACGTGGCCGCGCGCCAGTTCGACCGCGCCGAGGGCGGATTTCTCGAGGATGCTGGTCTGGTGGTAGGAGTCGTAGGACTCGTGCAGGTAGTAGATGTTGCTGGCCAGCGAGGCGACGGTGGCGACGCCGATCAGGGCCAGGGTCCAGATCGCCGGCCTGCGCGGCAGGCGCACCCCGCGGAGCAGCTCGGCGGCGAGCAGGATGATGATGATGGCGCCGATCAGGGCATAGCGGCTGGAGACCGGCGAACGGCCTTCCTGGGCGTAGAAGGCGTCGAGCAGCCAGAACGAGAGGCCGAGGGCGAGGATGCCCCAGAACTGGCGCGAGACCCCGACCTTGTAGGCGCGGAAGAGGCCGAGGACGATGGCGACGGCGAGCAGCGGCCTGCCCCATTCGAGGCCCCCGGCGATGTTTTCGGAGGTCGGGGTGGCGAGGCCGAAGACCGCCGCGATCGAGGACGCGAACCCGTTGAGGACGTAGATCGGCGACTTGGCGACGTTGGCGACGGAGAAGGCGGTTTCAGCGTTGTGGCCCCAGCCCAGCCACCAGATCGCAAAGACGACAGCCGGAACCGCAATCACCCAGATGCGGCGCCAACGGCTCTCGTCGAGCAGGATCAGGACCAGGAAGCAGGCGAGGAAGGGAAGGCCGAGGCTGGAGAAGACGATCGCCACGACCAGCAGCGAGCAGGTGATGACATCGCCGCGGCGGTCGTGACGGTCGAAGGCGACGAGCGCGCCGAGGCCCGCCGCGATCGCCACCAGGTAGTTGATCTGGAAGGGCCAGAGCAGGTCTTCCCAGGCCGCGCCGAGGAAGAGCACGACCACGGTCCCCGCCAGGGCCGCGAGCTGGCCGACCCGGCGGCGCAGGTAGACGAAGAGCAGCACCCCGGCGGCGAGGAAGGAGCCGATCAGGACGACCCTCCAGGGGAAGGCCGAGCCCATGCCGAAGACCGCCAGCAGCAGCTTGTAGACCAGCATCGGCCCGGCGACGATGTTCTCGCCGTGGGGGTCGAGGATCGTGTGCGCGTTGAAGCCGCGCCGGTAGACCAGGAATTCCCAATCGTCGAGGAAGAAGGTGAGCTTCGACCCCCAGTAGAGGAGGAGCGCACCGGCAATGACGATCGCCCAGCTCAGGGCTACGAGGGTGGCGGTGGAGACGCGCCGATCGGATGCGCTCGCTTGGCTCGCGCCAGGTCGAGCTGCCTCGGTGCCGGAAACCACGGCCCGTAACTTACAGTTCGCCGGGTGACGTTCACGGTGCCATTCATCGACCTGAACTTGGCCCGCCAGGAACTGGACGGGGAACTGGACGCCGCTCTGGAGCGGGTTCTGAAGTCCGGTTGGTTCCTGCTTGGCGATGAGTTGGAGGGATTCGAGCGGGCTTTCGCCGACTACTGCGGCGTCGCCCATTGCGTCGGCGTCGGCAGCGGGCTGAGCGCGCTCGAGCTCGGGCTGAAAGCGGCCGGGGTGGGGCCGGGCGACGAGGTGATCGTCCCCGCCTACACCTGGATCGCCACCTGGACCGCGGTCAGCCTGACCGGGGCGACGCCGGTCGGCGTCGACGTGCTCGCCGAGACTTACAACATCGACCCCGCCGCGGCCGCGGCGGCGGTGACCGAGCGGACCGCGGCGATCGTGCCGGTCCACCTGCGCGGCGAGCCCGCCGCGATGGAGCCGCTGCGCGAGCTTGCCACCGAGCATGGCCTCTTCCTCTTCGAGGACGCCGCCCAGGCGCACGGGGCGCGCGAGAACGGGACCCGGGCGGGCGCCCTCGGCGACGCGGCGGCCTTCTCCTTCTATCCGGCGAAGAACCTCGGCTCGGTCGGCGACGCCGGTGCCGTGACCACGAACGACGCGGAGCTCGCCGAGCGCCTGCGGCTGCTGCGCAACTACGGCATGCGCAACCGCTATGAGATCGAGTCGACCGGCGTGAACTCGCGCCTCGACGAGATCGGCGCGGCGGCGCTGCGCACCAAGCTGCCACATCTCGAGGGCTGGAACGAGCGCCGCCGCGCGATCGCCGCCCACTACAACGAGGCCCTGGGTGGGGAGGAGGATGTGGAGCTGCCGGTCCCGCCCACCTCGGCCGAGCCGGTCTGGCACCTCTTCGTCGCCGGCGTCGCGGACCGCGACGGAGTGATCAAGGCGCTCGGCGAGCGTGGCGTGCAGGCGCTGGTCCACTACCCCGTGCTGCCCCACCTGGCGCCGCCGTACGTGGCGGAGGGCCACGCGTGCGGCGAGTTCCCGGTCGCCGAGCGCCTCTCCGACCGGGCTCTCAGCCTGCCGATGTATCCGCAGTTGTCCGCTGCCGGGCGCGACGCGGTGGTCGCGGCGCTGCTCGACGCGCTGCGCGCTCGCCACGGCGCGGGTTAGCATTCGCCCCGGTGAGTCTGCGAAGCCGTCTGGCGAAATACCTCGGTGAGCGGCTCGACCGAAGCCTGCGGCCTTACTTCGACGAGGCAGCCGCCAACACGGCGGGTGGATTCGCCGGCACCCAGGAGGCGGTCGCCAAGCTGCACCAGGACCTCGGACGGGCCCACGCGGAAATCGAAGAGATGCGCCACCGGCTGCGGCGGATCGAGCCACACGCGACGCGAGCCGGCGAAATCTCCCGCCACATCTACGACGAAGAGCCCGCCAACCGACGCCGTCTGCACGCGCTGCGCGAAAGCGGCGACTACGAGGCCGCCTTCAGCGAGGACGAACCGTTGGTCAGCTTCATCGTCCCCACCTACAACTCCTACGTGACGCTGCGCGACGTCGCCCTGCCGTCGATCCTGAGCCAGACCTACTCGAACGTCGAGGTGATCGTGGTCGGCGACGCCTCGCCGCCGGAGACGGCGAAGGCGATCGAGGAAGTCGGCGATCCGCGCGTCCGCTTCCACAACCGCACCTACCGCGGCCCATATCCGGAGGATCCCGCTCGCCGCTGGTACGTGGTCGGCACGCCGCCGACCACCGAGGCGCTGGCGCTGGTCTCGGGTCGCTGGATCACCGTCCTCGGCGACGACGACGCCGTCCGCCCCGAGCACACGGCGACGCTCCTCGCCGCCGCCAAGGAGCGTCGGCTCGAGCACTGCTACGGCCTCCAGCAGGTCAACTTCGCCACGGGCGAGCCGCTGACGCTGGGCAAGTTCCCACCCGAGCTCGGCGAGTGGGGGCTGCAGAGCGCGATCTACCACTCCGGCCTGCGCTTCATCGAATCGGAGCTCTCCGACTCGATCTACGAAGAGCCGAACGACTGGTCGATGTGCCGGCGGATGCTGCGGGCGGGGGTGCGCACCGGGATGATCGACCAGGTCGTCGTCGACAAGCACGAGTCGCGGCGCGCCTCCGCCGAGGAGTGGAAGGCCGGCGGCACCCCGATCATCGAGGAGTGACCTTCACCGCCCACAACTTCGAGCTCACGCCCGGCAATTGGACGCTGCCCGGGGCGCCGGAGATCGGCACCGAGCCGCTCTCGGCCTCCTACCTGCGCACGATCCGCCAGTTCTGCCCGCCGGGTGCGCGGGTCGCCGACCTCGGCTGCCTCGAGGGCGGCTACTCGGTCATGCTCGCCCGGGCGGGCTATGAGGTGGTCGGAGTCGAGGGCCAGCCCGACAACTTCGACACCTGCCGCCGGGTCGCCGAGCAGGTCGGCCTCGACAACCTCAGCTTCGTCCAGGACGACGTCCGCAACCTCGGTGCCCATGGGAACTTCGACGCGGTCCTCTGTGCCGGGCTCCTCTACCACCTCGATCAGCCGGTCGCCTTCCTTCGCGAGCTCGGTCGGCTGACCGGCCGGCTGCTGATCCTGCCGACCAACTTCGCCACCGTCGAGGGGCGGGAGCTGGCGACCTTCGGTGATCTGCTCGACGCCGACCTGAGCGCCCACGAAGGGCGCCGGGGCCGCTGGTTCGGCGAGGTTCCCGGGCCCTGGAGCTCGCTCGGCAACGCCCGCAGCTTCTGGCTCGAGCGTGACGACCTGCTGCGCACGATGATCGACGCCGGCTTCCCGACCGTCTTCGAGCAGTTCGACTGGATCGGCGACGAGCCGACCTGGGAGCATCTCGAGGATCGCAAGGTGGCGGTGTTCGTCAGCGTCAAGCCGCCGCCGGATCAGCCGTCGGCCAGGGCCGCCTGAAAGTCGCCGTAATCGCGGTAGTAGTCGGCCTCGTCGTAGTAGGCCGAGGCGAGGACGACGCAGAAGGATCCGGCCGAGAAGTTCTCCAGCTCCCGCCAGATCATCCGCGGCACCAGCAGGCCGACCGCGGGTTTGTCGAGCGTGATCCGCCGGCGGTCGACGCCGTCGTCGACGATCACGTCGAAGCTGCCGATCGGGATGATCAGCTGCTCGAGCTCGCGGTGGGCGTGGCCGCCGCGCGCCGCGCCCTCGGGTACGTCGTAGAGGTAGTAGACCCGGGCGATCGGGAAGGGGACGTGGCGCTCGCCCTCGATGAAGGTCAGATTGCCCTGCGGGTTGTGGACGACCGGCAGCTCGACCAGCCGGCATTCGTCGATGCTCGCCATCGGTCGCGAGACCCTAGCAGCGGCTTCGCGGGCCGCTACGATCGGCGCGTCCGGGCCGGTCGCGGCCCGCGCAGCCACCGATGAGCGCGATCGCCGACAACGCAGCAGTCGAATCCGAGGCAATCGGGGCCGACGTCACGATCGCCGAGTTCGCCGTGGTGCGGGCCGGAGCGGTGGTCGGCGATGGCTGCGTCCTGCACCCCGGCGTCGTCGTCGAACCAGGGGTCGAGATCGGCCCGCGGACCGAGGTGATGGCCCACGCGCTGCTCGGTCGGCGGCCGCGCGGGGTCGGCTCGATCGCCCGTGAGCCGACCTACGAGGAGCGGCTGCGGATCGGCGCCGACTGCTCGATCGGGCCGGGTGCGGTTCTCTACTTCGACCTTGAGATCGGCGACGAGACGCTGATCGGCGACGGCGCCTCGATCCGCGAGCGGACCATGATCGGCTCGCGCGTCGTGATCGGCCGCGCCGCCACCGTCGACCGCGAAGTGACGGTCGGCGACGGCACCCGGGTGATCGACCAGGTGGTGCTCACCGGCCGCACCTGGGTCGGCCGCGACGCCTTCATCGCGGCGGGCGTCGTCACCACCAACGACAACTCCTTCGGCCGGCGCGGCTACGTCGACGAGGAAATCCGTGGCCCGCGGATCGAGGACGGGGCGAACGTCGGCGGCGGCGCCACGCTGCTGCCTGGCGTCGTGATCGGGGCCGGCGCCACGGTCGCCGCAGGAGCGGTGGTGACCGCCGATGTCGAGCCGGGGGCGACGGTGGCCGGCGTCCCGGCGCGCCCGCTACCCGCTCGCTAGCCTCGCCCTTCGGGCCAGCCAGACGGCCGCCCCGGCGCCGAGCAGGAGGACCGCGCCGAGCTGCATCCAGTAGGTGTTGACCGGCGTCCAGGGGCCGAGCGCCATGTAGTACGACTGCGCCGGGAAGTGCTCGAGCGCCGCGATTTCGGTCGGGATCGGCCCGATGTGCAGCCAGATCCGGCTGAAGATGAGCGAGACGACGAAGAAGGAGGCGAGCAGCGCTTTGCCGAGGCCGAAGGTACGGCGGACGACCAGCACCCCGGGCAGCAGCAGGAACGGCAGGACGCTGACGACCTGGCGCGGTTGCGTGGTCAGCGCGCCGAGCAGGCCGACCGCGACGACCGCCGCCATCCCCGGCCCGAGCCGCCAGCTGTCGCGGGCGGCCCGCGACAGGTCGCCGAGCAGCGCCGCCATCAGCGGCCCGAAGTAGCTGATCAGGATGACGATGAAGAGCCCTGGCCCGAGCGTGGTCCACCACAGCTCTTCTTCGAGGATCGGGGTCGAGGAAAGGCCGGAGCGCCTGGTCAGGATCGCGCCGATGATCCGCGCCGCGGCGAGCACGCCGACGGTCATCGCGATCCGGCCGGGCCGCAGGCCGCGCAACACCGCCAACAGGTCGCGGGGGGCGGGGGGCAGGAAGTAGGCGAACACGCCGAAGACGAAGAGGAAGGTGATTGCGGCGCTGAGCGGAAAGCCGTCGAGTTTGGGGGCGCCGGTGCTCGGCACCCGTCCTTCGGTCTGGACGCTGATGATCACGACCAGCGCCGCGAGCGCGACGATCAGGGCGACCGCCGCCGACCAGGGACTGAGCCGCCAGGAGCCGCGCCAGCCGCCACGCGGTTCGCCCGCCTTCGAGAAGTCGACCCCGACCGGCGCCGGGAAGAGCAGCAGCAGGCCGCCGACCAGGAAGGTGAGTGGCCAGGTGAAGCAGCCGAGGAAGACGACCACGGCCAGCGCGACGGTCCAGCCGCGCAGCCAGAAGTAGAAGCTGAGCGCGCCGATCCCGAGCGCGACCTGGTCGGTGAGCACGGGCAGGTAGGCGCCGGTCCGCAGCACCGCGAAATTGATCAGCAGCGCCGTCGCGCCAAGCAGCTTCTCGCGATCGCCGAGCCCGAGCAGCGCCGCGCAGCGGCACCAGCACCAGGTCGCGACGGCGTACATGAAGGCGTTGAGCGCGGCGAAGAGGCCGATCACATGGCCCGTGGTGGGCGTCAGCGTCGTCACTTTGAGGCCCAGCCAGACCAGCCCCGAAGGCACGATGCGGAAGGCGTAGTAGGAGTCGAGGCCGGTCAGGCGAGGGCCGGTGTAGGGTTCGAATCCAGGCGGAATGACGGTGCCATGGCCGAATACGGCCGAAGGGAAGTTCTTCGCGAGTTCACCGTAGAACCGGCCGTCGAAGCCGAAGCCGCCGCTCCAATTGGTGCGGTCGCCGGTTAGGTAGATGAGAATTCCGATCGCCAGCGCCGCCAGAGCCAGCCACCAGTCGAGTTGTGAGCCCGAGAAGGCGACGGAACGGCGACGAGCAGTCTGGACCGGGGCGCCTCCTGCGACCATTTGCGGACCCTAGAGGACTCGATCGATGGCAACCGACACCCATACCTCGCTGCACGGCAAGCGGACCGCCCGCGATTTCGAGGACGTGCCCGTGGTGATCGAGGTGCGTGGCGTCGAGAAGTCGTTCGAGATCGCCAGTCACAAGGTCGACTCGCTGAAGGAGCGCCTCACGGCCTTCTCTCAGCAGGAGCACAAGATGCTGCGGGCGCTGCAGGGCGTCTCCTTCGACGTCCGTCGCGGCGAGTTCTTCGGCATCGTCGGCCGCAACGGATCGGGCAAGAGCACGCTGCTCAAGATCCTCGCCTCGATCTACGCCGCCGACGCCGGCACGGTCCGGATGGCGGGCCGGTTGGCGCCGTTCATCGAGCTCGGCGTCGGCTTCAATCCGGAGCTCACCGCGGTCGAGAACGTCGAACTGAACGGCGTGATGATGGGCCTGCACCGCCGCGAAGCGCGGCAGCGGTTGGGCGCGGTCCTCGAGTTCGCCGAACTCGAGGACTTCGTCGACATGAAACTGAAGAACTACTCCTCGGGGATGCTGGTGCGCCTCGCCTTCTCGGTGATGATCCAGTCCGATGCCGAGATCCTGCTGATCGACGAGGTGCTGGCGGTCGGCGACGCCGCCTTCCAGCAGAAGTGCGCCGATGTCTTCCACGAGATCCGCGACTCCGACCGCACCGTGATCCTGGTGACCCACGACATGTCGGCGGTCGAGCACTACTGCCACCGCGCGATCCTGCTCCACGACGGGGTGGTCGCCGACTCCGGCGACCCCGAGGCGGTCGCCCGCAGCTACCTGCGTCTCAACTTCGAACACCTCAGCTCGGGAGCCGGCGACGTCGACGACTTTGGTGCCGCGCCCGAGCTGCAGATGGTCGAGGCCAAGCTGCTCGGCCCCGACGGCGCCGAGGTCAACAGCGTCGAGAAGGGCGACGAGCTGCGCCTCGAGGCGGTCTTCGAGGCGCGCCGGACGATCGAGCGGCCGAGCTTCGGCTTCACCTTCGTCAACGCCGACGGGGTCAGCATCGGCGGCGTCGGCAAGGACCTCGAGGACGGCGGGCCGCTGCAGCTCGAGGCCGGGCAGCGGGTGACGATCGAGGCCCGGGTGGAGAACCCGATGGCGCCGGGCCGCTACTACGCCCAGTGCTTCGTCTACCGCAACCACAACTACGGCGACATCGTCCTCCACGCGCCGCACGTGCTCGACTTCGTCGTCTTCGGGGCGAACGAGCCGGGCGTCGTCGCGCTCGAGTCCGAGGTGACGACGAAGGTCGAGGAGATCGGGTGAGCGACCTGGCGACCACGCCCGAGCCGATGCCGCCGGCGGCCAACCCGGAACTGCGCGAGGTGCGCGGCCCCTCCGCCCTCGGCGGCGGGCGGCGGCGCTTCTTCGACCTCCTCTGGCTGATCTCGCTGAACGAGTTCCGCAAGACCTTCTTCGGCACCGCGCTCGGCTACTTCTGGTCGCTGGCCCGGCCGCTGATGCTGTTCGGCGTCCTCTATGTCGTCTTCACCAAGATCATCCGCTTCGGCAACGTGCCGCACTACACGGTGCTGCTGCTGTTCAACATCGTCCTCTTCAGCTATTTCCAGGAAGCGACCGGGGGTGGCGTCGGCTCGGTGCTGGCGCAGGAGGGGATCGTGCGCAAGACGCAATTCCCCCGCCTGGTGATCCCGCTCTCGCCCGCCGTCATCGCCCTCTTCACGCTCGGCCTCAACCTGATCGCGGTGCTCTTCTTCCTGCTCGTCACCGGGGTCGACCCGATGTGGACCTGGCTGCTCTTCCCGCTGATCCTGATCCCGCTGGTGCTGCTCACCGCGGGCGTCTCGATGCTGCTCTCGGCGCTCAACGTTAGGTATCGCGACGTCGGGGTCATCTGGGTCGTCGTCGCCCAGGCGCTCTTCTACGGCTCGCCGATCATCTACCCGATCGACCTCGAAGGCCTGCCGGAAACCCTGCGCAACATCCTCCTGATCAACCCGCTGACGCCGATCCTCGAGCAGGCGCGCCACTGGGTGATCGACCCGACCGCCCCCGGTGCGGTCTCCGCCGCGGGTGGCTGGCTGCACATGGTGCCCGCGATCGCCGTCTTCGTCGGCGTCGTCCTGCTCGGCATCTGGGTCTTCCTCCGCGAGGCCCCGCGGATCGCCGAGCGCCTCTAAGCGGGTTCAGGCGCCGGCGTTGATGTTGACGGAGACGATGCGCCGCATCGTGTAGCTGTCGTACGGGAGCCCGCCGCGCCAGCGGTTGTGGGACTCGGCCGACACGAAGTAGGTCTCGGGGTCGTCGCGCAGCTGGTCGATCGTGCGGTCGAGGTCGGCGAGCGAGAGGCCGTGGAGCTCGACGATCTTGCGCAGCCCTTCGAGGTGGCTGTCGGAGCCCCAGCCGGCGAGCACGTGGTCGACGGCGTGGATCGAGCGGCCGTCGGCGCCGCTGATCATCTTGCGGGCGGCGGGGACCACCGCCTCGAGCGCGTCGAGGGGCACGTGCTCGAGCACAGAGATCGAGTAGACGGCACCGAAGTCGTCGCCCAGATCCTCGGCGGGCGGGAACTGCTCGCGGATGAAGCGGACGTCGGGGTAGGCGGCCTTGAACTGCTCGAACTCGCGCGGCCCGTTGCCGCTGCCGTCGTAGGGATCGACGACGGTGACGTCGTAGCCGAGCCGCGAGAGCAGCCCGGCGACGAGCGGCTCGCCCGCGCCGATCTCCAGCAGCTTCGCCCCGCGCGGCACCGTGCCGACGATCGCCTTCGTCATCCAGCAGCGCTGCATGTCCTTCATGTCGAAGTTGGCGCCCGCCAGCCCGGGGATGTTTTCGGTCGAGTCGGCGAAGTCGCGGACGGTGCCGTAGGAGAGCGTCGGCACCGCGAAGGAGTCGTAGACCTCGGCGATCGGCCACATCGCCTCGTCCGGGATCACCCAGTAGGAGGAGTTGGTGGTCTGCTCCGGGCCGCTCGGCGGCGGTGCCGTCACCAGCGGCGGCTTGCCCGCCAGCTTGCGGATCCGCGGCGACGCGGCCGCCCGCGCCCGCACTTTCTGTGCTACCTGGTCGAAGTTCATGCCGCCTGCTCCGCGCCCGCCATCATCTTGCGGAAGAACTCGCCGAGGCCGGTGGCGTTGGCGGTCCAGTCCAGGTTGCTGAGCGCGAACTCACGCGAGCGGCGCCCGAGGTTGGCGGCCAGCTCGCGGTCGGCGAGCAGCTCTTCGACCCGCGCCGCGATCTCGATGCCGTTTCCTTCCTCCAACAAAAGTGCGTTCTCCCCGTGCGTCAGGTCGTCACCGATATTGCAGTGGGGCAAGATAACGGGCCGGCCCATCGCCAAGAACTCCGGCAGCTTGGACGGCAGCCGGTAGCGGTTGAAAACGTCGGGCGGGCCGGGCTGGACGTAGGCGTCGGCGAGCCCGAGGTAGGCGGGGATGTCGCGCCAGACGACCGGGCCGAGCTCCACCACGCCGTCGCCGAGCGCCCGGAACGAGGCCGGGTCGGGCCCGCCGAACTCGGTGTGGCCGAGCCGCACCAGGCGAACCTTGTGGCCACGCCGCTGCAACAGCTTGACCCCCAGGTAGAGGCTCATCATCTCGTGCTGGTTGGCGAAGTGGATGGTGCCGTGGTAGACGAGCACGAAGTCGTCCTCGGCGAGGCCGAGCTCGGCGCGGGTGACCGGCGGCGTGAGGTCGGGGCGGAAGCGCTCGGCATCGATCCCGGGCCGCGCCACGTGGTGGGGGCGGTGGCCGATGTTGAACTCGTTCAGCGCCTCGGTGATCACGGTGATCCCGGCGGCGTCGCGGATGAAGCCGACGTGGTTGGTCGGATGCATCGTCATGTCGGGGTCGGTGAGCGCGTCCTGCTCGGCCATCGGCAGCCCCTGCAGCTCGGACAGCGTCTGCCCGGTGACCGCTTCGAGGAGGTATTCCTCGTTGTCCTCGAGGTGGATCACGTAGGGGACGCCGAGCTCCTTGCAGGCGCGCAAGGTGAGCCAACGCACCCGCTCGCGCGGGGTCCAGGCGAAGACGATCGTCTCCCGCGGTTCGCGCTTGCAGCGGGCCAGCTCGAGGTCGAGGTCCTCGTGCGGGATGCAGCGGAAGAGCGGCTTGCCGACCGACTCCATCCGGGCCGGGTCGCCCCGCCCGCAGAGGGTCACGTCCCAGCCCATGTCGGTCAGCTCGTTGCCGAAGTGGAAGGCCTGGATCGCGCTGTTCACGTCGAACGGCCCGAAGTAGATGATCAGGACTCTCATCGGCGACCCAGCGGCGTGCTTGCCCGGTAGACCCGCTCGCGCCAGCCGGCCGGCGCGTGGTCGGCGCGCTTCTTGCTGAACGCGGGGTTGAAGTAGGGGTCGCCGGCCAGCAGGTCGTCGTACCAGCAGTCGACGAAGAGGGCGCGGTCGACGATGTCGGTCGCCTGGCGGCGGGCGGCGGGGGTGCGGTGGGTGACGACCTGGGGTCGGGCCGCGTAGACGGAGCGCAGGCCCTGGGCGGCGAGCCGGCGGCAGAGGTCGTAGTCGTCGTACTCGGAGGAGTAGTTCTCGCTGAAGCAGCCCACCGCCTCGAAATCGGTGCGGCCGACCAGCAGGCAGGCGGCGGAGAGGGCGGCGACCTCGTGCGAGCAGGGCAGCGAGCCGTAGTAGCCGTCCGAGTCGGCCGGGATCCCCGGGTCGAGCGGCATCGCCGGCTCCTCCAGGCCGATCGCGACGCCCGCCGCCTCGACCAGCCGGTCGGGGCGGACCAGCATCGGCCCGACCGCGCCGACGCCGGGCAGGGCGGCGTGAACGAGCAACTGGCCGAGCGTGTCGGGGTCGCTCAGCTCGGCGGCCGCTTCGAGGAAGAGCAGGTGGTCGCCGCTCGCGACGCGGGCGCCCGCGTTCGCGGCGCGGGCCCGGTTGAAGGGGCCGGGAGGGGCCTCGACCGCGGTCGTTCCGCTGGGCGCCTCGCCGCCCGGGCCGACCAGCAGGACCTCGGCCGGGGCCGGATCGGCGGTGCGCAGCGAGGCGAGCAGGCGGGCCGGCGCGGCACCGTCGGCGAGCGGTACGATCACGCTGACCTTCGCCGCGGGCCCGCCGTTGTGGGGCGCCAGCACGGCGCGGTGCGGGATGGTCGGGTGGGGGACAGCCTGGGCTTCGACCCCGAGCCGCTCGAGGTGGGCGGTGACCGCGCGGGCCTGCAGCTCCGGCACGCCGGCCTTTTCTTCGGCGCCGGCGGCGATGCTGCCGGGGATCGCCCGCCAGTGGTAGATCACCTGGGGGATGTGGACGATCCGGTCGGTGCGCTCGGAGACCCGCAGCATGAACTCGAAGTCCTGGATCTTGTCGAAACTCGAGTCGAAGCCGCCGGCGGCGCGGGCGACCTCGGTGCGCACGACCAGCAGGTGGCCGATGTACATCGCGCCGAGCGCGTAGACCGGTGACCAATCGGGCTTCAGGAACGGGTCGGCGCGCTTGCCGTGCAGGTCGAGCTTGTCGGAGTCGGAGTAGACGACGTCGGTCGCGGGATCGGCCGAGAGCATCTGGGCGACCCGCAGCAGGGCGTCGGGCGTGAGCGTGTCGTCGTGGTCGAGGAAGCCGACGAACTCGCCCTCGCAGTGCGCGAGGCCCGCGTTGGTCGCGCCGCTGATGCCGCGGTTCTCGCTCAGTGGGTGGAAGTGGATGCGCTCGTCGGCGGCCGCGTGCCGTTCCAGCGCCACGGTCAGCCCCGCGTCGCCGGAGGCGTCGTCGACGATGTGGAGCTCCCAGCCGGAGTAGTACTGCTCGCGCACCGAATCGACCGCCTCGGCGAGGTAGGCGAGGTCGGTCCGGTAGGTCGGCATCACCAGCGAGATCACCGGGTTGCTCCTCAGCGCCTCGACTTCCTGCATCGCGGCATCGCGCAGCTCTGCCGGGTCGGGCGGGCGGACCCGCATCTGGCGGACCTCGCGGCCCATCTGGCGAAGCCGCTTCAGGCGAGCGATGGAGCGCGGCGAGAGGTGTGCTTTCAGCCAGCGGACCAGCGCGAACAGGAAGCGGCGCAGGGCGGACTCGAACTGGTCGATCATGGAGCGCACCCTCGGCTCAGCGCCGCGGTCTTCCGCGCAGCAATCCGCCGGCGCCGCGCAGCGGGGCGGTCACCCGCCAGCTCAGCGTGCGTTCGAATTCGGCGCCCCGATCCCGCTCTTCCTCGAGCCGGCCGATCGCGAAGGCGCGGCGGACCAACTCGCGGTCGAACTCTTCGCGCTGGGCGACGATCGCCCGCTCCAGCCGCGCCACCTCGGCACGCAACTTCTCCAGCTCCGGCTGGTCGGTGCTCGTCTCGGGGGCCACCGGGGGATCATCGCAGTCCCGACTGCCGCTTCGCAGCGCCGTCAGCCGCGGCCGGCGCGGTGGCGCAGCGCCTCGAGCGGGGAGATCTCGAGCAGCCCGGCGGGCGGCAACTCGCGCTGCGGCAGGCCGGCGCCGGCGCGGTAGCCGCGCACCCGCGCGCGCAGCCCGGCGCTGGTCCGCGCCTTGACCAACTGTCCGGCGCAGATCGCCCCCTCGACGAGGAGGACGCGGGCGGCGTCGAGCGGCGCTCGCATCACCCCGTAGCGACGCAGCAGGTAGCCGCGGCTCCAGCCGGTGCGCGCGAACTTGGCCCCGGAGCGGGCGCCGAGGCTGGCCGAATAGGCGTGCAGCGCGCGCGCTTCCGGCGCCAGCCGGCAGCGCCCCCCGGCGGCGGCGAGTCGCAGGGCCAGGTCGAGGTCCTCGTAGTAGAGAAAGATCCGCTCGTCGAAGCCGCCGACCGCCGCGAAGGCCTCGCGCCGGTAGAGCGCGGCGCCGCCGGTCGGCCCGAGCGGGTCGGGCGCCGACGCCAGAACCGTGGCGGGCTCGCCGTGCAGGTGGTCGAAGCCCATCGCCGTGCGGTCGGCGAGCACGCCGGCCGAGTCGATCAGCTCCGGCGCCCGTTCCTGCAGCAGCACCCCGGCGACCGAGTCGACCCCCGGCCCGAGCCCGTCGAGTAGCGCCTCGACGAAGCGCGGCTCGGGCTCGGTGTCGTTGTTCAGCAGGATCACCGCGTCGGCCGGGTGGGCCTCGATCGCCCGGTTGAGAGCCCGGCCGAAGCCGAGGTTCTCGCCCAGCTCGAGCAGCCGGACCTCAGGGAACTCGGCGCGGACCAGCTCCGCCGAACCGTCGGTCGAGCCGTTGTCGGCGATCACCACATCGGCCGGCGCCGTCTGCTCCCGCAACGCGCGCAGCACCCGACCGAGATGGCGCTCGCCGTTGAAATTGGGGATGTAAACGCAAGTTTTCACCGATCCGGCAGACAGTGGTTAGGGTTCCAGCCTGACATGAAGCCCCTCAAGGGACTCATTCTCTCCGGCGGCGCCGGCACCCGTCTGCGCCCGATCACCCACACCTCTGCCAAGCAGCTGGTCCCGGTCGCGAACAAACCGGTCCTCTTCTATGGCATCGAGGCGCTGGTCGACGCGGGCGTCACCGAGATCGGGATCATCATCGCCCCGGAGACCGGCGAGGAGATCCGCGAGGCGGCGGGCGACGGCTCCCGCTTCGGCGCCCAGATCACCTACATCGTCCAGGACAAGCCGGCCGGGCTGGCCCACGCGGTGTTGACCGCGGAGGACTTCATCGGCGGCTCGCCGTTCGTCATGTACCTCGGCGACAACCTCCTGCGCGACGGCATCCGCGAAATGGTTGCGACCTTCGAGAGAGACGACCCCGACGCCTTGATCCTGCTCACCCCGGTCGACGACCCGCAGTCCTATGGGGTCGCCGAGCTCGACGGCGAGGGCGGCATCGTGCGGCTGATCGAGAAGCCCAAAGACCCGCCCTCGGACCTGGCGTTGGTCGGCGTCTATCTCTTCAGTCAGCTGATCTTCGACGCCGCCCGCCGGCTCGAGCCTTCCTGGCGCGGCGAGCTCGAGATCACCGAGGCGATCCAGACCCTGATCGACGACGGCCGCAGTGTGCAGTCCGAGGTCGTGCGCGGCTGGTGGAAGGACACCGGCCAGCTCGCCGACATGCTCGAGGCCAACCGCCTGGTGCTGGAGGAGATCGAGGAGAGGACCGAGGGCGAGGTCGACGCGGAGTCGAAGGTCGAAGGCCGGGTGATCGTCGAGCCGGGCGCGAAGATCGTCCGCTCGATCGTCCGCGGCCCCGCCGTGATCGGCGCCGGCGCTACGATCGAAGACGCCTTCATCGGTCCCTACACCTCGATCGGCGAAGAGGTCGCGGTGCGCCGCTGCGAGGTCGAGCACTCGATCGTCCTCGCCAACTCGACGGTCGAGGACCTCGGCACCCGGATGGAGGCCAGCCTCCTCGGCCGCAACGTGAAGCTGACCCGCAGCGAGGTACTGCCGAAGACGCTCCGCCTCCTGGTCGGCGACAACTCGCTGATCGAAATCCAGTGAGCGGGCGCCGATGAAGGTGGTGGTCGCGGGTGCCGGCGGGATGCTCGGCCGCGACTTCGTCGCGTCGGCGACCAACGCCGGGCACGACGTGGTCGGCCTCGACCGCGCCCGGATGGACGTCGCCGATGCCGAGGGGGTCCGCCGCCGGCTCGACCGCGAGCGGCCCGACCTGGTGGTCAACTGCGCCGCCTGGACCGACGTCGACGGCGCCGAGACGGCCGAGGACCGGGCCTTCGCGGTCAACGGCGCCGGCGCCGGCAACGTCGCCGCCGCCGCCCGCGAGGTCGGCGCCGCGGTCCTCTACGTCTCCACCGATTACGTCTTCGACGGCGAGAAGGGCGCTCCATATGTGGAGTCCGACCAGCCCGCGCCGCTCTCCGCCTACGCCCGCACCAAGCTGGCCGGCGAGGAGGCGACCGCGGCGGCCAACAAGCGCCATTTCATCGTCCGCTCCTCCGGCCTCTACGGGATCCACGGCAAAAACTTCGTCGCCACCATGCTGCGGCTGGGCGAAAGCATGAGCGAGGTCACGGTCGTCCGCGATCAGGTCACCGCGCCCACCTACACCTGGCACCTCGCCTACGGCCTCACCCGGCTGATCGACGGGATCGAGTACGGCATCCACCACATGGCCGCCGCCGGGGGCTGCTCCTGGTACGAGTTCGCGGGCGAGATCTTCGAGCAGGGGAAAGTCGACTGCAAAGTGCTCTCGATCACCAGCGAGATGTACGGGCAGGCCGCCCACCGGCCCCCCTATTCCGTCATGCAGAGCCAGCGCGAGCATGCGATCCGGCTGCCCTCCTGGCACGATGGCCTGGCCGGATACCTCGCCCAGCGCGATACCGAGAAGAACTAGCGACCATCCGCATGAGAACGGAAGGAACCAGATGAAGCTGCTCGTCACCGGCGCCGCCGGATTCATCGGCTCGACCTACGTCCGCATCGCCGGGTCCGAGCACGAGATCGTCGTGCTCGACAAACTGACCTACGCCGGTCGGCCGGAGAACCTGCCGGAGGGGACCGAGCTGATCGAGGGGGCGATCGAGGACCCGAAGATCGTCCGCGAGGCGATGGCGGGGGTCGATGCGGTGGTGAACTTCGCCGCCGAGTCCCACGTCGACCGCTCGATCGACGACCAGGACGCCTTCGCCCGCACCCACGTGATCGGTACCGGCACCCTGCTCGACGCCGCCCGTGAGCTCGGCATCCAGCGCTACGTCCAGGTCTCCACCGACGAGGTCTACGGCTCGATCGACTCCGGGTCCTTCACCGAGACCTCGCCGCTCGATCCCTCCTCGCCCTACTCGGCGACCAAGGCGGCGGGTGACCTGCTGGTCGGCGCCCACGTCGCCACCTACGGGCTCGACGCCTCGATCGTCCGCGGCTCCAACAACTACGGCCCGCGCCAGTACCCGGAGAAGCTGATCCCGCTGATGGTGCTGAACGCGATCCACGGTGACCAGCTGCCGGTCTACGGCGACGGCAAACAGGTCCGCAACTGGCTCTACGTCGAGGACTTCTGCCGCGGCATCCACACCGTGCTCGCCAAAGGCGAGGCGGGCGAGGTCTACAACGTCGGCGGCCCCGACGAGTGCGAGAACATCGAGGTGGTCAAACGGGTGATCGCCCTGTCGGGCGGCGACGAGTCGATGATCGAGTACGTCACCGACCGCCCCGGCCACGACCGCCGCTACTCGCTCTCCTCGGAGAAGCTGAAGCGCGAGCTCGGCTGGGAGGCCCAGGTCCACTTCGACGAGGGGATCGAGAAGACGGTCAGCTGGTACCGCGACAACGAGGACTGGTGGGGCCCGATCCGCTCCGGCGAGTACCGCGAGTACTACGAACGCCAGTACGGCAAGGCGCTCGGCTAGTGGCGCAGGCGCTGGAGACGAAGCTCGCCGGGCTGGTCCTGGTCGAGCCGGTGGTCCACGGCGACTCGCGCGGCTTCTTCCTCGAGACCTACGCCCGCGAGGAGTGGAAGGCGCTCGGGGTCGACGCTGACTTCGTCCAGCAGAACCACTCGCGCTCCGTGCACGGGACCCTGCGCGGGCTCCACTTCCAGACCTCTCCCGGGCAGGCGAAGCTGCTGCGCTGCGCTCGCGGCGCCATCCTCGACGTGGTCGTCGACCTGCGCCGGGACTCGCCTACCTTCGGCGAGTGGGAAGGCCAGGTGCTCGACGACGAGAAGGGCCACCAGCTCTACGTCCCGATCGGCTTCGCTCACGGCTTCGTCGTCCTCAGCGAGGTCGCCGACGTCTGCTACCAGGTGTCCTCGCTGTACGACCCGGCGACCGAGTCCGGGATCGCCTGGGACGACCCCGAGGTCGGGGTCGACTGGCAGGTCGCCGAGCCACTGCTCTCCGAGCGCGACAAGACCGCGCCGAAGCTCTCCGAGATCGCCCAGAATCTCCCTTGGTGACGTACCCCTCCTGACGTAGGCTGCCGCCGCGTGACCACCTCGCGGCGGAACATGAAGCTCACCCTGGCCGCGATGACGCTGGCCAGTTCGATGATCCTGGTCGACCAGACCGCGGTGCCGCTGGCGGCGCCGCACGCGATCCTCGACCTGCACGCCCAGATCAGCCAGTCGCAGTGGCTGATGACCGCGAACATCTTGCCGCTGGCGGCGCTGATGGTCTTCGGCGGCCGGCTCGGCGACGTCTTCGGGATGCGCCGTGTCTTCCTCGTCGGGGCGGTGATCTTCGCCCTTGCGACGACCGCGATGGGGGCCGCGCAGAACATCGAGATGGCGATCGCCGCGCGGGCCGTCCAGGGGGCCGGCGCGGCGCTGATGTTGCCGACCGCGCTGGCGATCGTCAGCGCGGTCTACCCGGACGAGGAGAAGGGGGCGGCGCTCGGCATCCTGGCCGGCGCCTCGGCCTTCTTCGCCGCGCTCGGGCCGGTGCTCGGCGGTGTCCTCACCTCGATCGACTGGCGCCTCGTCTTCCTCGTCAACGTGCCGTTGGCGGTGCTGGCGATCGTCCTCACCCTGCGGGCGACGCCCGAAATCGAGCCCCAGAAGGGTGCCTCGCGCGACCTCGACCTGCCCGGCGTGGTCACCTTCGCGCTCGCCGTCGGGCTGCTGATCTACGGCCTCTCGGAAGGCCCGCAGGCGGGCTGGGGGAGGGCGGGGACGCTGGTCCCGATCGCGATCGGCCTGCTCCTGATCCCAGTCTTCCTGCTGATCGAGCGGCGGGCGCGCAACCCGATGATCAACTTCAAGCTCTTCCGCCACGAGAACTTCCTCGCCGCCAACCTGAGCCAGCTGCTGGCCGGGGCGATCGAGCTCGGGCTCGGCTTCCTCACCCCGTTCTTCCTCCTGCTGGTGGTCGGCGTCTCGCCGACCGTGGCGGGCATCGCGCTGATCCCGGCGACGATCCCGGTGATCCTCGCCGGGCCACTGTCGGGACGCGCCTTCGACCGCTTCGGCGGCCGCTGGCCGCTGGTCGGCGGCTTCCTCGTCCTCGCCGCCTCGGGCGTGGTGCTGGCGGTCTCGGTCTCGAGCGAATCGGCGGTGGCGCTGATCCCCGGCCTCCTGCTGCAGGGGCTCGGGCTCGGCATCGTCCTCACCGTCAACGACCCGACCGGGCTGACCGCGGTGCCCGACAAAGACACGGGCGAGGCGGCCGGGATGATCAACACCTCCGAGCAGCTCGGCGGCGCGCTCGGGATCGCGATCCTCGAGGCGATCGAGCTCGGGGTCAACTTCCACAAGCTCGATTCGAGACTCGCCGACCAGGGCATCCACCCGACCGCCCGGCAGGCCGAACGCGCGCGCGACCTGATCCTCGAAGGCGAGCAGAAGGGCCTGAACCACGTCCACGAAAGCAACCTCTTCCGCATCATCAAGCCCGACGTGGTCGCCTCGCACGTGCTCGCCTTCGAAGTCACCTTCTTCGCCTCCGCCGGGATCGCGATGCTCGGCGCACTGGTGAGCTTCATCCTGGTCCGCAAGCGCGACCGGCTGAAACAGAAAGCGGCGGGCGTCTTCACCCGCCGCTCCCGTTGGATCTACGCAGGCGTCGGCCGCTCGCCCGCGATCACTCGCCGGCCGCTGCCGGGGCAGGGCGAATCCGCGACCGGCTAGTGCCGAGCCGCGGGCGCATGACGCCGAGGACGACGGCCAGCGCGAGGGCGATCAGCGCCGCCGAGACGGTGATCGTGCTCGGCACCCCTTCGGCCAGGGCCTTGGCTCCCGAGCCTTCGCTCGCCGCCGCGTAGACCGTGACCAGGAGGCCGATCCCGATCGTCGAGCCGAGCTGCTGGAAGACGTTGACGAGGCCCGAGGCGGCGCCCGCGTCGTGGTGGTCGACCCCGGCGATCGCCGCCTGGGTGAGCGGCGTGAAGGCAAGGCCCATGCCGGCGCCGATCAGCAACATCGGCAGGGCGATCCCGGTCCAGTAGTCGGTCGTGGTCGAGATCCGGCTCAGCCAGAGGAGGCCGACCAGCGCCAGCACCAGGCCGCCGACCAGGGTCAGCTCCTGGCCGATCCGGCCGAGCAGCCTCGGTACTACTTTCACCATCGCGAAGATGGTCAGGGTGACCGGCAGGAAGGAGAGGCCCGCCTTCAGCGCGCTGTAGCCCTCGGCACCCTGGAGGAACTGGGTCAGGTAGAAGAACATCCCGAACATCGCCCCGACCATCAGCAGGCGCGCCGCGTAGGCGCCGACCCGCTCGCGACTGGCGAAGAGGCGCAGCGGGGTGATCGGCTGGCTGGCGCGGCGCTCGATCGCGATGAAGGCGGTGAGCATCAGCGCCGCGGCGGCGAAGGAGCCGAGCGCGACGGCGTTCCCCCAGCTCGTTTCCGCGGCCCGCACGAGGCCGTAGACGAGGGCGCTCATGCCGAGCGTCGAGGTGGCGGCGCCGGCGAGGTCGAACTTGCCCGTGTGGCGCTCGGTCTCGGGCAGGTAGCGCGGTGCCAGGGAGACGAGGACGATGCCGATCGGGACGTTGATGAAGAGGCTCCAGCGCCAGGAGATCCAGCTGGTCAGCATGCCGCCGAGGACGAGCCCGATCGAGGCGCCGGCGCTGGCGACGGCCGAGTAGAGGGCGATCGCGCGGGTGCGCTCGGAGCCCTCGGGGAAGCTGATCGTCAGCAGGGCGAGGGTCGAGGGCGCGGCGATCGCGGCGCCGACGCCCTGCAGCGCCCGCGCGGCGAGCAGCCAGGTCTCCGACTGGGCGAGGCCGCCGAGCATCGAGGCGACCGTGAAGAGGATGATGCCGGCGATGAAGACCTGGCGGCGGCCGAGCAGGTCGCCCATCCGCGCGCCGAGCAGCAGCAGGCCGCCGAAGGCGAGCGCGTAGATGTTCTGGACCCAGGAGAGGCCGGCGGGGGAGAAGCCGAGGTCGAGGCGGATGTCGGGCAGCGCGGTGATCACCACCGACGCGTCGAGCACGACCATCAGGTAGCAGCCGAGGATGATCGCGAGGACCATGGCGGGGTTCGGGGCGGCTGCTCGCCTCTGAAATACGGAAGGCATGGGGAAATCCTTTGGATCGGAAGGGAAGACTGTTAAAATGGAGCCATCCTCCGGGTAATTTGGAGGGTGCCTCCGCTTGTTCAGAGCACTATACGGAGGCAACCTCCGTTTTGTCAAGGAGCGTTTCTGAGATGGCCGCCACCCCCGACATCACCGCCCCCAAGCCGCCCGCCCTGGCGGAGCGGCCGAAGCGCGCCGACGCGCGCCGCAACTACGACAAGCTGGTGACGACGGCGCGCGAGGTCTTTGCCGAACAGGGCTCGGACGCGACGCTGGAGGAGATCAGTCGCCGTGCCGGGGTCGGCATCGGCACCCTCTACCGCCACTTCCCGGCGCGCGAGAACCTGGTCGAGGCGGCCTACCTCGACGGGGTCGAGGAAATCTGCGCCGCGGTCGGCCGCCACGAGGGCGAGAAGCCCTGGGAGGCGCTGAAGGGCTGGCTGCTCGAACTGGTCGGCTTCGCCGCCACCAAGCGCGTCCTCGCTGACGAGATGTTCGCCTACCTGGATCGCGGCGCCCCCGTCTTCAAGTCCTGCTCCGGCGCGATCTACGACGCCGCCGAGCCGCTGCTGAAGCGCGCCCAGGCGGCCGGCGCGGTCCGTGACGACGTCGACATCAGCGATGTCACCAAAATGGTCACCGGCATCGCCGGTATCCGCACCGCCGAGCCGGGCCAGGCCGAACGCCTGGTCGGGATCGCCCTCGACGGGCTCCGGCCGCCCGCCTAGGTGACCGGCGCGCGAACGGGTTCGGCCGCGCGCACCCGGGTTGATGGGAAAGTCGGCCGTCGCCCTCGTCCTCGCCGTCCTCGCGGGCGTGCTCGCGATCTTCGCGATCTGGGCGAACCAGCAGCTGCTCGACACCGGCAGCTGGGCCTCGGTCAGCGGCAACCTGCTGAAGAGCAAGGAGGTCCGCCACCGGGTCGCCGCCTTCCTCGGCGAAACGCTGGTCGAAGAAACCGAATCGCAGCTGCTCGCCGCCGGTGAAGAAGAAACCGCCGCCCGGGTGATGCCACGGCTGCGCCGTAACGACGTCAAGCTGGCCGAACGGGTGATGGCGACGCCGCAGTTCGAGGCGATCTGGGAGATCGCCAACCGCACCGGCCACGCCGCCCTTCTGCGCGTCCTCGACGAAGAAGAAGCCGGCAACGGTGAAGGTGGGGTGGCGGTCGACCTGACCCCGGCGCTGCGCCGGGTCGCCGACCTGCTCGGCCGCGAAGGGCTGGCGGAAGAACTCGGGGTGGAAAGCCTCGGCGACCTGGTTGAACCCGGGGCAGCGCGGATCGAGGTCCTCGAAGCGCAGGAGCTCGAACAGGCCCAGGACGTCGTCCACGTGGTCCGCCACCTGACCCTGCCCGCGGTGATCGCGGCGCTCGCCTTCTACGCCCTGGCACTCTTCTTCGGCCGCTGGTGGCTCTCGCGCGCCTTCCTCGGGGTCGGCATCGCCCTCATCGCCACCGGTGGCCTCGCGTTGCTCGCCCGCTCCCTCGCCGGCCACGCGGTGGTCGACCAGCTGCTCTCCGGCGACACCGACCGCGAAGCCGCCGACGCGGCCTGGCGGATCGCCACCTCGACGATCTCCGACATCTCGATCGGGGTGATCATCGTCGGCGCCCTGGTGATCGGCGCCGTCGCCACCCGCGCGCTCTTCTTCCGCGTGCGCTACTACTAGGAGTCAGCCGCGGCCGCGGAGGGCGGTGATCGCCAGGCTGACCGCCAGCTTGGCGCCGATCCCGAGGTAGACCGCGAGATTCAGCAGCGGGTTGGCCAAGGGGGCGTCGAAGCGTCGGTAGAAGCGGCCCATGCCGCGGTGGAAGGCGATCTCCTGGCGCGGCGCCCGGCGCCGCCGGCTGGAGCCGCCCTTCACGTGTAGCGCCACCGCGGCCGGTTCGTAGAAGACCTTCCAGCCCGCGTCCCAGAAGCGGTGGCACCAGTCGAGGTCCTCCATGTAGAGCCAGTAGCCCTCGTCGAGGAGCCCGACCTGGGCGACAGCCGCGGCGCGGCAGAGCATGAAGGCTCCGTTCACCGCGTCGACCTCGCCCGCCTCGTCCTCGTCCAGGTGGGTCGCCCGGTACTGGCCGAGCGTCGCGCTCGCGTCGGTGCCGCGGCCGATCCCGGTGAAGTGGGCGAGCGCCCCGAGCGGGGTCGGGAAGGAGCGCTTGGCGGCGTGGTCGAGCCCGCCGTCCTCGCGCACCAGCTTCGCCCCGACCATGCCGACCGCCGGATGGGCGGCGAGCCGGGCGAGGCAGGTGTCGAGGGTGCCGTCGTAGACCTCGGTGTCGGGGTTCAGGAGGAGGACGGCGCCCGCCCGCCCGGCCCGCAGGACCAGGTTGTTGGCGGCGGAGAAGCCGATGTTGGCGCGCCGTTCGAGGTGGAACTCGGCGAACTCGCGCTCGACCATGTCCGGGGTCCCGTCGGTGCTGCCGCTGTCGACCACGGTCACCCGCATCGTCGCCGTCCCCGGTGGGTGTGCACGGAGGCTCGCCAGGCAGCGGCGCAGCAGCGCCTCGGCGCCGTGGCTGACGATCACGACCTGGAGCGCTGGGTCCGCGGGCATGTTCGCGACGGTATTAGGCGCCCTCGCCGCGCACGATCGCGCGGGGAGTCCGCATCAGGATCTGCAGGTCGGTGAGCAGCGAGAGGTTGTCGAGGTAGTCGCGCTCCATCGCCAAGCGCTCCTCGAAGGTGAGGTCGCTGCGCCCGTAGACCTGCATCGGCCCGGTCAGCCCGGGCTTGATCGCCAGCCGGCCGCGCTGGCGCTCGTCGTAGAGGGCGACGATCGCCTCCTCCTCCGGCCGCGGCCCGACCAGCGACATCTCGCCGCGCAGCACGTTGATCAGCTGCGGCAGCTCGTCGATCGAGGTCCGCCTCAGGAACTTGCCGACCCGGGTCACGCGCGGATCGTCGGGGATCTTGAAGGCGGGCTCGTCGAGCTTCGAGAGGTCGATCAGCTCGCCCAGCCGGTCCTCGGCGTCGGCGACCATGGTGCGGAACTTCATCATCGTGAAGGGGACGCCGTCCTTGCCCGCGCGCTTCTGACGGAAGAAGACGGGGCGGCCGGAGTCGATCAGGATCGCGATCGCGCTGAGCAGCAGGAGCGGCGAGGTCAGGACCAGGACGAGGCCGGAGACGAAGATGTCCATCGCCCGCTTCATCGCCTGGGTCGAGCGCGGCGGGTCGGAGAAGCGGAAGTCGAGCACGGGCAGCTCGGCGAGGCGGTTGAGCTCGATCCCCGGGCCGAGCAGGCCGTAGTGCTGGGGCAGGAAGGTGAGCGCCAGGCCCGCCTCCTTGCACTCCTCGATCAGCCGCTCGGCGGCCGGCTCCGACATCTGCTGTTCGGCGACGACGACCCGCTCGATCCCCTCCGCGCGGGCGACCCCGGCGATGTCGGCGAGGCTGCCGAGCCTCGGTAGTTCGGCGACACCCTCCTCGGTCGAAGGGGACAGGTAGCCGACCAGGTGGAGCCGCGTCTCCGGGTGCGTCATCACCCGTCGGGCGACGGTGTCGACGGCGGCGGGCGGGCCGATCGCGATGCCGATCGCCATCGGCGTCGCCCGGTGCCAGACCCAGCGCAGGATGCCGCGCAGGACGAAGCTGCCGAGCAGGGCCCCGACGCCGACCGCGATCGCGCTTTTCGGTGAGAGCGGCCCGACCGGGCTGATCGCCAGCAGGCCGTCGAGCACCAGCGTCCCGAGCACGCTCGCCGAAACCAACGAGGGCACCTCGTCGAGGGTCGAGTGGCGGATCCGGCGGTGGTCGTGGTCGTAGAGACCGTGGAGCTTCACCACCAGGATCCAGCTGGGGGAGAAGAGGACCGCCCAGAAAAGGTCGGCGACGTCGGTCGAGGAGGTAGTCGCGGTGACCACGCAGAGGGAGGCGATCAGCGCCGTCCAATCGCCCATCGCCAGCAGCCGGCGGAGCAGGGCGCCGCGCCGGCGCGCGCCCTCGGCGCCACTCAGCCCGAGCCGGTCGGCCGCGCGGTAGGGCATCGCCGGCCGGCGCTCGGCGGCGGCCTCGACTTCGGCGGCGATCTTCTCGGTGTCGGGAGTGCGCGTCATCCGCAGGCTTCAAACCCTTCGGAAAGACAAGTTTCGAGTGGATTGAGGCGATTTGCTTCGGCGAGGCTTGCGTGGGCGGCTTTTTCCTGCCCGGCCTGGTGCTCGGCTTTGGCTCGCAGGTAGTAGAGGGTCCAGTTGTCGTCCTCGCGGTCGATCGCCTGCTGGAAGCGATTCACCGCCTCCGGATATTGGCCCTGCAGCTGGGCCAGCAGCCCGAGCTGCACGTAAGGCGAGGCGGCCCAAGGCTCGATCGACTTCGCCGTTTCGGCGTGGTTGCGGGCGTCTTCGAATTCTTCCCGTTCGATCGCGTGGTTCGATTCCTTGATCTCGTGGTTGACGAGGAGCGGCCCGATCAGGGCCAGCATCGTCAGCCAGGCGACCCCGATGCCGACCAGGGCAAGGCCGAAGCGCCGCCGTTCGGTGGTCCCGGCGCCGCGATCCTGGCGCGCGCGGACCAACTGCGCGCAGCGCGCCGCGACCAGGCTGCCGGTGGCGAGGAAGAAGATCGCGCCGAGCACCGTGACCTGCCAGAACCAGTCGTAGAGCGCGCCGATCGCGAAGATGACGCTGATCGCGAAGAGGGCGCCGTAGAGCTCCCGCACGCGGCCGCTCGCGTTGCGCCAGGCGGCGAAGCCGGTCCAGAGCAGGAGCCCGACCATGCCGATCGCCAGGGCGCCGCCGACGATGCCGAGCTCGTCGAGAGCCTGCAGGTAGAGCGAGTGGGCCTGGGTGTTGCCGGTGTCGTAGGTGCGCAGTTGGTCCCAGGAGAACTGGTAGGTGCCGGCGCCGTGGCCGACCAGCGGGTTTTCTTCGAAGCCTTCCCAGGCCGCCTGCCAGAACTGCGTGCGACCGCCGCTCGAGACTTCGCCGAACTTTTCGCTGGCGACGGTCGGGATGCGAATTTCCGACGTGCTCGTGAACTTGTGCCAGAGGGTGCTGCCGAAGAGGGCCCCGAGGATGATCAGCACGATCACGGCCGCGATCGCGATCCCGCGCAGGGTGCGCGGGTCGCGTGAGATCGCCAGCGCGCCGGCGGTGCGGCGACCGCCGTCGCGCTCGAGCCGGCGCAGACCCCAGGCGGCGGCGAGCGCGAAGGCGATGCCGACGACGGTCAGCACCAGCGCCATCACCCCTTGCCCGGCGAGGTCGCCGTACTGGATGACTTCGGCGATCTGGAAATGGCCGTGGATGTAGAAGATCGCGGGCAGCGCCCCGATCGCACCGGCCAGCACGGTGCCGAGGACCCAGAGGCGGTCGTGGGAAAGGACCATCACGACGATCGCCCCGATCACGAAGGTGCCGATCCCGCCGCGCGAGTAGGTGACGTAAAGCCCGACGATGATCGCCGGCAGCAGGCCGGCAGCGGCCCAGCGCAGCGCGGCGACCAGCGAGCGCCGGCTCATCCAGAGGCTCAGGGTGCCGGCCATCGCCATGAACAGGCCGAGGGCGTTCCAGTAGCCGAGCGGCCAACGCAGCCGCGAACCTCCCGCACTTTCCGTAGAAAGGTTGAACACAAAGGGCAGCAGGCGGCTTGCCAGAGCCACCAGCGACACCATGATCAGCCCAATTGCGATGCCTTCAGCGAAACGTTGGCGCTTCTGGTCGGTTTGGGCAATGAGGAAGGTGGCAAGGAATACCCCGAGGTACACCAGGACCCGGTCCGCCTCGGCGACGCTCAACTCCACAGAACCGGACCAGAGAGAAGAGATTGCAGACCAAATCGCCAGACCAAAGATCAGGCCCGCAGCCCAGAAAAAGGGCTTCTCGAGTAGAGCTCGGCCCCCGAGGCCGAGCGCGAGGAGGGCAACTACGACCAGCCAGATCGCCAGTCCCGCGACGTGCCGCTGCTCCAGCCCGAAGCCTCCTTCGGCAAAGGCCAGACCGACCACGAGGGCTACCGGAGCGAGTAACGCCGCCGATTCCTCTAACCTTGCCCGGAATGCAAGGTGCCCCCTGCCCCCCGGCCCATAGCTCGGCCCGCTCCTTCTTCGTGCTTCCGCTAGTGCTTGCTCTGCTGGCATTGGCTGCTTTTCCAATTCTCGCTCGGGCTGAATCTTCCCCCGGCACGGTCTACAACCCGGAAGTTCCGACCACCCCTACGAAGGTCAACCCGACCAAGGTCGAAAAGACTCAGGGCGGCGGGACCAGTTCGAAGGAAAATGCCCCCGCCACCGGTTCCCAGGCCGAAGGTTCGACCGAACCAAGCGAAGGCGGATCGGAATCGGAAGAAAAGTCTGAAGGCAAGGAAAACTCTACTGCGGGCGGCGGGACGGGTGGCAACGGTGGCGGTCATGGTGGCAAGTCTGAAGGCGGCCAGTCCGGCAAGTCCGGAGTTGGAAGCGCGCAGGTCGCCGAAACCGGCTCCAGCGGCGCCGCACCTTCGAGCACCGGTGAAAACGCCTCCAGCTCGGGTGGCGGCTCCTCGCCGCTGGTCCCGATCCTGATCGTCGTCGTGGTTCTCGCCGCGATCTCGATCGGCATCGTCCTCTACCGGCAGCGCAAAGGCGCCGGTGGCAGCGACGGCCGCGTGTCCTCGCCCAACGCGAGCTGAACCCCAATCCCATGGAGATCATGCAGAGTCACAACTCAAGGAAGACGCGCGCCCTGACGGCCTTCGTGGTCGCGGTTCTCGCGCTCGCCGCCTTCGCCGGCAGCGCCTCGGCGCTCTCGGCTCGATTCTGGGGCGTCGTCCCGCAGTCGGGTCTGACCCAGGAACAGTTCAAGACGCTCGAACAGGGCGGCGTCAAAAGCATGCGACTGCCGCTGATCTGGTCGGCCGTCCAGGCCAAGCGCGGCGGCGCCTTCAACTGGAGCGCCGTCGACGGCACGATCGAACTGGCGGCGAAGAGCGGGATCGAAATCCTCCCGTTCATGATCGGGCCCCCCACCTGGGCGGTCCCCGAGGCGAACGTCCCTGGCGCGGGCGGCGCCCAGGCCCCGGCGCGGTTGCCGGTCAGCGGCGCGGCCGCGACCGGTTGGTCCGGCTTCCTCAGTGCCGCAGTGGCGCGTTACGGCCCCAGCGGCACCTTCTGGAGCGAAAACCCGCTGGTGCCGAAAGTGCCGATCCACAACTGGCAGGTCTGGAACGAGCCGAACTTCAAGTACTTCGTCACGAAGCCGAACCCGACGGAATACGGCAAGCTCGTCACGCTCTCCTCGAAGGCGATCAAGACGGCCGACCCGACCGCTCATGTGATCCTCGCCGGGCTCTTCTCGAAGCCGGCCGGTGGCCGTCGCCTGGCCGGCAAACGGGTCGCCAATCCGACCAGCCCCAACTGGTGGGCCGCTTACTTCCTCGAACAGATGTACAAGACGAACCCGGGGATCAAGACGAAATTCCAGGGCGTCGCCCTGCACCCCTACGTGGCGCGCTACCGGCAGCTGCCGGCGGAGATCGAAGAAGTGCGTGGCGTCCTGACCAAGGCCGGTGACGGCTCGAAGGGCCTCTGGGTCACCGAGCTCGGCTGGAGCTCCGAACCGCCGCAGGGCCCGTCGAACGTGTTTGCGGTCGGGCAGTCCGGTCAGGCGCGGGAACTCAAAGGCGCGTTCACGCTGCTGCAAGCCGACGCGGTCAAATTCCGTCTCCAGCACGTCTACTGGTTCTCGGTCGACGACGCCGCGGAAACCTGCAATTTCTGTAACGGCTCGGGCCTGTTCAAGAAGGGCTTCGTGCCGAAGAAGTCCTGGACCGAATTCGTCAAGTTCACCGGCGGCACCCCGTAACGAGCGCCACCGGCTCATGTCGACGGGCCGAAAACTCAACTATGGCTTGAGTTTTCGGCCCGTCGACAATGGGGCCAGCTAAGCAGGTGCGTAAGATCGATGGGTTGGCGACGAAGTCGAAACCACCCATCGCATCTGACCCGCTGGCGCCGTTCTCGGCGCCGGTGCGGCGCTGGTTCGAAGCCTCCTTCGAGGGTCCGACCCCTGCCCAGACGGGCGGCTGGGAGGCGATCGCCGGCGGCGACAACGCGCTGATCTGCGCACCGACCGGCTCCGGCAAGACGCTCGCCAGCTTCCTCTGGGGGATCGATCGCCTCTCCCGCGAGCCCAACCTGGGCACCGGGGTGAAGCTGGTCTACATCTCGCCCCTCAAAGCGCTCTCCTACGACATCGAGCGCAATCTCCGCGCCCCGCTTCGCGGGATCGGCGCCGAGATCGCGGTCGGCCTGCGGACCGGCGACACCTCGCAGAAAGACCGCCGGGCGATGGCGAAAACGCCGCCCGACATCCTCATCACCACCCCTGAGTCGCTCTACCTGATGATGAGCTCGGCGGTGCGGGAGATCCTCACCGGGGTCGAGGCGGTGATCGTCGACGAGATCCACGCCGTCGCCCAGACCAAGCGGGGGTCGCACCTCTCGCTGACCTTGGAGCGGTTGGACCACTTGGTTCGCAACGCGGGGGAGGCACCTGAGGATGACCCGGCGGAACAACTGCGGGGACGTTCCGGCGGGTCATCCTCAGGTGCCTCCGACGGAGGCATTCAGAGGATCGGCCTGTCGGCCACCCAGAGGCCTTTGGAGCGGATTGCCAAGTTCCTCGTCGGTCCCAACAGGGAGTGCAGGATCGTCGACGCGGGGACGAGGAAAGACCTTGACATCGAGATCGTCGTCCCGGTCGAGGACATGGCGGATCCGGGGGCGCCCGCGTATCCGTCGGAGGACGGCACCGCGCAGCCCTCGGAAATCGAGCCGAGCGCCCACGTCCGCTCGATCTGGCCGGCGATCTACCCGAAGCTCCTGGAGCTGGTCCAGGAACACACCAGCACGATCATCTTCGTCAACAACCGCCGCGCCTCGGAGCGCCTCGCCAAACGCCTCAACGAGCTCGCCAACGGCGAAGGTGAAGGGGAGCTGCCGGCCACCGAGCACGGTGGCCACGAGGAGGCGGCGCGCCACGCCGACACGGGTGAGCCGCTGGAGCAGATCGAAATCGCCCGCGCCCACCATGGATCGCTCTCGCATGAGGAGCGGACGCTGGTCGAGGAGCTGCTCAAGTCTGGGCAGCTTCCCTGCCTCGTGGCTACCTCATCCTTGGAGCTCGGGATCGACATGGGGGCCGTGGACCTGGTGATCCAGGTCGAGTCGCCGAAGTCGGTCACCCGCGGCCTGCAGCGGATCGGGCGCGCCGGGCACGGCATCGGCGAGACGTCGAAAGGCCGGATCTTCCCCAAATACCGCGGCGACCTCCTCGAGTGCGCGGTGGTCGCGCGGCGGATGCGCGAAGGGGCGATCGAGGAGACGACGATCCCCCAGAACCCGCTCGACGTGCTCGCCCAGCACCTGGTCTCGATGGCGGCGCTCGACGAGTGGGAGGTCGACGAGGTCGAGCGGGTCGTCACCGCGACCGAGTCCTTCCACGACCTCTCCCGCGAGCAGCTGGAGAACGTCCTCGACATGCTCGACGGCCGCTATCCCTCCGACCGCTTCGCCGAGCTGCGCCCGCGGATCGTCTGGGACCGGATGGAGGGGACGATCCACGGCCGCAAAGGCTCGCGCCAGCTGGTCGTCACCAACGCCGGCACGATCCCCGACCGCGGCCTCTACGGGGTCCACCTGCCGGACGGCCGGCGGGTCGGCGAGCTCGACGAGGAGATGGTCTACGAGGCCCGCCCGGGGCAGACCTTCCTGCTCGGCGCCTCGACCTGGCGGATCGAGGAAATCACCCGCGACCGGGTGATCGTCACCCCGGCCCCGGGGGCGCCCGGGGCGGTGCCGTTCTGGCGCGGCGACGGGATCGGCCGCCCGGCCGAGCTGGGCAAGGCGATCGGCGCCTTCGCCCGCGAGGCGGTCTCGCGCGAGCCCGAGGACCTGGCCAAGGAGTACGACCTCGACGCCCGCGCCGCCAACAACCTGGTCTCCTACCTGCGCGAACAGCAGGACGCGACCCGGGTCGTCCCCTCCGACGAGACGATCGTGGTCGAGCGCTTCCGCGACGAGATCGGCGACTGGCGCCTCTGCATCCTCAGCCCCTACGGGGGCCGCGTCCACGCCGCCTGGGGCCTCGCGCTGGCGGGAAAAATCCGCAACGAGCGCGACCTCGAGGCCGACGCGATCTGGTCCGACGACGGGATCGTCATCCACCTCCCCGACGCCGACGAGCCGCCGCCCGCCGACCTGGTGCTGATCGATCCGGCCGAGCTCGAAGACCTGATCGTCGGCGAGCTCTCGGGCTCGGCCCTGTTCGGCGCCCGCTTCCGCGAGAACGCCTCCCGCTCGCTGCTGATCCCGCGCGCCTACCCGGGCAAACGCACGCCGCTCTGGCAGCAGCGTCTGAAGTCCCAGTCGCTGCTCGAAGTCGCCCGTGACTTTCCCCGCTTCCCGGTGATCCTCGAGACCTACCGCGAGTGTCTCCAGGACGTTCTCGACCTCCCGGCGCTCACCGACCTGCTGGAAAAACTGCACGCCCGCTCGCTCTCCCTGGTCGAGGTGGAAACGCCGACCGCCTCGCCCTTCGCCTCCTCGCTCCTCTTCGACTACGTGGCGACCTACATGTACGAGGGGGACACGCCGAACGCCGAGCGGCGGGCGGCGGCGCTGGCCCTCGATCGCGACCTGCTGCGCGAGCTGCTCGGCCAGGAGGAGCTGCGCGAGCTGATCGATCCCGAGGCGCTGGAAGAAGTCGAAGCGCAGCTCCAGCACCGCACCGAGGCGGGCAAGGCCGGCGACCGTGACGCGCTCCAGCAGCTGCTCCGCAACATCGGCGACCTGACCACCGCGGAGGCGGCCGAGCGGGTGGCGGAGGGCTACTCGGCGCAGTCGATGCTGGAGAAACTGGCCGGCGAGCGGCGGATCGCCAAGGTGCGGATCGCCGGCGAGGAGCGCTGGATCGCCTCCGAGGACGCCGGGCTCTACCGCGACTCGCTCGGGGTGCCACCGCCGCCCGGGCTGCCGGAGACCTTCCTCGAGGACCACCCGGACGCGATGCGCGCCCTGGTCCGCCGTTACGCCCGCACCCACGGACCCTTCCCGACCGGCCAGCTGACGCAGCGCTACGGCGTCGACCCCGGCCCGGCGCTGCGCGAGCTGGAGAGCGAAGGGGCGCTGGTCCGCGGTGAGCTCCTGCCCGGCGGCACCGAGCGCGAGTGGTGCGACTCCGACGTGCTGCGTCGGGTGCGACGCGCCTCGCTCGCCCGCCTGCGCAAGGAGGTCGAAGCGGCCGACCGCACCGACCTAGCCCGCTTCCTGCCGAGCTGGCAGAACGTCGACGCCTTCCGCCCGGCGGGCGCCGGGCCGGACCGCCTGCGCGAGGCGCTGGTGCCGCTGCAAGGGGTGGCGCTGACGCCGAAAGTGTGGGAGCGCGACGTGCTGCCGCGGCGGCTCGGCGCCTACTCGCCGAACTGGCTCGACCAGCTCTGCACCAGCGGCGAGGTGATCTGGATCGGCGCCGGCAGCCTCGGCCGCAGCGACGGCCGCGTCGCCCTCTACTTCCGCGAGGACGTCCGCCTCGCCGGACCGCCGCCCGCCAACGGCAAGCTGGAGATCCCGCAGGGGGAGATCGCCGACGCGATCCGCGAGCGGCTTGCCGCCGGGCCCTCGTTCTGGCTCGACCTGGTCGCCGACATCCAGCACCCGGCCGAGGACCTCCACAACGCCCTCTGGGACCTCGCCTGGTCTGGCGAGGTGACCAACGACGCCTTCTCGCCACTGCGGGCCCCGCGCCTGCGCGCGGTGCCGCAGACCGAACGCGGCGGGCGTCGCTTCGCCCGCCGCCGCTCGACCGCAGGCGCCGCCGTGCAGGGGCGCTGGTCGCTGACCGCGCCGATCTTCGCCGGCGCCCCCGGTCCCGGCGCCCGTCTGCGCGCCCAGGCCGAGCTGATGATGGAGCGCTACGGGATCGTCACCCGCGAGACGGTCCTCGCCGAGGGCGTCCCCGGCGGCTTCTCCACCCTCTACTCGGAGCTCGGCAACCTGGAGCTCCTGGGGACGGCGCGGCGCGGCTACTTCGTCGAGGGCCTCGGCGGCGCCCAGTTCGCCCTCCCCGGCGCGGTCGAGCGCCTCCGCTCGCTGCCGGAAGCCAAGGGCGACTACATGGTGCTGGCGGCGACCGACCCGGCCAACCCCTACGGCGCCTCGCTGCCCTGGCCGAAACTCGAGGGCGGCCGGCGTCCCGGCCGCACCCCCGGCGCCTACCTGCTGCAGCGCGACGGCGAGCCCGTGGTCTTCATCGAGCGCGGCGGCCGCGGCCTGCTGCGCCTGCGCGAGATGAGCGAAGGCGAACTGGGCAACGCGATGCAGGCGCTCGCCGACGCGGTCGGCGCCGGCCGGCTGCCGAAACTGGCGATCGAGAAACTCGATGGCGACGCGGTGATCGGCTCCGGTCACGAGGAGGCGCTGATCGGCGCCGGCTTCAGCCGCGGGCCGCGCAAACTGACCGCCTCGGCCTAAGAACCTGTCTCGAAACCCCCGCGCACGCCTGTCGGCGCCGGACACACTTCGCGGGGCGTCGTCCTCCGGCGGCCAAATGGCGCTGCCATTCGGCCGCCCTGCGTCCTACCCCCGCTCGGTCCGGCACTCGCCAGTCGCACACGCGGGTTTCGAGACAGGTTCTGAGTCCCCCATATGGGCCGAGTGTCCGACCTGCAGCATCTGTCCTCCGGCCCATTGCCATAATCGATAGGGGTGTCTGAGACCAGGGAGCAGAGCGCGGTCGAGCTGCTGAGGAGCGTCCCGCTCTTCGCAGACCTCGAGGAAGGGGAGCTGGAGCGCTTCTCGCACGTCGCCGTGCCCCGATCCTTCCCCGCCGGGACGCGCGTCTTCCACGAGGGCGACAGCTCCGACGCCTGCTACATCGTCAGCGAAGGCAGCTTCCGGGTCACCCGTGAACACTCCGACGGGCGGGCGATCACCCTGGCGACGCTGGGCCCGGGGGAGATCTTCGGCGAGCTGGCGATGCTCGACGGTGACAAACGCTCGGCCTCGGCCGAGTCGATCACCGACGGCACCTTGCTGGCGCTGCCCGCCAACGATGTCCGCGGCCTCTTGGCGCGGAACCCGGAAATTGCCCTGAAGCTGGTCGCCGGGCTGGTCCGTCGGCTGCGCGCCGCCAACGCGCGGCTCTCGCGCCAGTCCTTCCAGACGGTGCCCAGCCGGGTTGCCGGGATCCTCCTGCAGCTGAGCCGCGACGGGCAGGGCGACGACGGCGAGGAAGTCGAGGTGACGATCCGGATGAACCAGACCGACCTCGCCCAGCTGGCGGGGACCTCGCGCGAGTCGGTCAGCCGCTTCCTGGCGGAGCTCGAGCGGGCCGGCGTGGTGCGCTCCGGGCGCGGCCGGGTCACCGTGCTGCAGCCGGGCAAGCTGCGCAACTACATCTACTAGAACCCCTCGGCGCCGATCAGCGGCACGAAGCGGCAGGGGGCGAGCGCGATCGTCTCCAACTCCGATCCGCGGCGCCGGATGGCGGTCAGCATCTCCTCGCTTCCGTCGACGACCGGAACCACCATGCGGCCGCCGTCGGCGAGCTGCTCGAGCAGAGCCGGGGGCGGGGCCGGAGCGGCGGCGTGGACGGCGATCGCGTCGAAGGGCACCCGGTCGGGGATCCCGCGGCTGCCGTCGCCGACCATCAGCTCGATGTTGTGGGCGCCGCAGGCGCGCAGGTGCTCGGCGGCCAGGCGGGCGAGGCTCGCGTGACGCTCGACGCTGACCACGTGTCCGGCCAGCCGGCCCACCAGGCAGGTCGAGTAGCCGGAGCCGGTGCCGATCTCCAGCACTGTCTCCTCGCCGCGCAGCTCCAAGGCCTGGAGGATCGCGGCGACGATCCAGGGCTGGGAGATCGTCTGCTCGGAGCCGATCGGCAGCGCCGCGTCGGCGTAGGCCATCTCGCGGCGGCGCTCGCCGACGAACGCCTCGCGCGGCACCTCGCCCATCGCCGCCAGCACCCGCTCGTCGGCGATCCCGCGCTCGCGCAGCTGGTGCTCGACCATCCGCGCCCGCTGCGCGTCGAAGTCACTCATCGGTCAAGGGTAAGGTCGGGCGATGACCGCGCGCACGATCGTCGGCGTCATCGGCCTGCTCGCCTTGTTCGGCGTCGCCGTCTACCTGCTCTTCCAGATCCCCGCGGTGTTCGCGATCGGCGGCATCGTCGCCCTGGTGGCAATCCTCTGGGCCGTCGGCCACGACGCCCCGGACGCGCTCTGACATCCCGCTTGCCGCCTCATATACCCTCCAGCACCTCATGGCGCGCGGCAGCGGTATCTACGTCCTGAATTTCTACTCGTCGGTCTTCGGCGACCAGCTGAAACGCGGCCGCAAGTCGGCGACGATCCGGGTCGGCGACAAAAGCGGGAAGTACGAGCGCGGCCAGCTGGTCTGGGTGACGATCGGCTTCCGCCACAGCCCGCGCGAGAAACTCTTCGCCGCGGTGATCGATGACGTCGAGGTGAAGCCGCTGGCGAGCCTCAGCCGTCGCGACATCGAGCACGACAACCCGGAGTTCCGGCGGCTCGACGAGACCCGCCGCTTCCTCGAACAGATCTACAGCCGCCCGGTCGAGGACGACGACCTGGTCACCGTGGTCCGCTTCTCGCAGATCGTCGAGCCGCCTCGCGCGCACCTCGGCAACGGGGAGACCCCCCACCAGAACTAGCTTGGGTGAGGCGGGCGGATGCAGTACTCGTTCCTCACCACCTGGCTCCTGAAGTCGCCGCGCGAGCCGGTCTTCGAGGCCATCTACGACCAGGCCACCTGGCCTGAGTGGTGGCGCGGGGTGGAGGTGGCCGAAGAATTGCGGCCAGGGGATGAGCTCGGCGTCGGCACGATCTCGCGCATGGTCTGGCGCAGCCTCCTGCCGTATCGGGTGGAATTCCGGGTCACGGCGACGAAGATCGAGAGGCCCTCGCTGATGGAGGGCCAGGCGGTCGGCGACCTCGAAGGGACGGGCCGCTGGCGCCTGCTCGAACAGGACGGGGTCACCGCGGTCCTCTACGAGTGGAACGTGGCGACGACGAAGCCGTGGATGAACCGGATGGCCCCGCTGCTGCGGCCGGTCTTCGAGTGGAACCACGACTGGGTGATGCGGCGCGGCGGCGAAGGGATCGCAGCGCGCCTCGGCTGCGAGCTGCTGGCGATCGACTAAGAGGCCGGTCCTGGCAACACCTGTCCCCGAGTGCCAAATTTTCACCGGCCCGGCGCTCCGACGTTGCTATCTTTCCTCTCCTTGGCACTCTTGGCTAGAGAGTGCCAAGCCGGAATGAGGCAGGAAAGGGCTTCAGACCGGGATTTTCCTCACTTCACACGCAAACCACCTACCGAATGACGGAGGTTCATCGATGAATCTGAAGCCCCTCGGGGATCGGCTGATCGTGAAGCCGGTCGAGGAGGAGGAGACGACTGCCAGCGGCATCGTTCTCCCCGACACGGCCAAAGAGAAGCCGCAGAAGGGCAAGGTCGTCGCTGTCGGCGACGGCGCCATCAACGAGGACGGCTCGCGCCGGGCGCTCGACGTGGCGGAGGGGGACGAAGTCCTCTACTCCAAATACGGCGGCACCGAGGTGACTGTCGAGGGTGACGACCTGCTCGTGCTGCGCGAGTCGGACGTGCTGGCCAAGGTCAGCTAGCCCTACCGAACTTAGAAGAACCAAGGAGGACTGAAAGCACATGGCTCACAAGGAGCTGAAGTACGCAGAGGACGCGCGGAGCGCCCTGCAGGCTGGGGTCGACGCGGTCGCCAACGCGGTCAAGGTCACCCTCGGCCCGAAAGGCCGCTACGTCGTGCTCGACAAAAAATTCGGCGCGCCGACGATCACCAATGACGGCGTGACCATCGCCCGTGAGATCGAGGTCGAGGACGTCTTCGAGAACCAGGGCGCCCAGCTCGTCCGCGAGGTCGCCACGGCGACCAACGACGTCGCCGGTGACGGCACCACCACCGCCACCCTGCTGGCCCAGATCATCGTCCGCCAGGGCCTCAAAAACGTGGCCGCCGGGGCGAACCCGCTGGCCCTGCGCCGCGGCATCGAGAAGGCCGTCGACTCGGTCGTCGAGAACCTCCGCGAGAAGCAGAGCAAAGAGGTTGCCGGCAAAGACCAGATCGCCCGCGTCGCCGCCATCTCGGCCGGTGACGACGACATCGGCAACGTGATCGCCGACGCGATCGAGAAAGTCGGCAAAGACGGCGTGGTGAACGTCGAGGAGGGCCAGACCTTCGGGATGGAGCTCGAGTTCACCGAGGGGATGCAGTTCGACAAAGGCTATATCTCGCCGTACATGGTCACCGACCAGGACCGTATGGAGGCCGTGCTGGAGAACCCATACGTCCTCATCGCGAACCAGAAAATCGGCTCCGTGCGGGACATCCTGCCGGTGCTCGAGCAGGTGATGCAGGGGGGCAAACCGCTCCTGATCGTCGCCGAGGACGTCGAGGGCGAGTGCCTCGCGACCCTGGTCGTGAACAAGCTCCGCGGCACCTTCACCGGTGTGGCCGTCAAAGCCCCGGGCTTCGGCGACCGTCGCAAGCGGATGCTCGAGGACATCGCGATCCTCACCGGCGGTGAGGTCATCACCGAGGAGATGGGCCTCAAACTGGAGAACACCCAGCTGGCTCAGCTCGGTCAGGCCCGCCGCGTCGTCGTCGCCAAAGACAACACCACGATCATCGATGGTGCCGGCGAGGGCGACGACATCAAAGGCCGGATCAAACAGATCAAACAGGAGATCGACAACACCGACTCCGACTTCGATCGGGAAAAACTCCAGGAGCGTCTGGCGAAGCTCGCCGGGGGCGTTGCGGTGGTCAAGGTCGGCGCCGCCACGGAGACCGAGATGAAGGAGAAAAAGCACCGCGTCGAGGACGCGCTGCAGGCGACCCGCGCCGCGCTCGAGGAGGGTGTCGTGCCGGGTGGTGGCGTCGCGCTGCTGAACGCCCAGGCCGGTCTCGACGCCGACGCTCTGGACGACCCGGACGAGAAGACGGGTGCGCGGATCATCTATCGCTCGCTCGAGGAGCCGGTCCGTCAGATCGCCGAGAACTCCGGCGAGGAGGGCTCGGTCGTCGTCAACAAGGTGCGGGAGCTGAAGGCGGGCGAAGGCCTGAACGCGGCTACCGGTGAGTACGGCGACCTGATCAAGGCCGGCGTCATCGACCCGACCAAGGTGACCCGGTCGGCGCTCGAGAACGCCGCGTCGATCGCCAAGAACATCCTCGTGACCGAGGCGATCATCGCCGAGGCCCCCGAGGAAGGTGGCGGCGGCGGTATGCCGGGCGGCATGCCCGACATGGGCGGCATGATGTAAGAAATCCCCCCAAGGGATTTCCAAGGGCCCGGCTCGCGCCGGGCCCTTTTTTATGCCAGCGCGGTGCGCAACCCGTGCGAGAGACGCACGAGTCCCGCCACGTCCTGCGCACCACGAGCGCGCCCCCAAGCGCCACCCTCCCCCCATGCCCGCACGGCACCAGGAGAGCGATGTTGATGGGCCGAAAACTCAAGGTGGGCTGGAGTTTTCGGCCCATCAACATCGCCGCGATGGAGAGATCGCGCGGATCTGTCACCGGCAGCTTGGGGTGATTACGCTGGAGCAGCTCGAAGGTCAGGGACTGACGATCCAGGCCGTCCGCGAGCGGCTTCTCGCCGGCCGTCTCTATCGCATCCACCAGCGCGTCTATTCGCTGACGCCAGGCCTGATGACGCAACGCGCAAACCTTCTGGCCGCCGTTCTCGCCTGCGGTCCCGACGCCGTCTTGTCCCACCGCGCGGCGGCATATCTCTGGGGCATCGTCGACGAACTCAGGGAACCGATCGATGTGACGGCGCCGAATCGTCGTGGGCGCAGCCCTGCGGGAGTCGCCTCACATCGGGATGGGTCGCTTCAGCCGATTGACAAGACGAGCCTCTACGGCGTCCCGTGCACCAGCGTTGCTCGGACCCTTCTCGACTTCGCCGGAGTGGCTCCGGAGTGGGAGGTGCGGAAGGCGGTGGCGGAGGCCGAAGTCCTCCGAATCCTTGACCGGTCGAGGCTGCGGGCACTGCTGAAGAGGAGTCGGCGGCGGCGCGGCGTCGCCCGGCTTCGCCTCATCCTCGACACGATCCATCCGCAGACCAATAGGACTCGAAGTGAGCTGGAGCGCCTGTTCCTTGAGATGTGCGCGAGAGCGACGGTCCCGCCACCTGAGGTGAACGTCTGGCTGCCCGCGCCAGACGGCAGGCGCTACCAGGCCGACTTTCTCTGGCGTGATGCCAAGCGGATCATCGAAGCTGACAGTCGTCGCTTCCATGACACCGATAGCGCCTTCGGCGCCGAGCGGAAACGTCAGCAGCAGCTCGAACTCGCCGGTTGGCGCGTCTCCCGTTGCACTTGGGAGGAGGTCGAACAGGAACCACGCCGCCTCGCCCTCACCGTCCAGGGCCTCCTCGCCCAACCTCCGCGTTGATGGGCCGAAAACTCCACTCCACCTTGAGTTTTCGGCCCATCAACGCCGAGGTTGCCTACGGCGTCGGCTTCTTTTCCTTCGCCGGGAGCGGGGGGAGGAGGCCGGCGTTGTATTCGGCGTAGTCGAGGAAGTTGGCGCGGCGGATCTTCTTGCGCAGCATGTTCGTGCTGCGGGGGTAGAGGCCCAGTTCGTAGGTGTTGCCGGCGCCGAAGCCCTGGTAGTAAGTGAGCATCTGGACGCGCTTGTGGGTGACGACCCAGCTGATCAGCTGCTTGACGAACTGCGGTTCGTCGTTTTCCTGCATCGCCCACTCGGTGATCGCCACCGGCTTGTTTTTCCACTGGGCGCCTTCGTAGAAGCGCTCGAGATCGTCCCAGACCGGATATTTGGCGTAGAAGTCGGTGCCGACCCAGTCGACCCATTTGCTCCCCGGCCAGTAGTTGCCGGGGAAGTTGCCTTTGACCCGCGGCGAGCCGGCCGGGAGCGGGCTCCAGATGATGCTGACCGGGGCGACCGGGAGCGCGACCGGCTCTTCGCCCTTGCTCCGGTTCAGCGGCGGCAGGCCGAGTTCGGCGAGGGTGGCGTTGATCCCTTCCAGGGTCTGCCCGCCGCGGACGATCGCGACGATCCGGCGGAAGGCCTCCTTGTACCAGAAGGAGCTGTGTTCGCCGGTTTTCAGGGTGCCGTCGCATTCGACCCCGGCCCAGGCGTTGAGGCAGCGGTTCGGCTCGCCCAGCGGCCGGATGTAGGCGGGCAGCTGATGGATGGCGAAGAAGCTGTTCAGCTGCAGGAGGTAGTCGTCACCCGCACCGAGCGCGATCTGCTCCGGGGTGATGATCTCTTCCAGCGTCTGGGCGTTCGAGGTGGCGATCGCGACGACCGGCCGGGTCTGCGTTTCGCGCCAGCGTTCGTAGGCCTTGTTGACGCTGTTTCCCCAACCGAGGAAGGTCTCCATCAGGGCCGGGTGCTTGCCGGTCAGTTCGACGAACCGGTTGAACCCTTCGGTCGAGCCGCGGTCGGAGACGCCGAGCAGGACATCGGGCTTCGGCGGCACCAGGGACATCGCCGCGGCGCCTGGGGCGGCGACGAGGAGGGCGAAGGCTGCGACGAGGGCGGTGAGCCAGGCGGAGCGGCGCGCGCCAGGTCGTCTAGGCAGCCGCAAGTACATCACTCATGCTTCGCGGCTCGACCCCCAGGGCCTGCGCGTCGGCGGTACCTCGCTCACTGGTCATCGCAACCTCCATCAACTCGGCCTCCTCCCAAGTTGCAAACACCGCCTGGCCGAAGACGATGCGGAGCGCCTCGAGGCTCGCCTTGATCACCGGCAGCGGCACGTGGACGAGGTCGCGCGGCCGGCCGGCGATGCGGCTGACCAGGTCCGACATCTCGTCGTAGGTGAGCGTTTCCGGTCCGGCCAGCTCGTAGCGGGGGCGGAGCTCCTCGCTCTCCAGCGCTGCGACCACGCACTCGGCGACGTCCTGCGCCCAGATCGGCTGGAAGGCGGCGCGGCCCTCGCCGGAGACCGGCAGCACCGGCAGGAAGGAGAAGCGGCGCAGCAGGGTGATCCAGGGGTCTGAGTGGTCGTAGACGATCGAGGGGGCGAAGACCGAGGTCTCCAGCGGCGAGGTCTCGACCGCGCGCTCCGCCACCCACTTGGCGCGGAAGAAGCGGGTGCGCTGGGCGGCGCCGGCGTCGAGAGCGCTGAAGAAGACGAAGCGGCGCACCCCGGCCCGCTCGGCGGCCTGCAGCAGGCGCACGGTGGCGAGGCCGTTCAGCTCCTCGATCCGCCGCGGCGGCTGGTCGCGGATCGTCGCCGCCAGGTGGACGACGGTGTCGACCCCGCGCAGGGACTGGCGCACGGTGTGAGGATCGCCGAGGTCGCCGAGGTCCCCCAGCGCGATCTGCACGTCGACCCGGTTCGGCCCGAGCTTGCGCGGATCGCGGACCAGGCAGCGGACGTCCTCGCCCCGCTCCAGGAGGAGCGGCAACAGCCGTGAACCGATGCTTCCCGTGGCCCCCGTCAAGAGCAGCATGGGAGTCGATGCTAGTGGTGGTTGGGCTTCGGCTTCGGCGCGAGGGTGAGGCTCACGCTGCTCCTGGTGTGGGATCCGGCGGCCGGCGTCGAAGACTTGACGACCAGCTTCGGCGGCTTGGCGCCGCGCCGGACCTTCGGCGAGGTCACGTTGCCTAGCCTGCACGCGGCCGCGCTGATTCCCGCCTTCGCCTGGCCGAGGGTCTTGCCCGCGAGCTTCGGCACGGTGCAGATCGGGGGGATGGGCGGCGGCGGAATCGTCGCCGGCGGATTCGCCGCGATGATCCTTTCTTCGGCTTCCCTGACAGCCCCAGGCGGCAGCGTCCCGCCGCCGGACGGCGGGCCGGCGACCGTCCAGGTCCTGCTCATCGAGGTGCCGTTGCTGAGCGCGTCTTTGGCGCGTACCTCGAATTCGTGCGCGCCGTCGCTCAGGCCGCTGTAGGTCTTCGGCGAGGCGCAGGCGGTGAAGGCGGCGCCGTCGAGAGAGCATTCGGTCGTTACCGGGCCGGTCGGATCGGTGGCGGTGAATTTGAAGGCGGCGGTGGTGGCCGCGACCGTCCCCGACGGACCTTCGGTGATCGCCAGGGCGGGCGGCGTGGTGTCGACGGTCCAGGTGCTCGTGGCGGAGGCGGCATTGGCGGCCGTGTCTTCGCCGCGCACCCTGAATTCATGGGCACCCTGTGCCAGCGAGCCGTAGGTCGTCGGTGACGAGCAGGCGGCGAAGGCGGCGCCGTCGAGGGAGCATTCGGTGGTCACCGGCGGACTCGAGAATCCTTCGGCGGTGAACCTGAAGGTGGCATTGGTGGCCGCGGTCGGGCCCGAGGGACCTTCGGTGATCGTCATCACCGGCCCGGTCAGCGGCACCAACTGGTTCATCGCGGCGGCGACGTTGAGCCGGCCACCGGTCGTCGTCTTCCCCGCCAGGCCGGCGACCGGGGTCACGCCGCCCAACAGCGCGCCGCGGACTTCGGTGACGCTGGCCGTCGGGTCGAGGGAGAACAGCAGCGCCGCGGCGCCGGTGACGTGCGGGGCAGCCATCGAGGTGCCTTCGAGGAAGCTGTAGGTAGGCGGCACCGAGAGTGGCGAGTTGCAGCGCAGGGCGACGTCGTCGAGCCAGGCTCCGTCGCCGGCCGCCGGGGCGCCGCTCGCCCGGTATTCGAAGAACGGTGCCACCGAGTGCCCGCCCAGGCCCGTGATCAGGACGGTCCGGAACGGAACCATCGCCGAACCGGCCGTTTCGCCGCCGTTGAATTCTTTGAACACCCCGTCGACGATCACCCCGTACGGCATCCCGGTCGAGCCTCCGCCCTTGCGAAAGCGTTTGCCTTCGACCCGGCAGGCCCCGGTCCCGGCCGGGACCGCGATCGGGCTGGTCAGTTCGACCCCGTAGATGTGGTTCGCTTCGGTCGCCGCCCCGGGCGTGTCGGTGATCCCGAACGAGGTCAGTGGCCCGTCGCCGACCCCCGCCCGGCCGAAGCCGGCGCCGTAGGCGGTCCACTTGGTGCCGAAGTCGTTGGTCTCGAAGTTGTCGGAGAAGAGGGTTTCGGTGGCCGGGAAGGTGCTGAGGACCGAGGTCCCCGGCGCGGCAAGGTCGACCGAGGTGGCGCCGTAATCGCTGTAGGAGGCGAGCGCTTCGGAGGGATCGAGGGCGGCGACGCAGATGATGTTTTCGATCGCCCCGGGGACGGCGGGCGAGGCCTGGGTCGCCGGCTTGTAGTCGCAGGGGTAATGGTGGCCGGCCGTCCCCGAGAGCCCCGAGTCGTTGTTCGCCGCGTCGTTGCCGGCGGAGATCACGTAGAGGGTCCCCGGGTGGGCGGCGATCGCGTTGACTTCGGCCTGGTTGAAGGTGGTGCCGCCGAGCGACATGTTGGCGACCCGCGCCCCCTTGGCGCCGGCGTAGTTGATCGCGGCGATGATCGCGCTGTTGGGGCAGCGCACTTCGTTGGTGGCCGGTTCGTTGGTGCAGACCCGCAGGGGCATGATCCGGACGTTCTGGGCGACGCCGCTGATCCCGACCCCGTCGTTGCCTTTGGCGCCGATCGTGCCCGCGGTGTGGACGCCATGGCCGCCGGAGATGAGGTTGGTGTCGTCCGGGTTGTTGTCTTCGGTCAGGGCGGCCGTGCTTTCGCCGACGAAGTCCCAGCCGTGGACGTCGTCTTTGTAGCCGTCGGCGTCATCGTCGATCCCGTTGGCGGGGATCTCGCCGGGGTTGGTCCACTCGACCGGGCCGAGGTCGGGACTGTCGGAGCGATAGCCGCTGTCGATGTCGGCGACGACCGTGGACGGGGTGCCGACCGTGCGTTCCCAGGCGGGGAGGACGTTGATGTCGTTGCCGCTTTTCCCGGGAGCCAGCCCGTTGACCGCCTGGCCGGTGTTCTGCAGGCCCCACTCCTGGGCGAAGAGCGGGTCGTTGGGGATCGCGTCGAGGCGACGGAAGCCGTCCGGTTCGGCGAGGGCGACGGTGGGGTCTTCTTCGAGCGCCCGGGCCGCGTCGGCCGCGCTTTCGCCCGGCTGCGTCTCGACCAGCTGGAAGTTCGGATCGCCGAGCACGGCGCTGTAGGTGACGCTGGCGTCGGCGCGGGCTTCGACGCGTTCCGCGTGATCGCTGCCGCGCGCCCACTGGACGATCACGCGGGTGTTCAAGGGGGCGGCCGGGGCTCCGGAGGAGCCGACGGTGGGATCAGCCTGGGGAGCCGCTGCGCTTGCCGCCACGGGAGCGCCGACAGCGACCGTCAGCGCCGCTGCCGCGAGTGCCGCGATCAGCCGGGTTCTTCCCCGGGCGCTGCCACCATTTCTCCCCGCAGCCACGAGGAAGGAACGGTACGGGCAGCGATTCCTTGCTCGCAACCCCTAAAATAGGAATTCGCGCTTGGCCGGGGCTTCCGGACGGGCATCCCGGAAACGACTTAGGAGACTCCGCGAATGAGCTACGTGATCGCCGAGCCTTGTATCGGCCAGAAGGACAACTCGTGCGTCGAGGTTTGCCCCGTCGACTGCATCCACCCGACGCCTGACGAGGCCGACTACGACGCGGTCGAGCAGCTGTTCATCGACCCCGACGAGTGCATCGACTGCGACGCCTGCGTCGAGGCCTGCCCGGTTGACGCCTGTTTCGCCGAGGACCAGCTCCCGGCCGAGTGGGCGAAATACGCGGAGATCAACGCGAACTACTTCAAGAAGGCCTCGTAACTAGCTCTGACCCGACGCTTGTTCGCGTATCGCGAACAAGCGTCGGGGTCTCGTCCGGCTAGTAACCGACCGGGTGGCGAGCGACGTAGCTGCCGGTTGCCGCGGCGGCCACGGTCGGGTGCCAGCGGGGTCCGGTCCCGCTGGTGTCCCCGGCCGTGTCGAACCGCAGCCCGGCGACGACCATGTAGGCGTGCGAGGCGTTGGCGTAGATCGTGATCCAGCGCCCGGGCCCTTCTTCGCCGAACGTTTCGAACGACCCGGAGGTGAGGGGACTGGTGAGCAGTCGGCCCCCGTGCAGCGCGTAGGAGACGGCGCCCGAGCAGTCGTAGCCGGCATCCTGCCAGCGACCGTGCCCGCCGCCCCAGATATAGGGCAGGGTGCGGATGTGGTTCGCCGCGGCGATCACCCGCTTGACGGCGGCCGGAGCGTTGGCGGGCGCGATCGCGCGGGTGCCGACGAGCCGCGCCTTGCCGACGGTGCCGGTTTCCGTTTCGCCGGTTTCGGTTTCCGGCACTTCCGTCGTTTCGGTCGATTCCGGGATTTCGGCTTCGAGGCCGGAACGGGCGCTGATCCCGCCAGGGAGAGTCTTCTTCGCCGCGGCCATCGGGGCGGCGACGAGGAACGTCGCGGCCACCGCGACCAGGGCGGCGGTGAGGAGCGCTGCTATAGGACGGCGGGCGGCGGATTCGGCCACCCCAGGGGCGAACTGCATTCACTACCTCCTTCGGATGCCGCCGGGGTTAGCTGTCGGGCTGGCGCTGAAGGAGCCTGCGCTCCCACCGTCGCACGGTGGGTTCGCCCCAAAGTCTTGGTTCCCCCGCTCCCGGCCTCTCTTAGGCCGGGATTAGGCATTTATTTGTAAGCGCTAACGCGCGGCCGACAGCATAGTTGCGGTTCCGGTCGCGCGATTTATGGAAACTTCGCTCGGAGCGGGTGCGGTCCTGCTTAGAGGCTGTCTCAAAACCCCCGCGCACGTCTGGCGGCGCGGGGCACACTTCGCGGGGCGGTCGTCCTCGGTCGGCCAAATGGCCCTGCCATTAGGCCTCCCTGCGTCCTACCCCCGCTCGGCCCCGCACTCGCCAGCCGCACACGCGGGTTTTGAGACAGCCTCTTAGGCGCTGGGGCCGACCTGGACGACCGGCAGCGGGGTGCCGCCGATCGCGGGCATCTCGGCCATCGCCGGCGTCGCCTGCAGCACCGGCAGCTCCTGCGGGGTCATCGCGATGATCCCGCGCGCCGCCTGGCGGATCGCCTGCGCGGCGGGGGAGTCGGGCTCCGAGGTGACCAGCGGGGTGCCCTCGTCGGAGTGCTCTCGCAACGCCTCCGAGAGCGGCACCTTGGCGATCATCGGCACGTCGAGCTCGTCGGCCAGCAGCTGGCCGCCGCCCTCGCCGAAGATCGTGAAGCGCTCCCCGTCGGGCGTGGTGAAGCCGGACATGTTCTCGATCACACCGAGGATCTCGAGGTCGAACTTCTTCGCCATCTCGGCGCCGCGGTGGGCGACCGACTGGGCGGCCGGCTGCGGCGTGGTGACGACGATGAACTTCGCCTGCGGCAGGAGCTGGGCGAGCGTCATCGAGACGTCGCCGGTCCCCGGGGGCAGGTCGAGCAACAGGTACTCCAGCTCGTCCCAGGCGACATCCTCGAGGAACTGCTGGATCGCCTTGTGGAGCATCGGGCCGCGCCAGACGACGGCAGCGTTCTCCTCGACGAAGAAACCGATCGACATCACCTTGACCCCGGTCGGCGAGGTGAGCGGCAGGATCTTGCGCTCCCCGTTCACCTCCGGCTTGGCGTTGACGCCGAGCATGCGGGGGATCGAGTAGCCGTAGACATCGCAGTCGAGGGCGCCCGCGGGGTGGCCTTCGGCGGTCAGCGCCGCGGCCAGGTTGGCGGTCAGGGTCGACTTGCCGACGCCGCCCTTGCCCGAGGAGACGCAGATCACGTTTTTGACCTTGGCGAGCGCGCCCTGCGGCAGCTTGCCGCGCCCCAGCGTCTGCTGAAGGGTCCCTTTCTCCTCGTCGGAGAGGACATCGAAGCCGACCGCGGTTTCGGTCACCCCCTCGAGCTCGCCGACGCGCTGGGCGACGGCCTGTTCGAAGTGGGAACGGATCGGGCAGCCGGCGGTGGTCAGCGAGACGACCACCTCGATCCGGCCGCTGTCCTGGATGTCGATCGAGCGCACCATGCCGAGCTCGACGATCGAGCGGCGCAGCTCGGGGTCAATGACGCCTCGCAGCGCCTCGTTCACCTGGTCATGCGTGGGAAGGCTCATCACCGCTCATTCTCGCAAAGGGCGGGTTCCGGCAGTCGGGAGGGGGAGAGTTCGGGGGTGCCGGGCCCTTGGTCGTCCGTACTTGACGACGGAGGGAGGAGCGCATGTCTGGCACGCGAGGTGGGCTGGGGCGGATCGCCGCGATGGCGATCGGGCTGGCGGTGCTGCTGCTCCTGGCGCTGGCCGGGGAGGCGCGGGCTGGCCTCTACCAGGTCGCCCAGTGCGGCTGGGGGATCGGCGCCGAACTCGATCCGACCTTCCCGGCCACCGAAGGCACCGCGTTCTCGCTCAATGCCGCCGCCTGCTCGCCGCCGCCCGGGTCCGGGCCGGCGGGGATGCGGTTCGAAGGGGGCGTCGCGCCAGACGGTGTCCTCGGCCTGGCGCGGGCACGCTGGATCGCGCCGCCGGGGACGAGCTTCAGGGCCGCCCATCTCACCTGGTCGGGAAGCCCGCAGCCCGGCAACTGGCAGGGCCTGGGAGTCGACGTCGGCAGCCAGTTCCACATCCTCGCCGACGCTTATACGAGCACGGCGCCGACCCCGGTCGACCTGTCGATCGACGGTGCGGCCTGGGCGTTCGAAGCTTGGCTCCAGTGCCTGCTCGGCGGCCCGGTCGTCGGCTGCACCCGCTCGGTGGCCTCGACCATGCGCCTGAGCGGGCTGACCTTCACCCTCGAAGACGGGCAATCGCCCCAGGCGCGGCTCGGCGGGACGCTTCTGGCCGCGGGCTGGCATCGAGGGACGGCGGCACTCGAACTCGGCGCCGACGACATCGGCGCGGGAGTCGCCGGCGAGGTTGCGACGCTCGACGGAGCAGCGGTCCTCGGCGCCGCGTCTGCCTGTTCGGCGGCGACGATCGAAGGCGAGACGCGCGCGACCAAGATGCAGCCCTGCCCATCGACGGCGACGCGCTCGGTCGAGGTCGACACCACCCGGCTCGCCGACGGGGACCACACCCTGCGCGGCTGCGCCACCGACTTCGCCGGCAATCAGGCCTGCGGCCCTGAGGCGACGATCGAGGTCGACAACACGCCCCCGGCAACCGCCTTCGTGGCCGCCGCGGAAGGCCGGGTGGCGGCGACCGTGAGCGACCGCTACTCGGGGCCCGCCGCGGGGACGATCTCGATCCGCCGCGCCGACGCCGCGGCGTGGACCGCCCTGGCGACCGATCTCGATCGCGACGGCGACGAGGCGGCGACGCTGAGCGCCCGCCTGCCCGACCTGAGCGCCGGGACCTACTTCTTCCGCGCCGTCGCCGCAGACGCGGCAGGGAACAGCGGCTCGACCCAACTCCGGGTCTCGGGCAGCCCCGCCGAGGTGCGCCGCGCGGTTGCCGACCCGCACGGAGGCGGGAAGGGATCGTCCGGCGCCGGCGGACGCGCCACTCATCTCGCCGTCCACCTGGTGGCGGGCGGCCGCGGGGCGAGACGGGCGGCCGCGGGATCGACCGTCGATTACGGGACCGCGGCCGAGGTGCGCGGTCGGCTTACCGACGCCCGCGGCACGGGGGTCGGGGGACGGCGGGTGGCGGTCGTCGCCCGGGAGGCGGCGGGGATCGGGGGCGCGCCGGAACGCCGCCGGGTCGTCACCGATCGCGGCGGGCGCTTCGCGCTCCGGCTCCCGCCCGGGACCTCGCGCCGCATCGCCGTCGCCTTTCACGGCGGCGGCGGTTTCGCGCCCGCCAGCCGCTCGCTGGCGCTGCGCGTCCGGGCCGCGGTCAGCCTCGCGGTCGAACCGGCCGAGCTCCACACCGGCGAATCGATACGCCTGCGCGGTCGCGTCCGCCTCGGCCCGGCCCACGTCTCCGGCCGCGGCAAGCTGATCGCGATCCAGTACCTCGAGCGAGCCACCGGCCGCTGGCGCCCGGCGCTCGTCGTCCGCACCGATGCCAAGGGTCGTTTCGAGACCAGCTATCGCTTCCGCTACGTGACCGGAGTTGCCCGGATCCGGCTGCGGGCGACGGCCCCCGCCGAAGGCGGTTGGCCCTTCGCGCGCGGCTCGTCACCCCCGGTCACGATCACCGTCCGCGCTCGTTAGGCTTCTGGCCATGTCGAAAGCCACGCTGCAGACCAATGCCGGGCCGATCACCGTCGAGTTCTTCGATGACGACGCGCCGAAAACCGTCGAGAACTTCCGCAAACTCGCGGGCGAAGGGTTCTACGACGGGCTGATCTTCCACCGGGTTATCCCCGACTTCATGGTCCAGGGCGGCTGCCCGGAAGGCACCGGCACCGGCGGCCCCGGCTACACCTTCGAGGACGAGTTCAACGACCACAAGGTGGTCCGTGGCGCCCTCGCGATGGCGAACGCCGGTCCCAACACCAACGGCTCGCAGTTCTTTATCGTCACCACCGGCGCGGCGCCGTGGCTGGACGGCAAGCACACCGTCTTCGGCGAGATCGTCGACGGGATGGACGTGGTCGACGCGATCGAAGGCTCGGAGACCGACGCCCGCGACAAGCCGCTCGAGGCGAAGACGATCGAGAAGGTCGAGCTCTCCGACTAGTCGGAGAGCGGCTCCGCCGGTGCGTCGCGGCGATCAGCGGCGCGGCGCGACGCAAGCGACCAGACCACGTCTGACGCCTGCGAGCGTCCCCGGACACCGAGCGTCCGGTAGCAATGCTCGAGGTGCTTCTGGACCGTGCGCTCGCTCAATCCGAGGGTCCTCGCGGCGTCCCGGTTGGAACGACCGTGGGCGACCGTGACGAGTACCTCGGCCTGTCTTACGGTCAGCCCGCGGCCGGCGAGCGCCCCCGCCAGTGACGGTCCCATCCCGTCCTCCGCTCCCGGGTCGAGACCCCGCCTCAGCGCGCCGACCTCGACGGCGGCGGCCCACAGTCGGACGAGGAGGGGGTGGGCACGTTCGATCAACTCGAGCTCGAAGCGGTCGTCGCCTCCCACGCCGTGCACCCGCACCTCGAGGACACGATCGCCGTCGGAGGGCAGGGTGAACGTGAGCTGGTCCGCGTCCGCCGGACCCACGGTGATCGGGGAGCCCGGTCTGGTGTCGCCGATCGAGAGCCGCTCACAGTCGAGCAGGAAGGCGAGGGTGTTTCGCAGCCGCTCGCCCAGGCGATCGAGGTCGAGCTCACCCACCAACTCCTCGAGCAGGCGAAGCAGAGCCCGGTCGATCCCGGGTCGAGATTTCCCCATCGGTCGAACTTAGCCCTACCCCGACGGGCCGGCCAGGGCATCGCGCCGCCACCTACGCGCAATCGGCGTACTCACTAAAAAAGGACTAGACATACGCGGTTTCGGCGTAGGTGACAACACTGTCCGTTTTGACAGGTGTGATTCGGCCGGGTTAGGTTCTTGCCTGTGACCGTGGGCCGTCGGGCTCGTCCGTAGGTGTAAACCGATCCGGATGTATCGGATCGCCTAGAAAGTGAGCTGAGATGTCCCCAGCGGGAGACTCGGAGATGTCAGGGCAGTCGGGACTCGGTGTAGAGGTCAGGACCGGGGCACTATCGGGTTCCAAGTTTCCGGTCGAGCGACGGGTGGTGATCGGCAGCGATCCCTCCTGCGACATCAGCCTCGACGATCCGGAGGTCGCCGAAGAACACGCTTCTTTGCGGGTCCACGACGGGGCGCTCGAGATCCGCGACCTCGGCTCGGAGTCCGGGACCTTCGTCAACGCGCGGCGCATCTCCGCGCCGACCCGGTTGGGGAGCGGCGACGAGGTGCGGGTCGGCTCGACGGTGCTGGTTCCCGCCCAGGTCGCCGCCCCCCAGGGGTCTCCGGCATCGGCGGTCGTCGTCGCCGGAGCGGGCGCCGCGGGTGTCGGTGCCGCGGCCGGAGCCGGTGGCACGTCGACTGCCGCGCCGCCTCCCCGCGCCACCGCAGGGGGTGCCGGCAGACGTCGCCTGTTCATCGCCGGCGGGATCCTGGCACTTGTGGTCGTGGCGGTCGTGGTGGTGATCGTCGCGACCTCGGGCGGCGGATCGTCGGGCCCGCTGAGCTCGACCGAAATCATCGAACAAGACAAGCCCTCGACCCTGATGGTGGTCGGGCGCGGGGTGGGCGCGTCGCCGATCAGCGGCGGCACCAACAAGATCCTCGAGTCCGGCTCGGCCTGGGTCTACGACGCCGAAAAAGGCCTGATCGTCACCAACGCCCACGTCGTCCTCAACGCCAGCACCTTCGAGGCTGGCTTTGACTCCCACAGCTTCGTACGCGCGGACCTGGTCGCGGTGGATGCCCAGGACGACCTGGCGATGCTGAAGGTCAACTCGTCCGGGCTGAAGACGCTCCCGATGGCCGAAGAAGAAGGCATCGAACAGGGGGAGACCGTCTACGCGCTTGGCTTCCCGGGCAACGGAAGCTCCGAAGAGAACTTCCTCAACAGCCCGTTCCAGGCCACCGAGGGCACGCTCTCGACGCTCGAAGACGAAGCGACGGTGTCTTACGACGCCTTCGAGCAGGAAGAAAACGAAAACTCCGGCCTGCTTCTGAAGCACCTCTACCAGACGACCGCGGCGGTCAATCCCGGCAACTCGGGCGGCCCGCTCGTCAACGACCAGGGCGAACTGGTCGGGGTGAACGTCGCGCGGGGAGGTGGCGAAAGCCAGAACGACGCGATCTCGATCGCGACGGTGCGCGAAGAGGTGCCGAAGCTCGCCAAAGGCGAATCGACCGCCTGGCTCGGGCTCGGCCTGAACGCCCTCGCGACGCCGCTGGCCAACTGCCCGCAGTCGGAAGAAGAAACCGGCTTCTGCATCGCCTCCGAAAGCGAAGACTCCGAAGGCAACAAGTTCAACAACGAAGGCCTCACCGGCGGCATGCTCGTCGGCGCCATCACCCGGGACACCCCGATCGATCAGCAGACCGAACTGTCCCAGGTGGTCTCGAAGTCCGTCGGCAACGAATACTTCGTCCTCGTCACCTCGATCAACGGCACGCCGGTGACCAACCAGCAGCAGTACGTCAACCTCGCGAGCCAGATCGAAAGCGGCCAGCAGGTCGAAATGTGTCATCTCGACGTGACCCTGAATCCGAAAGTCGCGAACGTCGGTCCCTACTGTGAAAAGTTCAATGCTCCGTAGGCGACCGACGCCGAGGAGGGCTCGCCGGATCGCCGCTGTCGCGGTCTCGATCGCGTTGTTCGGGGCGGTCTCGACCTCCGCTGCGCAGGCGGGCTTCCGTTTCTTCCATTCGCCGAGCGGCAACATCGGCTGCGCGATCGGCGGCGGCCAGGCCAGGTGCGACATCAAACAGCACTCCTGGTCGCCACCACCGAAGCCGGCGAACTGTCCGCTCGACTGGGGTTACGGATTGATCGTCTCCGGATCCGGGCCGGGGCACTTCTTCTGCGGCGGCGACACCGTGTTCGGCGCCGGCGGTGTCCTTCCCTACGGGTCGAGCGCGAGCCAGGGGAACTTCCTCTGTCGGATGCGCGAATCCGGGGTCGAATGCCTGAACCTCAGATCCGAACACGGCTTCGTGCTGTCGCGCGAAGGCACCCGGCGGTTCTGACTTAGGCCCTACCCCGATTCGCGCTGCTCGCGTCGCCGTTTCAGGCCCGTGCCCGGTCGCCAGACCGCGACCAGGCCGGCCACCAGCGTGACCAGGAAGATCTGGCCGATCAGCATCTCGAACGTGGCGATCATCTCGCCCGGCTGTCCGCCAGGCACGAGGTCGCCATACCCCGTGGTGGTCAGCGTCGTGTAGCTGAAGAACAGGAAGTCGCCGTGGTGGACCCGGGGGGCGCCTTCGAAGAACGGGGTGCTCTGGACCCTTGCGATGGCCTCGTAGGCGAAGCCGAACAGGAGTCCGAGCACGGTGTAGACGCTGATCGCGCCGAGGATGGTGCGGGCGTTCACTTCCGCCGCGGTGACCACGCGGATCAGCACCGAGACCATCGCCACCGCCAGCAGGGTTACCTGGACGACCGCGCCGAGGTTGAGCCAGAGGGCCGCGTCGCTCACGGCGGTGACGATCGACAGCAGCAGGCTGACCGCGCTCAGGTAGATCGCGATGTGGACGTAGTGCGGAGGCGCGTGGGAGCTGGTCAGGGCGACGATCGAGGTGGCGGCGGTCGCGGCCATGATCAGGACCGCCCCCCAGCCGCTGTTGCTGATCAGCGAGGTGAGCACGAAGGTCACCAGCACGAGCAGGAGGACGAGGCCGAAGGCGTCGGTTACCTGTTCGGCGCGTTTCAGCCAGCGCTCGCCCCCTGGGGCGCGGATGCCGGACGGGTCCATGTTCGGGACGTTCGGGCGGCGCGGCCCGTTTCCTGCCCGGCCCGACACGCCCGGCTGGACCGATAGGCCGAAGTCGAGCGCCAGCGGTCGATATCCATGAGGGTCATGGATGTGGGGCGCCTGGGCGTCTGCAATTGATCCCGAGGCTCACATGCCGATTGCTCGAAGTCGGCCCAAATCGAACGCAGGGGAGAACCAGAACAGATGAATCGTTGGCTCAGTCAGTACGGTCCGAAGGCGACGGCGCTCGCGCTCGTCGTCGCGGCATCGCTTGCGGGTGGGGTGCTCGCGGGTTGCGGGAGCAACAGCAGTGACGTTCAGAGCACGGTCGAAAAGCAGATCGAAAAGGGCAACGAACAGGCCGAAAAGATCGTCAACGAAACCACCAAGCAGGCGCAGGAAGAAGTGAAGAAAGCGGGAGAAGAATCCGGCGACAAGCAGTCGCAGGAAATCGCCAAGCAGACCGAAGAAGCCAACGAAAAGGCGAACAAGGGCATCGAAGAAGGCAAGGAAATGTCCAAGGAAATCCAAGAAGAAGTCAACAAGCAGATTGAAGAAGCGACCCCCTAAGGCGCACTTCGAGCAAGGAGCAGACGATGGGATTCATGGACAAGCTGAAGGGGACCGCCAAGCAGGCGGTCAACCCCGGCGGGCAGATGAAGGAACGCGACAAGATCGCGAAGATCAACTCCTCCGGGCTCGACGCCACCGCGACCGTCGACTCGATGCAGGAGGTCGGCTCGCAGCTCGGCGGCGGCCACCAGATCGATTTCGAGCTGACCGTCCATCCGCCCGGCGGCGGTGCCGATTACGCCGTCGCCACCAGCCAGGCGATGCACGAGCAGACGTTGAAGGGGGTCGAGCAGGGCGCCACGGTCGCGGTGAAGATCGATCCGGACGATCCCCAGTCGCTGCTCGTCTGGGGTGCCGCCGGCTGAAACCTGACTGTTCCGGCCGTTCCCGGCGGTGGGGCGGAGAAGCGGAGGGGGTGGGATTCGAACCCACGAGACGCCGTAAGACGCCCAACGGCTTTCAAGGCCGCCGCATTCAACCGCTCTGCCACCCCTCCGGAGGCTGATTGGATGGTGGCATGCGTCGTCTCCTCCTGCTCGCCTCGGCGATGGTGTTCCTGGACACCACGTTCTTTACCGTCATCGCTCCGCTGCTGCCGGCCTACAAGCACGACCTCCACCTCAGCACCGCGCAGGCCGGGGTGCTCACCGCCGCCTACGCCGCCGGGACGCTGGTCGCCTCGCTGCCGGCCGGGTACGCCGCCAGTCGCTTCGGCCCGCGCCGCACCTCGATCGCCGGGCTGCTCGCGCTCGGTGTCGTCACCCTCCTCTTCGGCTTCTTGAAGTCGGCCTATCCGCTCGACCTGGCGCGCTTCATCCAGGGCGCCGCCGGGGCGCTGATCTGGTCCGGCGCACTGACCTGGTTGATCAACTCGTCGCCCGAGGACAAACGCGGCCAGGTGATCGGGACCGCGCTCGGCGCCGCCGTCGCCGGCTCGTTGCTCGGCCCGGCGCTGGGCGCGCTCGCCGCCTCGGTCGGCACCGAAGTGGTCTTCGGGGCGGTGCTGGTCTTCGCCCTCGCGCTCGCCTTCATCGCCTCGCGTATCCCCGACACCGTCGTCCGCGAGACGCAGCCGCTGCGCGACGTCTTCGGCTGCCTGATCGACCGCCGTGTCGTCGAGGCGGCGATCTTCGTCAGTTCGCCCTCGCTGATGTTCGGTGCCGTCGACGTGCTGGTGCCGCTGCGGATCAACTCGCTCGGCGGCGGCCACGCGCTGATCGCACTCGGCTTCATCGGCGGGGCGGCGATCGAGTCGGTGCTCGCTCCAGTTGCCGGGCGGCTCACCGACCGGGTCGGCCGGCGCTCGCCCTACGTGATCGGGATGGCGATCTGCTCCGTCTCGATGGTCCTCTTCGCGGTCGCCGGCTCGCTTGCCGTGGTGATCGCGTCGCTGCTCGTCTGCTCGTTCGGCTCGGGGCTCTGCTTCGCGCCCGCGATGACGCTGATCTCCGACGGCGCCGAGGCCAGCGGCCTGCACCAGGGCTACGCGGCGGGCGTCACCAACATGGCCTGGGCGGCGGCCCAGGTGGTCGGTGGCGTCGCCGGCGCGGCGGTGGCCGGGGTGACCGGCGACGCGGTGCCGAGCATCGCGATCGCGATCGTCCTCGCCTTGACGATCGGCTACGCCTTCCGCGCCCTGGCGCCGGAGCCCGCTGCGGCCGAGGCCTGAGCGCGCGGGCCGGGCGCCCGGCCGGGATACTGCGGGCGTGGACCCGTTGACGCAGACCGGCGACTGGGCCAACTGGGCCGGCGACCAGCGCTGCCGCCCGGCGCGGGTAGTGGCACCGCGCTCGCGCGAGGAGCTCGCCGAGGTGGTCGGTGCGGCGGCGGGGGCGGGGGAGAAGGTCTCGGTGACCGGCTCCGGCCACTCCTTCACCGAAGCGGCGATGACCGACCAGACGATGCTGCGGCTGGACGCGCTCCGCGGGGTGCTCGACGCGGATCGCGAGAGCGGCCTCGTCCGGGTCGGGGCCGGCACCGTGCTCGCCGACCTGAACGAGGAACTGGCGCGGCTCGGGCTGGCGCTGGAGAACCTCGGCGACATCGACGCGCAGACGGTCGCCGGGGCGATCTCGACCGGCACCCACGGGACCGGCGCCGGGTTCGGCAACATCTCGGCGCGGGTCGAGGGGATCGAGTTGGTGCTCGCCGACGGCAGCGTCCGGGACCTGACCGCGGCGGAGGACCCGGAGCTGCTGCGCGCGGCGCGGGTCGGGGTCGGCGCGCTGGGCGCGATCAGCGCGGTGACGCTGCGTTGCTTCCCGGCCTTTACCCTGAAGCGGGTCGACTCGGCCCACAAGCTCGACGACATCCTGGCGCGCTTCGACGAGCTCGCCGCCACCAACGACCATTTCGAGCTCTTCACCTTCCCCTACTCCGACCGGGCGCTGGTGCTGGAACGCAACCGGACCGAGGAGCCGCCGAAGCCGAAGAACGGCACCATCGCCTTCCTCAACGACGTGCTGCTGGAGAACTGGGCGCTGGAGGCGATGGCGGCGACCGGCAAGGCGATCCCGCGGACGATCCCGGCGCTGGCGAGGTTCGCCGGCCTGGTCGCCACCGGGACCGACAACCAGGACCGCAGCGACCGGATCTTCGTCAACCGGCGGAACGTCCGCTTCACCGAGATGGAGTACGCGGTGCCGCGCGCCGACGGGCCGACCGCACTGCGCCGGGTGATCGAGTGGGTGCGATCGAACAACTATCCGGTCTTCTTCCCGATCGAGGTGCGGGTGGCGGCGGGCGACGACGCCGACATCAGTGCCGCCCACGAACGCGACACCACCTACATCGCCGTGCATCAGTACCGGGGGATGGAGTGGCGACCGTACTTCGAGGCGGTCGAGGCGATCATGAACGACTACGCCGGCCGCCCCCACTGGGGCAAGCGCCACTTCCAGACCGCCGCGACCTTGGCCCCCCGCTTCCCCCGCTGGGAGAACTTCCAGAGCGCCCGCGACCAGCTCGACCCCGGCCGCGTTTTCACCAACGAGTACGCCGAGCGCGTCCTCGGCGCCTAGAGCTGGTGGAGGAGTAAGGGACGCGGCCCTCTCGGCGGCGGCCCGGGCAGGCTGTGGCCGCCGCTGAGAGGGCCGGGTTACAGGGCGGCGAGGGTGATCGTCACAGAGATGCCGGGAACCTCAACGGTCAGGAATCTGCGTGGTTCTTTATGGGCGTATATGGCGGTTTTCGAACCACGCAGTTTTCTGACCGTTCGAGTTCGTCATCAAATCGCAACGGCTCCGTCCCGGGCGTCTCGGAGGCGGCCTCAGCCTGCCCGGGTCGCCTCCGAGACGCCTGGGCGCCACGTCCCCGGCCGCAACGGCCTGAACCTCATAGGAAGCATTTCCCCTCGCCCCGATAGGTGGGGACGACGTCGACGATCTCTTCGCCTTCGACCAGATGCAGGACGTCGAAGCGCTCGCAGAGCTCGCCCGCCTTGGTGTGGCGCATGTAGACGCGGTCGCCGATCTCGAGGCCGTCGGCGAGGTCGCCGAGCAGTGGCGTCTGCACCTCGCCCGCGCCCTCCTCGGGGTCGAGCTTCAGGCCCGGCGGCAGCCAGGGGGTCGGCAGCCGCACCGCGTCGCCCGCGCCGGAGGCGAGGTAGCCGCCGCCTAGCGCCGTCACCACCCCGGGACCGGGACGGCGGACGATCGGCAGCGCGAACCCGGCCGCCGGGATCGGGCTGAAGCGGCTGTAGTGGTCGAAGAGGGTGGGGGCGTAGAAGCCTGAGCCCGCGGTCACCTCGGTCACCGCCTCCTCGGCGCCGGTGGTCTCGAGGCTGCCGGTGCCGCCGCCGTTCACTACCTCCAGCTCGCAGAACTCGCTGATCGCGGCGACGATCGCCCCGCGCCGCGCGGCCAGCTCCTTCGCCGAGCGCTTCTGCATGAAGCGGATCGCGGCGCCGCGGAAGCGGCGGCCGGGCGGCTCGTCGCCGACCCCGGCGATCTGCCCCTCGTAGGCCATCAGCGCATCGAGTTCGATCTGCGGCCGCCGTTCGATCTCCCGCGCCAGCTCCACCGCCTGCTCGACCGTGTGGATCGGCGAGCGCTTCGGCCCAACCTTGATCCGCCCACCGAGGGCCCACCAGCTGGCGTCGATGTCGATGCAGACGCGGATCGGCGGCGCGTCGGCCCCGAGCACCGCTTCGATCGCCTCCAGGTGCTCGACGCAGTCGATCATCATCACCGGCGCCCGCCCCGGATCGCCGGCCGAGCGCAGCGCCAGCTCCCGCAGCGCCGAGGAGTCGGCGGTCGGGTAGGCGAGCAACAGATCCTCCAGCCCGTGTTCGGCCAACCACAGCGTCTCCGGCAGCGTGTAGGTCATCAGGCCGGAGAAGCGCGCGTCGCGGCCGAGGATCTCCTCGATCAGCGCCCGGCAGCGGATCGACTTCGTCGCCACCCGGACCGGCTTCCGTCCCGCCCGCTCGAGCAGCGCGTCCGCATTCGCCCACATCGCGTCGAGGTCGACGAAGGCGAACGGCGCCTCGACCTCGGCAAAGATCCGCTCGTAGCGCTCATGAGACTGCGGGGGTGGCGAGGACACCCGCGTCAGCCTATCCCGGAGCCGCCGGTGAATCCGCCTGAGCGGCGATCAATACCTACAATCGGTCCGGCGGGGCCAGGAATCGGGTCCGCGTTGCCCGGAGAGGTGGCCGAGTGGCTGAAGGCACTCGCCTGCTAAGCGAGTAGGGGGCGCAAGCTCTCTCGAGGGTTCGAATCCCTCCCTCTCCGTTCGACGCAGAGCCAAAGCCGGGGGAAGTCCCCGCTTTGGTCACTGCGGGAGCAATTTGGAAACAGGGACCCCGGGCCCTCCCCTGGGGGGGATTGTTTCCACTCTGGTGGGGTCGGCATCAGGTAGTACGACCGTCTCTATCGATGCCCCTTTGAATACGGCGTTCGTCGTTCACCGTCAGGACGTGAGACCCTTATTTCGGCTGGCTCCCTTTCTGCGCTAGCGAGAGAACTGTGGCCGCCACTCTGAGAGCGACTTATTTTGGAAGAGCCTCGTCCAACTGGATGAGCAGGCCGGAGCCCTCGCCGAGAACGATCGTATGGGTCCGATCCCAGGTCTCCTTATCGACGAGGACGGCGTGCGCAGCCGCAATGCGCCACTTGTTCACGCGTTGCATCACCTTCCCCAGCCGACCCAAGGCGTCGATATCAGCCCCTCCTCGGTCCTCGAGCCATTCCCGTAGCGCGCGCTCCTTTCCGGTCCGGCACAAGGGAAGTCGCTTCATGGACTGGGCTGCTTCCCCGAAGGTCATCCGCTCGAATAGCGGGCCAAGCTCGGACCGGGATGGCGCGAACATTCTGTCCGTCGCGAGTCGCTCGCAGGCGGCGAAGAGACCGAGCACCGGGCCGGAGTGGTCGAAGCCGACCGGAACCTGATCGCCGAAATACTCGGCCGTCATGAGCATCTTCTGGATGTCGTTTCCCAGGTTGTCCCAGTGCTCCGCCAGCAATCGGCGGAGGCTGTTTTCGGGAGCCAACATCGCATTCGGGTTCGTGAGACGAACGACCTCTCCGTCAGCCTGGAGACTACGGACTGCGGCCGCCTGGACCACGCGCGTCTGCTCTTCCCTCTCGGCCGAATCGACCCTTGCCTTCCCGACCGGATCCACGGCGTGGAACGTGCTTTCGATCGTCGGGCGAAGAACATCGGTCATGTAATCGTCAAGGTCCTTTCGCGGAGCGACCGGCAACTCGGTGATCGAGAAGACCTCATTCGTTATCTCGCGTGGGTTGGCCGCCGCATGCGGATAGAGGACCGAAACTCGTCTGGCTCCGAAGGCCTGCAGATATAGCTGCACCTCCGTCAGGGAGTCAGAGGTGGCGCGTTCACCGGCGAGCCGGTACTTCGCGTCGAGGATGGCGACCTGATCATCGGAGGTGCGCCGGAGTAAGAGGTCGGGTCGCTGGTCGGCCGGAACCTCCGTTTCGCTGCGCCAGTTTGGCAGTACGGTCTTTGGCGGCACCGCATCGACCCAGAGCTGGTAATCCTCGCTCTCGAAGTGGGGACCTGGAGTGGTCAGCGGGGCAGCGGGGTCTAGTCCGAACGCCCGGGCGACGACGATTGCGCAGAATGCTTGGTAGACCTGATCGGCGAGGCCCGCGAATGCCCACGCTTCCGTCACGTCATTCTCGGGGTCCCAGGATCTCTCCTTCAAGAGATCGTTCAGGAGCTGGCGGCCTCGACGGTATCGCTCATCTAGGCGCTCCTCCTTCGCAGGAGCAACTGCCACTCGAAGATGTCCGTGTCGTCTCCTGATCCGAGCAAACGGCTCCTTCCGTAGAGCGGCAGAAACAGTTGTCAGATGGCCCTCAAACTCAGGGCCCAACTCCTCAGGGGCAAGTTGTTTGCACCTCCGCGTCAGCTCTGCGACGGCGAGCAGAAGACGAGTAATCCGGCGGTTGCCCTGCGTATCCGCAGTCGTCTCACTTCGCCGCCTGACCATCTCACGGACGGACCACGTCTGGCCGTCAAACTCGAGAGAGCCAGCCGGATCGCGTTCGAGGATGCTCGGATCGCGTCGAACAAGGGTCGCGGTGGCGGCAACGTCTGGCACACCTGAGATGGCCCGCTCCCTTATGCGGTTGCTCACCACGAACGGACGATTGGAGATCGAGCTGGCGATTGCTGCAATCTCCGGCAGGTGTCGCTCCAGCCAAGCGGCATCCAGCCTGGCGTCCCGCAGAATCTGCCCGCTCCCGCTGAACTGAATCGTTCCCTGCCAGCTCAGGCCAAGAGCATCTGCGTGGGTACGAAGAAACGCGAGCATTTCAACGACGCCATCGATCCTGAGCTTGGCGTCCTGAGTGCCGAACTCATACGTGCGATCTTGGCCGACCTGGAGACGGTGATAGCCGGTGCTACGGGCAAGGTTGATAGCCACAGTCGCCGAGTGGCTCACCGGATCGAAGGCGACCCCCAGACTCCGCCCGTCGAGGCGAACCGACTCGACGTCCGGCACCCTCTCAAGCTGTAGCACCACGGGACCGGCAGGAACGATCCCCGGGGAGCCCGAAACCAGAGCGCGGCGCGATGCACCGCTGACGAGATATGCGTCAGTGGGCGGCGGCGAATTTGTCGGCGACATGACTTGCGCTCGCACCGCCCAATCGTCTCACCATGACATCGCAAAAGTCAGGATTGAGGTCGATGCCGACTGACGGATGGCCAAGTCTTTGGGCGACCGCAAGGGTGGTTCCTCCACCCGCGAACGGGTCGAGCACGGTTGTTCCGGCAGGCGCACCACTTCGCAGACAACGGTCAACGAGCGCCTCCGGATAGGGGGCGTAGTGCTCTCCCCTGGATGCGCTCCGGCGCTCCGGCTCAATTTCCCAAACGTCCTCCTCTCCATCGAGGCCGTCGCGGTCAAAGTTGTAGCGAGGACTCTTCGAAAAGAGAAAGAGATGCTCGTGGTTGCGCCAAGGCCGATCGACCGCAGTTGGCTCCGGCATTTGGGTCCGTCTCACCCAAATAATCTCTGAGCGCAAAGTCCAGCCCGCCGCGGACATAGCCAGCGCAACCCGCCACGGGATTCCGAGGAGGCTCTTCCGGGGAAGGCCGAGCCCAGGGCCATCGACCGCTCGGAGTTGACGTCGTGCGAGATGGCGACCGGCGTGCTTTTTGTCTCTGCCGTGCGGGCGGCCCTTGGCGTTGTAATAAGTGTCGCCGAGATTGAGGAAGGCCACCCCGTCCGATGCGAGGACGTGGCGGACTCCCTCGAAGACCGAGACGATGTTGGAGACGAATCCATCGATGGATGCCTCCATGCCGATCTGTCCGTCCACTCCGTAGTCGCGCTGCCAGTAGTAAGGGGGACTGGTCACGACGCATCCGACACTCTCCGCAGGCATCGCGTTGAGCAGCTCCCTCGAATCGCCGCAGTAGACCTCCCAGGATGGTCCTGGGCCTTTGCCGGAGGCATAAGGCTCGGGTCGGGGAGCCTTGTCGGGGCTCAGTTTCTGTCTGGTCGCCATGGGAGGGTTCGCCGCACGGATCATTTTGAGGGTCCGGCCGGACGGAAAGTATTCCACAACGTGGAAGAGTTTTGTGCCAGCATCTCGACGACCCAATGACGAGACTTCGGAGCGGTCGCTCGTAGGACTCGCCGAGGTCGCTCAGATACTCGGCGTCACGAAACGGACTGCAACGTCCTACGCGCAGAGGCCGGACTTCCCGGAGCCGCTTGAGCGTCTCGCTGCAACGCCAGTCTGGTTGAGCGAGGACGTGGCTGCGTGGGCCGAGCAGACCCTGCCACTCATACGCGGCCGCCCGCCGGAAGATCGCGCCTAGACTCCGCGGTACCACGATGCCTTTCGTTTCGGAAAAGCTCCTGCGGACTGCTCTCCAGGCGCTGGGCGGCCAGCATCCGCTCCTGTTGTTCTCTCTCCCGGCGATGACGCGTACCGGAGTGCCAAGCGCCGCGACCCAAGAAGAGGCTGATGCCAACCCTGTCCGCTTCGGCGGGACGCAGGAGCGAGAACTCTTGGACCACTTCTACCGTATCGATGGAGCCAAAGAGAAAACTCCGTACTGGAGCCCCAGCGCAGGCGACTTTGTCTCGGCGCGATATGCGGAGACCAGTCTGCAACGGCAGCGCAAAGACAAAGCGAAGCCGACCGACCAACAGATCTTCTTCGAGACCGGCGGCCGTCAAAGTAGGGGCTATGCGATCAAGTCGGATATCGCGACGACTGTGGCCAGTGACGCCGACCTACTGCCTCGGGGTCCGGTCCCTCTCGTGGCCCTGGCGGCCTGGATGTACCGACAGGAGGCGGTTGAGGGTCCGGAGGAGATGGTCTCCAGGCTAATCGACGATCTCAACCTCGATCCCGATCAACTGATCGGCGCGGTCTACTCGGATGCCGCAGATGCGATTGATAGCGCCGAAGGTTTCCAGAATGAGCCGATCTCGGACGCTGCCCTGCTGAGTCTGATCGGCGCGCCACCATCAGTGCCGCCCCGCGAGTCTCTCGGTTCGATCTCCGACATCGTCGCCCGCATCGAGGAGTCAATGAAGAACGCGAATGTCGCGATCGCTGACGGGCTCGTAGCCAGGGTCGTCAGATGTTGGCTGAATCGTGATGTTGCGGTCCTGGTTGGCGCTCCTGGTACTGGGAAGTCAACGTTCGCGCGGGAGTTCGCCAGCGCGTGCGAGGTCCAGATCCCGGAGCAACAGGAGACGGTTTCGGTGCTCGTCGATCCGGACTACGACGCTTCTCGTCTTTTCGGGTACCTGGACCTCGGCGGGTCCTTTCGGCCAAGTGAGTTCACCAAGCGGGTTCTCCAGACCCCCCAGCCCTTGCTGCCGCGAGTCGTGATTCTTGAGGAGTGGAACACCGCGCAGGTCGAGCAGTATCTCGGGCCGTTGCTCCACGCCGTTGAGGGTGATGGGGCCGTCCAGCTCGCCGATGGGAGCGAACCGCAGCTACCCCTAGACGTTCTCCTCCTGGCGACTTGCAACAGCGTTCGGGACGAGCCGGAGACGCGGCTTCCTATCAGCAGACCGACCAAGCGGCGAACGACCGTTATTGAAATGCCGAACATCCTTTTGTCGGCTTTTCGCACCGGTAAACGCGATGGACTCGAACGAGAAGCGAATCAATACCTGGCTTATGAGCGTGAAAGGTTGGAGCGCCGCGAGGGCGAGCAGCCGGCCCTAGACGAGCTGCGAGCGGAACGGCTTGATGCCTTCCAGACTCTCTCTAGCCTGGACGAGGGGGTGGTCGATCAGCTTTTGGGGTTGGTCGAATACCTCTTTGATACGGAGGATGGTCAGACCTTTTTCACGGTGGGTCTCTTCATCGACGTTCTCTTGGATCTCATTTTTGCCGGCGAGGACGCCGAAGAAGCACTGGCCTGGCAGGTCGTCGGCAAGATCCTGGAGCAGGTGACCGATCCGGTGGTTGCGCGAGGCCTGGCCGAGCGATGTGCGGGACTCCCAAACGGTGAGGCCGTCGCTCGGGCAGTTGCGCGTATGGATCTCCGAGACGGTTCCGTGGCTCCGATCCTCTGAAGGCTTATGGACGAGGCGTATCAGCAGCTCCTCCCCGGCGCCCTCGATCGAGCGCGGGACCCGAATGTTCCGGATGATGGTGCCTACCATCTCCGTAGGGACGGTGTTGAAATTGGCTCCCATAGGAGCCAAAGCGGCTCAGAAAGTCTATGTCCGTCCCCGCCCTCGCTTCGCTCACGCTCCAGACATTTCGGAGGGCAACTTCCGCTCCTTCGCCGGAGGTTTCCAGCCTGCGAAGGACGCAGGGACCCTTGTTCATGGGGGGTTTGCGGGGATTTGAGCCAGCCAAGGCCGGCCAGACTCCAGCAGGGGGATAGACGTCCAGGCCCTTCTCCTGCGCAGAGAATGCCGCTTAGTGTGGATTGGAGAACTTTTTCAATCCAGAAATCGGGGACGGCAGATGAAGAGGCTCGGGCGTTTCGCGCACCACAATGTGATCGGTTTCGCGGCCCTGTTCGTTGCACTGGCGGGCACCTCCTACGCAGTCGCGGGAGGGTCGGACGACGCCTCGCGGCCGACGGTGTACGCCTGCTCGACGTCGAGCGGCACGGTGGTACCGGCCGGGACGACGGTGGTGTGTCGGAGGGATCGCGCGCAGACGCTCCAGGCGCAGGCTCTCCTCGGTACGGGCAAGAAAAAGCAAGGGAAACGCGGCCCGGCCGGACCGCAAGGGCCTGTCGGAGCGACCGGGCCGCAGGGACCGGCAGGGCCGCAGGGCATCGAAGGCAAGCAGGGGATCGAAGGTAAACAGGGCATCGAAGGTGAGCAGGGGATCCAGGGTCCCCCGGGGGAGACCGGCGTCCTCACCGGCAGCAAGGAATTGACCCTCGCGGCGCCGGGATTCGTCAGCCTCTTCTCCGTGCACCTCGGGTCCGGTCAGGCGGCGGGCGGCATCGTGAGGTACACGATCGTCGCCACCGACGGCGTCAGTCAGATCGCGACCGAGCACGGCACGATCCAGTGGAACGCCACCGCGAACTCGATCACCTGCACGGTTCAGGAAAAAGACAAGCTGCACCTCGGCACGGTGAACTCCGGCTGCACCCCGGGCTTCTTCAACCCCGGTTCCCAGCCGGGCGTCTCGATCTTCGACAACGTCTCCTTCAGCTCGCCGGCGCCGCTCGCCACCAACAACGTCTACTTCTCGGTCTACGACGACTCCCCGTACCCGGTGAGGGCGGAATAGGGCGGGCTAGTGCTTCGCCGCGATGACGACGCGGGCGCCGCGGGCGGGGATCATCGTCACGTTGCGGTGCATGGCGCGCTCGGGCTGCGGGCGGTCGGGCTCGAGGTCGAGGCGGCGGGCCATGGTGGTGAGGACGACGCGCATCTCGGCCATCGCCAGGGCGGCGCCGAGGCAGCGGCGGATTCCGCCGCCGAAGGGGATCCAGTCGTAGGTGCCGGGCTTGCGGCCGAGCCAGCGCTCGGGGCGGAAGGCGAAGGGGTCGGGGTAGACGTCCTCGCGGTGATGGACGAGGAGGATCGACATCGCGATCGCGGTGCCGGGCTCGACCCCGTAGTCGCCGAGCCGCCAGGGGACCTGGACGCGGCGGCCGATGATCGGGATCACCGGACGGTTGCGCATCGTCTCGTTGATCGTCGCCTCGACCCGCTCCTCGGCCCCCTCGTCGCGGCGGACCGCGTCGAGTAGCGCCGCGTGCGCCTCCGGGTTGCGGACCAGGCGCTCCCAGGCCCAGCCCAGCGAGTTGGCCGTGGTCTCGTGGCCGGCCAGCACCAGGGTGAGAAGCTCGTCGCGCAGTTCTTTGTCGGTCAGCGCCTCGCCGTCCTCGGTCCGCGCCTGGAGGAGGAGCGAGAGGATGTCGCGTCGCTCTTCGAGGTCGGCGGCCTCACGGCGCGCCCGGATCACCGCGTAGGTCGGCCGGTCGAGCATCGCGAGGCCGAACTTCAACGGCCCCATCGCCTCCTCGCGGCCGACGTGCGCCAGTTCGGTCAGTTGCGCGGTCGGCCAGGTCGAGGCGGCGACGGTCTTGCGGATCGCCAGGCGGAGCGCCGCCTCCGGCGTCCCCGGCTCGGGCTTGCCTTCGACGCCGAAGATCCCGGCCATGATCACGTCGAGCGTGATCGCCTGCATCCGCGGCGCCAGCTCGATCGTCTCGCCGACCGGCCAGCGGTCGATCTCCCGTTCGGCGGCCTCGGTGATCATCTCCACGTACTGGGCGATGGCCTCGCCGTGGAAGGGAGGCAGCAGCAGTTTGCGCTGGCGCATGTGGCGCGGGCCGACCGCGGTCAGCACCGAGTTGGGGCCGAGGATCGGCCGCAGCGGCGACTCGCCGGTCAGCGAGGGCGCCTGCTCGGGCTTCGCCATGAAGAGGGATTTGACGTGGTCCGGGTGGCTGGTGATGACCGGGCCGCCGGGGATCACCCCACGCATGCGGAAGACCTCGCCGAGTTCGCGGCGGGCCTTGAAGACGAACTCGATCTGGCGCATCGAGAAGCGCACGGTCTGGGCGAGCTGCGGCAGCTGGATGTTGGGGGCCGTGGCGAGCTCCGTCAGCTCGCTCGCCTCGATCGGGCCCGCCGGCGAAGGGGGCGCGGTGCCGACGAGCTCCGGGAAGAGGGGAGCCTGGGACTCGGCCGGTCGCTCCTCCGGGGCGCCGTCGCGGCGGGTCTCGACTGCGCTCGGTGAGGTCGCCATCGCCCCCGCAAAGTTGCACAGATCGATGTCACGGTCAACTGGAGTCATCTCACACAAATCGCCGTGCAGGCGAGGGCATCCCCCGATCGGTTACTCCGATCACCGGCCGTTCACCGGTGGCCCGGCCCTTTCCCTAGTCTGAGCAGGGATGTCTTCCTACCCGCTCGCCAAGCCCAGCGCCCATCTCGACCGCCGCACCAAGATCATCGCCACCGTCGGCCCCGCCTCCTGGGACCACGGCGTGCTCGAGCAGCTGATCGCGGCGGGCGCCGACGTCTTCCGCCTCAACTTCTCCCACGCCGGCCAGGAGAAACAGAAACAGACGATCGAGACGATCCGCAAGGCCGCCGAGACGCTCGGCCGCGAGGTGGCGATACTCGGCGACCTGCCCGGGCCGAAGCTCCGCATCGGCAGCCTGCGCGACGACTACGCCGAGCTCGAGACCGGCATGCACGTGACCCTCACCCCGCGCGACGTCGAGGGCGACCGCGAGACGATCCCGGTCTCCTGGTCGGGCGTCACCGGGCTGCAGGAGAACCAGCTCGTCTACCTCGCCGACGGGGCGATCCGCCTGCGGGTCGGCGACCGGCTCGGCGACGGGGTGGACGCCGAGGTCGAGGTCGGTGGCACCCTCTCCTCACATAAGGGGATGAACATCCCCGGCGGCGCCGAACTGCCGGCGGCGACCGACTCAGACCTCGACTGGGTCGACTTCGCGGTCCGCGAGGGCATCGACCTGATCGCCGTCTCCTTCGTCTCCACCGCCGCCGACCTGACGCCGGTCACCGAGCGCCTGCGCAGCCTCGGCTCCGACATCCCGCTGGTGGCGAAGATCGAGCGTGCGCAGGCGGCGCGCAACGTCGAGGAGATCGTCGCCGCGGCGACCGGCGGCATCATGGTCGCCCGCGGCGACCTCGGCATCGAAGTGCCGCTGGCCGAGGTGCCGGTCCTGCAGAAGCACCTGATCCGCACCGCCGGGCGCCTCTCGAAGCCCGTCGTCACCGCGACCCAGATGCTCGCCTCGATGGTGACCGCGAAACGCCCGACCCGGGCCGAGGTGACCGACGTCGCCAACGCGATCTACGACGGCACCGACGCGATCATGCTCTCCGAGGAGACCGCGGTCGGCGAGAACCCGGTCGAGGCGGTCCGCGTGATGGACCGCATCGCCCGCGCCACCGAGCCCGACCTGCGCTACGGCGAGTGGCTCTTCAGCCGCACCGACCAGGCGACCCAGGACGTCGCCGACTCGGTCGCCCAGAGCGCCGTCGGCGCGGTCTACCGGCTGGGGCTGAAGGCACTGGTGGTGCCGACCACGAGCGGCCGCACCGCGCGGATCCTCTCCGCCCACCGGCCCAACGTGCCGGTGCTGGCGATCTCGCCGCGGCTGGAGACGGTGCGCCGGATGAGCCTGCTCTTCGGCGTCACCGCGGTGCAGTCGGACTCGAACGAGGACATCCGGGGTCTGCTCGAGGACTGTGCCACGATCGCCGCCAGGCACGGCGTCGCCCACTCGGGCGAGCTGATCGGGATCACCGCCGGGCTGCCCGACCAGGAACTGGGGACGAACCTCTTCGAGGTCCATCGGGTCCCCTGACCAGGGCGGCGCGGACCTGGGCGACGGTCCAGGCCGGGTGGTGGAAGAAGAGCGCCGCGGCGTGGGCGCTGATGCGGGGTGCGGCGAAGGAGGTGCCGCCGGGGCCGGGCGCCCAGGCGTCGACTACCCCGGGGCCGAAGTTGGAGTTCGCGGCGGGCCGCCCGCCGGGACCGAGCTCACCGACGCAGACGACGTTCGGCGGCGGGGCGCTGCAGGGGTCGCGTTCGAGTCCCGGTTCGGCGAGGTCGAGGCCTTCGTTGCCGGCGGCGACGACGAAGAGGGTCTCGGGCGACGCCGCCAGCGCCCGCCGCACCCGGCCGGCCCGTCCCGGAATCGTCTGGCTGATGTTGACCACCCGCATGTGGGCCGCGGATGCGGTGCGGATCGCCCGCGCCATCAGCAGCGGCCGGCCGAAGCCCGCGCGGTTCACATCTGCGAACGGGACGAGCCGCAGCGGCACCCGGCGCGCCCCGGCGGACTCGCGGAGGACGGCGGCGACCTCGGTGCCGTGACCGGTCGGATCGGCGCCTCCGAGCCCCGAGTCGATCAACCCGACCCGGACTGGCGCGGCCACTCCGTCACCGGCCGCCGCCACCGCGCCGCTCGTCCCCACTGCGACCGCCAACGCGACCGCCACCGCAGCGAGGACCGCGCCGCGCCGCATCTCAGCCGGAGAAGCCGGCCGGGCTCGATCCTTCGTGGATCGACAGTTCCCAGGCCTTGTGGCTCACTTCTTCGGATTCCCACCCTTCGCCGTCGAATTCCCACACTTCTTCGACCTGGTCGGGCAGCTGCTGCCGTTCCCAGCGCAGCCCTTGGCCCTGGACGATCTGGCCCCGGTTCGGCGTGCCGCGCCAGGCGCCGACCAGCCCTTCAAGGACGTCGGTGCTGTTTTCGGCCCACTCGCCCGGGCCGATGCCTTCTCCGTTCCAGTGCTGCACGCCGAGTGCTTCGAAGGCGGTCGGCAGATTGACCTGGACGCATCCGCGGCGGCACGTTTCCGAGGTCACCAGCCAGGACTCCATGCTCGCGGCTTCGCCCGATTCGGTCGCGGCGAGGATCTGGAAGATGCTCGCGTTGGAGGGGCAGTGCTCAGTGAGGTCGAGGGCGGCGAAGATCTCGCTGGCCTCGACATCCAACGAGGTCAGGATCAGGTCGAGGGCGATTCCCTGCCAGTCGAACCATTCGCCCGCGCCTTTGCCGGCGCCGGCTTCGTACTTGGCGGCATCGAAGAGATTGGCGGAGCCCTGGACCAACGCTTCGACCGTGCTCCCGGGCGCCATCGGCCGACCCGCCCCGGTCGTGAACGCCTGCAGGTTCGAGCCTTGTTCGCCGTTCGTGTACATGCAGAGGTCCGGTTCGGAGGCCGTCTTGATCGGCGTTCCGGTGTCGTTCTTCACCACCAGGAACTCGGTTTCCCCTTGCGGCCGCGCCTGGTGGCTCGAGGCCATCGTCATCGAGGCGTCCTTCTCGTAGAGCGGCCGCGAGCCGCGGTGCGGCTTGATCCGATGGCGGACGTCGATCCGCACCAGCGCGCCGCGCTCCTTCCGTGGCCGCCCGAGCAGCCAGTGCGCGGTCTTGCGGTCGAGGCGGAAATGGTCGACGACGGTCCCGCTGCCGAGGATCGCGTGGTGGTGGATGCGCCGGAACTTGCTGCCCGTCGCGCGCCCGCCCTTCAGTCCGCCGGCCACGTAGAGGGTGACTTCGGAGGATTCGAGCCCGACCGGGTGGCCCGACAGCGCCTGCGTGTAGGTGACGGGAACGGTCACTTCCGCCCGGCCGCCCTTCGTCTGCACCAGCTTGATCTCGCCGATCGCGGGAAGGTGGCCGCGGTGGAACTGGGGGCCTTTGGCGGAGGCGGCGCTCGCGATCGCGAGGAGGGTGAGCAGCAGGGCGATCGCCACGGAGGCGGGGAGCGTCGCACGGGAGGCAAACGGACGAGGAGGATTCATGACGACTTTCTCGGCACCAGATCGGAATCCCTTAGCAGTGGGCGCCTCCCTTCCTCAGGCCTCCGGTCGCCCATCGCTCCGCGGCCGATAAAGTCCGGCGATGGATGTCGACTTCGACCTGATCGCCAAGAGCATGCCCGCGGCCGTGCCCTACATCGGGCACATGGGGATCGAGGTGACGGCGATCGAGGAGGGTGCCGCGACGGCGCTGCTGCCGGACCGGCCCGAGCTGAAGAACCACGTCGGCAGCCAGCACGCCGGGGCGCTCTTCGGGGTCGCCGAGACGGCGAGCGGGGCGGCCTTCGTCGGCGCCTTCGCGTTGCGGATGGGGGACCTGACGCCGCTCGCACGGAGCGCCCAGATCTCCTACCTCAAGGTCGCGCGCGGGCCGATCGAGGCGAAGGCGACGCTCAACACCCCGGCGGCCGACGCGCTCGCCGCCCTCGACGCGGACGGGCGGGTCGACTTCTCGGTCGAGGTCGAGATGACCGACGCCGAGGGCACGACGGTCGCCACCGCGACGGTCGACTGGAACGTCCGACTCAAAGACTCTGGCAGCTGAGCGCGGCGGGAGTGGGCGTGGCCGCGATCCGGATGTCGGAGGTGACCGTGTGGCGCTGGGTCGCCGCCGAGCAGCGCCGCGCGGTGCTGCTGGAGAGGGTCGGCTGGACGGTCGAACGCGGCGAGCACTGGGTGGTGCTGGGGCCGAACGGAGCGGGGAAGACGACCCTGCTCAACCTGGCAGCGGCCTTCTCGCATCCCTCCGAAGGGACCGTTGAAGTCCTGGGGGAGACCCTTGGCAAAGTCGACATGCGGAAGCTGCGCGAGTCGATCGGGACGGTCGAGCCGGGGCTGGCGCGGCGGATCCAGGGGCGTTACACCGGCTTCGAGGTGGTGCTGACCGGGGCGACCGGGAGCATCGCGCTGCTGCACGACCGGATCGAGGACGAGGACCGGACGCGGGCCGACCGGCTGATGGGAGAAATCGGGGTCGAGCCGTTGCGGGATCGGCGTTTCGAAGACTGCTCGCAGGGTGAGCGCCAGCGCCTCCTCCTCGCCCGCTCGCTGATGGACGAGCCCGACCTCCTGCTGCTCGACGAGCCGACCAGTGGCCTGGACCTGCCCTCAAGGGAGCGCCTGATCGCCTCCCTCGATGCGATGGCCGACGCCAACGCCGACCTGCCCACCGTCATCGTCACCCATCATCTGGAGGAGATCCCGGCGACCACTACCCACGCCTTGCTCCTCCGCGACGGAGCCACCGTCAGCGCCGGACCGATCGGCGACGTCCTCACCAGCGGCGCGGTCTCGACCACCTTCGACATCGAGGTCGAGGTCGCCCACAACGCCGGCCGCTGGGCGGCAATGGTCGTCCGCACCCCCTAGACGGCTAGAATCTCCGCCTCCCGCGGAGCGGCCGCCCACCCGCGCCCCGCCTCCGCCGGCACGCGCCCGTAGCTCAGCCGGATAGAGCGTCGGTCTACGAAACCGAAGGTCACTGGTTCGAATCCAGTCGGGCGCACTCCCGTCTTTCTCCGTTGTAGAGAGACCCTAGGCCGCGAGGTCGCCGTTGCAAGTGCCCACCTGCCGAAGGTCATCTCCCGCTCTAGAGGACCCGTCGGGCGAGTCCGATGGCGAGCAGGACGAGGATGATGACGATGATGATCCAGACGATGGTCATGGTGATTCCTCCTTCGGTTCGGAAGCTGGTCTCGGAGCCGCTAGCTGAGCGACTCGTCGATGTCGTCGGCTTTGCGACCGTGCTCGCGGGCGTGCGCGCGCTCGCGCTCGACCCGCGCCGAGGCGACGTCTGCCTCCTTGTCGAGCGTCTCGGCCCTGGCTTCGGCCGCCTCGGCCTTCTTCGCGGCGACCCTCGCCTCCTCCGCCAGGCGCTCGGCCTCGGTCTGTTTGGTGACCGCGTCCTGGTGCTTGCTGGCCTGCTCCTGACCCAGACGGGCGGCCTTGGCGGCGTGGGTCTCGGCCTCGTCGCGATGGGCCTCGGCCCGCGCGGCGAGCCGTTCCTGCTCGAGGCGCTGCTGCTCGCGGCGTCGACGCAGGCCGATCGCGGCGAGCGCGATCAGGGCGATCACGACGACGACGATGATCACCACCAGCACGGTGGACATATCTCTCTCCTTCGGTCGAGGACGAGAGGAGCGGTACCCGGGCCTGCGGGATCGAAGCGCCCAGGAAGGATTTCCTGCCCGGTCAGGCACGGCGGATCCGGACGGACGGGTGGTTATGAGAGGCGGCTGAGGAAGCCGAGCCCCCGGCAGGTCGGGGAGCGAAGGGTGTGCCGCTCTGCCTCGGCGCCCGGCCGGCCCGGAGTGATCTTCGCTCATACTCAAAGCCATGGAGGCAGAGGTCGCCGCAGCACTCTCGATCGACCGGGACGCCGGCGCCCGCGCGCGGACCGTCGACATCACCACGACCGGGCGCAGGTCGGGTAGCCCGCGTCGCATCGAGACCTGGTTCTACCGCATCGAGGAGACCGTCTACCTGAGCGGTTCACCGGGGCGGCGAGACTGGGCGGCGAACCTCGAGGCCGATTCGGCCTTCACCTTCCACCTGAAGAACGGTGTGGCGGCCGACCTCCCGGCCCGCGCCGAGGCGGTCGCCCGGGAAGGCGAGCGACGACGGATCTTCACCATGCTGCTCGACCAGTTGGGGGACGTCGGCAGTGCCGGACGCGATCTCGAGGAGTGGGTCGCCGGCAGCCCCCTCTTCGCCGTCAGCTTCGGCGATTAGTGCGGAGGGGGGCGGGAACCGCCGTTGGCGAGAACCGGCGCCTGACCGATCGACGCTTCGCCCTACAGCACCAATGGGATCAGCATCTTCGTCCGCGCCCGGTAGGCGGGGTACGCGGCCGGGAAGGCGGCGATCATGTTCTTCTCCTCGACCCTCGCCGAGTAGACGAAGTAGGCGCCGAGGATCACGGCGACGATCAGGACAATCAGGTCGATCACGAGCGCGGTCCCGACGACCGCGGTGAGGATGCCGGTGTAGATCGGATGGCGGACGAGGCCGTAGGGCCCGGAGGTGACCAGTTCGGGCTCATCCTTCAGCGTCATCGGCATCCCCCAGTTGCGGCCGAGATGGACGCGGGCCCAGACGGCGAATCCGAGCCCGCAGGCCACGATCACCGTGCCCAGCGCCGCGAGCACCGTGCCGTGGACGTCGATGGCGCCGACATGGAGGAGGCGGAGCGCAAGTACCACCGCCACCGCGATCAGGATGCGTAGCGGGATCTCCCGCGTCCGCTGCGATCCCTTCTTCGCGCTGCGGGCCGAGAGGAGCCAGTAGAGTCCGAAGGCGATCCAGGCGACGACGACGAGAACTCTGAGAGCGCTCATCCGCAAGAGGTTGCCGGCTCTGGCGCGCCCGACGCTGAGGCCTGCCAGGACGGCTCGACAAGATGCTCATCTCCGGGGGCCGAGGCTTGCCCGGAGGGCGGCCCCGACCATGACGCCGCCCGGCTCGGCAGCTAGCTGTAGTTCCTCACCACGTTGTTCATCCGGGCCTCCTTGAAGGCTGGGGGTGCGACCCACCCAGATCAAGGAGGACACCGGATGAGGATCCACGCTACCGGCATGAAACTGCCCCCGGGAGCCATCCGGGACCGGTCGTAGGTTCGCCTCACCGGGACGGGGGCTTCCGAAAGCAGACGAGACGGGCAGGCCGCGCTTGCGTTATGGGCTGCGAGCCCGAGACGCTAATTGGCCGCCCCTGCGATTGGCCCGGTTGCGCTTCGAGCGCGAATCCGTAGTTGTCGTTTGCCCGCTCGCTCTGCGCCCGAAAGTCGATCGAGAGGAGGCAGCATGCGCTCAATTGGACTCGACGTCCACCAGAGCTTCTGCGAGGTGGCGATCTGCGAGGCCGGCGGGGTGAGGTCCGCCGGCCGGATCCAGACCGACCGCGAAGAGCTCGAGCTCTTCGCCCGGAGCCTCGGCGCCGAAGACCAGGTGGTGCTGGAGGCGACCGGCCCGGCGATGGAGATCGCCCGGATCCTCGAACCCCACGTCGCCCGGGTGGTCGTCGCCAACGCCCAGGAGGTGCGGGCGATCTCCCATGCCCGGGTCAAGTCGGACCGCTTCGACGCGCGCACCCTGGCCCACCTGTTGCACGCGGGCATGCTCGACGCGGTCTGGGTCCCCGACCCCGCCACCCAGGCGTTGCGGCGGCGGGTGGCGCGCCGCGCCGCCCTGGTGCGCCAGCGCACCAGGGCCAAGAACGAGGTCCATGCGGTGCTCTCCCGCTGCCTGCTCGGACGCTCGCCCGTCACCGATCTCTTCGGGGTCGGCGGGCGTCGTTGGCTGACCGAGCAGAAGCTTCCGGAGACGGAGGTCGAGACGGTGGCCGGCTGCCTGCACCAGATCGACTTCCTCGACGTGGAGATCTCGAAGATCGACCGCAGGCTCGGCGAGTGGGCGGTCGGCTCCACCGAGGCCCGTCGCCTGATGACGATCCCCGGCGTCGGCGTCGCGGCCGCCGCGGCGCTGATGGCGGCGATCGGCGACGTCTCGCGCTTCGATTCCTCGCGCAGGCTGGTCGCCTACCTGGGCCTCGACCCGAAGGTCCGTCAGTCGGGCGAGGAGCCCGCCCGCCACGGGCGGATCTCCAAGCGCGGCAACGCCCAGGCACGAGCGGTGCTGGTCGAGGCCGCCTGGAGCGCGGTCCGCTCGCCGGGGCCGCTGCGCGCCTTCGGCGAACGGGTCCGCGTCCGCAAGGGCTCCCAGGTCGCCGCGGTCGCGGTGGCCCGCAAGATCGCCTGCCTCTGCTGGCAGCTGCTGAGCAAGGAAGAGGACTACGCCTACGCCCGGCCCTCGCTGCTGCGGGCGAAGATCCGTCGCGCCGAACTCGACGCCGGGGCGCCGCCGCGGTCGAAGCGCCACGGCGGCAAGGCCGTCAGCGCCTCAGCCAAGGAGCGCGAGGCCGAGCGCGAGCTGGTCGAGCGTGCCGAGGCCGCCTACCGACGGCTCGTCGCCGACTGGAAGGCGACCGGTGCGAAGGGCGCCGGTGCGACAACGGGGCGCGCATCTTCTGGGCCCTCTACGGGGCAGGCAGCGCGGCAGGATTCAGCCCCAGAGCCTGCGCTTTAGCTCGGTCGTCACCGGCGCCGCCAGAGACTCTTGCAAAAGGAGAAAAGATCGCAACGGGACTTGACTTTCATCCGTAACGCCCGCACCTGCCCGAACAGCCGCAAGCTGCCGGTCGGGCGGATAGAAGAGGAGAACTGGTCGCTGGGGGCGGCGGCCGAGGCCGCCGGCGTCAGCGAGCGCTCGGCCCGCAAGTGGCTCGCCCGTTGGCGGGCCGAAGGCGAGTCGGGACTGCTCGACCGCAGCTCGGCGCCGACGAGGCGCCCGACGCGGGTCCCCGCCGATCGACTCGAGGCGATCGAGGCCCTACGGCGGCTGCGGATGACCGCCGCCGAGATCGCCGAGGTGCTCGGCATGGCGCTCTCGACGGTCTCGCGATGGTTGAAGAAGATCGGCCTCGGTAGACGAGGTGCCCTGAGCCCACCGGAGCCACCCAACCGCTACGAGCGCGAGCGCCCCGGGGAGCTGATCCACGTCGATGTGAAGAAGCTCGGACGGATCGGCGCCAGAGGTGCGGGGCATCGCGTCACGGGTGATCGCCGTGGGCAGATGAAGGCCACGATCGAAGGGGGCCACCGCCGGGTCACCGGCTGGGAGTTCGTCCACGTCTGCGTCGACGACGCCACCCGCCTCGCCTACGTCGAGGTCCTGCCCGACGAGAAAGGGGCGACGGCCGCAGGCTTCCTGCGACGCGCCGTCGAGTGGCTGGCCTCGATGGGCGTCACCGCCGAGCGGGTCCTCTCCGACAACGGCGCCTGCTACCTCTCACGGGTGCACGCCGCGGCCTGCCAGGAGCTCGGACTCCGGCACCTTCGCACCCGCCCCTACCGGCCGCGGACCAACGGCAAGGCCGAGCGCTTCATCCAGACGCTCACCAACCGGTGGGCATACGGCGCGATCTATGGATCCTCGGCGGAGCGGGCCGCGGCGCTTCCCGGCTGGCTCGACCACTACAACTTCAGGAGACGACACGGCTCCCTCGGCCACAGGACGCCCGCAGCTCGGCTCGCCGAGCTGGAACAACCTCGTGAGTAACTACAGCTAGTGGCCGAGCGCGGCCAGCGCGTCCTCGGGGTCCGGGTAGTGGACCATCTCGATCGCCTTGCCGTCCCGGAAGGTGGTCAGGTTGGCGCTCGGCTCCCCGAGCGCGCCACCGTCGCTGCGGGGGCGCATGATCACGACCACCTGGTCGCCGGCACCGACGACGTCGACGAGCTCGCCCATCCCCTGCCGGCCCAGAGCCTGGCCGATGAACCTCAGCGCCTGCTCACGGTTCCTGCAGGCGCCGGCGGCGTCGGGGTCACCGCCGTGCCACCTGACGTCTGGGGCGAGGAACCCGCGGACGGTGTCGAGGTCTCCGCTCAGCGCGGCCTCAAAACCGCGGCGGGCGGTCTCGACGTTGCTCTCCATGATCTGCATTGTCCCACCGCAGCAGCGTCGACCGCAGGGCGTCTTGATGGCGGCGATCGCCACTCGACGCGGACCGACCGCTCGACAGATCACCGGAGGCCGGTGAAGTTCGTGAACGATCGGTCCTCTACGCGCCGTCTGCCCAGTTCTACGAACGTGGGCACCCCTGGGATCAACCCGCCTCCCGCTACGAAACCGAAGGTCACTGGTTCGAATCCAGTCGGGCGCATCGCCCTGGCGTGAGGCCAAGATGATGCCCGGCCGCCGCCGATTTCGACGCAGGGATTGCCGTCGAGGATCGGATCGCCGGGGCAGGGGTCCACGCCGAAGTTGGCGGTGACCACGTAGCGGCAGTTGTCGGTGTCGAGGAAGGCGGACGCTCCACCGAATGCGGGACGACCCGTCCCCGCGTAGGTCTCTTCGCCGCTGTCGCCTTCGCCGAGACTGACGGCGTCATCGACCGAGATGGTCCCCGCCCACACTTTGCCGGAGAAGACGTAGGTCCCGGCGAACCAGCCTTTGTCGCGGACCCTGTGGTTCAGATCCAACTCAAGGGACGCGCCCTTGCGATCGATCCCGATCGACTCGCTCCCGCCACTTCCTTCGATCGGCCCACGTGGTCGGCCGCGAGCACTAAAGTGCTCGCCTTGAGCGCGAGCGAGGGAGCGAAACGCGACGAGCGACTGCTGCGCGTTCCCTCCGATGTCGAGGGCGAGGACGACCGTCGTGTCGAGCGCATCCGCGTCGAGATCGGCTCGGCCTTCGATGCTCTCCGCGATGTCGAGAACGGGGTCTCGGTCTTCGGCTCGGCGCGGGTTGCGGAGGGGCACCGCTGGTACCAACTCTGCCGCGAGACCGCGGCCTGTCTCGCGAAGCATGGGTTCACGGTCATCACCGGCGGCGGGCCGGGTCTGATGGAGGCGGCGAACCGCGGGGCCGCCGACGTCGGCGGTGAGTCGATCGGGCTCAACATCGAGCTCCCCCACGAGCAGAAGGCAAATCCTTACGCGACTCGATCGCTGAACTTCCACTACTTCTTCGCCCGCAAGCTGATGTTCGTCCGCTATGCCCGCGCCTTCGTGATCATGCCCGGCGGCTTCGGCACCCTTGACGAGCTGTTCGAGGGCCTGACCCTGATCCAGACCCACCGCATCCGCCAGTTCCCGATGATCCTCGTCGACAGCGATTATTGGCGGCCGCTGCTGAGCTGGATCGACGACGTGATCGAGGAGGACGGGCTGATCTCGCCGGGCGACAAAGAGCTCCTCCACGTTGCCGACAAGCCGGAGGAAGTCTGCGACCTGGTGGCGGCGGCAAGCGAACGCCAGCGCGCCCTCACGGCCTGAGGACGATCACCGGACGGGTGCCAATCCGAGAGGCCAGGAGCGTCCATCGAAGTCTCAGGGGTGGCGACAACGCCGGCCCCTGAGCCCGATGAACTTGGTCTGCCGTCCCGACTCGATGGACTGCCGGCCTTGGCCCTCTTCGAGGGAAGGGCGGAGCTCGGGCAGATAGGTGAGCCGATCGTCCTCACCGACCCCGCCCCGGAGCCAATACTCGTCGTTTCAAACGAGTGGGCCTTGGCGTTAGAGCCGACCAGAGACGGATAACGGGGCGTGCAGTTGCATCGCTTTTTTCGCCGTCGGGGCCGAGCAACGGCCCCGCAGGACGTCACCGTCCTACCCCTGGGCTTAATTTCCCCTTTTCGCTCGAGGCGGCGATTCACAGCCGACGTTGGTGGTCGCGCTGGAACTGGTGCTGTCTTCGAAGCGGAAGGTGGCGCTGAAGCCGTAGCCGCTCGGGGGGCAGGTCCGCGGCAGGATCATGCCGCGAGGGTGGTAGCGGATCTGGTGATGGTGGGCGGTCCTGGTGTAGATGAGCCCCGGTGGGCCGATGCGGGACTCGAGGCTGATCACCGAGGCGTTCGGGGCGCCGGGCAAGGTGGTGATCGCGGGGATATGGGTGAGCAGTGCGTTGCCCGCCGTGGCGGTGCCGATCTCGGCGCGGAAGACGAGTTCGGAGATCACCGGCACGGTGCCGACGGCATAGTAGAGGACTTCCTGCACTTCGCCTTGGGTGTGGCCGACGAGGAGGGTCAGGTCGACGGTCTCGTTGAGGGTGCCGGCGCCGAACGGGACGCGCACGGTGGCGGTGCCGTCGCCGATGATCGAATTTCTCGGGCAGCCGGAGAGGCCCGAGGCTTCGAGTTTCTGTTGGCTGCATTCGGCCATCCCGAGGGCCGAGGTGGCGTAGGAGAGGCCGGGCGGAAAGTGGAGGGCGACGCTGGTCAGCGGCGCCTTGCCCGCAACGTTGAAACCGAAGTCGAGGGTAATCCCCGGCCCCTTCGGTTCGGGGCTGAACCTGACGTGGAGGTTGTCGGCGCGCGCAGTCGGGACGAGGAGGAGCCAGAGGCAGAGCAGCAGGGCGGCAAAGCCCGCGCCCTTCAGGACGAGGTCAAGGCGGGGCTCAGAAGCTGATCGAGCCGGTGGTCTTCGCGGTGAGCGCATTGTTGATCCGACGTATCGTCCCGGTCAGTTCCAGCGTCCCGCTCGCGGTGCGGAAGCGGCCGGTGCCGCCGGTGATCGTCGCCGTCCCCACGTACTGGACCAGCGGCCGCGCCGAACTGCCGACGACGTGTGAGTTGATCCTGCCTTTGATCGAGCCGCCGGTGGTGTGGAGGGCGAAGTTGCCCGTCATCTTGTTCCCGCTGAAGACCAGGCGGGTGCGGGCAGGGCCTGGATAGGTACCGGTCGCCGCCCCTTTCTCGGTGATTTCCGTACCTTCGGGGCCGACGCGGTGAAGGTGCACTTCGATCGTCACCTGCTGGCGTCGTTGGGCGGCGAGCGAGGGTGCGGCGACGAGCGCTGCGAGCAGTAGGCAGGCCAGAGCGACCCCTGCCGCACGTCCGATCGACCCCCCCAGGTCCCCATTTTCCCCAAGCCGCATATTGCTTCGAGACTACCTGATTCCCTAGTATGTCGTTGAATGCTCGTAGATCTTTATCTAAACAGGGTCGAGGAGATCGGTACGCGGGGGGTCCTTCGGTCGGGGATGAACTGGCGGCGGGTGGTGGTCCTGCTCGCCACGATCGGAGCGGCGCTCGCCGTCCTCGCGTCGACGGCGCTGGGCGCCGAACTTCCCGACAACCGCGCTTACGAGTTGGTCAGCCCATCAAAGATGAACGGGGTGACCGGTGGCATCGCCTACAACTCGCCGGACGGTAACGCCCTCGACTGGGTCGGGCTGGGCAGCTGCTGCGGCACGACCACCGGCGGCGAAGAGCTCTTCCAGTCCCGACGCGGCCCGGCAGGGTGGACGACGACGGGCCTGACCCCCGTGCCGCAGCGCTCGTTGGAAGGGTTCACCGAAGGGCAGGCGGCGGTCTTCTGGTCCGAAGACCTCGGCACGACGATCTACAGCACGCCCGAAAGCTACGATCCGAGTGACACCCACGTCGGCTCGGTCGACCTCTACGAGGTGGGCGAAGACGGGGTCCCACATTGGGTGTCGCAGGGACCCCTGAGCGCCACCGCCAAACCGTCCGAACCGACTTTCGACGGGGCCGATCCGGGCGGCAACATCATCCTCTTCAGCACCCAGGCGCAGCTGACCGCCGACGCGACCGGCTTCGAAGACGCGGGGCCGCCGCCGCAGTACCTCTACGCCCGCGACATGGCGACCGGGACGACGACGCTGGTCAACGTGAAGAACGACGGCACCGTGGTCAGCCCCTACGGCGCGATCCTCGGCGACGGCAGCTATTTCGCCAAAGGCGTCTCACCCAACCAGTTCGGCAGCACCACCAACGCCGTCTCGGCGGACGGGAGGAAGGTCTTTTTCGAGAGCCCGCCGCCGGGAGTCACGTTCCCCTTCACCGCCCCGCAGCCGCACCTCTACATGCGCGACCTGGCGGCGGGGACGACGGCGCCGCTCGACGACCCGACCACGACCGGCTTCGCCCGCTACGAGGGCGCCTCGAAGGACGGCTCGCTGGTCTTCTTCCGCAGCAACGAGGGGCTCGGGGGGAGCGCCGCCGACCTCGAGCTCTACGCCTTCAACACCACTGAACACGCGATCGGCGTGGTGCCGGCGATGAGCGCGGTGCCGATCTCCGACGGGCCCAACGGCACCCTCGACGGGCACCTGCTCGGGATCAGCGCGATCTCCAACGACGGCTCGCACGTCTACTTCGTCGCCGAAGCGGTGCTCACCGGCGAACCGAACGGGATCGGCCAGACGGCGCTGGCGAACGAACCGAACTTCTACGTCTTCGACACCGCCACCGGCACCACCCGCTTCATCGCCACCCTCGGGCCGGAAGACATCACCCGTGAATACAGCAACCGCGGCCAGCTGATCAGCCAGCCAGATCTCGGCCGCCCGGCGGTGCCGACCCCGGACGGCAGCGTGATGGTCTTCGAAAGCAAGTCGAACCTCACCGGTGAAAACCCGGAAGGCCCGCGGACGGAACTCACCGCGGAAGCGGAAGAAGGCGCCTTCTCGCTCGAAGTCACCGACACCGCCGGGGTGCTGCCCGGTCGCCAGGTGTTGGTCGGCAACCCGCTGTACGAAGAAAAGTACGAGGTCAGAGCGGTGCGCAACTCGACCATCCTGGAACTGGAAACGCCGCTCCGCTTCACCCAGTCGGCGGGCGAACCGGTGCTCCAGCTGAGCATCAGCGACGTGTACCGGTACGTCGAAGCCGACGGCGGGGTCACCTGCCTCTCCTGCCTCGGGGTGGGTGCGCGGGCGATCGAATCCTCGGCCTTGACCGGCATGGGCGGCAGCTACGCGCCGGCCAACCTCGACACGACGATGAACGCGACCGGGACCCAGGTCTTCTTCCTGTCGCCGGAAGTCCTGGTGCCGGCGGCTGGTGGCGCCTTGTCGATGCACGTGTACGAGTGGGAGGGCGGGCACCGGTACCTGCTCTCCGAACCGCACGCCACCGAAAGCTCCTTCGCCTTCGGCACCACGCCGAGCGGCGACGACCTCTACATGACTTCCGGCTCGCAGCTCGTCCCCGAAGTGGAACCCGGCCTCCACACCTATGACGTCCGGGTCGGCGGCGGCTTCCCGCCGAAGCCCTCGCCGGTTGAATCGTGCGACGAAGGAGGCTGCCCGGTGACCCCGGCGCCGCTGACGCCGATCCCGGCCCCGCAGACCTCCGGGCCGGTCGAACCGCGCGGCAAGAAGCCCGCCCAGGGGAAGCCGAGCTTCCGCCTGAAGACGCCGAGCGCGGCGGACTTGTCCCGCGCCGCTCGCACCGGCAGGCTGACGCTGAGGGTCACGGCGGCGGCACCGGGCCGCGCCGTGGTGCAGGCGTTCGCTCCGCTCGGGCCGGTGCCGACGGCGGTCGGCGCCACCCGCGCCGCCTTCAGCCGCGGGCATCTCTCGAAGACCGTGACCCTGCGGCTCAGCGCCACCGCGCGCGACCGCATCGCCGCCGGCCCGCTGGCATTGACGATCGAAGTGCGCGACCTGAAGAGCGGCGAGGTCGCGGTCGAACACCTCAGCCTCGGTGGCGGCGCCACCGGCCGGGCCCCTCGCGCCGCGAGGGGGAACCGATGAGCCGCGCCGGCCGGCGTCCCGGCTCGATCTTCGCCCTCGCCGCGCTCGCCTGTCTGGCGGCGCTGGTGCTGATCGCGGCCTCCGGCGGGCAAGCCGCAGAAGGCTCCTTCGGCATCAACGCCTTCTCCTCCCAGCTCAGCGAAGACCAGGCGGGCGGTCATCCCGACGTGACCACCTCGATCACCCTGAACAAAGACCGGCTCGGCAACTCGGTCCAGCAGATGAAGGACGTGACGATCGAACTCCCAGCCGGGCTGGCCGGGAACCCGCAGGCGACGCCGACCTGCACGGCGGCCCAGTTGCGCCGCTCGAGGTGCCCGACCGACTCGATCGTCGGGATCATCGAACCGTTCTTCGTCATCGTCTGCCCGGGGATCGAAACGACGACCGGCAACGAAAGCGGCCTGGTCACCGCACCGCCGACCGAACTCACCGAAGCGATCACCGGCTCGGCCTCGATCCTGCCGCTCGCCTCGACCACCGGGATGGAAAGCGGCGACACACTGGTCGTCGGCCCTCCCGGGGAAACCTCCTCCCTCTTCGTCTCCTCGGTGATCGACGCCAACCACGTGCAGCTGGCCTTCGCCGGCGGCCTCGCGTTCCCGGCCGGGACCCCGGTCGCCGACACCACCCTCCACGTCGCCGACACCACCCACTTCTGCGCCGGTGAACAGGGCGAGATCACGGTTGGCAGCGGTGCGAACGAAGAGACCGCGAAGACCGCCTTCATCGGCAACGGCAACACCCTGCTGCTCGAAGAACCGCTGCAGAAACCGCACGCGGCCGGCGAACCGGTAGTCCACGTGGCCGAAGAACGGACCGGGCCGCTGCCGATCTACAACATGGAACCGAGCCGCGGCCACCTGGCGACCCTGGGGGCATCGGTCCTCTTCAGCTCGATCACGATGCAGATCGACGCCCGCGAAGACAACAGCGGGATCGACGCGACGATCTCCGACATGTCGACCCTCTTCGGCATGAACGGGGCGCGGATCACGCTCTGGGGGGTCCCCGCCTCCTCGACTCATGACTCGCAGCGCTGCAATTTGATCGGCGGCGAATGTGTGGCCTCGACGGCGGAAACCCGCGCCTTCATCTCGGCGCCCGCCCAGTGCAGCGAACCGTTGACCACGACCGTCCGGCTCGACTCCTGGCAGGAACCGGAGCGGACGGTGACGGCGAGCACCACGCAGCCCGCGCCCACCGGCTGCGATCTGCTGCATTTCGCCCCGACCCTCAGCGTCACCCCCGACACGACCAAACCGGACACCCCGGTTGGCTACGAAGTCGACCTCAAGCTCCCCCGCCCCAGCGACCCGCTGGGGCCGGAAACCCCGCCGCTCTCCTCGTTCGCGGTGACGCTGCCGCCCGGCGCCTCGCTCTCGCCCGCCGGCGCCTCCGGGCTCGGCGCCTGTGGCCGCGCCCAGTTCGACCGCAGCAGCTGTCCCGCCGGCTCGAGTCTCGGCACGGTGACGGTCACCTCGCCCGCGTTGGCCGCGCCGCTGCCCGGCAACGTCTTCCTGGCGACCCCGACCAACGGCGCGCCCAAGGGCATCTATCTGATCGCCGGCAATGACGCGATCACCGTGCGCCTGGTCGGCGAAATCGACCTCGACCCGGTGACCGGGCAGGTGACGATCGTCTTCGACTCCGTCCCGCAGCTGCCGATGAGCGAGATCAAGGTCAGCTTCCCCGGCGGCCAGACCGCCTCGCTCGACAACCCGGCCGCCTGCGGGACCGCGGCGACGACCTCGCGCCTGGTCTCCTCCGCCGGCCAGGTGGCGACGCCCAGCTCCGCCTTCCAGGTCGCCGGCCCGAGCGGTGCCTGCGCCGCGCCGCGCGCCTTCGCTCCCCGCTTCAGCGCCGGGATGACCGAGCGGCGGGCGGGCGCCGGCGGCTCCTTCGTCCTCGACCTCAGCCGCGAAGACGGCGAAGGCGAACTCGGCCGGGTGCGGGTGAAGCTGCCGCCGGGGCTGGTCGGCGACTTCTCCGGGGTGAGTACCTGCGCCGAACCGGCCGCCGCGCGCGGCAACTGCCCGGCCGCCTCGTCGATCGGCCGCGCGCAGATCGTCGCCGGCTCCGGCAACCAGCCGCTGACCCTGCCCGGCACCGTCTACCTCACCGGTCCCTACGCGGGCGCCCCCTATGGGCTCTCGATCGTCGTGCCCGCGGTGGCCGGGCCGTTCAACCTCGGCACGATCGTCACCCGCGGCAGCGTCACGATCGATCCCCGCACGCTGCAGGCCTCGATCGCCACCGACCCGCTGCCGCGGGTCTTCGCCGGCGTCCCGGTGCGGGTCCGAGCTGTGCACATGGATCTCGACCGGCCCGGCCTGCTCTCCAACCCGACCGCCTGCAAGCCGGGCGGCATCGACGCGAACATCGACTCCTTCGAAGGCGCGACCGCTGCTCCCTCGGCGCTCTTCACCGTCGCCGGCTGCGCCCGCCTCCACTTCACCCCGCGGCTCAGCGCCGCCGTCGGCCCGGGTGCCTCGCGCGCCGGCGCCGGGCTCTCGGTGGTCGTCCACGCGGGCGCCGGCAGGCAGGCCAATCTCAGCTCGCTGGCGATCCGGCTGCCGCGTCAGCTGCACCCGCGGCTCAAGGCAATCCGCAAGGCCTGCCCCTCCCAGGTCTACGACGCTGCGCCGAGCAACTGCCCGGCCGCCTCGATGCTGAGCAAGCTGGTCATCTCCAGCCCGCTGCTCGGCGCGGGGCTGACCGGCACCGGCTACCTGGTCGCGCGCGGAGGCAGCGCGCTGCCCGTGGTCGCCTCTTCGTTCAAGGTCGGCGAGGCGACGCTGACGATGGAAGGGCACGTCCAGCTGAACAACCAGGGCGTTGCCACGATCGTCTTCCCGGAACTGCCCGACGTGCCGTTGCGGACGCTCAAGTTCACCCTGCCGCGCAACAAGAACTCGGTCCTCGGCGCCACCGGGGAGCTCTGCTCGGGGCCGCGGCCGAACGTCGGCTTCCGCGCCGAGGCGCAGAACGGCGCGCAGATCACGCGCACGGTGGCCGCCTCGGTGGGCGGTTGCGGCGACGCTACGGCGCGGGCTCGGCGGTAACGGCCTCGGCGGCGGCGGGATCGTCCCCGGCCGGCTCGGCGCCGGGCCCCGCGGCGAACCCCAAGCGCCGGTGCAGGCGGCGAAGCGGCGCGGGCGCCCACCAGTTCCACCTGCCGAGCAGCGCCATCAGCGAGGGGACCAACAGCGCCCTGATGATGCTGGCGTCGATCAGCACCGCGAGGGCGATGCCGATGCCGTTCTCCTTGATGAAGACGATCTGCGAGGTGGCGAAGGCGCCCACCGCCACGGCGAGGAGCAGCGCCGCCGCGGTGACGATCCGCCCGGTCCGCTCGAGCCCGGTCGCCACCGCCTCGGAGTTCGGCAGGCCGGCGTCGCGCGCCTCCTGGATCCGCGAGAGGAGGAAGACCGCGTAGTCGGTCGAGAGGCCGAGCGCGACCGCGCCGATCAGGATCGGGATCGTCTGCTGGAGCGCCCCCGGGCTGGTGTAGCCGAGCAGGCCTTCGAGCCGACCGTCCTGGAAGATCAGCACGAGCAGGCCGAAGACGGCGCTGAGGTTGAGCAGGTTCATCAGCAGCGACTTGATCGGCAGCACCACCGAGCCGGTCATCAGGAAGAGGATCACCAGGGTCGCGATGACGATGATCACCAGCGCGTAGGGGAGGTGGTGGGAAAGGCTGCTCTGGAAGTCGATGAACTCCGCCGTCGCGCCGCCGACCAGGATCGTCGTGTGGGGTGGTGGCGAGAGCCCGCGGATCAGCCGCACGGTCTTCTGGCTGGCTTCGGAGACGAACGGGTTGGCGGAGATCGCGACCACCGCCCCGACCTTCGGATTGAGCCGCACCGGCGCGGCTTCGGCGACGCCTTCGACCTTGCGGACCTTGCCGGCGAAGCGCGACAGCGACTGGCGGTCGCGACTGCGAACGGAGATCCAGATCGGGCTTTCGCGGTACGGGGGAAAGTTCTGGTTGATCTCTTCGTAGGCTTGGCGGGCGCTCGCCGAGGGCGGCAGCGCGGTCGCGTCGACGGCGTCGAACTTGATCCCGAGGAAGGGCAGGCCGAGGACGATCAGCAGCAGCGCCGAGAAGGTGGCCACCGGGATCGGCCGGCGCATGACGAAGCGCGAGAGCCGGTACCAGAAGCCGCTCTCGGTCGGCCGCGCGTCCCGGTCGGCGCGCCGCTTGAGGAAGGCGGGCGCGCCCGCGTTCACGCGCGGGCCGAGCAGGGTGAGGATCGCGGGCAGGACGGTGAGCGAGATCAGCGCCGCGAACAGAGCGACGAGCGCGCCGCCGAGGCCCATCGAGTAGAGGAAGCGCTGCGGGAAGACGAGCAGCGAGGCCATCGCCGCCGCCACCGTCAGGGCGGAGAAGAAGACGGTGCGCCCGGAGGTGGCCAGCACCTTGCGGATCGCCGGCAGGCCGGGCCCCGACCTGGCGATCTCCTCGCGGTAGCGGGAGACGATGAAGAGGCTGTAGTCGATCGCCAGCCCGAGCCCGAGTGCCGTGGTCAGGTTGAGGGCGAAGACCGAGATCGAGCCCAGTTCGCTGGCGATGCGGAGGATCAGGAAGGTGCCGACGATCGCGAGGACGCCGATCATCAGCGGTAGCAGCGCGGCGACGAGGCTGCGGAAGAAGAGCAGCGAGAGCAGGAAGAGGAGCGGGAAGGCGAGCAGCTCGGCGGTCTGCAGGTCTTCCTCGACCTGGTTGTTGACCTGCGCGGTGATCACGGCCGAGCCGCCGACGATCAGGCCGGGCCGGTCGCCGAAGCGTTCCTCGACCGCTTCGCCCGCTTCCAGCCACTGCCTGTCGCCCAGAGGGTCGAACGAGATCACCATGTAGGTGGTTCCGCCGTCGGCGGAGATGAAGGCCTTGTTGCCGGTCGTGTAGTAGTTGGTGATGTAGTTGACGTGGGGCATCCGTTCCAGCCGCCGCATCAGCGAGAAGACCCGTCGTTCGGTTCCGCGCGAAGGGGTCGGGGCGTCACGGAGCACCATCACCACGGCCGGGGCCCCCAGGCCCGCGTCTTCGAGCGACTGGCGGGCGTGGATGCTTTCGCTGCCCGGGACTTCGGCGCCATAGGGGTCGAGGTGACTGGCCACCGAACCGCCGAGGACGGCAGCGACGACGAAGAAGATCAGCGCCAGCAGGCAGATCGATCGAGGTCGGCGATCGGCCAAGTCGGCGAGGGAGGCAAACATAGTGCTGATCAGGAACTTAGCCGATTCTTCTACGGAAATCTCATATCACTCAGGATTACTCCATCGCTGTGGAATCAGCTTTTTTGGCTCTCTCCGCGGCTCGCCGGAGCAGCGTGATGAGCATCACCTCAATCAAATCAGGACTTATCAAAGCATTTGACAATTCTCTGTTTAAATAACTCTTCTTACCCAACTGACGACGCACGAGGGACGGTGAGATGGCGAGGGCTGGTTCGAGGGCGGTGGAGCCGACCCGGGAGTCGATCGCGCACGGTCTTCGCGCCAACGAGTCGGAGATCGACGAGGCGATCTTCCGCGAGGTCCGCGCCGCGGTCCCGGACCCGGTCGGTGATGACCCCGAGTACGAATCGGGCCTTTACGCCGCGGTCGCCGAGGCGGTCGACCATTGCATCAGCGTGATCGAAGCGGGCGAAGAGGGGGCAGGGCTCGTCCCGCTTCCCGCCGCGGCGATCGAGCAGGCCCGCAGGGCGGCGCGGCGCGGGGTCGGGATCGAGACCGTCATCCATCGGATCGCGCTCGGTGAGCGGATGGTGCAGGCGTTCGCAATCACCGAGGCTGACGACCTGCCGGCCCGCGAGCTGAACCGCATCCTCGGCTCGCTCGGGCCCGCGATCGACCGGCTCCTGCGCGCGCTCACCGAGGAGCACCGGCAGGAGCTGGAACTGCGCGAGAGGAGCCCGGACACCCGCCGGGACGAGGTGATCGAGCAGCTCCTCGCGGGCGAGCGCCCCGGCCCTGCCGACGAGGCCATCCTCGGTTACCCGCTCGGTGGCTGGCACCTCGGCCTGGTCGGCGCCGGGCGTGACGTCGAGGACTCGCTCCGGCATCTCGCCGAGACGCTCGGCTGCCGGCTGCTGCTGCTCCACAGCGATACGGCGACCACCTCCGGCTGGCTCGGGGGAGGGCGACGGCGACTCGAACTGTCGGTCGTGCAGCGCCAGCCCGCGCTCAACCGCAGCGCCGACGCCGCCTTCGCCGTCGGTGAGCCCGGCGAGGGCATCGACGGCTGGCGCCGCAGTCACAAGCAGGCGCGGCTGGCCCTGCTCACCGGGCGGCGGCGCTCGCGAAGGCTCATCTGTGCGGCCGACGTACTACCCGAGGCGATCCTCTCGCGGGACCGGGCGTCGGCGCGCTTGCTGGTCGCCACCTACCTGGCGCCGCTGGAGAAGCTGCGCCACAACGGCGCGCCGGCCCGCGAAACGCTGTGGGCCTTCTTCGAGCACGACCGCAAGGTCTCGGCGACGACCGGGGCGCTGGACATCGCCCGCGGGACGGTCGAACATCGGTTGCGGGAAGTCGAAGGGGCGATCGGCAAGCCGCTCGACCACGAGCACCTGACCCAGCTCGAGCTTGCGCTGAAGCTGGAGGCCGAGCTTGCGCACGGCGACGGGCTGTGAAGCCGGTCGCCGATAGTGAGTAGGCGGGCTGGACTGTGCCCAAAATCAGCTCGTGAATCGAGCAGATTGGTCAAACATACGCAACGCAATAGCGCCTATGAATTTGGGGGTCGTCATCAGATGACTTCCCGGTGGGGGGAAAGAGGGAGGCTGTTGTGAGGTACTGGGCATGAGGTCGGCGGTCAGGACCGGTCCATCGCGCTCCCGCGCAGGGGGCGGGGTGGCCACCGCGACGCCGAAGGCGGCGACGGGTCAGGTGTCGGTGGTGGCCTGGGTCCCGCGCGGCGACCTCGAGCCGCAGGAGTGGATCGCGGCCGGACGGCGGATGGGGACGATCAGCCGCTGCAGCCAGTGGTGGGTCGGCGACTGGATCCGTTACGGCACCCGGAAATGGGGTGAGAAGTACGTACAGGCCTCACGGATCACGGGTTACGACGTGGCCAGCCTGCGCAACATCGCCTGGGTCAGCGCACAGTTCGACGTATCACTACGTAATGACAAACTCAGCTGGAGCCATCACGCCCTGTTGGCACCGCTGGAGACCGAGGAAAAGGCGTTCTGGTTGGAGCGGGCGAGTGCCGAGCGGCTCTCGGTGGCCGACCTGCGCACCGAACTGCGGGCGTGGCAGGCGGGCGGCGCCGGCGCCGGGTCACGGTCCGCGGAGCCGGCGGATGACGCCCCCGGCACGGTGATCTGCCCAAAGTGTGGGCACGAGCTCGAAGTACCGAGTGATGGTGGGAAGTGAGCGCCGCGTCACCGCCCGGGTCGGTGCCGTCCTGTTCACCCCGCCCTGCCTGGCGACCGGGCGGCTCGCGATCGGACTGGATCACCTCGACGCGGCCGGATTCACCGTCACCTCGCTCGATCGCCTGCGGCTCGACGAGCGGCAAGTGCGCCGTGTCTGGGAACCCCAGGCGAGCGAATTCACGGCGGAGCGGTGGGAGGTCGCGGTGGAACTGTTCACCGCCGGCCCTTCCGCGCTGGCGATAGTGGTCGGCGACGATGCGGCGGCGAGGGGCTCGGTGGCCGAGCGGTTGAAGGCGCTCCAGGGACCGTCGGACCCCGACCTGCTCGAGCGCCATCACCTGCGCGCCCGGCTGCGCGCCACCAACAAGATGAGCAACCTCGTCCACGTCCCCGATGCGGAGGCGGTGCGGCGCGAGGTCGGGATCCTGGTGTCGGAGCCGACCCGGGAGAGCCTCTGGCGGGCGGCGGTCGCGGGGCGCCCGGTCCGCGACCTGGACTGCCTCGTCGATGCCTTCGCCGCGCCCGCCTCGGCCTGCGTCGTCAGGAGCGCCCAGCGACTGCGCTGGCGGGCGCTGCGGCGGGCGGAGATGGCCTGTGGCGAGGTGCCGGAGGAGCTGCGCGGGGGACTCCGTGAGGGTTCGGGTTGGCTCGCCGGGCTGCCCGGGGTCGAAGGCGCCGAGCTGCTGCGGCGGTGGCGGCGGGAGCGGCCCGACGACCTCTTCGGCGAGTCGCTCGCGAGCTGGCTCGATCCCGAGGAACCGGTCTGCCGGGCGATGCGGGCGCTCGACCGGGTCCTCGGTGGCGAGCCGATCGCGGTGTCGGAGCTGGCGGGCGAGCTGGCGCTCGGCGGCCTCGATCCTGACCGCTGGGAGTTCCTCGCCCTGACCACCGAGATCCTCTCCGAGGAGGCGAAACGGTGCGCGTAGGCCTGCCGAAGGGTCGCCTGCTACCGGTCAGCGAGCGCGTGCTCGAACAGTTTCGCCTGAACTGGGACTCCTCGCGGAGCTACCGGATCGTCGGCACCGACATCACCGTCTGGCTGCTGAAGATGTGCGACATCCCGAAGCTGGTGGCGAGCGGCGGGCTCGATGTCGGCCTCGCCCCGACCGAGTGGGTCGAGGAGTCGGGAGCGGGGTGTGAGCGGCTCGCCGACGCTGACGGCTACCCGGTGCGGGTGTCGATCCTGGGGACGCCCGAGTGGCGGGACCGCTTCGACGAGACGCGGCCGTTGCGGGTGGCGACGGAGTACCCGAACCTCGCCCGCAGACACCTCGCCCACCGCGCCGCTCGGCTCACCGTGGTCGAGGTCCACGGGTCCGCCGAGGCCTACCCGCCCGAGCTGGCGGACGTCGTCATCGACAGCGTCGAGACGGGGAAGACCGCGGCACGCCACGGCCTGGTCGAGGTGGAGCGACTCTTCGACTGCGGCATCCACGTGATCGCACGCCCACAGGCGCGGGGCGAGGAGCGTCGCGTCGCTGCCACGATCGGAGGGATCGTTGGCGGCTGAGAACCGATCGGGTGAGGCCGGCGCGGTCAAGCTCCACGACCTGCCGCCGTACCTGCGCGCGGCGCTCCTCTCCTGCGTGCGCCACGACGCGCACCTGCAGCTCGGCGTCGAAGGAAGCGTGCGGCTGGCCGAGCCTCGGCAGGACCGGGCTCCTTATCTCGTCACCTGGGACCGACACGTCGTGCTCACCACCGCCGAGCCGGGCGCCGACGGCCTGGCCGAGATGCTCGAGGCCTACATCGCCGCGGGCGGCATCCGCCGCGAGGCCGCCGACCTCTTCGTCCTCGTCGTCCTCCTGGCCGCCTGGGACGACGCGATCCGCGAGCTTGGCCTCTACTCCGGCCGGGTCTACCTCGCCTCCGAAGACGCGGTCGGCAGGCTGTTCGACGTCGCCGGGGCCGACCGTCCCGACCCGGAGCAGCTCCACGACCTGCTGCTCGAAGCGCAGTCGCTGGAGCTGATCTACCGCTTTCCGGTCGCCTATAAGTTCCGCCGCACCTACGGCTTCGAGAACCAGTGCCGGTTGAACGGCTGGGGGCGCCGCCTCGCCCGGCGCGCGATCCAGGACCAGGAGAGCCTCGAGTTGCGGGACGAGCGGCACGCCAACCTGAAGCGCCACCTGCGTGACCACTTCTCCGCCTACGACCAGCACATCCAGTACGTCGCCTCGGAGGGTCTGGCGACGGCCCCGGCCGACTCCTTCACCCTGGCGGCGCGGCTGCCGGTTCCGATCCTGCTGTGACCACGACGTCGGAGATGCCGTGTCGCCGGCTCGGGGACGAGGGCCCGTGTCTGTCGGTGGTCGGCCTTGGCGGTTGGGAGGCCGGCGGCGGCAGGACGTGGGGCTCCAACGCGAGCGACGCGGAGGTGATCGGGGCGCTGCGCAGCGGCTGGGACCGCGGGGCGAACTGGATCGACACCGCCGAGGTCTACGCACAGGGGGGATCGGAGGAGCTGATCGGTCGGGCGCTCGAGGGCCATGACCGGGTCAAGGTGATGACCAAGGTGGGTCCGCGACCGGACGGGTCGGGAGTCCGGCCGGCGCAGATCGAGGGGGCGCTCGAAGGCAGCCTGCGGAGGCTGCGGCGGGAGAGGATCGACACCTACCTCGTGCACTGGCGCGATCCCGAAGTCCCGCTCGCGGAGACCTGGGGAAAGATGGCCGAGCTGCTCGACCGGGGCCTGGTGGCGAGCATCGGGCTCTCCAACGTCTCCGCGGCCGAAGTCACCGAGTGTGCGGCGCTGCGGCGGGTCGACGTCGTCCAGCTGCACGCCTCGCTCCTCTACCAGGGCGATCTCCACGAGCTGATGCCGGTCTGCCGACGGCTGGGCGCGGGGGTGGTCTGTTATGGGCCGCTCGCCTACGGACTCCTCAGCGGTCGCTTCTCGCGCCGCGACGACTGGCGGGAGAACGGGTCGCAGAGCGACGACTTCTTCGTCATCGAAAACTACGAGCGCTTCTTCTCCGGCGACCGGCTCGCCGGTCATCTCGACCGGGTGGCGGCCTTGCGGGAGGTCGCCACCGGGCTCGGGATGACGGTGGCGCAGGCAGCGCTCGCCTGGCTCCTCGCCCAGCCCGGGGTGACCGGCGCGATCGTCGGCTCGCGCTCCGCGATCCACATCGGGGAGAACCTCGGCGCCGCCTCGATCGGGCTGAGCGCGGAGGAAGAGCGGCTGATCCTCGACGCGGTGCGACCGGGGCGCTGAGGATGGAAGCGGGTCCGACCCCGCCGACGCTGGCCGCCGCGGGCGTGTCGCGCGGGACCGCCGCGCGGCTGCTCGAGCGGATCGCCCCCGGGCTGCGCTCGACCGACCCCGAGCAGCAGGTGCTCGACCTGCCCGGGTTCTGTGCCGCGGTCGATGCCGGCGATGGCCTCGTGCTCGCCGCGACCACCGACGGCGTCGGCACGAAGCGGGCGCTGATGGGCGGGCGCCTCGCCGATCTCGGCCGTGATCTCGTCGCCTACAACGTCAACGACCTCGCCACGATCGGCGTGCGCCCGATGGTCTTCCTCGACTACCTCTCGGTCGGCCGGCTGGTGGTCGAGGACGCTGCCGATCTGGTCGACGGGATGGCGGCCGCGTGCCGGGAGGCCGGTTGCGTCCTGCTCGGCGGCGAGACCGCCGAGCACCCTGGGATCCAGGGGATCCAGGAGCTCGACCTGGCGGGTTTCGCCGCCGGCCTGGCGGCGCGCGACTCGCTGATCGACGGCTCGCGCTGTCGGCCGGGCGACGTCGTGATCGGGATCGGCTCCAGCGGGCCGCACGCGAGCGGGTTCTCGCTCATCCGCCACGCCTTCGCGCGGGCCGGGGAGCCGGTGCCCGACAGCTTCCTCGCTCCGACGCCGGTCCTGAACCGGGTGGTCGAGGAGGTGCGGGAGGTCGCGCCGGTGACGGCGCTCGCCCACATCTGCGACGGCGGGCTGACCGAGAACGTGGTCCGCGGGATGCCGGAGTTGCTCGGTGTGGTGCTGCGGCCCGCCGCCTGGCCGCGCCCGGCATGGGTCGACGACCTGCTCCGGATCGGCTGCGAGATCGACGAGCTGCGCGGCTCGGTCAACGTCGGCATCGCCTTCACGATCGCCACCCCGCCGGGGACCGAGGGACCGGTCCTGAAGGTGGCCGCCGCCGCCGACCTCGACGCCTGGGTGATCGGCGAGGTCGTCGAACGGGTCGGCGAGGGCCGCGTCGCTTATGAGGGGTGAGCACTCGCCGGAGGCGCCGAGGGCTCTCGCCGAGATCGCTGCGGCCTGCCCGGTCAGGCTGCGGGTCGACGCTGACAATCAGCACCTCGGCTTCGCCGCAGGCGACGATCGGATCGCCGCCTGGCCGCGCCGGTACCTGGCGCCGGTCTGCTCCTTCGGCTCCGTCGACGCCGGCCTGGCTCCTGCCGTCGCGGTTGTCGCCGACGACGCGCGGCACGCCGAGCTGCGCGCCGCGGCGCAGGCGGCGGGCGCCCCTACGGAGGCCGCCACCTATGAGGACGAATCGGTCGACCGCCACGAGATGCCGGGTGGCGTCGTCGCGCTCGTCTACCGCGAGCGGCCCGGGGTCACGCTGATCGACAACGCCCGCGGTGCCGTCGCCTTCGTCACCACCGCCGAGGACCCGCAGGCGCCGTTCGAGGCCGCGCGCCTGATCCGCGAGGTCCTGCGGCGACGGTGCGAGCACGAAGGACGGGTGGTCCTGCACGCGGGCGCGGTCTCCTTCGGCGGCTCCGTCTGGCTCGTCTGCGGGCCGAAATTCGCCGGCAAGACGACGCTCGTCTGCGCGCTGATCGAGCACCTCGGCGCCGACTTCGTCTCCAACGACCGCGTCTTCCTCGGCGGCGGGGAGCAGGGCTTGGAGGTGATCTCCTGGCCGATGTCGGTGCGCATCGGGCTGGGGACGACCCTGGGCTCGGCGCCGCTGCGGGAGTGGCTGCGGCCCGGTCGATCACCGGTCTATCCCCAGTCCGGCTGGGACCCGGAAGAGGGCCTCGACGAGGTGACGGCCCGCAGCCTCGCCGCCCGGCCCGGCGCCCCGAAGCTGGAGCTGGTCCCGGACGAGCTGGTCGCCTCGCTCGGCGGGCGCGCCCTGGCGGGTGGTCCCTGCGGTGGGGTGTTCCTGCCCGCCCGCGATGCCACGCCGGGCGCCGGGCCGGCCCGCGTGCATCCGGTGGAGCCGGCGGCGGCGAAGGAGCGGCTGATCGGTGAGCTGCTGACGCCGGACGACGACGACTACCCGGACTGGCTCGGGCTCCGACGGGAGGAGGCCGCCGAGCAGCGCGCCGCCGCCCGCGCCCTGATCGATCTGTTGGTAGACACGAGTCCCGTCGTCGAGGTCAGCTTCGCCACCGGTGAGGGTGCGGCGCGGGCGGTCGGCGAGGCCGATCTGTCACCCACCTTGGGGTGAATTCCAGACTTCGACTATCCGCTTCGGCGTGGGTATCTTCGGCCGCGGGGTAGAAACCAACAGTGGGAGGCAGGAAAGTGGCCGCAGGAATCACGGAGCAAGTCAACGATCCGAGGTTCGGGAAGCCGGATTCGGACAGGTACTGGTGGCATCACGCCTTCATCTTCACGTGCTTGAGCAACATCCAGCCGTCCGTTCACATGAGCGTCGTCACCACTCCCGACGGGAAGATGACCGTATGCCCGGTGAGTGGTGACGAGAACGGTCCCAATCTGGAACAGGCGATCGGGGTGGCGAAAAAGCTCGCCGCCGAGGGCGCGAACAAGATCGACCTCTGCTCGGGCTTCAACCCTGAGCTGTGCAAGGCGATCCAGGAGGCACTCGGAGACAAGTCGAAAATCGCGGTGGCGATCCAGTCGCGAGACCTCTGAGGCTCGCTTGGCGTCTTCACTCCGCGACGGCCATGTGCACCTCGAGGCCTCGTTGAGGGTCCGGGGTGCATGTGGTCGTCCGGAGGCAGCCGAGGAGTTCACGGCGGCGGTCTCGGAGTGTGTAGGCGAGCGGGCGCGGGACGGGGCGGCGGCGGCCTTGGTCAGGTTGAACCCGGTGGCCTGGGCGCGGCGCGGGGTGGCGCCGCCCGCGCAGGTGCGGATGCTCGGTGAGATCGGCGAGCGGGCGGCCGCGGCCTGGGGGCTCACCGTGCGCTGGTTCTTCACGCTGAAGCGCGAGGGTGGCGCGCGGCAGTGGGAGGCGGCGGTCGACGCCGGCGCGGCGGCCCGGGGCGCCGGCGTCGTCGGCGTCGATGTGTCGCGCAGCTACGCGGTCGAGGAGGCCGATGCGCGGCCGGCCGCGGCGCGGCGCGCGGACCCCGAGCTGGCGCGCGCGGTGGCCCGGGCGCGGGAGGCGGGCCTGGCGGTGGCCGCGCACTGCGGCTGGTACGACGGGCGGGCCGAGCTGGAGGAGGCGCTTGCCTGGGGCGCGAGCCGGATCGGCCACGGCACGCCGCTGGCCAAGGCCCCCGATCTGGTCGCGGAGCTGGCCCGGCGCCGGGTGACGGTCGAGATCTGCCCGACCGCCTTCGAGCGCCGCAGCGGCCGGCGGCTCGCCGAGCTGCCGGTCGGCGAGTGGCTGGCGGCCGGGATCGCGGTCGACGTCGGCACCGATCATCCGCTCGCGCTCGGCACCGACCTGCGCGGCGAGGCCCGCAAGCTCGGCGACGCCTTCCCCGCCTGGCGCCCGGTCGGGCCACCCGAGGCGGTGACGTCGTCGTGAGCGACGTCCGCTACCCGGTCGTCGTCTTCGACCTCGACGGCACGCTGCTCCGCGGCACCTCGGTCTCCCAGCGGCTGGGCGATTGGATGGGCCGGGGGCCGCTGATCGAGGAGCTCGAGCAGCGCTTCCGCGCGGGCGAGATCTCCAACCGTCAGGTGGCCGACACATCGGCCGAGTGGTTCGCCGGGGTGGCGCCGGAGGAGGTGTGGGCGCAGCTCGAGCCGGCGCCCTGGATCGACGGCATCGAGGAGACGGTCGCGGCGCTGGTCGCCGCCGGCTGCCGGGTCCTGCTCGGCACCGTGACCTGGCGCTTCGCCGCCGAGATGCTGCAGCGGCGGTACGGGTTCCACGCCGTCTCCGGCACCGAGATGGAGGTCGAGGACGGCGTTCTCTCGGGCACGGTCAGCAGGTACTTCGACGAGTTCGACAAGGTGCGCTTCGTCGAGGAGTGGTGCCGGGAGCACGGCCACGCGATCGAGGAGGTCGCGGCGGTCGGCGACTCGCGCTCCGACGTGCCGCTGTTCGAACGAGCCGGCTACGCGATCGCGCTCAACGCGACCGCCGACGCCAGGGCCGCGGCCGACATCGCGATCGACACCGACTTCCTGCCCGACGTCCTCGACCGTCTGTTCGGGCCGGAGCCCGAAGCGCCCGCCTTCGCTGCGGGCACGGAGCGGGAGGCGAAGTTCGTCATCGACCCGCAGACCCGCTTCCCCTCCTTGGAGGTCGACGGTGCGCGGGTGACGGAGATGCGCCGGGAGCGGCTGGAGACGGCGTACTGGGACACCCACGAGGGGCTGTTCGCGGCCAGCGGCCGCAGCCTCCGCCACCGCGCCGGGGAAGGCTGGACGGCGAAGCGGGAGCTCTCCTCCGAGGCGCAGGTCCTGAACCGCCTGGAGGAGCACTTCGCCGGCGACGGCACGGCACCGCCGGCTGCGGCGGTGGCCTTCCTCGATCCGCTCGGGAGCGGCGCAGACCTCCACCCGGCGGTGAGACTGCGGGTCAGCCGTTGCCGGCACGACATCCGCTCGCTCGACCGGGACGCGCTGCTGGTCGAGATGATCGACGACGACGTCACCGTCCTCGATGCCAGGGGCACCGAGGTCGGGGGCTTCCGCGAGCTCGAGCTCGAGGTGGTGCGCGCCGAAGGCGAGCCGATCCTGCAGGAGCTGGTCGCGCGCTTCGCCGTGGCCGGCATCAGCAGCGACCGGCCGCTGCCGAAGTACGAGCGGGCGCTCGCGATGCTGCGGAAGCGGGCCGATGTCTGAGGGCGGCGCGGCGGTCCCGACCAGCCTGCGGGTGCTGACGCCCGAAAGCCCCCGCGACGTGGTCGAGGAGCTGGCCGGGGGCAAGGGCCGCGGCCTCTTCGAGCTGACCGCGCGCGGGGTGCCGGTGCCGCGCTGGAGCATCCTCGGCATCGACGTCCTGCGGCGCTTCCGCGCCGGCGCCGGGCTCGACGCGGTGACCGAGGAGGAGGTCGCGGAGCTCGGCGAGGGAACCCTCGCGGCGGCGGCGTCGCGGATCGCGGCGGCGATCGAGGAGGCCGTCCCGGACCCCGAGATCGAGGCGGTGTTCGCGGACGCCTACGCCGCGGCCGGCGGCGGGGCAGTCGCGATCCGCTCCTCGGCGATCGGCGAGGACGGCGGGCAGCTGTCCTTCGCCGGCCAGCACGCCACCCACCTGAACGTGGTCGGCCCGGGCGCCGTCAGCGTCGCGGTGCGGTCCTGCTGGGCCTCGGCCTGGTCGGCGGAAGCGCTGCGCTACCGGCTGATGAACGGCCTCTCGCTGCAAGGGATCGAGATGGCGGTGGTGGTTCAGGAGATCGTCGCCGCCGAGGTGAGCGGGGTGCTCTTCACCGTGAACCCGACCGGCGCCGCGGCGGACGAGCTGGTGATCAGCGCCTCCTACGGCCTCGGCGAGGCGGTCGTCTCCGGCGCCGTCGACGCTGACACCTTGGTCCTCGACCGGGCAACCGGGACGGTGCGCGAGCGGACGATCGGGGCCAAGGAGGAACGGATCGACCCGCTCCCCGACGGCGGCTGCGAGGCGCACCCCGTCCCCGCGTCGCAGCGCTCCCAGGCCGCGGTCACCGATGCCGAGCTGGGCCGGCTCCACCGCGAAGGGATGCGCCTCGAGCAGCTGCTCGAGGCGCCGCAGGACGTCGAGTGGGCACTTGCGGGAGGTGAGCTCTGGATCCTGCAGAGCCGGCCGATCACCGGCCTCGCGGCCGCGGGCGGCGAGCTTCGCCTCTGGGACAACTCGAACATCATCGAGAGCTACGGCGAGATGGTCGCGCCGCTCACCTACAGCTTCGCCGGCTACGTGTACCACCGGGTCTACCGTGAGTACTGCGAGCTGCTCGGCGTACCGGAGCGCCAGATGGAGGGGATGGACGAATGGCTCCCGTACATGCTCGGGTACTTCGACGGGCGGGTGTACTACAACCTGCTGAACTGGTACCGGGTGATCCGGTTGATCCCCGGCTACTCGATCAACCGCCGGGTGTTGGAGATCTCGCTCGGCGCCGAGCCGCTGGAGGAGGGGCTGGCGGCGCGGCAGCAGCCGCTGGAGTTCCGCAACGGGGTCGAAGCGCTGGTGGTGAGGACCGCGATCGCCGCCCGCTTCGCCTGGTACTTCGTCACCCTGCACCGGCTGGTCGATGACTTCGTCGATCACTTCTACCGCGTCTACGACGAGTTCGAGTCGATCGAGTACGAGCGGTGCAGCGGCCCCGAGCTGTACTCGATGTTCAAGGACATGGAGCGCCGGCTCCTGGTCCGGTGGGGGCGGATGGTCGTGCTCGAAGCTTCGATCGGCCTCACCTTCGGGACGCTCTACCTGCTCACCCGGCGCTGGCTGCCGGAGGCCCCCGACTGGCTCCTCTACGAGGCGGCGAAGACCTCGCCGGACCTGGAGTCGATGCAGCCGCTGCGGCGGCTCGACGAGATCGCCGCGAAGGTAGTCGCCGACGCGGACCTGCACCGGCGCGTGTCGGAGCTGCCGCGCGAGCAGCTGGACGCGGCGCTGCGTGGCTCCGAGCGGCCGGTCGACCGCGACGTGGTCGCCCGGATCGACGCCTACCTGGCCGAGTTCGGCGACCGCAACGCGAACGAGCTGAAGCTCGAGGAGCCCGACCTGCGCGAGGACCCGGCCGCCTTCTTCGCGCTCCTGAAGACCGCTGTGGTCCGACTCGAGCAGGAGCGGAGGACCGCCGCCGCCGGCCCCGACGCCGACGCCTACATCGCCGCGCGCCTGCGCGGCTGGCGCCGGCGGACCTACGAGCTGGTGCGGCGGCGGGTGCGGAGCTCCCTGGCCGACCGCGAGCGGGTCCGCTTCTGCCGCACCCGGATCTTCGGCCTCTCGCGGCGGATGTTCCGGGCGCTGGGCGACGACCTGGCGCGCAGCGGCGCCCTGGCCGCGCCGGACGACATCTTCTACCTGCGCCTGGAGGAGCTGCGCGGCTGCTTCGAGGGGACGATCGCCCATCGCGAGCTGCGCCCGCTGGTCGCCCTGCGCAAGGAGCAGGAGCAGAGCAACCGCGACCGCGAGCTGCCGCCGCGCTTCTTCACCCGTGGCGGCGTCTACTGGGAGGCACTCGACCGCGCCCGCGCGGCGGCGTCCCAAGATGCGGGCCCCGACGGTCCCGGCCTGCGCGGCACCCCCTGCAGCCCGGGGGTGGTCAGCGGCGAGGCGCAGGTGATCGAGCGGCCGGTCGACGTCGAAGGCCGGGTGCTCGTCACCTACCGCACCGACCCTGGCTGGGTCAGCGTCCTGCGCTCGGCCTCGGCGCTCCTGATCGAGCGCGGCAGCCCGCTGACCCACGTCGCCGTGGTCGCCCGCGAGCTGCGGATCCCGACGGTCGTGCAGATCCCCGGCCTGACCCGCCGGGTCCGCAGCGGCATGGCGGTGAAGGTGGACGGGGGGACCGGCGTGATCGAACTGAGCGACGAGGAGGGGGAGGAAGATGATGGATGAGATCGCGCGGCGCGAGGAGCTGGCCACGCGGGTCGAGAGGTACCACGGAGTCACGCTCGCGCAGGTGCTCGCGGAGGTCGAGTACCTGCGCGACCCGGGCGACTCGGTGATCGCCGGCGGCTCGCTCGCCTATGGACTGGGGAACCACCTCAGCGACCTCGACCTGCTGGTCGCCGGCTCGACCACGGTCGAGTCCTCGCGCGTGCCGCTGGAGCAGTTCATCGGCTCGCTCCGGGTTGACGTCTGGAAGCTCGCCCAGGACCTGATCGAGGAGACCTTCGACCGGGCCGAGGAGGCGCTCGCGAGTCCCGCCGCGCTGCACGGCTCCTTCGGCGACGTCGACCACGAGACCGACCTGAAGCTGCTGCACCGGATCGCCTTCGGCGCCGTCGTCGACGGTGGTGAGATCGAGCCGCCGCCGGGGCGCGACTACCAGGCCGTGGCGGCGAACCTGGTCGTCCGCGAGTACGCCGAGCGGATGCGCAGCTCGGCGCTGCTGGCGCAGCTGGCACTGCCCGGGGGGCGCCCGGTGGTCGCCGTCGTCAACGGCCGGCAGGCGGTCGAGGAGGCGCTGAACGCGACGATCGCCTCCCGCGGCCTGCCGTTCAGCGGCGACAAGTGGCTGCGCGAGCGCCTCGCCGGCGTGGCCGCCGATCTGGCCGACCTCTACGAGCCGTTCCGCCAGCTGCCCGACGACCCGACCGCCGCGGCCGAGGGGTTCGTCGCGGCCGCGGTCGCCACCTGCCGCCGGCTGTGGACGCTGGACCTCGCGCCGGAGGCGCTGATGCGGGCGGCACGCTGGAGCAACACCGACGTGCGGAAGGCGACGATCGGCGACGAACGGCTGCTGCTCTCGGCCAAGTTCGGCGGGCTCTGGAGGCTTGACGGGGCCGAGGCCGACGCCTGGGACCAGCTGGTCGCCGCGGCCGACGGCGACGAGCAGGATGCGAGCTGGTCGTTGGCCGAATGCGACGCCGAGGCGCAGGGACTGTGCCTGCGCCTGCACGAGCACGGCCTGCTGGAGCTGCGCTGGAGCGAGGGCGTCGCGGTCCGAGATCTCGACCCGGCCGGGGAGGTGCAGGCATGAAGGCGATCGACATCGACGCTCGCCGCTACGCCTGGTGCCGCAGCCATGCGCTCTGGATTTTGGGCGGGCCCACCCAGAACCTGGTCGAGGACGTCCACGGCGCCCAGCGGGCCGGCCAGGAAGGCCTGCTGCGCTACGCGGCGCGGATGATCGGCGACGCCTGCGCGGTCTCGCTCAATCTGGCCCTGAACTACGACCGGCCGATCCCGTCGCCGGCGACGCGCAGCTCCTGGGCGCTGGAACGGCTGCAGGGCCACGAGCTCCAGCAGCCCTGCTGGGAACTGATCCGCGGGGTCGACGATCTGCCCGCCCAGGAGATCGTCGCGCGCTGCGACCGGCTGGTCGCCGAGGTCCGCAAGGTGACCGGTGAGTTCCCCGACATCTTCTCGCCGGAGGGCTACTACCCGGCGATCGCCTTGGCGCGGGACTGGCTGAAGCTGCTGGACGCGGTCGGCGAGCCGGGCTTCCTGCCGAAGGACTGGACCCGTTCGGCCTAGCCGATCGATCCCACGGGAAGGGACGGCGGGGTTCGCGGCCGGGGCGGCCGTCCGAGAGCCGTCCCGGGCGTCTCGTGGCGGCCCGGGCAGGCTGTGGCCGCCACGAGACGCCCGGGACGTGAGGGTCTTTCAGGGAAGAGGGCACAGGTCGTGACGGAGTCAACGCTTCCGTGACGGGTCCGTGCGGAAGAGCCGCCCCGGACACCCGATCGTCGACGAAGATGCCGGGAACGTCACACCTTCCGGCCCTCTGGGGGCAGAGATCGAGGCCCCAGGACGCGCTGTCGACTTTTGGTCCCCTGTAGGGGACCAAAACCAGGGTCAGGCGTCTGCGACGCCTGAAGAAGAAGGGAGGAAGAGCGATGTTCTCGGCGTCTCCGTGACGAGGCCCGACATCGGTGAGGGATCCGGCGCGCTCTCGTGACGATCCTCCGCTCCCCGCACCCCCGGCCGTCTCGGCCACGGCCACAGCCTGCCAGGGCCGTGGCCGAGACGGCCGCGTCCCTTTCCCCCGGGCGCCAGCCCGACCCGCGTGGCGCTCGTGGAATCAACCGCCTGGCCGGCCCTATATATAGGGGGCGAGCTCCGGCAGCGTGCCGGCGAGGATCTCGGCGCCACGTTCGATCTCCGCGGCGGAGGTCACCAGCGGCGGCAAGAGGCGGATCGTGCTGTTCGAGCTGAGGCAGGGCGAGACGAGCAGGCCGCCTCGGGCGAGCTCGATCAGCGCCGCCCCGGCTGCCGCCGGGGTGCGGAACTCGACCCCGCGGATGAGGCCGGCGCCGCGGACCTCGGCGATCGCCTCCGGGTATCGCCGGGCGAGATCGTCGAGGGCGGCGTCGAGGATCCCGCCCAGCTCCGCGCCGTGGGTGGCATGCGCCTCGATCGCGGTCAGCGCCGCGCGGCCCGCCGCGCAGGCCAGCGGGTGACCGCCGAACGTCGTCGTGTGCCAGGTCGGATCGGCGATCAGCGGCTGCGCCAGCTCCTCGGTCGCCACCAGTGCCGAGAGCGGCATCAGGCCGCCGCCGAGGCCCTTGCCGAGCAGGACGGCGTCGGGCTCGAGCCCCGCCGCGATCGCGGGAGAAAACGGCCCGCTGCGCCGCAGGCCCACCTGGATCTCGTCGCTGATCGCGAAGGCCCCGGCGGCGCGCGCGTCGCCGACCCAGCGCCGCAGCAGGTCCGGGTCCAGCGGGCGCACCCCGGCCTCGCCCTGGATCGGCTCGAAGATCAGGGCGGCGACGTCGCCGCGCCCGGTCTCCCGTGCCACCGCGTCGGGGTCGTCGCGGGGAATGACGGAGACATGGCCCAGCAGCGGCTCGAGACCGGTGCGGAAGGCCGGGTTCTGGGTCAGTGCCAACGCGCCCAGCGTCTTGCCGTGGAAGGCTCCCTCGACGGCGAGGACGCGCATCCGACCGCTGCGGCGACGGGCCAGCTTCACCGCCACCTCGACCACGTCGCTGCCGTCGCTGCCCAGCCAGACTCGCGGCAGGGATCCGTCGAAGCGGGCGGCGAGCTCGGCGGCGAACGCCGCCGTGGTCGGGTTGGCGAGCACCCGGGTCGCGGTCGGCATCCGCTCCAGCTCCGCGCGGAGGGCAGCCAGCACCGCGGGGTTGCGGTGTCCCAGCAGGGTGATCCCGTAGGAGCCGAAATCGAGGACCTGGCGGCCGTCGGAGAGGGTGACCGTGGCCCCGCTCGCGGTCGCCTCGACGGCGCCGCCACCGAGCACCTTCGCGGTCAGCGCGGCTCCGGGGGACAGGTGTCGCCGCAGTCGCCCGAAGACCTCGTCGGCTGCGTCGACCTCAGACAACGGACGAACGACGCTCGATGCCGCGGAGCATCTCGGTGCAGTTCTCCTGCAGCGAGCGCTGCGCCACCGGGTTCAGCATCTCGGCCAACAGCGGGATGCCGATCTCGAACACGACCTCGAAGAGGACGGTCGTCCGCTCGGCACCCGCCGCCTCGAGGACCCAGCGCCCGTCGAAGTGCTCGAGGTCACCGCGCAGCTGGCGGAACTCGATCCGGTGGGCGGCGAGGTCGAGGTGCTCTTCCTCTTCCCACTCGAGGATCGACCCCTTCAGCAACACCGACCAGGCGGCGCACCGCACCCGCTTGTCGCGTCGCTCGACGATCTTCACCCAGCGCACCGTGTCCATCGTGTTCTGGTAGCTCTCGACGTCGACGACGGTCTCCCAGACCGTCTCGATCGGGGCATCGATCGTCAGGTCGACCTTCACCTCAGGCATCGCTCGCTCCCACCTCCGCGCTCGCCCGGCGCCAGGGCCGCGGCGCCAGCGCGGCGACGCGCGGGTTCGCGTCGGCCCAATAGGTGGTCGAGACATCGATGCAGCCGATCACGTCATCGACCTGGTGGTCGGTGCGGATCGGATCGGCGAGCGCGAGGTAGGGCTCGAAGTTGCCGAGCAACTCGAGGATCTTGGCCTGTCTCGGGGTCAGGTACTCGCGGATGAAGGGCAGGAAGAAGCGGTTCCAGCTCTCCGGCGACACCAGGCGCGGCGGATCGAGGGGCACCGCCCCCCGGGCCGTCCGCCAGCGGTTCAGGGCCTCCACCACGGTGTCGATCGCCGCGTCGACCCGCGGCGCGGTGGTGCCGGCAGCGATCGTCTGCACCGAGCCGTCTCCCGCCTGGGGATCGGCGGCGAGCCGGACCAGGAGCGCGCCCAGGGCGTCGACCGGGATCGCGTCGAGGTGGGCGCTCGGATCGGCGACGACGGCGGGCACGGTGCCGGCGGTGGCGCCGCGGATCACCGTGTAGAGGCCGGCGAAGCGTGCCGCCCGTCCATCGCTGCGGCGGCCGACGATCAGGGGCGGGCGCACGATCGTCAGCCGCTCGAAGGACTCCCGCGCGACCCGCTCGGCGTGGGCCTTGGACCACTCGTACGCGTTCCGGTAGTCGTCGGGGTCCGACGACTCGACGTCGCCGCGGAGGCCGAGCGCGTAGGCGGTCGAGACGTGGACCACGTGCGTCTCGCCTGCGGCCAGCGAGCGTAGGCGCCGCACGCTGCTGACGTTGGCGGCGCTTGCCTCCTCGAGGGTCATCGTCCAGCGGGTGTTCGCCGCGGTGTTGACTATGGCGTCCCAGGGTCGGTCGAGCGCTGCCGGTGGCGGCTCGCTCGCCATGTCCCAGGCGACGAGGTCGGGGTCGACGGGCGATCCCCTGCGGCTCGTCCGCACGACCTCGCCGATCCCGGCCCCGCGCAGCTGGTCGACGACCTCGGTCCCGACCAGCCCGGTGGCGCCGGTGACCAGCACCGTCCGCCCGGCCTCGCCCCTGTCCTGGCTCATGCGGCGTCCGGACCGTCGATGACGAGCGACGGCGCCCGCCACTCGGCGACGGTCGCCAGGTCCCCGGCGAGCAGCAGCGAGCGACAGAGCCGGCGCTGGATCTTGCCGCTGGTGGTCTTCGGGATCGTGCCCCGACCGCACGCGGCGGTGAGGGCGAGGGGAAGCTCCAGATCCGCGGCGACGCGGCTCCTCACCTTCGCCAGTGCCTGCTTGAGCTCGTCTTCGTCGTCGCTGCCCGACTCGGCGACCAAGGCGACGCGCGCCTCGCCGTCGCCGGTGCGGAGCTCGAACGCGGCGGTCGCGTGGGGGAGCAGCAGGGGCTCCACCGACTCGGCCAGCGCCTCGATGTCATGCGGGTGGTAGTTGCGGCCTTTGAGGATGATCAGGTCGCTGAGGCGTCCGATCACCACCAGCTCGCCGTCGACGACGACGCCGAGATCGCCGGTGCGGAGGAAGCGCTCGCCGTCCTCGGCTCCGGCGAGCGTCGCCTCGAAGGGCCGGTTCGTCTCGGCGTCGACGTTCCAGTAACCGTCGGCCACGCTCGGCCCGTTGACCCAGATCTCGCCGATCTCGCCCGGCGCGGTGGGCGCCCGGGACTCCGGGTCGACGATCTCGAGCCGATGTCGGTCGTTCGGCCTCCCGCAGCCGACCAGCGTCGGGTCGCCGGCGTGGCCGGGGACCGCGCGGTTGACCGCCAGCGCCTCGGGGTCGAACGGCTGGAGCATCGGCGGGTCCTCCACCTTGGGCGCGGTCACCATCAGGGTGGCCTCGGCCAGCCCGTAGCAGGGGAAGAAGGAGCTGAGGCGGAAGCCGTTGGGCTCGAATCGGCGGGCGAACCTCTCCATGGTCTCGGCGCGGATCGGTTCGGAGCCGTTGAAGGCGACGCTCCAGGAGGAGAGGTCCAGGTCTTGGGATTCCTCCTCCGAGATGCGTTCGACGCACATGTCGTAGGAGAAGTTCGGCCCGCCGCTGGTCGTGGCCCCGTAGCGGCTGATCCCGCGCAGCCAGCGCACCGGGCGCTTGACGATCGCCAGCGGTGAGGCCAGCACCGAGGGGCCGCCGCCGTAGACCGGCTGCAGGATCGCCCCGATCAGGCCCATGTCATGGAAGGGGGGGATCCAGTTGAAGCCGCGGCTGAGGCTGGGATCGTGGCCGAAGCCTTCGTAGATGAAGCGTGAGTTCTCGAGCAGGTTGGCGTGGGTCAGCCGCACCCCCCGCGGCGCCGCGGTCGAGCCGGACGTGTACTGGAGGAAGGCGACGTCGCCGGGGTCCGCCCGGGCGATGATCGAGGTGTCGGTGCTGGGCGGGCTGGTGTCCGCGGTCAGCCAGCGGGCGTCGGAGACCGGATGATCGGCGGGGATCGCGGCGCGGGCGGCGTCGGCGAAGGGGGCGGTGGTGATCACGGTCGAGACGCCCGCGTTGTCGGCGATCGCGAGGAGCCGGGCGAGGGTCGCCTCCAGCCGTCGGGGCTGGGGCGGGGGCGCGGAGACGCCGACCACCCCGGCGTAGAAGCAGCCGAAGATCGCCGTTATGTAGTCGAGGCCCGGGGGGAGGAGCATCAGCGCCCGGTCGTCGGGACTTGCCCATACGCGCAGGTCATGGGCCAGGCCGAGCGCCCGTTCGTGCAGCTCGGCGAAGGTGATGCTGCGCTCGTCCTCCTCGCCGTCCTCGAGGTAGGTGAACGCGAGGGCCTCGGGCATCGCCTCGAGCTGCGTCGCCAGCGGCTCCGCGAAGGTGCGGTATTCGGGCGCCTTCATGCGGCGACGATCCGTTCGAGGTCCCGAACCACCCTGATCTCGGCGAGCTGTTCTTCGTCGATCGGCGGCAGGTTCAACTCGTCCTCGAGCGCGGCGAGGAGCTCCAACAGGCCGAGTGAGTCGAAGCCGAGCTCGGCGATCAGCTCGGTGTCGGCGCTCACCTCGGTGTGGGCGGACGGCGCCATCTCAGAGACGATCTCGATCACCGAACTCACGGTTTCACTGATAGCACCGCGGGAGCGGCATGCGGTAACCAGCACCCGCGGCCGGCGTTTGACTGGGACAGTGCGGTTTTGGTTCTGTCACTCGGTGGCATCTGAACCCGCGCTGAACGTCGCCGGTCTGCGCCGTTCCTACGGTGAGAACGTCGCCGTAGCCGACCTCTCCCTGGCGGTGTGGCCGGGTGAGGTGGTCGGGTTGCTGGGTCCCAACGGGGCGGGGAAGACGACGACGATCTCCTGCATCTCCGGGTTGCAGCGCCCCGATCAGGGTGCGATCTCGATCTGTGGGGTCGACGCATTGCGCAGCGGCCGCCTGGCGCGCCGAAACTTCGGCCTCGCCACCCAGACCTCGGCGCTCTACGGCCCGCTCGATGCGGAGCGGAACCTCCGCTTCTACGGGGCGCTGGCGGGGGCCTCGGGGGAGGATCTCGACCGTGACGTCGCCGGGGCGATCGAGCGGTTCCAGCTGCAGCGGCTGCTGGGGCGGCCGGTGAGCAAGCTGTCGATCGGCGAGAAGCGCCTGATCCACGTGGCGAGCGCCGTGGTCGGCCGGCCGCGGGTGGTCCTGCTCGACGAGGCGACCGCGAACCTCGACGTGAACGCGCGCCAGTTGGTGGTCGACGCGATCCGCGAACTTGCCGAGGAGGGTCGCGCGGTGCTGTACTCGAGTCACTACCTGGAGGAGGTCGAAGACCTCTGCGGGCGGGTGGTGATCCTCCACCAGGGAAGGCTGATCGCCGAGGGGCAGGTGAGCGAGCTGATCGGCGACCACGGCGGGGGGCGGATCGAGCTGGTCGTCGAGGGCCGGGTGGTGGTCACCGAGACGACCGACCTGCGCGAGGCGCTGAGCGCGGTCGACTCGCTCGAGCGGTTGCAGTCGGCGCGGGTGGTGCCGCCGTCGCTGGAGGCGGTCTTCATCTCCCTGACCGGCGAGCAGATCGGCGACGACGGCTTCACCCGGGGCGACCTCCAGGTGAAGGAGGCCTGACGGTGCGCGACGTGGGACTGATCTCGCGGCTGGAGACGCGGCTGATGTTCGCCGACCCGTTTCCTTTCATGTTGCTGATCGCGATGCCGATCATCCTGCTCTCGTTCATCTCCAAGGGGTTCGTCGGCGGTCCCGCCCACACGGTGCCCGGGCTGGCGGCGATCTTCGGGCTGTTCGGAATGGCGGTCGTCGGGCTGGCGTTCTTCCGCGACCATGGCTGGAACACCTGGAACCGCCTGCGGGCGAGTCCGGCGGGGCCGGCGCAGGTATTGATCGGCAAGGCGCTGCCGTTGGTGGTGTTGCTCCTCGTCCAGCAGGTGGTGTTGCTGTTCTTCGGCTGGGCCTTCTTCGACATGCCCTGGCACGGCAGCCTCCCCGCGGCCGCATTGCTGATCGTGGCGATGGTGGTGGTCGAGGCGTCGTTCGGGATGCTGTTGGTGACGCTGTGCGGGACGATCGACCAGCTCGCCGTCTGCAGCTACCTCGGCGCCTTGGTGCTGGCCGGCGTCGGCGGTGCGCTGGCGCCGCTCTCGAAGCTGCCGGAGTGGGTGAACAAGGTGGCGCCGGCGAGCCCTGTCTACTGGATGGGGAAGGGGTTCAAGGTGGTGATCGTCGGCGACGGCTCGTTCGGTGACCTGCTGGTCTCGGTGCTGGTGTTGCTCGGCTTCGCCGCCGGCGCCACCGGGATCGTGGTGTGGCGCTACCGCTTTGACGCCCCGAAGAGGTTCTTCGCCTGATGGAGACGCTCGGCCCGAAAGAGGTGTGGCAGGCGATCCGCGTCTACCTGACGGAGCGCTTCCCGATCTTCTCGCAGGGCATCACCGTGCTCTCTTCGTACGTGTGTGCTTACCTCCTCTTCGGGCAGGCCCACGGGCACCAGGAGTTCCGCTGGGCGACCGTGGTCGGTGGGCTGACGGCGGTGTCCTTGGCACTGGTGCGGCGGATCACCGACGATTTCGAGGACCTGCGCGACGACATCCGCAGCGGCCGTTCGTCGTTCGCCGACGGCGGCCGGCGGTACGCGCGTGGGCTGGTCGCGGGGGCGGTGGTGACGACGGTGCTGGTCGGCATCCTCAACGCGACCTGCAGTGTGGGGTTGCTGGCGGCCGCCGTCGGGGTCGCGGTCTGGTTTCCGGTGGCGACGGTGATCAAGCACCTGGTGTTCCGTTTCCGGCCCCTGCGGTTCGCCGTCAACGAGACCTGTCCTGCCGCGGTGTTGGTCTACTACTACGCGATCTGGCACGAAGTGTCCGGCGCGGCGCTGCCGACGATCACCGTCGTCGCGATCATCGGCCTCTTCTGGACCACTTACCAGTTCTGGAACTTCACCCGTAAGGTCGGCCTCGAGGGCTGGCCGCCGTGGGACCTCAGCACGAGGGGGGCGCGAATCTCATTGATCGTCCTGCTCGCCCTCGCCGCCGGCTTCAGCGTGCTGATCGCGCACTACGCGCACCTCCACCTCGGCTACCTGATCTACGGTCTCGTCCTCTCCCTCACCTTCGCGATCCTGATCCTGCGCTGGTGGGCGCGGCTGCCGGCGGGCGATCCGCAGGGACAGACCGCGCCGTGGGGTGGCCTTCCCTTCGGCGTCGCCGTCGAGGTGGGGGTGCTGGTCGGGGTGTTGCTCGCCTCCATCTAGGAGTGGGCGGCAGGTGATCACCGATGGCCCTGTCGGAAGCCGACCTCTTCCACCTTCTCCTCGCCGTCACCCTCCTGCTCTTCCTCGCCCACGCGGTCGGTGCCATCTTCGCCCGCTGGCACCAGCCCCGGGTCATCGGCGAGATAGTCGGCGGGTTCCTGCTCGGCCCCACCGTGCTCGGCGCGCTCGCTCCCGGGGTCCAGTCCACCCTCATTCCGGCGACCGGACCGGCGGCGTCGGCGCTCAGCGCCCTCTACCAGCTGGGGCTGATCTGGTTGATGTTCGCGGCGGGGACCGAGCTGCGCCTCCTGCCCGCGGGTCGCGAGCGACGCGCCGCCGTCTCCGTCGCCCTGGTCGGCATGGCGCTGCCCTTCGCGGTCGGCCTGGCCGCATTTGTCGCCCTTCGACCTGAAGAGCTGATCGGCTCAGCCGACGACATGACCGCCCTCGGCCTCGTCTTCACCGCCGCCCTCGCGGTCACCAGCATCCCGGTGATCTCGAGGATCATGATGGACCTCGGCCTGCTCTCGACGCCCTTCGCCCGGGTCGTCCTCGGCGCCGCGGTGATCGAGGACGTGGTCCTCTTCGGCGTCCTCGGCATCGCCGTCGGCCTCACCCAGAGCTCGGCCGAGAGCTTCGGCCTTGCCTCCCTGCTGACGATCGAACCCGGCTCGGCGGCCGGGGCCATCTACTACGCGGCGGTGGTGACGGTGGTGCTGGGTGGCGCGGTCGCGCTCTCGCGCCGGCGCCCCGGCTCCCTCGTCGCCCGCGTCTGCGAGGACTCGACCGGCCAGCTGCTCTTCCTGCTCGCCACGGTCACCGGCGTGATGCTGCTGAGCGCGCCGCCGCTGTTCGGCGGTCTCGCCGCCGGCCTGGTCATCGGTGGCGGTGAGGCATCGGCGCGCCTCAAGGCCTTCGGGCTGACCTTCTTCGTGCCGCTCTACTTCGCCACCGTCGGCCTCCGACTCGACCTCCAGACCCTCTCCCCGGCTTTCTTCATCTCCTTCTTCCTCTTCGCCTGTGCGGCAAAGGCGACCGCCGTCTATCTGGGGGCCCGGATTGCGGGCGTCGGCAGCACCTCCGCCGGCGACCTTGCGGTGGCGATGAACGCTCGCGGTGGCCCCGGCATCGTCCTCGCCACGGTCGCCCTCGACGCCGGGATCATCGACGCCGGCTTCTACGCCTCGCTGGTCTTGCTCGCCGTCCTCAGCTCGCTGCTGGCGGGCTGGTGGCTGGAGCGGCGCGCCCCCGTCCTGGCGAACGGGGTAAACCTGGACGAGTAGTTCCACAGTCCAAATACGGTTCGACTGGGCGCCGTATCGAAGTCGCGACAGCGGCTACGAAGGGGGGCGCCGCATCGGCCACAGCGGCGGGCTGCCAAGGACGGTGAAGGCGCCCAGGTGCTCGAAGCCGAGGCGCGCGTAGAGGGCAGCGTTACTCTCGGAGGTGGCCTCGAGATAGGTCGGCAGACCGTCTGCGTCGGCTCGTTCGAGGGTCCTCCCGAGAAGTCTCGAACCGAGGCCGGCGCCTTGAGCCTCCGGGGCAACGCCGATGTATGGGACGTAGACATGCGGCTCCCGCAGGTGCCTTCGCTCCATCTTCGTGATCGTGATCAGGGCCCTCGGCAGCGACCGGCCGAAGACGGCGGCGAACTGCGCAGCGTGGACAGCCTGCGTCCGGAGCGGCATCCGCCATCCGCCGGGGGGAAGCTCGAGGCAGGCCCCCGACCCCTCGGGCGACATCCAGACCGTGCCAGAGGGGAGCACGACGTCTTCGAGCTCCAGCGTGAAGAAGCGCAGGAGCCTGTCGTATCTCCGGCGCCTGTCCGGAAGGAGCCAGCCGAAGATCGGGTCGTCCTCGAAGGCTGCCGCGAGCGCACGGGTCAGCGCCGGGACGTCGGCCGGGGTGGCGGTGTCGGCTACCTGTTGGTCCATGGGCGGAGCTTCCCATGCTGCCGCGCGCCCGTCACCTACCCCGAGGTAATCGACGCCGATACCCGCTCGCAGGCCGAGTCGACTCTTGGCCTGCGAGTCTTCACGGCGATGACCGCCTCACCGATCGACGCCTACCTCGCTCGACTGCACGAGGACTGGCTGCCGGACCGCTCCGGTGTGGTCGCCGACTACATCCCGCCGCTCGCCCTCGCCGATCCGAATTCCTTCGGGATCGCGATCACCACCACCGAGGGCCACAGCTACGAGATCGGTGACTCGCGGGAGCGCTTCACGATCCAGTCGATGTCGAAGCCGTTCACCTACGGGCTGGCGCTCGCCGACCGGGGGTTCGACGAGGTCGATGCGAAGGTCGGGGTCGAGCCGAGCGGCGAGGCCTTCAACTCGATCAGCCTCGCTCCCGAGAGCGGTCGCCCGCTCAACCCGATGATCAACGCGGGGGCGATCACCTCGACTTCCCTGGTTGTCGGCGCGGGGGCGGCGGAGCGCGAGCAGCGGGTCGTCGACTTCTACGGTCGCTTCGCCGGGCGCTCGCTCGAGGTCGACGCCGATGTCTACGAATCCGAGCGCGACACCGGTCACCGCAATCGCGCGATCGGCCACATGCTGCGTGCCTTCGGCGTACTCGAGGACGATCCGGACGAGGCCCTGGACCTCTACTTCCGGCAGTGCTCGGTGAGTGTCGACTGCCGCGACCTGAGCCTGATGGCGGCGACCCTGGCCAACGGCGGCGTAAATCCCCTGACCGGCGACCGCGTGTTGGGGCGCGACCACGTCGACCGGGTGCTGAGCGTGATGACGACCTGCGGCATGTACGACTCGGCGGGAGAGTGGGTGGTCGACGTCGGCATGCCGGCGAAGAGCGGGGTCGGCGGCGGGGTCCTCGCGGTCCTGCCGGGCCAGCTCGGGATCGCCGTCTTCTCGCCGCCGCTCGATCGCCACGGCAACAGCGTCCGCGGGGTCGAGGTCTGCCGTCAGATCTCGACCGACCTCAACCTCAACCTCCTCCACGTCGCGCGCTCCTCGCGCTCGGCGGTGCGTCGCACCTACACCGTCGCCGATGTCCCGTCGCGCCGCCGTCGACCCGAGCCCCAGTCGACGGCGCTCGCCGAGGCCGGCTCCCGCTGCGTGATCCAGATCCTCCACGGCGACCTCGTCTTCGCGGCGATGGAGAGCGTCGTCCGCGGCATCGTCGAACGCGCGGCCGGGATCGACATCGAGGTACTCGACCTGACCGAGGTGACCGAGCTCGACCTCGGCGCCGGTCGCCTCCTCGTCGGGCTGGCCGAGTCGATGGCGGCGGAGGGGAGGGCGCTGACGATCGTCGTCCCTCCGGGAGCCGATCTGCTCGACGGCCTGGGCGCCGAGCACCTCGACGTCTTTCCCGATCTCGACCGCGCGACCGAGTGGTGCGAGGAGCGTTTACTCGGCGCCCACGGCCCGGCGCCCGCGCCGCAGCCGCGGGTCGGCCTCGCCGAGCATCGGCTGGCGCGCGGCCTGGACCCGTCTCAGCTGGAGGCACTCGAGGATGCCTTGGTGCCGCTCCGCTTCGAGGAGGGCGAGCGGATCTTCGCGGTCGGCGACCCCGCCGACGCGGGCTATCTACTGCTCGAGGGCGAGGTGACCTTGGAGATCGAGATCGCCGGCACCCGCCGTCGCCTCTCCACCCTCACCCCGGGCTTCTCCTTCGGCGAGTTCGCCTTCGCCGATGCGACGGCCCGCCCGGTGAGCGTCCGTGCGGAGACGGCAGGCGAATGCCTCGTCCTCAGCCTCGACGCCTTCAAGCAGATGGGCGATCGCAATCCCGCCCTCCAGGCCGCTCTCCTGCGCAACCTCCTCGCCGGTTACTACGAGATCATCGGCCGGACGACCCGCGAGGTCGGCTCGCTCCTGGGCGGCCGCTGACCCCTTTCTTGCGCCGCCGGGACCGCCTCGGCGTACGATTCGGTTATGGCCGAACGCACCGCACCGCTCCTGGCGCCGGGGAACCGGGCCGAGTGGACGCGACTGAACCAAGAGAAGCGCCGATACCACCAGCGGGCGGCCCTCGCGCTGACCCCTTCCGAGCGGGTCGCCCAAGGGCAGCAGCTCTCCAGGCAGGCCGTCGCGATCCTGGCGTCAACCATCCGTGCGGGTCATGTCCCACCCAGAGCCTTCTGGTCCTGACCTAGGCGGGGTTGTCGCTGATGCGAACGCGGTAGGTCTTCGCTTCGTGGTCATCGGCGGCTTCAGCGTGATCGCGAACGGCTTCGTGCGCGCGACCAGGGATTCCGAACTTCTCGTTCCCGACGGTTCAAAAGCGGATACCGCGATCCGCCATTTCCTTGATCGGATCGAAGCGACGCGCCTCAGCGATGACAAGGTGCTCGCCGAGGGGGAGATCGCAAGGACCGAGCATCTGCGCGTCCGCAGCCGTCATGGAATCGTCGATCTCCTCCGTGGCAGTCTGCCGCCACTCGATTTCGAGACCGTTGCGTCGAGGGCGATCGAGGGACAGGTGGATGGCGAACCGGCCATGTTTGCCGCCCTTCGGAGCATTGTCAGTTTCAAGCGCCTGGCGGGTCGCCCGCAGGATCGTCGCGACCTCGAAGAGCTTGAGGCGATCTACGGCGAGCTCCCAGTAGACCCGGTTCCTGGTCTCGATACCTGAGGCGCCGTCAGGAGCCTTTCTTGTGGTGGGCGCCCTTCTTGCCTTTGGTGATCCCGCTGCCGAGCTCCTTGTAGGGGAGGAGGCGGGTCTTCGCTTTGCGCAGGGCGGCGAACTTGGCCTTACCGGGCTTGCCCCGTTCGCCGCCGATCCCGAGGGCGACGACTTCGACCGTGCCGCCTTCGGTCGCGGGGACGTTCTTCACCTTGGCGCTCGAGTGTTTCGCCTTGACCTTCAGCGTGTGGACGGCGCCGCCGGTCGGGTCGGTCACCACGGCGTAGCCCTGCGCGTACGGTGACTTCTGCCAGGCGACGGCGAGGGTGCCGCCGTGGTGGACGACCTTCACGCCGGCGACGCGGCCGACCTGCGGCGGCGGCGGCGCCTTGAAGTGGGCGAGCGTTTCGAGGGCGCCGGGCACGCCTTCGACTTCGACCTGGGCGGCCACCGAGCGCTTGCCGGCCGGGCCGTAGGACGGTTCGAAGGGGATCTGGCCTTTGCCGCCCTTGACCTTCTTCAGCAGCGTCCAGGTGTCTTCGCCGCGCTCGAAGAAGCTGACGGTCCGGCCGACGGCGTGGCCGGCGTCGTAGTGGAGCACGAGCTTGCGACCCGTTCCGGTGACCGACGCCTCCACTTCCGCTTCCGGTTCGAGGCGCGTCGCCATCACGTTGGAGATCGCCGGCGAGCCCGGTTGCGGGGTGACCTTGTAGACCCCCGGCTTGCCGCCTTCGATCGTGATCCAGGTGCGGTCGTATTTTTCGTAGGAGATCGCGCCGAGGTGAGGGCCGTGATTCAGCAGGTTCGGCTGGCTGGTCAGCTGTTCGCCTCCTGGTGCGGTCACGGTGACGACCGGCGCGCCGCCGTTGCCGGTCAGTTCGATCGTCTTGTCTTCCTCGCCCGGTTTCACCGTGAACGTCCCTCCGCCGGCCGCGACGGCCGAGGCGTGCGCCGCCCCCTTGGCCGGACCGGAGAGGGCCCGCCCGAACTGCACGTTCTCCTCCCAGAAGTGGCTCGGCTTGCAACCGTCGCCGACGGCGCCGGCGAAGAACTCGGGGATCGGGCTCGAGTAGAGGACGCCGACGCCGGGAGTCCAGAGGCCGTCGCCGATGTCGAAGCAGACCGAGATGCCGCGGCTCGAGATGTGGCCTTCGCCGCCGGCGCAGAGGCCGACGTGCTCGACTTCGATGCCGCCCACCAGGCAGATGTCGCCCTTGGCGAAGGCGTTGAACCGGCGGGTCGAGGTGTTCAGCTCGAACCCGCCTTCCGCCCGCACGGTGAAGAGGTAGGTCTGCAGGTGCGCCGAGCCATGCGCCGAGATGTAGTTGGGGTAGCTGTAGAGGAGGTAGGCGCTGCCGAGTTCGAGGCTGACGTCTTCGCTCGGCACCACCGAGACCGTGCCGCCGATCGCCACCGTGGTCGAGGAGAAGGTCCTCCCGGCCAGTTCCGGGAAGGCCCCCTTGGCGTCGCCACGGGCGAACGTGTACGGCGAGGATGGCGACGCGAATACCGCCAGTAGCCCGCCGTTGGCGTGGACGATTTCGCCCGAGCGGATTTCGGCGTGGCCTTCGAAGAGGACCGGTTCGCGCAGCTGGAAGCCGAAGCCGATGTCGTTCAGGGTCACCCCGGGGAAGATCTCGGGCGCCGGGATGAAAGACGGCGCGGTGCCGAATTCGATTTCCGCCCCGGCGCTGGCGAACTCACCCGCGCAGAAGCTGATCCCGTTGCGGCGCGGTTCCGGCGCCATCCGGATCCCGCCACCGCCCTCACCGGGGACGAAGTGGACTTCCGCCGTCGCCTTCCACCATTTGCGCGGGCAGCCTTCGTTCGGTTCGCCTTCGTCCTTGTAGGTGAAGTCGACGTTGTCGATTTCGACCGGGCCGAGGAAGGCTTCGTCCATGTGGATGTTCATTTCGCCGAGGTAGACGCCGCGCTTGTCGCTGGCGTTGATTTCGATTCGGGAGGTCGGGTTGGCGTTCGCCGCGGTCGTCAGCTCTTCCGGCAACGAGATGCTCACCTTCAGCGCCGTGGTGCGGTTTTCACCCTTCTTCTGGAGGACGATCTGAACCTGACCGTTGATCGGGAAGCCACCGATGTCCTTGAACGCTTCCGAGGTGTTGAAGGTGAAGAGCCTGATCCCTTCGCTGCCGTCGCTGAACTTCAGCAGGTTGCTGCTGAGGTCGAGGTTCACCGATTCCACTCCGTGGACCGGGATCCGGCCGAAGAGTCCACCACTTTCGAAGTACATCTTGCACTGGGAGCAGATCACCCTCTGGAGCGCCGGGAAGACGACCACCGAGGCGCCGTTGACCGGTTCGAGCACCAGCCCGTTGATCTTCACCGGCTTCGGCGAGGCGAAGGGCTGGATCGCCGGGTTGGTGCGGAATGCCGCCGCGAAATCGTTGTGGCAGTTCGGGTCTTCACGCAGGCAGGGCGCGGGCCCGGCGTGTTCGATGAAGAAGTTGACGGCGGTGTACTCTTCCGCGACCGCCTGCTCGGACTTGGGGAGTTCGGTGGCCGGGTTGATTTTGCGGAAGCAGCCTTCGGCTTCGACGATGCCGAACACGACGTTGCTGTCCGGCACGCATTCCTGATTCTTCAGCGCTTCCGTGAAGAGGGCCACCTCGGAGCTCGCGGTGGCGACGTTGGGCATCCAGGCTGGTCGGATCAGCGAGCCCGAGGGCGTCGTCACCGTCGTCGACGAAGTGGCGGTGGTGCCGTTGGCGCCGATCGCGGTGGCGGTGACAGTGTGGGTTCCGGTGCCCAACTGGAGCCCGACGTAGGGAGCGTTGGGTTCGATGTGGAAGACGGAGGTGCCGTTGATCTTGAGCTTCGTTTCAAGGATCGGGCCGCCCGTGTTCAGGTGGAGCACGTTGTACCCGGTCTTGGCGGTCCCGCCGACCGTGCCGAGGGAGACTGAGACCGGTCCGGGCGTCGGGCCGATCGGGGTGGGGCTCGGCGGCGCCCCCTGGTCGGGGACGAGGTCCGGTGCGTTCGGTCCGGGTGCAGCGGCGAGCCGGCCGAGCTCGGTGGGAGAGAGGGCGCGGTTGTAGACGCGGACCTCGTCGATGTCGCCGGGGAAGTCGGAGGTGCCGGAGCAGAGGGCCTGGGGTGGGTAGCCGTCGACGTAGAAGGGCGAGTCGGAGATCGGCGCTTCGTAGCTGATCCCGCTGGCCGGCATCGCCGGGCCGATCTGGTTGCCGTCGACGTAAAAGCGCATGTTCGAGCCGTCGTAGGTGCCCGCGACGAGGTGCCACTGGCCGTCGAACACCGCCGAGTCGGGGGCCGCCTGGGAGAGGACCGGGACCGCCGTCGGGCCCGGCTGGCGGAGGTAGAAGTGGAGGCCTTCGGTGCCGGGGTAGCCGGTGTAGAGCGCGTAGGAGGAGCCTCCACAGGTGGGGCCGTCGTCGCCGCGGCCCGCGATGTAGCGGAGCACGCCGGGGTAACCGCTCTGTTTGATCCAGGCCAGCAGGGTGACCTGTGGCGGCGCCAGCAGCGGCGAGTAGACCTGCAGATTGGTCGCGTTGGAAGGAGAGAGGTAGCCACCGAACTTGCCTTCGGCGGTGTCGAAGTGCATCGACCCTGGGGAGGCCGAGAGCGCCAGGCCGTTGCCGGAGGTGTCGCCGGTGTATTCGACGCCGCCGGAAACATAAGATTCGTTGAGCGGCCACTGGGCGATCAAGGGCGGGGCGGCCTCGGCGCTCCCGACCACGACGAGCGTCGCGACCAGGCAGCAAAGTGCCAGGCCGATTCGCAAAGTTCTCCCCAGAGTCCGGTCCACTGCCGGGCGATCCTTCAGAGCCGCCGAGCGTTTCGCAACGTGGTCGGACCGAATAGTTTTGCGGGAGTGGACGACGCCGATGGCCTTGATCGGGACGCTCCCGCCGAGCTCTTCGAGCGCGAGGGTGAGCTGGAGGCGATCGAGGATTTCCTCGATCGGGGCGCCGACGGGGGCGCCTCGCTGCTGATCGAAGGCCCGCCCGGGGTCGGCAAGACCAGCCTGATGCGGCGGCTCGGCCGGCGGGCGGACGAGCGCGGCATCCGCGTGCTCGGCGCCCGTGGCTCGGAGATCGACCGGGACTTCGGCTTCGGCATCGTCCGCCAGCTGTTCGGCGAGCCGCTGCGGCGGATGGCGGCCTCCGAGCGCGCCTCGCTCTTCGCCGGCCCGGTGGCGCTCGCTGCCGCGATCTTCGGCCTCGGCGATCCCGGGGCCCTCGATGTCAGCCCCGCCGAGGCCTCGCTCTACGGCCTCTTCTGGCTGCTCGCCGCCTTCGTCGAGACCGGCCCGCTGGTGATCGCGATCGACGATGCCCACTGGAGCGACCTCGCCTCGCTGCGCTTCGTCAACTACGTCGGCCGTCGGCGCGGCGACCTGCCGCTGCTCTTCGCGATCGCCACCCGCGCCGACGAACCAGGGCCGGGGGCCGAGCTCCTGCGCGAGACGGCGGCCGAGCTGGAGGCGACGACACTGACCCCGGCGCTGCTGAGCGAGGACGGCACCGCTGCTCTGGTCGAGGCCCGTCTCGGCCACGCCGCCCCGGCGGCGGTGCGGCAGGCCTACCACCGGGCGACCGGCGGCAACCCGCTGCTGATCGAGGAGGTGCTCGCCGAGCTTGGCCCGGCGCCAGGCGAGGAGGCCGCGGGCTCGATCGCCGAGGTCGGCCCGCGGCGGATCGCCGAGGGGCTGTTGAAGCGAGCGCGGGCCCTCGATCCGGACGCGCCCGCGGTCGTCCGTGCTGTCGCCGTGCTCGGCGACGCGGCCGATCTCGGCGTCGTCGCGCCGCTGGCCGAGGTCGATCGCGAGCGGACGATCGCGATCGTCGACCTCCTGGTCGGCGCCTCGCTGCTCGACCGCGACGGCGGCCGCGGCTTCGTCCACCCGGTTTTCCGCGCCTCGATCCACGAGGCCATCCCGCCCGCGGCCCGCGCCGCCGCTCACGCCCGCGCCGCCGACCTGCTGCTCGCGCAGGGGAGCGACGCCGAGGAGGTCGCCGCCCACGTCCTGCTCTGCGAGCCGGGCGCCGCGGCCCGCGCCGTCGACGCCCTCGACGCGGCAGCGCGGAACGCCGCCGAGCGCGGCGCGCCGGAGAGCGCCGCGACCTACCTGCGGCGGGCCCTGGTCGAGTTGCCCGCCGAGGACCCGCGCCGCGGCGACCTGCTGCGCCGGCTCGGCCGCGCCGAGATCGTGCTCCGCGATCCCGCCTCGATCGGCCATCTGCAGGAGGCCGCCGCGTCGGTCGCCGACCCCGAACTGGCCTTGCACATCTCGCTCGAGCTGGCCGAGGTGCTGGCGATCGCCGGCCTCTGGGATGCGACGGTGGCGACGGTCGATGACGCCTTGGCGCGCTTCGGCGGGTCGGAGCTGTCGGGGGTGCTCGATCTCGAGGCGATGCGCGCGGCGTACCGCGGCTACGACCCGGCATGGGCCGCCGAATACGCCGCCGATCTCCCGCGGCTGCTGGCGCTGGTCGAGGATCGCGACGACGAGGACTCCGCCCGGCTGCGCTGGGTACTCGCCGCGATCGGGGCGATTCAGGACATGCCCCGCGACCAGGTCCTCAGGCTGATCTCCCCGGCGACGCAGCGCTGGAGCATCGCCCACGACGGTCGCGAGAGCTCGATCGTCGCCCAGGCGGCCTCGACCCTGGTCATGGTCGACGACCTCGACGGGGTCGATGAGATCGCGAGCGCGTTGGGCGAGGAGGGACGCGAACGTGGGTCGCTGCTGGCGATGATCTCGGCCGCCGGCTTTGCCGCGGCAGCCGACGCGGGGCGTGGTCGGCTTCCCTCTTCGGAGGCGTCCTTGCGGGTCGCGATCGAGTTGATCGAAGGCAACCAGCTGAGCCTGATGGCGCTGACCACGTGTCTGCACCTCTGCGTCGACACGCTGATCGAGCGCCATGAGCTGGAGGCACTCGCCGGAATGGTCGAGGGGGTCGAGCTGCCGACGCCATTCGCCGAGACGATGAGCGGCGGGGTGCTCTACCAGGTTCGCGGGGGGCTGCGGATGGCGCGTGGCGACCGGGCCGGGGCAATGGTCGAGCTGCGGGCCGCGGAGCGCATCCTGCGCCCGATGGGCGCGGGTCCGCGTCTCGGCCCCTGGCGCTCACGGCTGGCTTTGGCGCTGCCGGCTGAGGAGCGGGGAGAGGCGCTGGCGCTGGTCGAGGAGGAGCTCGAGCTCGCCGCGGCGCTCGACTCGCCGCGGGCCCTCGGGATCGCCCGGCGGGCGCTCGGCATCCTCCGCGGCGGGGAGGAGGGGGTCGAGGAGCTGCGCCGATCGGCGGCGACGCTCGCCGCCTGCCCGTCGCCGCTCGAGCGGGCGCGCTCGATGGCCGAGCTCGGCGCCGCATTACGGCGTGGCAACCGCCGCAACGAGGCACGCGAGCAGTTGCGCGAGGCCGCCGACCTGGCCCAGCTCTGCGGTGCCGAGCGGCTCGAGGCTCAGGTCGCCGAGGAGCTCCTGATCGCGGGCGCCAAACCGCGGCGCCGGCGGATCTCAGGACCGGACTCGCTGACCCCGGCCGAGCGCCGGGTCGCCACCGCGGCCGCCGCCGGCGCCACCAACCGCGAGATCGCCCAGAACCTCTTCGTCAGCCTGCGCACGGTCGAGATGCACCTGACCAACACCTACCGCAAGCTCGGCGCCTCCTCGCGCACCGAGCTGGCGACCGCGATCACCGCCGCCCCCGAGTCCTAGCCCGCGCGGGCCATTAGATCGGCGGCGAGATCGGGGAGGCTGATGACCTCGATCCCCTCGCCGACCGGGTAGCGATCCTCTCCCGGGTAGACGATGAAGCTGAGCTCGGGTTCGAGGTCTTCGATCGCAGATCTCATGCCGCGGGTGGGTTGAGGCGAGAGCGAGCGCTTGACCTCGATCGCCCACTCTCGCCCGTCGGGCCAGCGCAGGACGAGGTCGATCTCGGCGCCGCCCGAGGTGCGGTAGAAGCTGGGCTCGACGCGTCCGGGTGCCAGGGCGATGAGGTTCTCGGTCACGTAGCCCTCCCAGCTTGCTCCGAGGACCGGGTGCCCGAGCAGTGCCTCCTTGTCGCCGAGCCCGAGCAGGGCATGCAAAAGCCCTGAGTCCCGAACGTAGGTTTTGGGTGAGCGCACCTGGCGCTTACCGACGTTCGCGAGTCGGGGTTGAAGTCGACGCACCAGGAGCAGATCGACGAGCAGATCGAGGTAGGTGTTGACGGTCGGCGCGCTTACGCCGAGGCCGCGCGCGATCGCCGCGGCGTTAAGGAGCTGTCCCTGGTTATGGGCCAGCATCGTCCAGAGTCGGCGCAGCGTCTCGGCTGGGATTCGTGGGCCGAGTTGGGGGATCTCACGCTCGAGGTAGGTGCGGATGAAGTCTTCGCGCCAGCGCAGGCTCGCCGCGTCCGATGCGGCGAGGTAGCTCTCGGGAAAGCCACCGCGCAACCAAAGCGCGTCGGCTGCTCCGCCGCCGAGCTCCGATATGTCGAAGGGATCGAGCTCGGTGTAGGCGATTCGACCGGCAAGCGTCTCACCGGTCTGGGCGAGCAGCTCGATCGCCGCCGATCCGAGAAGCAGGAAGCGTCCAAGGCCGCGCCCCTCGCGACGGCCACGGTCGATCGTTCCACGCAGGGCTTCGAAGATTCCCGGTGCCCGATGGATCTCGTCAAGGATCACGAGCTCGTCGGCGTGGTCGGCGAAGTAGAGCTCTGGCTCCGAGATCCGGCCACGATCAGCGGGCGACTCCAGGTCGAGGTAGATCGACGGCTTCCCCTCGGCGACCTGTAGCGCGAGCGTCGTCTTCCCAACTTGCCGAGGCCCGAGCATGGCTACCGCGGGACTCTCGGTAAGCAGAGATTCCAGGCCGCCTTGGACTCGTCTTTTAATCATCCTTGTAATCTTAAAGTAAAACTTGTGATTTACAAGGTTAATCGGAGGGCAATTCCCCGAGGAGGCGACGGGACTATCTAGCTGTGGGCGGCGGCCACGCCAGAGGAACCGAGGGCTTCCGCGCAGCCCGTCGCGTACACCTTGACTCCGCCTTGCCACTCGAACACGAAGCCCACCGAGGCCACTCCGACTTCCTCACAGAATCCGAAGCCGTTGTCGTTGAACGGCAGGTTCTCTTCGACGCTGTAGATCCCGAAGGAGAAGCCTCCGGAGATGACGCCGCTGGTGGTGCCGGTGGCAAGGTCGGTAGTCCCGTCAAGGTGTCCCCCGATCGAGAGCCCACCCTCATCGAGGCCGAGCGTCCCGGTCTCATGGAACGTCCCGGCCGTGGTGAAGGTGGCGTGGGCACTGGTCAGGGGGACGCCGTAGACGGCGCCGTCGCCTTCGACGTTCATCGCCGAGGGATTGCCGAAGCTGGTCTGTAGGGGGCCGGTCGCCTCCAACGAGTAGACCCCACCGCCGTGCGCGACCGCGCCGATCTCGGCGTTCCCGTTGAGGCTGGGCGGCGGGTGCAGGTTGAACGCGGCGCCGAGGTTCTCGAGGTAGGCGTCGTGGTAGATCGGCGTGCCCGGATACGGGGCGGTGGTGAACCCGCCGGAGGTGAATTCGCCGTGGTCGAAGGCGATCTGCGCGCCGTGGACGTCGAGCCCGGCGGCGCCGGCGCCGGGCTGCATTTCCAGCTCGCCGGCTCCCGTCCACTGCTCTTCCGGCCCGGCCCAGTCGAGGGATCCGCCGCGCAGCTCGAGGCCGGGGAACACTATGTCGGGGATCGCGATGTGGAGCGACGGGCGCAGGACGCCTTCGGTCATCTCGGCGGCGAGCGTGGCCGAGCCCGAGACCCCGAGGTAGGCGGGGAGCTTGAGCGCGAGCGGGATCGACACCGACTCTTTGCCGAGCACCACGGTGGGGCTGCCGAGCGCTTCGAAGCCGAGGACGTTGCCGTGGAAGGTGGTCATCGGCAGCGTGAACAGCGGGTCGCCCACGTTGTCGCGTTTGCCGAGATCGGCGCGCAGCACGCCGTCCCAGAGCTTGATGTCCGGGATGCCCGGATGCTGGAGCAGGATGCTGGCTTTGCCACCGACCGATTCGATCGTGTGGGCGTCGTCGTCGATCACGATCGCCGTCTGCGGCGAGTCCGGGCGGACCTCGAGGCCGTTGATGTGGACGCCGCCGTAGGCGATCGAGGCGTCGCCGCTGCGGTGGTGCTTGTCGACGAGGCGCAGGAAGCAGCCGGAATCAACGTGGGCGTGTACGGCTCCGAAGCGGATGTCGAGGCACCCCGCGTTCCCGGAGCTGCCGCTGCCGAGTCCCTTCTTCCCGGTCGAGCCGCGGGCGCCGAACGGCACCGCGGTCACCTGCCCGCCGATCCCGAACAAGGTGCCGACATTGACCTTTTCGCCCGGGATGCCGCCGTGGACGAGCACCGCCACGCCGCCGCCGTCGGGGCCGACCGCGAGTTGCAGGCCGGAGACCTGGTCGTGGCGGCCAACCCCGTAGAGCCGCTGTGGACTCGACCAATGGCGACCGTCGGTCGAGGTGCTCAGCATCGCCCGGCGATAGTTTTCGTCGTCAGGACTCTTCGCCACCCAGCCGGCGACCAGCTCACCGTCGGCGGCCTCGGCGAGTTGATCTTCGGTGCCTTCGAGCAACGACGGGAACACCGAGGTGGTGGGACCCGAGCGCCGACCGTCGACCAGTTTCACCACGACACCCTTGCGGAACCCACCCGGCGGGTAGTACGTGAGCCAGGTGCCGTGCGGGCCCGAGGCCAGCGACGGATCGACGCCCGGGAATTTCGATTCGGTCCAATTCGCCGCATCGTCGATGTCACCCTTGCCCTTGTACTCGCGGACGATCACGTCCTCGAGGTTGTCCCAGGCGACGAGCGGGCGGTCGCCGTCGGCGACGATCTGGCGCCGCGCCAGCAGGTCATTTGCTCCGCGCCCGAGCTCTACTCGCGCCCCCGCCGGCGCGTAGGCTCCCGCCGGCACCTCCTGGAAGAACACATGCCCGAGGGTCTTTTCTTCGCCGATCAATTCGCCGGTCGTGCCGAAGATGCCGATGCTCGATGGGTTGCCGTAGGCGACCGCACCCCCGTAGTAGTCCATCGTCGACGTCAGCCCCGGGCCGGTGAACTTCTTGCCGCCGTCGTCGGAGGTCCAGAGGAAGTTGACGTCCTGGCTGGTCCCGCCCGGCACCGCGACGACATTGCCGGGGCGATGGGCGAGTATCGCCAGCTGGTTGCCGGTGGCCAGAGGCAGCGAGCCCTCGCCGATGTCCTGGTTGAGACCGGGGCTGTTCTCGAAGAACGGCCCCGATTCGGCAGAACCGTGGGGATAGGTGATCGGCGCGTCGAACCTGGTGTGGTCATCGCAACTGCGGGCCCCCCGGGCCAGCCGGCAATAGTTGTCCCACCCGGCGGTGTAGGTGTGCATGCCGGCCGGCCCGTGCTCCGCCGCCGGACTCGAGTAGGTGATGTGTGCGACCCCGGCGTCGTCGACGAGTACCTGTGGCCGGAAGCCGGAGCCGATCTGGATCGGCTTGCCCGGCTTGGGCCCGCGGGGATGGTGCGGTCCTTTACCGCGGCCGTGATGCGCCGACCTCCGGCCCGAATGCCCGCGCCCCGAGGAGCTCGGCACTCGCGCGGCAGCCGCACCGACCAAGATGAGAGCCAGCGGGAGGATGACCATCGGCCCCAGCCATCTCTCGAAAGTGGAGCGCCTGACCATTACCAGTTGAGGATATTGGCGGCAAAGACTCAACTCAAGCCCCCGCGTGCGGCCGCGAAGCGGACCAATCTCGCCGCGGCTAGTCCGATCGCCGCCCCGGCGATAACGTCGGTGGGGTAATGGACGCCGGTGTGTACCCGCGAGTAGCCGACCGCGCAGGCCAGGGCGAGCAGCGGGAAGCGGACGCCCGGATCGGCGCCGCCGGCTCCGCAGGCGAAGGCGAATGCGGAGGCGGTGTGACCCGAGGGGAAGGAGCTCGACCGCGGCGTCCGGCCGCGGCGGCCCTCCTCGACCCCCAGGTCGAGCTGGATCGGGCGCACTCGTCTGGTCAGCGGCTTGCCCACCAGGTTCGCCGAGGCCGAGGCGATTGCCAGGGCCGTCAGACCTTGGCGGGCGGCGAGCCGACCGCGCGATCCGTCGAAGATCGAGAGCGCCGCGGCGGCTCCGAACCAGAGCTTGCCGTGATCGGCGGCGCGCGAGAGGCCGAGCATCGCCGCGTCGAGCCGCGGCGTTTCGGTCGCGCCGATCCGGGTGTAGATCGAGGCGTCGACGGCTGCGGCTCGCGCGAGCGTTCGACCCATCGGGCGATGATATGAGCCGCCGGGTTGCGGCCATCGTGGCGATCGTCGGGACCTTGGTCGCCGTGGCGGCGGCCGTCTACGTCTTCGTCGACGAATTTCCCCGTGGCGTCGTCGTCCTGGTCGCGATCCTCGCCGCGGCCGCCGTCGGTTGGTACGGGCTGGTGCGGCGTGGCCGGCCGCGCGTCGTCGGCTTCGCCCTCGCCGCCCTGCTTCTCGCGATCGCCGCCGCGGTCCTCCTCGCCGGATCGGACCGCTGGCTCCTGGCTCTGATCGCGATCGCCGCGGCGGTCGGGGTCGCCGCGGCGCGAATCAGCTTCAAGCCACACAACCTCCTGCCGGCGGCCGTTCTCCCGAGCAAGCCGGCCGTCATCATCAACCCGCGATCCGGTGACGGGCACGCCGCCCGGGCCGGCCTTGCCGAGGAGGCGGACCGACGCGGGCTGGAGACGTCGATCCTCGAACCCGGCGACGATCTCGAGGAGCTGGTCAGGTCGGCGGTCAGCCGCGGTGCCGACGGTCTGGCGATGGCCGGCGGCGACGGCTCGCAGGCCCTGGTCGCCGCGATCGCCGCCGAGCACGAACTCCCCTTCGTCTGCATCCCGGCCGGGACCCGCAATCACTTTGCCCTCGACCTGGGCGTCGACCGCGAAGACGTGATCGGCGCCCTCGATGCACTGGCGCCCGGGGCGCGGGAGCGCGTCGTCGATCTGGCCGAGGTCAACGGCCGCACTTTCGTCAACAACGTGTCCCTCGGTGCCTACGCCGAGGCGGTCAGCCACGAGGGCTACCGGGAATCGAAGCTCGGGACGTTGATCGACTCGGTTGCCGACAATCTCGGTCCCGACGCCGATCCGACCCGACTCAGGTGGCGCGATCCCGACGGCGTCGAGCAGACCAGCGTCGCGCTGATGCTGGTCACCAACAACGCCTACCGCCTCGGCCCGGTGCTCGGGGCCGGGACGAGGCCGCGGCTCGACGCGGGCGAGCTGGGAGTCGTCGACTTCATCCCCCCGCAACAGCGGAAGGGCTCACCGGGACCTCCCTGGCGCCAGGTCAGCATCGAGGCGATCGACATCGACGCCGGTGGTCGGGTGCCGCTCGGGATCGACGGCGAGGCCGTCACCCTCGATTCACCGCTGCGCTTTCGCAGCCGTCCGGCGGCGCTCCGGGTGCTGATCGCCCCACACCACCCTGGGGCGTCGCCCGCGTCCTCGGCCCCGGCGGGACTCTTGCAAGGGATCCGCGCCCTCACCTCGCTCGCGATCGGGCCACGTCGGTGATCACCGCGGAGTCGCGCTGCCCCAGACCAGCGGCTTGACGATCGCGGGCATCCCTTTCCAGCTGCCGCGCTCGATCGACGCGATCCGCATCTGGGCCTCGATCGTCGTCAGCGTCTCACGGTCGCACTGGCAGCCGTCGGCGAACGCCGCCCAAGGGCGGACCGAGCGCCGCTGCAGGGCTTGCCGCCACGGCTGCTCGGCGCGCACGTGCTCGAGGAAGAGCAGGCGCCCTCCCGGGCGCAGGACCCGCGCCACCTCGGCCACCGCGCGCCGCGGGTCGCCGACCGTGCAGAGGACGAGGGTCGAGACGACGGTGTCGAAGCTCGCGTCCTCGAAGGGCAGGTACTCGGCGGGCGCCTGCTGGAGGCGCACCGGCACTCCGGCCGGGGCGCGATCGAGGTCGATGTGGCCGCCCATCCTGGCGCCCGGCTCGGCGAGGACGAGCTGGTCCAGGTCGGCCGGATAGTGGCCGAGGTTGAGGCCGGTGCCGGCGCCGATCTCCAGCACCGCGCCGCGGGCCTCGGCCAGCAGCTCGCGCCGGAGCCGCGCCATGCCCAGCTTCTCGCCGGCCCAGAGGAACGGGTTGTAGAGGATCGCGCCCATGCGGCTGTCGGCGACTTCGACGGGCGGGTGCGGGCGGGGGGAGGTCTCGGTTATCGGCATGCTCCGCATTCCACCGCTGCGCGTCCCTCGCCGCTTCCCCTGTTCAGGCCAACTTGGTGGCCGGTTCGGGCCATTTCCGTCACGCTTACCGCGTGGAAGAGCAGGCGATCCGCTTCACCGCCGCCGCAGGTCGTCGGATCGCCTGGGCGCGGAGCGGGTCCGGTCCGCCCCTGGTGCTCTCGGGCTGGTGGGGGAGCCACCTCGAGCTGAACTGGCGCGACCCTCGCTTCCGCGCCTACGTCGACGCCCTGGCGCGCCACCGGACCGTGATCCGCTACGACCTGCCCGGGACCGGCCTCTCCGTCGACGACGCCGATCCCGGCGGCGACCTCGACGACGAAGTGGCGGCGCTCGCCGCGGTGGTCGAGGCGGCGGACGCCGGCCCGGTCGACCTCTTCGCCGGCTCCTCCGGCGCCCCGATCGGCGTCGCCTACGCGGTCGCCCACCCGGAGCGGGTGCGGCGGCTTGCGTTCTACGGTGGCTATGCCTCGGGGGCGGCGATCGCCGACGAGCGCTCCCGCGAGGCGATCGTCAACCTGGTGCGCGAGCACTGGGGTCTGGGATCGCGCGCTCTCGCCGACGTCTTCATCCCCAGCGCGACCGCGCAGGAGCGCGAGGCATTCGTCGAGTTCCAGCGCCAGTCGGCGAGCGCCGAGCGGGCGGCCGCCTCGCTGGAAGCCGTCTACCGCTTCGACGTCACCGATCGTCTCGGCAAGGTGGCACCCGGGGCGGTGGTCCTGCACCGCCGCAAAGACCGCGCGATCCCCTTCGAGCGTGGCCGTGAACTCGCCGCCGGTCTCCCCGACGCGACCTTCGTCGCGCTGGAGGGCGACGATCACTTCCCCTGGTTCGGCGATCCCGCCCCGCTCCTCGACGCCTCCCTGCGGGCTCTCGGGGTCGAGGAGGAGCCCGCGTCGCTCGCCCAACGCGAGCGCGAGGCGCAACGCCCCGCGGGCGACCCGGGCGCAGGCGAGCTCCCTGACACCAGCGACCTGACCAAGCGGGAGACCGAGGTGTTGACCCTGGTCGCGAGCGGGCTCTCCGATCGCGAGATCGCCGATCGCCTCGTCCTCAGCCCCCACACCGTCCACCGCCACGTCGCCAACGTCCGCACCAAGCTCGGCCTGCCGACCCGCGCCGCCGCGGTCGCGGCGGCGACCAAGCGCGGCCTGCTCTGATCTCCTAGGGGCGCGCTTCGAGGATCAGGTTGAAGGGGGTCTCGGTCGCCCGCGTCACCTCACCGAACCCGCCCGCCTGGATCACTTCCGTGAGGCGCTCCTCGCCGGCCTGGGCGCCGAGGGCCAGGCCCACCTCCTGGTCGAGCGAGGCCGGGGTGCAGATCATCGTCGACGCCCCGTAGAAGATCCGGCCGACCGGGTTGAGGTTGTCCTCGACGCGGTCGCCCGCGAAGGGCTCGACGATCATCCAGGTGCCGTCAGGGGCGAGCGTCTCGTGGACGTGGGCGGCGGCGCCGACCGGGTCGCCCATGTCGTGCAGACAGTCGAAGACGGCGACCAGGTCGTAGCCCTCGCCCGGGTACTCCTTCGCGGAGGCGACCTCGAAGCTGGTCCGTCCGTCGACCCCGGCTTCGGCCGCCGCCTCGCGCGCCCGCTCGACCGATGCGGGGTGGTAGTCGAAGCCGTGAAACTCCGACTTCGGGAACGCTTCCGCCATCAGCACCGTCGAGGCGCCGTGGCCGCAGCCGACGTCGGCGACCTTGGCCCCCTCCGACAGCTTTGCCTCGACCCCCTCGAGCGCGGGGATCCACTCGGCCACCAGATTGCCTTTGTAGCCGGGGCGGAAGAACCGCTCGGTCCCTTTGAACAGCCGGTGGTCGTGCTCGTGCCAGCCCATGCCTTCGCCGCTCTCGAAGGCGGCGCGGATCTTGTCCTCGTCCGTATAGAGCGAGGCGATCAGGTCGTAGGCGCCCAGCAGGTAGTAGGGGCTCTCCTCGTCGGCCAGCGCCATCGCCTGCTCGGGCGGCAGTTCGTAGGTGTCGCTCTCGCCGTCATAGACGACGTAGCCGCCGGCGGCCTGGTTGCGAAGCCACTCGCGCACCGAGCGCTCGGCGACACCCGCTCGGTCGGCGACTTCCTGGGAGCTCAGCGGGCCCGCGCCCGCCATCGCCTTGTAGAGGCCGAGACGGTCGCCGATCACGAACAGCGGCGCGCTGATCGCAGCGCCCATGTCGGTCACCGCCTGGCCCATGAATGCTTCCAGCTTGGCCGGGTCAACCTCGGTCGCGCTCATCGTCATCGCCTCCAGGCGTGTCACGCCGCGTTTTTAGAGCGGAAATCTTTGCCATCCGAGTAGAACCGACCCGGACCGAGGCTGTCAAGGCGGGTTCCCGGTTCTTAACAGCGCGCGTGCGTGAGCGCCCAGCGCGACCGCGCCGCGCTGATCATCCGGGCGCGCGGCGGCCCATCGAGAGCACCATCGCCCGCTCGGTCTCGCTCTTGCCCTTGAGTGCAAGCTCGCGGGTCTCGGCACCCGCGACAGCCGTGCCGGCTCGCGGTCCCACCCTCGAGGACATCACGATCTCCCCGCCCGCGGCGGCGGACTGGAGGCGTGCGGCGGTGTTGACCACGTCCCCGATCGCGGTGAAGTCCTTGACCTCGCCGGCGCCGACGTTGCCGACGAACGCGGTGCCGAAGTCGAGCCCGACCCCGACCTCGACCCAAGGCTCGCCCTCGCCGTACCCGGCGGTGGCGAGGAGCGCCTCGGCGTCGCCGAGCATGTGGCCGACCGGGTCGCCGTCGAAGAGGCCCGGCAGGTAGAGCGCCATCACCTCGTCGCCGACCAGCTTGTCGACGATCGCGTGCCGGCAGAGGACCTCGACGGCACCTGCGTAGAAGCGGTTCAGGAGCCCCGCCACCTGGTCCGGCGCCTGGTGCTCGGCGAGCATGGTGAACCCGCGGATGTCGGCGAAGAGGATCCCGACCTCCATCTCCTGGCCGCCCATCGGGGCGAGCTCGAAGCAGCGGCTGCAGAGGCGGGGGTTCTTGCGCGAGGGGGCGAAGCCGACCGCACCCATCACCCGCCCGCCGACGCCCTCGAACGGCGCCCGGCAGACGGCGCAGCGAGGAGCGTGCGGCATCCGGTGCATGAGCCGGACGAAGAGGCGCGTGCGGTGGCTCTCCAGCAGACGGAGGAAGTCGACTTCATCCGACGTTGCCATACGGCAAATCTCCGTCGCGCCGGGCCCCGAGTCAACTCATTCTCCGGGACCGGGTCTCACCGCGGGCGACGGCGCGGACGAAATTCGACCCTGATCGTCGTTGGCGCATTGACCCCACCCGGGGGCGGATGTACACCAGCCATGGCGGCCGAGCCAGGCTGGCCGAGCCAGGCATGACCGGACTGAAGCAAAGCCGACGGTACCTCTGGGCCATCGCGATCTCCGCGGGGCTGTTGCTCGCGCTCTTCACCTCGTCGGCCTTCGGCGCGGTCGCCGTCGACAAAACCGTCACGACCCACCAGTCGGCGGCGGCGAAAACGATCGTCTCGCCGGCGCTCACCACCTCGGCGCCGGGCGAGCTGCTGCTCGCTTTCATCACCTCGGACGGGCCGAGCGGCGCCGGGTCGATGTCGTTCTCGGGGGTGACCGGCGGCGGGCTGACCTGGCACCTCGTGCGGCGCGCCAACGCGCAGGCCGGGACGGCGGAGATCTGGGCGGCGGGCGCGACCGGGGCGGTCAGCAACGCAACCGTGACCGCGACGCGGGCATCGGGCTCCTATGCCGGCTCGATCACCGTCGTCGCGTTGAGCGGCGCGGATTTGACCGCCCCGGTGGCGAGCGCCGCGGCGAGCGCGGCGAGCGGCGCGCCCTCGGTGGCGGTGACGACGACGCGGGCCGGCTCCTGGGTCTGGGGAGTGGGCAACGACTGGGACCGGGCCACCGCTCGCACCGTGGGCAGCGGGCAGACGAAGGTGGACGAGTACCTCGCCTCGGTCGGCGACACGTTGTGGGTGCAGCGCCAGAACGCGGCGACCCCGTTGCCCGGCACGGCGGTGACCCTGAACGACACCGCCCCGACCAACGACCGCTGGAACCTCGCCGCGGTCGAGGTGCTGCCCGCGGTCACCGACACGCAGGCGCCGAGCGCCCCGACCGGGCTCACCGCGGGGACGGTCACGGCGAGCAAAGTGCCGCTCTCCTGGACCGCGAGCACCGACGACCAGGGCGTCGCCGGCTATCGCGTGTTCCGCGGCGCCACCCAGGTCGGCGAAGTCGCCGGGACCTCGTTCACCGACACCACCGTGGCCGCCTCGACCACCTACACCTACACGGTGAAAGCGTTCGACGGCGGGGGCAACGTCTCGGAAGCGTCCAACCCGGTGACGGTGACGACTCCGGCCCCGTCCGACACCACGCCGCCGACCGTCTCGATGACCGCCCCGGCGGAAGGGGCGACGGTCACCGGGACGACCAAACTGAGCGCGACGGCAAGCGACGCGAGCGGGATCGCCGGCGTCCAGTTCCTCGTCGACGGCAGCCCGACCGGCGCCGAAGACACTTCATCACCGTATGAATTTGTATGGAACTCGAACAGTGTGGCGAACGGCCAGCACACGCTTGCAGCGCGCGGCCGGGACGGCGCCGGCAACACGGGGACCTCGGCGCCGGTCACGGTCACCGTCGCCAACGGCGGCAGCGGCCCCTCGCAGGTCGGCCAGTGGGGCCCGCTGATCCCGCTGCCCGCGGTCGCGATCCACTCGGCCCTGCTTCCCAGCGGCAAGATCCTCCTCTGGCAGGGGGACTTCGCGGTCGGCGGGATGCAGTACGTCCTCGATCCCCAGACCGGCCAGGTGACCCAGATCCCGAATGCCAAAGCCGACCTCTTCTGCGCGGGGCAGGCGGTCCTCGCCGACGGGCGGATCATGGTGATCGGCGGCACCGCGACCGACGAGGGCCTCGGGGTCAACAACATCACCACCTTCGACTGGCACAACGAAACCTGGGGCGAACTCGCGCCGATGAACTTCCGCCGCTGGTACGCGACCGGCACCACGCTTTCCGACGGCAAGGTGCTGGTCACCTCCGGCGACGACAAAGACGCCAACGACGTGGTCGAAGTGCCGGAGATCTACTCGCCCGCCGCCAACACCTGGACGAGCCTCACGGCAGCCAAAAACTACATGCCGGTCTACCCCTTCATCTATCAGCTGCCGGATGGGCGGATCGTCCACCTCGGCGGCTCCGAGCAGGCGACCGCGAGCGAAGTGCTCGACCTCTCCACCAACAAATGGACGACCTTCGACAGCCGCGTGATCGACGGCGGCAGCATCGCCAACTACGCGCCCGGCCGGTTCATCAAGGCGGGCTCGGCGGCCGACGACGGCTTCTCCGGCAACTCGCTGAAAACCGCTTACACGCTGAACATGAACGAAGCGGTGGCGATCTGGCAGCCGACCGCGAGCATGTCGTTCCCGCGCAGCTTCCTCAACCTCACCAACCTGCCCGACGGCACCGTCCTGGCGACCGGCGGCGGGACCGACAAATCGGGCTTCAACGACAACAACGCCGTCCTGCAGCCGGAGGACTGGAACCCGGGCACGGGGTCATGGACCACCTACGCGCCGATGAGCGCGCCGCGCCTCTACCACTCGGTCGCGGTGCTGCTGCCGGACGGCCGCGTCTACGTCGCGGGCGGCGGCGGCGACCCCGGGGTCACCGACCAGAAAAGTGCCCAGATCTTCTCGCCGCCCTACCTGTTCAAGGGCCCGCGGCCGACGATCAGCTCGGCGCCGGGGACGCTCGAATACGGCTCGACCGCCTTCGTCGGCACCCCCGATGCCGCCTCGATCGTCCGGGTGTCGCTGATCCGCACCGGCTCGGTCACCCACGCCTTCGACCAGAACGCCCGCGCGACGCAGCTGAGCTTCACCCAGACTGCGGGCGGAATCAACGTCACCATCCCCGCAAACCGCAACGACATCCCGCCCGGCTACTACATGCTCTTCCTGGTCAACGGGGAAGGGGTGCCCTCGGTCGCCCCGTTCGTCCGCTTCCCGGCCCCGTACGAGAACACCAGTCCGCCGACCGCGCCGACCGAACTGGTGGCGACCGGCGGCGAAGGGACCGTCGCCCTCAAATGGGGAGCGGCGACCGACGACCAGAGCGTCAGCCGCTACAACGTCCACCGCTCGAGCACCCCCGGCTTCACCCCGACCGCCGCCAACAAGGTCGGCCAGACCGCCGCCCTCACCTTCAACGACACGGGAGTGCCGGCCGGCACCTGGTACTACGAGGTGACCGCGGAAGACGGGGCGAGCAACGTCGGCCCCCCGTCAAATGAAGCTACGGCGACGGTCACCGCGGTGGCCAACCCATCCTTGGCCCTCGATGGCCTGGTGACGACGCGGCAGAGCACCGCGGGGACGACGATCGCCTCGCCGCCGCTGAGCACGACCAAATCGGGAGACCTCCTGCTCGCCTTCATCTCCTCCGACGGCCCCAGCGGGGGTGGCCAGACGATCAGCGGTGTCACCGGCGGTGGCCTCACCTGGACCCTGCGCAGCCGCGCCAACGGCCAGCCCGGTACCGCGGAGGTCTGGCAGGCGATCGCACCGGTCCCACTGACCAACGTGACGATCACCGCCACCCGCGCCAAAACCAGCTACCAGGGCTCGCTCACCGTCGCCGCCTTCACCGGCGCCGACACCACCACCAACGGCGCCGTCGCGTCGTCCTCTGCCGCCACCGGCGCCCCTTCGGTCTCCCTCGTCACCACCAAGGCGGGCAGTTGGGTCTGGGGAGTGGGGGAGGACTGGGACCGAGCCGTCACCCACACCCCCGCCACCGGCCAGACCATCGTCGACCAGTTCCTGGCCCCGAGCGGCGACACCTTCTGGACCCAGCGCCAGAGCGCGACGACCGCCGCCGCCGGCACCTCGGTCCCGATCAGCGACACCGCCCCCACGAACGATCGTTGGGACCTGGCAGCAGTCGAGGTCCGCCCCGTTGGCCCCTGAGCATGCACAGATTTCTGAGCGTCCGCATTTACCCCCATATACGTGGGATAAATGCAGATCGTCGTTTCACCTCGATTCCACTGGGTAGCCCCAGATCGGGAAGAAAGCACGACTTGGGGAGGCCTTTATGGCGATCCGACGCAGGCTGGCGATCTTTGGGGTCGCCCTGACCTTGGTGGCTCTTTTGACCGGCGTGGTGTTGGCCGGGGCGGGAGGAGTTTTTGCCGGAACGCGGCCTACCGACCACGGGATTCCGCGCGACCGGCACCACGGCGGCGAACCCGGGCATGGCCAGGGGAGCATCGAACACAAAGTCGATGCGCTCGTGAAGCAGATGACGACGCACGAAAAGCTTGAGCAGCTGACCCTGAGCTCGGATGGCCAAATCACTGAAGCCGCCGCCGAAGAAGGCGTCGGCAGCGTGTTCAGCCTCACCGACCCGGTGAAAATCGACGAACTGCAGCATGCGGCGGTGGAAAAATCGCGGCTGCATATCCCGATCCTGTTCGCCTTCGACACGATCCACGGCTACAAGACGATCTTCCCGATCCCGCTCGCCGAGGCGTCGAGTTGGGACCCGGCGGTGGCCGAAACGGACGACACGATCGCCGCGCGGGAGACCGCCGCGGTGGGGATCAAGCAGGCGTACTCGCCGATGGTCGACGTGACCCATGAGCCGCGGTGGGGTCGCATCGTCGAGGGCTCGGGGGAGGACCCCTACCTCGGTTCCGTCTTCGCTGCCGCGCGCGTCCACGGCCTCCAGGGCGACAACCCGGCCGCCTCCGACAAGGTGCTCGCCAGCCCCAAGCACTTCGTCGCCTACGGCCAGCCCGAGGGCGGCCGCGAGTACAACACCACCGACATGTCCGGCGAGCGGCTGTGGAATCTGTACCTGCCGCCGTTCAAGGCCGCGATCGACGCCGGCGCCGAAACGGTGATGTGCTCGTTCAACGCGCTCAACGGGGTGCCGGGGTGCGCGAATCACCTGACCGAGACCGAAATCCTGAAGAAGCGGTGGGGCTTCAAGGGCTTCATCGAGAGCGATTACACGGCGGTCGCCGAGCTGCGCGCCTGCCCGCCGGTCGAACCGGACGAAGGGCCGTGCGGCCACGGCGTTGCCGCCGACGGACCGGAAGCCGCCCGCGCCGCGCTCGAAGCCGGCACCGACAGCGAGATGGTCTCCACCAACTACCTCGACTTCGGCGAACAGCTGCTCGAAGAAGGCAAGCTCTCGATGAGCCGGGTGAACGACGCTGTCCGCCGGATCCTCACGGTGAAGTTCAAGGCCGGGCTCTTCGAACACCCCTACGTGGACATCTCACAGATCCCGGAAAAGACGATGCAGCCCGCCGACATCGCCGCCGCGCGTACCGTCGCGTCGCGCTCGATGGTGCTGCTGAAAAACGAAAACGGCGCCCTGCCGCTCTCCTCCGGGCTCAAATCGGTTGCCGTCGTCGGCCCGCTCGGCAACGACAAAGCCGACCCGCTCGGCCCCTGGTCCGGCAAAGGCGAACCGGAACAGGTGGTGACGCTGAAGGAAGGGATCGAAGCGGCGCTGCCGGGCGCGACGGTGACCGCGGCCGAAGGCTGCGATCCCGAATGCACCAGCGAAGCCGGCTTCGCCGAAGCGGTTGCCGCCGCGCAGAGCGCCGAAGTGACGGTGCTGGCCCTGGGCGAGTCGGCGGCGATGAGCGGCGAGGCCTCCTCGCGCGCCAACCTCGACGTCCCCGGCCGCCAGCAGCAACTGCTCGACGCGATCGCGGCGACCGGCAAACCGTTTGTGGTGGTGCTGATGAACGGGCACCCGCTCACCCTCGAAGAAGTGGCCGCCAAATCGCCGGCGATCCTCGAGGCGTGGTTCCCCGGCATCCAGGCCGGCAACGCGATCGCCGACGTCCTCTTCGGCAAGGTCGACCCGGGCGGCAAGCTCCCGGTCACCTTCCCGCGCAGCGTCGGCCAGCTGCCGCTCTACTACAACCACGAGCCGACCGGCCGCCCGGCCGACCCGGAAAACAAGTACACGTCGAAGTACCTCGACGAGCCGGTGACGCCGCTCTACCCGTTCGGCTTCGGGCTGAGCTACACCAAATTCGGCATCTCGAACGTCAGCCTCAGCTCGGCGACGATGTCCCCGCACGGCGTCGTCGAAGTGAGCGCCGACGTGAAGAACGAAGGCACGGTCGCCGGCGACGAGGTGGTCCAGCTCTACATCCACGACCCGGTGGCGAGCATCGAGCAGCCGGTGCGCCGCCTGCGCGGCTTCCAGCGGGTGACGCTCGAACCCGGCGAAACGACGAACGTCAAGTTCCGTCTCGGCTCCAGTGACGTCGGCTTCTACGACGAAATGGGCAACGTGGTCGAACCGGGCCAGATCGAAGTGTTCCTCGGCGACAGCAGCGAAGCGCCGCTCGCCGGGACCTTCGAAGTCACCGGCTGAGGGGCGCGGCCGGCAGGCTGTCGGCCCACCCGCCCTCGGAGCGTCGGGGGCGGGGGAAGCTGACGCCGCCACCCGGTCTAAGCAAATTTTTAGGTTCGGGCGGCGGCTGGCTGAACGCCGAGCGGCCGGCTGCCGTACCCCACTCACCATCCACCGGACCCCGGCCGCTCCGGCCTGGCCCGTCACAAGGAGGCAGTGAGTGAAACGGTCCTATCTGGCCATCGGCGCGTTGGCGCTGATCGCGGCCATGCTGATCGCCGGCTGCGGCGGCGGCTCCTCATCCAGCACCACCAGCGAAGCGAGCGAACCCGCCGCGGCGGAAACTGAAGGGGCGTCCGAAGAAGGGCGCTACGGCGGTGAATCCGGCGCGAAGCCCGCCAGCGAACCAGAATCGGAAGGCGAAGCGACGTCGATCTCGGTCGGCGAAGCATCCGGGGTCGGCAAGATCCTGGTCGACGCGGAAGGGATGACGCTCTACTACTTCCAGAAAGACCAGAAAGGGAGCGGCAAATCGAAGTGCGAAGGCGCCTGCGCCGAAGCCTGGCCGCCGCTCACCACCGAAGGCGAACCAGAAGCGATGGCCGGCGTCAACGCGTCGATGGTGGGGACGATCGAACGCGAAGACGGCAGTACTCAGGTCACCTACGCAGGTTGGCCGCTCTACACCTTCGTCGAGGACCAGAAGCCCGGCGAAGACAACGGCACCGACTCGAAGGCCTTCGGCGCCTCTTGGTACCCGCTGCACTCGAACGGCAAGAAGGCGGGCCACTAGCCCGGTCGGCGGACCCTATCCCGTGGTGAATTCCCGGGATAGGGTCGGCACCGACATAACCGAGCGAGGGGGCGGGGGACGATGGCGGGGATCACCGAACGGGAGGCGAAGGAGATCGAGGCGGCGAACGCGAGCGGCAGGATGCCGACCGTCTTCATCCACGGCCTCTGGCTGTTGGCATCGAGTTGGGAGTCGTGGGCGACCGCCTTCGAGCAGGCGGGGTACGCGCCCATCTGCCCGGGCTGGCCTGACGACCCCGAGACGGTCGCGGAGGCGCGGAAGGATCCGCAGGTGCTCGCCGGCAAGGGGGTCGGCCAGGTCGCTGCCCATTTCGCCACCGTGATCGAGGGGCTCGAACGCAAGCCGGTGATCGTCGGCCATTCCTTCGGCGGCCTGCTCGCCCAGATCCTCGCCGGGCGCGGCCTCGCGGCCGCGACGGTGGCGGTCGATCCGGCGCCGTTCCGCGGCGTCCTGCCGCTGCCGCCCGCGGCGATCCGCTCCACCTTTCCGGTGCTCGCCAATCCCGCCAACCGCGGCCGCGCCATCACCCTCAGCTTCGACCAGTTCCGCTACAGCTGGGCCAACGCGGTCGACGCGGACGAGGCGCGGGCGCTCCACGAGCGCTTCCACGTCGCCGCCCCCGGCAAGCCGATCTTCCAGGCCGCCGTCGCCAACCTCAATCCGGGCACCGAGCTGCGGGTCGACAGCCGCAACCCCCACCGCGGCCCGCTGCTGATCTTCACCGGCACCCCCGACCACGCGGTGCCGCCGGCGATGAGCCGCGCCGCCTACAAGAAGCAGAGCCGCAACCCGGGCGTCACCGAGCACATCGAGCTGCCCGACCGCGGCCACTCGCTGACGATCGACTCAGGCTGGCAGGAGGTCTGCGACGCGAGCATCGAGTTCGTCGGCCGCGTCGCCCCGGCCTCCGGCTGAGCTCGGGAGAGACCGGCCTTACGCCCCGCCGACTCGGTAGGGCCCCGGCTTCGGGCGCGGCTGCCCGCCCGGGAAGGCGAGCCGCAGGATCGTCCTCTGCACCATCCCCAGCTGCTTGAGGAACGGGCCGGAGTTGTAAGGGAGGCCGTAGCGCTCGCAGATGTCCTTGACCTGCGGGGCGATCTCGGCATAGCGGCTGCTCGGCATGTCGGGGAAGAGGTGGTGCTCGACCTGGTAGCCGAGGTTGCCGCTGGCGACGTGGAAGAGCGGCGAGCCCTCGATGTTGGCGGCGCCGGTGAGCTGGCGGATGTACCAGCCGCCGCGGCCCTCGTCCTCGACTTCGGCCGGGCTGTAGGTGTAGGTCTGGTCGGGGAAGTGGCCGCAGAAGATGATCGCGTAGGCCCACACGTTCCGCGCCAGGTTGGCGCCCGCGTTGGCGGCGGCGGTGCGACGGTAGGCCTGGGAGCCGTCGGCAAGGGCCCGGCGGGCAATCCGCCCGAAACGCTTCTCGCGTCCCCGCCGCAGTCGCCTCCACGGCGGCGGTTCGGGCTTCGTCGCCTCCACCGCCGCCCCGACCGCGGCGCTCGCCAGTGCACTCACCAGCGGCCAGGCGATGTAGTCCTTGACCACCTGGTCACGCCCCTTGCCGGCGATCCCGCGCAGCTCCTTGCGCACCTGGCGCATCGGCTTCTCGCCTTTGCGGATCGCCTCGAAGTCGAGGTCATGCAGCGCCACGCCCCACTCGAACAGCGCCGCCAGGATCAGGTTGTAGGCCGGCTGCAGCAGGTAGACCGGGTGCCAGCTCTGGTGCGGGTCGATCCGCATGATCTCGTAGCCGAGGTCCTTGTCCTTGCCGCGGATGTTGGTGAAGGTGTGGTGGACGTAGTTGTGGGAGTGCTTCCAGGCCGCGGCGGTCGAGGCGTTGTCCCAGTCCCAGGTGGAGGAGTGGACGCGCGGGTCGTTCATCCAGTCCCACTGGCCGTGCATGACGTTGTGGCCGATCTCCATGTTCTCGAGGATCTTGGCTGCCGCCAGGGCCGCTGCGCCGCCGGCGGCGAGCGGGCGGAAGCGCGGCAGCAGCAGGCCGACGCGGCCGATCACGGCGAGCCGGCGCTGCATCTCGATCATCGCCTCGATGTAGCGGCGGTCGCCTTCGCCGAGCTCGCCGGCGACGCGGTCCCCGATCGCTTCGAACTCGCCCGCAAGCTGCTCCAGCTGGGCCGCCGAGAGGTGGGCGAGCGGGCTCTGCTGATCCGCGTCGGTGGGATCGGGGGCGATCGGTGGGGTGGTGACGGTGGTACTCATATGCGGGTTCTCCTTGCAGGTAGGTGGGTTGCCGGCGGCGCGCTAAAGCGCGATCTCGACCGGTCCTTCAGGGGCGTTGACGCAGGTGCGGACCATCTCTCCCTCGCTGCCGTGGACCTCGCCGGTGCGCAGGTCACGGACCTCGCCGGAGCAGAGCCGCCCGATGCAGGTGTGGCAGATCCCCATCCGGCAGCCGAAGGGCAGCTCGGCCCCGGCGGCCTCGCCGGCGACGAGGATCGGGGTGGCGCCGTTGCTCTCCGCCGCGACGCCCGAGCGGGTGAAGGCGATCCGGCCGCCCTGCCCGGCGTCGACCGGCGCGCCGGCCATCGGCTGGAAGCGCTCCATCGCCAGGAGCTGCGGGTCGCCCTCGGCCCGCCAGTGGTCGGTGAGGGTGTCGAGCAGCTCGCGCGGGCCGGAGGCGAAGGTCTGTCGGACGCGCCAGTCGGGGCAGAGGCGGTCGAGGTCGATGGTCCGGATGCGCCCATCGACTCCGGTCACCTGCAGGTGGAGGCGGTAATCGTCACGACGAGCGTCGAGCTCGGCCAGCTGATCGCCGAAGATCACCCCCTCGGTGGTGCGGGCGGAGTGGACGTGGACCGCGTTGAGGACTGTGTCGGGTCGGTCGAGCGAGCGCAGCATCGACATGATCGGCGTGATCCCGGAGCCGGCGCTGATGAAGAGGAGCTTCGCCGGCACCGGCCGCGGGAGGACGAAGGTGCCTTCGACGCCGCCGAGCCGGACGATGTCCCCGGGGCGGGCGCCGTGGACGAGGTAAGGCGAGACGACGCCGCTCTCCACCCGCTTCGGCGTGATCCCGATCAGCCCGTCGGGCCGCACCGGGTCGGTGGTGAGCGAGTAGGCGCGCCAGTGGTGGACGCCGTCGACGACGACGCCGATCCGCAGGTACTGGCCGGGCCGGTGGCCGCGCCACTCGTGGCCGGGGCGGATCAGCACGGTCACCGCGTCCGGCGTCTCCGGCACGACCCGCTCGATCCGCCCGCGCAGCTCCTGGGTCGACCAGAGTGGGTTGATCAGCTCCAGGTAGTCGTCGGGGAGGAGCGGGGTGAAGAGCGAGCGCACCGCGTGCAGTGCACGCCGCCGCAGCACCGGAACCTGAGGCACCGCCCCGCGCTCAGCCATGATTGTCGATTACCCAGCCCATAGTTACCTCAAACGAGGTTACATCGATCGGTAGAATGGTCAGTGTGAGGAACGACACGCAGACGGACGAGCAGACGCAAGGCGAGCGGGCCGAGGCCCAGATGACGGTCGAGCAGCTTGCCTACGAGACCGGGATGTCGGTCCGCAACATCCGCAACCACCAGTCCCGCGGCCTGCTGCCGCCGCCCGAGGTCCGGGCGCGGACGGGCTACTACGGCCCCGATCACGTCGCCCGCCTGCGCCTGATCCAGGAGATGCAGGCCGAGGGCTTCAAGCTAAGCGCGATCTCGCGGCTGATCGGCGAGCACGGCGCCGACGCCGACCGCTTCGTCGGCCTGCGCCAGGCGGTCTCGGCGCCCTTCGACGATGAGGCGCCCGAAGTGATGACCCGCGAGGAGCTCGCCGAGCGCTTCGGCAACGACGACCCGAAGGTCCTGGCGAAGGCGCTGAAGCTGGGCCTTCTGATCGACCTTGGCGACGAACGCTACGAGGCGCCGAGCCCGACCCTCCTGCGCGCCGCCGAGGAGGTGACCGGGATGGGGATCTCGCTGGCGGCGGCGCTGTCGACGATCGAGAAGCTGAGCCGCGGTTCCCGCTCGAGCGCCCGCGCCTTCGTCTCGCTCTTCCTTGACGAGCTCTGGAAGCCCTTCGACGCGGCGGGCCGCCCGGACGAGGACTGGCCGAAGATGATCGCCGCGATCGAGCGCCTGCGCCCGATCGCCGTCGACGCCATGGTCGCCACCTTCCGCCTGACCCTCACCGAGGAAGTCGACAAGGCCTTCGGCGAAGTCCTCGAACGGGCGAAGAAGAAGTGAAAGCCTAGTGACCTGAGTCGTTAATCCTTTGGCAGTAGGCGGCGAGCCCTTCGAGGATCTCGTCTGCCTCCTTGTGCCAGACGTAGGGCCTGGGTTCGTCGTTCCAGTTCGCGATCCAGGTCCTGATCGAGGCGACGAGGTCACGGACGGATCGGTGTGCGCTGCGCCCGGGCCACTTCGTGGTCAGCTCGGCGAACCAGCGCTCGACCAGGTTGAGCCAGGAGCTGTAGGTCGGCGTGAAGTGGAAGGTGGATCGTGGGTGGCTCCTCAGCCATCGCCGGATCTGCGGCGTCTTGTGGGTCGAGGCGTTGTCGAGAACGACGTGGACGGAGAGTCCCTCGGGGACCGAGCGCTCGATCAGGTTGAGGAAGCGCCGGAACTCCTCGGCCCGGTGGCGAGGTGTCATCTCGGCGATCACGTTCCCGGAGGCGGTGTCGAGCGCGGCATGGAGGTTGGTGGTGCCGTTGCGGACGTAGTCGTGCGTCTGTCGCTCGGGCAACCCGGGCATCAACGGCAGGATCGGTGCCGATCGGTCGAGCGCCTGGATCTGGGACTTCTCGTCGACGCAGAGCACCACGGCCGCCTCGGGCGGGTTGAGGTAGAGCCCGACGACGTCTCTCACCTTGTCGACGAACCGCGGGTCCGGCGAGAGCTTGAAGTGCTCCGATCGATGGGGCCTCAGGCCGAAGGCACGCCAGATCCGGCTGACGGCGATCTGGTTGAGGCCGGTCGCGGCCGCCATCGAGCGCGTCGACCGGTGGGTGGCATCCGCCGGCTTCTCCTCAAGGGTCTTCACGATCACCCGCTCGACCTCCTCGTCGGTGATCTTCCGCGGCTGGCCGGGCCGGGGCTCGTCGTGCAGGCCGTCGATGCCACGGCGTGCGAAGCGCCCGCGCCAACGCCCGACCGTCTGCGTCGTGCAGCCGAGGCGCTCGGCGATCTCCTTGCTCTGCTCGCCTTCGGCGGCCGCCGGCACGATCCGGCAGCGCAGCGCCAGGGCCCGGGCGCTCTTCGGTCGCCGCGCCCGGCGCTCCAGCACCTCGCGTTCCTCGTCGCTCAGCGTCACGTCCACACGTCGGGGCATCAGGCCTCCCATCGTCGCTTGCGATGGGGACGACTTCGACGCTCGATGGCCGATGCCTGCGGACTAACGACTCGGGTTACTAGGCGCCGACGCCGACCGTCAGAAGCGGCGGCGCCCAGGCCTACTCAGGTGCGTTCAGTAACCGCCGCCGCCCGATCCCGTCGTCGTCGATTCGGTCGTGGTCGTGCCGCCGCTGGGCGCGCCGCCTTTGACCTCTTCGCCGGATTCGTCGAGGACGAACCAGGTCCCGTCGTTTTCCTGGCCGATCGCTTCGCCGGGCGCGGTGTCGCCGGAGAAGGTGTAGAGCGGGTGGCCGTTGTAGGTGACCTGCTCCGTGCCGTCTTTGCGTTTGGTCGTGCCGAGGGCCGAGGACATCGCGCCTTCGCCGGCGGTCGGCTTGCCTTCCGCCACCACCGGAGGCCAGGCTGCTTCGCAGCCGCCGTAACAGGTGGAGGTGGTGCCTTCGTCGGGCGTGTACAGGTAGACGGTCATGCCTTCGGAGTCGACCAGCACGGTGCCGAGGCCAGACACTTCGGCGCCGGAGATCGCGGTGGTAGCGTCCGCGCCGCCGCTTTCGGACCCGCCGCCTTCGGAGCTGGTCGTCGCGCTCGCGCTTTCATTACTGCCCGATTCGGAGCTGCTGCTGGAGCTGCTCGAACCGCCGCCGCCACAGCCGGCGATCACGACCGCGCCGATCACGGCCAGCAGCGCTCCGATGAAAATGGACCTCGTCCTCATTCTTTGCCTCCTTTGAAGTGACTGCGCGGGATACGCACACGCCGGGGGGAGGGTTCAGGTGAGGGAGACGATCTCGATCTGGGTCGATAGCTCCTCGCCGCGCAGGGCGTGGATCGCGAAGCCGGGCGCGCCGCCGTAGAGCTCGATCGTTTCGGCGGCGTAGTCGGGGCGCGCCTGCAGGTAGGTGCTCGGGGCGGCGAGGACGGGGCGCCCGGCGAGGGTGGAGACGGCGACGCGGTGGAGGTGGCCGGCGACGATCGCCTTGACCTGAGGGTGGCGGGCGAGGACCGCGGCCAGCGCCTGGCGCTCGGGCACCGGGAGGTTGACCCCGTCCCAGTCGACCATCCCCGTGGTCAGCGGCGGGTGGTGCATGGCGACGATCGCAGGCTTCGGTGAGGCGGCCAGCTCGGCGTCGAGCCGCTCCAGCTGCCCCGGCTCGAAGCCGCCGCGGTCCTCGCCGGGGATGGTCGAGTCGACGACGACCAGGCGCAGCGGGCCGAGGTCGGCGGCGTAGTCGAGCGGCGCGTGGCCCTCGCCGGGGAGCGCGAGGACCTTCCGCATCGTCGCCCGGTCGTCGTGGTTCCCGGGCAGGACGTGGATCGGGACCCCGAGCTTGCCGATCACCTTCGCCGCCAGGCGGTACTCCTTCGGCTTGGCGTGCTCGGCGAGGTCGCCGGAGACGAGGATCGCGTCGGGCGGATCCGGCAGTCGCCTGAGGGCCTTGACCACCGCGCGCAGGCATCCCTCCGGGTCGACGCCGGGCTCGGCCCGCTCGCCGAGGTGGGGGTCGCTGATCTGGGCGAGGAGGAAGGGACGGGTCAAGCCGCCGACCCTAGCGGCGCCACGGAGACGGCTCGGCCTCGGCGCCCCGTCGGTAGCGTTGGGCGGCGACCGTGACCCGACCGTTCGTCGACATCGAGTGGGTCCGCGAGCACCTCGACCAGGTGGTGCTTGCCGATTGCCGCTGGTACACGGACGGCAGGTCCGGCCGCGATGCCTACGCTGGCGGGCACATCCCCGGCGCCGTCTTCGTCGACCTCGACACCGCACTCACCCGTCATGAGGACCCGGCGCTCGGCGGCCGCCACCCGCTCGCCGAGCCCGCGGACTTCGCCGCCGCGATGGGGGCGCTGGGGATCGGCGACGAGGACACCGTGATCGCCTACGACGACGCCGGCGGCGTGATCGCCGCGCGCCTCGTCTGGATGCTGCGGGTGACGGGCCACGAAGCGGCCCTGCTCGATGGCGGCCTCGCCGCCTGGGAGGGGGAGCTCGAGACCGGCGTTCGCAGTTCCCCACATATATGGGGGGAAAGTGCGAACGCACCCATTGAATTTACCGCCCGCCCTTGGCCCGCCGACCGCCTCGTCTCGATCGACGAGGTCGCGGCGCTGGCGGCAGCCGGCGGCACGGTGATCGACGCCCGCCCGGCCGAGCGCTTCGCCGGCGCCCCCGACGACCTCGACCCGCGCCCCGGCCATATCCCCGGCTCGCGCAGCGTCCCCTGCCGCGAGAACGTCGATGCCTCCGGCCGCCTGCTCCCCGCCGCCGACCTGCGCGCCCGCTTCGCCGTCGAGGACGCCGCCGAGGTCATCTCCTCCTGCGGCTCCGGTGTCACCGCCTGCCACAACCTGCTGGCGATGGAGCAGGCCGGGCTCGGCCGCGGTCGCCTGTTCCCCGGCTCTTGGTCGCAATGGAGTCGCGACCCCGCCCGGTCTGTACAGATCGGCGATGGCTGAACTAGCTGAGGGGGTAGGTTCTGAGTACCGACCCAACTTCAGCTGCGAGGGAGTCAGATGAGCGATTACGCCGTAGTCAATCCCGCCACCGGGGAGACGATCAAGGAGTACCCGACGATCACCGACGACGAGCTGCGCGATGCGATCGGCCGGGCCGACGCCGCCTACAAATCGTGGTCCGGCTCCTCCACCGTCGCCGAGCGCGCGGCGCTGATCCGCAAGGTCGGCGACCTGCACAAGGAGCGCAGCCAGGAGCTCGGCGCGATCATCGCCCGCGAGATGGGCAAGCCGATCGCCGAGGCGGTCGGGGAGGCCGACTTCGCCGGCGACATCTACCACTTCTACGCCGACAACGCCGAGGACCTGATGGCCGACGAACCGATCAAGTTGCTCGGTGGTGACGGCACCGCGGTCGTGCGCCGCAGCACCTACGGGACGCTGCTCGGGATCATGCCGTGGAACTACCCCTATTACCAGGTGGCCCGCTTCGCCGGACCGAACCTGATCATCGGTAACCCGATCCTGCTGAAGCACGCGCCGCAGTGCCCGGAATCGGCCGAGGCGATGCAGAAGATCTTCGACGAGGCCGGATTCCCCGAGGGCACCTACGAGAACATCTACGCGACCAACGACCAGATCGAGTGGGTGATCGGTGATCCGCGCGTGCACGGCGTGTCGGTGACCGGGTCGGAGCGGGCGGGGGCGGCGGTCGCCGAGATCGCCGGTCGCAACTTGAAGAAGGTGGTGCTCGAGATGGGCGGATCGGACCCGTTCATCGTGCTCGGCACCGACGACGTCGGCGCGGTCGCCGAGCAGGCCGCCGCGGCCCGCTTCGAGAACGCCGGCCAGGCCTGCAACGCGGCGAAGCGCTTCATCGTCAAGGACGAGTACTACGACGAATTCGTCGCCAAGCTGAAAGACCTGGTCGGGGGGATCAAGGCAGGGGATCCGGGCAGCGAGGACACGACGCTCGGGCCGCTCTCCTCGAAGACCGCGGCCGACCGCCTCGAGGATCAGGTCAAGCGGGCCATCGACGGGGGCGCCGACGTCGTGGCCGGCGGCAAGCGCGACGGCAACTACTTCGAGCCGACGATCCTCACCGGGATCAAGCAGGGCAGCGATGCCTCCCAGGAAGAGTTCTTCGGCCCGATCGCGCAGGTCTACAAGGTCGGCTCCGAGGAGGAGGCGGTCAGCCTCGCCAACGACACCTCGTACGGGCTCGGCTCCTACCTGATGACCAATGACAAAGAGCAGGCCGAGCGGGTCGCCAACGCGATCGAAGCGGGCATGGTCTACGTCAACATCGTCGGCGCCGACAGCCCCGAGCTGCCCTTCGGCGGCTTCAAGCGCTCCGGCTTCGGCCGCGAGCTCGGCCGCTTCGGCGCCGACGAGTTCGTCAACAAGAAGCTGATCCGCGCCGCGTAGGCAGCGGCGCGTCGCGGCCCGCTATCCGGCGGGCCGCAGGAGGCGGGTGACGAGGAGCACGCCGGCCCCGGTCGGGACCAGCGCCTCGGCCACCCGCCGGTCGGCGGTGATCAGCGTGCGCAGGTCGGCGACCTCGTCGCCGTGGGAGATGACGTTGTCGACGGCGAGCAGGCCGCCGGGGCGCAGGACCCGGACGAGGTCGGCCCAGTAGGCCGGGTACTCGGGCCGCTCGGCGTCGAGGAAGACCATGTCCCAGGAGGACTCGGGCGAGCCGGCGAGCGCCGCCGCCGCGTCTTCGAGTCGCAGCTCGACCGTCGCCTCGAGCCCGGCCGCGGCGACGTTGGCGCGTGCTTCCTCCAGCCGCCCCGCATCGAGATCGACGCTGACCATCTCGCCCTCGTTGGCAGCGAGCGCGGCGCCGAGCCAGATCGTCGAGTAGCCGTTCGAGCTGCCCAGCTCGAGCAGCCGCTTCGCCCCGGTCGCCAGCGCCAGCAGGTGGAGCAGGCGGGCGGAGTCGGGCTCGAGGTTGCGCCGGCGCTCGCGCCTGTCCGACCTGGCGCCATCGAAGGCAAGCCCCTCCTGATGGAGCTGGTCGAGCAGCGCCTCCAGCCGCGCGTCCATGGCCGGCAGCATAGAACAGCCCTCGTCGCACAAACTCTGATCTGGATACACATAGACTTGCGTCGACCTGAGGCCCACCGGGGGGTGGGCCCCGACCAGGAGGAGAACCCGTGAGCCGACTCATCGACCTCTCGATCCCGCTCGACAACGAGATTCCGGCCGATCCGCCCTTCCAGCCGGTGGAGATCGATTACGTCGCGCACGACCAGGGCGCCGCGGAACTGGCGGGCGCCTTCCCCGGCCTCTCGGTCGACGAACTGCCGGAGGGCAAGGGCTGGGCGATCGAGCGGGTCCGCATCTCCACCCACAACGGCACCCACATGGACGCTCCCTGGCACTACCACCCGACCCAGGACGGCGGTGCCCCGGCGACGAAGATCGACGAGATCCCGCTCGACTGGTGCATGCGCCCCGGGGTGAAGCTCGACTTCCGCCACCTGCCCGACGGCCACGTCGCGACTCCGGCCGAGATCGACGCCGAGCTGGAGCGGATCGGCTACGAGCTGCAGCCCTTCGACATCGTCCTCTGCAACACCAAGGCGGGCGAGCGGTTCGGCGAGGAGGACTACGTCCACGCCGGTTGCGGCTTCGGTCGCGACGCCACCATCCACCTGGCCCAGCAGGGGGTGAAGATCGTCGGCACCGACGGCTGGTCCTGGGACGCCCCCTTCTCGGCGACCGCGAAACGCTACGCCGAGACCCACGACGCCTCCCTGATCTGGGAGGGCCACAAGGCCGGGCGTGAGATCGGCTACTGCCAGCTGGAGAAGCTGCACGGCCTCGAGCAGCTCCCCCCGACCGGCTTCACCGTCATCTGCTTCCCGGTGAAGATCACCGCCGCCTCGGCGGGTTGGACCCGCTGCGTCGCCGTACTGCCGGACTGAGCCTTGCCTAGGTGAATTTCTGCAGGTTGAGCTCGGCGGAGACGGCTTCGTCAAGCGCCTCGTGGTCTGAGGCCGTCGCCGCCCACCAGGCAGCGTCGTAGGCGTCGGGGTCGCTGGGGTCGTTCAGCGCTGGCAGGCCGCCGAGCATCAGGGCGTAGTTGCGGAGGTGCCAGGTCGCCCGGGTGTTGCCGTCGATGAACGGATGGACGTCGTAGATGCAGACGGCGAGGGCGTTGGCCTCGACGACGACGAATTCGATCAGGTCCGCTTCATCTGCCGGCCGCATGTTCTCTTGGCGCCAGTTCCAGTTTTCACATGCGTTGTCGATCGCGGGAAGGATCGCCTCCACCTCGACCGCGGTGCCCTTGCGGTTGAGCATCATCTGGGTGCGGAACTCTCCCGCGTCGGCGGGAAAGGTCGTCTCGAACCACCGGAAGTGGATCTCCTTGACGAGCTTGAAGTCGACCGGCCAAGGATCTGCGGAGGTGGCGACTTCTCCAAGGATTTTCAGGGCCCGCTGTCCGCTGTCCTCGATCTCGTCGGCGGTGACGAGCGGATCGTCGTCGAACTCGGCTGAAGCATCGAACGCCCCGCCCACGACCGCATCCTCTCCTAGTTCGAGGAGGTCTCTTCGGCCTTGAGGCGCGCTTCCACCTGAGGCCGGGAAGCCTCGGCGAGGCGCATGGCTCCGCGGGTCGATCCCTCGATCAACTCAGGGCTGAGATCGAACCGGAAGCGCCCGTCAGGGAGCATCCGCGCGCGTCGGGCGGCGGCAAGGCTCTCAAGGATGGCGCGGTCGACGGCCATGTCCTGAGGGTACTCGCGGGCTCAGCCGGTAACCGGCGGTGTGTCTTTTGTCACTCCGACTTTGCGGGCGCGCCAGACTTCCTCGCAGGGGAAGCGGCGAGCCCAGTCGAGGCTGATGTGGGAGAAGCGGGTGGTCGCGTCGGCGGGCGGGCGGACTTCGATCAACTGCTCGACGCTGAGGCCGCAGTCGCGGAGGAGGTCGATCATCTTGCCTTGGGGGAGGTGGAATTCGACCGCGTCGTCGTCGGGCCATTCCAGCTTGTGCATGCCGAACAAGGGGCGGAGGAGCTGGTCGCCTGCCGGCAGGTTGCCGTCATCGAGGCCGCAGAGGATCGAGAGGATCGAGTTGACGAGGAAGACCAGCTCGCCGCCGGGGCGCAGCAGGCGGGCGGCCTCGGGGATCCAGCGATAGGGGTCGCACCAGATGCTCGCCCCGTACTCGGAGATCGCGAGGTCGAAGGATTCGTCGGGGTAGGGGACCTCCTCGGCGTTGCCATGGAGGAGGGGGAAATCGAGGCCGAACTCCTGCTGGAAGGAGCGAGCGGTGGCGAGCTGCGCCTCGCTGTTGTCGATGCCGACGGGGCGGGCGCCGCGGCGGGCGAGCCAGGCGGAGACGTAACCGGTGCCGCAGCCGAGCTCGATCGCGTCGCGGCCGTCGAGCTCCTTCGGCAGCAGGCCGACCTGCGACTCGGGCACGGCGAAGATGCCCCAGAGCGGTTCCTCGCTCTCCCAGTTGCGCCGCCCTTCGGCGACGTACTCGGGCGCCCGCTCGTCCCAGTAGGTGCGGTTACGCGCTACGTGCTCGGGGAGGTCCGCGGCCATTGCCTCAGCCTAGGCCGGCGGGGGTGCCTCAGGGCGGAGCTCTTCGGCCTGGCGGATGAGCTCGGCGGTGGAGAGCTCGAAGGAGCCGGCGATCACGGCGACGACTCTCAGGGACGGATTGCGGCGGCCGCGCTCGATTCCCGACAGATAGGTCCAGTGCAGGCCGGACGCTGTTGCGAGCGTCTGAAGGTTCATTTCCCGCTCGACGCGGATCCGACGAACTACGCGCCCGAACTGCTCGCCGGTGGGCGACTCTCTACGGCCGGGCGATGATTCAGGCGGGGCGGTCACCGTCTGAACGGTGCTCGGATAGCGCGATCTGCTCAGCCCGTTTGATCAGCTCCGAGGCGTCGAGCTTGAGCGTCCCGACGATGCGGGCCAGTTTGCTCCAGGACGGATTCCGGCCGAGCCGTTCGATGCCGGAGAGATAGCTGGTGTCCACCCCGGCCGCGGCGGCCAGTTCTTCGATCGTCAGACCCTGGTCTTCGCGACGCTCACGGATGGCGACGCCGAGGTGTTTCGAATTCGGTACCGGTGCGGACACGCGCTGGCAGCATTACGCTTACATCTGCTGAGCGCCATAGCTTAAAGTCTATGTTCGGTGCGGTCGATCGAACGTCAACGAGACGTCGAAGCGGTGGTCCTTGCCGCCTTGATCGACGCCTACCCGGACGAGCTCACGGAATCGGCGGTGCGGCGAGAGCTGACCGCGGTCGAGAACACGCCGGAGCGAACAGCGGCGATCGGCCAGGCCGTCGAGGGGCTGATCGAGGTCGGCCTGGTCGTTCGTGAGGGCGACATCCTGCGACTGACCCCCCCCGCGCTGCGGGCCGGGGAACTAGAGCTGGGCCTTTGACGCTGTAATGGTTATGCGTGGTTCTGCCGGCCTCCCCTGACCAACCGTGATCCGATCGGTGCCCCGCGAGCGACAGCTCGCGTTGCTGGTCGCCGGGTGCTTCTTCATGGAGATGCTCGACGGCACGATCGTCACCACGGCGGCGCCCTCGATCGCCTCCTCGCTGGGGGTCGCGTCGACCTCGATCAGCCTCGTGATCAGCGCCTACCTGGTGACGTTGGCGGTGCTGATCCCGGCCAGCGGCTGGGTGGCGGCGCGGTGGGGCGCGCGGCCGGTGTTCCTGGCGGCGATCGTGATCTTCACCCTCGCCTCGATCGGCTGCGCGGCGAGCACCAGCCTTGCGGAGCTGGTGGCGATGCGGATCCTGCAGGGCGTCGGCGGGGCGATGATGGTGCCGGTCGGCCGCCACGTGGTGCTGGCGGGCACCGCCAAGGGGGAACTGATGCAGGTGATGTCGTTCCTGATCTGGCCCGGGCTGGTGGCGCCGGTCTTCGCGCCGCTGGTCGGCGGGCTGATCACCGACTACGCCAGCTGGCACTGGATCTTCCTGATCAACGTGCCGCTCGGGGCGCTCGCCTTCGCCGTGGCGCTGCGGCTGATCGAGTCGCCGCCGGTGCCGCGGCCGCCGGCGCTCGACCGGCTCGGCGTCCTCTTCACCTGCCTCGGGCTGGGCGGCTTCACCTACGCCGCCGACATCGTCTCGCGGCCGGACCCGCGCTGGGTGGTGGCGGTGGCGATCGGGGTCCTCGCGGCGGCCTTCCTCTTCGCCGCCGTGCGCCACCTGCTCGCCGCCGAGCACCCGCTGGTCAACCTGCGCACGCTCGAGGTGGGGACCTTCCGTGCCTCGATCGGGGGCAGCGCGATCTTCTGGCTCGTCGTCGGCGCGGTCCCCTTCCTCCTACCGCTGCTCTTCCAGGAAGCGTTCGGCTGGAGCCCGGTGAAGTCTGGCGCGGTGGTCCTCCTCGTCTTCGCCGGCAACGTCGGGATCAAGCCCGCGACGACCTTCCTCTACGGCCGCTTCGGCTTTCGCGCGATGCTGATCACCGCGACGCTCGGCCTGGCCGGCTCGCTGGTCGCGCTCGCCTTCGTCGACGCAGGGACGTGGCTGGTGGTGACCGGGCTCTTCGTCCTCGTCGGTGGCATCGCCCGCTCGGTCGCGCTGACCGGCTACTCGACGCTCGCCTTCAGCGAGGTCCCCGAGCCGCTGATGCGCGACGCCAACATCCTCCAGGTGACGAACCAGCAGCTCTGCGCCGGCCTCGGCGCGGCGGCGGGCGCGGTGGCGCTGCGGATCGGCGGCACCTTCGACGTCAGCTTCGGCCACGAGTTCTCGATCGCCTTCCTGATCCTGGCCGGCGTCTGCCTGCTGGCGACGGTCGGGGCGCTGCGGCTGGACCGGGCGGCGGGCGACGTACTGCGGACGCGACACCGGCCGAGCGCGCCGAAAGAGGCATAACGGGGCCGGCCGCGGGACTGCCGGCCGGCCCCAGCAACCGGGCCGCCCAGATGAGGCGACCCGTCGTGCGTTCTCTTCAACCCTGATTTCGGCGCCAGGGTGCGGGAGCTTGAGTTCCGACTTCGCCGAACCGCGCCCGGTCCGCCCTCGTACCTATATTTGCGGCGTCGCCGATCACGGCGGGAGCTTTGACGACAAGGAGGCAGGATGGCGCTGTTCGGGAGCAGGGGCGACCGGAGCGCAGAGGCGGCCGAGCTGGAGGCCGAGATCGAACGGTTGGACCAGATGCCGCTGCCGGCGCTGGCGGCCGAGGTGATGGCGAAAGCGTTCGGGCCGGGAGCCGAGTGGGAGGATCCCGAGGAAGAGGTGACGGTCGGCGGCCCCAACGTCGGCGCCGGGGCGACGGTGCCGGGGATCGCGACCGAGATGGCGCCGGGCGGGTCGACCAAGGGCGCCGACGATCGCACCCGGCTGCGGCTGCAGCGGCTGGTCGCCGAGGCGGTGCAGGCGTTGGAGCACGCGGGGCTGATCCGTCCCCAGATGCACACCGCGATGAACTGTCTCGACTACACGCCCACGCGGCTCGGGCGCACGGTGCTGGCGGCCGGCGCGGTCGCCGAGGTGGTCGGCGGCGAGCGGCCCCCGGGCAGGTGACCTAGAGGCCGGCGACCAGCTCGCGGGAGGCGGCGACGAAGGCTTCGAGCTCGGGCGCGGTGCGGTCGCGGGGTCCACCGTCCAGGGCGCTGAGGATCAACGAGCGGCCGTCGGTGCCGGCCATCATCGAGCCGCGCACGGTCGAGTCGCCGCGCGGCGTCCGCTGCGCCAGGGCCACGCCGCGCAGCGGCGAGTCGAGGTCGACGACGAGGTTGCTCCACCCCATGTCGTCGAAGTCTTCGCTGTCGGTGAGGACGAGGAACGCCTCTGCGTCGCTGTCCGGCAGGGTGCCGACGGCCGCGCATCGGAGCAGGCCGGGGAGCGCCGTGGTCAGGTGGCCGGCGCGAAAGGCGCTCGGCTCCATCGGGGTGAAGCCGAGGGCGGCGGCGTGGCTGCGGAAAAACGCTTCGGCGCCGAGGGCCCAAGCATGGTCGCCCAGCACCAGGCCGCGGCGAAATGCCTTGGCGGCGGCCTTGATGCTCTTCGGCGGCTGGGCGAACGGGTGCGCGGCGAGCTCGCGTTCGATGACCTCACGCCGCGTCCCGTCACCGCCGGCGGCCGGGGCGCGACGGCTGCCGTCGCCGTCGATCTCCTCGACTCGCGAGAACACCCGCGCGGCGCCGGCGCAGAGCGCGTCGAGTGCCGCCGGTTCGGCGAGGTAGCCAGGGACGAAGCAACTGAGGGCCCCGTCCTGGAGCTCGAAGGAAAGGCCGGCGGGTGCCTCATTGGTAAGCCACTCGATCAGGCCCGGCGAGAACAGCTGCCAGACCGCGACCTGGTCCTGGTCGGCATCGGTCGAGACCGCGTAGCGCGCCAGGAAGCCGGTGCTCTCGAGCTGCACCCGGTGGTCGTCGAGCTTGACGACCTGGCGGTCGGAATCGGGGTTGGCGCGGTCCCGCTTGCTCAATCCGCGGTCGTGGCAGAGGACCCGGACCGCGTAGCCGGCGCTGGCCGCGGCTTCGGTGAGCACCAAGGTGAACGGGCTGCGCTCGATGTCGGTGTGGCCCTCGTAGGCGTAGTCGAGCTGGGCGAGCCAGCCGTCGGGAAGCCCGCCGGGGAGGTCGCCGCGGGCGACGCTGCGCACCTCCTGCAGGAAGCCGTGGCGCATCAGCTGGGTCGCCTTCGGCAGGGCCAGCGAGGCGGTGCGGTGGGTGAGGCCGTGGGCGGCGGCGTAGTCCGCCAGGGTCGGCGTCGAGGGGTCGATCGGAACCATGCTCTCATCCAGCCGGCGAAGCCGCCTCCCTAGTCTCCGGGAGGTGGTAATCCCAGTTGGAAGGAAAGGTCTTTGAAGCTCGCAATCCATAACCCCTCGTTCACCTATCCGGGCGGCGCCGAGAACATCGCGCCGGTCCTCGCCGCGACCGCCCGCGCCGCCGAGGAGGGCGGCGCCGACCAGTTCACCCTGATGGACCACTGGTTCCAGATCGCCCCGATCGGCCCGCCGAACGAGCCGATGCTGGAGGGCTACACCGCGCTCGGCTTCGTCGCCGCGCAGACCGAGCGGATGCGCCTCGGTCTGCTGGTCACCGGCGTCACCTACCGCCACCCGGGCCTTCTGGCGAAGACGGTGACGACGCTCGACGTGCTCTCCGGCGGCCGCGCCCAGCTCGGCATCGGCGCCGCCTGGTTCGAGGAGGAGCACGACGCCCTCGGCGTCCCCTACCCGCCGATCGCCGAGCGCTTCGAGCGGCTCGAGGAGGCGATCCAGATCTGCTTCCAGATGTGGAGCGACGACGACGGTCCGTATAAAGGGAAGCACTACGAGCTGGGCGAGACGATGTGCGTGCCGGCGCCGGTGCAGCAGCCGCGGCCGACCCTGATGATCGGCGGCTCGGGGGAGAAAAAGACCCTGCGGCTGGTGGCGAAGTACGGCGACGCCTGCAACCTCTTCGGTGGCGAGCGCGACGTGGTCGCCCACAAACTCGAGGTGCTGAAAGGGCACTGCGAGGCCGAGGGCCGCGACTACGACGAGATCGAGAAGACGATCATCTACAGCGTCGTCAACCCGGCCAAGGAGCCCGACGCCTTCCTCGCCGACATGGAGGAGATGGCGAAGCTCGGGATCGACAAGGTCTGGGTCTCGAACAACAAGGTGGGCGACGACCCGGCCGCCTGGGCCGACGAGGTCTGCGCCCAGACCGTGTCGCGACTGGCCGAGCTGGGCTAGCTGAGCGGGCCAACGACCGTGCGCTTGGGCCGGTCATAAGCGGCTCGATCGCACGGTCGGCAAGACTGGCGAGTCATGCCGTGCACCGTGACACCCGTCGAGAGGCTCATCCGTGACCCTGCTTGAGGTCCTAGCAGTCCTCGCCGCCGGTTTCACCGCCGGCGGCATCAACGCGATCGTCGGCTCCGGTTCCCTCATCACCTTCCCGGTCCTGTTGGCGGTCGGCTTCGCGCCGGTGACCGCCAACGTCTCGAACTCGGTCGGCCTGGTCTTCGGCAACGTCAGTGCCGCGTGGGGCTATCGCGAGGAGCTGGTCGGCCAGCGCGAGCGCGCGCTGATGGGTGGGGCGGGGACGACCGCGGGCGCGATCGTCGGCGCCGTCCTTCTGCTGACCCTGCCCGAAGGCGTCTTCGAAGCGGTGGTGCCGATCCTGATCCTGCTCGCCTGTGGGCTGATGGTGGCGCGGCCGAAGCCGAAGCTGAGCCTCGGATCCCTGAGCCACCATCGCAAGGTCGCCTTGGTCGCGATCGGCTTCGCGGTCGGCGTCTACGGCGGCTACTTCGGGGCGGCACAGGGCGTGATCCTGCTCGCCGCGCTGCGCTTCCTCATCCCTGACAACCTGCAAAGGTTGAACGGCCTGAAGAACGTGATGGTCGGCGTCGCCAACGGCATCGCCGCGATCCTCTTCGTCATCGTCGCCCACGTCGCCTGGGATGCGGCGGCCCTTGTCGCGGTCGGCTCGATCAGCGGGGCCCAGCTGGGCGCCCGCTACGGCCGGCGGATCCCCGAACAGAACCTGCGCTGGACGGTGGTGACGGTCGGCGTGATCGTCGCCGTGGTCCTTGTGGTCAAGTAGCCGGCGCATGAGCTCCCTCCTCCTCGTCGACAACTACGACTCCTTCACCTACAACCTGCAACACCTGCTGGCCGCCGAGCTGGGCGAGCTGCCCACGGTCTGTCACAACGACGAGATCCCCTTCGAGGCCCTGCGGCGCGGCGGTTTCCGGGCGCTGGTCATCTCGCCGGGGCCGGGGCGGCCGGAAGAGGAAGACGATTTCGGTGGCTGCCGCCGGGCGATCCTCGAATTCGACCTGCCGATCCTTGGGGTCTGCCTCGGGCATCAGGGGATCGCGACGGCGTTCGGCGGCGCGGTCGAGCCGGCCCCTTTGCCGGTGCACGGCGAGGCGACCGAGATCCGTCACGAGGGGGCGCCGATATTCGGAGGCGTGCCGCGGCGCTTCGAGGCGGTCCGCTACCACTCGTGGGTTGTCGCCGAGCCGCTGCCCGATTGCCTCGAGGTGACGGCGCGGGCGGAGGATGGCTCGGTGATGGCGCTCGCGCACCGTCTGCGACCGATCTGGGGGGTCCAGTTCCATCCCGAGTCGATCGGCACGGCGGTGGGCGCGAGGATTGTGAGCAACTTCGTCGCGGCGGCGGGCGGCAGGCCCGAGGTCCCGAGGCGCCGCGGTCGCCCGCCCACGCCCTTCGCCGGCAAACCGGCCTGGGACGTCGTCGTCGAGGAGCTCGCGGGGTTCCCCGATCCGGGAGCGGCCTTCGAGGCGGCCTACGGCGAGGAGAGGAACGCCTTCTGGTTGGACGACGCCACCGGTGCCGGCCGGTCTTTCGTCGGCGCCTCGGTGGGGTCCGCGGGCGAGGTTCTGACACAGGCGCCGGGGCAGGACTCGGTGCGGGTGGGCGACGCCGACGGTTCGATCGTCGACAGATCGATCTTCGATCTCCTTCGCCGCCGATTGCGAGAACGAAGAATCGAGTCCGACCTTCCCTTCGATCTTGTCGGCGGCTACGTGGGGTACTTCGGTTACGGACTGAAGAGTCGTCTCGGCAGCCCGAACCGACTCGAGGCGACAACGCCCGACGCCTGCTTCATGGCGGCGACCGAGGTTGTGGCCTTCGACCATCGGACTCGTCGCGCGTTCGCGATCGGACTGGTCGCGCCGGGGATCTCGAGGCAGGAGGTGGCGGCGAAGGTAGAGGCTCTGCGCCAGCGTCTTGAGCGGCTGCCGGCGACCGCGGTCCCGACCACCGTCGCGGTCGAGCCCTACGACCCCGCGCGAGTCGCGTTCGCGCTTGATCGGCCTGCCTACCTGGAGGCCGTCGCCGCCGCCCAGCGCGAATTGCACGCCGGTGAGTCGTACGAGCTGTGCCTTACCAACCGACTCTCGCTCCCGGTCGGAGCGGTGGATCCGCTCACGGTCTTCCTGCACCAGCGGAGCTTGAATCCGGCCCCGTACGGGGCGTTCCTGCGCTTCGGGGATCTGACCGTGCTGAGCTCCTCGCCCGAGCGCTTCCTGCGGATCGCCCGCGACGGGACGGTCGAGGCGCGGCCGGTGAAGGGGACCCGGGCGCGCGCGGCGAGGCGGGAGGAGGACGAGCGGCTCCGGGAGGAGCTGCGGGCGAGCGCCAAGGACCGCGCCGAGAACCTGATGATCGTCGACCTCCTGCGCAACGACCTCAGCCGAGTGTGCGAGGCCGGCTCGGTGGTCGTCGACGAGCTGTTCGGCCTGGAGGCCCACCCCCACGTCCATCAGCTGGTCTCGACTGTCCGCGGCCGGCTTCGCGACCGCCGCGACCCACTCGGCTGCGTCGAAGCGTGCTTCCCCGGCGGGTCGATGACAGGCGCCCCGAAGCTGCGGTCGATGCAGATCCTCGACCACCTCGAGCCCGAGCCCCGCGGCATCTACTCCGGCGCGCTCGGGTACGTGGGCCTGGGCGGCGGGGTCGACCTCAGCATCGTCATCCGCACTGCCGTGCTCCGGGACGGGCGCGCAACGGTCGGGAGTGGCGGCGCGATCACCTTGCGCTCCGACCCGGACGACGAGTGGGAGGAGATGCTTCTCAAGGCGCGACCGATCTTGGACGTCCTCGGCGAGATGGCGGAGCCGGGGGCGTAGGCGACCCCGACAGGAGGTGTGGGAGCGGTCGGTCGCCGCCGTTCTCAGGGAACGCTCAGCAGCACCGAAGGTCAGGCTTAGAGGCCGGCCTACCTTCGTTGCAGTGAACGCGGAGCATGACAACCGACGGCGAGGGACCTTCCGGAGGGCGGGGACGATCGTCACCGCCTGGCTGGCCGGGGGCCTGCTCGTCGTCGGCGTGCTTCTCGCGAGCGGCGCACTCGGCGGCGGGTCGACCACCGAGGTGACCACGGTCAAGCACGCCGCGGCGACCACCCCCGTCGCCGACACCTCCGGTGGCGACACCACCGCCGACGAAGCGCTCTACGAATCGACCTCCCCCGGCGTGGTCGAGATCAAGTCGGTGATCTCCGCCTCGTCCTCCTCCTCCGGCGAAGGCGCGAGCCCGTTCGGCGAAGCGGAAGGCTACGGCGCCCCCGAAGGCTTCGGCCGGGAATCGGAATCCTCCGAATCGACCGCTACCGGCTCCGGCTTCATCGTCGACGAAGAAGGCACGGTCGTCACCGCCGCCCACGTGGTCGACGAAGCCTCCTCGGTCAAGGTGATCCTCCAGGACGGCACCGTCTGCAGCGCCGAAGTGCTCGGCGTCGACGACGCCACCGACATCGCGGTGATCCGCTTCGACCCGGAAGGGATCGAACTGCAGCCGCTCGAACTGGGTGACTCATCCTCGCTCAAGGTCGGCGCCTCGGTCGCCGCGATCGGCGCGCCCTTCGAATACGCCTGGAGCTTCTCTACCGGGATCGTCTCCGGCCTCGACCGGGACCGCTTCCGGCGCGACACCGCCGGCGCCCAGGTCGCCGAAGTCGTCCAGGGCTCCCCGGCTGCTGAAGCGGGGCTCCAGCAGGGCGACGTGATCACCGCGCTGGGTGAAGAATCGATCGCCTCGACCGAAGACCTCGTCGCCGCGATCGCCGCCCGCGAACCGGGCGAAACCGTCACCCTCGAAGTCGAGCGCGACTCGCAGAAGGACGCGGTCAAGGTGACGCTCGGAACCCAGCCCGCCGAATCGGGCCGATGAGAGCCCGATAAGAGCGAGGTGAGAAGTGGGTCACAAGCTCTTTACATCACGGTCTCGAACCGTTCACAAAACGCTAGAGAACCGCTGAATAGGTTCCCGCGGCCGCCCGGCATCTGGCCGGGGGGTTCCACTGCGAATAGGAGCCTTGATGACCGAGATTGCCGCTGCCTCGTCCACCCGCCGCGCGCGCCCCAAGCAGCTGCGTTCGCTGACGATCGCCTTCGCGCTGACGCTGGTCGCGCTGCTGGCGGTCGCGGTCTCTTCGGCCTCGGCGGCGGTGACCGAAGTCAACCTGGCCCAATACAAGCGGATCCACCGTTTCGCGCTGCCGCTTCCCCCCACCACCGCCGCGCCCGCGAACAGCCTGCTCGCCGAAGAGGCCTCCGGGGTCACCTACGACCCGGTCACCGAATCGCTCTTCATCGTTGGTGACGGCGGCACCTCGGTCGTCCAGGTCGACAAGGAAGGCCAGCTGATCAACTCGATGACCCTCCCCCCGGGCTCGAGCCCGCAGGGCACGACCTTCTACGACACCGAGGGCATCGCCTACGTCGGCAACGAAGAATTCGTCATCACCGAGGAGCGCGAATCGAAACTCGATCGCTTCAAATACGTCGCCGGGGGCATCCTGACCCGGGCCGCGGTGAAAACGGTCGTTGTCGGCGCCGACAACGACAACATCGGCCTCGAGGGCGTCACCAACGACCCGCTGAACCCGGGCCACATGATCGCGATCAAAGAATCGGGGCCGGAGCGGATCTACTCCACCGACATCAACTGGGAAGCACAGACCGCGACCAACTTCGAAGGCCAAGAAGGGGAACTCTTCCCGCCGGCCGACGTCGGCACCCTCGACTTCTCCGACGTCTACGCGCTGGCCAACGTCCCCGGCATCTCGGCGGCCGAAGAATCGAACCTGCTGGTCATCAGTCAGGAATCGGGCGAAGTGGTGAACATCAGCCGCTCCGGCCACGTCAACAGCCGGCTTGCCGAGCTCGCCGAACCTTCCGACACGATCTCCGTCCCCGATATGACCAACGAGGGCGTGACGATGGACCAGAACGGGATGCTCTACATCGTCGGCGAGGACGGCGGCGGCAGCCAGGCGCATCCCCAGCTCTGGGTCTACGAACCGCAGACGACCGCTGACACGGCGCCGACCGCGGTGACGCTCGGCAGCGAGGTCAACTCGCTGCCGGAATCGACCACCGGCGCGCGCGTCAAGGTCGCCACCGTCACGGTCACCGACCCCGACGGCTTCGGCGAAAACAACCTCAGCCTGACCGGCCCCGACGCGAGCCACTTCGAAGTCGACCACAACGGCGTCTACCTGAAGGCCGGGACGGTGCTGAATGCCTCGACCCAGGCCGAATACGAAGTCAGCGTCCAGGTCGATGACCCGGCCGTCGGGTCGAGCCCCGACGCGACCAGCTCGCCCTACAAGCTGACCATCACGCCCGCCGGCGGTGGCGGCACCTCGTCCGCCGAGATCGCGGTTACCGAGGTGGCGCCGTGGAGCAGTGGCAACAGCCCGATCGCCGCCGACTGGTTCGAGCTGACCAACGTCGGCGCGACCAAAGTCGACCTGACCGGCTGGCGGATGAACGACAACCACGCTTCCTTCGCCTCGTCGGACGCGATCCAAGGCGTCACCAGCCTGGCGCCGGGGCACTCGGCGGTGTTCGTCAACGGCACCGAAGCGAAGGCCAACGAATTCATCGCCGACTGGTTCCCGGGCGGCGCGCCCACCGGCTTCCAGATCGGTTGGCTGCCCGAAGGGCCAGGGCTCAGCACGAGCGGTGACCAGGTCAACATCTACGACTCGACCGGAGCCAAGGTCTCCGGCGTCGAATTCGGCGTCTCGCCGGGCTCGGCGCCCTTCGGCACCTTCGACAACTCGGAAGCGCTCGGGCTCGGCAACGGCACCGACCCGACCCTGACCAAACTCTCGACCGTCGGCACCAACGGCGCCTTCGCCGCGGACGGCGGCAACGAAATCGGCTCGCCCGGGACGGCGCCTTCCGCACCGACCCCGGTCGCGATCACCGAGGTCGCCCCCTGGGGCAGCGGCTTCACCGAATACAAAGCCGACTGGTTCGAGCTCACCAACGAGACCGCAGCGCCGCTCGATCTGACCGGCTGGAAGATGGACGACAGCTCCGACGCGTTCGGTACCGCGGTCGCGCTGGAAGGCGTGACGAAGCTCGCCCCGGGCGAGTCGGCGGTCTTCGTCGAAACCGAATCGGCGACGACGGTCGAAAACTTCGAGAAATCGTGGTTCGGCTCGGCTCTGCCGGCCGGGCTCCAGGTCGGCAAATACCACGGTTCCGGCGTCGGCCTCAGCGGCAGCGGCGACGGCGTCAACGTCTTCAGCGCCGAAGGTGCCCACCTCAGCGGGGTCAGTTTCGGCGCGGCGACCGAATTCGTCAGCTTCGACAACGCCGCCGCGCTCGGCAGCTTCGGCACCCCGACGCCGATCTCGACGCTGAGCGTCGAAGGCGTCAACGGGGCGTTCAACGCGCACGACCAGATCGGCTCGCCGGGCCGGGTCGCCGCTCTGCCCGAACCGCCGTCGGTGAAGATCACCGAGGCCGATCCGACCGGCAGCAGCGCCGGATACGCGGCCGACTGGTTCGAGCTGACCAACACCGGCAACGGCGCGGTCACGCTGACCGGCTGGAAGATGGACGACAGCTCCGACGCGTTCGGTACGGCGGTCGCGCTGGAAGGCGTCTCGACCCTCGCCCCGGGTGAGTCGGCGCTCTTCCTCGAAACCGAATCGGCGGCGATCGAAGCGTTCAAGACGGCCTGGTTCGGGTCGAGCGTCCCGGCCGGCCTGCAGATCGGCAAATACCACGGCTCCGGCGTCGGGCTCAGCTCGAGCGGCGACGGCGTGAACGTCTTCAACGCCGCCGGCGAACAGATGACCGGGGTCAGCTTCGGCGCCGCGACGACCGGGGTCAGCTTCGACAACGCGGCCGGGATCGGCGGCACGACGGCACCGATCCCGACGATCTCGACCCTCAGCAAAGCCGGCATCAACGGCGCCTTCCGCAACGCGGGCGGCGAAGTCGGCTCGCCCGGTGCGATCAGCGGCTCGGCGGCGGTCCTCGCCGCCAACACGCCGGTCTTCCCGACCCAGGCGGCGAACACGATCGGCGTCGGCCAGTGGGTCACGGTGACCAACGAAGGTGGCGGCGCGGCGACCATCACCCGGGTGCGGGTGGTCGAGGCGAACGAAGAATCGGCCGGCGACTTCATCGTCTCGGCCGACCATTGCACCGAAGAAACGCTTGCCGCGGCGGGCACCTGCAAGGTCCAGGTCCGCTTTGCGCCGGGCCGCGAAAACGCGACCTCGAGCGCTCAGTTGGTGGTGACCTCGAACGCCCAGAACAACCAGCTGAACGTGACCCTGAGCGGGACCAGCACGGGCCTGCCGGAAGGCCCGGAAGGGCCGCAGGGCGAACCCGGTCCCGAAGGTCCGCAGGGCGAACCGGGCCCCGAAGGACCCACGGGTCCCGCCGGTCCGACCGGCCCCGCGGGTCCCGCCGGCCCCACGGGTCCGACCGGCCCCGCCGGCCCGACGGGTCCTGCCGGTAAGGAAGGCAAGGAAGGCCGCGAAGGCAAGCAGGGCAAGGAAGGCAAGGAAGGCAAGCAGGGCAAGGAAGGGAAGGAAGGCAAGCCGGGCAAGGAAGGCCGCGAAGGCAAGCAGGGCCCGGCCGGCCCGCGTGGCCCGGCCGGTAAGGACGGCGTCGTCAGCTTCACCTCGACCGAAGACGAACCCTGGGCACATCGTGGCCAGGACGCCCACCTGCAGTTCCGGCTCCGCAACCGGACCGCGGGCCCGCTCCGCGGCGCCACCGTGAGCGCCGACGCGGTCGACACCGACGGCTCGGCGACCGTCCACGTCGCCACGATCGGTGCCGGCGACAGCCGCAACATCACCCTGACCCTGCCGGTCGGCCGCAACGCTTCCCTCGGCCGCCACACGGTCAAGGTGACGATGAAGGTCGGCGGCCACACCGTGACCGAGACGGTCGTCGTCCAGGTCACCCGCTAGCCGCATCCCCGGAACGTCCATTCCCCCGGTCGCCGCGCGCGGCCGGGGGGTGCCGCTTCAAATATGGTCGCGCTCGTGCCTCGTCCACTGCCGTTCGCCACTTTCCTTGCCCTGCTCCTGACGCTCGCGCTGGGCGCCCCGCTCGCCTCCGCCGCGCAGGAGCGCGAACAGCTCACCCCGGTGATCGGCAACGCGATCTCCGAACCGGAACCGGTTCTCGCCAGCAACGGCCGGCGCGAACTCGCCTACGAGCTGCAGCTGATCAACCGCAGCCAGTCGGTGGTCACGGTGCGCAAGCTCGAGGCGCTCTCCGGCGGCACCGTGGTCGAGAAGCTCTCCGACCGCTCGCTGGAAGCGGTGATGCAGCCCTACGGCCAGCCCACGCACTCGATCAAGCTGAAACCGGGGCAAGGTGCCTACGTCCTGATGGATGTCAGCCTCGCCCAGAAGGCAAAGGTGCCGGCCGAGCTGACCCACCGGATCTCGCTGTCGATGCAGCCGAAGCAGGCCGCCGTCGCCACCGACTACGAGCTGGCCCCGATCGGGGTCGACGCTCGCGAAGCGGTGGTCGTCGCGCCGCCGCTGCGGGAGGCGGGCTGGGTCGTCGCCAACGGCTGCTGCTCCGAATTCACCGCCCACCGCGGCACCGTGCTGCCGGTCAACGGCGCCGCCCACGTGGCCGAGCGCTTCGCCATCGACTTCGTCCAGATCGACCCGCTCGGCAAGCTCTTCGAGGGGCCCCTCGAAGAGCTTTCCAGCTACCCCTACTTCGGCGACGAAGTGCTCTCGGCGACGGCAGGCAAGGTGGTCGGCGTCCTCGACAACATCCCCAACACCCAGGCGGGCGCGTTCCCGCCCGCGATCACCGCCGAAAAGGCGGGCGGCAACCATGTCGTCGTCGCGATGGGCGGCGGTCGCTTCGCCTTCTACGCACACCTGCAGCCGGGCACGGTCCGGGTCAAGCTGGGGCAGAGGGTGAAGGTCGGCCAGACGCTGGGGCTGCTCGGCAACAGCGGCAACTCGAACGCCCCGCACCTCCACTTCCACATCATGGACAGCCCCCATCCGCTGGCCTCCAACGGGGTGCCCTATCGCTTCAGCAACTTCACCGTGGAAGGGAAACTGACCAACCTCGCCGGGCTCGAACAGGGCGAAACGGCCAAGGTCGTCCGCGAAGGGCTCGGCAAGCGCCACGCCGAGCTGCCGCTGAACGACGAGGTGATCTCCTTCCCGTAGGGTCAGGGCGTGGCCCAGCGCGCCCGCCCCCCGATGACGCCCTCCTCACCGGGCGTCAGCGAGCGCATGGCGCGGGTGCGCCGGCGCGACACGGCGCCGGAGCTCGAACTGCGCTCGGAGCTGCACCGGCGCGGCCTCCGCTACCGGGTCGATCGTCGTCCCCTCGCCGGGGTGCCGAGCCGGGCCGACCTGGTCTTCGGCCCGGCCAAGGTCGCCGTCTACGTCGACGGCTGCTTCTGGCACTCCTGCCCCGAGCACGGCACGATGCCGCGCTCCAACGAAGCGTTCTGGCAGGAGAAGCTGGCGCGGAACCGCGAGCGCGACGCGGCCGTGAACGAGGCGCTCGCCGCGGCGGGTTGGACCGTGGTCCGGGTCTGGGAGCACGAGGAGATCGACGTGGCCGCCGACCGGGTCGAGGCCGCGGTGCGGGAGTCGTTGGGACGAGGCTAGGGCGGGAGGGCCGTTTGCCGATCCGACCCGGGCTGTCTGTGGTCGGCTCGGCAAACGGGGCCCGGGTTCGGGGTGATTGCGACGAGCGGCGGCCGCCGCGGTTGAGGCTAGGCGGCGTGCACCAGCGGGGCGTCGGCGGCGAGGGCGGCGGCCAGCGACTCGGCGATCCGGCGGGCCAACAGGGGCGGGACCGCGTTGCCGACCTGGCGGGCGATGCTCGACATCGACTGGTCCTCGGGCAGGACGAAGTCGTCGGGGAAGGACATCAGGCGGGCGGCCTCGCGGACGGTGATCGGCCGGTGGGCGGAGGGGTGGAGGTAGCGGCCTTTCTCCGGCTTGTAGAACTCGGTCCTGATCGTCAGTGCCGGGCGGTCCCACCAGAGCCGGCCGAAGACATCGGTCGTCCCGGTCGGCTTCTCCCGCCAGCAGCGCGGCACCAGATCACCAAGCCCGGCCCGGTCCAGGTTTCTCTGCATCGCGAAGCGGTCGCCGCCGTCCCGAGGCACCGCCTTGTAGCGCCGCACCGACTCCGGCCGCGGTTTCCGCGGCCGATGCCACCGCCGCCCATCGGCCTGCAGCGGCAACCCCTCGACCGCCTCCCGAAACGTCACCCAAGGCGCAGGCCGAGACGGTTCCGTGAAGGGGTCCCTGACCTTTGTCGCCCTGTGGGCGACAAAGGTCAGGGGGTTCGTGGCGGGGTCGGCGTGGGTGGGGGACGGCCAGGCGGGCGCGCCCGCGCGGGTGCCGATCACGATCGCGCGGCGGCGGCGCTGGGGGACGCCGAAGTCGGCGGCGTTGAGGATCTCGGCTTCGACCTTGAAGCCCAAGGCTTCGGCGCGCCGGTGGAACTCCACGTACTCGGCGCTGCGCAGCAGCTCGGGGACATTCTCCATCACAAAGGCCTGCGGCTCGATCGCCTCCAGAGCCCTCAAGTACTCCTGCCACAACCCGCGGCGCTCAAACCCGACCGCCGCTCGATTCAGCGGCGAGAACCCTTGGCAGGGCGGGCCGCCGATCACCACGTCGGTGCGGGGGAAGGCGGCGACGTCCTCGATCCGCCCACACGCCACGTGGTCGCCGAAGTTGGCCGCGTAGGTCGCCGCCGCGTCACGGTCGAACTCGACCGCGAACACCGAGCGGAATGCCCCGCTGTCCTCGAACCCGCGCGTCATCCCGCCGCAGCCGGCGAAGAGGTCAACCAGGGTCAGACGGCTCACTCTCCCAACGATATGTGGCCCGCCGGCGTCGGCAAGCGGTGCGACGGCGCGTGCGAGCGCAAGCGCGCCCATCCCCTCCTAGCCGCCGACCCTAGGAGGGGATGGGCGCGCCGTCAGCCAGGCCGTCGGCCGCGCCGGCCGTCTCCCCGTCCCGCGTCCGCCGCGCTTCCGCCACGAACAGGTCGTGCAGGTCCGAGATCGCGTTGTGGGCCGGCGCCGACCGCCGCCGCTGCAGGACGAGGAGGACGCCGGTTCCGTCTTCCTCCAGGGGCCGGTAGGCGATCTCGCCGCTGCGCTCGAGTGGGTCGCCGATCACGCTGTAGTCGGGGAGGACGGCGACGCCGAGGCCGGCGGCGACCATCAGCTTGCCCATCTCCGCCCCGTCGGCGGAGTAGGAGAAGGTCGGCTCGCGGCCGTCGAGCAGCCGCATCACGTAGCGGTGCATCACGTAGCCCGCCCGCATCGCGATCAGCGGCTGCTCCCAGAGGTCGGCGGTGCGGACTGTCGCCGAGCTCGCCAGCTCGTCGTCGGGGCGCAGGCAGACCACCGGTCGGCCGCGCAGCAGCTCGGTCGACTCGAACTCGGGCGGCATGTCGTCGCCCTCCAGGTAGTTGACCAGGCCGAGGTCCATCGACCCCTCGAGCATCGCCCGGTGGATCCCCGTCTGCTGGGCACTGAGGATCTCCACCTGGGTGGTCGGGTGGGAGTCGCGGAAGGCATGGATCGTCGGCGCCAGCAGCGGCACCGTCGCCGCGGTCACGGTGCCGACCCGCACCGTGCGGCTCTGCTCTTTGCTCGCGTCGGCGGCCCGCTTCAAGTTGTCGGCGGCCTCGATCACGGCCAGCATGTGGGGGAGGAGCTCACGCCCGTACTCGCCCACGGTCGCCCCCGAGCGGCGCCGGTCGAGGATCTCGACCCCGAGCTCGCGCTCCAACCGGCGCACGTTCTCGCTCAGCGCGGGCTGGGAGATGTGGAGGTTCTCCGCCGCGCGCCGGAAGGAGCCGAAGCGGGCCACGGCGGTCGCGTATTCGAGTTGTTGGATTCGCATCTGGTGGGGAGGTGGCTGCGGGTGTGATGTGCAGTCTTTGCGATATTCACCAAAGTTGACCGACTAGGTAAGGAAAGACTATAGGGCTACCTGGAATTCCGATTTGACATCCCCTTGCGGCTGCCCGCATCATGCGCTCTCGTCTTACGTGTTTGTCGATCAACTTACTAGGGAATAGGCCTGCGATGCCCCGACCGATCCGCCTCAACGCCTTCGACATGAACTGCGTCGCCCATCAGTCCCCGGGAATGTGGCGGCACCCGGAGGACCGTTCCTGGGACTACCGCAAGCTCTCCTACTGGACCGACCTGGCCCAGCTTCTGGAGCGGGGCCGCTTCGACGGGCTCTTCATCGCCGACGTGCTCGGCATCTACGACGTCTACGGTGGCAACCGCGACGCGACGATCCGCCAGGCCACCCAGGTCCCGGTCAACGACCCGGCGATGCTGGTCTCGGCGATGGCCGCGGTCACCGAGGGCCTCGGCTTCGGCCTCACCGCCTCGATCTCCTTCGAGCACCCTTACCCCTTCGCCCGCCGGATGTCGACGCTCGACCACCTCACCGACGGCCGCGTCGGCTGGAACGTCGTCACCTCCTACCTCGACAGCGGCGCCAAGAACCTCGGCGAGTCGGCGCAGCTGAACCACGACAACCGCTACGACGTCGCCGACGAGTACCTCGAGGTCTGTTACAAGCTCTGGGAGGGCAGTTGGGAGGACGGCGCGGTGCTCCGCGACCGCGGGTCAGGCGTCTTCACCGACCCCGACAAGGTCCACGGCATCGACCATGAGGGCGAGTTCTTCAAGGTCCCCGGGATCCACCTCTGCGAGCCCTCGCCGCAGCGCTCGCCGGTGATCTACCAGGCCGGCGCCTCCAGCCGCGGCCGCCAGTTCGCCGCCGAGCACGCCGAGGCGATCTTCACCGCGGCGCCGACCAAGGAGATCCTCAAAGAGGTCGTCGGCGACATCCGCCGGCGCATGGTCGAGGTCGGCCGCGACCCCTACGACGCCCGCATCTACACCCTGATGACGGCGATCGTCGACGAGACCAAAGAGAAGGCCTGGGCCAAGCACGACGAGTACGAGCGCTACGCCTCCGACGAGGGTGCCCTCACCCTCTTCTCCGGCTGGATGGGCGTCGACCTCTCCGAGTACAGCCTCGACGACCCGATCGGTGACGTCGACTCGAACGCGATCCACTCGGCCGTCGCCGCCTTTCAGCAGGCCGACTCCGAGGGCGGCGAGTGGACGGTCCGCGACATCGCCCGCTGGGGCGGGATCGGCGGCCTCGGCCCGCGCACCGTCGGCTCCGCCGCCGAAGTCGCCGACCACATGCAGGAGTGGATCGACTACTCCGACGTCGACGGCTTCAACCTCGCCTACGCGATCACCCCAGGCACCTTCGTCGACCTGGTCGAGCACCTGATCCCGGAGCTGCAGCGCCGC
>CAWCJB010000013.1:0-70531 GCA_963795675.1 uncultured Solirubrobacterales bacterium
CGATCCACGCCCTCGACCGCGGCGGGGCAAGCCCCGGCCAGACCGTCGCCGTGCTCGGCATCGGCGGGATCGGCGGCTTCCTGATCGGGGCGGCGAGCACCCGCGAGCCGGCCCGCCTGATCGCCGTCGACGTCGACCCGGGGAAGCTGGCGCTGGCGAGCGCGCTCGGCGCCGACGACGCGATCGACGCGCGCGGCACCGACGTCGCCGCGGCGATCGGAGAGGCGACCGGGGGCGAGGGCGCCGACGTGGTGATCGAGGCCTCCGGCGTGCCGGCCAACCCGAGCATCGCGATCCACGCGACCAAGCGCGGCGGCCAGGTCGTGATCGTCGGCCTGCAGGCCGACCCGCCGCGGGTCGACATCTTCGACGCGGCGCTGCGCGAGGTCGACCTGATCGCCACCGTCGCCCACATCTGCGACGCGAACCTGCCGGAGTCCCTCGCCGTGCTGACGCAGACCGAGCTGGCGGGCGAAGTCCTCGGCGAGGTGGTGCCGATGACCCGCCTGGTCGAGGACGCGATCGCCCCACTGGGCGCTGGCACCGCGCCGGGCAAGATGGTGGTCGAGGTCGCGGCGTGAAGGTCGCCTTCGTCGGGATCGGCAAGATGGGCCTGCCGATGGCGGGCAACGTCCTGCGCGCCGGTCACGACCTCACCGTCTTCAACCGAACGCTCGAGCGCTGCGACCCGCTGCGGGGCGACGGCGCCACGGTGGCGACGAGCGCCGCCGAGGCGGTCCGCGACGCCGAGGTGCTGGTGACGATGCTCGCCGATCCGGCCGCGGTCGAGGCGCGGATCCTCGAGGACGAGCAGGTGCTCAGCGACGCCCCCGAGGGCCTCGTCTGGCTGGAGATGAGCACGATCGGCCCGAGCGCGGCCCGCAAGTTCGCCTCCCGCGCCGCCGACGAGGGGGTCGAGATGCTCGACGCGCCAGTCTCCGGTTCGGTCACCGTTGCCGACGCCGCCGCGCTGGTGTCGATGGTCGGCGGCGACGACGACGCGCTGGAGCGTGCCCGCCCGGTGCTCGAGGCGATGACCAAAGCCCACTTCCACCTCGGCGCGACCGGGACCGGGGCGGCGATGAAGCTCGCCGTCAACGTGATGATCGCCTCGCAGACGGTGGCGGTCTCCGAGGCCCTGGTGCTGGCCGAGGCGGCCGGGATCGAGCGCCCCGACGCCTACGAGGTGATCGGCGCCGGCGCCCTCTCCTCGCCCTTCGTCGATTACAAGAAGGCCGCCTTCCTCGACCCCGACGGCACCCCGCCTGCCTTCGCGCTCGACCTGATGCGCAAGGACCTGAAGCTCGCGCTCGAGCAGGGCGACGCGGCCGGGCTGCCGCTGCTCGGCGCCACCGCCGCGGCCGAGGCGGTCACCGTGGCGGCCGGGCTCGAGGGCGGCGACGAGGACCTGGTGCGGGTGGCGGACGCACTGCGGCGGATCAGCGGCGGGTCCGGCCCCGCGGCGCAAGACTGAAAACCAGACGGAGGAGCGCACACCAATGGCAGAGAAGACCCAGTCGATGGCCCCCGGGGCCGAGATCGACGCGGCGGGGGCGCGTGAGCTCTACCGCCGGATGCGGCTGATCCGCACCTTCGAGGACACCGTCCAGTCGCAGTTCCAGAAGGGCAACGTCCACGGCACCACCCACCTCTACTCCGGCCAGGAGGCGAGTGGGGTGGGGGTCGGGTCGATGCTCCGCGAGGGCGACAAGGTCGCCGGCACCTACCGCGGCCACGGCCACGCGATCTCGATCGGCGTCTCGCCGCAGAAGCTGATGGACGAGATGCTCGGGCGGGTGACCGGCGCCTGTGGCGGTCGCGCCGGCTCGATGAACGTGGTCGACCAGGAGCACGGGCTGATCGGCTGCTTCGGCATCGTCGGCGGCTCGATCGGGGCGGCCACCGGCGCGGCGCTCTCGGAGAAGCTGCTCGGCACCGGCAACGTCGCGGTCGCCTTCTTCGGCGACGGCACCTCGAACCAGGCCTACTTCCACGAGTCGCTGAACTGGGCCCAGATCGAGAAGCTGCCGGTCGTCTTCGTCTGCGAGAACAACCTCTACATGGAGTTCACGCCGATCGAGAACGTCACCGCGGGCTCCATAGGCTCGCGACCGATCGCGATGGGGATCCACACCCAGCAGGTCGATGGCAACGACGTCTTCGCCGTGCGCGAGGCGGCAAGTGAGGCGATCGAATACGCCCGCTCCGGCGCCGGCCCGGCCTTCCTGGAGACGATGACCTACCGCTACGTCGGCCACTCGCGCTCCGATCCGGGCAAGTACCGCAAGCCGGGAGAGCTCGACGAGTGGAAGCAGCGCGACCCGTTGATCCTCGGCCGCAAGGCGCTCGAGGAGCGCTACGGGATCGAGGCCGAGCGCTGCGATGAAATCGACGCCGAGGTGGCGAAGGAGCTCGAGCAGATCGTCGAACGCGGGCTTGCCGCTCCGTTCCCCGATCCCGAATCGACCGGGAAGGAGTTCAAGTAATGCCAGATCGCAGCGACACGCTCGAGTACCGCGTCGCGATCCGCGAGGCGATCGCGGCGGAGATGGAGCGCGACGAGACCGTTGTCTTCTTCGGTGAGGACGTGGCGATCGCGGGCGGGGTGTTCGCGGTGACCCCGGGCCTCTACGACCGCTTCGGCGACCGCGTGATCGACACCCCGATCTCCGAGCTGGCGATGTCGGCAGGTGCCTTCGGTGCCGCCGTCACCGGGCTGCGGCCGATCTTCGAGATCATGTTCGCCGACTTTCTCTTGCTGGCGATGGACAGCCTCGTCAACCAGGCGGCGAAGTACTGGTACGTCTCGAACGAGCAGGCCAGCTGCCCGCTGGTGGTGCGCTCGGCGATGGGCGCCGGGGGCAACTTCGGCGCGATGCACTCGCAGTCCCCGGGGCCGTGGCTGCAAGGCGTGCCGGGGCTGAAGGTGGTCGCCCCGGCGACCGCCGGCGACGCGAAGGCGCTGCTGCGCCAGTCGATCCGCGACGACAACCCGGTCGCCTTCCTCGAGCACAAGCGCCTCTACTCGGTCAAAGACCCGGTCGGGAGCGACGCTCCAGAGGTCTTGCCGCTGGGCAAGGCGGCGGTAGTTCGCGAGGGCACCGACGTGACCCTGGTCTCGATCTCGAAGGGCGTGCGCGACTGCCTGCGGGCGGCCGACGAGCTGGCCGAGAAGGGCGTCAGCGCCGAGGTCGTCGACCTGCGCAGCCTGCGCCCGCTCGACACCGCGACGGTCCTCGAGTCGGTCGCCAAGACCAACCGCGTGACGATCGTCGAGGAGGGGCCGCTGATCGGTGGCTGGGGAGCGAACCTGCTCGGCATCGTCGCCGCCGAGGGTCTGCACGACCTCGACGACGCCTGGGTGGTCGCCTGCCCGGAGACGCCGATCCCCTACAGCCCGACGCTCGAGGACGCCTACATGCCCGCCGAGGGCAAGATCGTCCGCGAAGTCGAGAACCGCCTCGGCCTCGCCGCCGAGATCGCGACGGGGGTCTAGCGATGGCTCCGACCGCGGTGCAGGACATCGCGATGCCGCGCCTCTCCGACTCGATGGAGGAGGGGACCGTCCTCAACTGGCTGAAGCAGGTCGGCGACGAGGTCGCCGTCGGCGAGGAACTGGTCGAGATCGAGACCGACAAGGCCAACATGGGCTACGAGGCCGATGTCGCCGGGACTTTGCTGGAGATCCTTGTGCAGGAGAACGAGACGGCTCCTGTCGGTGCGGTGATTGCTCGGATCGGGGATAGGGACGCCGTACTTCAGAGCCCTCAAGCTGCGGGTCCTGTCACTGCAGGGGACCCACCCTCCCCTCCGGTAGCTAAAGCTTCCTCAGGGAGGGTCCCCCCTACAGTGCCACCCGCAGCGCGGATTGCCACCGAAAACGGCAACGGCTCGGGGGGCAGGGTCAAGGCTTCGCCGCTCGCGCGGCGGATTGCTGCGGAGCTGGGCGTGGACATCGGCGCGCTCTCGGGGAGCGGACCGGGGGGGCGGATCGTCAAGAAGGACGTCGAAGCTGCGGAAGGCGCTCCGGCTGCTTCTGCGGCTGCGCCAGCCTCGGAGCCCGTTGTTTCGGGCTCGCCGGAGACGGCGAAGGGATCGGTCGAGATCGTCGAGCTGACCAAATTGCAGCAGGTGGTGGCGCGGCGGATGTCGGAGTCGAAGGCGACCGCGCCGCACTTCTATCTCACCACCGAGGTTGACATGAGCGCTGCCGTCGCCGCCCGTGCGCGGATCAAAGAGATCAGCGGTGAGGGTGAGGTCGTGCCGTCGTTCAACGACATGGTGGTGAAGGCGTGTGCGATCGCGCTGAAGCGGTTCCCGCGCGCCAACGGTGCTTATAAGGACGGCCGCTTCGAGCTCTACTCGCGGATCAACGTCGGCATCGCCGTCGCCGCCGATGACGCGCTCGTGGTGCCCACCGTGTTCGACGCCGACAAGAAGGGCCTACGGGAGATCGCCACCGACGCCCGCGCCCTGGCCGGCAAGGTCCGCGACGGCTCCATCACCCCGCCGGAGCTCTCCGGCGGCACCTTCTCGGTGTCCAACCTGGGGATGTACGGGATCACCAGCTTCGGCGCGATCGTCAACTCGCCTCAGGCCGGGATCCTCGCGGTCGGAGCGATCACCGACAAGCCGGTCGTCAAGGACGGCGAGGTCGTCCCCGGGAAGGTGATGGAGATGACCCTCTCCTGCGACCACCGCATCCTCTACGGCGCCGACGGCGCCGAATTCCTCGCCGCGATCAAACGCATCCTGCAAGAGCCCCTCGCCCTGTCCCTCTAGGGGCGGGAGGGGGTCAGACGGGGTCGCTCGCTCGCTTCAGCTGCCAGCGACCTCTCGGTCCGAACCAGAGCGAAAGCCCATCGGGGGTGATGAGGTTCCAGGTCTCGAGGTCGTCCCCGGGCTCGTCCGGCCCCAGTTTCCCCGGGACGATCGTCATGGTGCTGCCGTCGGAGAACGCGATCGTCGAGGTTCCCGAGGGGTCGAGATCGATGTCGACGATGGTCTTGCCAGGAAAGAAGTCCGGGTCTGACGGCGAGTATTCCGCGTAGAAGGTCGAGAACCGCCATATCTCGCCGTCGCGGTCCCGCACATTCAGGTGGATGACCTCGGGATAGCCCGGTGCCGCGCGGAAGATCGTTCCGCGGAAACGACCCAGTAGATCGAGTGGGGAGAAATCTGGGATCACCGTTGCCATCTGTCTTCCCTCCACCTTCGCAGCCAAATGGTCAGTTTTCTATAGGGCCAGTGACCCCTTTCTCCGGAAGCCCGCTTTTCTGCGTGGAAGTCATCCGAGGCTTGTTGCCATTCGTCTTCGGAGATGCCCACTTGCCGGCAGGCCTGCTTCCACTGTTTGACATCGCGGGCGGGAGCCACCCCACGTCAAGGGCTGGGCGACCCGACCTTCTCCCCCTAAAGTGACGCCATGCTGCTCTACGACTCCGCGATCTCGGGCAACTGCTACAAGGTCCGCCTGCTCTTCGCGCTGCTCGGGATCGAGTACGAGCGGCGGGAGGTCGACGTCATCGACCGGTCGGGGCGGGCGGAGCTGCTGGGGGACCTGAATCCGGGGCTGCGGGTGCCGACGCTGGTGCTCGACGACGGCAGGCCAATTGCCGAGTCGGACGCGATCCTGGTCTACTTCGGCGAGGGAACCGAGTACCTGCCGGAGGACCGGTACGAACGGGCGCAGGTGCTGCAGTGGCTGTTCTTCGAGCAGTACAGCCACGAGCCGAACATCGCCGTGCTCCGCTTCTGGGCGCACGCCGGGATCAAACCGGAGCCGCGCGAGGCACTGGCCAAGTTCAACGGCGGCCAGGCGGCGCTGGAGGCGATGGAGCGGCACCTCGCCGGGCGCGAGTTTTTCGTCGGCGCCGTTCCCACGGTCGCCGACCTTGCCCTCTACGCCTACACCCATGTAGCCGCCGAGGGTGGCTTCGAGCTGGGCCGCTTTCCGGCGATCGGCGAGTGGTTGGGGCGCGTTTCGTCGCTGCCGGGCTACATCTCGATCGACGACTGAGAGCAAGATCCCGGGTTTTGCGGATTTGTTGCGCGGAGGCCCCTTGCGCGCCGCCGGGGGACCGGTAATTTCCTCCTTGCGACCGGGCGAGACCGGCGCCCCGCGGAAGCCAAGCGGGGAGCCGTCTCACAGGCGACGCAACCGAGCTTCTGAGCGCGAAGGCTACGCGCACGGCAGGCGACGAGCGTCCCCCCGGTCGTTTTTTCGTGGATGCGCTCGGCCCGGCCGGCAGACCTCTACATGTTGTCCAGGATCGGTTACAGGCTGTTTATCGATCCGGGTACTTCGGGTATGCCCTCGGGACAGGATCCGATCGTCCGCACGCTTCTCCGTGAGCCTCTGGGCGGGCCATCGGAACGGGAATTCGCGCCCCCTCCAAAGGGCGCCGTATGAAACGGAGAAGCAATGAGCGCAGTTGTCAGCGAGCCTCGTGGGGGTCAGTCGGAGAGGGAGCTTTGGCGCCGGGTCACCGAGGAGCGTGACCAGGCGGCGCGAGCCCGGTTGGTCGAGCTCTACATGCCGCTGGCGCGGGGGATGGCGGGCCGCTACGCGGGCATCTCGGAGCCCTACGACGACCTGCTGCAGGTGGCGAGCCTCGGCCTCCTGAACGCGATCGACCGCTTCGACTCGAGCCGCGGCATCCCCTTCGCCGGCTTTGCCAAGCCGACCATCCTCGGCGAGCTGAAGCGGTATTTCCGCGACAAGGTCTGGACGGTGCGGGTGCCGCGATCGGTCCACGACCGCATGGGCCGGGTCGAGCAGGCGACCGAGAAACTGACCCTGGAGCTTCGCCGGCCGCCCTCGACCAAGGAGCTGGCCGAGCACCTCGCGCTCGAGGTCGGCGACGTACTCGACGTTCTCGAGGCCCAGCACAACCGCCGGCCGCTCTCGCTCGACGCTCCGCCGGTCGGCGAGGACCCCGACGACGCTTCCGGCGCCGAGTGGGTCGGCCGCCCCGACGGCAACTTCGACCTGGTCGACGACCGCCTGGCGATGGAGTCGGTGCTGCCGACCCTGGGTGAGCGTGAACGCGAGGTACTGCGGCTGCGCTTCGTCGAGGAACTGCCGCAGACGGAGATCGCGGCGCGGGTCGGCTGTTCGCAGATGCACATCTCGCGGCTCCTGCGGCACTCGCTCGACCACCTGCGCGAGGAGGCCGAACGGGGCCCGCGGATGGGCGAGGCCGCGGCGGCGGCGTAACCAGGGGTGGGGCGCGCCGCCCCGCGGCGCGCCCCACCTGTTCAGGGACCGGTCAGGCGGCGCCTTCGGCCGCTGCCGCGATCCGCAGCACCACGTCCTCGGCGTGCGGGCGGCCGATCACCTGCAGGCCCACCGGCAGGCCCTCGCGCAGCCCGATCGGCACCGACACCGCCGGACCGTCCAGCTGGCTGAAGGCCATCACGCAGGAGAGCAGGGCGACGCGGGTCCGGCGACGCTCGCCACGGATGGTGATCTCTTCGTCGGCGATCCGCGGTGCCAGCACCGGCGAGGCGGGGGCGATGACCGCGTCGAGCCCTCGGATCGCGGCGGCGAAGGAGCGGGTGAAGAGCCGACGGTGGCGCTGGGCCCGCAGGTAGACCTCGGCGCCGAGGCTGTAGCCGGGCTCGATCCGTGCCCGCACCTCGGGGGCGTAGCGGTCGCGCTGCCGGGCGAACCACGCCGCGTGGGCGGCGGCGACCTCGCAGGCCTGCACGATCCGGTGAATCGCGGTGGCGCGGCCACCCAGATCCGGCAGGGCGACGTCGACCACCTCGGCGCCTTGGTCGCGGAGGAGCCCGACCGTCGCCTTGATCGCTTCCGCCACCGGCTCCTCGGCGAGGTCGAGCAGCTCGGTCGCAAGCCCGATCCGCAACCCGTCGACCTCCGCTCGCGGCGCCGTCCGCTCGCTTCCCACCATCGCGTCGAGGACGAGCGAGGCGGTGGCGACGTCGAGTGCCAGCGGGCCGACCGCGTCGAGGCTCCGGGCCAGCGGTACCACGCCCGTGGCGGGGACGAGGCCGCGGGTGGGGCGGATGCCGACCACGCCACAGAGGGCGGCCGGGACGCGGATCGAGCCGCTGGTGTCGCTGCCGATCGCCGCCTCCGCCATGCCGCTCGCCACCGCCGCGGCCGGGCCGGAGCTGGAGCCGCCGCTGAGGCGCTCGGGGTCATGCGGGTTGCGGCAGTCGCCCTTGTGGGGGTTGCGGCCGTCGATCCCGCAGGCGAACTCGTTGGTGTTGCCCTTGCCGACGACGATCGCCCCCGCGGCGCGCAGCCGTGCGACGACCACGGCGTCGGCGTCGGGGTGGCGGACCCAGCCCTCGGCGCCTGCCGTGGTCGGCATCCCGGCGACGTCGACGATGTCCTTGACGCAGATCGGCATCCCGGCGAGTGGGCCGGACGGCTGCTCGGCCGCGGCGGCCCGCGCCCCTTCCGGGTCGAGGTGCAGGTAGGCGTTGATGGTCGGGTTGAGCCGCTCGGCCGCGCCGATCGCCGCCTCGACCCGCTCGCTCGCCGACCCCACCGCGCTCACTCCCAGTCCTGCGGCCCGGCCACCGGCGCCACGCCTTCGACCTCGTCGGCAGGCATCGCCGCGGCCAGCGCCTCGAGCTCCGCAAGCTCGGCGGCGACCTGGGCGTCGGCGTCGTCTCTCGGGTCGGGCATCGGGGCAAGGCTAGCCGGCGGCCGAGACCGGCGGGGGGCGATCGGGTAGACACCCGGCGGTGTCCGCGGCGCTCCAGCAATCCTGGCCTCCCTTCGTCCTGATCGCGGGGCTGCTCCTGATCGGCCTGCTCGCCAACCGCGACGGCCTCTTCGCCTGGGGCGGGGCGCGGCTGGAGGCGCTGCCGGGAGGCGGCCTGGCCCTGCTCGGTGCGGCGCTGCTGCTCGACGCGGTGGTGACCGCGATCCTCAACCTCGACACCGCGGTCGTCTTCCTCACCCCGGTGCTGGTCTTCGCCGCGCGCCGGCGCCGGGTCGGGGTCGAGCCCTTCCTCTACGGCTGCGTCTTCATGGCCAACGCGTCCTCGCTCTTCCTGCCCGGCTCGAACCTCACCAACCTGCTGGTGCTCGACGCCCACGGCGGCGGCTCCGGCGCGAGTTTCGCCGCGAAGATGTTCCCGATCGCGATCACCGCCGCGCTCGTGACCGCGTTCGGCATCGCCGTCCTCTTCCGCGGCGCGTTCGCGAACCGCGCGGTCGCGGGTGCCGCGGGAGACGGGCCCGCCGACGCGCTCGCCGCGGGCGCCGACGCGCCGGCGCCGGCCGTCATCCTCGGACCCGGCCTCGCCGCCACCGTCGCCGCGGTCGTCCTCGTCCTCGTGCTCCGCCAGCCCGCCCTCGCCGTCTTCGCGGTCGGCCTCCTCGCCACCGCGGTCGAGCTGCTCCGCTCCCGCATCACCCTCGCCGACGCCTGGCGCGTGGTCGGCCCGCCGAGCCTCGCCGCCGCCTTCGTGCTCACCGTCGCCCTCGGCACCCTCGCCCGCCATTGGGACGGCCCCGCCGAACTGATCGGCGGGGCGAGTGGCCCGGAGACCGCCGGCCTGGCGGCGCTCTCGACCGTCCTCCTCAACAACCTCCCCTCGGCGGCGCTCTACTCGGCCCACGCCGTCGACCACTCGCGGATGCTGCTGCTCGGCCTCAATGTCGGTCCCAACCTGGCGGTCACCGGGGCGCTCTCGGCGCTGCTCTGGTTCCGCGCCGCCCGCGAGGTCGACGCCCGCCCGTCGCTGCTTGAGTTCTCCCGCCGCGGAATCCCGCTCGCCCTGGTTGCGATGGCCGCCGCGATCGTGGTAGGGATGTTGACCTGAGGGGTCGGGAAGGGCGCGTCCCGCAGTCGCCGCGCGCTAATCTGGTTAAACCTGATCGGAATTTATGAAGAGGAGACGAAAATGGCTCTGAGACTGGGCGACGAAGCCCCAAACTTCGAGGCTGACACCACCGAGGGACACATCAACTTCCACGACTGGCTGGGCGATTCCTGGGGCGTGCTGTTCTCGCACCCGAAGGCGTTCACGCCGGTCTGCACGACCGAGCTCGGCTACATGGCCTCGATCGAGCCCGAGTTCGCCAAGCGCAACACCAAGGTCGTCGGCCTCTCGGTCGACCCGCTCGAGAGCAACGAGGGCTGGGCGAAGGACATCGAGGAGACTCAGGGCACGGCGCCGAACTACCCGCTGATCTCGGACGCCGACTTCTCGATCTCGAAGGCCTACGGGATGCTCCCGGCGGATGTCTCCGGCGACGCCTCCGACCGCACCCCTGCCGACAACCAGACGGTCCGCAACGTCTTCGTCATCGGCCCCGACAAGAAAGTGAAACTGATCCTCGTCTACCCGATGACCACCGGGCGCAACTTCGACGAGGTGTTGCGGGTGATCGACTCGCTGCAGCTGACCGCCAACAACAAAGTGGCGACCCCGGCGCAGTGGAAGAGCGGCGACGACGTGATCATCGCCGGCTCGGTCAAAGAGGACGAGGCGAAAGAGCTGTTCGGCACCTGGGAGTCGCCGAGGCCCTACATCCGCATCGTCCCGGACCCGAGCAAGTAGTCAGCACTCCGGTTCGCGCTCGGCTGCCGCTCCGGCGCAGTCGGGCGTGCGCCCCGCGGCCGCCTTGGCGGCGGCGAGCCTGAAGGCGGCCGAGGAAGCGGTCGACGCTCCCTGGACCGCAAGCGCCGTGGCCAGACATCCACCGATGAGTTCGCAGTAACCCGCAATATGTGTGGGTAACTGCGAACTCACCTGGGCGGCGGGGCGATTTTCGTCGTCGCCGCAGCGTCGAGCAGCGCGCGGGCGCGGTCGGCCTCCTCGCCCGCGGCCTGCATCAGGTCGAAGGCGATCGCCCGGGTCTGGCCGAAGATCATCGTCGGCCAGAGCGAGTTGCGGACGTCGGCCGAGCCCGCCAGTTCGACCGCCTGCGAGGCCAGTTCGCGGACGTCGGCGCGGGCACCCTGCTCACCACGGCCGACCGCGTCGAGGGCCCGGGTCGCTTCGGCGAGGGTCTCGACCCCCTCGGCGAGGCGGGGGTCGATGTGGGCGCCGCGGCGGATCGCGGTGGTGGTCGCGCGGGCGAGGACGCGGGCGTCGCGGACCGCATAATCGATCTGCGGCGCCGCCCCCGCCTGCGGGTCGAGTTCCTCCAGCAGGGTGCGGCGGCGCGGCGAGAAGGCGGCGGCCTCACCCGCTTCGGAGACCGCGTCGTAGAGGACGTCGACCCCGGCGTCGAGCTTCCGCGAGTCGGCCAGCGCCGCTTCGGCGGCGCCGAGATCGGTCTTGGCGAGCGCGGCGGCGATCGATTCGAGCGCCGCAGCGAGGTCGGCGAGCGCGTCGCGGCGTGCCTCCTCGACCTCCGCCAGCGGTTCGTGGAAGGAGAAGAGGAAGCCGAAGGCGATCGCCACCGCGCCGCCGACGCAGGCGTCGAGGAAGCGGTCGATCTCGGCGCCTTGGCCGGGCAGGGTCATGATCAGGAGCGCCGAGACGGCGGCCTGGTTGATCAAGATCTGGCTCCCGTTGAGGAGCAGCGAGACCGCCATCACCAGGGCGACGAGGATGGTCACCTGGATCGCCCCGACGCCGACCAGACGGACGATCGCGGCGGCGAGGCCGATGCCGACGGCGACGCCGATCGAGAGCTCCACGGCCCGTCGGCGCGGCTGCCCGCGGGAGAGGCCGAGCGAGATGACCGCCGCCGCCGGGGCGAAGAACGGCTGCGGCTGGCCGACCACCAGCTTCGCCAGCGCCCAGGCGATCCCGGCCGCAAGCGCCGACTGGACGATCGCCGGCCAGGAGCCGGAGACCAGTCGGAGGCGCGCCCTCGTCGCGCCGCGGACACGTTGCTCGAGGGCCCAGTCGCGGGATGGCATCGCGGCGAGCGTACTTGTGAGACGGGCGGGGCGGGCGGTCGCGAGGGGGACCCTTCCCTCACAAAAGGGGAGGTTCGTCCAGGGTCCCCCTCGCGACCGATCACCGGCGCGGGCTAGGGTCCCGTCGATGAAGTCCCGCTTGTTCTTGCTGCTCGGGATCGTGGCGGCGGTCGTGCCCGCGAACGCCCACGCCGCGCCCGGGGTCAATCCGAACGGGATGCGGGGGCTCGGTGGGGCTGACCAGGTGATCGAGATCGCCGCCAACGGCATGGACACGACCCACGCCACGGCGCGCACCTACCGGCGGGTGGGCGAGCGGTGGCGGCTCGTCCGCAAGGGGATGCCGGCGCGGCTCGGCCAGGCCGGGCTCTCGCAGGCGCGGTCGCGGGTGGCGGGGGACGGGACGACGCCGATCGGCGACTACGGCTTCGTCTTCGATTTCGGCTCGCGCCCCGACCCCGGAGTCGAGGGCTTCGAATGGAGGCATCTGCGCCCCGGCGACTGCTGGTCGGGGATCCACCGCGCCTACAACCGCTGGGTCGAGCGGAGCCCCTGCGCGCCGGGCGACGAGGACCTCTGGGTGAGCGCCGGCCGTGCCTACCGTTACGCGGCGGTGATCGACTTCAACTATCGCCACCCGGTGTTCGGGCGCGGCTCGGGGATCTTCCTCCACGTCGCCACCGAAAGCCCGACCTCCGGCTGTGTCTCACTGCCGGAACGGGACCTGTTCGGCGTGCTGCGCTGGATGCGGCCGGGGGTGCGGATCCTGATCGGGCCGACCCGCTGGCTGCGCTCCCGCAAGGCGCCTTAGAGCGCTTCGCGCTGAGGCCCCGGCGTCCCTCGCCGGCCATGATCGTCGCCCTGGTGGCGCTCGTCGCCGCGCTCGGCGGGACCGCCTACGCGGCCGGGCAGATCAACGGCAACTCGATCCAGAAGCAGTCGATCGGGGGCGGGAAGCTGAAGAAGAAGACGCTGACCGGTTACCAGATCAACGTCGACAAGATCGGCGAAGTGCCGCTGGCGAAACGGACCACGCACACTTTCTGGGCGGTCGTCCATAACCCCGCCGGCCAGGGCAATGCGACCCTGACGCGGGCCTCCGACGCCGGCGTGATCAGCGCGGTCGAGGCAGGCGGCGCCGTCACCGTGATCTTCCCGATCAACGTCTCCGACTGCGCCAACGTCGCGGGACGCAACAACGACGGCACCTCGCCGCCCGATGCTGGCTACGCGCAGACCAACATCTCGCCCGCCAACCCGAACGCGATCGAAGTCCACACCAAAGACAAAACCGGCGCCAACGAGGACAGCGACTTCAACCTGATCGTCGTCTGTCCATAGCTCCGATGTTGATGGGCCGAAAACCCGCCTATATGTCCGGTTTTCGGCCCGTCAACGAGTGAGGTGATCAGCCGCCGTGGGTGGCGTACTTGATCTTCTTGCTGCCCTTCTTGACCGCCTGAGGGACGAGGCCTTCAGGGGCTTCGAAGCTTGCCGGGATGGACTTCCAGCCGGTCGGCGGGTCGCCCGCCAGGACCCCGGCGATCACTTTGTACGCTTCCGCGCAGCTGACTCCGCCTTCGACGGTGATCGCCTTCACCGGCAGGTGGATCGGCTTGCCGCCTTCGATCGGGATCTTGATCCTCTTGTTGGCGCAGGTCGAGGCACCGCGCGCCGAGGCGGCGGTGGGGGCGACGACCGCCGCGGTGCCGGCCAGGGAGGCCGCGCAGGCGAGGATCGCGGCGCCGCGACCGAGGTGGAGCTTGCTTTTCATGTACTTCCTTTCTCGGCGGGCACCGGGCGTCCCGCGCTCTCAGGTTTGAGTCAGGTCGCGGGCATCATTTCGGTCCCGCCGCTCGACCACCAGGGCGAGCGCACGATCCTGGGACGAAGTACGCGGATTCCGCGTATCGGCCCGCGTAGTCCCGGCGAGCACCGCCACGCCGCGGCGGCTACACCGCTTGCCCATGCGGTTCAGCTCGTGACTTCCTGGCTCTCGGCTACCTTCAGGTGCTCGTGGCGAGCACGTTCGAACCGCTGACCTACCGCCGTCCGGCGCCGCCCCCGCGGCGCCGCCGACGCCTCTGGCTGATCCCGCTCTTGGTGGTGATCGTCTTGCTGGCGCTGCTCGTCGCCGCGCTGGTGCGGGCGGAGACGAAGACGATGCCCTATCTCACCGTCCACCGGGTGCTGCCGAAGACGGTGAAGCTGTCGGGCAAGCCGTTCACTCCCGCCTGGCCGAGCGAAGGCGAGGCGACGGTGGCGGTCGAGGGCGTCGGCAGCCTCGGCTCGACGGGCGGCCAGAAGCCGGTGCCGATCGCCAGCGTCGCCAAGGTGATGACCGCCTACCTGACCCTGAAGAAGTTCCCCCTGGCCCCGGGCGAGGAAGGCTTCAAGGTGCGGATCAGTCAGGCGCAGGTCGACGAAGAGCGCAACCGGGTGGCGCTCGACCAGTCGACGGTCGCCGTGCGGGCGGGGGAGACGTTGTCGGAGCGCCAGCTGCTGGAGGCGCTGATGCTGCCCTCGGCGAACAACATCGCGGCGCTGCTCGCGGTCCACGACGCCGGGTCGATCGGCGCTTTCGTCAGCCAGATGAACAAGGCCGCGAAAGAACTGGGGATGTCGCAGACGACCTACACCGACCCGAGCGGCTTCGAAGAGACGACCGTCTCGACCGCCACCGACCAGGTCAAGCTGGCCCGGGTGGCGATGGCGGACCCGACCTTCGCCGAGATCGTCGCCAAGCCCTCGACCGTGCTGCCGGTGGTCGGCCGGGTCCTCAACTACAACGAACTGGTCGGCCACGACGGTTATGTCGGGATCAAGACCGGCTCCGACTCGGCGGCCGGCGGGTGCCTCCTCTTCGCCAAGGAAATGACCGTCGACGGCCATACCTTCACCGTGCTGGGGGCGATCTTCGGCCAGCACGACGGGGAACTGGTCAGCGCCGCGCTGGCCGGCGCCGACGAACTCGCCGACTCGGTCGCCGCGGCGGTACGGGCCCGGGTCGCGGTGCCGAAGGGCACCACCGTGATGCGGCTCGAAAATGCCGACGGCGACATCGTCCCGGTGAAGACCGGGAGGGCGCTGAAGGAGATCGGCTGGCCGGGGATGCGGACGCCGGTCCACCTCGGGGTCGGCCCGGCGCGCCGCTCGGCGAGCGCCGGCGAACGCCTGGGGACGGTGATGGCGCGCGGGACGACGGTCGAGCGGGCACCCGCCCTCACCGCTGACTCGCTCGGCGAACCGTCACTCAGCTGGCGACTGCACCACCTGCCCTAGGGGCGCCCCGGGCGCGCCCGCCCGCGGCTAGTCCTTCTTCTCCGCCTCCACCTTGGCGGGCTCTTTCCCCTCGAGCGAGTCTTTGAACTGCCGAATGCCGGAGCCGAGGCCGCGTGCCGCTTCAGGCAGCTTTTTCGGACCGAGGACGAGGACGGCGACGATCAGCACGACCAACAGGTGCATGGGGCTCTCCAAGCCACTGAACATGCGCGCCTCCTCTTATGAGTGATTGATGGGACCGCTTGGATCCTACGCCCGCGCAAGGGCGGCGGATCAGTTCCCGTTCGCGGCCTTGCCCAGGCCCTGCACGGTCGAGCCGGTGACGACCTTGGCGCAGTCCTGGGCTTGCGGATCGATCGTGTCGACGATCGCGATCCCTTCCGGGTGCCCTTTGTTGCCGCACTGGATGTACCAGTCCTTGACCCCGTCGGCGGCGACGATCACGTCGTTGCCGCCGCGCCCGAAGAAGCTGTCGACGCCGGGCTGGCCGAGCATCACGTTGTCCTCGCCGTCGCCGATCAGGACGTCGTTGTCGAAGGAGCCCTCGATGTCCTCGTCGGAGCGCGGCAGCCGCACTTTGGCGCAGTGCTTGATCGCGTTGATCCAGGCCCAGCCCGCTTCGAGCGAGACGTAGAGCGTCCCCGGATGGGCCTGGGTCTCGGCGAAGGAGGCGTCGTCGTCGCCCGGCCCGCCGTCGAGCGTCCCGCCCGCGCAGCCGCCACCCGCCGCCAGCAGGTCGCCGCCGCCTTCGCCGTAGATGTAGGTCGGGCCGGGGAGGCCGCCGATCAGCCCGTCGGAGCCTTCGCCGCCGTAGATGTGGTCGGCGCCGGGGCCGGACTGGAGCAGATCTTCCTCCGGGCCGCCGCGGATCGTGTCGTCGCCTTCGCCGCCGTTGACGCGGGTGAAGTCGATCGATTCGAGGCTCCCGCTCACGGTCAGTTCGTCGTTGCCGGGCCCGAGGTCGGCCATCAGCCAGCGACCCGGCCCGAGCGTCGGACAGGTCACCTGCTTCGGGTTGCCGGCGGTGCGGGCGCAGCCTTCGCCTGCCGCCAGCGCGGCGCCCGCGTCGACGGTGAAGGTCCCGGTGACGCCGGGCTCGCCCGCTTCCGAGGTTTCTTCGGTGAAGGAGACGGTGAAGTCGTCGGGGCCGGAGCCGCCGATGATCTGGAGCCCGCCGCCGCCTTCCGGATCGGGGTCGAGGCGGATGTAGGCGGAGCCGACCGGCGCCCGTTCGTGGCCACAGGAGATCTGGGTCGGGCCGCCCGCGCAGTGGTCGTCGCCCTGGCCGCCCTCGAGGGTGTCGCGCCCGCCGCCACCGCGGATCGTGTCGTTGCCGGGCCCGCCATCGATCACGTTCGACTGGTGATCGCCGATCAGGGTGTCGTGGAAGGCGGAGCCCTCGATCGACTCGAAGCGGAAGAGGCGGTCGTGGCCGTCGCCGAGCGCTTGGTGTTTCGGCAGGGAGACCCAGACGCCGGCGCCTTTGAGGCCCGCGACCGAGGTCGCGAACGAGGCGATGTCGCCGCTGCCGGGGCCGCCGTCCATGCGGTCGTAGCCGTAGTCGCCGCGGACCAGGTCTTCGTTGCCGGGGCCGCCGTTGACGGTGTCGATGCCGAGCCCGCCGCTGACTTCGTCGCGGTCGCCGCCGCCGCCGCTGACGTGGTCGTCGCCGAGGTCGCCGAAGAGGCGGTCGGCGCCGGCGCCGCCTTCGAGCCAGTCGTTGCCGCGGCCGCCGTGGATCAGGTCGTCGCCGGGGCCACCGCAGACGATGTCGTTGCCGAGCCCGCCGTAGACCTTGTCGTCGCCGGGGCCGGCCCAGATCACGTCGGCTTTTTCGGTGCCGAGGAGGACGTCGTCGCCGCTGGTGCCGACGATCGTCGCGCGCTTGCCGTGGCAGATCGGCGTCGCTTCCGGTTCGGCCCCCGCTGCGGTCATCGCGAGGATCGCGGCGACGAGGGCGCCGAGCAGGGCGATGGCGGCGATCCGTCTCGGCACGGCGCACATCTTGGCGCGCCCGGCGGCGTCGTGCGGCTCGGGCACGGCAATGGCTAGCGTGGATCGGATGGCGAGCCAGACCGAGACCCGGTCGGAAACCGCGGGCGGCATCCGCGGCAACCCCGCGATCGCGGTGGGGATGGTGCTGGGCTCGATCTCCTCGGTGCAGTGCGGGGCGGCCCTGGCGACGACGCTCTTCGACCGGGTCGGGCCGGCGGGCGCCGTCTTCCTGCGGGCGGCATTCGCGGCATTGATCCTGCTCGTTGTCGCCCGCCGCGACGTGCTCCGGCTGCGGCGCGCCGACCTGCGCGACGTCGCCCTCTTCGGGGTGACCCTGGCGGCGATGAACTTCTGCTTTTATGCGGCGATCGACCGGCTGCCGCTCGGCGTCGCGGTGACGTTCGAGTTCAGCGGGCCGCTGGCAGTCGCGGTGTTCGGCTCGCGGCAGCGGCGGGACCTGATCTGGGCGGGGCTGGCGGCGGCCGGGATCGTGCTGCTGTCGGGGGACTTCGGCGGTCAGTCGATCGACCTGCTCGGCGCCGTCCTGGCGCTCACCGCCGGCGGCTTCTGGGCCGCCTACATCCTGCTGAGCGCGCGGGTCGGTGGGCGTTCGGAGGGCCTCGGCGGACTGGCGGCGGCGATGGTGATCTCGGCGGTGCTCCTGGCCCCGGCCGGGCTGGCGGTGGGGGGATCGGAGATGGGCTCGGCCGGAGTGCTGGCGACCGGGCTGGCGGTCGGCGTGCTCAGCTCGGCGTTCCCCTACGCGCTCGAGATCGAGGCGCTGCGAAGGCTGCCGAACGCGGTCTTCGGGGTGATGATGAGCCTCGAGCCCGCGGTCGCGGCGCTGGTCGGCTTCGTCGCCCTGAACCAAGGGTTGAGCTGGAGCGAAGCGGTGGCGATCGCGCTGGTCGTGGCCGCGAGTGCGGGCGCCCTGCGTTCGGCGGCGACCCCGGCGCCCCGGGACGGGTAGAAACTCACCATGGCCAAAGCGAATGCCAAGGGCAAAGGGGTGCGGGTGACGGTGCGCGGCGCCGTCCAGGGGGTCGGCTTCCGCTACCTCACGGTGGAGCGCGCCCACGAGCTCGGCGTGCTCGGCTGGGTCCGCAACGAGGACGACGGCACCGTGCTCGTCCACGTCGAGGGCCCCGACGAGGCCGTCGACTCGCTGGTGGAGTGGCTCGGCGAAGGGCCGCCCGGGGCGAAGGTCGAGGAGGTCGAGGTCGAGAAGGGGAAGGTCGAAGGGCACGAGCAGTTCGCGATCCGCGGCGTCAGCGCCGGCGTCTTCGTCGTCCAGGAGCACGAAGCGACCGCCCACCACTGGGACCTACGGCTCGAGGTCGACGGGGTGATGCGTTCCTGGGCTGTGCCGAAAGGCCCCTCGATGGACCCGGCGCAGAAACGGCTGGCGGTCCAGGTCGAGGACCACGAGAAGCCCCACAACGATTTCGAGGGCAAGGCGGGAGAGGGCGGCGTGATCATCTGGGATCGCGGCACCTACGAGCAGGGCGGCCGGGTGTCCTGGCCGGAGGCGCTCGAACGCGGCCACGCGGTCTTCGTCCTGCACGGCGAGAAGCTCGAGGGCGGCTTCGCCCTACAGCGGACGCGCCCGGGGGAGAAGCCCCAGTGGCTGCTGATCAAGCGCAAAGACGACCCGGCTCGCCCAGGCTCGGACGTCGTTGCCGAATCTCCCGAGTCGGTGGCGAGCGGAAAGACGCTCGCCGAGGTGATCGCCGATTCCTAGATCCGCCCGCGTGCGCGGGATGGCGGCGGTCTGGGAAAGGGCTCGGGCCGTTGCGGCTGGGGTCCGGCGTCCCGGGCGTCTCGTGGCGGCCCGGGCAGGCTGAGGCCGCCACGAGACGCCCGGGACGTGACGCTTTCGGCGGGAAGTTCACGGAGATGGCGCCGTTGCAGAGAAGTGGCCATGGTTCGGTCCCCTAAGGGGACCGAATTCACGCTGCCTGAATTTTCCACCCCCTGGGGTGGAAAAGTCCGGCAGCGCGTCCGGACCCCCTGAAGAAACGTGGAGTTCCGCCCGTCTCCGTGACGAACCCTGCATCCCTGTCACGCCTTCCCGGCGTCCGCCGCACGTCCCTCGGCCTCTCCCCGCACTCCCGGCCGTCTCGGCCACGGCCACAGCCTGCCCGGGCCGTGGCCGAGACGGCCGCGTCCCTTGGCCGTCCCTTTCCCCGGGGCGCGCGAGCCACAGAGCGCCAGCCCGGCCGGGGGCTAGCTTCAGGCCGCCAGGCCGCTCTGCGACGCGCTTTCCGCCGCCCCCGCGCAGCATTCCTTGCAGATCCGCTTTTCCGCCGGGGACGGTGGCACACTCGAACATATGTTCGTAGAGACCCATGACATAGACGCAATGGACCTTCGCGACGGGGTCGCGGAGGTGAAACAGAGCGAGCGGCGGCCGATCCTGCGGATCGTCCACGACGCCGACCGGGAGCGGGAGGCGCAGGCGATCATCCTGCGGCTGGTTCTCACAGAACGGCCCGCGGAACTGCGGATCGAGGCCGTGATGGCGCGGATCGGCGACGTCGAGATGGCCGCCCGGGCGATCACGGTGCTGGTCGAATCCGGGCTGCTGCTGAAGATCGACGAATACGTGCTCGCGACGACCACCGCCGTCAACTTCAACCAGCTCCGCAATACCGAGCCGCAGGCGGCCTGAGCGCGGCCTGAGCGGGCCTTTGAGGTTCCGCTCAGGTCCCGTCGGTACCGTTTCGGGATGTCCCGGAACGTGAAAGCGCCGCTTTTCGCCGCATTCCTCTGCGCAGCGGCGATCGTCCCGCTGGCCGTCATGGTCTACTCGTTCGGCCCGGCGGTGACTCTCGATCGGCATCTCCTCTTCGATTTCCGTCGCGAAGTCGGTTTCGGCCACGCTTTCGGGGCAGCGTTCGTGAATCTCGGCGACCTCGGCGCGCTGCTGGTGATGCTGGCGGCGGTCTGCGCCATCGGGCTCCGCTTCGGGCGCAGGCGAGAGGTCCTCGCCGCGGTGGTCGTGGTCGCCGGTGCCAACGTCACCACCCAGGCGCTGAAGAGCGTGCTCGAGCACGTCCGCAGCAAGGCGTTCGAACACGGCTACGAACTGCCTTGGCCAAACTCCTTCCCCAGCGGCCACACCACCGCAGCGGCCTCGATCGCCGTAGCCCTGCTGCTGGTCGTCCCCGCCGCACACCGGCTGCTGGCCGCCGGGATCGGGGCGGCGCTCACCGGAGTGGTCGGCCTCTCGGTGGTGATCCTCGGCTGGCACTACCCGAGCGACGTGCTCGGCGGCCTGCTTGTGGTCGCCACTTGGGGCCTCTGCGCGGTCGCCTACCTGCGGCAGCGGCACGCCCGCGACGTCGCGATCAGGGCCCACCGGCCCGAGCGCCGGCACCGCCTCGCGGTCTCGACCGACTAGACCGCTCTAGAGTTCCTTCGCTGCGCCGCGCCGGAGTGGCGGAATTGGCATACGCGATCGACTCAAAATCGATTGCCCTTGCGGGCTTGTGGGTTCGAGTCCCACCTCCGGCACTTTGGGACCGCGACCGCGGTCAGGCGGGCTGCGGAGCGGTGCCGCCGGCGCCGGACCCGGCGCCGTAGTCCTCGCCGTTGCCGATCGGCCGCTCCTCCTCGATGTTCCAGCCCTGGTTGAAGCCATAGAGGGCGGCGACGATCACCACCAGCTGGACCAGCGCCAGGATGATCACCAGCACCCCGACGACCGACGAGGAGAGGCCCGCTTCGCTGAAGCCCGCCTTGTCGCGGGCGAACCAGCTGTCGGCGCCGACCGCGCAGAAGATCGCCAGGATCATCGACAGCGCCGCCGCCAGCGGCAGGATCCCACGCCGCCAGCGGGCGACGAGGTAGGCGAAGAAGGCGTAGAGGATCGCGTAGATCGCGCAGGCGAAGCCCATGCCGTTGCCGCCTTGCAGCACCGACCAGCCACCGACCGTGATGATCGCGGCAAGCACGGCCGTGATCATCAGAAGCAGGACGATCACCCACTTCGTCGTCACCGACGAAGCTTTGTCCCGATTGGGCCTGAACAGCTCATAGCCCGGTCTGACCTCCCCTACAGGCACGCCCCGATCATAGAATCTGTGCTCGACGCGGCAATTGACCGCTCGTTAAGCCGCTCGAGGCGCCATGCGGGCGTGGCGGAATTGGTATACGCGCCAGGTTTAGGTCCTGGTGGGCTTCGGCCCGTGGGGGTTCAAGTCCCTCCGCCCGCATCGAAGTCGTCACCACGGGCCTCGCAATCGGTGTGCCAAGGGCGCGAGGACCGTGGTGACGCGACCTACGATACACGCTCTATAGAGCACACTTTATAGAGCACGCTCTGTAGAGTCTAGACCGGGAAGTGCGCTTTAGGCAGGCTGAAACCTGCCAATGGCGCGTTCCCTGCAGCCCGATAAATCACTCGGAAAAGCCCTCCGTCAGCTCCGCGAATCCCGCGACATGAGCCAGGAGGGAGTCAGCCATGCGGCCGAGATCACGCTCGGGGCCTATGGCCGAATCGAGCGCAACGAGGTCGCTCCCGCCTGGCCGACCGTGCGGGCCATCGCCAATGGGCTTGGCATCTCCATGGAGGAACTGGGGGCAGCTGTCGATCGAGAGGACTAGCTGAGGGCGGGGATTCTCCCTGCTCTCAAGGGTTTTCATCTGTTCACATGAGCATTCGCCCGGGGCGGATCGGTGCTGGATGCGATCGTCCCCGGGCCGGCCCGCGACCTCGCCGCAGCCGAGGCTCCGCCGGGCTGAGCGTGAGTTCGCAGAAAGCCTCGCTATGCACGGCGAAGTGCGAACTCACCGAGGGCGATGCCGGGGGACATGACTGGGCGCCGCATATTTGTCCGTGCCGGTGCCAAGGTCGCGGGTTAGGCTGGAACCGCCAATCGCAGCGACGCAAAGGGGATGGAATGAGCGGTGTCGGGATCGGGATGAAGCTCGAGGTGGTGTTGGTGCCGGTGTCCGATGTCGATCGGGCCAAAGCCTTCTACGAAGGGCTCGGCTGGCGGATGGACATCGACTACGTCGGCGAGGAGCCGGGTTTTCGGGTGGTCCAGTTCACGCCGCCAGGGTCGGAGTGCTCGATCATCATCGGCGAAGGGATAACCGCCGCCGACCCGGGCTCTTATGAGGGGCTGCAGCTGACCGTCACCGACATCGAGGCGGCGCGCGAGGACCTGGTCGGCCGCGGGGTCGAGGTCAGCGAGGTCTTCCACGACGCGGGCGGGATCTTCCACCACATCGGCACCGCCAATCGGGCGCCCGGCCCGGCGCCCGAGAACGCCGACTACGGCTCCTTCGCCTCCTTCAGCGATCCGGACGGCAACGGTTGGCTGCTGCAGGAAATAAACACCCGCGCGCCGGGGCGCTGAGCGCGCCGGCCGACGAGAGGAGCAGACGATGGCAACGAGCTACGACTCGGCACCGGAGCTGGCGGAGGCGCTGCGGCGCGCCGCGGCGGCCCATGGCGAGCACGAGAAACGGATCGGCGAAGCGGACGCGAACTGGCCCGACTGGTACGCCGAGTACATGGTGCGTGAGGCGGCCGGCGACGAGCTGCCGCAGTGAGTGAGTACGACTTCGACGTGATCGTGCTCGGCGCGGGCTCGCCTGGCGAGCACTGCGCCGGGGCGCTCGCGGCGGGCGGGCTGAAGGTCGCGGTGGTCGAGCGCGAGCTGGCCGGCGGCGAGTGCACCTACTGGGCCTGCATCCCGTCGAAGTCGCTGCTGCGCCCGGGCGAGGCGGTGGCCGCGGCACGCCAGGCGGCGGCGAGCGCCGAGGTCGACGTCGAGGCGGCGCTCGCCTGGCGCGACTTCATGGTCTCCAAATGGAAAGACACCGGCGAAGCGACCTGGCTGGAGCAGCACGGGATCACGCTGCTGCGCGGCTCGGGGCGGCTTGCCGGGACCGGGGCGGTCGAGGTCGACGGCACGGTCCACACCGCCGAGCACGTGGTGCTGGCGAACGGGGCCGACGCCTTCGTCCCGCCGGTGCCGGGATTGCGGGAGCTCGACGGCGTCTGGGGGACGCGCGAGGCGACCAGCATGAAAGCGGTGCCGCGGCACATGCTGGTGCTCGGCGGCGGACCGGCCGGAGTCGAGATGGCGCAGGCGGTGACCCGGCTCGGCGGCGGCGCGACGGTGGTCGACGGGGCGCCGCACCTGCTCGCCCGCGAACCGGCGCCGCTCGGCGAAGCGCTGGGGGAGGAACTGCGCCGCGAGGGGATCGAGCTGGTGCTCGGCGGCCAGGCGAAGGCCGCGCGCCGCGACGGCGGGGACTTCGTGTTGGAGCTGGACGACGGTCGCGAGCTGCGCGGCGACAAGCTGCTCGTGGCGACCGGCCGCCGGCCGCGGGTCGAGAGCATCGGCCTGGAGTCGGTCGGGATCGAGCCCGACCGCGGTGGCGTCAAGGTCGACGATCACCTGCGGGCGGGCGAGCGCCTCTGGGCGATCGGCGACGTCAACGGCGCCTGGCCGCTGACCCACGTCGGCAAGTACGAGGGCGAGGTCGTCGCCGCGAACATCCTCGGCGAGGACCGCCCGGTCAACTACGAAGCTGTCCCCCGCGTCACCTACACCGACCCCCAGGCGGGTGCGGTCGGCGCCAACGAGGCACCGTTCAGCGGCACCGCGAAGCTGACCGAAATTGCCAAGACCGCCACCTACACCCACGCCTACAAGGACTCGAGCGGCTACCTGACCCTGCTCAGCGACGGCGAGCGGCTGGTCGGCGCCCACGCGCTCGGGCCGGAGGCGGGGGAGTGGCTGGGACAGGCGACCGTGGCGATCCGCGCCGCGATCCCGCTCGACGTCCTCGTCGACACGATCCAGCCCTTCCCGACCTTCTCCGAGGTCTACGTCGTCGCCTTGAAAGCGCTGCGCGAAGCGGTCAAGACCGCGTAGATCCGAGTGCCTACGGCCGTTTCGGCCGGCCTTCGGCGAAGCGTTCGAGTCCGTCATCCGGGATCGGGCACCAGTCCGGGGCGGAGGAGAGCCAGGCGCGCCAGCTCGGCTCGATCTCGGGATTGCCTTCGACCGCCCCCAAGCGGACCGCGATCAGCCCGTCGCCGTCGAGGTCGCCGCCGAAGACGTGGCCGCCGCAGCGCCGGCAGAACGACTTGCTTCGCGCTCCCTCCTCAGGCCGCCAGCTGGTCAGCTCCTCGGCCCCCGCGGTCAGCTCGAAGCCGCTCTTCTCGACCAGTCCGTTGAAGGTCCACGGCACCCCGCTGCGTCGCTGGCAGCGGTGGCAGTGGCAGTGGCCGGCTGACTGAAACGGCTCGGTGACCTGGAAGCGGACGGCTCCGCAGGCGCAACGGCCGGTCAGCGGGCGCTCGGCGGAGGGCATGCCGGGAGCCTAGCCGGGAGGACAAATAGGCTCGTTCCGTTGACGGCCCCTGGGAGATCTCGCGTCTTCGCATCCATCGGCGTGATGGTGGTCATCGGCTTCCTGGTCGCGGGGTCCGCGAACGCCACGCCGCTGGTGCGGCCGGTGCCGAAGATCCTCAGCGCCTCCTGGGGGACCGAAGACGCGGTCGGCTGCCCGAACGGGGCGCAGGGACTCGACAACATCCCGGTCACCTTCAACTGGTTCCTCAAGCGCAGCTCGATCCAGTCGCGGGACTTCCAGATCGTGCGCAGTGACGGGACCACGGCGACCCCGACCTGCGCCCTCCAGTTCCCGCCCGACGAACGCGACGAGGCGCAGACGGTGAACCTGATCGGCGAATTCGGCGATTCGGCGAGCGGCACGACGCCGGTCGCGATCAAGGTGGTCGGGGCGCTCGAAGGCAAGGCCCCGGGCGCGCGGGCGTGGCGGCCGATCCGGCACCTGCGGAAGATCAGCGTCGACCCGCTCGCCGGCGGCCCCTACATCGTCGATGCCTGGACGCTGATGCCCTCGATCTACCGCGACGATCCCAACCGCTGCCAGGTCGGCACGACCTTCGTGCGGGTGATGTGGTCGAACGGGCTGACCGCCTACCCGACCGGCGAAGAAGTCGGCGCCGCGGTCACCGCCTCCTACCGCGCCCTCTACAAGCTGCCAGGCGGTAAGACCGTCGCGATCGCCCCGCTCGAAGTGGCCGACCTCTACGATCACGAAACCTCGTTCAACGCCGACAACATGCATGACCTCTGCTTGGCCAAGGTCCCGCAGGGGGCGAAGCTGGCCGGGATCAAGATCGCCGCCGACCTGATCCAGGATCCGGACGGCGACCCGAACCTGGCACAGAACTTCAGGCTGAAGCAGTAGCGGCGGCCCATCCGGCCAGGCGCCCGCCCGCTAGTCGAGCTCGAAGCGGCCGTGCGAGGTGAGCGGCGTCCGCTGTTCCACCTCGGGCAGGTACTCGTCGAGGAAGACGCGAGCGACGAGCTCCTGCCGGGAGGCGACGCCGAGCTTCTCGAAGAGGCTCTTGACGTGGTCCTGCACCGTGTGCGGCGAGAGGACGAGCGTCTCGGCAATCTCCGGGGTGCCGAGCCCGCGGGCGATGAGCGTCGCCACCTCACGCTCGCGCGCCGTCGCGCCGTGCGCCTCGAGCCGCACGGTCGCCGCCTGCGGCCCGCCGGCGACTTCGATCACGATCGCGACGCGGTCGCCGGTCGGGTCGAGCTTCGAGGCGTGCAGCGTGACCCAGCCGTCGCGACCGGGCACCGTCACCACGTTGCCGCCATCCGCCGCCTGCGTGTCCTGGGCGCGGACGAAGGAGGCGAGCGCCTGGATCCCCGACGGCAGGCCACCGTGGCCGGGTTCGACCTCCTCGGCCCCGAGCGAGGCGAGCAGCGGCCGGGCGGGCGGCGTCACCAGCTCCACCTCGTTGCCCGCGCCCACCACGACCAGCCCCGGTGCTTCGGTGCCGGTGGCGCGGCAGGCGGCGTCGAAGCGAAGCGAGCCGCGGATCCCGGCCGCGATCGCCGGGACGAGCTGGGCAAGGACCTCGGCATCGCGCTGCTCGAAGGCGCCGCTCGACTCGCGGCGGGCGATGTGGACGGCGCCCCAGACCCGGCCCCGCATCACGAACGCCGCGCGCAGCTCGTGGGGGATTCCGGCGGGCCCGAGCAGATCTCGGTAGCGGGCGCTCTGCTCCGGCCTGCCCCGGGTCGCCTGGGCGAGGATGCCGACGGGGACCCGCCGCGCGGCCAGCGCCGCGAAGCTGTTCGAGTCCTCACCGAAGTACTCGCTGTGGACGATCACTTCGCCCGCCGCAGCCGTCTCCTCGAGGTCGAGGATCCCGCGTTCGATCAGCTCTCGTGGTTCGTCGCTGGTCAACAGACGGGTCTGTGGGTCGATGGTGTGCCAGCAGCTGGCATCGCTGGGTACCGCGCGTCGCAGCCGCGGCGCCAGCTCGGCGAAGTACTCCTCGCGCGAGAGCCCGCGCTCGCCGAGCGCGGCGATCTCCGCCTTCAGCCGGTCCACTGACCATTCCGGCTCTCGCATCGGCCGATTATCGCGCCGGAGCCCGGGTGCGCGAAATATCCCCATCCCCGGGGATGGGAAAGTGGGCGCCCGGGCGCGAGTCTCACGGGAGTCATCCAATCGAGACACGAAAGGCAGGAAGAAGATGAGCAGCAGCACCGACGCAGTCGCCCCGATCGTCGCCCGACCGGGCGAAGGTGAGGCCCTCTGGTTCCTCGGCAGCCTCGCCACGGTCAAGGCCGCCGGCGAGACGACCGCCGGCTCGGTCGCGGTGGTCGAGCACCTCTCGCCGCGTGGCTCCGGGTCGCCCCTCCACGTCCACAGCCGCGAGGACGAGTGGTTCTACGTGATCGAGGGAGAGCTGACCTTCTGGGTCGGCGGCGAGACGATCGTCGCCTCGGCGGGCAGCTTCGTCTTCGGCCCGAAGGGGATCCCGCACACCTTCCTGGTCAGCTCCGACGAGGCTCGTTTCCTCCTGGTCGCCGAGCCCGCCGGGTTCGAGGAGTTCATGCGGGCGGTCGGCGAGCCGGCGCAGCGGCTGGAGATCCCTCCGGCGGCCACGGAGCCCCCCGACGTCGCCGGCCTCACCGCCTTGGCGGCCCAGTTCGGCATCGAGATCACCGGCCCTCCCGGGATCCCTGCCTGACCGCTGGGATCGCGCCGCTCAGGCCGGCGATCCGGCCTGGGCGGCCTGCGTCAGGCCTTCGAGCAGCAGCTCGCTCGACTGCGCGCCGGAGACGGCGAGGCGGCGGCCGAAGAGGAAGAACGGCACGCCGGTGACCCCGATCTGGCCGGCTTCCTCGATCTCGTCGTGGACCGCCTGGCGGTCGGCCTCGGTCGGCGTCGCGGCGGTCTCGTCGAGACCGACCTCGGCGGCGAGTCGGGTCAGTACCGCCGGATCGTCGATCCGCAGCCCCTCGACGTGCTGGGCCTTGAAGAGGCGCTCGACCGCCGCGTCGCCGAACCCCTGGCGGGCGGCGGCGTGGGTCAGCGCGTGGGCGTCGAAGGTGTTGCCGTGCCTGCCGCGGTCGAGGTGGTAGTCGAGACCGACCTCGGCGGCGAGCGCGGTCAGCCGCCCCTGCATCTCCTCGAGCTGGGCGGGGGAGAAGCCGCGCGCCGCCAGGTACTCGCTGGTCGGTGCGCCGGCGCCGGGCTCGCCGAAGCGCGGCGCGTCGGGCTGCAGCTGGAAGGAGCGCCACGTCACCTCGACCTCGTCGCGGCGATCGAAGCGCTCGAGCGCAGCCTCCAGCCGCCGCTTGCCGAGGTAGCACCACGGGCAGGCGACATCGGCCCAGATCTCGACCGTGAGGGGCATCGCCGTCAATGCTAGGGAGCGCGGGATGTCGGTCTCTTAGGCTGGCCCGATGAGCATCGGCGGGATCGAGGCGGGTGGGACGCGCTGGACCTGCGCGGTCGGCGACGGCGGTCCCGACCTGGACCGCGTCGAGAGCTTCCCGACGACGACGCCGGCGGAGACGATCGGTCGGGCGACCCGGTTCTTCGCCGCCGTCCCCGACCTCGAGGCGGTCGGCGTCGGGGCCTTCGGGCCGGTCGAGGTGAACCGCTCCTCGCCGCGCTGGGGGACGATCACGACGACCCCGAAGCTGGGCTGGCGCGACACCGACGTGGTCGGGCCGCTGGCCGAGGCGCTCGGCGTCCCGGTCGCCCTCGACACCGATGTCAATGCCGCCGCGGTGGGCGAGTGGCGCCACGGCGCGGCACGCGGCCTCGACACCTTCGTCTACCTCACGGTCGGCACCGGGATCGGCGGCGGAGTGTTCGCCAACGGGCGGCCGGTCCACGGCCTGCTCCATCCCGAGGTCGGCCACATGCTGGTCCCGCACGATCGCGAGCGCGATCCCTTCCCCGGCTCCTGCCCGTTCCACGCCGACTGCCTCGAGGGCCTCGCCTCGGGGACGGCGCTGCGGCAGCGGTGGGGCCGACCGGGGGAGGAGCTGAGCGACCCCGAGGTCTGGGAGCTGGAGGCGGAGTACCTCGGCCTCGGCCTGGCGAACGTGATCCTCGTCGTCGCTGCCGAGCGGATCGTCCTCGGCGGCGGGGTCGGCGGCGTGCCGGGCCTGTTGCCGCGCGTCCGCACCCGGATGCGCGAGGCGCTCGCCGGCTACGTCGACTCACCCGACCTGGGAGCCGACGGGATCGACGACTACCTCGTCGCCCCCGGCCTCGGCCCGCGCTCCGGCGTCGTCGGGGCGATCGAGCTCGCCCGCGCCCAATGTTGATGGGCCGAAAACCCTCCCTATATGGCAGGTTTTCGGCCCATCAACACGCTTGGCGTCTCGATTCGAGTGCGTGGGCGATCTCGTGGGGACAGCGCCAGAGGATGTCGCCCTCGCCCTGGTAGTCGTGGGCGTCGACGATGCGCCCTTCGTCGATCACCGAGAGGACGAACGGCGGGCCGCAGCGCTGGTGGGCGACCAGCGCGCGACGGTCCGAGGTGACCACGGCGACCGGCCAATGGCGGCGTTGTCCGACCGCCGTCACCGCAGTGTGGGGAGGCCCCCGGTCGTGCGCGGATCCATCAGCGCCTCGCGTAGCGTTCGATCACCAGCTGCTCGGCGACGGGCATCTGGACCTCGTCCCGTTTCGGCCCCCGCAGCACCCGCCCCGACAGCGCCTCGTGATCGACCTCGAGCCAGGCCGGCACGCGGCCGACCGTCTCCGTCCACTGCGCCGCCACCGGGGCGACCGGTGAGCCGGGGGCGATCCGCACCCGCTGCCCGTCCTCGACTTGGGCCGAGGGGATGTCGAGCCGGCGCTCGTCCACCTGCACGTGGCTGTGGCTGATGAACTGGCGCGCCTGGCGCCGCGTCGAGGCCAGCCCGAGCCGGAAGACGACGTTGTCGAGGCGCCGCTCGAGCAGCTCCATCAGCGCCTCGCCCGCGGTCGACTCGTGGTGGCGCCGGGCCCGCCCGATCAGCCGCCGCATCTGCCGCTCGCGCACCCCGTAGGCGATCTTCAATTTCTGCGCCTCGCGCAGCTGCTGGCCGTAGACGCTCAGGCCACGCCGCCGCCGCGCGCCGTGCTGGCCCGGCGGCACCGGGCCGCGCCGCTCCAGCGAGGTCTTACGCAGGAGGTGTCGTTCCCCCTTCAGATCGAGCGGTACGCCCTCGCGCCGCTCCAGCTTCTCGACAGGTCCGATGTAGCGTCCCAACTCCATCTCCTTTGCTCGGGACCGGGGTGACTGGCTTCTCAAGAACGTTAGGGCTCCCTAATTAGGGCGCCCTAAGCAGGCCACCATAGCGAGTACTCTCTTTTCATGACGGTCGAACGGATGGAGCACGTCGGCATCGTCGTCGATGACCTCGCGGCGGCGGTCGAGTTCTTTGTCGAGCTAGGGCTCGAACTGGACGGCGAAACCTCGGTCGAGGGCGAGGTGGTGGACCGGATGACCGGCCTCGAAGGTGTCCGCTCGGACCTCGCCTTCCTGCAGACCCCGGACGGCCACGGCAAGGTGGAGGTGGTGCAGTACCGCTCGCCGGCGCGCGAGGACGATTCGCTCCCGCCGCGGCCGAACACCCCGGGCCTGAACCACCTGCTCTTCGCCGTCGACGACGTCGAGGCCACGCTCGCCCGCCTGCGGGCCCAGGGGGCGGAGCTCGTCGGCGAGGTGATCGACTACGGCACCAGCTACCGCCTGGTGTACGTCCGCGGGCCCGGCGGGATGATCGTCGAGCTGGCCGAGAAGCTCAGCTGAGGCCGGCGTCGCGCTAGCGCGGCGAGATCGTCGGTGCCGTGCCGCTGCGCTGGACCCAGCCGCGGAAGTTCAGGTGGTAGCCGCTGGGGTCGAAGATGTTCCAGCCGGAAGCGCCGTGGTGGCCGAGGTGCAGCGCCAAGGGGCCGCCGACTTCGCCCGCGCCCGCATCGTGCGCCGTCGGCACGCCGGGGAAGTTTTCGATCTGGGTGATCGAGAAGGTGCCGAAGTTCGAGTTGGTGGTGCCGCGGAAGGTGACGCCGCGGCCACCGATGATGAAGAACGAGCGCGGGTTCTCGTTCGAGTATCCCCAGCCGAACGACGTCTTGTTCGACCCGTCGAAGCCGTAGGTCGCGGCGGGATCGTCGTTCTGGCCGCTGCAGGAGATCGCGCCGCCGCTGTGGTCGGAGCAGGAGCCGTATGAGTGGTAGGCGTTGACGTGCGCGTAGACCCGGTCGAAGAGGTAGAAGCGGGCGACGTCGTCGCTGCCGACCGTGCTCGGGGTCAGCTTCGCGGTGCCGACGTCGTGGGCGCCGAGGAAGTTCGTCTGGAAGAAGTAGGCCCCGGTCCAGTTGGTGGCGGCGATCGAGGTGGTGCTGAATTGGGTGCCGTGGACGTGGGCGCCGAAGAAGTTCGAGCCCTTGAGGTCGGCAGCGACCACCTTGGCGTTGTTCATCTCGGCGTGGGCGAAGTTGGTCGCATGAGCGTGGATCCGATTCAGGTTGGCCCGGGTCAGGTTCACCGCGTCCAGTTGGCTGCCGTCCAGGTTCGCGGCCGTGAATTCCCCTTCGGCCAGATCGGCGCCTTGCATCAGTACCGAAGACAGGTTCACCCCTTCGGCCCTCACGCGGACCAGCTTCGCCCCCTGCAGGTTCGCCCCGGCGAGGTTGGCCTTTTCGAGGTTCGCGCCGGTCAGGTTCGCGTTCCTGAGGTCGGCGTGGCGCAGGTCGGCGCGGGTCAGGTCGGCGCCGCGCAGATCGGCCCCGACGCAGCTGGTCGACTGCTTGATCGCGCACGAGCCGACGGTGGCGACCGCCGCCCCGGCGGGCGCGGCGAAGACCGCGCCGAGCGCGAAGGCGAGGAAGACCGCGATGGTTGGACGAGTAGCGGAGCGCATGGCGGCCGCCATGCTACGTCCTTGCTAGGCGCCGCCGGCCAGATGTCCTAGACGGCGCGGGCGATCACGTGCTCTCGTCGAAGAGGAAGAGGTGGACGACGAGATCGGCGGGGGCCCGGACCTGGGCGAGGTGGCTCTGCACCGACCGTTTCGTCTCCGCCTCGACGATTTCGATGCATTCCTCCTCGATCGAGTCGTTGATCCTCCGCCGCGCTGCTTCGACCTCCGCCTCGCCGCCGTCGGCGAGCAGGGTCCGCTCGGCGGTGGTGAACACGTCACGAAGGATGCAGACGGCGAACTGCGGTTGGACGAAGGCCCGGGCCCGCGTCGGCCCACGCCCGAACGCGCGCACGTAGAGCTGCACGAGGTCATCTGCGATGACCGAGGTTTCGCTCTGGACAGGGTTGGGCGACATCGACGACCTCCGTGGCTGAACGTTCGGTCCGGAAGTCAAGGTCTGCTGCCGGCCGCGGCCGACCCCATAGGTGCCCTCCAAGGGCCGAGCCTAGCGCGCCGCGGTGGCGTGGCGCCATTCGCTCACTGCTGGTCGCGGAGGACGAAGATCTCGACCTCGATGTCGGGGCCGACATGCCGGTTGGAGATGAAGGCGAGTACTTCGCGGCCGGAGAGACGTTCGACCGCGTCGATGAATTTCTGCTGCATCGCGTCCTGGAAGGCGCTGCGCGTTTCCTGCACGACGGTGCCGCGCTCGAGCTCGATCATCGTCTTCTCGACATCGGTGAAGACGCCGCCGAGCACACAGGCGAGCAGGTCGTCGCCGAGCATCTGGGTCTTGGCGGTGGCGGGCGCGCGGTAGTAGCGCTCATGCAGGGAGACCATCGATGCGGTGATGGCCTCCAGCAACTCTTCGCCACGCAGGGGTGATGCGTCGGCAGCCATGAGGGCCTCTTTCTCCCCTCTGGCTGGATTCGCGCGCGAGGCAGAGGGCAGGGGACCCGACGTGCGACTCGCTCCACCGTACCGCAGTACCCTGCGCAAAGCCCGATCCGACAGCGATGAGCGCGACGACGAAAAAAGAGCACGGGGACATCCTCACCGCGATCTCCGAGGGGCTCGTCGCGCTGCTGAAGGAGTACTACGGACACGGGCCGACCCGGGTCAAGTCCTACTACGAGGACGACCTCGTCGTCTGCATCCTCCGGGGCGGTTACTCGCGGGTCGAGCAGACGCTGCTCGACGGGGGCCGCGGCAGCGCGGTGATCGAGCAACGGATCCAGTTCCAGGACATGATGCGCGACCATTTCGAAGCGGTGGTCGAAAAGGCGACCGGCCGTGAGGTGGTCGGTTTCATGAGCGGCAACCAGCAGGACCCCGACATGATGTGCGAGGTCTTCATCCTCGCCCCGACCGCCCCCTTCGACCCGCGCTCGGGGCACTAGATGGTTCTGGCCGCACCCTCAGGTTCGGTTTAGCCGGCCCGGGTATTCTGTGCTCTGGGTCGACCGCATTGTCGATCCGGTAGTGCCGCAGGAGGGCAACACCTGAGGTCGGTCGACGCGACCGGCAGCACATCCTGACTTCCGGCGTTCGAGGGCATTTCGGCCAATTCGCGATCTGCCACTGACGACGACGCACGGAGGTCGGAAGGATGAGCACAGGCGGCGAGCACGCCTACTGGCGCGGCGCGGTTTCCGAGTTCGAGCGGTCCTCGTGGCGGGCCGCCGGCGTCGACCTCGCCACCTCGCTGGGCGCCTACGTGGCGCTGACGGTGGCGATGTACCTCCTGCTGGGGACCTCGATCTGGCTGACCCTTGCCCTCGCGGTGCCGGCGTCGGGCTTCCTGCTGCGCACCTTCATCGTCTTCCACGACTGCGCCCATGGATCGTTCCTGACGAGCAAGGCCGCCAACCTCTGGGTCGGTCGCCTCACCGGCGTCGTCGTCTTCCAGCCCTTTGCCAACTGGCGCCACAACCACGCGGTCCACCACGCCGGCTCCGGCGATCTCGACCGCCGCGGCACCGGCGACGTGGAGACGCTCACCGTCGCCGAGTACAGCGCCCGCCCGTGGCGCGGGCGGCTCGCCTACCGGCTGTTCCGCAGCCCGGCGGTTATGTTCGGCATCGGCCCCGTGTGGTCGCTGATGATCGGGCCGCGCTTCTGGAACAAGAACATGCGCCCGCGCCAGATCCACAGCGTCTGGTTGACCAACGCGGCGCTCGCCGTGACGATCGGGCCGCTCGTCTGGGTGGTCGGGCCGGTCGCCTGGCTCGAGGTGCAGATGCCGACCGCGATCCTGGCCGGCGTCGCCGGCGTCTTCCTCTTCTACGTCCAGCACCAGTTCGAGGACGCCTACTGGGAGTCCGGCGAGCACTGGGACTACGCCGACGCGGCGCTCAAGGGCAGCTCCTACCTGAAGCTGCCGAAGGTGCTGCAGTTCTTCAGCGGCAACATCGGCCTCCACCACGTCCACCACCTGAGCGCCAAGGTCCCCAACTACAACCTGCAGCGAGCCCACGACCAGATCCCGCTCTTCGCCGACGTCCCGGTGCTCACCGTCTTCGACGGGGTCCGTTCGATGCGGCTGAAGCTGATCGATCCGGCCGGCGGGCGACTGGTGACCTGGCGACAGGCCCGTACCCTCGTCTCGCCCTGATCAGCCGCTCGGGCGAGCGGTCGGCGTGCCGAGGACGAAGAGCTCGATCTCCAGGTCCGGACCGACGTGGGAATTGGAGATGAAGGCGAGGACGTCGCGGCCCGAGAGCCGCTCGACCACGTCGATGAAGCGATGCTGCATCGCATCCTGGAAGGCGCTGCGGGTTTCCCGCACGACGGTCACCCGCTCCATCTCGATCATCGTCTTCTCGACGTCGGTATAGACGCCGCCGAGGACGCAGGCGAGCAGATCGTTCTCGAGCAGTTGGGTCTTCGCGTTGGCCGGCAGGCGGTGGTGGTAGCGCTCGTGCAGGCCGACCATCTCCGCGGTGACCGCGGACAACAGCTCGTCGCCGTGCAGGGGTGGGGCGGGGGAGGACATCGGGCCTTCCTTCTCGTCCTCTGGTCAGGGCCGCGCGCAAGGCAGAGGGTGGAAGAACCCGACGGGCGCTCAATCCAGGGTAGCCGGTCCGTCTACCATTGACCCATTCCGAAATCGGAACCCGATCCCATCCAGAGCCAGATGACGCCTGAGGCAAAACGGCACCATGGGGAGGAGCTGACGGCGATCTCCGACGGCCTTGTCGCCCTGTTGAAGGAGTTCTACGGGCGTGGCCCGACCCAGGCGAAGTCCTACTACCAGGACGATCTCGTCGTCTGCATCCTCCGCGGCGGCTACACCCAGGTCGAGCAGACGCTGCGCGACGGCGGTCGCGGTTCGGCGGTGATCGAACAGCGGATGGAGTTCCAGGAGCTGATGCGCGAGCGCTTCGAGTCGGTGATCGAAAAGGCGACGGGCCGCACGGTGGTCGGCTTCATGAGCGGCAACCAACAGGACCCCGACCTGATGTGCGAGGTCTTCGTGCTCGACCCTTCGGACCTGCTCTAAGGGGCCTTCTTCCTCGAGAACAGCTTGCGGAGCGCGGAGCGCCGCCGCCAGCCGACCCGGGACCGTGGGTCCTGCTGGATCCAGCCGGTGCTCTCGGGGTCGAAGGGGAAGGTGGGTTCCCAGCGGTTGAGGTCGACGACGCCGACGTTGGTCCACTTGCCTCCGGCGGCGTCGAACTGAAGCTCCACCACCGCGACCTGGGCGGCCAGCAGCTCGCGCGTGAAGGTCTCGGCGTAGGCCTCGCGGACGCTCGCGGGCCAGTTCTCGTCGTGTTGGCGCCACCAGCGCTTGTGAAAGCCGGTCGTCTGCGCATCGTGCTCGGCCCCGTCGGCGATCCCGACGATCGGATGCATCGCGCCACCGGACCGGGCGATCCCGATCGCCTCTTTCGAGTCATCGCGGGCCAATCGGGCCGCCTCGACCGCTGAAGGAGTCGCCACCCGCCGAGCCTAACGAGGGCTCTCGGCAAGCACAGCGGGGCTCCCTAGAACGTGGAGCGTGGCAGGAAGAGTTGCTGCCATTCGGGGACGACCCGGTCGATCGCCGACCACATTTCGTCCGGATCGACGTCCGGAACGGTGATCAGTCCGCGGTGGCCGCCCTTGAGGCGCAGCGTGTGGGTCAGCGCGAGCTCGGTCGAGAGCTTCTCGAGCGCCGCTTCGACCGCGGTCCGCTCCGAGTCGGTCTCGATCGGGAAGGTGAACAGGTGCGTTCGCGTTTCGATGAGGGAACTCCTCACAAGGGCCTCTCAAGTGGGGGCACCCGCGGGGCTGAGAGGTCGGCAGGACCGGGCGAACGCTTGGCCGACCTTCACTCGTCAACAGGAGTGGCTTGCCGGCAGCTACGAAGCGAGCGTACCAGCCGTCGCGCTTATCGCTCAGGCCGTCTGGACAGCGCCTTCGCCGTCGCCGCGGGCCTCGATGGCTTTGACCGTGTGGTCGAACGCTTTCTTCAGCACGCCCCTGCCGACGGTGCCGACGACGAAGCCGAGCAGGTGGCCTTTCAGCGTCTTGCCGTCGCGCACGACCACGTATTCGACCTCGGTCGTGCCATCAGGTTGCCGTTTGAACGTGTAGGTGTGACTCGACTTGGTGCTCCAGGTGTTGGAGTCGGTATTGGTCAGGACGACACGATCCGGATTCGACCAGTCGTAGTGCAGCCGCTCCCAGATCCCTTTCGAGCCCTCGGTGACATCGGCTTCGGTCGGGCCCTGGCTATGCACCTTCAGTTCGTCATCGGTGCTGTTTTCGAAGAGCTCCGCGCGGCCCGGCCCGAAGTCGGTGAGCGCGGCGACGAACTGCTCGGGCGTCGCCGTGGTGGTCGCCTTGAAATGGAGCGTTGCCATGTCCGACCGAGTAGAACCGATGCGCATCCGGGTGTCAACAGCCACGCACGGCCGAGACGGCGTCCTCTTTGACGATGGACGTCGTTCCTGACGGGCCTGAAATCACCTGCATCGGATGATGCCGCCGGGTCCACCGATCCATAGCGTCGATCGTGTGACCGCCGCCAGGGAGCTTGCGGCCAATCCGACCGAAAGAGCTGGAGCCACATGAACATCGATGACATCGAGATGGGGCCGATCGACTACCTGCTGGTCGAGTGGCCCGGCAAGCAACCGGAAGGGGAGGTCGCGCCATACCTGGTCGATCTCGTCGACCGCGGCCTGATCCGGATCCTCGACCTCGCCTTCCTGGCGAAGGGTGAGGACGGGACGATCGCGGCGGTCGAGATCGCCGACATAGGCGGTGGGGTCACCGAGCTGGCGATCTTCGAGGGTGCTTCCTCGGGACTCCTCGACGACGAGGACTTCGAGCAGGCCGGCGAGGCGCTCGAGCCGGGCACCTCGGCGGCGCTGCTCGTCTACGAGAACACCTGGGCGGGCCCGTTCGCCGCCGCCGTCCGCCGCTCCGGGGGCCAGCTGGTCGCCAGCGGCCGGATCCCGGTCACCGACGTCCTCGCCGCGCTCGACGCGGTCGAGGCCACCGCCTAGACAAGGAGGAACCGATGCCAAGACTGCTCAGAACCGTCGCCCGCACCGCCGCGATCGCCGGTACCGCGACCACCGTCAGCAACCGCGTCTCGCGCCGCCAGGCGAACAAGTGGAGCCAACAGGAAGCCGCCCAGGCCCCGCCCGAAGCCGCTCCGGCGCCGGTTGCGGCCGCGCCGGCCGCCCCGGCGCCGTCGATGATCGATCAGCTCAAGGAGCTGGGCGAACTGAAAGAGCAGGGGATCCTCACCGAGGACGAGTTCGCCGCCCAGAAGGCGAAGCTACTGGCCGGCTGAGGCCGGCCGGGGCGCCGCCGGTCGCACCTCGCCGGCGGTGCCGAAGGCCCGGTCGAGCCCGATCGTGACCAGGTAGGCGACGACCACGCCGACGATGATCAGCGGGCTCGCTCCGGCGCCACTCTTGCTGACGAGCAGCGAGGCGAGGACCACGCAGGACAGCGGCAACCGCAGGACCGAGACCGCCCCGGCGCCCATCCCGACCGCGACCGCCCCGGTCAGATCGAAGCCGGGCAGGTGCGAGGCGAGGACGCCGGCGGCGGCCCCGATGAAGAGTGCCGGGAAGGTCGGGCCGCCGCGGAAGCTGCCAAGCGAGAGGCCCCAGGCGAGGCCCTTGAAGAGGAGCAGCAGGAGCAACGCCGAGATCGACCACCCGGCGGCGCCGGTGGCCAGGCCCGGCAGTGCGTCCTGACCGGAGAAGAGGACCTCTTCGATGCCTCGGCCGCTCGCTTCGTGGAAGGCGATCGCCAACAAGGCGACGACGACGGCCGCGGCGGGCAGCACCAGAAACGGTCTGCGGCGGGCGAAGGTGTGGGTCAGCAGGCCGAGCCGCAGGACCCCGAAGGTGAGCGCCGCGACGCCGATCGCCAGCGCGAAGGTCCAGGCGAAGTCGGCGAGCGCCGGCTCGTCGAGAGGCGGCAAGGTGAGCGTGCTGAGGGAGTAGGCACTGGTGCTGAGACCGGTCAGCGAGCCCATCCCGATCGAGATCAGCGAGCCGATGCCGGCGGCGAGCAGGCCGGGAAGGAGGACCAGCGGCAGCTTTTCGCGATCGAGGCCGAGCGCCTCGAGCAGGATCACCGCGGCGATGATCGGCGAGTTGAAGAGCAGCGCCATCGCCGCGATGCTGCCCGCCGCCGCCATCACCGCCTGCGCCTCGGCCGGGGTGTCCTTACGCAGCGAGCGGATCGCGAAGACGCCGAGCCCGGCGCCGAGCGCGATCAGCGGCGCCTCCGGGCCGAGCACGAGTCCGCCGCCGATCGTCGCGAAAGCCGCGAGGATGATCCCGGGCAGTTGGATCGGCTGGACCGGATCGCCGCCGATCGCCAGGCCCTCGGCGGGGACGTGGCCGCCGTCGCCGGGCAGGCGGACGATCGCCGCGGCGGTCAGCAGGCCGGCGAGCCCGAGGATGACGACGTAGAGCCACGAAGGCGCTCCGTGGTGATAGCCGAGTTCTTCCGGCAGGTCGGTGAAGAGGCCGACCTGGATCTGGTGGATCAGCTCGAGGAAGCCCCAGGCGGCGAGCGAGACGACGACACCCACGGCTGCGGCCAGCACGAGCAGCACGAGAAAGGCTTTCGGCGCGGGGGCCGAGCCGGCCGCAGCGGGTGGGGAGGACTCAGCCATGTCGGGTCCTCGGCACGAACCGACTATAAGGACGGGGGGCAGATCTGGGATCACCTGCTTCGGGTGATGTGATGCGGCGCGGGCGGCCTTAGGTTCGGTTTGATCTGGATGACGAGCGTGACCGCGAAGGAGCCCACCAGCGACAGCAACCCGGCCAAGGCCGGCAAGGGGGCGAGGAAGCTCGCCTCGCGCTCTTCCCAGGCCGACTGGAAGCCCGGCCCCGACCGCGTCGGGCCCTTGGAGGTCCTCGCCGCGCAGGATGAGACCCGGGTCCCCGAGTTGGTGCCGGTCCGCTACGGGCGAATGTTGGCGTCTCCCTTCACCTTTTACCGCGGGGCGGCGGGCATCATGGCCGCCGACCTCGCCGCGAGTCCCGACTCGGGCCTGCGGGTGCAGCTCTGTGGCGACGCCCACCTTTCTAACTTCGGCGTCTTCCAGGCCCCGGATCGTCGCCTCGTCTTCGACATCAACGACTTCGACGAGACCCTGCCGGGGCCGTTCGAGTGGGACGTCAAGCGCCTCGCCGCGAGCGTCGCGATCGGCGCCCGCGATCGTGGTTTCAAGGCGTCCGAGAGTGAGGCCGGGGTACTCGCGTCGGTCAGCGCCTACCGCACCGCGATGGCGCAGTTCGCCGAGCTGGGCGAGCTCGACGTCTGGTACGCCCGCCTCGATGTCGAAGGGGCGGCCTCCCAGTGGCAGCAGGAGGCGAAGAAGGCCGAGCGGCGGCGCCTCGAAAAGAACCTCGACAAGGCGCGCAACAAGGGCAGCCTGCGGGCGCTGGAAAAACTCACCGAGACCGTCGACGGCCGGATTCGCATCGCCGATCGTCCACCGCTGCTGGTCCCGATCGACAAGCTCGCCGAGCGCCAAGGCCGTGACCCGGCCGAGATCCGCGGGCTGATCGAAGGCCTGCTCCGCACCTACCGCGAGTCGCTCGACGATCAGGCCGGGGTCCTCGCCGCGCGCTACCGCTACGTCGACGCGGCGCACAAGGTCGTCGGCGTCGGCAGCGTCGGCACCCGCGCCTGGATCGCCCTCCTGTTCGGGCGCGACGAGCAGGACCCGCTCTTCCTGCAGATGAAGGAAGCCGGGCCGTCGGTTCTGGAGCCCTTCGCCGGGGCGAGCAGGTTCCGCAATCACGGCCACCGGGTCGTCGCGGGCCAGCGACTGACGCAGGCGGCGAGCGACGTCCTGCTCGGTTGGCTGACGGTCGAGGGGATCGACGGCAAGAAGCGCGACTTCTACGTGCGCCAGCTTTGGGACGGCAAGGGCTCGGCGGAGATCGAGACGATGACCGCCCCGACGATGGCCACCTACGCCGGGCTCTGTGGCTGGAGCTTGGCCCGTGCCCACGCCCGCACCGGCGACGCCCGGGCGATCGCCGCCTACCTCGGCCACGGCGACAAGTTCGACCGCGCCGTCGCCGCGTTCTCCGAGGCCTACGCCGACCAGAACGAGGCCGATTACCAGGTGCTCAAGGACGCCGAGCAGGCCGGGACCCTCAAGGTCGAGAGCGGGGTCTAGATTGCCCGCCGAGGACCCGGGCTCGCGTCCGGCCCCGCCGCGCCCCTGACCTCAGATGGGCGACATCCTCCTACTCGGGATCGTCGCCGCCGTGAACCCGACCCTGCTCGCGGCGGTGACGCTGATGCTGTTCCTGCCGAGCCCGAAGCGCCTCCTGCTCGGCTACCTCGCCGGCGCCCTCCTCACCAGCCTGACGATCGGCTTCGTGATCGTCTTCGTCGTCCACGACTCGAGCGCGACGGAAACGGCTCGCAGCGCGGTCAGCCCGTCGATCGACATCACCTTCGGTGCGATCCTGCTGCTGGTCGCCTACGTCCTTCATGGCGGGCACGACCAGCGGGTGAAAGAGCGACGGCGGCAGAAACGGCTGGCGAAGGAAGGGGGAGAGGAGCCGGCGGAAAAGGGACCCTCGAAAGTCGAGCAGCTCCTCGGTCGGGGATCGGCGCGGATCACCTTCGCACTCGGTGCTGTGCTGACCCTGCCGGGCATCTCCTACCTCGCGGCGCTCCACGACCTCCAACAGCTCGGCTACGGGACGGTGGGAGAGATCCTCGTGATTCTCGGCTTCAACGTCCTGCTGCTGATCCTGCTCATCGTCCCGCTGGTCGGATTCTTCGTCGCTCCGGAGGGGACGGTCGTCGAGGTGCAACGTTTCCGTGCCTGGTTGACCCGCAGCGGCCGGAAGATCGTGATCGAGGTAACCGCCGTCCTCGGCGTGCTGCTCCTGATCCGCGGCCTGATCGGGTACTTGACCTGAGCGGCGGACCCCCCGGAGGATCACCCGGTTCGCACGATGCGGCCGCGGTCTGACTGCTGTTCAGTGTGCGATGACCGAATCAACGGTCACTCGAGGCAAAGGAGGGGCTGATGCCCCTGTTGAGGAGAAGGCCGCTGACGAGAGCCGCGATGGTCGGCGGAGCGGGTTATGAGCTCGGCAAGCGCCACGAGCTCGGCTCCCGGTCCGAGCCTGTCGAGGATGCCGCGTCGGAGGCGAATCGGATCGACGCGCTGACGAAACTCAAATCTTTATTCGACGACGGTGTGCTGACGCAGGAGCAATACGACTCCGAGCACGCCCGCCTGACCGAGGGGATCTAGGCGATGGCCGACCGGTCGACCGACCTGGGACCCGTGCAGCTCGTGATCATCGCCTTCGAAGACGGCAACTTCGAGGGCAGGATCCTCGACGAGCTGCGACGTCTCCGCGAGCAGGACGCGGTCCGCCTGACCGACCTCCTCTTCGTCGCCAAGGGCGAGGACGACGAGGTCATCGAGCTGGTGATGAGCGACCTCTCCGCCGCGGAGACAGCCGAGTACGGCGCCCTGGTGAGGGCCCTGATCGGGGTCGGCGTCGCAGGCGACGCGAGTGTCGCCGAAGGAGCGCAGGTGGCGGCGGAGGCGGCGGCCCAGAACGGCTCGCTGCTCGGTCCGCGCGACGCCTGGTTCCTCGCCGACCAGATCCCCGCCGGGACGGCGGCAGCGGTCGCCTTGCTCGAGCACCGCTGGGCCGTGCCGTTGCGAGCCGCGATCGAGGCCGCCGACGGCCACGATCTCGTCGACACCTGGATCCACCCGGAGGATCTGGTCGCGATCGGTGCCGGGCGGCATTAGGAAAGTTTTTCTACCCAGAGGCCCTCACCCCTGTTTACTAGGTGGGTGTCCGAGATGTCGTCACCTCGATCATCGGACCCCGGTTCGGTGCTGATCGAGCGCCCGCGCCTGCTCTCCAGGCTGGAGGAATCCTCACTTCCCCTGGTCTTGGTCAATGCCCCTTCGGGCTACGGCAAGTCGGTGTTGATCGGGCAGTGGTCGGAGCGGGACCCGCGGCCTTACCCGACCCTGATCCTCGGCGACGAGCACAACGATCCGGCGATGCTCATCGCCTCGATGCTGGCCGCCCTCGACCCGATCGAGCCGGTCGCGCGCGAGGTCGAGACCGCGCTCGCCAACCCCGACCCGAACATCAAGAAGGTCGTGCTGCCCCGCCTCGGGACTTCGCTGGAGCGGCGCCGGGTGCCCTTCGTCCTGGTGCTCGAGGATTTCGAGCGGATCAGGAGTGCGGCGGCGCTCGAGGTGGTGCGGGCCCTCGTTGCTCATGTCCCGCCGGGTTCCCAGTTGGTGCTCGCGAGCCGGACCGAGCCGGAGCTGGCGATCGGCCGACTGCGGGTCCAGGGCGCCGTCAACGAGCTGGGAGCGGCAGATCTGATCATGACCAGGAGCGAGTGCCAGGAGTCCCTGGAGGCGCTCGGCCTGCACCTCGAACCGGAGCAACTCGAGACGCTGGTCCGGCGCACCGAGGGGTGGCCCGCCGCCCTTCACCTGGCCGGTCTGGCGCTGCGCGACGAGGAGGATCTGGACGAGGCGATCGCCCGTTTCGCCGGCGACGACAGGTTCGTGGTCGACTACATCAGGGAAGAGTTCCTCGAGTCGGCCAGTCGACGACAACTCGAGTTCCTGCGGCGCGCCTCCGTCCTCGACCGGCTCAGCGGCGATCTCTGCGACAGCGTCCTCGAGCGGCGCGGCTCGGCGACCCAGCTCCGTGAGCTCTCACGCACGAACATGCTCATCACCCCGCTCGACCGGCGCGACGAGTGGTTTCGCCTCCATCCACTCTTCCGCGAGATGCTGCGGGCGGAGCTGCGGCGATCCGAGCCCGAGCAGGAAGCGGGCCTGGACCGTCGGGCTTCGGAATGGTGGGCCGGGCACGGTGACTGGGACCGGGCGATCAGGCACGCGGTCGACGCCGGGGCGCTCGACCGAGCCGGCGAGCTGCTCTGGATCGGCATCCCTGAGTTCACCACCCGTGGTCGCAATGCCACGGTTCTGGGCTGGCTCGACCGGATCGGTGAGCAGGCCGTCGCCACCGATGCCGCCCTGAGCCTGACCGCGTCCTATGCGCAGATCACCCAGGGGGCGGGGGAAAAGACCGAATACTGGGCTGCCGTCGCCGCCGGTCTGATCGAGAAGGAACCGGCGTCCGACAAAAGGACGGTGCTCACCGCTGGCCTGGGACTGATCGAGGCGGCGTTGGCTCGGGGCGGGGTGGGGGTGATCGCCGATCGCACCGCGCTCGCCGCCGAGATGCTCCCCGCCGACAGTCCGTGGATGTCGATGTGCCGGCTGGTCGAGGGGGTCGGATTGCACCTGCAGGGGCAGCGGGCCGAGGCGCACGAGAAACTGGTCGACGGGGCGCGCCGGGGCGCGGTCGGCGCGCCGAACGTCCAGGTCCTGTGCCTCTCTCAGCTCGCCCTGCTGGCGATCGAGGCCGACGACTGGACCCTGGCGGAGATGCTCGCCTCGCAGGCCCGCGCCCAGCTCGATCGGTCCGGGATCGACGAGTATCCGATCATGGCCTTGGCGCTGTCGGTGTCCGCGGTGGTGCGATCCCACACCGGCCGGCTCGATGCCGCCGCGGCCGACCTGCGACAAGGCAGGGCGCTGCTCGAACAGCTCGAAGACTTCGCGCCCTGGTACGAGGCGGAGACCTGGGTCACGCTTGCTCGGGCATCGGTACGTCTGGGGGATGTTCCCGGCGCGACACTCATGCTCGATGACGCGTCTCGGATCCTGAAGTCGACCCCCGACGCGACCGTCCTCGGCGAATGGATCGCCGAGACGGCGCAGTCGATCGAGGTTGTCTCGGCAGCGGCGATCCGTGATCTCACCCCGGCGGAGATGCACATCCTCCAGTACCTGCCGACGCACCTCTCGTTTCCGCAGATCGCCGGCCAGGTCTTCGTCTCCCCGAACACGGTGAAGACTCAGGCGCAGTCGGTCTATCGCAAGCTCGGCGTCAGCTCGAGGCGCGAAGCGGTCGAACAGGCGCGGGCGGTGGGGTTGCTCGACCCGGGTGGGCCCGAGTCGAGCACCGTTCGTCGGTAAGCCGGCAGAAACCTAGGCGAGCAGTTTCGCCTTTGCCTGGTCGAACTCCTCCGCACTGAGCGCACCCTTTTCCTTCAGGTCGTTCAGTTTGTGGAGTTCGTCGGCAGGACTGGCGTGGGCCTGTTCCTGGACGTAGGAGTCGAAATGGTGTTTCGCTTCGGACTGGGCCTGCAGGGTGCGTTCGCGCATCCCCGAGCCGCGTGCGATCAGGTAGACGATCATCGAGATGTAGGGGATGAAGACGAGGAAGATGATCCAGAAAGCCTTCCCCCAGCCCGACATCTCGTGGTCGCGGAAGAGATCGCCGATGATCGTGAAAAGGATCCAGAACCAGATCACGAACAGGAAGATCTCGAAGACGGTCAGAAGCAGGTCGCCGAAGCTGACATCTGCGAGCGGCAAGTGGAGGGTCCTTTCGGTCTGCGGATAGATGACTGCCCCCAGAAGCTAAGGCCGACCCACCCAGTCTCACATCATTCGATCTGGGTGATTCGAAGAGGGGTCGCGGGGTCAAAGCGATCGCTGGCCTAACTCCTCGCTCGCTCGGCGTTCGCAAGAGGTGTTGGAGGCCGATCTCTGCTGCTCGTGCCTGCCTCGCGTGGCGAGCCCGGAACGTGTATTGGCCGGACCCGGCCGAGATCCGGCGAACGGCGAACGGCCTGCCCGGCCGAGATGCTTGCGAACGCTTTTTCGGCGGCCGCCAGTCGTCGGAGATCTAGTAGCAGGGCGTCGAAGACATCCTCGCCGCAGCGGAGTAGCCATCGACGCAATGGCGGGCAATATGGGCGCCGCTCGGTTCCAGCCCAGGCGGTGGCGGCTATCCTCTGTCTTCAATGGCGGCGAAATCGCACGAGTTCGAGGTTGTTCTCCAGCCCGAAGCAGAGGGCGGCTTCAGCGTGTCCGTCCCGGCTCTGCCCGGCTGCCACACGCAGGGGGAGACCCGTGAGGAGGCGCTCGCAATGGCCCGGGATGCGATCGAGGGCTACCTCGAGATTCTCGCAGACGAGGGGCGTCCACTTCCGGAGCCAGCACTGATCGAGCGGATCACCGTCGCGGCGTGAGTTCGCGGCTGCCGGCCGTCCGGCCGCGCCAACTGATCCGGGTCCTCGAGCGGAAGGGTTGGAAGCTCGCTCGCTCGAAGGGAAGTCACCACCACTTCACCCATCCCAGCAGCCCCAATGTGGTCACTGTTCCCGTCCATTCCAAGGACGTCAAGCGAGGGACGCTCAACGGCATCCTCGCTGACGCAGGAATCAGTAGAGACGAGTTCCTTGAAGAGCTGAAGTAGGTCTGCGCCGCGGTAACGCGGGTGGAACTGCGGGCATCGTCTGACTGCCTCAGCCTTAGGCCGAAGATTCGGGTCCACGGTTGGGATCGCGAGACGGGGCAGCCAGGACTCGAACCTGCCAGAAGGCCATCGGCCACCCGGAGGCCCGCGGCAGAGTCGAGGACCCTCGATGTCGACGGCCGCTCAGCGAGCGAGGGCGCCCCGCAGGCGCCGGCCGAAGGCGACAACGTTGGTGAGGGCGCCGCAGTAGGGCGCCCCGGGGCAGCGGGCGAAGGAGAGGGCCTCGTTCTCGACGGCTTCGTCGGTGGGTTCGCGGGGGCGCCCCGGGAGCAGCGTGACCGCCAGGGCGAGGGCCAGGAGGCAGAGTCCCGCGGCCACCACGAATGCACCCTTGAAACCGTGGGTGAGGGCGAGTGGCAGCGCCGTGCCGTCGGCGAGGGCGTGGTTGGCGCGGCTGGTCGAGACCGAGGAGAGGATCGCCAGGCCGAGTGAGCCGCCGACCTGCTGGGTGGTGTTGAGCAGCCCCGAGGCGAGCCCGGAGTCGCCGGGCGCGACGCCGCTGGTGGCGGCGATCGTGACCGGCACGAACGAAAGCCCCAGACCCGTCCCGAGCACGATCATCGCCGGCAGGATGTGGCTCCAGTAATCGCTGTGGCCGCTGACCCGGGTGAGCAGGACGAAGCCGGCCGTCGCGATCAGCAGGCCGGTGCTGAGGACCGGCTTCGGCGTGAAGCGGTCGACCAGCCGCGAGGCGAGGGCCGAGGCGGCGATCAGGCTCAAGCTCAGCGGCAGGTAGGAGACCCCGGTCCTCAGCGCGCTGTAGCCGAGCACCTGCTGCAGGTACAGCGTGCAGAAGAAGAAGACCCCGAACAGCGCGGCCGCCGTCATCAGCAGCGTCGCATCGGCGGCGGCGAGGCTGCGGTTCCTGAAGATCCGCAGCGGCACCAGCGGGTCCCGGTGGCGCTGCTCGATCAGGATGAAGGCCACCAGCAAAACCACGCTGATCGCGAACCCGGCCAAGGTCCGGCCCGAGGTCCAGCCCCAGCTGTCGGCTTTGATCAGGGTGAAGACCAGGGCGATCATCCCCAGCGTGATCGTCGCCGCGCCGCCCAGGTCATAGCCGCCCTCGCGCGCCGACTCGGAGCGGCTTTCGGGGACGATTTTGGGAGTGAGGAAGAGGACGGCCGCACCGATCGGCACGTTGACGAAGAAGACCCAGCGCCAGCTGAGCACTTCGACGATGACGCCGCCCAGCAGCAGTCCGATCGCACCGCCGGCGCCGGCGATCGCTCCCCACACCGCCAGCGCCCGGTTGCGCTCCGTCCCCTCGGCAAAGGTGGTGAGGATGATCGAGAGGGCCGCCGGTGACACCATCGCGCCGCCGAGACCCTGGAGCCCACGGGCGGCCAACAGCATCCCCTCCGACTGCGAGAGCCCACAGATCAGCGAGGCGCCGGCGAAGACGACGATCCCGGCGACGAACAACCGCCGCCGCCCGAGCCGGTCCGCCGCCCGCCCGCCCAGCAGCAGGAAGCCGCCGAAGATCAGCGTGTAGGCGTTCAGCACCCAGGAGAGGCTCTGCTCGGAGAAACCGACGTCGACTTTGATCGTCGGCAGCGCGACGTTGACGATCGTCGCATCGAGGACGACCATGAACTGCGCCACCGCGATCAGCGCCAGCACCGCATCGGGGCTGGCGATGGACGAAGCTCGGCCTGAGGCCGCGGGGGCGGCTTCCGAGGACATCCCGCCTAACCTAACCCGTGAACCGGTACTCGGTCTGCCAGGCGTCCTTCTGGTCGGTGTGGGCGGTCCAGAAGAGCTCGGCGATGGTGTCCGGATCGAAGGCGGTCCCCGGTTCGACGGCACCGACGATCGTGACGGTTGCGGCGGGGATGCCGTCCTCGGCGACGCCGGCGGCGATCAGCGTCTGCGCCGAGCGCAGCGCGGCCTTGCCGATCGAGAGGGTCGCCAGCGCCGACACCGGATTGTCGGCGAAGCCGCCGCTGGTGGCGAGCATGGTGCCGCCGCCGGCTGCCCGCAGGACGGGCGCGGCGACCTGTGCCGCGACGACGGCGCCGAGGACATCGACGTCGTGGGCGATCCGCAGTCGCTCGACGGTCGTGTCGAGGATCTGACCCGGGTCCGGCAGGGCGGCGTTGTCGACGACGACGCCAGGGGCGCCCGAGGTGCTGAAGATCCGCTCGAGCGTCTTGCGGTAGTCGTCCAGATCCTCGATGTCCGCGGCGATCGCCTCGATCTCGAGGCCGCCGTCACGCAGTTCGGAGGCGAGCTCGGCCGACCCGCTGCGGGAGATGAGCGTGCTGCGCAAGCCCTCGCGGCCGAAGCGCCGGACCACGGCGGCGCCGACTCCCGGTCCGGCCCCGATCAGAAGCAGGTGGTTGGGGTCAACGGGCTCGGACATCTGGAACCTCCGGGTTTGTGATTTTGGTGGGTGGCTCGGGGATCTCGCCCGGGGCACAGAACATCAGCTGGCTCCCGGGGCGGGCCAGTCGGCGCCGCAACGAGGCAAGGGCAGGCAGGCCGATACCGGCCGGCACGACGAGGTAGAGCGCCCGATAGGCGAGGACCGCGACGGTCGCGTCGGCGACCGTGGAGCCGTAGAGGGCGAGCGCCCCGATCAGGCCGAGGTCGAGCCCGCCTGCCCCTCCCGGCAAAGGCACCAGGCCGCCGAGCTGGCCGATGATGTAGGCGAGCATCAGGGCGACGAGCGGCGGCAGCGGCAGGCCGAAGGCGCGGAAGCAGATCGCCAACACCGCGATGTCGAAGAGCATGTAGCCCGCCGAGCCGGCCAGCGCGGCCGGCGAGCGCAGCTCTCTGATCGCGCCCGAGACCCCGTCCTCGACCGCGATCAGCGTGGCCTCGAGGCGTGGATGGTCGGTGCTCCTGCCGAGCCTGCGGGCAAAGGATCCGATCGCCAGGGTGAGGAGGATGCCGACGATCCCCACGAGTGCGGGGACCCCGCCGAGCAGGAGCGAGTCGTGGGGGCCGGAGGCGACCCCGGCCGCGAGTGCCACGCCGCAGAGCACGAGGAACCCCACGTTCGCGGCGCTGGTGATCAGGAAGAAGGAGATCGTCAGGCGACCGATCTGGTCGGCAGGCACGTCACGACGTCTGAGGACCCATGCGCCCAGGGCCAGGCCGCCCGCACCACCGACCGACAGCAGCGAGTTCGCGGCCTGCTCGGCCAACCCGAGCTCGGTGCCCGCGCGCCAGCTCATCCGCCGACAGAAGACGGTGCGGAAGACCAGCACGTAGGAGAGGCATGAACACAGCTCGGCGAGGACGGCCAGCGCGATCCAGCCGGGCTCGGCACCGGCGAAGCTCTTGCGGATCGCCGTCAGGCCGGGCAGCAAGGCGATCGCCGCGGCGATCGCCACGGCCGCGGCCAGCGCGATGATCACGCTCCGCCGGAACCGCCGGGAGGAGAGCTCCTTCGGTAGCGGCTCGTCGCTGACCGGGACCGCCACCACGGGTCGTTCCGATCCCCTCTCCCGGCTGCCTCGGTCAGCTGCGCGAGCCAATACTCGGTCCACCTTGGCCCCGCAGTCGGGCCGCGAGTCGGGTCCGCGACTTCACCCCGAGCTTCCGGAACACCTTCCGCAGGTGGTATTCGACCGTGCTCGGACTGATGAAGAGCTGGGCCGCGATCTCCCGGTTCGTCTGCCCGTCCGCCGCAAGGCGGGCGATCTGGGCCTCCTGCGGGGTGAGCTGGTCGACGGTCTCCGGCGTTCGCTTGCGTGCCCTCCCGCCCGTCGCCAGCAGCTCGCGCTCGGTTCGGCGAGCGAACGCCTCGGCCCCCATGCCCGCGAACTCCTCGAGCGCGGTGCGCAGTTGCTCCCGGGCATCGACGCGACGGCGCTCACGACGCAGCCATTCGCCGTACAGAAGGCGACTCCGGGCGAGCTCGAGTCGGAGGCGGGTGCCGGAGAGATGCTCGATCGAGCGGCGGTACAGATCCTCGGCGACCTCGTCCTCGCTCGCCAGCGCCCGCACGCGCGCCTCGATGCCGCTCGCCCACTTGGAGTCGATCACGCTGGTCCGTTCGGAGAGCCACCCCACGGCGTGGTCGAGCAGATCGCGGTCGGCCGCTCTCGATGCGGCTTCGGCCAACTCCGGGATCAGGAAGGTCCCGTATCCGATCGGATCGGGTCGCATCGCCTCCCAGGCCGCGTCCCGCGCATCCCCGTATCGCCCGAGGCCGTTGTCGAGGACGGATCTCGCGTAGCCGTTGGAGGTCCATCGCCGCCGGATCGCCTCCGCCGAGCTCGCGGCGATCAGCTCGGAGGCCTGCGGCTCTTGGCCTCGCCAGGCGGCGAGGATCATCGGCGCGTTCACGAGCGGCGGATTCCCGGTCGCCTCGGCGATCAGATGGGTTTCGTCGATGACTGCGGTGGCCGCCGCCAGGTCGCCGGCGAGCATGTGGCTCCTGGCGAGGAAGCTGAGCGCGAACTGCAGGTGCACGAGCGCGCCGGCCTCGCGGGCGACCTGCACCTGCCGGGCGGCCAGGCGATGCAGGGCCTCGTCGTCCCAGATCTCGAGCGCGACGACGTTGCCGTCCCGGCTGCCGGACACCGAGAGCCGGCGACCGACGTCCTCGTCGGCGAGGTCCATCGTCAGCAGGAGCTCGAGGGCCCGCTCGTAGAGTGGTGCGGCGGCGCCGAACCCGTCGGTCAGCCGCACCACGAAGGCGTCGAGCAGAGCGTCGACCGGCCGGGCCGGACCGGTCCCTGGTGGTGCCGATCGGGCGGCGGCGGCGACGGCCGGCGCGCCGCCGACGACCTGCACGTCGCTGGTGAGTGCCCCGCCGAGGGCCTCGAGGTAGGTCTCCCGGGAGAGGTCGGGGTCGACCGATCCGAGCTCGCCCGCCGCGCCGAGGAAGAGCCGGCCGGCATCGGCGCCGCGCCGTTGCTCCAGCGCGATCCGCGCCTCCAGGAGGGTCATGCGGGCGCGTCCGAGGTCGGCGAGCGCGTCGGCCTCGACGCTTGCCAAGAGCCCCAGCGCACCCTCCAGGTCGCCGGCGTCCCGCCTCGCGCCGGCGGCCGTGAGGAGGCGCCGCGCCCGCCGGTCGGCCGCCGGCGTCAGGTCGGCGGCGCGCTCGAGAAAGGCGGCACCGGCCGCGAACCCGCCGCGCGCCTGGGCCCGTCCGGCCGAGCGCTCGAGGTCCTCGGCGACCTCCTCGTCGGGCATGGCCGCCGCCTGCCCCCGGTGCCAGGCGCGGCGGTCCGGGTCGATCCCGGGATCGGTGGCCTGCGCCAGGGCACGATGGGCGGCGCGGCGCTCTTTCGGCCCGGCGGCCCGGTAGACGGCCGAGCGGACCAGCGGATGGCGGAAGACGACCCGGACGCCCACCTCCAGGAGCCCCTGTCCTTCGAGCGTCTCCGCGGCTGAGCCCGCGAGCCCCAGCTCGTGAGCCGCCCGCCAGACGAGCGCCGGGTCGCCGACCGAGTCGGCCGCGGCGATCAGCAGGAAGCGCCGCGCATCGTAGGGCAGGCCCGCCAGGCGCCGGGTGAAGCTCTCCTCGATGCTGGCGGGCAAGGGCATGGCGACCGGCAGCCCGAAGCCACCGGCGAGCTGGGCCGGCGTCAACCCGCGCGGCAGCTCGAGCAGCGCGAGCGGGTTTCCGCGGGTCTCGAGGACGATCCGATCGAGGACGTGCTCGTCGAGGCGCGCCGGCAGGACGGATTCCAGCAGCGCCCGCGAGTCGATCCGCCCCAACGGGCCGACCTGGAGGGTCGGCAATCCCGCCAGCAGCTCGTCGGGCGTGCGTGCGGCGAAGATCAACGCGATCTTCTCCGCCGCGAGGCGCCGGGCGACGAAGGCGAGCGCCCGCGCCGACGCGTCGTCGAGCCATTGGGCGTCGTCGACGATCGCCAGCAGCGGCCGCTGCGCGGCCGCCTCGGAAAGCAGGCCGAGGGCGGCGAGCCCGACCAGGAACCCGTCCGGAACCGGGCCGTCGGCGAGTCCGAAGGCGACGCCGAGCGCATCGCGTTGCGGCCGCGGCAGGCGCTCGGTCAAGGCGAGGAACGGGGAACACAGCTGCTGGACCGCCGCGAAGGGGAGGCCCATCTCTCCCTCGACGCCGGCGATGCGGACGATCTCGAAGTCGCCGGCCTCGGCGGACGCGTGGTCGAGCAGGGCGGTCTTCCCGACTCCCGCTTCGCCGTTCACGATGAGGACGGCACCGCGTCCGCCGCGTGCGCCGCCGAGCATCCGGTCGAGCACCTCGCGCTCGCGTTTGCGGCCGAACAGAGGGCGTGCCGACGCGGGGACGGCCGCTGACGTTGCGCTCATCTCGATCGACAGCATGACTCAGGGGAGCGCCCGAGTCACGACTAAGGAAACCGGGGATGCGAGCGCCGGGCGCGGCGGCGAGGCTCGCGGCATGGATGATCTGCCCGACTACGCACCGGTCCCGGAGGCGGCGATCGGCCCGGCCCTGAACGAGCAGGGCTACTACGTCGGTCGGGTCGAGGCCAACCTCTACTACGTCACCGACGGCACCTATCAGTCGGCCTTCCTGACCACCACCGACGGGGTCGTCCTGCTCGACGCGCCGCCGACGATCGGCCACAACATCCAGCGGGCGGTCGACGAGATCGCCGCCGCGAACGGGGTCAGCAACAGGGTCACGCACCTGATCTACTCGCACCACCACGCCGACCACGCCGGGGCCGCCTCACTCTTCACCGCCGCCGGCGACGTCGCCCTGATCGGCCACGTGGAGACCCGCGACCTGCTGCTGCGCGATGCGGACCCTGCCCGGCCCGCACCCGAGCTGACCTTCGCCGACAACCTCACCCTGGAGATCGGCGGCGAGCGGATCGAGCTGGCCTGGCACGGCACCAACCACTCGCCGGACAACATCTTCATCCACCTGCCCGACCATGACACCCTGATGCTGGTCGACATCGTCAACCCGGGCTGGGTGCCGGTCTACCAGAGCAACCTGACCGAGGACGTGCAGGGCTACATCGCCGCCCCGGTCACGGCGCTCACCTATCCCTGGAAGCACTTCATCGGCGGCCACATGGGGCGGCTCGGCGACCGCGAGGACATCGCCCTCCATCAGCGCTACATGGCTGACATCGAAGCCGCCTCGCGGCACGCCCTCGACACCGTCGACCCGACGCCCTACTTCGTCAGATACGGCGAGAACACCTGGGCGGCGGTGCGGGGATACCTCGACGCGGTAGCCGCCACCGCCGCGACCCCGGTGATCGAGAAGTACACCGGCGTGCTGGCGTCGGCCGACGTCTTCACCGCGAGCACGACCTTCCACGTCATGCAGTCGATCCGGCTCGACCTCGGCTACGGCTCACAGGTCCACCCGTGACCGCCGCCCCCGACAGACGCTGGATCGCCCTGATCCTGCTCTGCGTCGCCCAGTTCATGGTCGTCCTCGACTCGGCGATCGTCAACGTGGCGTTGCCGACGATCGGCGAAGCCCTCGACTTCAGCGAGTCGAGCCTGCCGTGGGTCGTCAACGCCTACGTCCTCACCTTCGGCGGCTTCCTCCTGCTCGGCGGTCGCCTGGCCGACCTGCTCGGCCGCCGCCGCGTCCTGCTGTTCGGTCTGGCCCTCTTCTCACTGGCCTCGCTCGCGGGGGGGCTCGCCACCACCTCGGGGCAGCTGATCGCCGCCCGCGCGGTCCAGGGGCTCGGCGCGGCGATCCTCTCGCCGGCCGCCCTCTCGATCGTCACCACGACCTTCAAAGACGGCGCCGAGCGGAACAAAGCTCTCGGGATCTGGGGTGGCGTGGCCGGGTCGGGGGCCGCCGCCGGCGTGCTGCTCGGCGGCATCCTCACCGAAAGTCTCGGCTGGGAATGGGTGCTCTGGGTGAACGTCCCGATCGGGATCGCGGCGATCGCGATCGCGCCGATCCTGATCGCCGAAACCCGCGACGAAGAGGGGGAGCGCCATTTCGACATCGCCGGAGCGCTGACGATCACCCTGGGCATCTCCGCCCTTGTCTTCGCCCTGCTCGACGCCGAAACGGTGGGCTGGGGCTCCCTCCAGACGATCGCCACCCTGGCCGGCTCGGCACTGGCTCTGGCTGCCTTCGTCGTGATCGAGCGACGCTCGCGCGCGCCGCTGGTCCCTTTTTCGATCTTCCGCTCCAGCACCGTCACCGGCGCCAACGTCGTCGGCATCCTGACCGGCGCCGCGCTGCTCTCGATGTTCTTCCTGATCTCCCTCTACATGCAACAGGTGCTCGGCTACAGCCCGATCCACGCCGGCCTCTCTTACCTGCCGCTGGCGGTCTCGATCATCGTCTCGGCGGGGATCGCCTCGCAGCTGGTGACGAAAGTCGGCTTCAAGCCGATCCTCGCGATCGGCATGGCGCTGATCGCCGCCGGGCTGATCTGGTTCTCCCGGATCTCCGCCCACGGCAGCTTCGTCGACGACATCCTCGGTCCCTCGCTGCTCGCCGCGGTCGGGCTCGGGTTCGCCTTCGTGCCGGTGACGATCGCCGCCGTCGCCGGGATCGAGGACCGCGAACAAGGTCTGGCGAGCGGCCTGATCAACACCTCCGAGCAGGTGGGAGGGGCGCTCGGGCTGGCGATCCTCGCCGCGGTCGCCAACGGGATCATCGACGGCTCCCACGACCCGGTCGTGCTGACCGAAGGCTTCCAGTCGGCGTTCCTCGTCGGCGCCGCCTTCGCGGTCGTCGGGTTGATCGCGACGTTGCTGCTGATCCGTGGCTCCGACAGCAAAGCGCCGGTCGAGCTCGGCTCCGCCTCCGCCTGAAAACCAGTCACAAGAAGGAGATGAACGATGAACAGTGAGTTAGGAGTCTGGACCCACGAAGACTGCGCGCTCGTGCTGATCGATTTTCAGCAGGAGATGTTCGAGGTCATCCGCTCGGAGACCCCCGCCGATCTGGTCGAGCTGAACGTGAGGTTGCTGGCGAAGACCGCGAAGGGATTCGAGATGCCGATCGTGCTCTCGACCGTCGGCGTCGGGCTCGGCTTCAACGGCCCGACGCGCCCCTCGATCCTCGCCGAGCTCGAGGGCATCGACCCGATCGACCGGACCTCGATGAACGCCTTCGAGGACGATGCCTTCCGCGCGGCGGTCGCGGCGACGGGGCGCAAACGGCTGATCATCGCCGGTCTCCACACCGAGATCTGTCAGACCTTCGCCACGGTTCAGGCGCTGAAGGACGGCTACGAGGTCCTCTATGTGACCGACGCCGTCGGTGGTCGCTCCCAGGTCGCGCACCGCACCGCAATCGAGAGGCTCGCCCATGCGGGCGCGGTGCCGACGAGCGCGCTCGCGGTGACCACCGAGATGTTCCGCGACTGGGCCTCGGCGGCCGCCCCGGCGGCCCAGGAAACCATCTTCTGGTACTTCCGCGAGGCACCGAAGGTGACCGAGGGGGTCGGCGTCGCCGAGGCCGAGAAGCAGGCGGCGGCGGCCGTCCTACAGGAGGCGCAGTAATGACGACGAGCACGCCGATCCGCGACCAGTCCGCCGACCACCTGATCACGCCGCAGAACTCGGCGTTGGCGGTGATCGACTACCAGCCGAGCCAGATCGCGGCGGTCCGCTCGATGGACCACGACCTGCTGCTGAAGAACATCGTCTCGACGGTGAAGGTGGCGAAGCTCTTCGGCGTCCCGATCGTCCACTCCACGGTCAACGTCGCCAACGGGCAGGGGCCGACCCTGCCCGGGCTCGCCGAGGAGCTCGCCGAGTTCCCGCCGATCGACCGCACGGCGATCAACTCCTGGGAGGACGTCGAGTTTCTCGACGCGGTGCGCGCGACCGGGCGGCGCAAGCTGATCATGTGCGCGCTGTGGACGGAGGTCTGCATGGCGTTCCCGTCCCTCGACGCGCTGCGCGAGGGCTACGAGGTCTACCCGGTGGTCGATGCGATCGGCGGCACCTCGGTGGAGGCCCATCGCGCCGGCCTCGAGCGGGTCGTCCAGGCCGGCGGCCGGCCGATCAGCTGGGTCTCGCTCGCCTGTGAGCTGCAGCGCGACTGGGCGCGCGCCGAGACGGTGCCCCAGATCGTCGAGATCGTGCTGAACTAGAGGCTGCTCGCGGAATGAGCCCGGCAGGCGACAAAAGCGTCGGGATCATCGGTGCGGGCCGGATCGGCCAGGCGATGGCGCGGATCGCGAAGCGTGCCGGCCGGCGGGTCACGATCGCCAACAGCAGAGAGCCGGAGTCGTTGGCCTCGCTCGTGCGGGAGTTGGTGGCAGTCGGGTGATCTTCGTGTCCGGGGACGAGGACGCGGCCAAGTCGGCGGTGCGCGCCCTGCTCGAGGGCGCCGGATTCTTCGTCATCGACCTCGGCGGGCTCGCCGACGGCGGGCGGATGCAGCAGTTCGGCTCCCCGCTGGCGGGCCAGAACCTGATAGGCCTCGCCTGAGCCAGGCCGATCGAGAGGAGCGACCAATGACCCACACCGAGATCACCCCCGGTGAGCAGGCGGACCGCCTGGCGATCCGGGAGCTCGTCGACGCCTACGCGCACTGCGCCGACCGTCGCGACGCCGAGGGCCAGAAGGCGCTCTTCACCGAGGACACCCATTTCGTCGTCTACATGAGCGGCCCCGGCACCGAGCCGACGCAGGAGCTGGACGGCCGGGAGGCGCTGACGCCGGTGTTCGCCGACCTCAACCGCTATCAGGCGACGATGCACTTCAATGGCCAGAGCACGATCGAGTTGGACGGCGAGCGGGCGACCGGCGAGAGCTACTGCATCGCCCACCACCTCTACACCGAGGACGGCACCCGGATGCTGATGGTCGCCTGGCTCCGCTATCTCGACACCTTCGTCAAGGTCGGCGGCGGCTGGCTCTTCGCCGAGCGCGAGCTCTACCTCGATTGGGCCGAGACCAGGCCGTCCGCGCCGTAGGGCGACGATCTCGCCGAGCCAGACGAAGCCGTCGGCGCCCCTGGCGCCTCAGACCCGGCCGGGGAGCCGCGTCGTGATCTCCTGGACGATCCACGTGTTGCCGTCGGGATCGTCGAAGGTGCAGAACGACCCGTAGCTGGTGCGCTCGGGGTCGACACCGGGCACCCGCGCCTCGACCGGGAAGGGCGGGCCGTGCCACACGTCGCTCACCTCGATGCCGCGGTCGCGGAGCTCGTCGTGGGCCGCCACGATGTCGGAGACGACCAGCACCGCCTGGGCCGAACCGGGCGCGGCCGTGATCAGTCCCATGCCGAAGGTGATCGAGCACCCGGAGCCGGGCGGCGTGAACTGGACGATGCGAAGGCCCTCCATTGGGGCGGCGTCGTCATCGAGCCGCCAATCCAGGCGTTCGTAGAACTGCTTGGCCCGGTCGATGTCGGACACGGGAAGGATGTCGTTCTCGAGGTTCATCTCGACCCTGTCCTGGGTGGTGCTCATGTCTGTCTCCTTGACGGTGGGATCTCAGGTTCCATCGATCGATCGTTCCCGATCGCGGTACCGATCTCCACGACCGATCGCGTCACGCTGATAGGCGCAGGCTAAGAGCGCGGGGATAGGCTGAGTTCGATGGAGCTTCGTCAGCTGCGCTACTTCGTCGCCGTCGCCGAGGAGCTTCACTTTGGTCGCGCGGCCGACCGCATCCACATCGCCGGCCCTTCGCTCTCGCAGCAGATCAAAGCGCTCGAGGCCGACCTCGGGGCGCAGCTCTTCGTGCGGGATCGCCGTCACGTCGGGTTGACTGCGGCCGGGCGCCAGCTGTTGCCGGAAGCACGCGACATCCTCGCCCGCGCCGATGCCGCCAGGCGCCGGATCGCCGGCATCCAGGGACCGCTGCGGCTCGGCTATGTCAGTTGGCTACCCGAGCAGCTGGTCGCCTCGGTCAACACCGATCTGCGGGTCGACGCCTGGGTCATGCCCAGCCACATCCAGGTCGAGCGGGTCGTCGACGGCGGCCTTGACGTCGCGGTCGCCTGGTGCGCCGCCGCCGACGAGCGCCTCGACCTCCGCCTGCTCTGGCCCGAGCCCCTCGACGCTGTCGCCCCGGCCGGTGACGCCTATGACCGGGCGATCCCCGCCGCCGAGCTGCGCGTCCTGACCGACGCCGACCTCACCTCCTGGGACGCCTGGAACCAGTTCGCCGCGGCGCTGGCCGAGGACACCGGCTCGCGGTTAGTCCCGACCGACGACGGTGGGATCACCGGCCCCGCCTTCTACGAGACCTGCCTGCGACTGCGTGCTCCGGTGCTGGTCTCACCGAAACGCCACAGCGCCCTGCTCCCGTCTGGCCTGCGGGTCCGCCGCGTGATCGACCCGACGCCGCTCTGGAGCTGGTCGCTGGTAACCCGCGCCGATGACGATCGGCCGGCGATCGAGGCGCTGCGGGCCGATGCGGTCGAGCTCTCCCACGCATCCGGCCTGTTGGTTCGTCCCGCCGAGGAGACCTGGGTCCCGGATGCCGACCCGCACCGGGCGGCCGTTGCCGAGTTGCCGGTCGTATGAGCGGACCGGGGGATCGCCCGGCGTTTCCCTAGGGCCTCCGATCCGCCCTCGCGTGCGTTTCCTCGGCGAGCTGCGCCTTCACGGCGCGGTCGACGTTGCCATGCAGGTGGTCGGTCCCGATCGTGTCGATGAGTCCCTGTGCTTCCAGAACCGTCCGGACCTTCGGCTTCACCCTCGCCAGACGCAACGCGATGCCATCGAGGCTGGTCAGTTCCTCGATCTCGGTCAACTTCGCAGCCCCCTGAGAGTCGACGAAGTTGACGCCCTCGAGGTCGAGCACCAAGGCGCGGAGTGGTGGGTCCGCGGCATCCTCGAGTTCGCGGATCCGTTCCTCGAGGGCCTCGGCGGTGGCGAAGAAGAGCCCACCGTCGGGGCGCAGCACGACGACGCCGGGCAGCGTCTCGTCTTCGGGATTCTCGGCTACGTCACGGAAGACCTGCGTCCCCGGCTCGCGACCCAGGAGCGGAATCGCCGGGCGCGTCGCGACGTAGATCAGCCAGCCGAGGGAGAGGACGACGCCGATCACGACACCCGCCAGCACCCCGGCGGAGAGGACGGCGAGGACCGCCGCCACCGCGATCCAATAGTCGAACCGCGACACCCGGTGCAACCTCCGCAACTCGCCCAGGTCGATCATCCCGAAGATGACGGCGTCGATGATGATCGCGCCGAGGACGGCGACCGGCAACGCCGAGAACAACGGCGCGAGGATAAAGAGGGTTGCCAGGACGAGGGCACCGGTGACGAGCGATGCGAGGGGGGTCCTTGCTCCCGATGACTCGTTCAGCGAGCTCGCCGAGAGGCTGGTCGACACCGGCATGCCCTGCAACACCCCGGCACCCACGTTCGCCATCCCCTGCGCGACGGACTCCTGGTTCACGTCGATGCGGTAGCGATGCCGGGCAGCGAACGCCCGGGCGTCCCCGGCCGTCTGTGAGAACCCGATCAGCAGGAGGGCGACCGAGGCGATCCCGATCTCCGAGAGGTGATCGGTCATCACGTCGATGCTCGGGGCCTGTGGGTCGGGCAATCCCCGCGGGACCGGTCCGACGAGAGCGACCCCGTGCGACCCCAGGTCGAAGAGGTGGGAGGCGAGCAGCCCGCCGACGACGAGTACCAATGCGCCCGGGATCTTGGGGCGCCGGAAGCGCAGCGCGAGGATCGCCGCGAGCGCCGCGGCTCCTACCAGCAGCGTCGTCCAATGCATCTCCCCGAGGCCACCGATCCACGAGCCGAGCTCCCGCCACGCGGTGTCCCCGTCGGCCGAGGTCCCGGTCAGCTTCGGCAACTCGCCGATCGTCACGTTCAGGGCGGAGCCGGCGAGGAAGCCGGTCACCACCGCCTTGGAGAGGAACTGGGCGATCCAACCCATCCGCAAAAGGGCCAGCAGCAGGAAGAGGACTCCGGTGACGAGGGTGATGCCGGCGACGAGTTCGGCTGCCGCCTCGCCGGCGAGTCCGGTCACGACCACGGCTCCGCCCGCCACCGCTGCGAGTGAGGAGCTGGGGCCGGTCGAGATCTGCCGCGACGTGCAGAAGAGGGCGTAGATGATCGCTCCGGCCGCCGCCGCGTAGAGCCCGTTCTGGATCGGAACTTCGGCGATCCCCGCGTAGCCCAGATCCTTGGGCACGATCATCGCGGTGACCGCGACCCCGGCCGCGATGTCGCCGGCCAGAAACCGCCGGTCGTATCGCGGTAGCCAGCTCGCCGCGGGGAGGAGGCTCACAGGAGCGCGCCTCCGCCCGCGGTCCGCTTCACGACGATCAGGCGAGGACCTCGGCCTTTGCCTGTTCTGCGAGGGGCATGTGGATCATTCCTCCGACCAGTTGATCATCAACTGATAGATCAGAACGATGTCGAGGATGATGATCAGGAACGCCCATAGAGGCGCCGCCGGGAACCAGACGACCTGAAGAACCGTGTTCAGACCGATCAGGAACACCCCGGCCCAACGAGCCGCGGTGTTGCCGACCAGCAGACCGAGGCCGGTGATGCCGATCAAGATTCCGACGATCAACTGGATCCAACCCCAGGCGGTGATGTCGAAGATCAGCGCCCCGTGACCGCCGACGACGACGACTTCGTCGTTGAAGATCGCGGCAAGCCCCCAGATCACGTCGAGGGAGCCGATGATGATCATCATCACCCCGGCGAACGCGATCCAGGTCGAACGTTCCCCACCGACAGGGGGCCTGGAGCCCTCGTGAGCGTCCATCTATCACTCCTTTGGTCGGCCCCGCAAGGCCTTTTTCCCGGATGGGACGCCGAGCGGGCCGTCCAAGTGTCAAATGTAACCTGGCGAATTGGCGCAGTAAAGGGCTACAAGCGAGATTGCACCGCGTAGCCCGAGCGCCAAGCCTCCCCCCGAGCTATCGATCGCGCCCGCCTGCCCCGGGATCGTCCTCGCCCCGCTCGAGCTTTTGGACCAGGCGCTGGCGGGCGCCGAGGCTCCCCGGGTCCAGAACCCCCGACCCGGCGGCCCGCGAGATCGGGGTACCGCCGCGGCCGCGGAGGACGATGGCGCAACCGACCGCGATCATCGCCCCGGCGATCGGGCCGACCACGTAGACCCAGAAGCTGGTGAAGTCCGTGCCGACCAAGGCCGGCCCGAACGAGCGGGCCGGATTCATCGACACGCCACTGACCGGCGCGGCCCAGAGGCCGGCCAGGGCGATGTAGCCACCGACCCCGAGAGCCGCGATCGCGCCCACGTTCTGGGCGGCCGAGGCGGTGCCGAGGATCACGCTGACCAGACCCGCGGTCAGGGCCGTCTCCATCAGCAGCGCCTGCCAGTCGTGATATTCCGCGCCCGGCAGAGTCGCCCCGAGGTGCTCGACGTTGCCGAAGACCGCCAGCAGGAAGAGGCAGGCGAGGGTCGCCCCGATCAGCTGGACGATGATGTATCCCGGCAGGCGTTTCCAGGGGAAGTCGCCGCGCAGCGCGAAGGCCAGCGAGACCGCCGGGTTCAGATGGGCGCCGGACACCGCACCCATGAAGAGGATGATCGCCATCACCATCAGGCCCGGCGCGACGACGGCCGCCGCGAGGCTGATCTGCCCCTTGGCGTGGAGCAGCCCGCCCCCGGCCGCGACGAGGACGAGGAAGAACGTCCCGAGGACCTCGGAGAAGAGCCGCCGCCACTCCAGTCTCGGATCGTCGAAGTCCCTGCGGTCCCCGAACTCCAGCGCCAGGAGGTGCCGCGCGCGGGGGCCGAGCGGGATGCCGCCCACGTCGAGCGAATTGGACTCGTCCGGGTGCTCGTGCGCCGGGGGATCGCTATCCACGGTCGATCGCTCTCCCGACATCGTCCTGCAGGCGCCGGAGTTCCAGGTGCAGGGCCGGGAGGAAGACCGAGTCGGGGCTCACCGATTCGACCATCTCCACCGACTCGCGGTAATGGGCGGTCATGCTGGCGACGCTGGTTCCGAGTCGCTCGTCCAGCCCGTCGCCGTAGACCCCGATGCCGCGGCGCAGGCCGCGGATGTCGGAGAGCTTGTCGGCGGCATAGACCGTCACCACCAACCGCCCGCCACCTTCGACCTGACGTCGCAATCCCGCCTTGCGCCGATCGAAGGAGGCGATCCGGGGGTCCTCGCTGAGCGTCAGGACCAGGGAGCAGGTGCCCGCTCCCATCTCGCGCCGCAGTTCTTTCTCGCTGAGCGTCCCGCGCTCGACCGAGTCGTGAAGGAGCCCCACGGCGATCAAGTCGTCATCGAACCCGGCGCGGTCGAGAAGCTGGGCAACCTCGACCACATGTTCGAGGAAGTAGCGCCCGTCGGAAGGTCTCCGCTGTTCGCCGTGGGCCGCCGCGGCGAGGGTATAGGCGTCGACCAGGAGCCGGGAGCGGTCGATCCAGGCAGGTCGATTCTGCCGCGGTGGAGCGGCTACACCAGACGAGTTGATGAACTCGCGAGCAGCCACCCACCGAGTATCCACCTTTTCCACATTCCCGTTACATCTTTTTGACGGCGGTAGGTGATCCGCCCCCGGCAACTCGGAGGAGATGCTCGAGTAGCTCAGCCGGCCCGGGCGATGGCTTCTTCGAACCGCTCGGTGCCTTCCGGACTGCCGAGAAGTTCGAGGCCGTCGGTCTTGGGTCCTTCGATCGCGAAGGAAGGGGTGGCGTGGAAGCCGAGCTTGCCCTCCGCCGATTCCGTCGTCTTCGTCGCCTCTTCGCGGACGGCTTTGCTCTTGCGCCGCTTGTTCCAGGTCGCCATGTCCTTGACGCCGGCGGCGCGGGCGACGGCTTCGAGGAAGGCTTCGGTGACGTAGCCGGAGTTCTCCTCGCCCTGGTTGCGGTAGAAGGTCTCGATGTAGTTCCAGCCGCGCCCCTGCTCGCCGGCGGCGATCGCGGCAGCGCCGGCGGGGAGGGAGTCGGGGCCGATGATCAGCATGTTGCGGAAGGTGATCTTCGCCTTGCCGGCGTCGACCGGACCTTCGATCACCGCCGGGATCTCGGCTTCGGAGTAGGCCTTGCAGTAGGGGCATTGGAGGTCGCCGTACTCGAAGAGGTGGACCGGGGCGTCGGCCTGGCCGATCGTCAGGCGCTGCTGCGGGGACTTGGCGAGGAGCGCGTCGACGGCGCCCGCTTCGACGATCTGGGTCGGGTCGCCGCCCTTGCTTGAGCCGGATCCGGCGATGATCACGACGACGACGACCGCGAGCACGGCGAGGAAGCCCGCCCCGGCGGCGAGCTGGAGCGCCCGCCGGCGGCGGTCGGAGGCTGCCGTCTCGGATTCGGCCGCGATGCGCTCGGCCCGGCGCTCCTCGCGATCCTTCCGGGCGCTCATCTCAGAGGACTTCCTGGGCGACGACCTGGTGGTGGACCGCGGCCTCGCCGAAGTAACAGATCCAGAAGGTCTCGACCGCGTTCTGCGAGCGACAGCCGCCGTCGACCTGACCACTCGCGCCGACGATGAGGGCGACCCGGCCGACCCGCGGGGACTCGGCGAAGGCGCATTCGTATTCGACGCCCTCGCGGATCGCCGTGCAGGTCGGCTGGGTGGCGGTCATCACCGTGGATCCCGCGGGCAGGCCGTTGGCGGCTGCCTGTCCGGGCCCGATCACTCCGGTGGCGATGACGACGCCGGGGACCGCGACGGCGATGGCGAGGAAGGCGAGGGCCAGGCGGGCGCGGGCCGTCCCGAAACGCAGGCGGCGCGCCGGACGGGCGGCGGGGCGGGGGAGGGACGCCGCGGCGCGCGCGGCGTCGGCGGTCGCCAGGTCGGCGGCCGCGGCGGCGAGCAGGGCGCCGCGCAGGTCGTCGAGGCGGGTGGCGCGGTCGGTGGTGAAGTCGGTCATCGGGAATTCTCCTTCGATCCGGAGAGGCGCTTGCGCAGGGCGGCGAGGCCGCGGTGGACGCGGACGCGAGCGGCCGACTCGGTGGTGCCGAGGGCGTCGGCGACCTCGTCGTAGTCGAGCTCGTCGACGATCCGCAGCCGGATCGCGTTGCGAAGCGAAGGGGGCAGCGATTCGAGCAGTTCGTCGGCGCCGTCAGCCCAGCCCGACTCCGGCGCCGCGGTAGCGTCGCCTGGAAGGTCGAGCCGTTCGAGCACCCCGAGCCGTGCCGCCGTCGCCCGCTCGACCGCGCCGCGGCGGATCGACATCAGCAGGACGTTGCGGGCGATCCCGTAGAGCCAGGGCGCGGCGCTGCCGTCGTGCTGGTCCTCGAAGCGCTCGCGCGAGACCCAGGCGCGGGAGAGGGTCTCGGCGCAGAGTTCGAGCGCGGTGTCTTCGCTCGAGGCGCGGCGGGTGAAGTAGTCGAGGAGGCGCTCGGCGTAGCGGTCGTGGAGCTCGGCGAAGGCATCGAGGTCGTTTCGCGACGCCCGCAGCAGTTGGGCGTCGTCTCGCGTCTCCGTGGGCACGCTCATATCCGGTCTATTGCAGCGGGCCTCTCCCTTGTTACATCTAAATTTGCCGAGTGCGCGAGCGCGAGACCGTACGCTGAAGGTGGATGCCTCGACCAGCTAGATCCGGCGGTGGCGGTCTGGTCTCGCGGCCGGCGGCGCTGAAGGTCGAGCTGGAACGGTCTTTCCCCGAGCGCCCCTTCGCGGTCCGGTTCTGGGACGGCACCGAAGTCGGCGGCACCGCACCCGGCCCTACCTTCCGCGTCAACTCGGCCGCCGCGATCGCCCACGTCGTCCGCGCCCCCGGCGAGCTCGGGCTTGCCCGCGCCTATGTCCAGGGCCTGCTCGACGTCGACGACATCGATGGCGCGATCGCCGTGGTCGAAGACTGGCGCCCGCCGAAGCCGGCGGTCCGGCAATGGCTCGGCCTGGCGAGCGGCGCGGTCCGCGCGATGGGGATCGTCAGGCCGCCGCCCGTCCCGGCGATCGAGCTGCGGCTCCGCGGCCGGCGCCACAGCGTCGATCGCGACCGTGCCGCGATCCGCTACCACTACGACGCCGGCAACGAGTTCTTCGCCCTCTTCCTCGACCCCTCGATGACCTACAGCTGCGCGATCTTCTCGCGCGGCGCCGAGACCCTCGCCGATGCCCAGGAGGCGAAGCTCGAGATGGTCGCCACCAAGCTCGGCCTCGAGCCGGGCTCACGGGTGCTCGACGTCGGCTGCGGCTGGGGCAGCTTCGCCATCCACGCTGCTCGCCTGCACGGCGCCCGGGTCCTCGGCATCACCTTGTCGCAGCCGCAGGTGCGCTTCGCCCAGGCGCGGGCGCGGGAGCTCGGCGTCGAGGACCTGGTCGAGTTCCGCGTCGCCGACTACCGCGAGCTGACCGGCGAGCGCTTCGACGCGATCGCCAGCATCGGCATGGTCGAGCACGTCGGCGAGGCCAACATCGACTTCTACGCCGCCGGTCTCACCCGTCTGCTGAAGCCGGGTGGCCGGCTCCTCAACCACGGCATCGCCCAGCTCGAGCACGGTGACGACAACGACGCCGGGCCGGTCTCCGAGCGCTACGTCTTTCCCGACGGCGAGCCGCTGCACCTCTCGCGGATCGTCCTGGCGATGGAACGGGCCGGCTTCACGGTCGAGCACGCCGAGGGCTTCGCCGCCGACTACGCCCGGACCATCGACTTCTGGCTGGCGAGCTTCGAGGAGCGCTTCGAGGACGCGATCGCGCTGGCGGGCATCGAACGGGCACGGATCTGGCGCGTCTACCTGCACGCCGCGCGCAACGGCTTCCAAAGCGGTTTCGAGAGCGTCTACCAGGTGAAATGCCGCCTGCCTGAGTAGGGCGATCGGCATCATCCCTTACTTCCTTCCAGCCGTGGCCGGTCCTCAGTGATCGATCCGGGCCATGTTTTCCTCGTCGTGACGCGCGCCCGAGGCCGGCGTGAGGTTGTCGAGTCGCTCCAACTGATCGGAGGTCAGGACTACCCCGTCCGCGGCGATGTTCTCCTCGACGCGGGCGACGCGCCGGGTGCCCGGGATCGGCGCGATGTCGTCGCCTCGGGTCAGCAGCCACGCGAGGGCGGTCTGCGCCGGAGTCGCCTCGACCTCGGCGCCGATCGCGCGGACCTCGTCGACGATCGCGAGGTTGCGCTGGAAGTTCTCGCCGGTGAAGCGCGGGTTGGTCTTGCGCCGCCTCCACGTCGCGGGTCCACAGCGAGTACTCCGTCTGCAGCGCCGTGACCGGCTGCACCGCGTGGGCGCGCCGGATCGTCGCCGGTGAGGCCTCGGACAGGCCGAAGTGCAGGACCTTGCCCTCGGCGATCAGGTCGGCGCCGGCGCCGGCGGTCTCCTCGATCGGCGTGTCCGGGTCGACGCGGTGCTGAAGAGCGAGGAGTTTCGCGCCCGATGGGCCACTCATAACGTCCGCTTTCACGACAGCGGCGTCAAGCAGGTGAACCATCCGATTGTCGGCGAGCTGGACCTCGTCTTCAACCGCCTGGAACTCCCGGGCGACCACGGGCTGACGATCCTCACCTACGTCGCGGAACCAGGGTCGCGATCCGAAGAGGCGCTGAAGCTTCTCGGCAGCTGGGCGGTCACGCCCGCCTAAGGCCTGGCAATCCGATGCCGCTCTGACAAGCCAAAGTTGCCCTCATGGATGCGATTTGGCACACGCAGCGCAGAGGCCGACGATCGGAAAATGACCGAAGCGGGCGCGGTAATCGAAATCGCGCTCGATCTGCTCGCGGAGCGGGTCGAGCGCGGACGGGTCGACGCTCTTGACCCGGCCGCAGCGTTCGCAGAGCAGGAACTCTTTCTCGCCCGACCCGACCAGCATGTAGAGGCTGGGGCCATGGCCGAGGTGGACGTGGCGGATCACTCCCAGCTGCTCGAGGCGCTCGAGGTTGCGGTACGCCGAGCTCGGCTCGAAGCCCGCCACCGGGGTGTCCTCGACGATCTGCTGGGCCGAGATCGGGCCGGCGGCCCGGAAGAGCGCTTCGAGTACCAGCCGGCACGGCGTGGTGACGCGGTGGCCCTCGCCCCGCAGGGCGTCGAAGACGTCCTCGATGCCGCCGTATTCGCGGATCGGGGTGGCGGCCGGTTCAGTCAACGTTCGCCTGCTTGATCGGCGCGGTCCAGCGCTCCTCGATCTTGCCGAAGTGCCAGATGGCCAGCGCCACCAGCCAGGTGGCGACGAACAGGCCGAAGATGGCGAAGCCGATCGTGTTGAGGCCGATCGCCGTCGGCCAGTCCCAGGCCCCGCCGCTGAGGCCGAGTTTTTCGGCGAGCAGGGAGAAGATCTCGATCGAGCCGATCACCAGGGCGATGAAGGCCGAGAGCGCGGTGATCGTGAGGTTGTAGAAGATCTTCCGGGCCGGTCTGGAGAAGGCCCAGCCGTAGGCGAAGTTCATGAACGAGCCGTCGATCGTGTCGAGCAGGGACATCCCCGCCGCGAACAGGATCGGCAGGCAGAGGATCGCGTAGAAGGGGAGCCCCGCGCCGGCGGCGCCGGCGGCGAGGAAGAGCAACGCGACCTCGGTCGCGGTGTCGAAGCCGAGGCCGAAGAGCAGCCCGATCGGGTACATCTGCCAGGGCTTCGTCACCGCCTTGGTGAAGCGCCTGTAAAAGCGGTTCATCAGGCCGCGGTTGTCGAGTTGGTGCTCAAGTTCGGCCTCGTCGTACTCGCCCCGTTTCAGCCCGCCCAGCACCCGCAGGATGCCGACCAGGATCACCAGGTTGAGGACGGCGATCACGTAGAGGAAGGTCCCGGAGACGCCGGTGCCGATCCAGCCGGTGACGTTGTGGAGGGCCGAGCCTTCGTTCGCGACCTGGCCACTCAGCGTCCGGATCCCGATCGCGAAGAGGAAGGCGAGGATGAAGACGATGGTCGAGTGGCCGAGGCTGAAGAAGAAGCCGACGCTGATCGGGCGCTTGCCTTCGTTCATCAGCTTGCGGGTCGTGTTGTCGATCGCGGCGATGTGGTCGGCGTCGAACGCATGGCGCATCCCCAGCGTGTAGGCGGTGAAGCCGACGCCGACGGTGAAGGCTCCCGAGGCACCGAGCGAGTAGTCGTTGGGGGCGACGGCGATGAAGAGGAGGACGAAGCCGACGACGTGGAGGCCGAGGACGACCGCGGCCATCCCGAGGACGGTTCGCCGCTCTCCCGGGCCGAGTCGATCTCTGGCCCGCTGTCGGCGCGAGACCGCCGATCTCTCTGCGGTGATGGCACCCATCACAGCCTCCTCAAGCGCTACGGAACCGCGGCAACACCCGAGATGCGAACGTACCCTTGCTGCAACACTGTGTCAATAGTGGAACGCGATCCACTCACCGAGAAAGTCTTCTGCGACGGCTCCTACAAACCGTTCGGCGATGTGACCGCGGCCGACGCCCGCCGGCGCTCCGAGGAACTCGGCGAAGCCGGCGGTTGGGGTCCGCTGGCGCGGGTCGCGGGGGTCGCGCTGGCCTGGCGCGAGCTGGCCGACGAGCTCCGCCGAAGCGGCTCTGCATGCGTCTCCGAGCTCGATGCGTCGACCGCTCTCGGTTTCGCCAAACGGGTCTGGGCCGTGCCTCCGCGCGGCAGCCTTTTGTGAAGGTTCTCGATCTGAAGCTACGCCTGACTCAGGCGTGAACAACTCTTGACTTAAACAGAAACGGGGTCTATACCTAATTGCGCGTAGCTCCGGGAAGAGCGCGCCCCCGTAACGGGATTCGACACGGGAGTGGGTTGCGATGTGCCTGGCGATTCCAGGTGAAGTCCTTGAAGTTGTCGACGAGGCGAATCGGCTCGCGAAGGTGGATGTCGCGGGCGTCCGGCGCAACGTCAACATCGGGCTTCTCGACCAAGACGGCGAAGGTGTCGGCCCCGGCGACTGGGTGCTGATCCACGTCGGCTTCGCGATCTCCAAGGTCGACGAGGAGGAGGCGATGGCGACCCGGCGCCTGCTCGAGGGAATGGGCGCCGACTACGAGCTGGAGCTCGAGGAGCTGAAGGCGAGCGCGATCGAATGAGGGTCAGGCGCTGACATGACGGACCTCGCTCCGCAGACCTGCGACCACACGACCGGTTGCATCACCTGCGGCGACGAGGCAGTCCCGATGGAAGTGCTGGACGTCGACCTCGAGCGGGGCCTGGCGCTCTGCGCCGACGGCGACGCCGGCAGGAGCACGGTCGAGACGGCGCTGGTCGAACCGGTCCGCCGCGGCGATCGCCTGCTGGTCCACGCCGGAACGGCGATCGGGAGGGCGGCGGCGTGAAATACGTCGAGGAGTTCCGCGACGCCGAGCTCGGCAAAGTCCTCGCCGGCGAGATCGTCGCCGCGGTCGACCCCGGCCGCCACTACAAGCTGATGGAGGTCTGCGGCGGCCACACCCACTCGATCTACAAGTACGGGGTCGACGACCTGCTGCCGGAGAACGTCGAGCTCGTCCACGGGCCCGGCTGCCCGGTCTGCGTGATCCCGATGGGGCGGGTCGACGACGGCATCGCGATCGCCCGGGATCCGAACGTCATTTTCACCTGCTTCGGCGACATGATGCGGGTCCCCGGCTCGACCCAGTCGCTGCTCGAGGCCAAGGCCGAGGGCGCCGACGTGCGGATGGTCTACTCGCCGCTCGACGCCCTGCGGCTCGCCAAGGCGAACCCCGATCGCGAGGTGGTCTTCTTCGCGATCGGCTTCGAGACCACCGCGCCCTCGACCGCGCTGACGATGAAGCGGGCCAAGGCCGAGGGCATCACCAACTTCTCCTGCATCTGCAACCACGTCACGATCGTGCCGCCGCTGCGGGCGCTGCTCGACTCGCCCGACCTGCGGCTCGACGGCTTCATCGGCCCCGGCCACGTCGCCACCGTGGTCGGCGCCCGGCCCTTCGAGTTCATCCCCGCCGACTACGGCAGACCGCTGGTGGTCGCCGGCTTCGAGCCGCTCGACATCCTGCAGACGGTCCTGATGATCCTCAACCAGCTCGAGGAGGGACGCTGCGAGGTCGAGAACCAGTACACCCGGGTCGTCCCTTACGAGGGGAACCTGCGGGCGCTGGAGGTGATGGCCGAGGTGTTCGAGCTGCGGCCGCACTTCGAGTGGCGGGGGCTCGGCTTCATCTCCCAGAGCGGGCTGAAGCTGTCCGAGGCCTACGCCGACTTCGACGCCGAGCGCCGCCACGAGGTCCCCGGCGTGCGCGTCGCCGACCCCAAGGCCTGCCAGTGCGGCGAGGTCCTGAAGGGCGTGATCAAGCCCTGGGAGTGCAAGGTCTTCGGCACCGCCTGCACGCCCGAGCACGCGATCGGCACCTGCATGGTCTCTCCTGAGGGCGCCTGCGCCGCCTATTACAACTACGGCCGCTTCGCCAGCGAGAGGGCGGTGGTCTGAGTGGCCGGTGCGGCGGTCTCGGGTCGCGAGCAGCGGATCCTCTCGATCATCGAGACGACCCGCTCCAAGCGTCCCAAGTTCAAGGACTCACAGGTGACGATGTCCCACGGGGCGGGGGGCAAGGCGACGCAGACCCTGATCGAGGGACTGTTCGCGCCGGCCTTCGCCTCGGCCTCGCTCGACGCGATGGGCGACGCCGGCACGGTCGAGATCGACGGCGTCGGGCTGGCGCTCACCACCGACAGCTTCGTCGTCAAACCGATCCGCTTTCCGGGCGGGTCGATCGGCGACCTGGCGGTGAACGGGACGATCAACGACCTTGCCGCCGCCGGCGCCCGGCCGGTCGCGTTGAGCCTCTCGCTGATCCTCGAGGAGGGCCTCGACGCCGCCGAGCTGCGGGCCGAGGTCGAGGCGATCGCCGGCGCCGCCGCGGCGGCCGAAGTCGAGATCATCGCCGGCGACACCAAGGTGGTCGAACGCGGCCACGCCGACAAGATGTACGTGTGCACGACCGGGATCGGGCGGCTCGACCCGCGGGCGCGGCTCTCGACCGCGGCGATCAAGCCAGGCGACCGGATCCTCGTCTCCGGCGCCGTCGGCGCCCATGGCACCGCGATCATGCTGGCCCGCGGCGAGTTCGAGCTCGACGCCGACATCGAATCCGACACCTGCTCGCTGTGGCCGGCGGCCGACGCGCTGCTCGAGGCCGGCGGTTCCGGCCTGCGCTGCATGCGCGACGCCACCCGCGGCGGCGTCGCCACCGTGCTCAACGAGCTGGCCCGCGCCTCGCAGGTGACGATGGTCGTGCGCGAGGCCGCGGTGCCGGTCGACGCGGCCGTCCACGGCGCCGCCGAAATGCTCGGGATCGACCCGATGTACATCGCCAACGAGGGCAAGATGGTCGCCTTCGTCGCCCCCGAGCGGGCGGCGGCGGCGCTCGACGCGCTACGCGCGGTCCCCGGGTGCGAGGAGGCGGCGGAAATCGGCGAAGTGAAGACGGAACCGGCGGGGATGGTCCTGGTCGAGACCGCCTTCGGAGGACGAAGGGTGATGGACCTGCTTGCGGGCGATCCGTTGCCGAGGATCTGCTGAGCGAGAGCGAGGAGCGACGATGGCGTCAGTCGAGTTCGTACCGGACGAAGCAAAAACCGATGAGGTCACGG
>CAWCJB010000014.1:0-15023 GCA_963795675.1 uncultured Solirubrobacterales bacterium
CTGCACGAGATCGACATCGAGAGCGACGACCTCCTGCTGCGCCGCCACCTGGAGAAGATCCCGGTGGTCGAGGTCGACGGGATCGTCACCTCGGAGCTCCGCTTCGACGAGGCGGGCGTGCGCTCCAGGCTCGATACTGTGGGGGCATGGCCGACGTGATCGACGAGATCCAGGCAGCCGGGCTGCCGGTCGAAGGCGAGCGCCTCTCGCTTGGCGTCGCCGCGCGCCTCTCGCGCTACCTGCAGGTGCTGACCCAGGCGCGCAAGATGGGCCGCGAGACGATCTCCTCGCAGGAGCTCTCCGAGTACACCCATATCAACCCGACGCAGATCCGCCGCGACCTCTCCGGCTTCGGCAAGTTCGGCAAGCGCGGGGTGGGCTACAACGTCGACTCGCTGGTCTCGGAGATCCGCAAGATCCTCCGCACCGCGGGCCAGCACAATATCGCCCTCTTCGGCGCCGGCCACCTCGGCCAGGCGATCGCCTCCTCGGCGATCTTCGCCGACCACGGCTTCCAGGTGGTGGCGGTCTTCGACGTCGACGAGTCGAAGGTCGGGAAGGAGATCGGCGACGTCGTGGTGAGACCGCTGGGCGACGACCTCGCCCAGGTGGTCACCGACGAGGAGGTCGTGGTCGGGGTGCTGGCGGTGCCCGCGGCCGCCGCCCAGGGGGTCGCCGACCGGCTGGTCGAGGCCGGGGTGAAAATCATCTTCAACTACTCCGAGCAGCTGCTGCAGGTGCCGCCGGAGGTCACCGTCCACACCTCCAGCCCGGCCGTCGACCTGCTGTACGCGCTTTACTTCTACCTGGCCTAGTCGGCCCCTGGCGCTGCCTTGACGCTCGATCTCGACGGCGCCCGCGAGCGGTTCGAAGAATCGACCGATTTCACCGTCGGGCTCGAGGAGGAGTTCGCGATCCTCGACCCCGAGACGCTGGAGCTGGCGCACCGCTACGAGGACGTCAAGGCGGCCTGCGACGAAGACGAGGTGCTGGCCGAATCGGCGGCGGGCGAGCTGATCGCCTCCGAGGTCGAGATCCGCTCCGGGCGCGGGGAGACCTTCGTCGAGGCGGTCGCCGCCCAGCAGGAGCGCCGCGACCGGCTCTTCGCCCTGGTCGACTCGATGGGCCTGGCGCTGGGGGCGATGGGAACCCATCCCTGGGCCAACTACCTCGACCAGCGGATCATCGACACGCCCCACTACAACCGGCTGCGCGAGGAACTCGGCTACGTCGCCCAGCGCAACAACACCTGGAGCCTCCATGTCCACGTCGGCGTGCACGGGGCCGACCGGGCGATCGCGGTCTGCGACCGGCTGCGGGAGCTGCTGCCGGCGTTGCTTGCCGCCTCGGCCAATTCACCGTTCCTCGACCGCCGCGACACCGGCCTGGCGACGGTGCGGTCGGAGATCTTCACCCGCACCTTCCCACGCTGCGGGGTGCCCTCGCCGTTCGACGACTGGGACACATACGCCCGCTTCGTCGGCCTGCTGGAGCGGACCGACTCGGTGGTCGAGGCGACCCAGCTCTGGTGGAGCGTCCGGCCCCATCACAGCTTCGGCACGGTCGAGGTGCGGATCTGTGACGCCCAGACGCGCGGCGAGGAGGCCACGGCGCTTGCCGGGCTGATCGTCGCCTGTGTCGCCCAGACCGCTCTGGACCTCGACGAGCGCGGGGTGGAGGGGTGGACGCCGCTGGCCGATCGAGAGATCGAGGAGAACCTCTGGCGCGCGATCCGTTACGGGGCCGGCGGCAAGATGGTCGACTTCCGTGCGGGGGAGGAGGTCGAGACGCGGGTCGTCTTCGAGCGCCTCCTCGCCTGGACCGAGCCCGCCCGCACCAGCCTCGGGATCGAGGTGGACCTGCCGGAGCGGAACGGCGCCGAGCGGGCTGTCGCCGCCCTCACCGACGGGGCCTCGTTGGAGGACGTCTACCGCGCCGCGGTCGCCGAGACGGCGGCCACCTACGGCCGCGCGGGCGACGCCGGCGAACGCGTCTGAGTGCTCTGACGAAATAGGCGGAGCGCTCGGGCTCCGGTCGCTCATATACGCTGCCGCCGGGAAAAATCCACCGGAGGAAAGTGACTTGACCAGCTTCTTGAGTGAATACGGCGTGGTCGTCGCACTTGTATGTGCCGGCGCCGCAGTCGCGTATGGACTTCTGATCACCCAACGACTGCTGGCGAAATCGCCCGGCAACGACCGAATGCAAGAAATTTCGGGCGCGGTGCAGGAAGGCGCACAGGCCTACCTGACCCGGCAGTACACGATCATCGCGGGCGTCGCGATCCCGATCGCCGTCCTGCTGCTCGTCCTGCAGGACTACAAGACCGCGATCGGCTTCCTGATCGGCGCGACGCTCTCGGGCGCCACCGGCTTCATCGGGATGAACGTCTCGGTCCGCGCCAACACGCGCGTCGCCGAGGCCGCCCGCGGCGGGGTGCCGCCGGCGCTCGACGTCGCCTTCAAAGGCGGCTCGGTCACCGGTCTCCTGGTGGTCGGCCTGGCGCTGCTCGGCGTCGCCGGCTACTACGGGATCCTGGTCATCACCGGCTCCACCGACAAGGAGGCGGTCGACGCCCTGATCGGGCTCGGCTTCGGCGGTTCGCTGATCTCCGTCTTCGCCCGACTGGGCGGCGGCATCTTCACCAAGGCGGCCGACGTCGGCGCCGACCTGGTGGGGAAGGTCGAGGCGGGGATCCCCGAGGACGATCCCCGCAACCCGGCGGTGATCGCCGACAACGTCGGTGACAACGTCGGTGACTGCGCCGGCATGGCTGCCGACCTGTTCGAGACCTACGCGGTCACCTCGGTCGCCGTGATGCTGCTCGGCGTCCTCACTTTCAACCCGGAATACGCGCGTGAGGTGGCGATCTACCCGCTGGTGCTCGGCGCGGTGGCGATCATCGCCTCGATCATCGGGGCGCTCTGCGTGCGGACCACGACCGACAAGGTCGAGGGCGCGCTGTACCGCGGCCTGCTGATCTCCGGGGTCATCTCGGTGGCGGCGTTCTACCCGATCACCGACTGGATGATGAGCGACCCGCTGCGGCTCGGCTTCGCCAACGCGGCGGCCAAGTCGGTCAGCGTCGGCGACCTCTGGCTCTGCGCCGTGATCGGCGTCGCGGTCACCGCGCTGCTCTTCGGGATCACCGAATTTTATACGGCGACCCGCTTCCGGCCGGTGAAGATGATCGCCGAGGCCTCGGAGACCGGGCACGCGACGAACATCATCGCCGGCATCGCCCAGGGCTTCCAGTCGACTGCGGCCCCGGCCCTGGTCCTCGCCCTGGCGATCCTCGGCGCCAACGAGCTTGCGGGCATCTATGGCATCGGCATCGCCGTCGTCGCCCAGCTCTCGCTCTGCGGCCTGATCGTCGCGCTCGACGCCTTCGGGCCGATCACCGACAACGCCGGTGGCATCGCCGAGATGGCCGATCTGCCGGAGGACGTGCGTGCCGTCACCGACCCGCTGGACGCGGTCGGCAACACCACCAAGGCGGTGACCAAGGGTTACGCGATCGGCTCGGCTGCACTTGCCGCGCTGGTCCTCTTCGCCGCGTTCCGCAGCGAATTGGCCGACGAAGCCCCGCCGGGCTTCGACCTCAACGGGTTATTCCACCTGACCAGCCCGGACGTGCTGATCGGGCTGATCATCGGCGGCATGATGGTCTACCTGTTCCTGGCGCTTTCGATCGAGGCGGTCGGCCGGGCCGGCGGCCAGGTGGTCGAGCAGGTCCGGAAACAGTTCAAAGAACATCCAGGGATCATGGACGGGACCGAAAAACCCGACTATGCGGAGACGGTCAGCATCGTCACCCTGGCGGCGCAGAAGGAGATGATCGCGCCGGCCTTGATCCCGATCGTGGTGCCGGTGATCGTCGGCATCCTCAGCGTCGATGCGCTGGGCGGGCTGTTGATCGGCGTGATCGTGGTCGGCCTCTTCCAGGCGATCTCGATGACCGCCGGCGGCGGCGCCTGGGACAACGCGAAGAAGCTGATCGAGGACGGCGCCCACGGCGGCAAAGGTTCGCCCGCGCACGAAGCCTCGGTGACCGGCGACACGGTCGGCGATCCCTACAAGGACACGGCCGGCCCGGCGATCAACCCGATGATCAAGGTCGCCAACATCGTCGCGATCCTGATCATTCCCATTGTTCATTTCTAGGAGCTGACGCGCGGTTGGTGGGCGGGGGTGCGGACACCCCCGCCCGAAAGCCGTCGCGCAGCTGGGGCCGGCCTTACGGGCTCAGTTCGGGGAGCCTGAGCTTTCGTTCGGGGGTGTCCGCACCCCCGTCCGCAGTTCGGGGAGGCTCCGGAGCCTGTACCGGGGTCGTGATCCGTCCCGCTTCCTCAGCGCTGGGGGCGCGAGCCCTCCTACAGCTTTCGAGCCGCTTCCCAACGAGGTCGGGTCAGCGTGCTAACCCGCGGCCTGGCGCCCTCCCCGAAAGCCGTCCCTTCATAGGTCGTTGCTAGCGTTTCCCGCATGAAGCAGGGGCTTCTGAGCGTTTGGCGCGTACTTATCTGGCCTTGGCGGCGGTTTCCGAAGACCATCGGCGGGCTGACGGGTCTCGTGGCGCTGCTGTGCCTGATCGTCGTCGGGTCGAACGCCTACATCTTGCTGACCACCGACGGGGAGGCGACTTCGGACGTGGCGGACGTGCCGCCGGCCGAAGTGGCGATCGTGCCGGGGGCATTGGTCAATGCCAACGGGAAGATGAGCGGGATGCTCGCCGACCGGGTCAAAGAGGCCTCGCTGCTCTGGCACACCGGCAAGGTGACGAAGATCCTCGTCTCTGGCGACCACGGCAGCTGGGTGTACGACGAGCCGGACACGATGCGCAAGGCGCTGGTCCGCGACGGGGTGAAGCCGGAAGACATCTTCGAGGACCACGCCGGGTTCGACACCTGGGCGACGATGGTCCGCGCCCGCTCGATCTTCAACGTCAAGGCCGCGGTGGTGGTGACGCAGGGCTTCCACATGCCGCGCGCCCTCTTCCTCGCCGAAGAAGCCGGGATCCACGCATCAGGCCTGCTCGCCGATCAGCACAAGTGGGGCTACCAGGGCGAGAAGAGCGAAATCCGCGAGGTCTTCTCGCGGGTGAAGGCGATCTGGGACACCACCGTCGACACGCCCGCGATGGCCGGGCCGCGGATCCCGATCCAGACCGCCGACGGTCGCGAAAGCTGGGGCCCGGCGCCGCCCGCCGGCACGCCCCCGGCGGGTTCACCGAACTCGAGCACCGCCACCGCCCACCTAGACGCCCGCGCCGCGCGCTTCAAGCGTCACCACGCCTAGCGGCTGATCGGGGCGCGCCCGGCGAGGGACCCGGCCAGCTCGGAGGCGGCCCGGGCAGGCTGAGGCCGCCTCCGAGATGGCCGGGTCTGTGGGGGGAGGTGAGGGTGCGGGTCCCGTGCGGGTCTCGCCGGGGAGTGCGCGGGAGACGTGCGGGAGACGACCGGGACTTCCACGTCTCTTCATGAGACGTCACATAAGTCCCATCGGTCAGCCCTTTGCTGTGGAGAGAAACTCCCTCTATGCGGGAGTAAAGCTCCACAGGGCGACCTTGACCTCCGGCGGCCATCTCGAAGGTGACTTCCTCGTGACGTTCTCGCGGTCTCTCTGCCGTCTCTCCCCGAAACGTGACGTCCCTCCCCGAAATGTGCCGTCCCTGCGCCAGTTCCCCCGCAAAACCTCCCGTCCCGGGCGTCTCGGAGGCGGCCTCAGCCTGCCCGGGTCGCCTCCGACGCCCGGGACAGCACTGCCCTAGCCCGGCTGGGCGGAAAGCTCGTGGGCGCGGATCGTTGCCTGCGGGCGCTGGCGCCAGGCCTCGGCGGTGACCAGCAGGGCGACGAGGATGATTGCGGTGCCGAAGATCTCGAAGGTCTCGCGGACGCCGAGCGGTTCGACCACGAAGCCGGCGATCACCGCCGGGATCGAGAGCGATCCGTACGCCACCAGGTAGAAGGCCGACATCGTCGCCGCGCGGTGCTCGGGCGGGATCGCCGAGGACAGCGACCGCAGCCCACCGAGGAAGGCGGTGCCGAAGCCGGCGCCGGTGACGATCGCCCCGAGCGTGAAGAGCACGGCCGAGGTCGTTGCGGCGGCGGCGACGATCATGCCCATCCCGGCGGCCAGCGCCAGCGAGCCGATGACGGCACCGCGCCAGGGGGCCCAGCGGCCGAAGAGGAGCTGTGACGCCGCGCCCGAGATCGCCAGCATGAAGATGGCGAGGCCGCTGACCAGGTGGGCGTCGGACTTGTAGACGATCGCCGAGAGCTCCGGGCCGAGCGAGAGGAAGAGCCCGCCGATCGACCAGGAGGAGAGGACCGCGAGCGCGGCGAGGACGAACGGGCGGCGCGCCACCGGGGGCACATAGGGCCGCTCAGGGGTGAGGCGGAAGCGGGCATCCGCCGCCACCTCGCCCGGCTCCTTCAGCCGCCAGGCGGCGACCAGGAAGCCGAGGAAGAGGATCGCCAGGAGGACGTAGGGGAGGACCCGGGGCGCGGGCAGGAACTGGACGATCGCGGCGGAGACGATCACTCCGGAGCCCAACCCGATCGTCGAGGCGACGCCGTTGGCGAGGCTGACCGAGACCGGGTCGCGGTTCGGGTGGAGGTCGAGCAGCGCGGCGCTGGCGGCGCTCAGGACGAGGCCGGTCGCCAGCCCCTGGATGCCGCGGGCGACGAAGAGCCAGACGACCGAGTCGGCCAGCATGAAGGGGACGGTGACGATCGCAAGCGTCGCCATCGCGACGATCAGGACCGGTCGCCGGCCGACCTCGTCGGAAAGGCGCCCGGCGAGCAGCAGGGTGGCGAGGACGCCGAAGGCGTAGGTCGCGTAGACGAGGGTCAGGACCACCGAGTCGAAGCCCCAGAGCTGGCTATAGGTGCCGTAGAGCGGGGAGGGGGTGCCGGAGGCGAAGAGGGCGAGGCCGATCGTCGCCGCGGCGAGGAAGTAGGCGGCGTGGCGGGAGAGCGGGTGGCGGGCGTTGGGAAAGCTGGCTACTGACATCTGCGGCTCCGATGGCTCTTGCGGGTTTGGAGAGACGGCGACCTTGCGGTTTCTTTATTTCCAAAGATTTGGAACTACAGAAGTTGTACCATGCCATCTATGCCCGCAAACGCTTCTGTGACGAAGTCATCACGGACGGAGCGGATCCGTCATCCCGAGGTCGAGTCGCTGGACCTGGCGACGATCATGCGGGCGCTCGGTGACCCGTTGCGGATCGAGGTCGTGCGCCTTATCGACCAGGAAGGCGAGATCCTCTGCACCGAGCTCTATGAACGGCTCGGGCTGCCGAACTCGACCGGCAGCTACCACCTGCGCCAGCTGCGCGAGGCAGGCGTCACCCGGGCCAAGGCGAACGGCGCGAAACGGATGATCAGCCTGCGCCGCGAGGACCTCGAGTCCCGCTTCCCGGGCCTGCTCGACCTCGTGCTCCGCGACAACTAGCGGCAGCGCTCGCCACCAGGCCGGCCGAGCGACTAGCTTCCCCGCCGTGCCGGACGGCTGGGTCAACGTCTTCGATGTGCAGCGGGAGGCCGAGCGCAAGCTCGACCCCGGCCCGCTCGGCTACTTCTCCGGCGGCGCCGGCGACGAACTCACGGTGCGCGAGAACGTCGAGGCGTGGAAGGGCTGGCGGCTGCGCCCGCGGCAGCTGACCGGGATCGAATCGGTCTCGACCACGGTCGAGGTGCTCGGCGCCCCGGTCGCGGCCCCGATCCTCGTCGCTCCGGTCGCCTTCCAGCGGATGCTGCACCCGGAGGGCGAGACCGCGACTGCCCGTGCCGCCGCCGCGGCGGGGACGGTGATGTGCCTGTCGACCCTCGCCACGGCGACCCCGACCGAGGTCGCCGCCGCCGCGCCCGGTGGCCGGCGCTGGTTCCAGCTCTATCCCTTCAGCGACGCCGGGGTCAGCCGGGCGCTGATGGCAGAGGCGATCGACGCGGGCTTCGAGGCCGTCGTCCTCACCGTCGACGCGCCGCCTGGCGGCAAACGGGAGCAGGACATCCGCACCGGCTTCGCGATCCCGCCCGAGGTCGAGATCCCCAGCGTCGCTGCGGCGCTTGGCCCGGGCCGGCCGTTCAGCGTCACCCGGACCTTCGAGCTGATGACCGGGTCGCTGACTTGGGATGACCTCGGCGGGATCGCCGCCGACGCCGGCGTCCCGTTGCTGATCAAGGGCCTCTTGACCGCCGAGGATGCGGAGCTCGCGGTCGCCCACGGCGCCGCCGGCGTCGTCGTCTCCAACCACGGCGGTCGCCAGCTCGACCGCTCCGTCACCACCGCCGAGGCGCTGCCGGAGATCGTCGAGGCCGTTGCCGGGCGCGCCACCGTCCTCGTCGACGGCGGGATCCGCCGCGGGGTCGACGTGGCGATCGCGCTCGCTCTCGGCGCCGACGCCGTCCTCGTCGGCCGCCCGGCTATCTGGGGCCTCACCGCGGGTGGGGCGGAGGGGGCAGAGTGGGTGCTGCGGAACCTGGCCGAGGAACTCGAGCTGGCCCTTGCCCTGCTCGGCGTCGCCACGCCTCGTGATCTCTCGCACGAGCACCTGCGGAGAGCGCTGGCGACGCGCGTATATTCGGATTAAGAAGTGTCTATCTCTCCCATCTCCTAAATGGCCCGGCGAGTTCCAAGAGACGAATCGCTGAGTCGCGTCCACGGCGTCGGGGCCCTGTTCTCGGCCGCTTACGGCAACGTCGGCTCGTCGATCTACTACGCCCTCGGCGTCACCGCCGCGTTCGCCCTCGGGCTGACGCCGATCGCCTTCGTCATCTCCGGGCTGATCTTCGCCGCCACCGCCGCCACCTACGCCGAGGCGACCGTGATGTTCCCCGAGGCGGGCGGCTCCTCCAGCTTCGCCCGCCACGCCTTCAACGAGTTCGTCAGCTTCGTCGCCGCCTGGGGGCAGATGCTCAACTACACGATCACGGTCGCGATCTCGGCCTTCTTCGTGCCCCACTACCTGGCCGTCTTCTGGCCCTGGCTCGGTGAAAGCCCGGGCGACGTCATCGGCGGCGCCGCGCTCGTCGTCGGCCTCGCCGCGCTCAACATCCGCGGCACCGAGGAGTCGGCGAAACTGAATCTGATCCTCGCGATCGCCGACCTCGCCACCCAGATCGTCCTGGTCGGGATCGGCCTCGTCCTCGTCTTCAGCCCGCACGTCCTGATCGACAACATCCATCTGGGGGTCGCCCCGACCTGGAGCGACTTCGCCCTCGGGATCGCGGTCGGGATGATTGCCTACACCGGGATCGAGACGATCTCCAACATGGCCGAGGAGGCCAAGGACGCGGCGCGGACGATCCCCAAAAGCGTCGGCTACGTCGTCGCCGCGGTGCTCGGCCTCTACCTGCTGATCCCGATCGTCGCCCTCTCGGCGATGCCGGTCGTCCACGACGCGGTCGGCAACGGCTACCACACCGCGCTCGGCTCGAAATACGCCGACGACCCGATCCTCGGCATCGTCGAGAACCTCGGCCTCTCCAACGGCCCGACCGAAGTGCTGCGCTACTACGTCGGCGTGCTCGCCGCGGTGATCCTGCTGATCGCCACCAACGCGGGGCTGATCGGCGTCTCCCGGCTGACCTACTCGATGGGCCAGCACCGCCAGCTGCCCGAGGGCCTGCGTCAGGTCCATCCGAAGTACCGCACCCCCTACATCGCGATCCTGATCTTCGCCGGCGTCGCGATCCTCACCCTGATCCCGGGCAAGACCAACTTCCTGGCGACGCTCTACTCGTTCGGGGCGATGCTCTCGTTCACGATCGCCCACGTCGCGGTGATCAAGCTGCGGCACAAATACCCTGACGAGGAGCGGACCTGGAAGCCGCCGCTGAACATCCGCGCCTTCGGCTTCGACGTGCCGCTGACCGCGGTGCTCGGCGGGCTGGGGACCTTCGGCGCCTGGATCGTGGTGATGGCGCTGAACCCCTCGACCCTGTTCGTGGGTACCGGCTGGATGATCCTCGGGATCACCGTCTACGTCCTCTACCGCCGCAACCAGGGGCTGCCGCTCACCCGCACCGTGAAGGTGGTGACGCCGGAGCCGCTCGGGGTCGAGGAGGTGGAGTACCGCTCGGTCCTGGTCGGCTTCGAGGACGACGAATCGTTCTCCCCGGAGATGGTCGCGACGGCGGTCAAACTCGCCTCCAAACGGCGCCGCGGGATCCACGTCCACTCGATGATGACCGTGCCCACCAACCTGCCGCTCGACGCCGAGCTGCCCGAGGCCGAAACCGAGGCACAGCGCCGGGTCGAGGAGGCGAAGCTGATCGGTGGGGCGCGGGTGACCGGGCACGTCGCCCGGGTACGGCCGGGGCAGGCGGGCTATTCGGTGGCCGAGGAGGCGGCCGAGATCAAAGCGGCGGCGATCGTCGTCGGCCTCCGCTACCGCAACGGCGTGCCGCAGTACGACAAGACCTTGCAGACGATCCTCGGCGAGCGCCCCTGCCGGGTGATCGTGGTCTCCGAACCGCTCGAGAACCAGGCGCCGCTGGTCCCCGGCGCGGCGCTCGCCGAGGCGACCCCGTGAACCGCGACCGCGCCTACCACGGGGCGATCCGCGGCTTCTCGCTGGTCTTCGTCGTGCTCGGCCTGCTGCTCCTCGTCGTCACCCTCGCCAACGGCGGCGGCCCCGCCTCGATCGGCTTCCTGATGGGGATCCTCTTCACCGCGGTCGGCATCGGCCGCTTCTGGATCGCGAGCAAGCAGAGCCGATGAGGGTCCCCCAGGCGGCCCGCAAGGGCAAACTGCGCCGTGGGCTCGGCGTCCCCTGGCTCTTCGCCGCCGCCTACTCGGCGGTCGGCTTCTCGATCTACTTCGCCCTCGGCGTGGTCGCCGAGCGCGGCCTCGGTCTGACGCCGCTGATCTTCCTCGTCGCCGGCCTGCTGTTCGGACTGACGACCCTCTCCTACGTCGAGGGCTCGGCGATGTTCCGCGAGCGTGGCGGCTCCTCCGCCTTCGCCCGCCACGCCTTCAACGAGCTGGTCGCCTTCATCGCCGGCTGGGCGATCCTGCTCGACTACCTGATCGTGATCGCCCTGGCGGCGATCTCGGTGCCCCACTATCTGGTGCCGATCTGGGCCGGCTTCGACGACAAGGGGACCGAAATCCTGGTCGCCGCGGCGGTGATCGCGGGCGCCTGCCTGCTGAACATCATGAACGTGACCGGGCGGGGGCAGCAGCGCTCGCTCGCCTTCATCGCGCTCGCCGATCTGGCCCTGCAGCTGGCGGTGATCGGCGTCGGGATCTTCGTCGTCATGCACCCAGATCGATTGACCGAAGGGATCCACCTCTTCAGCCACCCGAACCTGCGCGACATCATCTACGCGGCGGTGGTGGCGATGCTCGCCTACGCCGGGATCGAGGCCGCCTCGGACCTCGCCCCCGACATCGAAGTGAGCCGCCGCGACCTGAAGCGGATCGCCGGCCTCGGGGCGATCGCGGTGCCGCTGGTCTACGCCGGGATGGCGGCGATCGCCTTGATGGCGGTCCCCGTGGTCGCCGGGCCGCACGGGCCCGAAACCGCGCTCGGCGGCCAGTACATCCAGGACCCGGTGCTCGGCGTCGTCTCCGCCTTCCACCCACACTGGTTGGCCGAGCTGATGCGCTGGGTGGTCGCCCTGGTCGCGGCACCGGTCCTCTTCTGGGCGGCGACGACCTCGATGCTCGGCGTCTCCCGCCACACCTACACGCTGGCGATCAACCGCCAGATCCCCAGCTGGCTGGGCAAACTGGAGAAGAAGCGGGCGACGCCGTACGTGGCGATCACGATCTGCGGGCTGATCGCGCTCGGCCTCGTGATCCCGACCAACATCAAGGTGCTGGCCGGTCTCTACGCCTTCGGGGCGACGCTGGCGATCACGATCGCCCACCTCTCGATCATCCGCCTGCGGATCACGATGCCGGACAAGCTGCGGCCCTTCCGCATCCCCTGGGGGATGGCCTGGGGCAAAGCCGAGCTGCCGATTCCGGCGCTGATCGCCGCCTTCGCCAGCGGCCTCGCCTTCCTCAGCGTGCTGGCTTTCCACTCGACCGCCCGCTGGGTCGGGATCGGCTGGATGGCCTTCGGGCTCACCTGCTACGTCATCTACCGCAAGTACGTCGAGGGGACCTCGCTGACCAAGCGGGTCCAGGTCGGCGAGGCGGCGCTGACCAAGCAGATCCCCACGGTCGAGTTCTCGAACCTTCTGGTGCCGGTCTTCGGCACCAAGCTCGACGACGACATCGTCGCCACCGCCGGGCGCCTCGCCGCCGCCGAGCAGGAGGATGGCGCGACGGAGGGCGAGTCCCATCTGGAGCTGGTCTACGTGATCGAGGTGCCGCTGAGCCTGCCGCTCGACGCCGAGCTGCCGCCGGAGCGCGAGGCGCAGGCGCGCCGGGCGCTCGATCGGGCGCGCGAGGTGGGGGAGGAGTACGCCGACGTGGAGGTGTCGACCGAGGTGATCCGGGCACGGAAGACCGGCGCCGGGATCGTCGAAGCGGCCCGCCGCGCCAACTCGGAAGCGATCGTGATCGGCGCCGAGCCGCCGACCAAGATCCGCGGCGGCGGCAGGTTCGGCGGGATCGGCGCGGCGAAGCCCGCCGAGATCGGCGCGGCGACCGAGTACGTATTGAAAAAAGCACCATGTCGGGTGCTGCTCACCGCGCCGCCGGAGCCCGAATCCGCTGCTGTGATCCAGCCCGCCGGCCGTGCGGGCCCCGTTCTCGAAGACGACGATGACGACTAGGCACATGCCCTCCGTTCTAGTATCCGCCGCATGTTCATCCTGATCGTCGGCTGCGGGCGTGTCGGCAGTTCGGTCGCGCGGGCGATGCTCCGCGAGGGCCACACTGTCTCCGCGCTCGACGAGGACCCCGAGTCACACGCCCGCCTCGAGGTGGGGCTGGAGAAGAGCTGGGAGGACCTCGGCGGCCAGTTCACCGTCGGCGCCGGGCTCGAGACCGAGGCGCTGGAGGCGGCCGGGATCGACGGCGCAGACGTCTTCATCGCCTCCACCGACGGCGACAACACGAACATCATCATCGCCCAGATCGCCAAGCGCCGTTACGACGTGCCGACCGTGATCGCCCGCGTCCTCGACCCGCTGCGGGCCGAGTGGTACGCGCGCCAGGGCCTGCAGACGGTCTGCCCGACGCGGGTTGCGATCGACATGCTGGAGACCGCGGTGCGCGACTCGGCCGGCCGCGGCGGCGGCGGTCCCGAGGGTGCGGCGGAAGCCGCGTAGGGGAGGGGAGAGCGCGTGTACATCATCGTCGTCGGTGCGGGGAAGGTCGGTTGGAACCTCGCCCGCGAGCTGCTCGAGAAGGACCATGAGGTGACCCTGATCGAGTCCGACCGGCGCCGCTACCTGACGGTCGAGCAGGAGCTCGAGCACAACGTCTCCTACGGCGACGCCTCCGAGCTCTGGGTGCTGGAGCGGGCCGGGGTGCAGCGCGCCGACATGGTGATCGCGGTCACCGGCGACGACGAGGACAACATGCTGATCTGCCAGGTCGCGCGCGAGAAGTACCTGGTCGACCAGATCATCGCCCGGGTCAACAACCCGCGCAACCGCCAGCACTTCGACCTGCTCGGGATCAAACCGTCGGTCTCGGCGACCGACCTGATCCTGCGCCTGCTCGAGCACGAGGTGCCCGAGTACGGCCTGGTCCACCTGCTCGACCTGCAGGAGGAGCAGCTGGAGATCATCGAGATGCTGCTCGGCAAGGACTCCGGGGTGACCGGGCGCCGGGTCGGCGACCTGCACATGCCCGAGGGCTCGCTGCTGATCTCGGTGCTGCGGGCGGGCAAGGGCTTCGTCCCCACCGCCGACACGGTGCTGGAGGAGGGCGACGAGGTCCTCGCCGTGCTCGATCCGGGCAAAGAGGACGAGTTGAAGGTGCTGTTCGGACCGGCGGGGGACGGCGGCGTCGCCAGTGGCTGACCGCGAGGTCGATTTCCTCCTCGTCGGCGGTGGGCTGGCCGCAGCCAGCTGCGCCTCGGAGTTGCGCAAGCGGGGATCGGAGGGCTCGATTCTGCTGGTCGGACGGGAGCCCGAACCGCCCTACGAACGGCCGCCGCTCTCGAAGGAGTACCTGCGCGGGGAGGCCGAGCGGGCCGAGGCCTACGTCAACGAGCCCTCCTGGTACGAGGAGAACTCGGTCGAGCTGCTGACCGGCAAGAACGTGATGTCGATCGACGCCGAGGCGAAGACGGCGAAGATCCAGGGTGGCGAGGAGGTGGCCTTCGGCCAGGCGCTGCTGGCGACGGGCTCGAACGTGAACATCCTGCGGATCGAGGGTGCCGAGAACGAGGGCATCCATTACCTGCGTGCCTACGGCAACGCCGACGCGATCCGTGAGGACGCCAAGGCCGCGGGCCGGGTGGTGCTGGTCGGCGGCTCCTACATCGCCGCCGAGGTGGCCGCCTCGCTGGCCCAGGCCGGGACCCATTGCACCATGGTCGCGGTCGAGGAGGTGGCGCTCTCGCGCACCTTCGGCGACGACGCCGGGCGCTTCTTCCAGGCGGGCCTCGAGGAGCACGGGGTGACCTTCGTCGGCGGCGAGTCGGTGAGCGCCTTCGAGGGCGATGGCCGGGTCAGCTCGGTGCTGACCGAGAGCGGGCGGAGCTTCGACTGCGACCTGGTGGTGGTCGGCGCGGGGGTGAAACCGGATGTGATGCTCGCCCAGCGGGCCGGGCTCGCGGTCGAGAACGGGATCATCTGCGACTCGAAGCTGCTGACCTCGGCGCCGGGGATCTACGCGGCGGGCGACGTCTGCTCCTATGACAGCGTCGTCCACGGGCGGCGGATCCGGGTCGAGCACTGGGACGTGGCGATGCAGCAGGGCATGCACGCGGCGAAGAACATGCTCGGCGCCGACGAGGACTACGACGTCGTCCCCTACTTCTTCAGCGACCTCGCCGACTGGGCGAGCCTCGAGTACGTCGGCCCGGCGGTCGATTGGGACCAGGAGGTCTGGCGGGGCTCCCGCGAGGCGGGCGAGTTCAGCGTCTGGTACCTGAAGGGCGGCAAGGCGGC
>CAWCJB010000015.1:0-57017 GCA_963795675.1 uncultured Solirubrobacterales bacterium
GGCGTCGAAGAGGCCGAAGACGCCGACCCCCTCGGTGCCCGCCGGGTCGAGCTCCTCGCGCTGCACCTCGGTCACCTCGAAGAGCTCATCGAGCCCGGCGAGGAGGCGCTCGCGGCGGGCCGGGTCGTGGGCAAAGCCGGACAGGAGCCGGTGGGTGGGGAATACGGTGAGGCCGGGATCGTCCAAACCCGTGAGCGCCATCAGGGTGTAGTTCTGCGGGCCTTCGCCGCCGATCTCGTCGCGGTAGGCGCGGGCGGTCTCGTAGCGGTGGTGGCCGTCGGCGATCAGGAGCTGGGCACCGGCGAGGCGCTCGACCACGGCGGCGACCACGGCCGGGTCGGCGATGCGCCAGACGCGGTTGACGGTGCCGTCGGCGTCGGTCACCTCGCCCCAGGGCTCGGGGGAGAGGGCGGGCTCGACCAGCGGCCAGGGGTCCTCGGTCGAGAGCGAGAAGATCGGCGAGAGGTTCAGGCGGGTGGCCCGGGTCAGCTCCAGCCGGTCGCGCAGTGGGCCGGGGTGGGTGCGCTCATGGGGGCGGACGGTGCCGGTCTCGTAGTCCTCGACCCGGACCCGGGCGAGCACCCCGTGGCGGGTGTGGGCGGTGCCGTCGGGGGCGGTGTAGTCCTGGGACAGCGCCCAGACCGCGTCCTCAGAGTCGGCGATCAGGACACCCTCGGAGCGCCAGGCGTCGATCCGCCGCGCCGCGTCCTCGTAGGGGTCTCCGACCGGGCGACTGGCAGGGTCGGCGGGGTCGAACGGAACCGGCAGATCGACGGCGACCGCGTTGTAGGGAGAGCGCGCCAACAGCGCCGCCCGCTCGGCCGCGTCGATCACGTCGTAGGGCGGCGAAGCGACCGCGCCAAGTCCACCGACCTTCGCAAGGTCGTAGTGCAGAGCCTTGAGGGGCTGGACGTCAGCCATCGCCCAAAGCTACCCTGCCCTTCGTCGGGGCGTGGCGCAGCCTGGTAGCGCGCCGCCTTTGGGTGGCGGAGGTCCCCGGTTCGAATCCGGGCGCCCCGATGTTTCAATTCTGTAGCACATTCCGTGCTACGGTCATCTGGATGGCTCGTTCTCTCCATGTTCGGCTGGATGATTCGTCGGCAGCGGCGCTCAGGGTCGTGCGCGGTGACGCCGGGTCGGACTCCGAGGCCGTGAGAACCGCTTTGCGCGAGGCGGCCGCCCGGCGGCGCGCGCGGTCTTCACTGATCGCCGAGGTCGAGCATCTGGCGCGAGATGACGATGACCGCGAGGAGATGCGGATCGTCCGCGAGCAGCTCGCCGAACTGGCGCCCGATCCGATCGACTGATGGTCCGCGGCGAGGTCTTTCGGTTGCCGGCACCAAAAGCCGCTCGCGGTCACGAGCAGCGAGGGGCGCGTTACGCGGTGGTCGTTCAGGCCGATGAGTTGATGGCGCTGAGCACGACGCTGGTGGCGCCCACCTCAACCAGCGCCCGCAATGCGACCTTCCGGCCGACGATCGAGATCGGCGGGACCGAGACCAGGGTGCTGGTCGAGCAGACCACGGTCGTCGATCCGCAGCGCCTGGGCCGTTCGGCGGGGCGACTCGAGGCGGACGAGATGCGGGCAGTGGACGAGGCGCTCGCGCTGGTGTTGGGTCTCTGACACCTACCAGCGCAGCTGGCGGCGCACCGCAGTCAGGACGTTGATCGGGCGGCGAGTCGATCGGCGGGAGCAGGCTGCAGAGAGGCTTGTAACAAGTTGCCACAAAGTGACTTTCAACACACAGGGAGCGCGAAGTACGACCGGATCGGCCAGGGGTACGGGGTCGCGCGGCGGGAGGACCCGCGGATCGCGGCCGCGGTCGAGCGCGGGCTCGGAGCGGCGCGCGGCGTCGTCAACGTGGGGGCGGGGACCGGGTCGTATGAGCCGGGCGACCGCGAGGTGACCGCGGTCGAGCCCTCGGCGGTGATGATCGCCCAGCGGCCGACCACGAGCGCGCCGGTCCTCCAGGCCGCGGCGGAAGCGCTGCCACTCGACGACGACAGCGTCGACGCGGCGATGGCGATCGTCTCCGACCACCATTGGGAGGATCGGCCGGCCGGGATCAAAGAGATGCGCCGGGTGGCCCGCGATCGGGTGGTGATCGTCAACGTCGACCCGGCGACGATCGCCGATTTCTGGCTGACCCGCGACTACCTGACCGGGTTCGGCCGGCTGGTCCCCGAGCGCTACCTGGAGCCCGGCTACTGGGAAGCGGAGTTGCGGGAGTTGCTCGGTGAGGTCGCGATCGAGCCGATCGCCCTGGCCGCGGACTGCTCCGACGGCCTCTGTGTCGCTTGGTGGCGGCGCCCCGAGGCCTACCTCGAACCCGCCGTGCGGGCCGGGATCTCGGTCTTCCAGCTGCTGCCGGAAGAGGAAGTGCGCGAGGCGCTCGAGCGGCTGCGGCGCGACCTCGATGACGGCACCTGGGCGACCCGCAACGCCGACCTGCTCGAGCGCCAGGAGCTCGACGTCGGCTTGCGCCTCGTCGTCGCGCGGGTCTAGCCCGAGGGCGGCGGCAGCGGGCCGAACTTCTTCTTCACCCGGGATTCGCAACGGTTGCGTTTGGAGTGCGACTTGACCTTCTTGCACTGACGGAGTGCCTTCAGGTGGTTCCGCAGGCGCTGTTCCGCCATTTCGTCAGCTTCCCGTTCCCTTTGCCCGGCAGTTTAGACGGCTTCTTCGAGCTGCCGAACTTCCGCCAATTCCCCAGCCGCCTGTTCCTGGCGCCGCTTCTCGGCCTGGGCGCTCAGTTCGTCGTTCAGGCGGGCGAGTTCGACGTCAGCCGAGCTCAGCGCCTTGACCTCGATCGGGACCGCGGTGCGGATCGTGAAGCCCAGGTCCACCCCGGTGGCGACCGCCGGATGGCTGCCCCGTTCGCCGGTCGGCACCGCGGCGAGCGATTCGCCGGCCGGGCCTTCATAGATATCCGGCACCTGGGTGGAGCCGACCCGACCGAGCGTCGCGGTGAAGGTCTGGGATATCTGGTCGATCGGGCCGACGGGGGAGAGGAAGGGGCCGATCGCCTTCAGTGCTTCGCCGCCGCATTCGAAGTTCAGATAGACGCCGCCGTGCGGGGCGAGCAGCATGCCGACCTGATGGGTGAGCTGGTTGATGAAGACGAGGTCGGCTTCGATCTGACCGCTGCGGATTTCTTTCAATTCCGCGCCTCCGGACTTGCATTCGTGCCCGCCGTCGGCGCCGCCCTGCGTTTCGCAGCCGCTGAAGACGTACTGGGAGAGGGCGGTGCGCGGCCCGGTCAGTTTGCCCGATCCTTCCGAGTCTTCGCAGTGGACGACGGTGTCGAAGCCTTCGAGGACGGCCGTCACTTCGCCGCCTTCGGCGGTGAACGGGACCGGGAAGGAGGGGGCGACGAATTCGAGGATCGGCGAGGCCGCCCCGGCCGTGCTCGGCGCGACGGCCGGCACGAGGACCGCGAGCGACACCACGACCCCGACGCACATTCCCCGTACCCGTCCGGCCCGCAATCGTCCTGACCCCATCGGTGGCCTCCCCTCGACTTTGCCGACGGTCCCGCTGCCGACAACTCTCCCGGCGCGAATCCTACCGCCAGTACGTACAGCAGGGTTTGTTGAAAAACTTTTAGATCGGTGAGAGCTTCTTAAGCAATTTGCCCACCGGACCAAAGCGCCCGCATCTCTCAGGGCGCAGGAGGCTCACCCAGAAATGAACTTCTCAAGACGCGCCTCGATCCCGCTCGTGCTCGCGCTGTTCGCGCTCACGGCGGCGTTCGCATCCTCGGCATCTGCGACGACGCCCGCCTGGATCGTCGAAGGCACCCCACTTGCCCCCGGCGCTAGAGAATCGATCGCCAAAACGACCAACGTCACGGAAACCTTCTCGATCAAAACGACCGTGGCCAGCGTGAGCGTGAAAGTTGGATGCACGAGCATCTCGCTTCCCAAATCCCTGATCGAAGGCGAACGGACTCGCATAGACAATCCGTTCGAGATGGAAGGTTGCACGGTCACCGCGCCGGCTGGTTGCACGATCCCAGGAGGGACGTTCGCGCTCGAACCGCTGACCTCGACGCTCGAAGGAACGGCCGGCAGCTTCAAGCTCAAATTCGCTCCGACCAGCGGCAGCACGGTGATGACGGTCAAAGTCTCAGGCACCGGGTGCGCTATCGCCGGCAGCCTCGCCTTCAAAGGGACGATGTCCTGTAATTACCCCGGGGTCGAAACCGAAGTGAAAAACCACGTGCTCGAATTCTCGTTGACCTCGGGAACCGCACTCAAAGTCGGGAGCGAAGAAGCCACGCTGACGGGGAAAGACGAATTCTGGCTCGCCTCCAACAAGAACTGGAAGGTGGCGTAGCCGCAGGGGCTGTGACCGCTCGCGTTCAGCCGAGCTCGGCGGAGGCGGCGTCGGGCTCGGCCGGTTTGGTCGGCTCGGGCGCGGCGGGGTCAGATCGGCTCGGCGCTTTGCGATCGGGCACGTAGACGAGGTGCGAAGGCGCGTCGTCGCGCAGCAGGCAGCGCGGGCAGAGCTCGATATGGGCGAAGCGGGCCGAATTGAACCTGCTTCCGCATCTTTCGCAGAGGTAGATGATTGTCTCCGTTCCGAGGCCTCCCTAGCCTGGGCGGGAGCAGCCTACCCGTTCAGGGGACCCGGCTAGCGGCGCCGCTTCTGCGCCTCGCGCGTCCAGTAGGGCGCCAGGTCGGCGAGGAAGGCGAGGCCGACGATGAACCACTCGAGCCCGTGGACGCGTTCGGAGCTGTCCCACATCACCGCGTAGGCGAGCGTCGTCCAGGGCAGCAGGAAGAAGCCGATGACGGGCACGATCCAGGCGTCATAGGCGCGGCTCAGCAGGTCGCTGAAGATCCAGACGACGAACAGCGCCAGGCGCGGCGAGATCAGCGCGAAGAGGACGACGAAACACCCCACGCGGGGACCGTATCCGCATTTACCCCTCGCCGGCGGGGGTAAATGCGGACGTGACCCCAGTTCACAGACTTGTTAGACCTGGGGCGTAGCCTTTCTCTCAGAACTTGAGAGAGGAAGACGAATGAGCTCGATTGGCAAGCTGATGATGATGTTGAATCCCGATAAGACCGAGATGGTCGCCGCCGCAGATGCGCTGCCAGGGCGCAGCGAGCCGGCCTTCCAGGTGCCCGAGACCCACGCGGTGCTCGGCACCCCGCTGAAGCCGCCGTTCCCGGAGGGGATCGAGGTCGCCTACTTCGCCCTCGGCTGTTTCTGGGGCGCGGAGCAGCTCTTCTGGAAACTCGACGGGGTCTACTCGACCGCGGTCGGCTACCAGGACGGGACCACCCCGAACCCGACGTACGAGGAGGTCTGCTCGGGCAAGACCGGCCACGCCGAGGCGGTGATGGTCGCCTACGACCCGACCAAGGTCTCCTACGAGGACCTGTTGAAGGTGTTCTTCGAGGAGCACGACCCGACCCAGGGCATGCGCCAGGGGAACGATGTCGGCACCCAGTACCGCTCCGGGATCTACTTCGTCAACGACGCCCAGAAGGAGACGGCGGAACGGGTCCGTGACGCCTACGACGCCGATCTGCGTAGCGCGGGCAAGGAGTCGGTGACCACCGAAATCGAGCCGGCCGGGCCCTTCTATTACGCCGAGGACTACCACCAGCAGTACCTGCACAAGGTCCCGAACGGCTACTGCGGGCTGAAAGGCACCGGGGTCGCCTGCACCATCCCGACCGCCGCGTAAGCGGTCGGGGGCGCCCTCCGGGGCACCGCGGAGCCCGCCGCCGGGGCGGGTGAATAGCATCACCCGCCCGTGGCACCCTCCTTCGGCTCCTACATAGCCGGCTCCCTTGCCGTGATCGGGATCGTCGCCGCGCTCGGGCTCGGCGGCTACTGGTTGCGGCGCTGGATCGTCCCCGAATTCTCGGGGGCGCTGGCGCGGCTTGCCGACGCGACCCTGGCGGTCGCGCTGCTGCTGATCTCGCTGGAGATCCTCGGCACGCTGAGCGTGCTGCGCTTCGGCTGGATCGTCTTCATCACGATCGCGATCGGGCTCGGCGCGGCGCTGCTCGGTTACTGGAAGGCGCCCGAGCGCGACGAGGAAGTGACGCCCCCGGCGGTCGCCAAATGGGCGTTGATCCTGGCCGTCGCGGTCGCCTCATTCACGGTCGCCGAGTGGACCTTCCCCTCGCAGCTGAACCTCGACCTGGGGATGTTCGGCGGCGACACCACCTGGTACCACATGCCCTTCGCGGCGACGATGGCCCAGGAGCACTCGACCGTCCATCTGCACTTCACCGACCCGCTGCGCCTCGCCGCCTGGTTCTATCCGCAGAGCTCGGAACTGATCCACGGCGCCGCGATCGTCCTCTTCAAGAGCGACTGGCTCTCGCCTCTGATCAACCTCTTCTGGGTGGCGATCGCGCTGCTCGCCTGCTGGTGCGTCGGCCGCCCCTACAAGGTCGGGCCGGCGACGTTGATCGCCGGGGCGATCATCCTCGACTCGGGGGTGATGATCGAAACCCAGCCCGGGGAAGCGCGCAACGACATCATGGGGCTCGCCTTCCTGGTCGCCTTCGCCGCCTTCCTGATCAACGGGCACCAACGAAGAGCCCCGCAGGAAGGGACGGCGGTCCAGGACGCCCCGGAGCGCGGCGCGGCGCTGCTCGACAAGGGCCCATTGGTGCTGGCCGGGATCGCGGGCGGCCTGGCGATCTCGGTGAAGACCACGTTCCTGGTGCCGGTGGTGGCGATCGGGATCGGCGTCTTCCTCTTCAGCGGCAAGGGGCGCCGCTGGACGACCGCCTGGGTCCTTGCCGTGCCGATGTTGATCGCCGGTGGCTACTGGTACCTGCGGGCGGCGATCAAGAGCGGCGGCAACCCGATCCCGATCACCAAGTTCGGGCCGCTCCACTTACCGGTGCCCGACCAGATGCCGCTCGACCCGCGGCCGCGCTTCGCCGTCGCCCATTACCTCACCGACCCGACCGTCTACCGACGATGGTTCTTCCCTCAGCTGGAGAACGCCCTGGGACCGCTCTGGCCGCTGATCTTGATCATCGCGGTGGCGGCCGCGGTCTTCATCGTCTGGCGCTCGAACAACAAGATCCTGCGGGTGATCGCCGCCGCGGCGCTGCTCACCGCGGTCGTCTACGTCTTCACGCCGCTCACCGCGGCGGGCCAGGAAGGCTCGCCGACGGGCTTCTTCACCAACACCCGGTACCTGATCCCGGGGCTGATCCTGGCGATGGTGATGCTGCCTATTGCGCGCCCGCTGCGGGCGCCCGACCGGCGTGCCGAGATCACCCTGATCTTCCTCGCGGCGGTCTACTGGATCACCGTCCTGACCACGCCGAAGTGGTACTCGAGCTACATCGTCGGCACGATCTTCCTCACCCTGGCGCTGGTCTGGACGCCGGCCGCGCTGGCGCTGGGGCGCTCGCGCGGGTTCATGTCGCGCCGGATCGTCGCCGTCGCGGCGGCATTTGTCGTCCTCCTCGCGGTGGTGCTGGGGCGCGACCAACAGGTCCAGTACGCCGACCAGCACTACAAAAACACGAAACTCTTCCTCGGCGAAGGTGGGCCGCAGGAAGCGTATGCCTTTGCCCAGAGGCTGCAGCACAAGCGGATCGGGATCGTCGGCTCGAGCGAGATCATCTTCGGCCAGTACGGCTTCTTCGGCAACCCGCCGACCAACGAAGTGGAATACATCGGGGTGCCCGGTCCGCACGGGGCCTACCGCCTGGCGACCTCTTGCCCACAGTTCATGGAACGGATCAACGCCGGCAACTACGACTACGTGATCATGTCGCGCGAAACCGTCGACTCGAAAGAAAGCGAACAGGGTCCCTTCTGGTACCCGATCTACGAGTGGGTACGGCGGGATCCGGCACTCGACCTGAAGATCGCCGAGCCGACGATCGTTCCCCAGCCCGACTACGTCTTCAAGGTGAAGGGTGAACTCTCGCCGCAGTACTGCCCGACCAAGGAGCAGGAAGCAAACTACGAAGAAGAAGTCGAAGTCGAAGAAGAAGCGGCGCAGATCAAGGCGCAGGAAGAAGAGCGGGAAGCGGCGGCCGAAGAAGGCGAAGAAGGCGAAGAAGGCGAAGAAACCGTCGAATAGGACGGTGGCGCCTTGGGCTAGGTGCGGAGCGCGTGGGCGCGGATCAGCCCGGCGGAGCGCTCCGGCTGCTCCCACCAGAAGAGGTGCCCGACGCCCTCGAAGATCTCGAGCTTGGCGCCGGGGATCAGCGAGGCGATCAGCTTGCCGTTGGCGACCGGGATCATCCGGTCCTCGGTGCCGTGGATGACCAAGGTCGGCGCCTCGATCTCCGCCAGGCGCGCCTGGACGTCGTGGCCGCCGACCGCCTGGATCTGCAGCTGGACGGTCTGCTGGCGGGCCGGGGCGGCGCTCGCCATCGCGGTGAAGTCGTCGTAGTTGGCCGGATCGGCGCGGAAGCCGGGGGAGAGGTTGACCTCGTACATCGCTTTGAAGACCCGGTCGAGGTTGCCCGAGCCCATCGCCTCGAGCAGCGGCCCGGCGTCCTCGGGAGCGATCAGCGCGGAGCCCGGCCCCCCGGGGTAGGTGCAGCCGAGGGTCAGGGTGCGCAGGCGCTCCGGCGCCCGCAACGCCACCTGCTGGGCGATCATGCCGCCCATCGAGATGCCGAGCACGTGGGCGGTCTCGAGGCCCGCCGCGTCCATCACCGCGAGCGCGTCCTCGGCCATCTCGGCGATCGTGAACGGGGCATCCACCTCGGCCGAGTTGCCGATCCCGCGGTTGTCGAAGACGACGCAGTCGAAGTCCGGTTCGAGGCGGGAGAGGAACGGCTCGCCCCAGGTGAAGTGGGTGCCGCTCAGGCCCTGGATCAGGAGCAGCGGCTCGCCGCGCCCGGAGCGCTCCCAGTAAAGCTCGGCCCCTGCGTCCCCCGCGGTCGGCACACCGCAAGCCTATGCGATCCGCTCGCCGGTAAGCGGAAACCGCGTATATGGGGCACAAATCTCCCCTGCCAGAGGTTAGGGTGAGGCGCAGTGTCCCAATCCGCGCCGGAGGTCTTGCAGCCGGCGGCCAGTCCAGGAAGGAGCCTCATACGTGAGAGTGAAACGTTGGTTCTGCGCTCTTCTCGCCGCATTCATGCTGCTCGGCACGGTCGCGATGCCCGTCGCCGCGGCGGTGAAGCTGCCGGCCCAGCTCGCCGGCAACAAGGCGTTCGTCTTCGCCAAGCACACCTGCGCGCACGATGTCCACTGCGTCAAATACGGGATCACCAACTGCAACCGCCAGAGCCTCCATGTGGTGCTCTGCCGGATGTACGTGGAACGGTCCACGCCGGCCCAGGGCCGCTACGCCTGCCAGAAACTGGTCCGCGTGGTGCTCGACCCGATCACCTACCGGATCGTCGTCACCGGCACCAGCAGCTGGAACTGCCACTGATGTTCGTCTGAGGCGCGCCCCGGCACCGCTCAGCGATGCGGTGCCGGGGCCGTCCAGGCCCGGGCGTCGCTGACCGCAAGCGCCTCCTCGCCGCGCCTCGCCGCTATGGGCGCCACAATTCGCTCGGGCCCCCGTAGCTCAGCTGGATAGAGCATCGGACTTCTAATCCGACGGTCGCTGGTTCGAATCCAGCCGGGGGCATGCAGTGAGAGGCGCTTGCGCGGTCGGTCAATACCTCGACTTCGACCCGAGCCGACACAGGGCAGCGATCAACGCAGCGAGCGCGCTGCCGGAGACGATCCCGGCGTGGTCTGCGGCCGTGCCGGCGATCACGCTGATCCCAGCTCCGATCGCCAGGACCAGGAAGGCCCCTTGCTGGATCAGGTCGAAGTTCCGTTGACGAACTCTCGCCTCAACCTCCCGACGTTCTGCTGCTACGCGCTTCGCTTTCTCGCGCTCGACGAAAAGGTCGATTTGTCTCTGGGTCCGAAGGCGGTTTGTCCCGTCGCGCTCGCGGAGCGGCTGTGAGAATCGCATGTCGTCTCCTTGTCGCACGCACTCGGACCTTTCCTGCCGGACCGAGCGTCGCGCGTCTCAAGACGGTCTGCGATTGCCGAAAAACTCATCGAACAGCACAACCCGGGGCAGGGCCGGAATCGTGCTTGCGCCTTTGCCGCTCGTGGGTCGCACTGCGACAGCCGCCTTCGGTTGGACGGGGAACGGTGCCCTTGGTAGAGGGCACAGAACACTTGCGCTATCGGCCTGCTGTCTCGCACTCTGGGAGACCAGTGGGCCAGAAGGCAATCCGGCCTCCCACAGTGCGAGACAACAGTCGAAGAGGATGTTGCCACGATCAGGCGATATCGCAAGGGTATTTAGATCGGGCACTGCCGCTCAGCGGGACCGCTTGCCCGACTGGTGGAGGTCCGTTGAGGGGATGACTGGATTCTTCAGCGCCGGCCGACCGCGCTGAGCTGCGAGGCCTCCGCGACCTGGCGGCCGACCTGCTTGGCGAAGGCGATGATGGTCATCATCGGGTTGACGCCGAGCGCGGTGGGGAAGAGCGAGGCGTCGGCGACGTAGAGGCCGGCGGTGCCGTGGAGCGAGCCGTCGGTCGCGCAGGCACCCTGGCGAGGGTCGGCTGCGATCCGCGCCGTGCCCATCGGGTGGAAGCCCTCGAGGCGCAGGTCGGCGGGCTTCAGTCGCATCGCCTCGAAGCTCGCCAGGTCTCCCGGGCGCAGGACCTTGACCCCGGCGACGTTGGGGTAGACCTCGGTCGCCCCGGCGGCGAAGTGGACTTCGGCGGCGCGGGCGATGCCGAAGGCGACGCGGGCGGTGTCGGCACGGTCGAGGCCGTAGGAGACGCGCAGGCCGCCGTCGCTGCCGGTCCGGACCCGGCCCGCGGAGCGGTCGGTGAGCTGGACGCCGATCGAGCCCATGTAGGGGTAGTCGAGCATCGCCCGCTGATGCTCGACCCCGGAGCCGACCAGCCAGGCGCCGCCGAAGGCCAGTGGCGTGAACGTCGCCTCGAGCAGGACCCCTTGCGCCTCCCATTGATCGAGGTAGTAGCTCTGCATCACGCCCTCCCAGCCGCGAACCTCCTCCGGGTAGCGGGCGCCGACCCAGCAGGCGGGGTGGATGTGGAGGTTGGCGCCGACCGCGCCGCCGCCGAGGCCGGAGCGCGTCAAGAGCTCCGGCGTCCCGAAGGCGCCGCCGGCGAGCACCACCGCCCGCCGCGCGCGCACCGTGAAGGTGGATGCGGGCCGTCCGCCGCCGCCCGCGGCCCGGCACTCGACCCCGACCGCGCGCCCGCCCTCGACCAGCACCCGGCGAACCTCGACCCCGGCCCGCAGGCGCGCGCCGGCGGCGACCGCCCGGGGCAGATAGCTGACGTGCATCCCGCGCTTGGCGTCGATCGGGCAGCCGAGTGGGCAGGAGCTGCACTGCACACAGGCGCCCGCGTTGCGGGCGATCGGCCCGCCGCTGACGCCGAGCGCCGCCGCGCCCTCCATCGCCAGTTGGCCATTGCGGCCCATCCGCTCGGGGTCGAGCCGCTGCACCCGCAGCATCTCCTCGGCCTCGGCAAAGTCGTCCTCCAGGTCGCGCCCCCAGTCGATGCCGAAGCGGGTCGCCCAATCGTCGAGCACCTCGTCGGGGGCGCGGAAGCAGGTGCCCGAGTTGACCACCGTGGTGCCGCCGACGGTTTTCGCCACCGGCACCGGGATTTTCGGCTTGCCCGTGGCGATCGTCAGCCCGGCGTCGCGGTAGAGACCGCGGACCGCGTCGAGCTGGTCGTGGGGATAGCTGTCGCGGTTGTAGTGGCGGCCCGCCTCGAGCACCAGGACATCGAGCCCGGCCTCGGCCAGCGTCGTCGCCGCGACGGCGCCGCCGGCGCCGGAGCCGATCACGACCACGTCGCATTCCTCCCCCTCGCGACGCGGCTCGAGGTCGCCGAGCGTCCCGGCCGGCTCCGGGCGCGTCTCGTCGGCGAGCTCACAGCGCAGGTCGTAGCCGACCCGCGCCTGGACCTCGGGCGTGACCGCGTAGCCGAGCGTCGAGAAGAGCTTCGCCATCAGCAGCAGGTCGAGCTTCAGCGAGGAGCGCGAGCCTTCGAGCTTGGCGAGGAAGCGTTCGCGCGCGGGCTGGTCGAGGTGGCTGAAGCGGCGCGGGAAGGGCAGCCACTCGAAGGCGCGCAGGCCGAGCCGCAGCTGCAGCAGGAGGTGGGGCGGGACGGCGCCGAGGAAGTCGGCGACCGGGCCTGAGACCTGGACCTCGAGCTCGGCCGCGGGCAGGCCGTCGATCCCGGGCGCCATCGCCGAGCAGATCGCGCTCAGGGTGCGTCGTTCGGTGGCGCCGAGGCCGGGGCGGCGGACGCCGCCCGCGACAAGAGGGCGGTCGATCCTCCCGATGAGCATGTAGAGCCACAGCGCGACCAGGATCAGGGAGCCGTCGACCAGGGCGCCGAGCAGGTAGGCGAAGACGTGGTCCTGGATCAGGAAGAAGGCGAGCGAGGTGGAGGAGGAGGCCGCCTTGCCGATGGCGAGGAGCAGCAGCAGCGGCCGGTAGCGGACCGGGTCGGCCTGGGCGATGACGCAGAGGCCGGTGATCACCGCCATGTAGGCGAAGCCGAGCGAGAGCCAGAGGTACTCCTGGGTGTGCGGCGCGCGAGTGTGGTTGCCGAACAGTTCGCCGACGTTCGACATGAAGTCGAGCGAGGGGCTCGGCAGGACGAGGTAGAGGAGCCCGACGACCGCGAAGCAGACGGCAAGCAGGCGCAGGCCGAATACGACGAATCTCTCCGCGGCGGCACCCTCCACAGGGGGAGCCTAACTGGCCGGCCGGCCAAGTGCCAGTCCGGGAGTTAGGCTGGCGCGGTGGAGGAACGGGCGCGTTTCGGGGAGGTGGCCGCCAAGGCGGGCCACTACGAGAGCTTCTACGTGAAGGCTTGCCGGCCCGACGGCGGCCTCGGTATCTGGATCCGCCACACCGTCCACAAGCGGCCGGGGCAGGAGCCGACCGGCTCGATCTGGTTCACCCTCTTCGACCGCGACGCGCCCGCCCCGCAGGCGACCAAGGTGACCGTGCGGGCGAGCGGGCTGTCGGCGCCGGCGCGCTCCTGGATCCGGGTCGCCGACGCCGAGATCGGACCGGGGGAGGCGCGTGGGTCGGTCGACTCGGGGGGCCTGGCGGCCACTTGGTCATTGCGCTTCTCCGGCGACACCGAGCCCTGCCGCTACCTGCCGGCCGACTGGCTCTACGAGGCGCCTCTGCCGCGGACCAAGTTCGTCGCCCCGGTCCCCGACGCGGTGCTCGAGGGGACGCTCGAGGTCGGGGGCCGCTCGCTTGAGATCTCCGGTTGGCCGGGGATGATCGGCCACAACTGGGGCACCGAGCACGCCGAGCGCTGGGTCTGGCTCGAGGGCACCGGCTTCGCCGGCTCGGCGGGGACCTGGTTCGACGCCGGCGCCGCCAAGGTCAGGCTCGGCAGCCGCGTCAGCCCCTGGGTGCCGTCGGGGATGCTGGCGCTCGAGGGGGTCCGCCACCGACTTGGCGGCCTGGGGGCGATCCGCTCCTCCTCGATCGACGAGTCGGCGGACGGCTGCTCGTTCGTCCTGCCCGGCAAGAACATCGTCGTCCGCGGGAGCGTCACGGCGCCGCGGACGGCCTTCGTCGGCTGGGTCTACGCCGACCCGACCGGCGACGAGCACCACACGATCAACTGTTCGGTCGCCGACCTCGAGCTGACGGTCGAGCGCCCCGGGGTGCCCGACCGCAAGCTGACGCTCCCGGGCTGCGGCGCCTACGAGCTGGGGATGCGGGAGAAGGATCATGGGATTCAGATCCAGCCGTTCGCGGACGGCTGACCCCACCGTCTCCGGGAATCGCTGAACCGGAGGCGCGGGGGCGCCGCCCGCGCTAGAGGCCCGGCGGGTGGCGGGCGACGAAGCCCGCGGTGTCGGTCGGCATCAGATGCCAGCGCGGGCCGGTGCCGCGGGCGTCGCCGACCGTGTCCCAGCGCAGCCCGGCGATCTCCATGAAGGTGTGCCCGGCGTTGGCGTAGACGGTGATCCACTTGCCGGGACCCGCTTCGCCCCAGCCCTCCAGCGATCCCGAGGTCAGCGGTTCCGGGATCAGGCCGCCGCCGAAGAGAGCGAAGCTGACCGAGCCGGAGCAGTCGTAGCCGTAGGAGTAGAAGGAGGCGTGGCCGCCGCCCCAGATGTAGGGCCGGCCGACGATCGTGTTGGCGGCGTTGATGACTTTCTGCACCGCTTCCGGGGCGTCGGGCGGGGCGAGGGCGATGCCGGAGAGGAGGATCGCGGTCGAGCCGCTGGCGCCGCGGGTGTGGGCGAAGAGCTGGCCGCCGCCGTGATGGGGGACCGTGGTGCCGTTGGTCCCGGCCGAGGCGGGCGCCATTTCGGCGGGGTCCAGCACTTCTTCTGAGGCGGCGAGGGTCGGTTCCGGTTCGGCGGCCGCTTCGCGGGCCAGCTTGCGCTCGGTCGCGGCGATCCGCTTCTGCGCCTCCATCAGGACGAAGCCGTGGCCGATCGCGTCGACGGCCTTTTCGGCGCGGACGGCTCCGAGCGCGGCGATCAGCGATTCGAGGGCGCCCATGCCCGAGTTCGAGGAGGACGACGAGCCCATCGCCGCCGCTCCGGAGGCCGCCGGGCCGAGCAGCGCCGCCACAGCGAGGGCGCACATCAGCGCTCCGGCGCGCCGCCGGAGCCGCCTACTTCCTCTGCCGCTGCAGATTGCTTTGTCGCGCGGGAAACTCATATGGCCCGTCCCAGACCTGAGAAACCTTAGCCGGCGCCACCGTCGCGGATGTGAAGCGCCCGTTAGGTTCCCTGCCCCTTGGCCAAACTCTTACTGATCCCGATCGCGATCATCGCGTTCATCGTCTTCCTGATCGTCCTCGGGGCAATCGGCCTCGGCGTCGCCTTCATCATCCTCGCCACGCTGGGGAAAATCTGGCGCCTGATCGGCGGCGCCGGGCGTGGCGTCGGCAGGGCCGGGCGGCGGGTCAGCAGGCGTGGACGGCGGCAGCAGACCTGACGACTTCGAAGGCGCTGCCCGGGATCGCCTTGAGCGCGTCGAGTTCTTCGTTGTCCCAGCGGCGGTCCGAAGTGCCGGAGATGTACCAGCTCGATCCGTTGTCGGCGACGATCAGGCCGTATTCCTTCATCGCCACCGCGATCGCCCGCGCGGCGGGCGGCATCCCGCCGACGCCGTAACCCGCCTTCAGCCGCAGCCGTAGGCCCATCGGCGGCGCGGCGCCGGAGTCGGTGTCGCCGGCGCAGTGCGAGGCGGGGTGGATCCAGGCGTTGCGGGTGCTGTCCATGGTGACCCGGATCGCGTGGTCGACGTGGCCGGCGGCGGCTTCGTCGTAGCGGACCAGGCCGGGGAAGATCGGCAGGCCGGCGGCGTCGGCCGAGGTCCAGCCATCGGGGCGCAGCGCGGCCGAGCGGAGGTCCCATTCGACCCCGGCGTCGGCGTCCCAGTGCGCCTTCGGCTTCGACTGGGGGAAGGCGTCGTAGAGCTCGAAGAGCTTGCAGGCCGACTTGTCGACGACGAGGACGTGGCGGTCGCCTTCGGCGTGGGCACCGCCCTCGACCGGCGCATTGGCCGGGATCGGGAAGGGGCCGGGGGAGCTTTCCGAGCCGTAGGCGGTGTAATGGATCGGCAGCTTCTTGGCGCCCGCGCCGACCACCGCGTAGGGGAAGCCGTAGGCGCGCGGCGAGCCGAAGTCGGGGTGGATCGCGTCGCCGCCGTGGGAGTCGATGTAGGCGATCACCTTGGCTGAGTTGGCGGCGCGCGGGGCCTTGGAGATGTTCTGGTTCCAGGCCGCCTCGGTGGCGAGCGAGGGCGCGGTGGGGGAGGTCGAGGCGGGCGGCGCGGGGAAGACGGTGCAGGAGCCGAGGTCGGGATAGGGACCGACGGCGCCGGCCGGGCCGGCCGCGAGCAGCGCGATGACGAGCGCCCCGAGCGCCCCGAGCGCGAGCAGCGCGGCCGCGGCCGCGCCTCCCCGAGTGCGTTCGCACTTAGCCCCACTATGTGTAGGTAACTGCGAACGCACGCTCGAACGCACGCTCATGACTGGAACTCGGTCGGCAGCTCTTCGCGGACGGTCAGCTTGCCGATCGTCAGGTCGTCGATCTCGAGTTCATCGATTTCGAGCCGTTCGAAGGTGGCCTGGTCGACCTTGAGCCGCTTGACCCGGAGGCGGCCGATCGCAAAGCCGCCGATCGCCGCCGCGCCGATCGCGGTTGCCCCGATCGCCAGCGCCCCGATCGACTCGGCGCCGCGCGCCTCGATCGCGGTCGCCGACGCGGCGCGGGCGACGGCGGCGCGGGTGAGGGCGCCGATCGCTTCGGCGGGGCGGGAGATGGACGGAGACTTGATCACCGGGTCGTGCGTCTTGAACGGCATGCGGCAACCGTACCGCCCGATTAGCCTGCCGGGATGAGCGTGGACGAGCGTCCAATCCTGCTGGCGGTCCGCAACGTGCCGTGGGAGACGCCGCACCGGATCCTCGATTCGTGCGGGGCGCTCGAGGTGCGCAACGTCTGCCCATTGGAGGGCGACGCGCTGCCGGCGCACGAGGTGGTCGCCGGCGCCCTGGTGATGGGCGGGCCGATGAACGTCGATGAGACCGACCGCTACCCGGGGCTGGGCGCGACGCGCGAGTGGCTGTCCGAGGCGGTGCGCCGGGAGATGCCGGTGCTCGGGATCTGCCTCGGCGCCCAGCTCCTGGCGCGGGCGCTCGGCGCCGCGGTCGTCCCCGGCGAGCGCAAGGAGATCGGCTTCCACGAGGTGACGGTGGCCGACCCGGCCGACCCGATCCTCGGCGGTCTCGCTCCGGCCGCCCGCGTGCTGCACTGGCACGTCGACGTCTTCGAGCTGCCCGAGGGCGCCACCCACCTCGCTTCCTCGGCGCTGACCGCGCACCAGGCCTTCCGGCTCGGCAACGCCTGGGGCGTCCTCTTCCATCCCGAGGCCGACGTCGCCCTGGTCGACCAGTGGATGGCGACGCCGGAGATGTCGAGCGAGGCGGTCGAGGCACTGGGGGAGGAGGGCGCCGCCCGGATCGCCAACGAGGCATCGGAGCTCGAGCCCGGCCTCCTCGCCGCGACGACCCCCGGCTTCGAAGCCCTCGCCGCGCTGGTGCGCGACGCCGCGGCCTAGCGGGTCGCCTCTTCCTCCGCCCGCGGGCGGGCCACGCGCTTCTCCAACTCGTCGCTGCCGTCGAGCAGCCACTCGACCACCGGCTCGGCGTTCCCGGCCGCGGTCGCTTCGATCCCGTCGAGCAGCCACTCGAGGCCTGGCTCGAAGCCCGAGTCCGGCGGCACCCCGAACGGATGGCTGCGGTTGCGCCGGCCGGTGATCTTCTTGATCAGCGGCAGTTCGCCCGCCTCGAGCGCGGCGGCGACCTCGGGGTCGGGATCTTTGAACGTGCGTAGGGTCTCTTTCGCCTCCGGGGTGAGAGACGCCAACATGCGCTGGCGCGAGCGCGCCCGCATGCAGTAGCCGGTGACGTAGTCGTCGATCGACATCAAGATCGCCCGGCCGGTCGGCGGGTCGACGTTGAGGCGGACCATGATGCTGACCGACTGCTCGACGTGGCGGAGGCGGTTGATCCGGGCGCGTGGCCGGCGCGAGGTGACATCGAGGCTCCAGGGGTGGGCTTCGAGGGCGTCCTTGGTCTTGTGGGCGATCGCGCCGAGGGCGGTGCGCCAGTCCTCGGGCAGCGGCTCGGGGAGGAGCATCTCGGCGGCGACGGCGTCGCGCATCAGGTCGAGCAGCTCGTCCTTGGACTCGACGTGGGTGTAGGGGGTCATCGTGGCGACGCCGAGCTCATGCGCGAGCCGGCGCATCGAGACCGCCTCGATCCCCTCGGCGTCAGCGATCCGCACCGCGGCGGCGACGATCTCGGCGCGTGGCGTGACGCTCATCGTCCGTACACTGTACAGTGGCTCGGCCGTACGGCGTACAGAACCATGCCTCCCGCGATCTCCGTCAACGACCTCCGCAAATCCTTCGGCGATTTCGAAGCCGTCAAAGGCGTGAACTTCGAGGTCGGGACCGGCGAGGTCTTCGGCTTCCTCGGCCCCAACGGGGCGGGCAAGACGACGACGATCAACATGCTCTGCACGCTGACCCGCCCCACTGGCGGATCCGCGGAGGTGGCGGGCTTCGACGTCGTCGCCGCCCGCGACGACGTGCGCCGCCATATCGGCCTCGTCTTCCAGGACCAGACCCTCGACGGCTACCTGTCCGCCGAGCAGAACCTGCGCCTCCACGCCGAGCTCTACGGGGTCGAAAAGGCGGTCGTCAACCCGCGCATGCAGCAGGTGCTGGAGATGGTCGGCCTCTGGGAGCGACGCGACTCGCAGGTCATGACCTTCTCCGGCGGCATGCGGCGCCGGCTCGAGATCGCCCGCGGCCTGATGCACTCGCCCCGCGTCCTCTTCCTCGACGAGCCGACGATCGGCCTCGACCCGCAGACCCGCGCCTCGATCTGGAGCTACATTCGCCAGCTCCAGCAGCAGGAGGAGATCACGATCTTCATGACCACCCATTACATGGACGAGGCCGAGTTCTGTGGCCGCATCGCGATCATGGACCACGGCGAGATCGTCGCCCTCGACACGCCGGCGGCGCTGAAGGAAGCGGTCGGGGCGGACCGGATCCGGATCGAGACCGCCGACGACGAGCAGGCGATCGCCGCGCTGGCCGACGCTTTCGGCCTCGAGGCGACGGTCTCCGAGGGCGTGGTCAGCTTCGCCGTCGCCGAGGGGGAGGAGTTCGTGCCGCGCCTCTTCGCCGAGCTGGGCGTGCCGATCAAGTCGGTCAGCCTCTCGCGGCCGACGCTCGACGACGTCTTCATGTCCCATACCGGGTCGACGATCCGCGACGCCGAGGAGTCGAGCTCGAAAAACCGCAACCGCGCGGTGATGCAGGCGATGGGGGGCGCGCGGCGATGAACCGCCCGCGCGTCACCGCGATGAGCACCACCGACGCGGTCCCGGCCACCGCGGGCGCACCCACGCCGCACCCGACGGTCGAGGTCCGCGTCCCGCCGCGCAGTTGGCGCTCCGAGGTGCGCGCGGTGAAGATCGTCTGGCGTCGCGAGCTGATCCGCTTCCAGAAAGACCGCATGCGGATCGTCACCTCGCTGGTGCAGCCGCTGCTCTTCCTCTTCGTCCTCGGCTCCGGCCTGCAGCAGCTCTCCGCCGCCAGTACCCACGGGGTCGACCTGAAGACCTTCATCTACCCCGGCGTGCTCTGCATCTCGGTGATGTTCACCGGCATGTTCTCGGCCGCCTCGATCGTCTGGGACCGCGAGTTCGGCTTCCTCCGGGAGATGATGGTGGCGCCGATCCGGCGCAGCTCGATCGTGATCGGCAAGGTCCTCGGCGGCGCCACCGTCGCCTCGCTCCAGGGGCTGATCCTGCTGGCGCTCGCCTGGGCGGTCCACGTCCCCTACAGCGTCACCCTGGTGCTCGGCGTCTTCGCCCTGCAGCTGCTGCTGGCCTTCAGCATCACCGCGTTCGGGGTGATGATCGCGGCGCGGATCACCCAGATCCAGTCCTTCATGGGCGTGATGCAGATGATCGTCACGCCGATGTTCTTCATCTCCGGCGCGCTCTTCCCGAGCGGCGACCTGCCCGGCTGGCTCGCCGTCCTCAACCGCCTCGACCCGATCACCTACGCGGTCTCGCCGATGCGGACGCTGATCTTCAACCACCTCGACATCTCCGCCGCCGCGCACGAGGCCCTCAACCCGCCGATCACCTGGTTCGGCTGGGAGGTGCCGATCGCCCTGCAGATCTTCGCCGTCTTCGCCCTGGGGATGCTGATGCTGGGCATCGCGATCGCCGAGTTCAGCGCCGGGGACTAGCCCGGCGGGCGGTACCCTCACGAAAAGCACTCGAGCGAGAGGAGCGGGAGATGGAGAGCAACGGATTCGAGCAGCAGGACGGGCGGATCGCCTTCGTCCAGTCGTGTTGGCACCGCGACATCGTCGACGAGTGCCGCGACTCCTTCCTCGCCGAGGTGCAGGCGCGCGGCGTCCCCGCCGATCAGGTCGACCTCTTCGAGGTGACCGGCGCCTTCGAGATCCCGCTGCACGCCAAGCGGCTCGCCGAAAGCGGGAAATACGCGGCGGTCGTCGCCTCCGGCCTGGTCGTCGACGGCGGCATCTACCGCCACGACTTCGTCGCCGAGGCGGTCATCGACGGCCTCATGCGCGTCCAGCTCGACACCGGCGTGCCGGTCTTCTCCGCCGTCCTCACCCCGCATCACTTCCACGAGCACTCCGACCACGAGCGCTTCTTCCATGACCACTTCCAGGTCAAGGGGCGCGAGGTGGCGAAGGCCTGCACGGACACGGTGGCGAAGCTCGGCCGGCTGCCGGTGGCCGCGTGATGGCCCCAGATCTCAAGGCCGCCATCAACGGGATCGGACTCGACGACGAGCAGATCCGCACCATGCAGCTTTCGGAGCCGAAGCTGCACGAGCTCGCGACCGAGGGCGAACCGCGCGAGTCCTACTTCTCCGCCCATATCGACGGGGACACCGAGGTCGGCGTCTGGGAATGTACTCCCGGCCGTTTCCCCGGTACCAAAGAGGGCATCAGCGAGATGATGCACCTGCTCTCCGGGCGGGCGACGATCACCGACGAGGACGGGACCAGGCACGAGCTGAGCGCCGGCACGATGTTCATCCTTCTGGATGGCTGGCGCGGCGAGTGGGAAGTCCACGAGACGGTGCGCAAGGTCTACGCGATCTGGCCCACCCGTTAGAGCGCGTCCAGTCGGGTAGGGAGGCGAGATGGAAGTCACCCTGATGATCGAGGGGCAGGAGGATGTGACCTGGGCAGACTGGGTTGCGATCGCCGAGGCGTGCGAGCGGAGCGGGGTGGGGACGCTCTTCCGCTCCGACCACTACTACTCGGTCGAAGACCAGTCCGAGCGCGGCTCGCTCGACGCGCTGAACACCCTCGCCGGGCTCGCCGCGATCACCGAGAAGCTCCGGCTCGGCACGATGGTCTCCCCGGCGACCTTCCGCCATCCCTCCGTCTTCGCCAAGTCGATCGTCACCATCGACCAGATCAGCGGCGGCCGGGTCGAGCCGGCCCTCGGCGCCGGCTGGTGGGATCGCGAGCACGAGGCCTATGGCTTCGACCTGCCCGAGCTTGGCCCGCGCATGGACGCCTTCGAAGAGCAGCTCGAGGTGATCACCAGGCAGTGGGATGACGGGGCGTTCAGCTTCGACGGCAAGCACTTCAAGATCGTCGACCTCGACGCGCTGCCGAAGCCGGTGCAGCGGCCGCGCCCGCCGTTCATCATCGGCGGTTCGGGCGGGCCGCGCAGCCTGCGGATCGCGGCGCGCTGGGCGGACGAGTACAACACCGTCTTCGCCGGGCCGGAAGAGCTCGCCGAGATGCGCGCAAAGCTCGACTCGGCGTGCGAGAAGCAGGGGCGTGACCCGGTGACCCTGCCGCTCTCGGTGATGACCGGCTGGATCGTCGGCAGGACCCGCGCGGACGTCATCGACTACGCCTCCCGCCTCTCGCGGTGGAAAGGCGAAGGCGACGACGGTGAGAAGTTCCTCGCCGAGCAGCGCGACGCGGTGATCACCGGGACCGTCGAGGAGGCGGTCGAGCGGCTGCGTGCCCTGCACGAGGCCGGCTGCCACCGGATCATGGCCCAGCATCTTCTGCACCGCGACACCGAGGCGATCGAACTGATCGGCCGCGAGATCGCGCCCCTGGTCGAAAGGTTCTAGATGCGCCGGCCAGGCTGCTCTCCAATGCGGCTGTAACCGCCCGATCGCCGGCCACGTCTGAGCCCGGCGCCGCCCGGCACCCACCGCGCCCGTCCCGGTATCTTGGAGGTCGCGCGGTGGCGGTAGCTCAGTTGGTAGAGCTCTGGCTTGTGGTGCCAGCGGTCGCGGGTTCGAGCCCCGTTCGCCACCCTCCCCCTCGGTCGGGTGGACGCCGCTGCGTTCACGGGAAGGATCGTCGGTGTTCAGCGCAGGGGACTCACTCCATAGGCATAACCGGATCTAGGGCGCGGGTCTCGCCTGACCCTTCGCGGAACGCTGGTCCTCTGAATTTGACCCGGTCCGGCTTCGCTGCCAATAATCGAGAATTCTTATTCAATGCCCGAAGCTCGACGCTCCGGCACGATTCTCGTCCAGCGAAGGAGTTCAGCATGAAGCGCTTCACCTTTCTTGGCGGCGCGATCGTCGCCGCACTCGCAGCTGTCGCATTCGTCGCGGCCGCCCCTGCCTCGGCGACCGTCCTCTGCCAGACGATCCCGAAATCGGAAAAAGGGGAACTCCTCTGCTCCAAACCTTATGGCCCCGGCCAGATCTTTCTGACGCTGAAGAGCGGGACCAACATCAACTTCGAGGGCTATGGGACCTTAGGAGAAGCCGAAGAAGCCGAGAACAAAGAACTCACCGAAGCAGAAGAAGCCGCGGCGGCGGCGTTCACCTGCAACGAAGGCAGGTACTTCGGCTTCCTTGAAAATGCCGCAGCCGAAATCGCCTCGGTGACGTTCAACAAGAACGGCGGCAAATGCGACTCGAAAATCTTCGGCGCCGCCTCGGTCGGCTACACCGCCCTCAACCTCGAATACCAATCTCGGTTCAGCTGGTTGCAAACGACCGCGCCGCAGGGCAACTTCGAAATCGACGAATTGACGAAAACCGCGAAAATGGGGTTCCGACTCTCCCTGCCCAAAGAAGAAACGTGCACGTACGTAACGCTGACCAGAGCCCTCGGCTCCGTCATCAACGGCAGCGGCGCAACCCCGACGACAATCAAGCTCAAAGGCGGGCTGTTCGCCTGGTCGAAAGGCTCGAAAGCGTGCCCGGCGTTCATCCTCAGCACGGCCACCTTTGCCCTCAACGGAGCGGAACTGTCGAACCTGTACCTCGCCACGAAATAGGCGTCGACGGCGGCCCTGGGCTGTGCGCCGGGGCCGCCGCCGAGGAGGCCGGTCGCGCCCTTCCCGCCTGAGCGACTCCGGCGCCTGCGCCCGCTAGGCTCGACCGATGCGGGTGACGCAGCTGGACGGGGGAGCCTTCACCTCAGCCGCCGGGATCTGGCGGAGCGGGGAGAGCCTGGGACGGATGGTGCGCTTTCCGATCCCGGTCTACCTGATCGAGGTGAGGGAGGAGCGGATCCTGGTCGACACCGGGTTGCACCCGGGTGCTGCGGCCGATGCCGCGGCGCACTACGAGAGCGCCGAGAACATGAGGAACTTTGGGCTTGAGCAGGAGGTCGGGCTGGACGCGCAGGTCGACCTCGGGGGGCTGACCAAGGTGGTGATGACGCACCTCCACTTCGACCACGCCGGCGGGCTCGACCTGATCCCGGCCTCGGTGCCGGTCTACTTCCAGCGGCGGGAGTGGGAGGCGGCGCTCGATCCCAAGTCGGTGGCGAAGAACTTCTTCCTGCCCCGCGACTATGAAGGCGTCGCCGACCAGGTTGTCCTGGTCGAGGGCGACCACGACCTGCTCGGCGATGGCTCGATCGAGCTCCTCTCGACCCCTGGCCACACCCCGGGCCACCAGTCGGTGAAGGTCGGCGACCACCTGGTGATCGGCGGCGACGTCACCCACTTCGCCTCCGGCCTCGACGACCACCGCTTCCCGCTCTTCGGCGATGACCTGGACGCCCAGCGCGCCTCCGCCGAACGCCTGCGAGCGCTACGCGACGCCGGTGCCGATGTCCGTCCCGGCCACGACCCCGAAGTGCTGACGCCCGGGCCGGTGCAGATTCCGAGCCGATGAGGCTCGGGGTCGTGAAAGCGTTGGTCGGTGGTGAGTGGGTCGACGGCGACGTCGAGGTTCTCGACGGGCGCGTCGCGGCGATTGGCGTGGGGGAGCCGAGCGGGACGAAGATCGCGGCACCGGGATTTGTCGATCTACAGGTGAACGGCTACGCCGGGGTCGACTTCTCGGCGCCCGGGGAGGATGGCTACACGCGGGCCGGGGCGGCGCTGCTCGCCGACGGCGTGACCGCGTTCCAGCCGACGATCGTCACCGCTCCGGTCGAGGAGATGCTCGGGTCGCTGGCGACGGTTCCGACGGGAGGTGCGGTCGGACCGCAGGTCATCGGGGCGCATCTGGAGGGGCCGTTTCTCTCGCGTGAGCGCGCCGGGGCGCACGATCGCTCGGCGCTGCGCGATCCGGACCTCGCGCGGCTCGAGCGGCTACTCGCGGGTGGGCCGGTCTCGCAGGTGACGCTCGCGCCGGAGCTGCCGGGGGCGCTCGAGTTGATCGACACGCTGGTGGCTCGTGACGTGACCGTCTCCTGCGGCCACACCGAGGCCGGGGCTGCCGACGCGCACGCCGCGTTCGAGCAAGGCGCGACCGCCGTCACCCACCTCTTCAACGCGATGCGTCGTCCCGAGCACCGGAATCCGGGCATCGCCTACGCGGCACTCGGGCGCGACGACATCTTCATCACCCTGATCGTCGACGGCCATCATCTCGCCGACGACACCGTCCGCACCGCCGCGCGCGCCGCCGGCGACCGGCTCGTCCTGATCAGCGACGCCGTCGCCGCTGCAGCTGCGGCCGATGGCGACTACACGCTGGGCGGCAACGTCGCGATCCACTCCGAGGGTGGGGTGGTCCGGAACGCCACCGGCTCGCTGGCCGGCTCGACCCTCACGATGCTCGGCGCGGTGCGCAACCTCCACGCCCTCGGCATCCCGCTCGCCGCCGCCCTGAGTGCTGCCACCGAAGCTCCCGCCCGCATGGCCCGGCGCCCCGACCTCGGCCGAATCGAGCCCGGCGCCCGCGCCAACCTGGTGGTCCTCGACGACGCACTCGGCCTCGACCAGGTCTTCCTCGCCGGAGCTCCCCAACTCTGAGGAGTATCGGAAAGTCCGCCCACTGGTGGGGGAGAAAAACCGGCCGACAAATCCTTTATCTCGTACGATGAAACGAGGAATCCTTATGTCCGGCGACCAGGAAATCGAGTTGATCTTCGAACCCCAGGATGCGGGCGGCTACAGCGTGTACGCGCCCGATCTTCCAGGTCTCCACACTCAAGGCGAGGACATGGACGACGCCTTCGCGAACGCCGAGGAGGCGGTCGCGTTGTATGTCGAAGGACTCCGTGAGGACGGCGAGTCGCTCGATCTGAGCATCATCGTCCGGCGCAGGATCAAACTGCCGTCGTGACCCCGCATCAACCGGTGGTCTCCGGCCGGCGCCTGATTAGGGCGCTCGAGGCCGATGGCTGGCAAGTCGTGCGCCAGCGCGGTAGCCATGTGCGCCTGCGGCACGTCGCACGTCGCTCGGTGCTTGTGGTGCCCGAGCACGATGAGTTGAAGAAGGGGACGCTCGGGCGAATCCTGCGTGAGGCGGGGCTCGACAACGACGACCTCCGTCGTTTGCTCAGCGAGTGACTGGTCAATTGGCCGGCCGGCCGGCATGATGCGGCCCGTGGAGCACTACTTTCCGCCGGGGGAGTCGATGGCGCGGCGCGTCCATGGGGAGCGGGCCGTGGGGCTGCTCTACGGGCAGCGGGCGCTGTTGATCGGGGCGCTCGAACCGCTCACCTACACCGGGACGATGCTGAGCACCAAGTCGGCGGACCGGCCGTTCGAGCGGTTGGTGCGGACCGCCAAGGCGCAGGAGACGATCTTCCTCGGCAGCAAGGAGGAGGCCGACCGGATCCTCGCCCGCGTGCACAACCAGCACCTGCGGGTGAACGGGGAGCTGGAAGAGGACGCGGGCGCGCACGCAAAGGGCGCCGCCTACACCGCCTTCGAGCCGGAGCTGATGCTCTGGACCCTGGCCGTGATCGCCGACTCGGGCCGGGCGATGTACGAGACGATGGTCCGGCGGCTCTCGCCGGCCGGGCGCGAGGCGCTCTGGCAGGACTACCTGCACTTCGGTGAGCTCTTCGGCATGCCGCGCGAGGTCGCCCCGGGGACCTACCCCGAGTTCGCCGCCTGGTTCGACGCCAAGCTGCGCTCGCCCGACCTCCACGCCACCAGGCACGCGCTCGAGTTCGCCCCGGTCGTCGCCTTCGAGCAGCCGGTCCCGCCCGGTGCCCGGCTCAACCTCGCCGCCCAGAATCTGGTGATCAAGGGAACGCTGCCGCCACGCGTCCGCGAGATCTTCGGCATCCCCTGGACCGCTCGCAACGAGCGCGGCTTCCGCGCCCTCGCCGCGACCCACCGCGCCGCCCACCACGCGATGCCGCGCCCGGTTCGCCGCGGTCGCAACGACAAGTTCTTCGACGTCGTCGCCACCGGCGAGCGCCTGCGCGGCGGCACCCCGACGCCCGCCGTCTGAGGGGACGGCCCTACTTGCCGAGCAGGTCGCAGACGGCGGCGACCTGGACGTTGCGCAGCTGAGCGAGCAGCTTGCCGGTCGGCGCCGGGATGTTCAGCGACGTCGTCACCGCGCGGGTGCCATCGGCGCTCGCGGCGGCGAACTGGGTGTAGCCGGGGAAGTTGCCGGTGTGGCCGTAGACCGTGCCGCACTTGGTCTGGTACCGGAAGAGCGCCAGGCCGGCCGAGTTCTTGCCCGGCCCGGGCGGGCTCGATTCGCCGCCGACCCACCAGTTCATCTGCCGCTGCTGCTGGGCACGGTCGAAGTACTTGAGGCCGAGGTCGGCGCGGATGAAGGCGTTCAGGTTCTGCGGCGTGGAGACGATCCCGCCCGAGGCCCAGGCGCCCGACGGGCTGAGGAATTCGGAGACGTCCTGCTCGCCTTCGGTTTCGGTCGCCGGGAGATAGCCGTGGATGAAGGGCGTCGGCATCTTGATCTTCGTCGCCAGCGAGGTCTGGGTCAGCTTGGTCGGCCCGAAGACGATCTTCTGCAGCTCGTCCGCGTAGGTCGCGCCGGTCACCGCTTCGACCATCAGCCCGACCACGATGTTGTCGGTGTTCGAATACTCGTACTTGCTGCCCGGCTTGAAGACGAGCGGGTCCTTGGCGACCCAGCTGATCACCTTCTGCGGTGAGACATAGCCGCGGGGATCCGTTTCGATCTGCTTGACGAAGCCGTCCGATTTCGTGTAGTCGGGGACGCCGCTGGTGTGGTGGAGCAGCTCTTCGAGCGTCACCTGGCCCCAGGCGCTGGGCACGCTCGGCAGCACCGTGGAGATCGTGTCGTCGAGGCTCAGCTTCCCTGCGCGGACCAGGTTCAGCGCGACCGCGCCGCTGAACGCCTTGGCGACGCTGGCGATCCGCATGTGGTCGGTGGCGCGCGGCTTGGCGCTCTTCTTGATGTCGGCGCGGCCGGTGCTGAGCGTGGTCAGCTTGCCGTTCCGGTAGAGCGTCGCGATCGCCCCGGGAGGCCCGCCGGGCGAGGTCACCAGACCTTCGAGCCCCTTCAGTACCTGCGTGTCGGTCGTCTTCGCCGCCGCCGTGGCCGTCCCGAACGCGAGCGCCAGGCAGGCGAGGACAGGGAGGACGAGGAACCGGGGGAGACGCACGGTCTGATCCTATGTGGAGCCTTAATCGATAATCTTGATAAACTTAGCCAACAATGAACGTCACGGGTGCAGACCAGGACACGATCGACGTACACCAGCACCTCCTGGGAGGGCCCTTGATCGAGGCGCTGGCGCGTCGGACCGCGGCGCCGCGGTTGATCGCCCGCCGCGAGGGGTGGACCTTCCGGCTCGCGGCTGAGCCCGACAGCATCCTCGCGCTCGAGGCGACCGACGCCGATCTGCGGCGCGCCGATCTCGAGGCCGACGGGATCGATCGGGCGCTGGTCGCGCTCTCGACCGCGCTCGGGATCGAGACCCTCCCCGTCGAGGAGGCGGCGGCGCTGATCGAGGCCCACCACGCGGGCCTCGAAGAGCTGCCGGTCGAGTTCCGCGGTTGGGGCGCGGTGGCGCTCGCCGAGCCCGACCCCGACCCTGCCGCTGTCGATGCCGCCCTCGATCGCGGCTGCGTCGGCATCACCCTGCCCGCCACCGCGCTCGCCGACCCGGCCGGGGTCGAGCGCCTCGGTCCGCTGCTCGCCCGCCTCGAGGAGCAGGGCGCGCCGCTCTTCGTCCACCCGGGGCCGGTCGTCGACCTCGCCGCCACCGACCGCGTGCCTGCGGCGACCTCCGCCGCCGCGCGCCTCCCGCACTGGTGGCCCGCGCTCACCGACTACGTCGCCCAGATGCAGGCCGCCTGGTTCGCCTTCCTCCATGCCGGCCGCCCGGCTCACCCGCGCCTGCGCGTCCTCTTCGCGATGCTCGCCGGCGGCGCGCCCCTGCAGCTCGAGCGCTACGCCGCCCGCCGCGGCGTCCCCGCGCCCGACCCCGACCCGCTCGTCTTCTACGACACCTCCTCCTACGGCCCGCAGATGATCGGCGCGATGGGCGCCGCGGTCGGCGCGGCCCAGCTCGTCTACGGCTCCGACCGCCCCGTCGTCGAGCCCCTGGTCGTCAACCGCAATCAGGCGTGGCCCGACCCCGACCTTCGGCAGGCGCTCCTGGCCGCCAACCCTGCCCGCCTTCTCAGTCACGAGAGCAATCACGACCCGAAAGGAGCCCTCGCGTGAACCAGCGCACCCGAGACCTCATGCGGCCCGGCGGCCGCGACCTCACCGAGCCCGAGCTGATCACCGTCGCGACGCAGATCGCGGCTATCCCGGAGCTCTGGACGGAATGTGTGTCCCACGACCCGGAGCACCGGACCTACGAAGAGCTGCTCCGCGACGAGCACCTCGACGTCTGGCTGCTCTGCTGGTCGCGCGACCACGACACCGGCTTCCACGACCACGACCTCTCGGCGGGCGCCGTCGCCGTCGCCGCAGGGAGCGTGCGCGAGGAGCGGCTGGTGCTGGGCCGCTCGGTGGACGAGCCGATCGCCCGGATCGCGGGCGCCGGCTCCTCGTTCTCCTTCGGTGCCTCCGACATCCACCGCGTCCTGCACGCGGGGGAGGGTCCGGCGGTGACGATCCACGCCTACTCGCCGCCGTTGACGCGGATGGGCAGCTACACGGTCGAGCCGACCGGGCAGTTGCGCCGCCACGCGGTGTCCTACGAGGAGGAGCTATACGCTGCGGAGCAATGGCCGACGACGCACGCCGCCCGATCCTGATCGCCTACGACGGCTCCGCCTGCGCCGACCTGGCGATCGACAAGGTGGCGGAGGAGTTCGGGCCGCGGAAAGTGGTCGTGCTGGTCGTCTCCGAGGGGCTCGAACGGGTGCCGTTCTTCGGCACCGCCGGCGTGCCGGTGGAGCCGGAGACGATGGAGCTGCTCACCGACGCGGCCCAGAAAGGCGCCGAGGCGATCGCCGAGAAAGGTGCCGAGCGGGCCCGCGGGCTCGGCCTCGAGGCGACCACCGCGATCGCCGAAGGCGGGCCGATCTGGGGCGCGATCGTGGAGGCCGCCGACGAGTACGACGCGGCGGTGATCGCGCTCGGCTCGCGCGGCCTCTCCGGGGTCAAGCACGCGCTGCTCGGCAGCGTCTCCGGCGCGGTCGCCCACCACAGCCACCGCAGCGTCTTCATCGTCCACAGCGCCTGAGGCGCCGACTGGCGAGTTGACCCCGCCCTGACGGGGTGAAGTCGCCACTCGGCCAGCCGACGACGGCCGCTTGCAAGGATTTGCCGGTGAGCGACGACTCCCCGCATCGCAAGCGCATCGGCTTCCTCAGCTTCGGCCACTGGTCGAACGCGCCCGGCTCGGAGACGACGACCGCGGGCGAGGCACTGCGACAGGCGGTCGAGCTGTCGGTCGCGGCGGAGGAGATCGGCATCGACGGGGCCTTCTTCCGCGTCCACCATTACCAGCGCCAGCACGCCTCGCCGTTCCCGCTGCTGGCCGCGATCGGCACCGCCACCAGCCGGATCGAGATCGGCACCGGGGTGATCGACATGCGCTACGAGAATCCCCTCTACATGGCCGAGGACGCGGGCGCCGCCGACCTCCTCAGCGGCGGGCGCCTCCAGCTCGGGATCAGCCGCGGCTCGCCTGAGCCCGCCCTGCACGGCTACCAGGCCTTCGGCTACGTGCCCGCCGAGGGCGAGACCGACGCGGACATGGCCCGCCGCCACACCGAGCTCTTCCGCGCCGCGATCGCCGGCGCCCCGGTCGTCCAGGCCGATCCGGCGATGGGCGGGACCGGCGGGCGCCTGGCGATCCAGCCGCGCTCCGAGGGCCTGCCGGAGCGGATCTGGTGGGGCGCCGGGACCCGCGCCACCGCCGTCTGGACCGCCCAGCAGGGGATGAACCTGATGAGCTCGACCCTGCTCACCGAGGACACCGGGGTGCCCTTCGACCAACTGCAGGCGCAGCAGATCGAGATGTACCTGGAGGCCTGGCGCGAGGCGGGCTGGGAGCGGCGGCCGCGGATCTCGGTCAGCCGCAGCGTGATGCCGATCGTCAGCGACCTCGACCACGCCTTCTTCGGCCGCGAGGTCGGCGGCGGCGACACCACCGGCTACCTAGACGGAGGAATCGCCCGCTTCGGCAAGACCTACGCCGGCGAGCCCGACCGGATCGCCGCCGAGCTGGCCGAAGACGCCGCCGTCGCCCTCGCCGACACGCTGGTGGTGACGGTCCCGAACCAGCTCGGCGTGGCTTACAACGCCGACCTGCTGCGCAACATCGCCACCCACGTCGCTCCGGCGATCGGCTGGAGCCCAGCCACCGCCGACGCGGTCTAGGGGCGATGTGAAAGCCTGGGCGCTCGATGCCCGCCGAGCGCAACCTCCCCACCCCCGAGGCCGAGGAGATCGTCGGCCTGGCCCGCTCGGTGGCGCAGGAGCAGCTGGCTCCGCGGGCGGCGGGCGCCGAGGAGGACGCGGCCTTCCCGCGCGACGTCTTCCGCACCCTCGGTGGGCTCGGCTTCCTCGGCATGCCCTACCCGGAGGAGGTCGGCGGGGCAGGGCAGCCCTACGAGGTCTACCTGCAGGCGCTGGAGGAGATCTCGGCCGCCTGGGCGAGCGTCGGGGTCGGCCTCTCGGTCCACGTGATGTCCTGCTATCCGCTGGCCGGCTTCGGCACCGAGGGGCAGCAGGGGAGATGGCTCCGGGAGATGACCGCCGGGGACCTGCTCGGCGGCTACTGCCTCTCGGAGGCCGACGCGGGCTCGGACCCGGGCGCGATGCGCACCCGGGCGACGCCGCTGCCTGACTCCGCTCCCGGTGACGCCCACGACACTCCCGGCTGGAGCGTGACCGGCTCCAAGGCCTGGGTCACCCACGGCGGCGAGGCCGACTTCTACACGCTCTTCGCCCGCACCTCGGAGGAGCGCTCGCGGGGTATCTCCTGCTTCCTCGTCCCCGGCGATGCCCCGGGGCTCACCGTTCAGGCCCCGGAGCGCAAGATGGGCCTCACCGGCTCGACCACCGCGACCCTCGACTACGACGGCGTCCGCCTCGAGGCCGACCGGCTGATCGGCGGCGAGGGCGCCGGGCTTCAGATCGCGCTGCAGGCGCTCGACTCCGGCCGGCTCGGGATCGCCGCGGTCGCCACCGGGCTCGCCCAGGGCTCGCTCGACCTGGCGGTCGAATACGCGAAGGAACGCGAAACCTTCGGCCAACCGATCATCGAGCACCAAGGGCTCGGCTTCCTGCTCGCCGACATGGCGGCGGCGGTCGAGTCGGCGCGGGCGGTGACCCTGGAGGCGGCGCGCCGTCGCGACCGCGGCCTGCCCTTCGCCCGCCAGGCGTCGGTCGCCAAGCTCCTCGCCACCGACGCGGCGATGAAGGTGACCACCGACGCCGTCCAGGTCCTCGGCGGCGCCGGCTACACCAAGGAGTTCCCGGTCGAGCGCCACATGCGCGAGGCCAAGGTGATGCAGATCTTCGAGGGCACCAACCAGATCCAGCGCCTGGTGATCGCCAGGCACCTCGCCCGGTCGGGCTGACGAGGAGAGAGGGGAAGCGATGCGGATAGACGGTCAGGTCGCCGCCGTGTTCGGCGGGGCCTCGGGGCTCGGGGAGGCGAGCGCGCGGCGGCTGGCCGCGGGCGGGGCCAGGGTGCTGGTCTGCGACCTGGACGCGGAGCGCGGCGCCGCGGTGGCGCGGGAGATCGGCGGCGCCCACGTGGTCACCGACGTCGCCGACGCGGGCTCGGTCGAGGACGCGGTCGCCGCCGCGACCGAGCTGGGCGACCTGCGGATCGCGGTCGACTGCGCCGGGATCGCCACCCCGACCAAGTTGATCCGCAAGGGCCGGCCGACGCCCCTGGAGGACTTCGCCAAGGTGCTGGCGGTCAACCTGCTGGGCACGATCAACGTCCTGCGCTGCTCCGCCGCGGCGATGGCCGCGACCGAGCCGGTCGCCGACGGGGACCGCGGCGTCTGCGTCGTCACCGCCTCGATCGCCGCCTTCGAGGGCCAGGTCGGCCAGGTCGCCTACGCCGCCTCGAAGGCCGGCGTCACCGGGCTCACCCTTCCCGTCGCCCGCGAGCTCGCCGACAAGGCGGTGCGCGTCGTCGCGATCGCCCCCGGCCTCTTCGACACGCCACTCCTCGCCGGCCTGCCCGGCCCGGCGCGGGAAGCGCTGGCGGGCTCGGTGCCCTACCCGAAGCGGCTCGGCGACCCGGCCGAGTACGCGGCGCTGGTCGAGCACATCGTCGTCAACACGATGCTGAACGGCGAGACGATCCGCCTCGACGGGGCCCTGCGGATGGGGCCGGGCTGACGGCGACGTTTGCTGACTTGAGGTCGCCCTGGCGTCCCCAAGTCAGCAAATGCGAGGCTACTTCGATTCGTTCAGCGCGATCGCCTCGCGCACCAGGTCCTGGAACGCCGCGGCGTCGAGCTCGTCGCCCTCGCGGATGTCGATCGCCCGCCGGGCGTTGCCCTCGAGGCTGGCGTTGAAGAGGCCTGAGGGGTCGTCGAGCGAGGCGCCCTTCTGGAAGGTCAGCTTGATGTAGTCCTTGTAGCTCTCGCCGGTGGTGATGATCCCGGCGTGCTCCCAGACCGGCACCCCGCGCCATTTCCAGGTCTCCTCGACTTCCGGGTCGGCCGCTTTGATCAGCTTGCGGACCTGGGCGAGCTTCTCGCCGCGCCAGTCGCCCAGCTCGGCGATGCGCTCGTCGATCTTCTGTGCAGGAGAATCGTTCATCGGCCCATCGTCTCAGGTGATCGTGACGCCGCCGTCGACGACGATCGTCTGACCGGTGATGTAGCCGGACCCGGACCCGGCGAGGAAGACCGCGGTGGCGGCGAACTCCTCCGGATCGCCCGCCCGGCCGATCAGCACGCGCTCCATCACCTTGTCGAGGTACCCGGGCAGGTACTGGTCGGTCATCTCGGTGGGAAAGAAGCCGGGGCAGATCGCGTTGACGCGGATCCCCTTGCGCCCGGTCCACTGCTGGGCGAGATCGCGGGTCAGCCCGAGCAGCGCCGCCTTGCTCGCCGAGTAGGCGGCCTGAGGGAGGGCCGCGGTGGTCAGCGCGATGATGCTGGAGACGTTGACGATGCTGCCGCCGTTCTCCATCTGGCGGGCGGCGGCGGTCGCCATCTGGAAGCAGCCGGTGAGGTTGACGTCGACGACGCGGCTGAATTCCTCCGGCGTCTCGCGGATCGCCGGCACCGCGGTGGCGACGCCGGCGTTGTTGAGGAGGATGTCGACGCGCCGAGCTCCTCCTTCGCCGTCACCGCCAGGTGCTCGCAGGCGTTCGGATCGGTGACGTCGGTGGCGACCGCGATCGCCCGCCGTCCCAGCGCTTCGACCGCGCGGGCCGTGTCGGCCAGCGGCTCGGCCCGCCGCGCGCCGAGCACGACGTCGGCGCCAGCCCGCGCCAGGGCCGTCGCGGCGGCGACGCCGAGCCCCGAGGAGGCCCCGGTGACGATCGCCACCTTGCCGTCGAGGCGGAAGAGGTCTGCTGGATCCGGCTCTGCGATCGGCTCACCCTACTAAGGCATTGCGGCATGAAAGTGGGCTCCTGAAGTGAGTTGGGCACCCGGAGGCATGTTTGAATGGCGGCCGGTGGGGGCGGGGCTGCTGATCTTCGATTGCGACGGGGTGCTGGTCGACAGCGACCGGATCTCGCTGCGCATCCAGGCCGAGCGGATCAGCGCGCTGGGGCTGCCGATGACCTACGAGGACTGCGTCCGCGACTTCCTCGGGATCGGGATGCCGGCGACGCTGCGACAGGTCGAGGAGCGGCTCGGCAGGCCGATCCCGGCGGGTTGGGAGGAGGAGCTGACGGCGGCGGTGGAGGAGGCCTTCCGGCGTGAACTGAAGCCGGTATCGGGGATCGTCGAGGCGCTCGATCAGATCACCATGCCGACCTGCATCGCCTCCAGCGGCAGCCACGAGAAGATGATGTTGACGCTGGGGCTGACCGGGCTCTACGAGCGCTTCGCCGGGCGGATCTTCTCCGCCGACGAAGTCGAGCGCGGCAAGCCCGATCCCGACCTCTTCTTCTTCGCCGCCGAACGGATGGGCGTCGTGCCGGAACGCTGCATCGTGGTCGAGGACAGCCCCTGGGGGGTCGCCGGCGCCGTCGCCGCCGGGATGTCGGTGCTCGGCTACGCGGCGGACACCGAGCCCCGAACCCTCGGCGGGCTCTTCGACGCGGGGGCGATCGTCTTCACCGAGATGGCCGAGCTGCCGCGGCTGGTCGCCGCCGCCTAGGAGGGTCTAGCGCAGCGCGAAGCTCGCCAGGTCCTGGCCGTAGACCGGGCTGACCACGACCTTCTGCAGGTCGATCCGGTCGGAGACGAAGGTGGTGAGTGGGAGCGAGCCGAACGGCGCCCACGGAGCCTGGCGCATCACCTCGCGGTCGAGGCGGGCGTAGGCCGCTTCCTGAGCCGGCCCGAGCGGTTCGCGGTCGAGCTTCGCGATCTGTCGGTTGATCGCCGGATCGGAGAAGTGCGCCCAGTTGGAGTTGGCGGTCGGCGTGATCGTGGCGCCGGAGAGCTGCGGCGCGAAGTAGTCGTTCGGGTGCGGGTAGTCGAGGTACCAGTCGCCGAAGCCGGTATCGAGGTTCGGGGTCGATCCGTTGCCGATCACGGTGATGTAGTTCGCTGCGGCGACCAGCTTCAGGGTGGGGTGGAAGCCGAGTTCGCGCAGCACGCCTTCGTAGTACTCGCCCGCCTGTTTGTTCGGTTCGAGGTTGTAGGTCCAGATGGTGACGTCGCGTTCCTTCGGGTCGGCCGCCGCGATCAGTTCCTTCGCCTTCCGCAGGTCGTGCGGGTAGGGCTCGTAGGTACGGTGGCCCGGCATCGCCACCGGCAGCACCTGCTGGGTCGGGCGCAGCTGCCCGCCGTAGATCCGCGTCAGCGCCGCCGGATCGATCGCGTAGTTGATCGCCCGCCGCACCCGGACGTCATCGAACGGCGGCTTGGTGACGTTCATCCAGAAGTAGTAGACGTCGATCTGCGGCGTGATCAGCAGTTGCTTGCCTTCGTAGCGGCTCTGCAGTTCGACGAAGCGGTCGGACGGCGGCTGCTCCTCCATCCAGTCCTTCTGGCCGTGCTGGACTTCGTTCACCGCGGTCTCGGAGTTTTTGTTGACGGTCACGTCGATCGCGTCGAAGTGCCCGGAGGGGATGTGCGGCAGCAGCTTGGCGTTGGTCATCGCCCACTCCGGGTTGCGGCGATAGGACCATGAGCTGCCCGGCTTCGAGGCGACGATCTCGTACGGCCCGGTGCCCGGCGGCGGGTGTTCGGAGAGGTCTTCGTGCTTGGTGTCGGCGGGCAGCGGCGCGGCGAAGAGCATCGCCAGCTCGTTGCTGAAGGTGCTGCGCGGCTGCACCAGGTGGATGACGATGCGGCCGGTCTTGTCGTCGGCTTCGATCCCCGGGATGCCACCTTGCTTCGTCTTCGAGAACTGTTCGGCGCCGACGATGTCGGTGTAGAACGGCGTCGCCGGCGAGGCCATCGCGATCACCCGTTCGATCGTCGCGCCGAAGTCGGAGGCGCGCACCGGGGTGCCGTCGGAGTAGCGCAGGCCCTTGCGCAGGAAGAGGGTGTAGGTACGGCCGCCGTCGGTGATCGTCGGCAGCGCCCGCGCCAGTCCCGGGATTACCTTGGTCCCGGCGGCGCCGTCGGCGTGCACGTAGGTGAGCAGCGGCACGTAGGTCTCCCACATCGCCGTCCAGCCTTCGAGCGTGTAGGAGAGCGACGGGTCGAGGTAATCCGGGAAGCTGGAGTAGGTCACCTCGAGGGTCGACGAGGACGTCGAGTCGGAGTCGCCCGAGCCACCGCATCCGGCACCGGCCAAGGCCAGCGCCACCACGGCGACGAGTGCGACCGCTCCGGCCCGCGACCGTGCCGCGAACCGCCCTTCGGTCCTCGTGCCTACCCCCACCGGCCCATTCTGGCGCTCCGTCGCCCTAACTGCAAAGAACTTTTTGCGATGAGCGGCATCGCTCACTCAGCGACCCGGTCCCCGAGGCGGTGGGCGGCGCGCTGCTCGGCGACGCGGAGGAGGGCGGAGTCGTCCTCGCCGCCGTGGCCCGCGGCGCGGAGTTGGCGGAACATCTGCTGGACCGCGGCGGTGAGCGGCAGAGGGGCGTCGACTTCGCCACTCGCCCCGAGGGCGATCTCGAGATCCTTGTGGTGGAGGTCGACTTTGAAGCCGGGGGCGAAGTCGTGCTCGAGGAAGTTGTCGCGGCGCACCTCCATGATCCGATTCGCCGCCATGCCGCCGCCGACCGCGTCGAGGATCGCTGCCGGATCGACGCCGAGCTTCGAGCCCAGCACCAGCGCCTCGGCGAGGCCGCCGAAGATCACCGCGACCAGCACCTGGTTGCAGGCCTTCGCCACCTGTCCGGCGCCCGCGGCGCCGACGTGGGTGACGCGCGAGCCGAGCACCTCGAAGGCCGGCCGCGCCCGCTCGACGTCAGCGGCGGAACCCCCGACCATGATCGAGAGGGTCCCGTCGCGGGCGCCGACGTCGCCGCCGGAGACCGGCGCGTCGAGGAAGCCGACCCCGCGCGCCGTCGCCTCCGCGGCGAGCTCGCGGGCCAGCGCGGGGGAGACCGTGCTCATGTCGATCACCAGCGACCCGGGCCGGGCCGCCGCGATCGCCCCCTCGGGTCCGCCGAGCACCTCGCGCAGCGCCGCGTCGTCGCTGACGATCGAGATCACGATGTCGGCTTCGGCCGCCACCGCGGCCGGCCCGTCGGCGCCGCGCGCACCTGCCGCGACCAGTTCCTCGAGCGGCCCGGGGCTACGGTTCCAGGCGATCACCTCCTGTCCCGTCGCGAGCAGGTTGCGCGCCATCGGCGCGCCCATCACCCCAAGTCCGAGGAAGCCGATCGTCTGGTCGCTCGCCACGCGACCAGGCTAGGGCACCTTCCCGCCAGCTGTTCCTTATCCCCGGATATGAGGGTTAAGGAACAGCTGGGCGGCTGGCCCAGAGAGCGACGACCGGCGGGACGAGGAGAGAGGCCAGGGCGATCAGCTCGGCGGCGCCGTCCACCGCGCCGAACCCGTCCAGGTGGGTCACGTGGTAGAGCAGGTGGGGGACCGAGACGGTGAGGAACCCCGCGCAGGCGGCGATGACCAGGTCGCGCTGGAGCCGCCAGGCGGCGAGCCCGACGACGACGGCGAAGCCGATGTAGAGGCCGCCGACGTCGGTGATCAGGTGGCCGTTGTAGGGCGGCAGCTTGTCCACCCAGTGGGCGAGGAAGGGGAAGTCGTCGTAGAAGGTGTGCGGCGCGGCGACGGCGACGAAGCCGATAAAGAGGCAGTAGCCGCAGAGCAGGAGGAGCGCCCCGCGGGCGAGCTCAGGCCGCCTCACCGTCCCGGCTCCGCGATTCCGCGCAGCTTGTCCGGGTTGCGGACGACATCGATCGCGGTGATCCGGCCGGCGTCGATGGTCAGCGAGTAGACGTTGGTCGCGCCGCGCTCGCGGATCACCATGCCGGCGGATCCGTTGACGCGGGCGAAGCGACCTTCGGGCTCGATGCCATGGCGCGCGGCGGCGCGGGCGAAGCCCATCAGGGCGCGGACGATGCGGTCGGCACCGAGCAGCGGCTTGCCCGCAGCGGGGACCTTGCCGCCGCCGTCGGAGCGCATCACCGCGTCGGGGTCGAGCAGGCCGAGCAGCGCCTCGTGGTCGCCCTCTTGCCAGGCGACGGCGAAGGCGGCGACGATCCGCGCCTCCTCCTCGGCGCCCGCCGGGAAGCGCGGCTGGCCGGCCTCGACGTGGGCGCGGGCGCGGGCGGCGAGCTGACGCACCGCGGCGGGCGAGCGGCCGACCACGGTGGCGACCTTCTCGAAGGGGAGGTCGAAGACGTCGTGGAGGAGGAAGGCGGTGCGCTCGGCGGGGGAGAGGCGCTCGAGCACGACCAGGAGCGCGGTCGAGACCGCCTCGTCGAGGGTCGGTTCGTCGCCGTCCTCCTCGACCACCGGCTCCGGCAGCCACTCGCCGACGTAGCTCTCGCGGCGGGCGCGGGCGCTGCCGAGCGCGTCGAGGGAGAGCCGGCCGACCACGGTGGTGAGCCAGGCGCGCAGGTCGTCGATCTCGGCGCGGTCGGCGCGGCCGAGCCGCAGCCACGCCTCCTGGACGATGTCTTCGGCTTCGGCGAGGCTGCCGAGCATCCCGTAGGCGACCCGGGTCAGCTGCGGCCGGAGCGCCTCGAACTCGGCGGCGAGATCGTCACTCATGCTGGAGCCATTCCTCGAAGTCCTCTCCCGGGGTCGACGCGGCGGGGTTGCAGAGAGCCCCGGCGGCGAGTGCGTTCCCCATCTTCCCCCAAGACGGGACGCGGAGGGGGAGGCGATGCTTGCCGCGCGCGGCGGCCCAGGCGCGGCTCAACTCGGAGACGGTCTGGACCTTCGGCCCGGCGATCTCGGGGAGGCGGCCGGCGGGGCCGGCGAGGGCGGTGTCGGCAAGGCGGGCGGCGACGATGTCGGGATGAATCGGCTGCACCTTGGCGGCGCCGGTCGGGCGGACGCCGAAGCGGGCGGCGGCGGCGAAGGCGCCGTCGACAAGCTGGTGGAACTGGGAGGCGCGCAGGATCGAGAAGGGGATGGCCCCGGACTCGATCGCCTCCTCCTGGGCGAGCTTGGCGCGGTAGTAGGACATCGGCACCTGGTCGATGCCGATGATCGAGATCACCAGGTGATGGCCGACCCCGGCCGCCGCCTCCGCCGCGAGCAGCCGACGGGTGCCGGCGACCAGAACGTCCTCGGCGGCCTTGGTCGAGTTGGCGGCGTCGACCACGGTGTCGGCCGCGGCGAGGGCCGCGGCCAGGCCCTCGCCGGAGGTGAGGTCGACGCGATGGTGATCGGCGCCGGCCGGGACGTCGGTCGCGTTGCGGGAGAGGACGCGGACCGACGCGCCCTTCGCCAGCAGGTCGCGGACGATCAGGGCGCCGAGCGTTCCCGTGCCGCCGACGACCGCAACGGTCTTGGTCACCGCATCTCACCGCCCACCGCGGCGGGCTCGCCGTTGCTACCGCGCCCCGCGCCCGCCGGCTCGGGCGCCTTGCCGAAATCACCCGGTTGGTAGTGGCCGGGCTCGGCGTGGGTCGCGATCTGCAGGCGGTTCCAGGCGTTGATCGCGGCGATCTTGCAGAGCAGATGGCCGAGCTCGGTCTCGTCGAACACGGCCGCCGCCGCGTCCCAGACCTCGTCGGGGACGCCGCCCGGCTCGAGCCGCGTGACCGCCTCGGTCAGCGCCAGCGCCGCCCGCTCGCGGTCGCTGTAGTCGGGGTTCTCGCGCCAGGCGTCGAGCAGGTAGAGCCGCGCTTCCTCCTCACCGGCGGCGCGTGCGTCCTTCCAGTGCATGTCGAGGCAGAAGGCGCAGCCGTTCATCTGCGACGCGCGCATCTCCACCAGGTGGGCGATGGTCGGGTCGAGGTCGGTGACGCCGAAGCGCTGCAGCGCGGCGACCTGGCGCGGCGCGGCGCCGGCGATCTGCAGTCGGCCGGCCGGAAATCCTTGGGACATGTCGTCTCCTTTCATCGGGTTCTGAGAGGTAGACGAAATGACCCCGCGTTCGTGTGACATCGATGCGCTAGTTGCGGGGCACGACGAGGAGGCACTCGCTCGGCGCCCGTATGAATCGGAGCGAGGATCCCAACCTGTTGACGGGCGAGATAGGCGATCGTCATGTCGTCGCCATGGAGGGCGAAGAAACCGGGGCCGTCGAGCGCCGCCCAGACGAACTGGAGTGCTGTGACCGGCAACGTTCGCCCTCTCTGGCTGGCCCTCGCCGCGCCCGGCGGCGTCCTCGACCGCTCGACGTGGCTCTGCCACGCCTTCGGGTCTGCGTCCTTGCCGGCCGCGCCGATTGCTGCGCCAGAACCGGGCGCCCGTCACCGGTCACAGCACTCGGGCAGCACCGCGCCGTCGTAGTGGGTACGCGCCGCCAAGCTCATTCAAACCCGCTTATCAAGCTAAAAGTGGCGACGTTGGCACCGCTTTGGCGATCAGCTCGTCACCGCCGAAGGCGCACACCTTCTCTTCGCCTTCGTGAACGCAAAGCAAGCGCTTGGTCAAGAGGACGGAGCGCCGCAGCGACACCGCCGCTGGATCATCGAGAAGCGAAGCAACCACTCCACATGAGTAGCCGCCGTTGCCGCTCGAGGGCGGTCCGTTGAAGCGCGAGGGGACGGTGACGGTCGACATCGGCGGGCGATCATACGGCGGGCGCTTACCTTCAAATTGGCTCCGGGAGCCACGTACCGCCGGTCGAGGGGGTACGGTGCGACCGCCCCCGGAGACTCCAAGGAGCGAGGTATGCCAAAACAGACCAAAGCGACCCGGAAACCCGCAGCGAAAAAAGCGGCGGCGACCCGGTCGAAAAAACCCGCAAAAGCGAGCGCGAAAAAAGCCAAAAAACCGGCTAAAGCGAGCGCGAAAAAAACCGTCAAAAAAGCGGTTAAAAAAGCGGCAAAAAAACCGGTGAAAGCCACCAAAAAAGCGGCGAAAAAAGTCGCCAAAAAAGTTGGCAAAGCTGCGGCGAAAACGAAAGCTAAAGCGAAACCGAAAGCCAAAGCCAAACCGAAAGCGAAAGCTAAATCGGCGAAAGCTAAAACGGCTAAAAAACCGGCCGCCAGAAAAGCGAAAGCGAAAACCGGCAAAGCCAAAGCGGCAAAAAAACCGGCTAAACGCAAATAGCCGGTTCCAGTCGGGAGGCGCTCTCGCTCCAGGCAGGATGACCCCGCCCCCGCGCCGCGTCAGCTGAGCGCGGGGGCGCGGTCCTCTTCGAGTCGGGCGCTCGCCTCCATCCGTGCGGCGTTGGCTTTCGCCTTACGCCGCCCCCAGGCGCCGGTGGTCAACCCGCCGACGCCGAGCATGGTGAGGCCGCAGAAGGCGATGATCGCCCAGCTCACCCTCGACGCCGACGTGAACGCGGGGCCGGCGGCGATCTGGGTGACGTGGCTGGCGATCACCGATCCGATGATCGCCACACCGAGTGCCGAGCCGAGCTGCCGCGTCGTCGAGGCGACCGCGGCGGCGACGCCGGCCTGCTCGCGCGGCATCCCCGACACCGCGGTGTTGGTGATCGCCGCGTTGGCCCAGCCGAGCCCGGTGCCGAGCAGGGCGAAGGCGATGAAGAGGCGCAGGTTGCTCGGTTCGCCGGCAGGTAACGCCGAGACCAGCCCGGCGGCGAGCACGCCGATGCCGCCCATGATCAACGAGGGGCGCGGGCCGTGCCTGCCGATCAGTTTTCCCGACAGCGGCGAGAAGACCATCATCAGGGCCGCCATCGGCAGCAGCGCGACACCGGCGCGGAGGGGCGAGTAGCCGCGGACCTCCTGCAGGTAGAAGGTGTTGAGGAAGAGGAAACCGCCCAACGAGACGAAGGCGGAGACCGAGACGACCGCGGCGCCGCTGAACGGCGGCGAGCGGAAGAAGCGCAGGTCGATCAGCGGCTCCGGGTGGCGCGCCTCCCAGAAGATCAGGGCCGCCCCGCAGGCGAGCGCGCCGGCGAAGCAGGCGATGATCAGGTCCGAGCCCCAGCCGTGGTTCGGCGCCTCGATGATCCCGAAGACGAGCAGGCCGAGGGTGAGGATCATCAGCATCTGGCCGAGCGGGTCGATCCTGCGAGGATGCGGTGCTCTCGATTCGGGAACGAACTTGTGGGTGAGGAAGATCGCCGCGATCCCGACCGGGATGTTGACCCAGAAGACCGCGCGCCAGTCGATCGCCTGCACGAGCAGGCCGCCGATCAGCGGGCCGGCGGCGATGCTGACCCCGGCGACGCCGCCCCACCAGCCAATCGCCCGGGCGCGGTCGCGCGGCTCGGTGAAGACGTTGGTGACGATCGACAACGCGACCGGGTTCAGCATCGCCCCGCCGATCGCCTGGACCATGCGGAAGGCGATCAGCCAACCGAGCCCGGGGGCGACCGAGCAGAGCGCCGAGCCGATCGTGAAGGTGGCGAGGCCGACCTGGAAGGTGCGTCGCCGGCCGAGCCGATCGCCGGTCGACCCGGCGAGTAGCAGAAGGCAGGCGATCACCAGCGTGTAGGCGTCGATGGTCCACTGGGCGCCGGAGACCGAAGCGCCGAAGTCCTTCTGGATCGACGGCAGGGCGACGTTCAGGATCGTCACGTCGAGCCCGACGATCAAGATGCTCATGCAGCAGATCGCGAGCACCAGCTCACGCCGCACCTGTCCACCATTCGACATCGAGCCCAGTCTTTCAGGGCGGATCGGCCGGCCCTGGAGGGCGGCGCGCGGCACCATTAGGCTGGCTGGGTGGCCACCGCCGACCTCACCGTGATCGGGCTCGGGCGCCCCGACCCGAGTGCCGGGACGTACATCGCGGCGATTCAGCGCAAGCTGGCCGAGCAGGACAAGGTCGGCTACCGGATGCATGCGATGGGCACCTCGCTGGAAGGCTCGACCGCGGACATCCTCGCCCTCGTCGGCCAGCTCCACGCGGTCCCGTTCGAGGAGGGCCTGCCGCGCGTCTACACGGTCTTGAAGCTGGACGAGCGCCGCGACCGTCCGGAGCAGACGCTCGACGACAAGGTCGAGTCGGTCGAACGACACCTGGCCGAGGGCGGCGAGTCGTGAGCGCGGGCAACGCCGGGGTTCGGCGCGCGGCTGTGCTGGGCGGGGTGACCGGCACGCGGACCTTCCTCGCCGCGGCGGCGCTGGCGCTGCGGGGACGAATGGGGAGGGCGGCGAAGTTCGCGCTGCCGGTGCTCGCCGCCGGCGAGATCGTCGGCGACAAGCTGCCGATGGCCCCGCCGCGGATCGAAGGCCCGGGGCTGGTTGGCCGGGTCTTGTCCGGCGCGGTCTTGGGACGGGTCAGCGGCGGCGGGCGGGGTGCCCGGGTGGGGGCCGCGTTCGCTTTGGCAGCGACGTACCCCTCGCAGGCGCTGCGCGCCCAGATCGTCAAGCGGACCGCGGTGCCCGACATCGCCTGCGCGGTGACCGAAGACCTGATCGGCGTTGCACTTGTTGCTGCCGCCTCGGGCGACCACGAGAGGATCCCTCCGGCGGAGACCCTCCGCCTCGGCCCGGGAAAGGCAGAGGTCGTCGGCCAGCTCCCAGAGCCTCCGGCGGAGGGACCCTCTCGTGGTCTTGGAGCCCCGGCGCTCCTAGGGCTGGCTGCCGGTGTGGTGGGGACGGCGGCGATGACCTCGGCGCAGGTGTGGCTCTACGGGTTCACCGGGGGCGAAGCTTCGGAGGCGCCGGCGAAGGTGGGGGAGCGGATCCTCAGTGGTCTCGGGGTGAAGCTGCGCAAGGAGCAGCGGCCGGCGTTGAACACGGCGATGCACGTTCTTTACGGGGCGAGCTGGGGAAAGGCCTTCGGTTTGGTGTGGGGTCGCGGCGAGCGGCCGCCCGGCCCGGTGCAGGGCCTCGTCTTCGGCGCCAACGTCTGGGCGACGAGCCTGGCGATGCTGCCCGCCCTAGGCCTCGCCGACGCTCCGTGGCGCCAACCGCCCGCATCGCTCGCCCAAGACCTCGGCTTCCACCTCGTCTACGGCACCGTCACCGCGGCCGCCTACGAGGCCTTCAGCGCCTAGGCGTCACACCTCCGCGCAAGTCCCACAACGCCCGATCCGTCGTTTGCTGAGTTGTGGTCGCTATAGCGCTGTCAACTCAGCAGTCGGCTGAATCGGCGATACGGAACTGCGCCGCCTCTCGCGGCTCGCCGGGAGGCCGGGGCTATTTGAGGGTCCAGCCGCCGTCGGCGGCGAGATTGATGCCGTTCACCGCGCCGTTCTCGAGCAGGAAGAGGGCGACCTCGGAAAGCTCGCGCATCGTCACCAGGCGGCCGATCGGGGTGCGGGCGGCGATCGGGTCGAGGGCGCCCTCCGGTTTGTCGGCCCAGTAGGGGCTGTCGCCGATCACGCCGGGATGGATCGCGTTGACGCGGATCGGGGCCAGCTCGACCGCCATCGTCCGCACCATCCCGATCACGCCGCCGTTGACAGTCGAGACCGTGGTCGAGCCGGGGTAGGGGCGGGCCTGGGCCTGGCCGCCGTAGAGGACCACCGAGCCCTCGCCGCCCATCCGCGGCGCCAATTGATGGACGACCTCGGTGTAGCCGACCAGCTTCAAGGTGGTGAGCCGGATCGCGTCCTCGATCGAGTAGTCGGCGACGGTGTTCTCGTCGCGCTCGATCGCGGCCAGGACGATGTGGCGGACCGAGTCGATGCCGGACAGGGCGGCGCCGATCTCCGCTGGCTTGCTCAGGTCGATCGCGAAGCTCTCGCATTCGGGGTGCAGCTCGGCGGCGACGCCGGCGCAGCGTTCCTCGTCGCGACCGGCGATCACGACGCGGTGCCCGCGCTCCAGGCAGAGCTCGGCCAGGTCCCGTCCCAGGCCTGCCGTGCCCCCGATGATGACCGTCGCGGCTCCCTCCATCGGGCGTACAGTACAGCTTGACAAGCACGTTTAGTATCGGCATACAGGGTCAAGCGAAGGAGGGAATGACGTGAGCGCAGTCGAGAACACGGGAGGCCCCACGCCGGGCCGCTTGAAGGGAAGGATCGCGCTGGTATCCGGCGCCGCCCAGGGCATCGGTCAGGCGCTCGCCGTGCGCCTCGCCCAGGACGGCGCCGACGTCGTCATCGCCGCCCACAAGCAGCCGCCTGACGACACCGAGGCCGCGGTCAAGGCCGCCGGGGTCGAGTCGCTGGTCCACCACGTCGACGTCTCGCTCGAACAGGACGTCGCCGCCCTCGCCGCCGCCGTCGAGGACCGCTTCGGGCGCGTCGACATCCTCGTCAACAACGCCGGCGCCTACCCGATGCAGAGCTTCCTCGAGATGACCTACGAGCAGTGGCGCGAGATGTTCACCATCAACGCCGACTCGGTCTTCCACATGTGCCGCGCCTTCGTCCCCGGCATGGTCGAGCGCCGCTTCGGCCGGGTGATCAACGTCTCCTCGACCTCCTACATGGAGGGCATGGCGAACTACACCCACTACAACGCGGCGAAGGCGGCGATCGTCGGCTTCACCCGCTCGCTGGCGATCGAGGTCGGCCCGGCCGAGGTGACCGCCAACGTGCTGGCGCCGGGTCTGGTCCGCACCCCGACCACCGACTCCGGCCCGCAGGCCGACGGCATGTTCGAGGGCTTCCTCGCCGAACAGGCGTTGAAGCGCACCGAGACCCCGGCGGATCTCGCCGGCGCCGTCTCCTGGCTCGCCTCCGAAGACGCCTCCTTCGTCACCGGCCAGACGGTCGTCGTCGACGGCGGCTGGCACTTCAACTAGCGCGCCGCTCGCCCGCCCCGAGAAGGAGAGGAATGACCACCGACACCCGCCACCTCGGCTACCACCACCTCACCGTCGAGGACGCGCCCGAGCCGGCCACCCCGGCCGCCTTCGCCGCCCACAGCACCGGCTTCGCCAGGACCCAGCTGCTGGGCGGCCGGCACGGGGCGATCCACACCTCGACCGGCCTCTGCGACATCGCCCCCGGCGGGCGGATCGAGCCGCACGTGCACTCCTACGAGGAGAGCTTCTACGTGCTGGCGGGCACCCCGGTGTCCGACGTCGACGGGCAGAGCGTCGAGCTCGGCCCGGACCGCTGCGGTGTCCTCCCGGTCGGCACCGCGCACGCCTGGCGCAACCCGGGCGGCGAGCCGGTCCGCTTCTTCGAGATGCAGGCGCCGCGCGCCCGCGAGGACCACGACCCGGCCCCACCGGACACCTTCTTCGTCCCCGAGGACCCGGGCGGCGAAGTTGCCGCGGTCGACCTGCGGGACCCGCGCAACCAGCGCTACTTCCGCCTCGATCCCTCCCAGATGGAGGTCGACAACCTGAAACTCGGCAGCCAGGTCGGCGAACCGCAGGTCTCGGCCTCGATGGCGACGGCGCTCCTCGCCTACAGCGGCATCGCGGTGAAGATGCTCGTCGACGAGCGCCTCGGCGCCGCCCTGCACACGATGTTCATGGTTCATTACCAGCCCGGCGGCGTCGCCCACCCGCACGACCACCCGCTCGAGGAGAGCTACCTGATCATCGACGGCGAAGTCACCGCCGAAGCCGCCGGCGACCGCTTTCGCATGGGCGTCGGCGACTTCCTCTGGTGCGGAGTCGGCTGCGTGCACGCCTTCTACAACGAGAGCGACACGACGGTGACCTGGCTGGAGACCTCCTCGCCGCAGCCGCCTGCCCGCAACAGCTACCGCTTCAACCGCGACTGGGACTACCTGGCCGAACGCGAGGGAGTGGAGGCAGCCGAGGGGTCGACGCAGTCATGAGTTGCCTGATCAAGGGCGGCACCGTGCTCACGCTCGACCGCGCGGTCGGCGACTTCGACGTGGCCGACGTCCTCATCGAGGGCGAGACGATCGCCGCCGTCGGCGCCGACCTCGAGGCGCCGGAGGGCGCGACCGTGATCGACGCGAGCCGCGCGATCGTGATGCCCGGCTTCGTCGACACCCACCGCCACACCTGGCAGGCGCAGCTGCGGACGATCGCCTGCGACTGGACCCTCGGCCAGTACATGACCGGCCTGCACTCCGGCCTCTCCGGCCACTTTCGCCCCGAGGACACCTACATCGGCAACCTGCTGGGGACGGTCGAGGCGCTCGACTCGGGGATCACGACGCTGCTCGACTGGTCCCACAACCTCGCCACCCCCGAGCACGCCGACGCGGCAATCGAGGGCCTGCGCGAGTCCGGCGCCCGCGCCGTCTTCGCCCACGGCGGCGGCGCCCCCCAGTGGGACGTCCTGCCCAACGAGGTCCCGCACCCCGACGACGCCCGTCGTGTCCGCAGCGAGCACTTCCCGACCGACGACGGCCTGGTGACGATGGCGATGGCCCTGCGCGGCCCCGAGATCGCCACCCGCGAGGTGACCAAAACCGACTACGAGCTGGCCCGCGAGCTCGGCCTGCGGATCACCGTCCACGTCGGCAACGGCGAGATGGCCAAGGAACGCCCACTCGCCTGGCTTCATGACGCCGGCCTGATGGGCGACGACGTCACCTACGTCCACTGCAATGCGGTCGGCGACGACGAACTGGCGATGATCGCGGCGACCGGCGGCACCGCATCCTGCTCGCCCGACATCGAGCTGCAGATGGGCCACGGCTGGCCCGCCACGGGGCGGCTGTTGAAGGCCGGGATCCGGCCGACGATCTCGATCGACGTCTGCGCCTCCAACGGCGGTCACATGTTCGGCGCGATGCGCTCGCTGATCGGTATGCAGCGCGGCTTCGACATGGCGGAAGCCGCCGAGCGGGGCGAACCGCTCGACCACGTCCCGCTGACCTGCCGCGAGGTGGTCGAATTCGCGACGATCGACGGGGCGCGCGCCTGCGGTCTCGATGACCGCATCGGCACCCTGACCCCCGGCAAGCAGGCCGACGTGATCCTGCTCAGCACCGAGTCCTACGGGATGTTCCCCGCCAACAACCCCTACGGCGCGGTCGTCTACAACGCCCACCCCGGCGTCGTCGACACGATCCTCGTCGCCGGACAGGTGGCGAAGCAGGGCGGAGAGCTGCTCGGGCCCGACCGCGAGCGCGTCCGCCGCCTCGCCTTCGAGAGCCGCGACCACATCTTCGACCAGGCCCGGGCGACCCCGGCCACCGCCGACGCCTCGATCGGGGGCACCTGGATGCCCCACCACTTCTGATGGCCAGGGATGCCTGGGAGGACCCACGGGTCCAGGCCGGGATGGCGACGCTGCTGGCGAAGCGGCGGCGGCTGATCGAGGACGGCGCGAAGCCGATCGGCTGGAAGCTCGCCTTCGGCACCGAGGTCGCGATGTCGACGCTGGAACTGAACGGCCCGCTGGTCGGATTCCTGACCGATCGCACCCTGATCGGCCCCGGCGGCGAGTGCCGGGTCGCCGGCTGGACCGCTCCCAAACTCGAGCCCGAGATCGCCATCCACCTGGGGCCCGGTGGGGAGGGGGTCGCCGGCATCTCGGCCGCGATCGAGCTCGCCGACGCCGACCTGCCGCTCACCGAGACCGAGACCGTCCTCGCCGGTGACATCTACCACCGCGCGGTCGTCCTCGATCGCGACGCGACCCCGGTGGCGCCGGAGCCGCCGCTCGTCGCCCGGATCGATCGCGACGGCGAGCAGATCGCCGCCACCGACGACGCCGAGGCGGCGGTCGGCAAGCTCGACGACCTGGCCGCCTACGTGGTCCGCTACCTGCGCGAGTTCGGCGAGTCGACCGCGGAGGGCGAGGTCGTGATCAGCGGTTCGGTGGTCGGCCTGCTCGACATCGCCCCAGGGCAACACCTTCGGCACGAACTGGACGGAATCGGGGCGATCTCCATCGCCATCACCCGGTGAGTTCGCAGTTAGCCCCAATAGTTGGGGACAAGTGCGAACTCACCGGTTTTCGGGCGCAGCGTGTACATCTTCACTTGACGCCTGTGAAGTCCCATTGTTAGAGTCCGGCGCGGAACGAGGAGGAGAACTGATGGCTGAGCGAATTCTGATCGAGGCCGGGACGGTCCTGACCATGGACCCGGACCTGGGCGTCCTGGCGCCGGGGCAGATTCTGGTCGAGGACGGCAAGATCGTCGATGTCGGCGCCGACCTCGGCGTCACCGACGCGGAGCGCATCTCGATGCCCGATTCGATCGCGATGCCGGGCTTCGTCGACACCCACCGCCACACCTGGCAGGCGCCGCTGCGGCTGCTCGCCTCCGACTGGACCCTCGGTCATTACCTGATGGGGATCCACTCCGGCTTCTCCAAACATTTCCGCCCCGAGGACACCTACGCGGGCAACCTCCTCGGCACGCTCGAGGCGCTCGACTCGGGGATCACGACGCTGCTCGACTGGTCCCACAACCTCGCCACGCCGGCCCATGCCGACGCCGCGATCGAAGGCCTCAAGGACTCTGGTGCGCGCGCCGTCTTCGCCCACGGCTCGGGCGCCGAGCAGTGGTCGAACCTGCCCAGCCCGGTGCCGCACTCCGACGACGTCAAGCGCCTGCGCGACGAGTTCTTCTCCTCCGAGGACCAGCTGGTGACGCTGGCGATGGCGCTGCGCGGCCCGCAGTTCGCCACCAAGGAGGCGACGCTCGCCGACTACGCGCTGGCCCAGGAGGTCGGCACCCGGATCACCGTCCACGTCGGCGACGGCGAGTGGGGTCGCTCGCGGCCGATCGAGTGGCTGGGCGACAACGACCTGCTCTCCGACCAGGTCACCTACGTGCACTGCAACGAACTGGCCGACGACGAGCTGGCGATGATCGCCGACTCCGGCGGCACCGCCTCCGTCGCCGCGGCGGTGGAGATGCAGATGGGCCATGGCTGGCCCGCCACCGGGCGCCTGCTCGACCAAGGCATCCGGCCGAGCCTCTCGATCGACGTCTGCTCCTCGATCGGCGGCGACATGTTCGGCGCGATGCAGACGGCGATCTCCTCGCAGCGGGCGCTCGACAACGCCGCCGCCTCCGAGGCGGGTGTCTCGCTGGTCGACGAACTGCGCCTCAGCTGCAAGGACATGGTCGAGTTCGCCACCGTGCAAGGAGCCCGCGCCTGTGGCCTCGACGACAAGGTCGGCAGCCTCACCCCGGGCAAGGAGGCGGACCTGATCCTGATCAAGACCGACACCCTCTCGCTTACCCCGATGAACAACCCCTGGGGGGCGGTCGTCTACGCCGCCCATCCGGGCAACGTCGACACCGTGCTGGTCAAAGGGCGGGTCGTCAAACGCGACGGCAAGCTCACCGACGTCGACGTCGACAAGGTCCGCCGTCTCGCTCTGGAGACGCGCGACTACCTGCTCGCCGAGGCCCCCGAGGATCCGACCATCGCCGCCGCGAAGACCGGCGGCGACTGGATCCCCGAGCAGGTCCGCGCCTAGCCGACGCTCTCCCGCCGACTCCCCCCAAGAGGTGCCGGTCGATCGCCCGTTCGGGGCGCTCTTCCGGCACGTCCTCGCGCCTGAGACTGAACAAACTTGGTAGTTGATGTTTGCTTGCCCTTGACAGAGTGTTTAGTCACATGGTACGAATTCCCGGCTGGCGTAAACAGGGCGCCGCAGGGATAGGGATCGAGAGATTGACCGCACTTAAAACCCGCGTCGCGTCACCGTTCGCCGCCATCTGGGTGGCGACCCTGCTGCTGTTCGTGATCAGCCCCTTCGTCGCCTCCGGCAGCCTCGGCCACAGCGCCCTGCAGGGCATGCTGCCGTTCGCCGGGATCCTCGCGATCGCCGCGATCGGCCAGACCCTGGTGATCCAGCAGGGCGGCCTCGACCTCTCCGTGCCCGGCATCTTCTCGATGGGCGCGGTGCTCGTCGTCACCATCCCCGGCGGCAGCGAGGGCCCGCTGATCCCGGCACTCATCGTCGTCGCCGCGGTCGGTGCTGCGGGCGGCCTCCTCAACGGGATCGCCGTCACCCGCTTCGGGATCACCCCGCTGGTCGCCACGCTCGGCTCCAACGCGATCTTCATCGGCGTCGTGATCCAGGCGACCGGCGGCTCGATCGCCTTCAAGGCGACGAAAAATTGGCAGGAATTCACCGCCGACAAGGTGCTCGGCATCCCGGTCCTCGCCGTGGTCGCCCTGATCGCGACGATCCTCGTCGCCCTCTTCATCTCGCGCACCATCTGGGGGCGCCGCTTCGTCCTCGTCGGCTCCAACCCGCTCGCCGCCCGTGCCGGCGGCCTCTCGGTCGAGCGCTACCAGGTCGGTGCCTACGCGGGCGCCGGCCTCGCCTACGCGCTGGCCGGGGCGCTGCTCTCCGGCTACCTGCAGTCGCCGCCGCTCCTGCCAGGCAACGAATACCTGCTGCCCTCGATCGCCGCCGTCGTCCTCGGCGGCACCGCGCTCGGCGGCGGCCGCGGCAGCGTCATCGCGACCACGGTCGGCGTCCTCTTCCTCTCCCAGCTCGAACAGGTGATCTCGGCGCTCGGCGCCAAGACCTCGGTCGAGTACCTGATCCAGGGGGCGATCGTCGCGCTCGGCATGGGCATCCGCAACGTCCCCTGGAAACGGATCCTGCCGGGCCGCTCCGGCGCCGATGACTCGGCCGCCGCCGATCCGCCGACCCAGGAGACCAGAACGACTTCCCACGACACCGCGAGCGGCGCCAGCCGCATCGCTTCTCAGTGAACACAAGGAGGAGGAGTAACTAGATGTCAGCAAGACCTGATCGCTCGCGGGTGAAGGGAGCAGCACTGTTGGTGCTGGTCGCACTGCTCGCCGCGCTCGTGCTTTCCGCATGTGGCGGTGGTGGCAGCTCGTCCAGCAGCAGCTCGTCAGAAAGCAGCGGCGCCTCGGAAGCCGAAGCTGAAGAAAGCAGCGGCGGCGAAGCCGAAGAAGAAAGCGGCACCGAAACCGCCGCGGCCGGCTCCGAAGCTTGGTGCGGTGAAGAAGGCGTCACCCTGGGCATCCAGGACGGTGGCGGCCTGAACAACTGGTCGAAAGAATCACAGGAACAGATCCAGCAGGTCTCGAAGAGCTGCCCGGCGGTCGAAAAGGAAATCGTCGTCGACGCCGACTTCGAACCGCAGAAGGCCGTCTCGGGGATCCAGAGCATGATCTCCCAGGGCGCCAACGCGATCGTCCTGATCCCGGACTCGGGCAACTGCGCCGAGGTCCCGGCGATGCGCCAGGCGATGCAGCACGATGTCGTCGTCGTCCCCTGGGCCGCCGATCCGTGCGGTACCGAAGGCACCGACTACACCAAGTACATCGACTGGGACACCAAGGCCGCCGGACGTGAATGGGCGGAATGGGTGATCGAACAGATGGGTGACAAAGGCAAGCTCCTCTACGAGGGTGGCCCGGCCGGCAACACCGTCAGCTCGAACGCCGCCGAGGCGATCGCTGAAGTGGTGGAAGAACACCCGAACGTCGAACTGGTCGAACCGATCAGCGCCGAAGAATGGCCGGTCACCAACTGGGACCCGGCGGAAACCAAAAAGCTGACCGCCGCGATCCTCGCCAAGCACCCTGAAATCAACGGCCTGGTCAACGACTACGGCGCTTCGGTCGAGGCCGAGCTCCAGGCCTTCCAGGCAGCCGGCCGCGAAATCCCCGCGGTTGCCGCGAGCGAGTCCAACGCGCTCTCCTGCACCTGGAAAGAAGAAAAAGAAAACGGGCACGAATTCCCGCTGATGACGATCTCCTCGCGCAACTGGCTCGGCCGTTACGCCGCCCAGTTCGCGATCGCCGAAGCCTCCGGTGGCACGCCGCCGGCACTGAAAAACGGCGGGATCTTCTCCCTCGGCCAGTGGGAGAACTCGGTCTCCGGGAAAGAACCGGAATGCCGACCGGACGCGAGCCCGGAAGCCTCGTTCTCGAACGAACTGTCGGAAGAAGAAACGGCCAAGATCGCGCTCGAAGGCTGAGACGTAAACAACAGAAAACAGAAGAAGAATAAGAACAATCAACAGCAGAACTATGGAGTCGACTCAAGCTAAAAGCCCCACCCAGACGATCGCCCTGCGGCTCACCGACGTGCGTAAGTCCTTCGGCGCGGTCCGCGCGCTGAAGGGCGTCACGTTGGAGGTCCGCGCCGGCGAGGTTCACGCCCTGCTGGGCGAGAACGGGGCGGGCAAGTCGACTCTGATGGCGGTCGCCGCCGGTTCTCTGCAGCCCGACGAGGGCACTGTGGAGATCGCCGGCGCGACGCTGAAGACCGCCAGCCCCGGCGCCGCCCAGGCGCTGGGGCTCGGCGTCGTCTACCAGCACCCGGCACTGGCCGAGGACCTCACCGTGGTCGAGAACATGCTGCTCTCGATGCCGCGCAAGCTGCGTCCCTCCTACGGCAAGGCGCCGGGCTGGGCAGGCGAGGCGCTGGCGACGATCGGCGCCGAGAAGATCGATGTCGGCTCGCGCATCTCCGAGCTGACCGCTGCCGAGACGCAGCTGGTCGAGATCGCCAAGGCGCTCGCGCTCGATCCCAAAGTCTTGATCCTCGACGAGCCGACCGCGGCGCTCGAATCGGAGGAGGTCGAGCATCTCTTCGAGCAGGTGCGGGCGATCCGCGCCCGCGGCACCGCCGTCGTCTACATCTCCCACCGCATCCCCGAGGTGGAGGCGATCGCCGACCGGCTGACCGTCCTCCGCGACGGGGCCACCCGCGGCACCTTCCGCGTCGACGAGGTCGACGAGGCGCGCATCCTCGAGCTGATCGCCGGGCGCGAGCTGGAGGCGGTCTTCCCCGACAAGCTCGCCGTCGAGCAGGCCGGCAAGCCGGTGCTCTCGGTCTCCGACCTCTCCGGATCGAACTTCGACGATGTCTCGCTGGAGATCGCCGAGGGCGAGATCGTCGGCATCGCCGGGGTCGCCGGCAACGGGCAGCGCGAGTTCGTCCGCGCCCTCGCCGGGCTCGGCCATCACACCGGCACGGTGGTCGTCAACGGCTCCGAGGTCAAGCTGCGCAACGCCCGCCGCGCCCAGCGCGACGGCGTCTTCTACATCTCCTCCGACCGCCAGCGCGAGGGGATCTTCCCGTCGCTCTCGGTCCGCGAGAACGCGGTCGCCTCCTCGCTGCAGGGCTTCACCGAGTTCGGCGTGGTCGGCTCGCGCGCCGAGCGCGAGGCGGTCGCCGGCCAGGAGAAAGAACTGGCGATCAAAGCCGCCTCGCAGGAGGCCGACATCTCCAGCCTCTCCGGCGGCAACCAGCAGAAGGTCGTCTTCGCGCGGGCGATGCTCGGGCGGCCGAAGGTCCTGATCTGCGACGAGCCGACCCAGGGCGTCGACGTCGGCGCCCGGGTCGAGATCTATCGGCTCCTGCGCGAGCTCGCCGCCGACGGCTGCGCGGTCCTCGTCTGCTCCTCCGACGCGCTCGAGCTGGTCGGCCTCTGCGACCGGGTGATGGTGATGTCGCGCGGGCAGACCGTCGCGATGCTCGAGGACGAATCGGTCACCGAGAGCAAGATCACCGGCACCGCGGTCACCGCGACGACCGAGCGCAAAGCGCGGGGGAAGAAAGAGGAGCGCGCCCGGGTCGGCCGGCTCGGCCGCTTCCTGCGCGGCGACGGGGTCGCCGCCCCGGTGTTGGCGCTGGTGATCGTCGCCCTCGCGCTCTTCACCCAGGCGCAGAACTCCGACTTCCTGAACAGCTTCAACATCGAAAACCTGCTGCTGCTCTCGACCGCGCTGATCCTCGTCGCGATCGGTCAGTTGGTGGTGCTCCTGACCGCCGGCGTCGACCTCTCGGTCGGCCCGATGATGGGCCTCGCGCTGGTCATCTTGACCAGCTTCGCCACCGACGGGAAGGGGACCGGTGGGTTCATCATCGGCCTCGTCCTCGCGGTCCTCGCCGGGATCGGGATCGGGATGATCAACGGTGGGCTGGTCCAGTTCGCGAAGATCAACCCGGTCATCGCGACCCTCGCCACCTTTATCGGGGTGCAGGGGATCGCGCTGCTGATCAACCCGATCCCGACCGGCCTCTTCGCCGCCAGTGCGACCGAAACGCTGTCGAAGACCGTCGCCGGGATCCCGATCATGTTCCTCGTCTGCGTGGCGCTGGCGATCGCCGCCGAGTTCACCTTGCGGCGCGGGCGGCTCGGGCTCGCCTTGCGCGCGGTCGGCTCGAACGAGGCGGCGGCCCACCGGATGGGCGTCAACGTCGGCCTCACCCGGATCACCGCCTACTGCCTCGCCGGCTCCTTCGCGGCTCTGGCGGCGATGATGCTGGCGGTCCAGATCGGCACCGGCGACGCGACCGCGGGCCAGAGCTACACCCTGCAGAGCATCAGCGCCGTGGTGCTCGGCGGCGCCTCGATCTACGGCGGCCGCGGCTCCTTCCTCGGCGCGATCCTTGGCGCCCTGCTGCTGACCGAGATGATCAACGCGATCACCTTCCTCGAACTCGGCGAAGCCTGGCAGTACTGGTTCCCCGGCGCGGTCATCCTGATCGCAGCGGCGATCTTCGCCCGGGTCAGCCGCATCCGCCTTGCCGCCGCGGCCGAGGCGGAGACCGCTTAGTCCCCACTAGATAAGGAGGGCGGCAAGACCGATGGCAAAGCGACTCGTGATCGAGGGCGCCTCGATCGTCACGCTCGATCCCCAGCTCGGCGACATGCGCGAGGGCGACATCCTGATCGAGGACGACGCCATCGTCGCGGTCGGGCCGAACCTCGGGGTGAGCGACGCGGAGGTGATCGACGGCCGCGGCCAGATCGCGATCCCCGGCTTCGCCAACACCCACCTGCACACCTGGCAGCACGCGCTGCGCGGGGTCTGCGCCGACTGGACGGTCAAAGATTACCTGCGCTGCTGGCGCATCCACCTCGGCCCGATGTACCGGCCGGAGGACATGTACGTCGGCAATTACGCGGGCGGGCTCGACGCGCTGAACGCGGGGGTGACGCTGGTCGTCGACTACTGCCACAACGTGGTCACCCGCGACCACGCGCGCGAGGCGCTGCGCGGGCTGCGCGACGCCGGGGTGCGGGCGCTCTTCGGGTTGGCGTACACCCCGGTGCTGGACCATGGCTTCGCCGCCGCGCCGAGCTTCGAGGTCGAGAACCCCGACCTGCCCCACCACGACTCGCGGGTCGCCTTCGCCAAGGAGTTGGCGGGGGAGGAGTTCGCCTCCAAGGATGGGCTGGTGACGCTGGCGATCGTCCCGCAGGAGATCGAAATCGCCCGGACCTGGGAGGAAGTCGTCGAGGAGTTCCGGTCCGCCCGTGAGCTCGACGCCTGGATCTCCCTGCACGCCAACCAATCGCTGACCGGCCACCGTTGGGAAGACGTGCGCAAGCTCGGCAAGGCCGACCTGCTGGGCCCCGACATCCTCTTCGTCCACTGCTCGTTCTCGGCCGACGACGAGCTGAAGATGATCGCCGACTCCGGCGCCTCGGTCTCGGTCCAGGCGGAGACCGAGATGCAGATGGGGATGGGCTTCCCGATCACCGCGAAGCTGATCGAGCTGGGCGTCGCGCCGAGCCTCGGCGTCGACATCACATCCAACGGCAGCGGCGACATGTTCGCCCAGATGCGGCTGGCGCTTCAGGTCGGGCGGATGCTCGGTGATCAGAAGTACTACGAGCGGATGACGATGCCCGAGGACGTCTCGCTGACCACCCGCCAGGCGCTCGAATGGGCGACGATCAACGGTGCCAAGGGCGCTGGGCTCGGCGATGTCACCGGGACGCTCACCCCGGGCAAGCAGGCCGACGTGGTGCTGGTCGACGGCAACCACTTCAACCTGATCGGCTGGGACAGGGAGGACCCGGTCGGCACGGTCGTGATGCAGGCCAACGCCGGCAACGTCGGCACCGTTGTGGTCGCCGGCAAGGTGGTCAAACGCGACGGGGCGATGGTCGGGGTCGATCCGGCCGAGGTGCGCCGCCAGGTCGAGGCCTCCCAGGGCTTCGTCCGCGGCTGGGCCGACGAACACGGCGGCATCCTGCCGCAGCCGCGGATCGAGCTGGGGTTCTGATGGTGATGGCGGAAGGCAAGAGGGTCGCCGTTCTCGGGGCGGGCGCGAACGGCGCCGGGGTCGGCGCCGAGCTGGCCGCCGCCGGGGTCGACGTGACGCTGATCGAGCAGTGGCCGGCGCACGTCGAGAAGATGCGCGCCGACGGGCTACGGATCGTGATGCCGGACCGGGTGCTGGAGCAGCCGGTCACCGCGCTCCACCTCTGCGAGGTCGCCGAGGTCAAACAGCCCTTCGACGTCGTGCTGATGCTGATGAAGGCCTATGACACCAGGTGGTCGGCGGAGCTGATCAAGCCGGTGCTGGCCGGGGACGGCCTGCTCGCCGGGGTGCAGAACGGCTTCACCGCCGACGTCATCGCCGATGTCGTCGGACCGGAGCGGGCAATCGGCTGCGTGATCGAGTGCTCGGCGATGATGG
>CAWCJB010000016.1:0-168821 GCA_963795675.1 uncultured Solirubrobacterales bacterium
TCGGCCGCTGCGCCCGTTCCGGCCTCTTCGACATCCTCGCCCACCCGGACCTCGTCAAGGTCTGGGGGCGGGACCGACCGCTGCCGAAGGGCGACCTGCGGCGCTTCTACGAACCCGCGGTCGAAGCGATCGTCGAGGGCGGCTCGGCGGTCGAGCTCTCCACGGCCGGGCTGCGCAAGCCGGTCGGCGAGCTCTACCCGGCGCGCGCCTTCGCCGAGCTGATCGTCGAGGCGGGGGTGCCGTTGGCGCTCTCCTCCGACGCCCATCTACCCGAGCAGGTCGGCTTCGGCTACGAGACCGCTGTCGCCCTCCTCGACGAGCTCGGGGTGCAGGAGATCGCCGTCTTCGGGGGGCGCCGGCGGCGGCTCGAGCCGCTCGGCGCGCGCGTCGGCTGAGGCCCTGGCTTGGTCGGGATCGGCTACGACTCGCACCGCTTCGCCGAGGGGCGCAAGCTGATCCTCGGCGGGGTCGAGATCGACCACCCGCTGGGGCTCGAGGGCCACTCCGACGCCGATGTACTCACCCACGCGGTGATCGACGCGATCCTCGGCGCCGCCGGCGGCGGTGACATCGGCACGCTCTTCCCGCCCGACGAAGAGCGCTGGCGAGGCGCCGACTCGATCGACCTGCTGCGGACCGCGATCGGGACGATCGCCGGCCGCGTGATCAACGTCGACGCGACGCTGATCTGCGAGGAGCCGAAGCTCGGCCCCTACAAGCCGCAGATGGAGCAGATCCTCGCTGAGGCGACCTCGGGCCGGATCACGATCAAGGCGACCACCAACGAGGGGATGGGCTGGATCGGCCGCGGCGAGGGCATCGCCTGTATCGCCGTCGCCGAGGTTCAGGACGACTGAACGCCGCCTCGGTACGGGACCGGGATGGCCTCCTGGCCGCCTGGCCAATAGTCTTCATGGATCGATGGCAGGTACGGGTGACACTGACGTGCGGGGGGCCGTCTCAGATCTTCTCTTTGAGGGGAGGGTGCTGCGCGAGGCCGGCGTGATCGCGCCGATGCGCCCTGACAAGGCCGTGCGCGTGGGCCGGACCTTCCTGCGCTGGGGTGCCTCGCCGGCGACCGGAGTCACGATCGCGGCGATCGAGCACCCGCACGAGATCGCGATCCTTGACGAACGCGGCTCGCTCAGCTGGGAGCGCCTTCACAAGCGCTCCAACGCGCTCGCCCACGCCTTTGCCGAGATGGGGATCGGCCCGGGGGACGGGGTCGGGATCATGGCTCGCAATCACCGCGGCTTCCTCGAGGCGACCCTGGCGTGCGCCAAGCTCGGCGCCTCGGCTCTCTACCTGAACACGATGTTCTCCGGCCCGCAGCTGGTCGACGTGATGAAGCGCGAGGGGCCGAAGGCGCTGGTCTACGACGAGGAGTTCGAGGACCTTCTGTCCGGGGTCGGGGCGGGGGTGCGGCGGATTGTCGCCTGGCACGACGGTGCCCCGCCCGCGGGGAAGACGACGCTCGAGCAGCTGATGGCCGACGGCGACGACTCCGACCACCAGCCGCCGCCCGACAAGCCGCGCTTCGTGATCCTCACCTCGGGCACGACCGGGACGCCGAAGGGCGCCCAGCGGACCAGTCCGGACGGGCTGATGGCACTCGCCGCGGTGCTCGACATGATCCCTTACCGGCGGGGCTCGACGATGATGATCGCGGCGCCGCTCTTCCACTCCTGGGGCTTCTTCCACTTCGTCGTCAGCCTGCCGACCGCCTCGACCATGGTGCTGCGGCGGCGCTTCGACCCGGAGGGGACGCTGGCGGCGATCGAACGCACCCGCGCCGACGTGCTCGGCGCGGTGCCGGTGATGGTCCAGCGGATCCTCGGCCTCCCCGACGAGGTGCTCGGCCGCTACAAGCTGCCCTCGCTGCGGGTCGTCTCGCTCTCGGGCTCGGCGCTGCCGGGCGAGCTGGCGACCCTGTGGATGGACCGCTTCGGCGACTCGATCTACAACCTCTACGGCTCGACCGAGGTCGCCTACGCGACCGTCGCCACCCCGGCCGACCTGCGCGCCGCTCCCGGCACCGCCGGGCGGCCGCCGCGGGGGACCGTGGTCAAGCTCCTCGACGACCAGGGCAAGGAGGTGCCGCGGGGCGAGGTCGGGCGGATCTTCGTCGGCAACGAGATGCGGATGGAGGGCTACACCGGCGGCGGCAACAAAGAGGCGATCGACGGCCTCCTCTCCAGCGGCGACGTCGGCCACATCGATGAGGCCGGACGCCTCTTCGTCGACGGCCGCGACGACGAGATGATCGTCTCCGGCGGCGAGAACGTCTTCCCGCGCGAGGTCGAGGACTGCCTCGCCGACCTCGACGGGATCGCCGAGGTGGCGGTGATCGGGGTCGCCGATGCCGAGTTCGGCCAGCGCCTGGCGGCCTTCGTCGTGCTCGAGCCGGGGGCCTCGCTGAGCGAAGCCGACCTCGGCGCCCACGTGAAGGCGAACCTCGCCTCCTACAAGACCCCGCGCGAAGTCGAGTTCATGGACGAGCTGCCGCGCAACGCCACCGGCAAGGTGCTGAAGCGGGAGCTGGGCGACCGTGAGGCGAGCGGCCGGGACGCCCAGTAGGCTTCACGCGCATGAGTGAACCGGCGAGGCAGCTGAAAGCGGTCCGCGAGGCGAACCGCGACATGCACGCCGTCGCCGCCCAGGCCCTGGAGTGGGTCAAGGTGTCGGAGGCGCGGGTGGCTGCCGCGGAGGGCTCGGCGGACAAGGTCCGCGCGGAGCTCAAAGAGCGCGCGATGAAGACGCTGCGCGAGATGAGCGCCCAGGCGCGCAAGCAGATCGAAGCCGCCAAAGCGGCCCAGGCGGCCGCGGAAGGGAAGCTGGCCGGCGCCGAGGCGGGCCGCGACCGGGCGGAGAAGTCTTTCGAGGAGCTGCGCCGGACCTCGCAGGCAGAGCGCGAGCGGACGCTCGCCAAGGCCTCCGAGGCGACCAAGGACGCCGAGTCCCAGATCGAAGCGGCTGAGTCGCGGGTCGATGCCGTCGAGGCGCAGGCACAGCGCGAAGTCGAGGTGACGAAAGCGACCGTGCGCACCGAGATCGACCGCCGGGTCGAGGAGGCGCGCGACCGGATCCAGGCCGACGCCGACAAGCGCGTCGCCGAAGCCGAGCAGCGCGCCGCCGAAGCGGAGGCCGGTGCCGAGGCCGCCCATCAGACCGCGATCCGGCTCGAGACCGAGATCGAGAAGCGGGTCATGGAGGGGACCGAGGAGGTCCGCCGCGAAGCCGAGGAGAGCGTCCGTCGGCTGGTCGAGAAGGTCGAGCGTGAGGCCGAGGACGTCGCCCGCGCCCGCGCCGAGGATCAGCTGCAAGCCGAGTCCGAGCGGATCAAGCAGCAGGCCGAGCGCCGCGAGGAACGGGCCCGTGCCGCCACCGAGGAAGAGGTCCGCGCCAGCGTCAGCAAGGCCCGTCGCGAGGTCCAGGCGGCCGCCGAGGACGACGGCCCGACCTGGCTGCGCAACACCGGCCAGAGACCGCAGTCCCCGGCGGGCTACCGCACCTACTGACGGCCCACGAACCGGCGCCCGCGGCGCCCGGCCGGATAACCTCGCCGGCATGCGCGAGGTGCGGATCAGGGACACGCTGAGCGGGGCGCTGCAGACGATCGACCCCGACCACGAGGTCGGCATCTACGCCTGCGGCCCGACCGTCTACAGCCGTATCCACATCGGCAACGCGCGGCCCTTCGTCGTCTTCTCGCTCTTCGCCCGCTTTCTACGTTCTGAGGGCTACGAGGCGCGCCTGGTGATCAACGTCACCGACATCAACGACAAGATCTACACCGCGGCGCATTCCGCGGGCGAGGACTCGGCGGCCTTCGCCGAGCGGATGACCGCCGCCTACGTCGAAGACACCGACCGGCTCGGGGTCGGGCGGCCCGACGCGGAGCCGAGGGCGACCGAGACCGTCGACGGGATCATCGAGCTGATCGCCAACCTGATCGATGGCGGGCACGCCTACGAGTCGGGCGGCGACGTCTATTTTCGCGTCCGCAGCTTCTCTGGCTACGGCAAGCTCTCCAATCGCCGGCCCGAGGACATGGATCAAGGCGAGGAGGCGGGCTCGGCCGGGCTCAAGGAGGAGCGCCTCGACTTCGCCCTCTGGAAGGCGACCAAGGAGGGCGAGGACACCAGCTGGGAGTCGCCCTGGGGCTCGGGGCGGCCGGCTTGGCACATCGAGTGCTCGGTGATGGCCGAGCAGGAGCTGGGGGCCTCCTTCGCCGTCCACGGCGGTGGCTCGGACCTCGTCTTCCCCCATCACGAGAACGAGATCGCCCAGTCGGAGTCGGCCGGGCGGCCCTTCGCCCACGTCTGGATGCACAACGGGATGGTCGACGTCGGCACCGAGAAGATGTCGAAATCGGAGGGCAACATCTTCCAGTTGAGCGAGGCGCTCGACCGGTACGGGCGCGAGGCGGTCGTCGCGTACCTGGTGTCGGGGCACTACCGGCAGCCGTTGGCGTTCGGGGAGTTGCAGATGGAAGAAGCGGTGGCTCGGGTGGAGCGCATCCGAAACTTCTTCAGGACGCAGCAGGGAGCCGCTTCCGGGGGAACCTCGGCGGAACAACAGCGGGGAGGTTCCGGCGAGTCTCCCCCGGAAGCGGCTCACGAGCCGCAGCGGCGGCTCGCCGCGTTCAAGGACGCGCTTGCGGATGATTTCAACACGCCGAGGGCTATGGCGGAGCTGTTCGAGCTGATCGCCGAAGCGAACCGTGGGGACATCCCCGGCGCTCCCGGCGTCCTGGTGGAGATGCTTGAGCTCGTCGGCCTCGCCACCCTCAGCAGCCCAGAGGAGGGTGGCGAGGGCGACGAGGGGGCTGCCGCCCTGATGGCGGAGCGCGAGGAGGCCCGGGCGGCCAAGGACTACGCGCGCGCCGATCAGATTCGTGACGAACTGGCCGAGATGGGCCTCGAAGTGCGCGACTCGGCTGACGGTCCGCGGCTCGTGCCCAAGTCCTGATGGCCTCGCAGATCATCTACGGGGTCCAGCCGGTCCATGAGGCCGAGCGGGGGAGACGGCGCGTGCATCGGGTCTGGCGCGCTCCGGAGACCTCTCCGGCCGAGCTGGAGCGGCTCTGTGGGTCGCCTGACCACCAAGGCGTGGTCGCCGAGGTCGATCCCTACCCGTACGGCGACGCCGAGGGGATGCTGCGGAGGCCCGACGCTCTGATCGTGGCGCTCGACCAGGTTCAGGACCCGCGCAACCTCGGCGCCGTCTGTCGCTCGGCCGAGTCTGCCGGTGCCGCCGGGCTGGTGATCCCGGAGCGGCGGGCGGCGATGGTGACGCCGGTCGTCTGCAAGACCTCGGCGGGGGCGGTCGAGCACCTCGAGGTCGCCCACGTGCGCAACCTCTCCGACTGGCTCGCCGCGGCGAAGGAGGCCGGCTTCTGGATCTGGGGCGCCGACGCCGACGGACAGCAGCCGCCCTGGGGCGTCGACCTCACCGGTCCCACGGTCATCGTCTTCGGCGGGGAGGGGAAGGGCCTTCGTCCCCGGGTGGCGTCCAGTTGCGATGGCCTGGTCGCCCTGCCGACCCTCGGCCAGGTCGAGTCGCTGAACGTCTCGGCGGCCGCCACCGCACTCCTCTTCGAGTCCGTTCGCCAGCGTTCTTGACGCCTGGCGTAGGCGGCAAATGCAACGGCGGTTGCAAAAAGTCGCAATTTGGGGTTGACAGAACTCTGCTTGTGCGTAAACTGCCGCCTCAATAAAGGGTGAACCTCAGCTTGAGTCTGAGGAAGCCTTCCGGATAAGTAGGGCGCCTCGGGGGAGGTAAGTGGCGCCACGACCCTTCAGCAAGGAGAAGGATCTGTGGCACTATCGACGCCTAAGCAGGAATTTCGGCCAGCTATGGCAGGCCGAGCCGCGAGCATGTCAGTTCGAGCTAACCCTCAAGCTGAGCTTGATGATCACTATCTGGTCGCCCTCGCCAAGGACGGCAGGACGGATGCATACGACGCGATCGTGAAGCGCTACCGCGGTTTCGTCCGTCTGAAGGCCTCGTCGTACTTCCTCCTCGGGGGAGAGAGCGACGATCTGATCCAGGAGGGCCTGCTCGGCCTCTACAAGGCGATCCGCGACTACCGCACCGATCGTGAGTCGAGCTTCCGCAACTTCGCCGAGCTCTGCATCACCCGTCAGATCATCACCGCGGTGAAGACCGCGACCCGCAACAAGCACACGCCGCTGAACCAGTACGTCTCGTTCAGCCAGACCCCGGCCGCCAGCGGCGACTCGGAAACGACCCTCGACGAGATCCTGCCGGGGCCGAGCGTCCACGACCCGGTCAACCAGGTGATCGCCACCGAAGAGCTGGAGAGCCTCGTCTCCTGCCTCTCGGGTGTCTCCGGGGTGCTCTCGGATCTGGAGAGCCGGGTGCTGTCGCTCTACCTCGACGGGCACTCCTACGAGCAGATCGCCGAGCGCCTGGAATGCGACACGAAGACCGTCGACAACGCCCTGCAACGGGTGAAGCGCAAGGTCGGCACCCACCTGGCCTCGCGCGAGGTGGCGGTCTGAGCCTGCGGCGCTAGTTGTCCCGCCCACACACGTTGTGAACGCCTGAAAGGCCATCCGGGCCCTCCCAGAGGCTTGGGATGTCTAACGCCCTAAGCAAGGAGGACCCGGATGAAGGTTCACGCTACCGGCATGAAACTGCCCCCGGGAGCCATCCGGGACCGGTCGTAGGTTCGCCTCACCGGGACGGGGGCTTCCGAAAGCAGACGAGACGGGCAGGCCGCGCTTGCGTTATGGGCTGCGAGCCCGAGACGCTAATTGGCCGCCCCTGCGATTGGCCCGGTTGCGCTTCGAGCGCGAATCCGTAGTTGTCGTTTGCCCGCTCGCTCTGCGCCCGAAAGTCGATCGAGAGGAGGCAGCATGCGCTCAATTGGACTCGACGTCCACCAGAGCTTCTGCGAGGTGGCGATCTGCGAGGCCGGCGGGGTGAGGTCCGCCGGCCGGATCCAGACCGACCGCGAAGAGCTCGAGCTCTTCGCCCGGAGCCTCGGCGCCGAAGACCAGGTGGTGCTGGAGGCGACCGGCCCGGCGATGGAGATCGCCCGGATCCTCGAACCCCACGTCGCCCGGGTGGTCGTCGCCAACGCCCAGGAGGTGCGGGCGATCTCCCATGCCCGGGTCAAGTCGGACCGCTTCGACGCGCGCACCCTGGCCCACCTGTTGCACGCGGGCATGCTCGACGCGGTCTGGGTCCCCGACCCCGCCACCCAGGCGTTGCGGCGGCGGGTGGCGCGCCGCGCCGCCCTGGTGCGCCAGCGCACCAGGGCCAAGAACGAGGTCCATGCGGTGCTCTCCCGCTGCCTGCTCGGACGCTCGCCCGTCACCGATCTCTTCGGGGTCGGCGGGCGTCGTTGGCTGACCGAGCAGAAGCTTCCGGAGACGGAGGTCGAGACGGTGGCCGGCTGCCTGCACCAGATCGACTTCCTCGACGTGGAGATCTCGAAGATCGACCGCAGGCTCGGCGAGTGGGCGGTCGGCTCCACCGAGGCCCGTCGCCTGATGACGATCCCCGGCGTCGGCGTCGCGGCCGCCGCGGCGCTGATGGCGGCGATCGGCGACGTCTCGCGCTTCGATTCCTCGCGCAGGCTGGTCGCCTACCTGGGCCTCGACCCGAAGGTCCGTCAGTCGGGCGAGGAGCCCGCCCGCCACGGGCGGATCTCCAAGCGCGGCAACGCCCAGGCACGAGCGGTGCTGGTCGAGGCCGCCTGGAGCGCGGTCCGCTCGCCGGGGCCGCTGCGCGCCTTCGGCGAACGGGTCCGCGTCCGCAAGGGCTCCCAGGTCGCCGCGGTCGCGGTGGCCCGCAAGATCGCCTGCCTCTGCTGGCAGCTGCTGAGCAAGGAAGAGGACTACGCCTACGCCCGGCCCTCGCTGCTGCGGGCGAAGATCCGTCGCGCCGAACTCGACGCCGGGGCGCCGCCGCGGTCGAAGCGCCACGGCGGCAAGGCCGTCAGCGCCTCAGCCAAGGAGCGCGAGGCCGAGCGCGAGCTGGTCGAGCGTGCCGAGGCCGCCTACCGACGGCTCGTCGCCGACTGGAAGGCGACCGGTGCGAAGGGCGCCGGTGCGACAACGGGGCGCGCATCTTCTGGGCCCTCTACGGGGCAGGCAGCGCGGCAGGATTCAGCCCCAGAGCCTGCGCTTTAGCTCGGTCGTCACCGGCGCCGCCAGAGACTCTTGCAAAAGGAGAAAAGATCGCAACGGGACTTGACTTTCATCCGTAACGCTGCTCTCGGACCGGCGGGAAGGCTCGCACTGGTGGAGGCGATCGAGTCGGGGATGACGCAGAAGGCGGCAGCTGCCGCCTTCTGCGTGGCGCCGGCCACGGCCCACCGCTGGTGGCATCGCTGGCGTTCTGCAGACGAGGATCAGCGGAGCTCGGGCCGCTGGCTGCTGGATCGCTCCTCACGCCCGCGCCGGCAACCACGGCGGCTCTCGGTTGCCGAGGAGGAGCCGATCCTGCGGGCACGGGCGCAGACCAACCTCGGCCCCGGCCGCCTGGCGGGGATCTGTCGCCGGCCCCCTTCGACGATCTGGAAGGTCCTCCGGCGCCACGGGCTCTCGCGTCGCCGGGGACCGGGCCGGCAGACCTATCGTCGCTATGAGTGGTCCGAGCCCGGAGCGCTGCTGCACGTCGACGTCGCCCGCCTGGCCCGCTTCGAGCGCCCCGGCCATGCCGTCACCGGCGACCGCACCACCTCCGGTGCCGAGAAACGGGCCGGCGTCGGCTACGCCTACCTGCACTGCGTGGTCGACGACCACAGTCGCTACGCCTACGTCGAGCAGCACCGAGACCAGGGTGGCGAGACTGCCGCCGCGGTGCTGGACCGGGCGATCGAGCACTTCGCCTCGCTCGGCCTGAGGCCGCCGGAGGCGGTGCTCAGCGACAACGCCTTCGCCTACCGCAACTCGCGCGCCTTCGCGGCCGTGCTCACCCGAAACGGCGCCCGCCACATCCTCACCCCGCCCTACACCCCGCGCTGGAACGGCAAGGTCGAGAGATTCATCCAGACCCTGAAGAGGGAGTGGGCCTACGCCCACTCCTGGCCCAATTCAGCCGAGCGGACGAGGGCCCTGCCATCCTTCCTTCGCTACTACAACCGGCGTCGACCCCACAGCTCCCTGGGAGACCGGCCTCCGATCAGCCGCGTTCACAACCTCCGTGGGTAGGACAGCTAGTCGCGGCGTTCGGAGTCCGCCAGCACGTAGTCGAGCAGCTCGCGCCCGTGGTCCGAGGCGACGGCGACGTCGTCGGCCTTGACTCGGACCCGGTGCAGCGACTGCATCCGCAGCACGTCGCCGTCGGCCCTGGGGTTGGGGAAGATCCCCGAGTAGCTCACGCCCAGCCGCTCGAGGTGGTCGGCGACGAGGGCGGTCGCCGGCGTGTCGAGCGGCAGGTCGATGTAGATCGCGTCGAGGCAGTCGCGGTGGAAGAGGTGGTGGCGCTGGGCTCGCACCACCTCCTCCAGGTCGGCCCCGGGCACGGTCACGGTGATCAGTGCCAGGTTGTGGTCGGTGTCGACCTCCGTGTGCATCTCGGTGCGCTCGGCCAGCTCGCAGTCACCGGGCGGGTGGGCGAGGGTGCCGCGCAGCTCACAGAGGGCGAGGGTCTGGCCGATGATCTCGTGGTGGCGCTCGGGGGCGTAGACGCGGCGGTCGTGGCCGTCGTTCAGCTTGGTGTAGAAGAGCGCCGCCGAGTTGCGCCTTTGGCCGCGCCCGGCTGCCGCGTCGTTCTCGACCGAGGCTGGGATCCAGCCGAGCAGGAAGCCGGTCTCCTGGGCGCCGAGCTCGATGTTCGCCTTCTGGCTGTAGGGGTGGGCGGCGGTCGCCTCGCTGTACATCCCGGCGAGGCCGCGCTCCGTGCCCCAGTCCATCAGCGCCTGCTTGGTGCGGGTGAAGAGGTGCTGGCCGCGGGCCGCCTCCAGGGTCACAGCCTGGCCCGAGTGGGCGACCGCGTCGCCTGCGGCGGCAAGGCTCATGCCCTCGTGGCAGAGCAGTTCCCCGGCCGGCGTCTCGGCCACGCAGGAGACGTAGCGCCCCTCGGCCAGCCGGGCGCTGACCTCCAATGGGTCGTATACCCATCGGACGTCGTACGTCGTCCCGTAAGCTGCTTCTATCGCCTCGGTCAGGACGCCACCCTCATCCGGGCCGAGAAAGCGAAAAGTGACATCCATCTAGCCATCATCGGCCCCACGCCCCCCTAGCTCAACCTGGGAGAGCACCTGATTTGTAATCAGGAGGTTGCCGGTTCGATCCCGGCGGGGGGCTCTTTCCGCGGCGATGACCTCAGAGATGACCGAAGCAAAAGGATTCGAGCAGCACCGCTATGCGCCGCCGCCCGACTCGGTCGAGGTCGTGCTGGTCCGTCACGGAGCCTCCGAAGCGGCCCTTCCCGGTCAGACCTTCGAGCTCGTCGACGGCCAGGGCAACCCGGCGCTCTCGGAGGTCGGCAAGGAGCAGGCGCGCTCCGTCGCGGCCGCGCTCGGCGGGGAGTCGTTCTCCGGGATCTTCGCCTCGAGCCTGCAGCGGACCCAGGAAACGGCGGCGCCGCTCGCCGCGGCGAGCGGCCTCGAGGTCGCGGTGCTGGCCGACCTGCGCGAGATCAACCTCGGGGAGCTGGAGGGCGGCGAGTACCGGATCAAGGTCGCCGAAGGCGATCCGATCGCCGCCGAGATCGCCCGCCAGGAACGCTGGGACGTGATCCCCCGAGCCGAGTCACCGGGGGAGTTCTCCGGCCGGCTCCGCGCCGCGATCGCCGAGATCGCGGCCGCCGTCCCGGTGGGCACCACGGCCGTCGCCTTCGTCCACGGTGCCGTGATCGGCGACCTCTGCGCGATGGCGACCGGCAGTCGCCCCTTCGCTTTCCTGAACGCCGACAACGGCTCGATCTCGAGCCTCGTCGTCCACGCCGACGGCAGTTGGCTCCTGCGCAGCTTCAACGAGACCCGCCACCTCGACAGCCCGAGCGGCTAGCGAGCAAGTCGTGGGTCAGATTTCCTCGAGCCTGCCGTTCGGTCTGCACGCGAAGCCGTATTCGCGGTACGCGCGGGCGAAGCCGCGCCCGTGCGAGCAATACTCGCCGGCACCGATGCATCTGGTCCCATCGGGGAGATGCGCAGTGACGTCGTGGAAGTGTTCTTCCGCGTAGGCCGAGCAGACCTTGCGAAGTTCCGGAGTCGGCCGAGCGGTCGCGCCGCCCGCTCCGATCATGGCCATCACCAAAATCGCGCCCATAGTCACGACAACCGCGCACTTCTTCACAGTTCCCCTCCCTCGGTGTTGAGGGAATGAGACTAAATGCTCAGGAGAATCCGCTACTCGTCGTCTTCGATCGAGACGATGTGGGTGGCGTTGACGTAGACCATCTGGTCTTTTCCGGCCAGCTTCAGGTCGACGATCGGGATCGCGCGGCCGCCGACGCGGACGATTTCTTCGTCGGCTTTCTTGGCGCTGACCTCGACCTTGAACTTCTGTTTATCGCTGGTGCGGATGGTCGCCATGGGGTGAGCGTACCCGTCTCGGGCCGGGCGAACCGCCGGGACGGCGCCACGGCTAGTCGCAGGGGGTGGACAGCTTCGTCGGTTCGGTGGGGACGAAGTCGGCCTGCTTCGGCACGTGGGCGAAGACCTCGGTGTAGAAGCGGGCGCCTTCACAGGTCTGCGGCGCCGAGGCGGTGACGCTGCCCTGGAAGGTGTCGACGAGGCCCGAGGCCGGGTGCTCGGCGATCGTCCCGAACGCGGTTGCCTTCGCTTCGCCCCAGCCGTGCCAGTCGAGGCTCTTGGCGACCAGATCGCCGTCGGTCGAGAAGCTGTAGGTGGCCGGTTCGACGAAGCGGCGGTCGGTGGCGATGTCGGGGAGGAAGGTCTGTCCCGACTTCTTCTTCGCGTGGCGCATCACAGTTTCGGTCGAGGTGATCGCGGTGCTGCCACCGCCCCCGCATGAGGCGAGGGCCAGGGCAAGCGCGAGCGCGGCGGCGAGGGCGGGGAGGAGCCGCTTCGGCATCGGGCGGACCCTAGTGAGGGGTGCGGGCGGATCCGGCCCGGGAACGAACAAGGACCCAGATCCCGAGGACCGCGGCGGCCGCGGCGAGAACCAGGGCGCCGAGCGCGATCGAGGCGGTCCCGAGCGCGACGATCGCCGCGATCAGCACCACCGCCACGGTGAAATCTCTCCCAAATTCCGGCTCCATTTGGGAGAAATCGACACTTCTTCGTAGATCCTTGAGTGGGCGGGAACCTACCGCGGTTCTCGGGTGGGACCCAGGAACGGTCCTAATCTCGCAGCAAGCGCGCCTTCTCGGCGGCGAACTCCTCGTCGCTGAGGACGCCTTTTTCGTGCAGCGCGCCGAGCCGTTCGAGGCGGGTGAGACGAGCGTCCTCCTCGTTGATCACCTGGGTTGGCGCCTCGGCGTCCGGCGCCCCGGGGCCGGCATCGCCACGGCCGCCGCCTTCGGCGCCGCCACGGTCACGGCCGCGCCCGCTGCCACGGCGCACGTCCGGCAGGCTCATCCCGCTCGGCCGTTTGACCTCCGGCAGTTTGAGTTTCGCGGCGCGCTCGCCGAGGTTCGCGTCCGAGACCGCGGTGGCGATCGCTTTCCGGGTCGGGGCGAGGACCTCTCCATAGGTCAGCCCCGGGAATTCCTCCGCCGTCTGCTTGCTCAGCTCGCGCAGGCCGAAGGCCGCCATCACGCCGAGTACGACCACGGTGAGGAAGGTCCGCAACCCGACTCCCGACGCCGACAGCAGGTAGATCCCGAGGATCACCGCGAGGCCGCCATAGCAATAGGGGAGATAGCGGTCGAGCGCCGGCGCGATCACCCGTCGGGCGCCCCGCGCCGACCCGGTCGGCGAGGAGAGCCAGCCGGCCGCCGCGAAGAACGCGCCGACGACGATGATCGTGGTCGCGATCGAGACCATCAGCGAGGTGCCGATCGACCACGCCGCTTCGGCCGCCGGCTTCACGTTCTCCTGTTTCACCAGCTGGTCGACGACGACTCCGCCGGCGACGTGTCGTAGGACGAGGACGAGGAGGGCGGCGACGATCAGCCCGACGCCGCTGAAGAGCACGGTCATCCAGCGCCCGTCCCGGGTCAGGTAGATCGCCAGGCCGAAGACGAGGAAGGTGAGGATCGAGAGCAGCAGCGCCAGTCCCTTGATCGCGACGACGATGTCCTGGGCGGTCTTCAGCTGTTCGGACTTGAGGATCGTGATCTGGCCCGCGTCCGGCGGCAGTTCTTCGGCGAGGCTCTTGCCCAGCCCGACCTGCCCGGCCAGGTTGGTGAGCAGGCTGCCGAGGTTCAGCTTCACTTCGCCGTTCGCGGTGTCGACGGCTTCTTGCTTGTTTTCCAGCACCGCCAACAACTGTTCGTGGGCGGTCTGGTTCGCCGTTTCCCAGAGTGACTGGGCGGTGCCCGTTTCCAGCACTTTTTCCACGCCGGACCCGCCCACCTGGCGCAGTCCGCTCGCCGCCGGGCCGGCGAGTTCCTTGAAGTCGTTCGGCAGGGCTTCTTCGACTTTTCGTTCCACGTCGACGTTTTCGTAGAGCTGTTCCACCATGTATTCGCTCAGCGCCGTGCGGATGGTCTGGTTGCGGATCAGGTGCCCCGAGGTGTTGACCCACTCCCCGGTGTCGAGGGCCTGGCGCTCGACCCAGATCGCGAAGACGCTGAGGAAGGCGAGGAGGGAGCCGAGGACGATGAGCCCTTTGACCGTCCTTCGTCGCCAGGGCTTCACCTGACGGATGGTATACGTGGCACATGAAGCTAGAAGGCATCCACCACATCACCGCGATCACCGAGAACGCTCAACGGAACGTCGACTTCTACGCCGGGGTGATGGGCCTGCGCCTGGTGAAGAAAACGGTCAACCAGGACAGCCCGACCGTCTACCACCTGTTCTTCGCCGACGAGGAGGGCGATCCGGGCGCCGACCTGACCTTCTTCGAGTACCCCGGCGCGGCGGCGGGGACGCCGGGCGCGGGGATGGTGCACCGGATCGTATGGCGGGTGGGGGCGCCGGAGTCGCTCGACTTCTGGGAGGGCCGACTCGGCGCCCACGACGTCGCCACCCGCCGTGCAGGCGACAGCCTCCACTTCTCCGACCCGGAGGGGCTCGACCACGAGCTCTTCGTCGCCGATGTGCCCGACGCGCCGCTGATCGCCGACCACCCGGAGGTCCCGCGCGAGCTCGCCCTGCAGGGCTTCCACGCGGTGCGCGCCTACGCGGCGGCGCCGGAGACCAGCACGGGCCTGCTCGAGGCGCTCGAGTTCGAGGCGACCGACGCGGGCTGGGAGGCGCGCGGCGCCGAGCGCGGCGGGCTCTACATCTACGACCCGCCGCCCGCGGAGCGCCCGGTCCAGGGCGCCGGCTCGGTGCACCACGTCGCCTGGGCCTCGCCACCTGAGGAGCACATGGCCTGGCGCGACAAGGCGATCGCCGCGGGCGCCCGCCCGACCCCGGAGATCGACCGCTTCTACTTCAAGTCGATCTACTTCCGTGAGCCCAGTGGCGTGCTGTTCGAGATCGCCACGATGGGGCCGGGCTTCACCGTCGACGAGCCGCTCGAGCACCTCGGTGAGAAGCTCTCGCTGCCGCCCGACTTCGAGCACCTGCGCGATGAGGTCGAACCGAACCTGCGGCCGGTGGTCAACCCGCGTGCGCCGCAGACGTAACCGAGCGCTCGAACCTGTGTAGCCGACAGCGTGATCACCGACGAGCGCCTCGCGGCGCTGCATGCCTACACGCGCAAGCACAGTGTCAACTGGCCGCTTTACGTGGTCATCCGGCTGGCGTTCGTCCCCTTCTTCCTCGTCTACTTCCGCCTCTCGCGCACCGGCCGCGCCCATGCCCGCCACGTCAAAGGCGGCTTGATCGTCGCCGCCAACCACCGCAGCTTCCTCGACCCCTTCGTCGTCGGCGCCTGCCTGCCCTGGCGCCGGCCGATGAACTACGTCGCCAAGGTCGAGCTCTTCCAGAAGCCGCTCCAGGGCTGGTTCCTCTCGCGGCTCGGGGCCTTCCCGATCCGCCGCGGCGAATCCGACGAAGATTCGATGGAGACCGCCCGCATGGTGGTCGAACGCGGCGGGACGCTCTGCATCTTCCCGGAGGGGACGCGGATCCGCCGCGGCAGCCTCGCCAACCCGAAGCGCGGGGTCGGCAGGCTCGCCCTGCAGACCGGGGCGCCGGTCCTGCCGACCGCGGTGATCGGTACCGAACACGTGCGCCGCGGCTGGCGCATCCGGCCGCGCAAGGTGAAGGTCCGCTGCGGCAAGGCGATGACCTTCCCGCAGTCGGAGGAGCCCTCGCAGGCGCTCGCGGTCACGGTCACCTCGCGGATCTGGCCCAACGTCCTGCTGCAGTGGGAAGACCTGGGAGGACTGCCGCCGATGCGGCGCGCCGCCGTGATCGGGGCCGGGAGCTGGGGCACGGCGATCGCCGTGCTGCTCGCCCGCGGTGGCCTCGAGGTGCAGCTCGGCGCTCGCACCGCGGCCAGCGCGGCGGAGCTGATCGAGGAGGGCGAGAACCGCCGCTACCTGCCCGACGTGCGGCTGCCGGAGTCGATCGACGTCCGCCCGGCGGCCGAGATCGAGCTCGTCGGCCTCGACCTGATCATCCTCGCGATACCCTCCAAATCGCTCCCCGCGGCGGTCGGCTCGATCGCCGACCGGGCGGGCGAACGCTCCTCGATCCTGCTCCTCACCAAGGGGCTGATCGCGCCGCAGGGCCAGCTGCCCTCCGAGTACGTCGCCGAACGGGTGCGGGCGCGGGCGATCGCCTGCCTCGGCGGCCCGGCGCACGCGAAGGAGGCCGTATCCGGCTCCGCCGCCCTGGTGCTCGGCTCCGCCGATCCCGATCTGCGCGCCCAGTTGGGCGAGGTCTTCGACCGCGCCGGCCTCGTCTGCGAGCGCTCCGGCGACGTGGTCGGGGTGGAGATGGCGGGCGCCGCCAAGAACGTCGCTGCGCTGGCCGCCGCCGCGGCCGAGCCGCACGGGCTAAACGCGGCCGGGATCGCGGTCGCCGAGATCTGGCACGAGTGCATCGCCTACGGGCTGGCCCACGGCGCCGAATCGGAGACCTTTGCCGGGCTGGCCGGGGTCGGTGACCTGACCGCGACGATGATGGCCCCGACCGGGCGCAACCGCCGCGCCGGCGAGCTGCTCGGCACCGGCACCCCGGCCGAGGAGATCCCGGCGCTGATCGGCCAGGCCTCCGAGGGCCTCGACACGACGCCGCTGCTCGCCGACGCCGTCGCCGCCTCCGGGGTCAAAGGCGAGGCGCTCGAGGGGCTGGCGAAGCTGATCAGCGGCGAGGTCGACCCCGAGGACTGGGTGGCCGGGCTGCGCCGCGCCGAGCGCGCGCGGCAGGCGGCCTAGGCTGCGGTCGGGAGGCCCGGAGATGGCCGCGCGGCGCGATTTGATTCCTCATCTAGGCTTGGCAGGTGAGCGGCCCCGAGGAGAACGTCGAGCCTGCCGAAATGGCTCCGGCGGCGAAGGCGGAGCTCGACCGCGCCTTCGAGAACTTCTATCGGGAGCACCTGCGCGACGTCTACTCCTACGCCTATTACCGGGTGGGGAATCATCACGACGCCGAGGACCTCACCGAGCAGGCGTTTCTGCAGGCCTACCGCCATTTCGACCGGGCGCGGCGCGAGTCGGACGGCCGGCCGCTGCGGCCGTGGCTGATCCGGATCGCCCACAACCTGGCCTCGAACTACTACCGGGACAGATCGCGGCGGCCGCAGACGTCGCTGGAGAACGCCGACCCGATCGCGACCCGGCACGACACCGAGGATCTGGTCGCCGGGCGCGAGGAGCTGCGCCAGGTGATGGCCAACCTCGAGACGCTCTCCGACGACCGCCGCGAGGCGCTGATCATGCGCTTCGCGCTGGGCATGGACAACCGCGAGATCGCGCGGGCGCTGGGCCGCTCCGACGGGGCGACCAAGGTGCTGATCCATCGAGCGATCAAACAGCTGCAGGAAGAGATGGGGGACGATGATGGCGACGGATGAGCAGGGCGAATCGACCTGGGACATCGAGACGCTGCTGGGCGATGTGCTGAAGCCGATCGAGCCACCGGAGCGGCTCTCCGGGCGGATCGAGGACACCTTCACGGCGCTCTCGGCGGCCGCGGCGACGGAGCTTTCCGACTGGGCCGAGGAGCTCTCGGACTCCGAGCTGAGCGCGCTGCGCGACCCGCGCAACTGGGTGCGGCCGGTGGTCGCGGTCGGGGTCGGCGGGGTGGCGACGGGGGCGCTGGTCCTCTTCGAGTTGCGCCGCCGCGGCAAGCATGAGGCGAATGGCCTGAAGGGCCTAGCCGGCGGCGTTCGCGATTTGTTGCCGTAACCGGCGCGGCGTTGCCGCGGCGGCCAGCAGTCCCAGGATCCCGAGCACCAGGTGAAGCGCTTCGTCCCCGCCGGCTGCCGGGAGGAAGCCAAGGATTGCGGCACCGGGGGAGAGCACCAGGCCCCAGACGCCGAGCACGGTGAAGAGGAGGCCGGTGGCGAGAGCGCAGGCGCGGGAGGCGGTCCCGGCCAGCAGCAGCCCGAGCGCCCCGATTGCCACCCAGAGCAGGTTCAGCCAGCCGTTCGTGCGTAGCGCCCCGAGGGTGTGGTCGACGGTCCCCGGCGAGCCGAACGAGGAGCCGTAGAAGAAGCCGGCGATGCCCAGCAGGATGAGCAGCGCGCCGACCGCGGTGGCGTAGAGGCGGGCAGGGCTCGCGGGCTCCATCGGGCGCGATTGTAGGCTGAGCGACCGGTGCCACAGACTTGTTACCGACATCCGAACCGCGAGACCGCCGTCTCCTGCTCTTCCTGCGGGCGGCCGATCTGCCCCGATTGCATGACCCCGACCCCGGTCGGCATGCGCTGTCCGGAGTGCGCCAACCAGCGCACCCGCGTGGTCCGCAACCCGGTCGGGACCGAGAGCGGCTTCGGCGCCTTCCCGGCGACGGTGGTGCTGATCGCGATCAACGTGATCGTCTACCTGATCGAGATCGCCCACGGGGGCGGCGGCACCAGCCTCAGCACCAAAGACATCTACGACGTGGGTGCGCTCTGGGGGCCGGCGGTGCACGAAGGCGGCGACTGGTGGCGGGTCGTCACCAGCGGGTTCGTCCACGTCAGCATCATCCACATCGGCTTCAACATGTACCTGCTGTTCATCCTCGGCCGGCTGATGGAGCCCTCGATCGGGACCCCGCGCTTCGTCTTCCTCTACTTCGCCTCGCTCCTGGCCGGTTCGGCCGCCGCTCTCCTGATCGAACCGGAAACCGTCGTCGCGGGTGCCTCGGGGGCGATCTTCGGGGTCCTCGGCGCGACCTTCATCATCGCCCGCGGGCGCCGCCTTGACGCGGTCGCGGGGCAGATCGGGATCCTGATCCTGATCAACCTGGTCTTCACCTTCGCCGACTCGTCGATCAGCATCGGCGGCCACGTCGGTGGCTTGGTCTGTGGGGTCCTCTGCGGGCTCCTGATCGTTGCCGGTGAGCGTGGCATGCTCGGCGGCCACGACAGCCGCAACCGCCTCGTGATCGAGCTCGGCGCGATGGCCGCGATCGGCGTCCTCAGCTTCGTCTTAGCCCTGGCGGCGGCCTCCTGGGGCGCGCCGTACTTCGTCGGCTAGGCCGAGGCGGCGCGTGGGGCGGGGGAGCGCAGGCGGGTGAAGGGCGTGTTGCCCGGCGCGTCCATCAGGTCAGGATGGAGCAGGTGTCCGATCAGCTCGACCCCATCGATCAGGCGCGGCCCGGCGTCGCCGAAGGCGGCCTGGGCGGAGACGGCGAAGACGCGGTCGGCGCCGAGGCTCTCGAGGTGCTCCCAGACCTCCATCGCCTGCGCCTGCACGTCCTCGAGGTAGCCGTCGACCATCACGATCAAGACATCGGGACGGAGGCTTGCGAGCTCGCCCCAGCCGACATCGGCAGGGGCGAGGCCGGGCGATCCGGCGACGTCCTCACCGCCCGCGATCGCGATCATCTCCGGCACCCAGAAGCCCGCCACGCGGACCGGCTCGGTCAGCCGCTCGAGCGCGACGACGCGCGGCACGGTGGCCCCGGCGACCGCCGCGCGCACCGTCGCCAGGCGGCCCTCGAGTTCGCCGCGCAGCTCGTGCGCTTCGTCGCCGGTGCCGGTCGCCTCGCCGAGGCGGACGACTTCTTCCAGCATCTCATTGAGCGTCGCAACCTTCATCGTCTGATCCGGAATATGGCAGCCTCGCGGGGATCCGTGGGAACTCCGGCTATATTGGGAAAGCCGAATGGCCGAGGACGTCCCAGCCCGAAGTACCGGGCCGCATAGCCGATGAGCGTCCTGCTGCTCGTCCTTCTTCTGCTGTTGATCGCGATCAACGGCTTCTTCGTCGCCGCCGAGTTCGCCGTGGTGCGGTCGCGCCGGGCGCGGCTCGAGCAGATGCGCGACGGGGGTGTGCGAGGCGCCGGGCGGGCGCTGGAACAGCTCGACCGGGTCGACGAGTTCGTCGCCACCAGCCAGGTCGGGATCACCCTCGCCTCGCTCGGCATCGGCTTCCTCGGCGAGCCCGCCCTCGCCGAGCTGCTGGAGCCGATCTTCGGCTTCGCCACCCACGCGGTCGCCCTGGCGTTGGCGATCGCCCTCGCCTTCATCATCGTCACCTTCCTGCACGTGATCCTCGGCGAGCAGTCGCCGAAGATGATCGCGATCGGGCGCGCCGAGCCGACCCTGATCCGGGTGACCGGGCCGCTGATCTTCCTTGGCCGGGTCCTCCACCCGCTGATCGTCGCCACCAACGTGCCGGCCAACTTTCTGGTCCATAAAGTCCTCCGCATCAAGGTCGAGGACGTTGAGGAAACCTCGCCCGAGGAGCTGCGGCTGATCATCGCCCGCGGCGCCAGACAGGGCGGCCTCGACCCCGACGAAGCGGGTCACCTGGCGGGCGTCTTCCATCTGCACGAACAGGAGGCGCGCGAGGTGATGACGCCGATCCCGGCGGTGGTCACGGTGGACGCCGACGAGACGGTCGAGGCGGCGCTGCGCCGCTGCGTCACCTCCGGCCACACCCGCCTGGTGGTGATCGAAGACGACAACGCGGACCGGGTCAAGGGCGTCGTCCACAACAACAGCCTGATCCGCCTCTTCATGTCCGAGGGCGCCGAGGCGACGATCGAGGGCGTGATCCGCGATGCGCTGATCGTCCCCGAGACGCGCCCGCTCGACGACCTTCTGCACGACCTTCAGGTGCAGCGCACCTCGCTCTCGGTGGTCGTCGACGAGTACGGACGGACGGTCGGCATCGTCACCGTCGAGGACATCCTCGAGGAGGTGGTGGGGGAGATCGAGGACGAGACCGATCCGCGCGCCAGCGAGGTTCGCCGGCTCACCAACGGCGACTGGTTTGTCCGCGGCCACGTCAGCCTCGGCGACCTCGAGGACGCCGGGATCGACCTGCCCGCCGACTCCGACGCCTACAACTCGGTCGGCGGCTATGTCTTCGGTGAGCTCGGGCGGCTGCCCAAACGTGGCGACTCGATCACCGCCGACGGCTACACCCTGCGGGTCGAGGCGGTGCGGGAGAACCGGATCGAGGCGGTGCGGATCAGCCGCGGCTCCGGAAGTTCTTCTTCCGTCCGTGGCGACGCCTAATTTCTTCGGGCAACCCGCGTCCCGCTCAAGCTGGAGGTGCCCCCAATGTGGGTTGTTCGCCTGACCGACAAGCAGCTCGAGGTGTTGAGAGCGCTGCTGCGCTCCGAGGAGCACCTCGGGCCGGCGCTCAGAGGCTCGATCGAGGCCCTCGACCTGGCCCGTTGGGACGAGCTCCCCGAGGCCGTATTGCCTTGGGAAGAGGTCGAAATCGCCGCCCGCCGGCAGAACGTCTCCGAGGCCGACGTCATCTGGGATATGTCAGGGAAGGGGAAAACGGCGCAGGCCGACTAGCCCGTGCGTCCCTTCCCCTTCGAGCCCGGTCTCAGTCGTACGAGTAGAAGCCTGCGCCGCTCTTCCGGCCCAGCTTCGCTTCGCCGATCATCTCGACGATCATCCCCGGCGGTTTGTGCGCCGGATCGGCCGAGTCGGAGTAGAGGGCGTCGCCGATCGCCTCGGCGACGTCGAGGCCGACGAAGTCGAGCAGGGCCAGTGGGCCCATCGGGTGGCCCGCCCCGAGTTTCATGCAGGTATCCACCTCGCCCGCTTCCATCCCGGTCCGCTCCATCAGCCGCACCCCGTCGAAGAGATAGGGGAAGAGCAGTCGGTTGACGACGAAGCCCGCCTGGTCGGGGACCTCGACCGCGGTCTTGCCGAGCGCTGCGCACCAGGCCATCGCCCGCTCGCGGGTCTGCTGGGCGGCAGCGTCGGGGATGCAGACCTCGACCAGCGCCATCCGCGGCACCGGGTTGAAGACGTGGAGCCCGTAGAGGCGCGGCACCCCGGCCTTGTCGGAGATGTCGCCGATGCCGAGCGAGGAGGTGGTCGTCGCCAGGTCGGCGTTCGGGCACGCATCGTCGAGCGTCTTGATCAGCTCGGCCTTGGCGTCGAGCTCCTCGATGATCGCCTCGACCACGACATCGCAGTCGGCCAGGTCCTTGGGGTCGGTGGTGACCCGCAGGCGCGAGGGCTCCGCCCCCTCGATCTTGGCGCAGGCGGCGACGACTTTCTCCTCCGCGCGCCAGGCCGAAGCCTCGGACCGCGCCAGCAGGATCGTGTCGGCGGTAGTGGTCGAGACCGCGGCAAGGCCAGTTGCGATGGCCCCACTCCCCGCGATCCCCGGACTTTCGTATCCCTGTCTCTCGCTCATCCGCCGGGTTCCTATCAGTTCTTTTCCGGCCAACGCGGTGCGGTTGACCGACCCGTCAATCGGGATCGACAGAGAGTCGGTCCAGATCGCTAGTTTGCGACGTTGGTCTCGCTAACTAATCGAGGAGTTTTCCTGTGTACTCGCGCAAACTGGTCCTGGCTGCGGTCGCCCTGCTCGCGCTCGCCGCGCTCGTCGCCGGCTGCGGCGGCAGCAGCTCCAGCTCTGAATCCAGCAGCACCACCAGCAGCGAAAGCGGCTCGGCCGAAACCGAAAGCAATTCGGGCAAATCCGAAAGTGGCTCGGGCGACTCGGGCGGCCCCGCGCCGACCAAGGCCGTCTTCATCAAAGAAGCGGACACGATCTGCAGCAAGGCCGACGCGGCGATGACCGAAGAAATCTCCAAATACGCCGAAGAAAACAAAATCCCGATCTCGGAAGGAGAAGAACCGAGCGAAGATCAGAAGATCGAGATCTTCCACGCGGTGATCCTGCCGAACATCGGCAAGCAGGCCGAAGAAATCGCCGCGCTGACGCCACCGGAAGGCGACGAGGGGACGGTCGAAGACCTCACCGACACGCTCTCCACGGAAGTCGCCGAAGCCGAAGAAGCCGAAAGTGTCCCCACCCTCGAAGGAGCGACCAAGAAGGCCCATGCCTACGGCCTGAAGCTCTGCGGTAGTTGACTCCGCCGGCCGCCTGGCCAGTAGCTCTATATGCTGGGCGGCCGATGGACCTGACGCTGTCGCCATCGGAGGAGAGCTTTCGCGACGAAGTCGCGACGTGGCTGCGTGAGAACAACCCCGGCCCCGAACCGGAGGGTTCGCTCGACGAGGTGATGTCGTTCCGCGGCGAGTGGCAGCGCAAGCTGCACGCCGCCGGCTGGGCCGGGATCTCCTGGCCGAAGGAGTTCGGTGGCCGCGGCGCGACGATGATCGAGCAGGCGATCTTCGTCGGCGAGGCATCCGCCCAGGAAGCGCCGAGCCCGGCCAACGTGCTGGGGCTGGCGATGGGTGGCCCGGTGGTGATCGCCCACGGCACCGACGCGCAGAAGCAGCGCTACCTGGAGCCGATCCTGACCGGCGAGGAGATCTGGTGCCAAGGCTTCTCCGAGCCCGAGTCGGGCTCCGACCTCGCCTCGCTGAAGACCCGCGCGGTCAAGGACGGCGACGAATGGGTCGTCACCGGGCAGAAGGTTTGGACCACGTTCGCCCAGTACGCGAAGTGGTGCATGCTGGTCGCCCGCACCGACGCCGACGCGCCCAAGCACCAGGGCCTGACCTACTTCCTGATGGACATGGATCAGGACGGGGTGGAAGCGAAACCGCTGGTCCAGATCACCGGCGAGGGTGAGTTCAACGAGGTCTTCATCAACGAGGCGCGGATCCCCGACGAGAACGTCGTCGGCGGGGTCGGCAACGGCTGGGGCGTGGCGATCACGACGCTGATGAACGAGCGTGCCGGGCTCGCCTTCGGGGCGATCGCCCAGATCCACAACAGCCTCGGCAAGCTGGCGGCGCTCGCCGCCGAGGTGCGCGAGGAGGGCGGCTCGACCGCCGCCGAGGACGCCTACTTCCGCCAGCGGATCGCCCAGCTTTTCATCGAGGCCGAGACGATGCGCCTCAACGCGTACCGCGGGCTGACCAAGACGATGGTCTCTGGGATCCCCGGGCCCGAGGGCTCGCTCGGCAAGTGGCAGTGGGCCGACATCAACCAGGATCTGACCGAGCTGGCGCTGGAGATCGAGGGCGCCTGGGCGCCGCTCGGGCGCGGTTCCGAGGGGGCCGTCGCCAACGGCGCCTGGCAATACAACTTCCTCCGCTCGCGCGCCAACTCGATCGAGGGCGGCACGACCGACATCCTCAAGAACATCATCGCCGAGCGGGTGCTCGGCCTGCCGCGGATGCGCTAGGGACGAGGAACCAGTCATGTACTTCGACCTGACCGACGAGCAGGAAGCGATCCGCGCGACCGCCCGCGACTTCCTCGCCTCGCGCTTCAAATCGGAGCGGATGCGGGAGATCGCCGGCTCCGCCGACGGCACCGACCCGCAGGGCTGGGGCGAAATGGCCGAGCTCGGCTGGGCCGGCCTGGCGCTGCCCGAGGAGTGGGGTGGCCAGGGGCTCGGGATCGTCGATCTGGCAGTGCTCTTCGAGGAGATGGGCTACGCGCTCGCCCCTTCGCCGCTCTTCTCCAACACCGTGGTCGGCCTGGCGCTGGCGCAAAGCGCCTCCGACGAGCAGAAGGAGCGCTGGCTGCGCCCGCTCGCCGAGGGGACCGCGCGCGGAACCCAGGCGATGGTTGACGCCGGCTCGACCGGGACGCCGGGCGCCTATCCGATGAAGGATGAGGCCGATGGCGACGGGGTGGTGCTGAACGGCAAGAAGGAGCTGGTCGCCGACGCGGCCGGCGCCGCCTTCTTCCTCGTCGCGACCGCCGATGGGCGCCGCCACATCGTTCCCGCCGACGCCGACGGGGTCAGTGTCTCGCCGGAGATCTCGATCGACACCACCCGCCGCCTCTCCACCGTCAACTTCGACGGCGTCCGCGTCCCCGCCGACCAGACGCTGCCCGGGCACGGAGCTGAGTTCCAGCGGGTCTACCTACTCGGCGCGGTGGCGCTCGCCGCCGAGTCGACCGGGGTCGCCCAGCGCACCCTCGACATGGCCGTCGCTTATGCCAAAGATCGCGAACAGTTCGGCCGCCCGATCGGTGCCTACCAGGCGGTCTCACACCGCTGCGCGCAGATGCTGCTGGAGACCGAGAACTCGCGCTCGGCCGTCTACGGGGCGGCCTGGGCCGCCGACGCCGACCCCGACGCCTTCCCGCTCTCGGCCTCGATGGCGAAGGCCTACGCCTCCGATGCAGGCTGGCGCGTCCCCGACGCCTCGATCCAGGTCCACGGCGGCATCGGCTTCACCTGGGAGCACGACCTTCACTTCTTCCTCAAGCGTGGCCGCGCCAACGCCTCGATGTACGGGGACGCGCGCTGGCACCGCGAGCAGGTCGCGAAGAAGGTCCTGGCGCCCGCCGCGGCGTGAGCGCGCTGGAGCGCATCTCGGTCGCCGCGATCGGCAACCGGGTCGCCGACCTCGAGGCGGAGACCTTGCGCGCGGAGGCGGCCGGGGTCGAGTGCGTCTGGGCGCCGGAACTTTTCCGCGCCGCCGACACGCAGGTTGCCTACCTGGCGGCGCGGACCGAGCGGATCGGGCTCGGCACCGGGATCACCTGGGCCTTCACCCGCAGTCCCTTCGTCCACGCGATCACCGCACTCGACCTCGACGAGATGTCGGGCGGGCGCTTTCGCCTCGGCCTCGGCTCCGGCGTCAAGCGCCTCACCGAGACCTGGCACAACGCCGATTACGGCCGCCCGGCCCCGCACCTGAAAGAGGCGATCGAGGCGACCCGGCTGATCATGCGCCAGGCCGGGGCCGGCGAGCCGATCCGCTACCAGGGCGACTACTACGACATCGACATCAAGGGTTGGGTGCGTCCCCACCCGGTCGCCCGGGCTGGATTGGCGCCGCCGATCTACGCCGCCGCGATGCAGGCGGGGATGTCGCGGATGGCGGGCGACGTCGCCGATGGGCTGATCGGCCACCCGATCCAGAGCCTGCGCTGGATTGAGGAGGTCGTCGTCCCGGGCTTCGAAGGCGGTCTCTGGCGCTCCGGTCGTGACCGCAAGGACTTCGACTACCTGCCGACTGTCTGCTGCGCGATCGACGACGACGAGGGTCGGGCGCTCGACCTGGCGCGCCGGACGATCTCCTTCTACGCGACGGTCAAGACCTACGCGCCGATCTGGGAGATGCACGGCTTCCTCGACCAGGCGAATGCCGCCGGCGAGGCCTTCCGCCGCGGCGACCTGGCCGCCGTCCCGGCGGCGATCCCCGACGCGATGGTCGAGACCTACTGCGCCGCCGGCCCCCTCGACAAGGTCCGCGAACGGGTCGAAGCCACCGCCGAACGCGCCGACGGCCTCTTCCTCACCCCACCGACCTACTTCATCTCGCCGGAGGAGCTGAGCGAGTACCAGAACCGCATCATCGACGCCTTCGGCCCACTGGCGACTTGACCACACCAGAGAGGGGTCAACTCGTCACTCGGCGTCAGCTGCGGCTCATCTCCCGCTGCACGTCCTCCTCGCTGATCCGGTTGGAGGGGCCGTAGGCCTTCCAACCCTGCGCGACGATGCCGATCGCGGCGCCGAGCATCACCCATACCGGCCAGAAATATCCGCCTCCGCCGATCGCCCAGATGACGACGACGATCACCACCGCGAAGAGGCCGCCGCCGAGGACGCCTTTGAAGTCCTGCTTCATCTTCAACCGCTGGATCGCCAGTTCGCGGGCGTTGTCGGAGCCGTCGACCCCTTGCTCGGGTGCTAGCGGAGTGTCCATGGCGCGATCGTATCGCCGGCCTGGCGCTCAGTCCACGGGCAGTGCGGCGATGAAGCGGCCGAAGGCGGCCATGTCGGTGATCGCCGGGCCGTGCCCGGGGAGGATCAGCGAGGGCTCGAGGGCGGCCAGCTTCTGGATCGAGCGGCGGTTCTCGGGCGGGTCGTAGGTCATCTCGTCGGGCGGCTGGCGGACGCCGGGCAGGCCGGTGAGGAAGCTCATGTTGCGGACCACGTCGCCGCAGATCGCCACCCGGTCGGAGTCGCGGAAGTAGATCACCTCGCCGAGCGCGTGGCCCGGAGCGTGGATGACGCGGAAGCCGGCGATCTCGTCGCCCTCGGCGAGCACCCGGTCGACCTTGTGCGGAGGACCGGTCCAGATCCGGTCGTAGATGCGCGGGATCAGGGCCTGCCCGGATCCGACCGAGCGGCGACCCTCCATCGCGTCGACGTCATCGGCATGGCAGGCGAGCGGTACCTCGCGCGCGTCGCAGACCGCCTTCGCGCAGCCCTGGTGGTCGGGGTGGACGTGGGTGAGCGCGACGCCCGAGATCTCGACCCCGTCGAGCTCGGCGAAGATCCGCCGCCGGTCCCAGGTCCGGCCTGCGTCGATCAGCACGTCCTCCGCCAGGTAGACGTTGATCGTCGGCATCGGCAGCTCCTTGAGGCGCCAAACCCCTGGCGCCAGTCGCTTCATCGAGTCACCGGGTGCGGCATCAGTGCTCGATGCCGAGGGTGCGGCGCGACTCGCCGCTTCCGTCGGAGATCTTCTGCAGCCGGGCGATCTGCCGTTCGCCTTCGCGGCGCACCGGGTCGCCGGCCGGGAAGGGCTCGATCAGCCGCGCGATCCGGTTGCGGATCTGCAGCGAGAAGTGGGGCGTCGCCGGGCCCGCCAGGGCGCGGATGTCCTCGACCGTGATGCCGCGCTCGCCGCCGAGCAGGTTTGGGTTCTCCGCCTCGCTCATTCCACGTTTCCGATCTTCGCCAGTTCGGCGACTTCGTTGACTTCGGCTTGCTGTTCGACGCTGATCTGCCCGGCATCCCCGACGATCCAGACGTGGTTGTAGAAGGCCCGGGTCGGGTCCGTCGTGTAACCGGGCTTGACGTCGAGGAAGTAGCCGCGCAATTCGGAGGGCAGCGTATCGGCGGAATCCGTGAGCAGCAACGGTCCCCAGGTGCCGGAGCCGGAGAGCGGCGCCGCGGCCGCGGCTTCCAGGGGCGCGTCGGAGCGGACGAGGACGAAGCCGTGGCCGGGGTCGGAGACGTTCCAGCCGAACCCGCCTTCGCCGAAGCGGGCGAAGGCGATCGCCCCGGCGACCGGGTCGGCGCCGCTGATCCGGGTCACCTTGTTGCCGACGGCTTCGACTTCCTTCAGGACCTTGCCGGAGATCGCCGAGCCGGGCCCGAGCGCGTAGACCGGCACGCCTTCGTCGCGGCGCAGGGCGGCGACGGTCGCCTGGGGCAGCGCTTCGGCTTCGGTGAAGAGGACCGGGTCGCCGGAGCGGGCGGCGTAGGCGGCGGCGGGCGCGGCGAAGGCCGGTTCGGAGCTGGAGGCGAGGATGATCGCGTCCGGCGGCGAGCCGGCGAGACGGTCCCGCAGGCGGGCGATCCCGGCCGCCTCGGAGGCGGGGTCGGCGACCTTGACCTTGGCGGCGGGCATCCCACCCGGCACCTGGACGTCGCCGATCGCGAAGATCGCGGCGCCGCCGCTGGCAGCGCCGCCGCCCGGCTTCAGCGCGCCAAGCGCGGCGGAGGTCGCGTCGGGGACGCCTTCGGCTTCGCCGTAGAGCAGCGGCGCTCGCACCGGTTCCGCCATCAGGGAGGCGGCGGCGAGCGCCCCGGCCCAGTCTTCCTTGCCGACCAGGGAGACGGCCACCGGGCGCTGCTTTTCGTTCGTCGCCGGGAAGACGGCGAGCGCGGTGGCGGCGGCGTTGGCGATCGGGTCGGGACCGCCGATCCGGGTCGTGTTCGAGGTGGCGAAGGAGGGATAGCCGAGTTCTTCGGCGCTGCTGGAGCCTTCCGATTCCGATTCCGATTCCGATTCGTCTTCGGCGGAGGACGAGGAGTCCGATTCGTCTTCGGCCGAGGAGGAGGGCGCCTGGGCGGGGACGACCGGGGTGGTCGAGGCGCTGGGGGCGGCGCTCTCGTCGCCCTTCTTCGAGCCGCCACCGCCGGCGACCACGGCGAGAACGATGAAGCCGACCGCGATCACGACCAGCGCGGCGACCAGCTTGATCGGCCCGGGAATCGAGCGGCGGCGACGAGGAGCGGGAGAGGGCTCGGCCTTTTTCTCCGCGGCCTCCGTCTTCTTTGGGTCCGCCTCAGGTTTCCGCGGGGCTTTGCCTGCTTTTGGCGGCGCGCCGTCAAGCGGAGCCTTTTTCGGCTCTGAAACTGGCTCGGGAGGGGCATCCGGCGCCCGTACGTCGGCATTGATCGGTCGGTCGGCCCTCACCCTCACCCACCGTACATGCGCGGCGACGCTGCGGCCGGTCGGGTACGCTTTGCAAAGGCTGGCTGACTGACCAGTCAATCAACAGCAAGAGCACGGGCGGGCGCGCCCCCGCCGCGGCCGGGAGAGAGGAAGCGTCATGGATTTCGGACTGAACGACGAGCAGCTCACCTACCAGGCGGAATGCCGCAAGTTCGCCGCCGAGGTGATCCGTCCCGCCGCGCCCAAGCACGACCGCGAGGAGAGCATCCCGTGGGAGGTCATCAAAGAGGCGCGCCGGCAGGGCTTCGGCGGCCTCGAGGGGATGCAGCGCGCGGCCGAAGACGGCGAGGGCCAGATGCAGCCGATCATGGCCGAGCAGTTCCACTGGGGCTGCGCCGGGATCGCCCTGGCGATCAGCGGCTCCGGCCTCGCCGCCGCGGGCATCGCCGCCTCCGGCACCCCCGAGCAGACGATGCGCTGGGTCCCCGAGTGCTTCGGCGACGCCGAGACGGTGAAGCTGGGCGCCTACGCGGTGACCGAGCCGCAGGCGGGCTCCGATGTCAAGAGCCTGAAGACGACCGCCGTCCGCGACGGTGACGAGTGGGTCCTCAACGGCACCAAGGTCTTCATCACCAACGGCGGCATCGCCGACGTCCACGTCGTCGTCGCCACCGTCGACCCGACGCTCGGCACCCGCGGCCAGGCCTCCTTCGTGATCGAGAAAGGCACCCCGGGGCTGTCCCAGGGCAAGAAGGAGTCGAAGCTCGGGATCCGCGCCTCGCACACGGCCGAGATCGTGCTCGAGGACTGCCGGATCCCGGCCGAGAACCTGCTCGGCGGCGAGGAGAAGCTCCAGCGCAAGCTCGAGCGCGGGCGGTCCGGCCAGAAATCGCGCGCCGGCGCCGACGCGCTCGCCACCTTCGAGATCACCCGGCCGATCGTCGGCGCCTCGGCTCTGGGGATCGCCCAGGCGGCCTACGAGTGGACGCTCGAATATCTGTACGGGCGTGAAGAAAGTGGCGTCCAGCTGCTCAGCGCGCAGCGGGTCCAGCAGACGCTGGCCGACGTCGCCACCGAGATCGAGTCGGCGCGGCTGCTCGTCCAGCGGGCCTCGTGGATGGGCCGCAACGGCCGGCCGATGACCGGCGGCCAGGGCTCGATGTCGAAGCTGAAGGCGGGCGACGTGACGATGTGGGCGACGACGACCCTGATGGACCTGGTCGGCCCGGCCGCCTGGGACACCGACCACCCGCTGGAGAAGTGGTTCCGCGACGCCAAGATCTACCAGCTGTTCGAGGGCACGGCCGAGATCCAGCGGATGGTCATCTCGCGGATGCAGTCCCGCGACTACGCCGAGCGCCTCGGCTTCGCCGCCGAGGTGGCGGCGGCGGCGCAGGCCCCGAAGGAGCCTGTCGCGGCCTAGGTGCGGGCAGCTTCTAAGCTCGGGCCGTGAGCGATCACGGCCACGACCACTCCGGCGGACACGGGCATAGCCACGGCTTCGGCGCGCATGCGCTGGAGGCGCGCCGGGAGGACTCGCGGCGGCGGCTCGTCGTCGCGCTGGGGATCAACGTCGTGCTGCTGCTCGCCGAGGCGATCGGCGGCATCCTCACCGGCTCGCTGGCGGTGCTCGCCGACGCCGGGCACCTGCTCTCCGACGTCGGCTCGATCGTCCTCGCGCTGATCGCGGCGCGGCTCGCCGCCCGGCCCGCGAGCGGCCGACGCACCTTCGGCTACCAGCGCTCCGAGGTGCTGGCGGCGCTCGCCAACGGGCTGACCCTGGTTGCGGTCAGCGTCTTCATCGGGGTCGAGGCGATCGGCCGCTTCTCCGACCCGCCCGGGATCGCCGGCGGCGGCGTCCTCGCCCTCGGCATCCTCGGCCTGCTCGGCAACGCCGCGGCGACGATCTACCTTGCCCGTGGCGAGCGCGAGGACGTCAACCTCGAGGGCGTCATCCGCCACTCCTTCGCCGACGCGCTCGGCTCGCTCGGGGTGATCATCGCCGGCGCGATCGTCCTTGCCGGCGGTTCCGACATCGTCGACCCGATCGTCGGTCTGCTGATCTCGGTGCTCGTCCTGCTCTCCTCCTGGCGCCTGCTGAAGGAACCGTTCGACGTGCTGATGGAGGCCGCCCCTGCCGACCTCGACGTCGACCGGATGGGGGCGGCGATCTGCCGGGTCGACGGCGTCCGCTCGGTCCATGACCTGCACGTCTGGACGGTGACCGCGGGCTTCCCGGCGTTGGCCGCCCACGTCGTCGTCGCCCGCGGGGCCGACCGCGACCAGATCCGCCGGCAACTGGAGATGGAACTCGGCGAGAGCTTCAGCATCGAGCACACCACGCTGCAGATGGAGGAGGAGGCGGAGGGCGGTTTATTGCGGGTCGAGAACGCGCCGGCCAACTGAATCGGCCTTGGCTAGCTTCACCGGGTGCCTCTGACCCGCCCCCTCGCGACCGCCTTCGCCGCGCTCCTCGCGGCCCTCTGCCTGGGCGCCGTCGCCGCTCCGCCGGCGCCGGCGGAAGACCTCTCCTCCGAACTCGAATCGAAGGAAGCCCAGCTGGAAGAAACCCAGCAGCTCAAGGGCGTCCTGACGACGACGATCTCCCGCAACGCGCGGCGGATCGAACGGCTGAGCGGCGAGGTGGCGATGATCCGCGAACAGGAGACGGCAACCCGTGCCCGGCTCGACGCGACGCAGCAGCGGCTGGCGACCGCGAGCGACGAACTGGAAGCCGCCCACGATCACCTGGCGCGGCTGCGCTCCCACCTGCGCGTCGCCCTCGGGTCGCTGCGCGAACGGCTGGTCGCGATCTACGAGCAGAGCAGCCCGGAATTGCTCGACGTGCTGATCGGCGAAGGCGACCTCGAAGACGTCGAAGCGCGGGCGGAATTCCTCGACCGCATCCACGAAGCCGACGAGGCGAACGCCCAGCGGGTGCGGAGCCTGCGCGACGGGGTGGCACTGACGGTCGAGCGACGCGCCGCGGCGAAAGGCGAAATCGAAGCGGCACGGAACTCGATCGCCGCCGAAGGGCGCTCGCTGGTCACCACCCGCGGCGAACTGCAGGGGCGCCAGGGCGATCTGGTCGACGCCCGCGGGGGACAGGAAGCGGCGCTCGCCAAGGTCCGCCACCACGAAACCGAGCTCGACGGCGACGTCGAATCGATCCAGGCGAAAATCGCCGAAGAGCTGGCGGCGACCGGCTCGATGCCGCTGCCGCCGGGGGCGATCAAAGCGGGATCCGGCTCGATGATCTGGCCCGTCGACGGGCCGATCGCCTCAGGCTTCGGCCCGCGCACGATCGAAGGGCACTACGAGTACCACCCGGGCATCGACATCGCCGTGCCGGAAGGCACGCCGATCCGCGCCGCCCTCGCCGGCACCGTCGCCTTCACCGAGTCGGAGGCCGAAAGCGGCGGCTACGGGAACTACACCTGCATCGACCACGGGGGCGGTCTCTCCACCTGTTACGCGCACCAATCCGCCTTCGCCGTCAACGCCGGGCAGCAGGTCGAACAGGGCGAGGTCATCGGGTACAGCGGCTGCACCGGTTACTGCCTTGGCCCTCACGTCCATTTCGAGGTTCGTATAAATGGCGAGGTAACCGACCCCTTGAGTTATCTTTAGGGGGGTTGTGTCGATAGGAAAATGGGCATAGAACCCTAGGTGGGGAGCCAGATTCCCGACTCTAGTCAGAACTGGTATCGATGAGTACCGATTTTTAAGTAAAAGTGATCAAGCAAGCTCACACCTACCTCGTCGGTGCCCTTTCGGGGGTCACCTTGATCGGCATCGCGATCGCCGTCTTCGTCGTCCTCGTCTCGGCGCAGGTCTTCCACGAGTGGCCGACCGCCGAGGTCGCCGGCCACCACCACGAGTCGGCGGTGGCGTCCGCGAAGGTGGTCCCGCTGGGCCGCGGCGGGACGACCACCACGGCGACCGGCGGAGCAACCCGGAAAGCGGCCCGATCGCACGCCGGCAAGAACGGCGCCGCGAACGCCGCGGCGCCGACCGCGAAGTCCGCCGCCGGCCACCATGGCACCGCCGCCGATCCAGGCGCGATCGCCGAGGCGACCGGCCCGGCGACCGCGGTCGAAGGCTCGCCCTCGACGAGCGGCGGCGGCACCTCTTCGGGCGGCAAGTCCAGCTCGCACTCCTCCAACCCGTCCTCCAGCTCGCCTTCGCAGAGCCCCTCGTCTTCGGAAAGCGGCTCCACCGCCCCGAGCTCATCGGGCACCTCCGGCTCGACCGGGAGCTCCGGGTCGAGCGGTGGCTCGACCGGCTCCTCGGGCTCCTCGGGCTCGAGCGGCGGCAGCTCCGGCGGCACCTCGACCGGCGGCCCGGTCACCGCCACCACCAGCCCTTCGCAGGCCGTCACCGAAACCGTCAATGGCGCGGTCGGGGCCGTCAACGAAGCCACCGGCGGGACGCTCGAAAGCACCGGCGTGACCGAAGTGACCGAAAAGGTCGTCGAAAGCGTCGTCGGTCCCGAATCGGTTGTCGGCAAGACCGTCGACGGGGTGACGGAAACGCTCAACGGTCTGCTCGGCGGCGGCGGCAGCTGAGCCGCCGCGGCCGGTCACCGGGCCGCCGCGACCCCTCAACCGTCACAATGCCGCCGATGGCGGAGCAGGTTCAGTCTGGGGTGGGGACGCGCGATCCGATCGCGGGCTCGGCCGTGTTGCCGATGGGCAGCCGGGTCAACGAGCTCGGCCATCTCGAGGTCGGCGGCTGCGACGTCGTCGAGCTCGCCGAAGAGCACGGCACGCCCGCCTACATCTACGCCGAGGGCGACCTGCGCGCCCGCGCCCGCGCCTACCGCGAGGCGTTCGAGCGCCGCGGCGTCGACGGCGAGGTCCTCTTCGCCTCGAAGGCCTTCCCGGCCACTGCCGCCTACAAGCTCTTCGCCGCGGAGGGGCTCTCGGTCGACGTCGCCTCCGGCGGTGAGCTCCACATCGCCCTCGCCGCGGGCTTCGACCCGGCCCGCATCCACATGCACGGCAACAACAAGTCCGACGAGGAGATCCTGATGGCGGCGCGAGCCGGCATCGGCCACCTGATCCTCGACTCCTTCGACGAGATCGAGCGCTGCGAGCGGCTGCTCGATGAGCCGATGAAGGTGCTGATCCGGGTCACTCCGGGAATCAAGCCCTCGACCCACGACTACATCACCACCGGCCAGCTCGACTCGAAGTTCGGTTTCGGGATGGGCGACGGCGACGGGGCGGCGCGGGCGATCGAGCGCGTGCTCGCCTCCGACAAGCTCGACCTGGTCGGGCTGCACGCCCACATCGGCTCGCAGATCTTCGAGCTCGAGCCCTACCGGCTGGAGATCGCCGCGCTCGGCGAGCTGGCCGGTGACTGGTGCAAGGTCGTCGACGTCGGTGGTGGACTCGGCGTCGCCTACACCGAGGAGGACGAGCCCCCGGCGATCGACGACTACGTCGGGGTCAAGGTGGAGGGCGTGCGGGCGGTCTTCGGCGACGGCGTGCGGATGCTGATCGAGCCGGGGCGTTCGCTGGTCGCCAATGCCGGCGTCACCGCCTACCGGGTCGGCACGGTGAAGGAGATCTCCGGGATCCGCACCTACGTCGCCGTCGACGGCGGCATGTCCGACAATCTGCGGCCGATGCTCTACGGCTCCAAGTACGAGGCCCTGATCGCCGACAGGGTCGGCGATCAGCCCGACACACTGGTGACGATCGCCGGGATGCACTGCGAGTCCGGCGACGTGCTGGTCCGCGACACGATGCTGGCGGGCCCCGCCGTCGGCGACGTCCTCGTCACCCCGGCGACCGGCGCCTACGGCCACGCGATGGCGAACAACTACAACGGCGTCACCCGGCCGCCGGTGATCTTCTGCCGCGACGGCGAGGCCCGGGTGGTCGTCCGCCGCGAGACCTTCGACGACCTCACCGCGCGCGATGTCTGAGGTGGCGGCGGAGCAGACGGTGGCCGCCGAGGTGGGCGACGGGCCGAAACCCGTGCGCATCGGCCTGCTCGGCCGCGGCACCGTCGGCGCCGCCTTCGCCGAGCTGCTGGCCGAGCGCGCCGACGCGGTGCAGGCGGCGACCGGGCGCCGGCCGGAGCTGGCCGGGGTGCTGACCCGCGGCGACGGGGACTTCGCCGAGATCCTCGAGCGCTCGGACCTGGTGGTCGAGCTGATGGGCGGGACCGAACCGGCGCGCGAGTACGCGATCGCCGCGATGCGCGCCGGGCGCCCCTTCGTCACCGCCAACAAGCAGCTGCTGGCCCAGCACGGTGACGAGCTCTTCCAGGTCGCCCGCGAGAGCGGCGTGCAGCTGCGCTTCGAGGCGGCGGTCGCGGCGGTGATCCCGATCGTGCGCACGATCCAGGAGGGCTTCGCGGCGACCGAGATCGAGAAGGTCTACGGGATCGTCAACGGCACCACCAACTTCATCCTCAGCGAGATGGCCTCGACCGGGGCCGGCTTCGACGACGTCCTCGCCCGCGCCCAGGAGTTGGGCTACGCCGAGGCGGACCCCACCGACGACGTCTCCGGCGCCGACGCGGCGGCGAAGATGGCGATCCTCGCGCGGCTCGCCTTCCACACCCCGGTGACGCTGTCGGAGGTCGCCTACGAGGGGATCGAGGCGATCCAGCCCGACGACCTCGCCTTCGCCAAGGAGCTCGGCCTCTCGCTGAAGCTGCTCGGCGTGGCCGAGCGCCGCAGCGGCAGCATCAGCGTCCGCGTCTTTCCCTGCTTCCTCTACTCCGGTCACCCGCTGGCGCCGATCGAGGGCGCCTTCAACGCGGTGATGATCCAGGCACCCGCGATCAACGAGGTGACTCTGTCGGGGCCCGGCGCCGGCGGCCTGCAGACCGCGAGCGCGGTGCTCGGTGACGTCGTCTCGATCCTCGCCGGCGACGCCCCGGTGCACGAGACCCGCACCGAGCTGCCGATCGTCGCCGACGTCCCTTCGAGCTTCTACCTGCACCTCGAGGTCGCCGACCGGCCCGGGGTGCTGGCCCGGATCGCGACCGTGCTCGGCGAGCACGACGTCTCGGTGAAGAGCGTCGTCCAGCGCGGTTACGGCGACGACGCACGGCTTGTGATGGTGCTGCACGAGTGCCTCGAGTCGCGCTTCGTGCGGGCCGTCGAAGCGCTCGACGAGCTCGGCGAGCTGCGCAGTCCCGCCCGCTCGATCCACGTGATCGAGGAGCGATTCTAGGTGCCGGAACGCGGGCTGATCGAACGCTACCGCGACCGTCTGAACCTGGAGCCCGGAGATCCGATCGTCTCCCTCCAGGAGGGCTCGACCCCGCTGATCCCCTCGCCGCGGCTCTCCGAACGGGTCGGCGCCGAGGTCTTTCTCAAGTTCGAGGGCGCCAACCCGACCGGCTCGTTCAAGGATCGCGGCATGACCGTGGCGGTCTCGCGGGCGAAGGGGCGCGGGGCGGAGGCGGTGATCTGCGCCTCGACCGGCAACACGGCGGCCAGCTGCGCGGCCTACGCCGCGCGGGCCGGGATGCGCGGCGCGGTGATCGTCCCGGAGGGCAAGATCGCGATCGGCAAGCTCGCCCAGGCGCTGGTGCACGGAGCGCGAGTGGTGGCGCTGAAAGGCAACTTCGACGACGCGCTGCGGATCGTCCGCCAGCTCTCCCAGAAGCACCCGATCGAGCTGGTCAACTCGGTCAACCCCCACCGGATCGAAGGCCAGAAGACGGGTGCCTTCGAGGTGATCGAGGAGCTCGGCAAAGCGCCCGACGCACTGGCGATCCCGGTCGGCAACGCCGGCAACGTGACCGCCTACTGGCGCGGCTTCCAGGAGATGGGGACGGCGCCGATCCTCTACGGCTTCCAGGCCGAGGGCGCGGCGCCGCTGGTGACCGGCAAACCGGTGGAGAACCCGGAGACGATCGCCTCGGCGATCCGGATCGGCAACCCGGCCCGCTGGGAGGAGGCGATGGCCGCCTTCACCGGCTCGCGCGGCCGCGTCGCCGCGGTCTCCGACGCCCAGATCATCGACGCCTACCACTGGCTCGCCTCCTGCGTCGGCGTCTTCTGCGAGCCGGCCTCGGCCGCCTCGGTCGCCGGCCTGCTCGCCCATGGTCTGCCGACGGTGGAGGGCGACGCGAAGCCGGAGACCGTCGTCGCCGTGCTCACCGGCCATGGCCTCAAGGATCCCGACACCGCGATCGGCAAAGCCCCGGCGGTAATCAGCTGCGAGAACGACCTCAGCGAGGTCGAGCGCGCGGTCTTCGACGATTAGTTCTGTAACACAGTACCGGATGGTACGGTGATGCCGTACTGGCTGGTACTGTAAGACCGAACATGGCGCAACTCAATCCCTTCGTCTTCAACCGTCCCGTGGGGGCCGAGGATCTGATCGACCGCGATCAGGAGGCGGAGCAGATGCTGAGGCTGGCCGAGGGCGGTCACGCGGTGCGGCTCTCCGCCCCGCGGCGCTACGGGAAGACCAGCCTGCTTCGCAGGCTCGGCCTCGAGGCGGAGAAGGCGGGGATGAACTACGTCGAGGTCGATTTCTACGGCGTGCTCTCTCGGCTCGATGTCGCCGGACGGCTCGAAGACGGCTACGCGAAGCTGCGGCCGGGGCCGCAGCGCATCGCCAGGGCCGTGATCCAGACCCTGCGGCCCGGGATCAGCGTCGGTGGGGCCGGGGTGCGGATCGAATCGCATCCCCAGCTGGAGGAACAGCTCGGTCGCCGGCTGATGGGGCTCCTCGACCTTCCCGTGCGGCTCTATGAGCGGACCGGGAAGCGGACGCTCGTCGCCTTCGACGAGTTCCAGGCGTTGCTCGCCGTCGACTCCGGCATCGACGGGCTCTTCCGCAGCAAGATCCAGCGCCATGGCGACGCCGCGAGCTACGTCTTCGCCGGATCGCACCCGGGCCTGATGGCCCAGCTGTTCGGCGCTCACGAGCGGCCGTTCTTCGGACAGGCGCGCTCGCTGCGGCTCGATCCCTTGCGCGACTCGGACATCGTCGAACACGTCGGCGAGCGCTTCACCGCCACCGGCCGCGAGGTGGGACCGGCGATCGAACCGCTGCTCGACCTCGCTGCGGGTCACCCGCAGCGGACGATGCTGCTGGCCCACCACCTCTGGGAGCGGACGCCCGACCGCGGTGTCGCCGATGCGGAGCACTGGCAGACGGCGCTGCGCGACACCTTCGCCGAACAGGACGACGCCTTGCGGGCGACCTGGGACGCGCTGGAGGTGAAAGAGCGGGCGGTCTTCACCGCCCTGGCGACCGGGGAGCCCGTCTTCGGCGCGCGCACCCTGGAGCGCTTCAACCTCTCGAAGGGCGGCGCCCAGCATGCGCGGGCGGCGCTCGCCCACGCCGGCCACATCCGTCAACTCGATGACGTGTGGTGCCCGGTCGATCCCCTGTTGGCGCGCTGGGTCATCGATTTCCAACACAATGGGGGCGAGGTTCTTCTCTGATGACCGCCCGCCGCCGACTTGTCCGCGTTCCCGCCTCCTCGGCCAACCTCGGGCCGGGGTATGACGCGATGGCGGCGGCGGTGGCTCTGCACCTGGAGCTGGAGGTCGAGGAGACGGGGGAGTACGGGTTCGAGCCGGGCGGGCTGGACGTGCCGACCGGGCGCGACAACCTGCTGGTGCGGGCGTTTGAGACGCTGCACCCGGCGGACGGGTTCACCTTCCGCCTGCGCAGCGAGATCCCGCTGGCGCGGGGGCTCGGATCGAGCGCCGCGGCGATCGTCGCCGGCCTCGTCGCCGCCGACCACCTCTTCGAGCTGGCGCTGACCCGCGAGGAGCTGCTGGCCCGGGCGACCGAGATCGAGGGCCATCCCGACAACGTCGCCGCGGCGATCTACGGCGGGTTCGTGGTGTGCGCGGCCGGAGGCGCTCCGAGGCCCGCCGAGGCGGGCCTCGAGGGAGATGGAGTCTTTGCGGCGCGGTTCGACCCGCCGGAGGGGCTGGAGGGGATCGTCGTGATCCCGGCGGAGGAGGTCTCGACCAAGAAGGCGCGTGAGGCGATCCCGGCCGAGCTGCCACTCGTCGACGCGGTCGCCAACGTCTCCGCCGCGGCCCTCCTGGTGCTGGGCCTGCGGAGCGCCGACCTCGACCTGGTCGGACGCGGCCTCCACGACCGCATTCACCAGCCGCGCCGGCGCGACCTCTACCCACGCTCGATGGAGATCGTCGACGCGGCCGCCGAGCTGGGCGCGCTGGGGGCGACGATCTCCGGTGCCGGGCCCACGGTCCTGGTGTGGACCACCTGGGAGGAAGCGGGCGGCGTCGCCGCGGCGCTGAAGGAGCGCGCCGAGGGCTGGGCCGAGGTGAGGCGCCTGCCGTTCGAACCGCTTGGCGCTGACGTTCCCGAGCTCTGATTGGGTCGGGAACCCTTTCCTTTCGCCGGGCGGCGCGGTTAGAGTCGCCGGATGCCGAACTTGCCGAAGCTGAAGCTGCCCGCCGCCCTCCTCCTCGTCGCTGCGCTGCTGGCCTTCCCGGCCGCCGCGAACGCGACGCTTGCCTACAACACCAACGTCTTCCATCCCCATATCTGGGTCGCCAACAACGACAATGGCAAGGGCGCCAAGGCGATCGGCGCGGGTAGCAACGCCAAAGTCTCGCCCGACGGCGAACTGGTCGTCTTCGAACGCGAAGGCGCCAAGGGCAAGGGTCCGGGAATGAAGCTCTACGACGTCGCCACCGGCAAGACGAAGACGATCTTCTCACCCTGGCGCGAAAGTTATTCCTTCGCCTGGTCCCCGGATTCGACCAAGGTGGCGGCGCTGCGGGGCGGCGAAATCGGCTCGCGGACCCTCTATGTGGTCGATGTCGAAACCGGCAAGTCGACGCGGATCGCGACCGGCTACTTCGATGGGATCAGCTTCTCGCCCGACAGCAAAGAAGTCGCCTTTGGGCTGGCGGCGGCGGAAAGCTACCCGCTGAAGAGCGACATCTACCGCTATCCGCTAGCCGGCAACGCCGCCCACGCCTTGACCCAGGACCAGATCTCCGGCTACCCGCTCTGGGGCCCGACCGGGCAGATCGTCTTCGTCAAGCAATTGGGCGCGAAGCAGCGCCAGTACGGGCCGAAAAATGACCTCTTCCTGATGAACGCGAACGGCAAGGGTGTGAAGCGCCTCACCCACACGAAGGTCGACCCGCTCACCCAGGGGCTCTACCCGACGGCCTGGTCGGCGTCGGGGAAGCAGTTGCTGGCCGAGTACGGCGGCCAGGACACCAGCTACGCCGTCGCCGTCAACCCGAACACGGGGGCGGAAAAGTCACTCAGTCGCGGCAACACCGAGACCGGCTTCGTCGGCGTCGCCCTGACCGCGAACGGGAAGACCGTGCTCGGCTACATGGGCGGTTACGAAGGGCCGGGATCGCAGCTGAAGATCGCCTCGGTCCCCTACAAGGGCGGCAAGCCGAAGATCCTCCTCAGCGGCGGCTTCTCGCCCTCCTGGGGCGGCTGAGACGGATGGTCGCCGGCCGCAATAGAGTCGCTCCCGTGCCTACCTTTTCGCAGCTGAAGCTGCCCGCCATCCTGCTTGCCGTCGTCGCCCTGTTGGTGCTTCCCGCCACCGCCGGCGCGACCCTGACCTACACCAAGGGCTTCCAGAAGCCGCACGTTTACTACGCCGAAACCAACGGCAAGGGCGCGCACCAGATCGGCGTCGGCCGCAACGCCCACATCTCGCCCGACGGCGAAACGGTGATCTACGAAAAGGCAACGTCGAGCGGCGCCGAAATGCGGCTCTACTCGATCGCCCTGGGCAAGGGCCAGCGGCTGCTGAACCCGTGGCAGGAAAGCTTCGTCTTCGCCTGGTCGCCGGACTCGGGCATGATCGCGGCGCTCCAGGGCCCGCTCAACGGCAAGGCGACGCTGAGGATCATCAACCTCGAAAACGGCAAGCGGATCAAGGTCGCCACGGGCTACTTCAACGGCGTCAGCTTCTCGCCGGAAAGCGACGAAATCGTCTACGGCGTCTCCAACTCGCAGAACTACCCGCCGAAGAGCGACATCTTCAAGTACTCGATCGAAACCGGCAAGACGGTGAAGCTGAGCCACAACCAGAACTCGGTCTACCCGCTCTGGGGCCCGACCGGGCAGATCGTCTTCGCCCGTCAGCTCGGCGCCAAGTCGCGCCAGTACGGCCCCGCCAACCAACTCTTCGTGATGAACGAAGAAGGGCAGCGGATCAGCCAGGTCACCCACACCGAAGTCAACCCCTTGGCCCAGGGCCTCACCCCGCTCGGCTTCTCCGAAAACGGCAACCGGCTGCTGACCGAGTTCGGCGGCCAGGACCAGAGCTACGCGGTCGCGGTGAACATGGTGACCGGGGCGGAAAAGGCGTTGACGAACAACCCGGAGACCGGTTTCGTCGGGGCGGCGATCTCGCCCGACGGGACGACGGTGCTCGGCACCGCCGGGCTCGGCTTCGGCGGCAATCCGCACCCGAAAGTCGTCACCGTCCCCTTCAGCGGCGGCAAGCAGAAGGTGCTGGTCGCCGGCGCCTACGAACCGTCCTGGAGCAGCTGAGCAGCGGGGCGGGCTCCGGCCCGCCCTTATAATTCTCGACTGTCCATTGCCCGTCGCGCGCCCGCTCGAAGAAGGCGCGGATCCCGGGAGGTAGATATGCCCAGTCGTGTGACCGGCCCCGAGCGCTACGCGTGGGACCGCCCCTACAAGCCACTGGTGTCGCCGCCAAGCGTCGAAGACAACGACGCCTGTGCGATCTACGCGTCCGTGCGCAAGGACGCGACGCCCAGCCACGAGCCGATCGAGCTGGCGATCCCGGCGCTGCAGAAGATGCTCCACCGGGCCGGCAACGTCGACGGCGAGGGGGACGGCTGCGGCCTGCTGCTCGACCTGCCGCGGAAGATCTGGGCCGAGGAGGTGCGGACCGGTGGGCATGACCCGGCGCTGACCCTCGACGACGCCTTCGCTGTTGCCCACGTCTTCATCGAGCGCTCCCAGGACGTCGAGAAGGTCAAGCACGATGCCCGTGAGCTGCTCGCCGCGGGTGGTTTCCGGGTCCTCGCCGAGCGGGTCGACAAGACCGACTCGACCGCCCTCGGCCCGACCGCGCGCGAGGAGGAGCCGGTCTTCTGGCAGCTCGCCGGGCTGGTCACCGACGCGGAGCGCCGCGACGCGGTCGTCTTCGAGTTGCTGCTCGAACTGGAGCGCCGGCTCGGGGTCCACGTCCCGTCCTTCTCCGGCACCACCTGCGTCTACAAGGTGATGGGCGCGCCGAACGTGCTCGGCGCCTACTACCCGGATCTCGCCGACCCCCGCTTCGAGACCGTCGGCGCCTTCGGCCACAACCGCTACTCGACCAACACCTGGCCCTCGTTCAAGCGGGTGCAGCCGTTCTCGCTGCTCGGCCACAACGGCGAGATCAACACGATCGAACAGCTGCGCCAGGAGGCGAAGATGCTGGCAGTCCAGATCGAGCCGGGCGCCTCGGATTCGCAGGACCTGAATCTGACCATCGACACGATGGTCAGCCGCGAGGGCCTCTCGCTGGCCGAGGCGATGGAGATGATCCTGCCGCCGATCGTCGCCGAGATCCGCGGCCTGCCGGAGGAGTTGCAGAGCTTCTATCTCTACCTGCACCAGGCGATGGGCCCGTTCGCCCAGGGCCCGGTGGCGCTGATCGCCCGCCACGGCGACGAATGCGTCTTCTCCGCCGACGCGATGGGCCTGCGCCCGCTGTGGAAAGTGGAGACCGGGACCGACCACGTCTTCAGCTCCGAGCCCGGCGTCGTCTCCGTCCACGAGATGGTCTCCGAGCCGCAGCCGATGGCCCCCGGCGAGAAGGCGATGGTGATGATCGACCGCGCCTCGCGCGCCGCCCCGCTGCACCCGCACGCGGAGATGCTGCGGATCGTCCGCGACCGCTGGCTGGCCCGCAACGGGGTCGACGCGGTCGGCCCTTACGAGCGTGCGCTCGTGGCCGGCGGGCCGCTCGAGGGCGCCGATGTCCCTGGTTACTCGGAAGCCGGCCCGGCCGAGCCGGTGAAGGTCGAAGACCGCATCCTGGCGGGCTTCGGCTGGCAGCGCGACGACGTCAAACTGGTCCAGCAGATGGCCTCCAACGGGGCCGAGCCGATCGGCTCGCTGGGCTACGACGGGCCGCTGGCGGCGCTCTCGCCGGAGCGACAGAACCTCGCCGACTACTTCAAGGAGACGGTCGCCGTGGTCACCAACCCGGCGCTCGACCGCGAGCGCGAGCTCGAGCACTTCTCCACCCGCACGCTGTTCGGCCGCCGGCCCTCGATCGACTCCGCCGCCGAGGACACGGCGACCGTCGAAACCGCCTTCCCGGTGATCCTCGGCGGCCACCACGGGCTGGCGCCGCTCTCCGATTCGACCTACCGGAAGATCGCCCGCGACAACCAGACCTACCTGCTGGAGGATCTCTGGGAGGAGTTCCGCGGCCGCGCCGGCGCCGTCGACATCTCGCTGCTCGAGTCGGAGACGACGGCGGGGGCGATCGAGCGGATCAAGCACGAGGCGGTGAAAAAGGTCCGCAACGGGGCCGAGCTGCTGGTGCTGACCGACCGGACCGTTTACGACGGCGAGCGCCGCTACCTCGATCCGCACCTGGCGACCTCGGCGGTCGATCAGGCGCTGAAGCAGTTCAAGGTCGAGCGCGGCGAAACGAACCTGCGCCGGCGCTGCGGGATCGTCCTGCGCTCGGCGGCGATCCGCAACGTCCACGACACGATGCTGGCCCTCGGGCTGGGCGCCAACGGCGTCTGCCCCTACGTGATGGTCGAAGTGATCTGCGTCGAGGACTACGAGTCCGACGTCGGCAACCTCTGCGAGGCGCTGACCAAGGGGATCGAGAAAGTGATCTCGACGATCGGCATCCACGAGGTGCGCGGCTACGCGCGGCAGTTCTCCTCGATCGGGGTGAAGCCGGAGCTGGCCGAGAGCTTCCAGACCAAGGCCTTCGCGGCCACCGACGCGGGCGGCGGCACCGGCTTCGCCGAGCTCGACGCCGACACCAACGAGCGCGCCCAGGCGCTCTCCGGTGCCGACGAATCGGCGAAACCGGCGAAGACGTTCCGCTTCTATCCGAAGGTCTACAAGTTCGCGATCGCGACCGCGAACGGGTCGGGCACCTACGAGGACTACTCGCAGAAAGTCCGCGACCTGGAGCGGCAGAGCCCGATCTCGATGCGCCACATCATGGGGTTGAAGGGGGATCGCGAGCCGGTCGACCCGAGCACCGTCGACGCCGGGGTCGGCCACCACGACTATCCGATCGTGATCTCGTCGATGAGCTTCGGCTCGCAGTCGGAACCGGCCTTCCGCGCCTACGCCGACGCGGCCAAGGCGACCAACATCCTCTGTATGAATGGCGAGGGCGGAGAGATCCGCGACATGTACGGCCAGTACCGCAACTGGCGCGGCCAGCAGATCGCCTCGGGGCGCTTCGGCGTCTCCGCCGAGATGGTGAACAGCTCCTACGTCGCCGAGATCAAGATCGGCCAGGGGGCAAAGCCCGGCGAGGGCGGCCACCTGCCCGGCAAGAAGGTCTCCGAGAAGGTTGCGGCCGCCCGTAACGCGGCGCCCGGCACCGACCTGATCTCACCCTCCAACAACCACGACCTCTACTCGATCGAGGATCTGGCCGAGCTGATCGACGAGCTGAAGACCGTCAACCCCGACGTGCGGGTGTCGGTCAAGGTCCCGGTGGTGCCGAACATCGGCACGATCGGCCTCGGCATCGCCAAGGCGGGCGCCGACATCATCACCCTGTCGGGCTTCGAGGGTGGGACGGGCGCGGCGCGCCAGCACGCGCTCCGCCACGTCGGCCTGCCGAGCGACATCGGCACCCGCGCCGTGCACCGGGCGCTGATGGAGGCGGGGCTCCGCAACCGGGTCGAGATCTGGGCCGACGGCGGCTACCGGACCGGCCACGACATCGTCAAGCTGCACTGCCTCGGCGCCAACCGGGTCGGCTTCGGCACCCTGGCGATGGTCAGCCTCGGCTGCACGATCTGTCGCGGCTGCCAGCTCGACACCTGCCACGTCGGCATCGCCACCCAGATCGAGACCACCGAGCAGGCCCAGGAGCACGGCCTGAAGAAGTTCACCCCGCAGGAGGTCGAGCGCTCGGCCGAAAGCTGCGCCCGCTTCTTCGCCGCGATGGGGGAGGAGGTCAAAGAGGTGGTGGCCTCGCTCGGCTACACCCGCGCCCAGGACCTGGTCGGGCGCTACGACCTGCTCGAGCAGGTGGCGATGGAGGACAAGATCGACCTGACCCCGCTGATCTCCCCGCTGGAGGAGTACCTCGACCTTGAGCCGCTCGACTTGCCGGTGGCCGAGGAGGCCGTCGACACCCGCGCCGAGGCGGGCCTCGTGGTCGCCCGGCCGATCCGGATGGAGGCAAAGGCGGCCTCGGCGGAGATCGCCAAGCTGGCGCCGGAAATCCGTGGTGGCTCGACCCTGCGCAGCGAGTTCCCGCGCCCGACCGACGCCAACGACCGCGTGCTCGGCACCGAGCTCTCGGGGGCGATCGCCCGCTCGCGGATCTTCGAGGACGGCCCCGCGTCGAGCGATGAGATCCTCGCCAGCCTCGAGTTCAACGGTGGCTCGGTCGCCGGGCAGGGCCTCGGCGCGTTCAACTCCTACGGGGTCGCGCTGCGGGTCGAGGGCGGCGCCCAGGACGGCGTCGGCAAGGCGATGCTGGGCGGCACGATCGCGATCCTCAAGGGCAAGGGGGCCAACGGCGAGCGGCTGAACGGCTCGGTCGGCAAGTCCTTCGCCTATGGGGCGCAGCGGGGCAAGCTCTACGTCCAGGGCTCGGCCGACTCGCGCTTCTGCATCCGTCTCTCCGGCGCCGACGTGGTGCTGGGCGGCGAGCCCGCGCACGACCTCGACGACGCCCGCGGCTGCATCGTCGATCGCGCCAACGCCAAGGGGTTCGCCTTCGAGTACATGACCTCGGGGCGGGCGATCGTGCTCGGCGACCTCGGCCCGTGGGCCTGCGCCGGGATGACCGGTGGCCGCGTCTACGTCCGCTTCAACGCCTTCGGGATCGACCCGGCGGCGATCGAACGGCGGCTCGGCGAGGGCGCCAAAGTCGAGCTGAAGGACCTCGACTCGGAGGCCTTGATCGACATCGACGACCTGCTTACCGGCTACGCGACGGAACTCCGCGAGACCGGCCAGGATGCGGAGGCCGTGCGGATGCTGTCGATGGCCGCCGACGCGACCAGCAACTTCCTCATGGTCGTCCCGCACAAGGTGCAGGCCGACCCGTCGGTCTCGACCGAGTAGGCGGCGCTCAGGGTTTGATCTCGGGGAACCGGCCGGGCCGGTTGGTGAGCAGCTCGGCGATCGTGCGCAGCTCGCGCAGCAGCTCGTCGAGCATCTGCTCGGTGGCGGTGTGGATGCGGACCTCGGCTGCGACGCGCTCGGCCTCGACCTGGTCGATCCGCTCCTCGAGCCGTTCGGTCCTCTCCTCGACCCCGTCGATGCGGCGGTCGAGCTTGCGTTCGGTCCGCTTGGTCCGCTTCTTCACGTAGAGGCGGGTGTCCTCGCGCAGGGCGTCGAGCTCGCGGCGCAGCGCCTCGTCCTCGGCGCCCGCGGCGCTCTGCTCGGTGAGCATCTCTTCGACCCCGGCGCGAACTCGCTCGATCTCCTCGTGGAGCTGGGCGCGGGCGCGCTCGGCGGCGAGGGAGATCGGCGGCTGGTCGCCCTCGGGCGGTGGTTCGATCGGATTCGGCACGGCGTTCACCCGAGGTGATCCTACGGCCGGCAGGGGCGGCAAGACCGTGCCGACGCTTGTTCGCGACACGCGAACAAGCGTCGGAGGGGCTCCGTCCCCGCCCGACCAATAGAATCGCCCGCCGATGGGTCCGATCCATGCAGAGATCGAAATCGACGCCTCGCGCGAGGCGGCGTTTGAGCTGATTTCCGACCTCGCCCGCCGTCCCAACTTCACCGACCACTTCCTCACCGGGTTCCACCTCACCCGGATCGAGGCGCGCGGCGAGGGCGCCGGGGCGCGATTCCGGGTCGAGGCGCCGCTGCGCTCGCCCTGGGAGGACACCACGATCGCCCAGCTCGAGGAGCCGTTCAAGATCGAAGAGCAGGGCGCCGGCGGCCGTTCCAACCGGATCCCGACCCACACTGTCTGGGAGATCGAGCCGGGGCGGGCGGGGATGACGCTGGTGCGCCTCACCCACTGGACGGTGCCCACGGAACACATCGACAAACTGGTCGAGAGCCTCAGCTGGGGCGCCCATTTTCAGCGCAAAGGTTGGCAGCGCGCGCTGGAGCGCCTGCGCGACATTCTCGAGGCGGATGGACCCGGGGGCGAGCGGATCGTCGTCGCCGGGGGGAACCGCTACGCGACCGGCATCCCGTAATAGAGTTCCCGCCGCTGATGTTCACGAACCGCTGCCGCCGCCTCGCCATGCCCCTGCTCGCCGCCCTGATGCTGGTGGTGCTGGCGCTGGGCGTCACCGCCTGCGGCTCGGACGAACCGCGCGAAGTGGAAGAGGGTGAAGTCGTCAAGGTCGGCGGGCTCAAGTACTCGGTGATCTTCTCCCGCTACCTGAACCCGAACGACAACGAGGACGCGGCCTATCTGAAGGGTCTCGAACCGGCGCAGAACGAACACAACTACTTCGGCGTCTTCCTCCAGGTGAAGAACCCCACGCACGAAACTTTGGGCCTGGTCAACGAACTGACGATTACCGACGCCGACGGCCAGAAGTTCGAAGCGATCGAAAACGAAAGCGAATTCGCCTTCCCGTTCGGCGGCCAGGTGACCGAAAACGAATGGATCCCGGAACTCGACACGACCGCCTCGAGCGGCCCGATCCAGGGCTCCGTGGTGATCTTCGAAGTGCCCGAAGAAGTGTCGGCCAACCGGCCGCTTCTCCTCCACATCCCCGGTCCGCCGAAGGAATCCGGGACCGTGAAACTCGACCTCTAGGCGCGGTGCGCGGCCGCTATTCGTAGCCGGCCGAGAGGACCTGGGAGGCGATCGGGGCGGCGACTTCGCCGCCCGCCGCTTCGGCTTCGATCAGCAGGACGCCGATCGCCAGCTTCGGCTTTTCCACCGTGGCGAAGGCCGAGAACCAGGCGTCCTTCCGGTGTTGTGGGGTCGCTTCTTCCCCTTCCGGGATTTCTTCTTCGCCTTCTTCGTTTTCCACCACCTGGCCGAGTTCGGCGGTGCCGGTCTTGCCCGCGACCTGGCCGGCAGAGATCGCCCCGGCATACCCGGTCCCTTCGGTTACCACGCCGGTCATCAGTTCGGTCAGCTCCCCGGCGGTTTTTTTGGACATCACGCGGACCGGCTTCATCGTCGGCCGCAGTTTCTTCGTCTGCACCACCGAGGTCGGCATCCGCACCCCGTCGTTGGCGATCGTCTGGGCGACGCTTGCCATCTCCAGCGGCGTCGCCAGCACCTCGCCCTGGCCGATCGCCGAGACCGCGAGGTCGACTTCTTCGCCGATTTCGGTCGGGATCGTCGATTCGGCCGGTTCGACTTCCTTCGCGACCGAGGGCGCGTAGAGCGTCGGCGGCGCGTTGAAGCCGAACTTTTCTGCCGTTTCGACCATCGCCGTGTTGCCGATCTGCGGGCCGAGCGGTAGGAAGTCGGCGTTGCAGGACTCGGCGAAGGCCTGGCGGAAGGTGCCGCCGCAGAACTCGCCGTTGGCGTTTTCGATGAAGCGGCCGCCGACGTTGATGCCGTCGGTGATTTCGAATTCGTCGTCGAGCGACACCAGCTTTTTTTCCAGGGCGGCGACGGTGGTGATCACCTTGAAGGTCGAGCCGGGGGGCTGGGGGGCGGAGAAGGCCTGGCCCGCCAGCGCGCGCACGTCGCCGGTCTTGGCGTCGAGGACGGCGACGCCGCCTGCCCGGCCGGCCAGCGCGGCGACCGCGGTTTCCTGCAGGTAGGGGTCGATCGTCGTCTTCACCGGGGCGCCCGGCTCCGGCTTGCCTTCGGCGAGGACGCGCGATTTGCCGCCGCCGCCGATCGCCAGCAGCTTGCCACCCGGCTTGCCCGCCAGGCGGCGGTTGAAGGCCCGCTCGAGGCCGCTGATCCCGACCGGCGTTTCCGGTGGGAAGCCGTGCATCGCCAGGTTCGGCTCTTCTTCTTCGGAGGCTTCGCCGATTTCGCCGGTGACGTCGATCGCCGCGGACCCCAGCGGGTGTTCGCGTTCGTTCGCCGGGCCTTCGGCGAGTGGCGTGCCGTCGGCGGCGAGGATCGGGGCGCGCGGCGCCAGTTCGGTTTCGGCTTCCAGCTTCTCGCCCTTGCGCAGGCCGGGGAAGACGAGGTAGGGCCCCCAGGCGATGCCCCCTTCCGACCAGGGCAGGTCGAGGTCTTCGTGGACGACGCCGAAGGCGACGGTCTTGATCGTCAGCGGCACCGGCACCACGGTTTCGCCTTCCTCGGAGCGGGAGTCGTCGGCCGAGTCGGCGATCACCGCACGCAGCGTCGCGATGTCACGTGCTTCGCGGTACTCGGAGGCGAACTTCTTCACCCCGATCGCTTCCTGCGAGGCGTCGTTCAGCTCCGCGTACATCGCCGGGAAGTCCTTTGCCTGCCAGGCTTCGGCGAAGCGGTTGGCGGCGTCTTTCTCGGGCGATCCGGGGGCGCCCATGGCGGCGCCGACGATGAAAGCGACCAGCGCCAGGGCGCCCAACGGGAGTGCTCGGGTAAGCAGTCGTCTACGACGCTCGTCATCGGGAGACTGCCTGCTCACCGCAGGAAAGGTAATCGAGCGGTCCCCTGCATGCTTGTATTCGGCCCGTGACCGTCTTGGACTGGGCGATCATCGCCTTCACGCTCGCTCTTGCCCTCTGGGGGTATCGCCAGGGGCTGATCGTCGGCGCGCTCACGCTCGGTGGCTTCGCGGTCGGGGCCTTCCTCGGGTCGCGGCTGGGGCCGCTGGTCCTCTCGCAGGGCAGCGATTCGCCCTACGCACCGCTCTGCGGGGCGATCGGGGCGCTCCTGGTGGGCGCGCTGACGGCGGTGGCGTTGGAGGGGCTCGCGCTGGCGCTGCGGCGGCGCGTGATCCGCCACCCGGTCATGCACTGGGCCGACGGGGCGGGCGGCGCGGCGCTGATCGGCGCGGTGGCGCTGGGGCTGGCCTGGATCTTCGGCGCCGTCGCCCTGCACGCGCCGGGGACGACGCAGCTGCGGGCCGACGTTCAGAACTCGGTGATCCTGCGCGAGCTCGACCACGTGCTGCCGCCGAGCGGCGGGGTGCTGAACGTGCTCGACCGGGTCGATCCGGCCCCCTCGATCACCGGTCCGGCGACGCCGACCAAGCCTCCCGATCCGGCGATCGCCGAAAACCCGCGCGTCGTCGATGCCGGCGGCTCGGTGGTGCGGGTCCTGAGCACCGCGTGCGGGCTCGGCATCGAGGGCTCGGGCTGGGCGGTGCGGCCGAACCTGATCGTCACCAACGCCCACGTGATCGCGGGCGCCGACGACACCACGGTGACGACCCAGAGCGGGGTGGAGCTCGACGCGACCGCCGTCTACTACCAGCCCGAAGACGACCTGGCGCTGTTGCGGATCGATTCGAAGCTGCCGACGCTGCCGACCACCTCCGAACGAACGGTCGGCGACAGCGCGGCGGTGCTCGGCTATCCGGAGAACGGCCCCTACGCCGTGACTCCGGCGCGGATCGGCGAGACCCGCGACGTGATCAGCGAGGACTCCTACGGGCGCGGGCCGATCGAGCGGACGATCACCGCGCTCGGCGGCAACGTGCGCAGTGGCAACTCGGGCGGGCCGCTGCTCGACGGCGACGGCAAGGTGGTCGGGGTGGTCTTCGCGGCGACGACCGGCGGGCCGACCGGCGGCTTCGCCGTCCCGGCCGAGCTGGTGCGCGAAGCGATCCACCACGCCTCTTCCGATGAAGTCGACACCGGCGCCTGCACGCGCTGAACCCGCCCGGAATCAAAATGGCCGGCCGACGACTTACGTTCAGTAAGGTCGATTGAGGTGGAAGCCATGCAGCACACCCAAACTGCGCCGCTCGCCGGGTCTTCGCGGCCCTGCACCGAGGTCTGCCCTCAGTTCCACGAGGCGATCGAGCTGATCGGCAAGCGCTGGACGGGGGCGATCGTCTGCGCGCTGACCGAGCGGCCGATGCGCTTCGGCGAGCTCGGCAAGGCCGTGCCGGGGCTGTCGGACCGGCTGCTCTCGCAACGGCTGCGCGAGCTCGAGGACGAGGGCCTGGTCGAACGCGAGGTCGAAGCCGGGACGCCGACGCGGGTGACCTACTCGCTGACCGCGACCGGGGAAGACCTCGGACCGGCGATCAAAGAGCTCAAGGCATGGGCCAAGCGTTGGAAAGCGACTGGCTGAGCCGTTTCGGCTGAGGGCGGGCCACGTCAGCCGGCGCCTTTAGGCTGAGTTTGTGGATCCGCAGATCTCATTGGGCACGACTGCGCGGCCCGGCCCGGACCTGCCGGGGCCGTTCGCTGTCGGACGCTACGCGAAGAAACTCAAAGATTGGATGCGCGAACGGCCGCGCGTCCTGTTGATCGGTGAGGTCACCGGCATGGGTCGGAGCAAGGTGCAGGCCTACTTCGAGCTGCGCGACGGTGAGGGTGCCGTGCCTTGCGCGATCTGGCTCAGCGACCTCGAGAAGGCAGGCCTGCCGGAGGGGGCCCTGCGCGACGGCGCCGAGGTGGTGATCGCTGGCGGCCTCGATTACTACCCCGGCGGCGGCGCGGCATCGCCGAACTTCTGCTTCCGCGCCACCCACGTGCGGCTGGCCGGCGAAGGGGACCTGCTCGCGCGCCTCGAGGCGCTCCGCACCCAGCTGCGCGCCGAGGGCCTGACCGAGCTGCAGAAGCAGCTGGCGCGGCCGGTGCTGCCGAAGACGATCGGCGTGGTCACCGCCGAAGGCGGCGCGGCGCGGCGTGACCTGCTCGCCGGACTGCAGCGGCGCGGCTGGGGCGGGACGGTGGTGTGGGCGTTCGCGCCGGTGCAGGACCGCCACGCGGCGCCGACGATCGCGCGGGCGCTCCAGGACCTGGCGGCGCGGCCGGAGATCGAATCCATCGTGGTGACGCGCGGCGGCGGCAGCCTCGCCGACCTCTGGGCCTTCTGCGACGAGACCTTGTGCCGGACGGTGGCGATGCTGCGGGTGCCGGTGGTGAGCGCGGTCGGCCACGAGCGCGACTCGACCCTGATCGACGACGTCGCCGCGGTCGCCTGCTCGACCCCGACCCACGCCGCCGAGGCGGCGGTTCCGCTCGATTGCCGGCTGGCCCGGCGCGAGTTGGGTCGTCAGGCCCTCTTCCTGCGGCGCGGCGCGGACGGCGCGATCGGCGCTCGGGCAAGGCACCTGGGCGCGCTGGCGCGTGGCCCGGCGCGGGCCCTGCAACGACAGCGCACGATTCTGAACCAGAAAACGCGCGAGATCCGTGCCGCCTCCGAACGCGGGCTCGCCGAGCGGGGAGCTTTTCAGCGCCGGATCGCGACCGTCGTGCTGGCACGCGCCCGGCGACGGGCGCTGGACCGAGCTGAGGGGGCGGGAGAGAAACGCCGCCGTCATGGTGCTGCCCTCGAGACGGCCTCGGAGCGCGCGGTGGCCCAGCGTCGTGAGGTGCTGCGCAACGCCGCGGTCGCCCTCCGTGCCCATGACCCTGAGCGGACCCTGGAGCGTGGCTACGCCCTCGCCGAGACCGTCGACGGCGAGCCGTTGACCAACGCCGCCGCCGCGACCGCCGCGGGGCGCTTTAGCCTGCGCTTCAGCGATGGAAGAGTCGACGCCCGAACCGCTGCTGATCCCCGACCCGGCGCCGGAGGAGATCAAGGTGACTGACGGGACGCCCGCGAGCTACGAGGCCGCCGTCGAGCGCCTCGAGGAGATCATCGACCGCCTCGACTCGGGCCAGGCTGGCCTGCGCGAGACCTTGGATCTCTGCACCGAGGGCAAGCAGCTGGTCGACTACTGCGCCGGCGAGCTCGACGCCGTCGGCGAGGGCCTCAAAGAGCTGAACCTGGACGACTTGGCCGCGAGGCTGGACTCGTCCGCCAGCGCCGGCTCCTAGCGCTACACGGATTTTGGTCCCCTATAGGGGACCAAAAGTCGACAGCGGCTCGGCGGGAGCTAGGCCACCTCGTCGGGCGGCCCGGCACATAGGCGCCCTAAGGCTGGACAGCCTCGGCAGAGGTCCCAGGTGCGCTCGGGTTCGGGGGCGGGCTCGAAGTCGCCACGGCTGATCGCCTCGACAGCGGCGTCGATGCGGGCTTGCCCGGCGTCCATATCGGCGCGGGTGAGGATCGTTCGGGACGGGGCGTCGGCGCGCTCGAGGAAGACGTAGGCGACCTCGACCTCGTCGGCGCCGAGGCTCTCAGCTGCGGCCAGCGCGTAGATCGACCGCTGGATCTCGTAGTGCGCGGCGCGCGCGGCCGGGTCCTCGCCGCGGAGCCGGTCCGTCTTGTAGTCGACGACCAGCGGCGGCGCGTCCTCCCGCTCGACCAGCAAGTCGATCGACCCCCTCAGCACAGTTCCCCTGGCACGGAGCAGAATCGGCACCTCGGCACGAGCGCGCGTCGCCCCCGCGATCTCCTCGCGCAGCGACGACCCGAGCCAGTCGCGCACCGGCCCGAGCAACTCCTCGGCCTTGGCCGCCCCTAGGTCCAAGCCGGCGGCAAGCGCGTGGCGACGCGCCAGCTCGGCGCTCGGCTCCTGCCACCCGTTCGCCTCGCTCCACTCCAGCAGCGCATGCACCGCCGCCCCGCGCGCGCTCCGTTCTTCCCGCGCCGATGGCCCCTCGTCCCCGGCGCCCCCCGCAAGCCCACCCGTAATACCCCCTCCTAATTGCATATGGGAGGGGGTATTACGGGTGGGCGTCGGGGCGGCAGCCGGCAGTCCCAACACCCGCTCCATATAGAACCGGTATCCGCATTCCTCGAAAGCGCTGATCGCGGTGTAGGAGAGAGGCCTGCTCGGCACGATCGGCGGCTTGCGCTCGACCAGTGGCGGCGTCCCGCTCCCGAGCGGCCGGTCCGCCGCCGCATCGAGGTGCAGATCCCGCAGTTCGGCGGCCCGCTCGGCGGTCGGCAGGTTCACGTGCACCGCAATCTCGCTCGGCGGGAACGTCTCGTCGAGTCCCGGCCGCGCCTCGGCCGGCGGCACGGCGACATCGGTGTCCTCGTCCCGCGCCACTCCCAACGCCTCGACCAGCCGCTCGATCACCGCCGTCCCCGGTTTCATCTCCCGTGGTGGCTCCGGCCTCACGACGCCGCTGAGGATCAGCCGCTCCCGCGCCCGCGTCGCCGCCACGTGGAAGAGCCGCAGGCCCTCCTCGGCGTCCCGCGCCTCGCCGGCCTCGATCAGCTCGCCGTAGTCGTAGAGGTTCACCGAGGCGCGTCCCAACCGCCGCCACTGGAGCCCGACTCGCGGCGGCTTCTCGCGTCCCAGCGCCAGCACCGGGCGCCGCCCGCCGGCCAGCAGGCCGCGGGAGAGATCGGGCACGGCGACGACCTCGAACTCGAGTCCCTTGGCGTTGTGGACGGTCATGATCCGGACGCCGTCGTGCCCCTCGGCGGCGGTCGCGGCCTGCGCCTCGGTGTCGGTCTCGGCGCGGGCGACGAGGAAGTCGAGCATCCCGCGCAGGTCCCGTCCCTCGCGCGCCTCGTAGGCGGCCGCCAGGCGGGAGAGCTTGCGCACGTTCGCCAGCCGCGCCTCGCCCGCGGGTCGCAGCAGCGTCGCCAGGTCGTAGCCGGTCTCGGTCACCGCCGCCTCGATCAGCCCGGCGAGCGAGAGGCGTGGCGCGCGCGCCCGCAGTCCCACCAGTTGGGTCGCGAACTGGGTGAGCAGGGCGCGCTCTCCCGCCGGGATGTCATCCAGGCGCTCCGGCGCGGCGAGCTCCGCCTCGCCCCCGAGCGCCAATGCCTCCAGCGCGGGCCAGGCGTGGCGGCGGCGCCCGGCGGCGGCGCGCAGCAGCCAGAGGGTGTCCGGGGCGACCGCGCAGGCGGGCGAGGCGAGGGCGCCGAAGAGGGCTTCGTCGTCGAGCGGGTTGGCGATCGTCAGCAGCAGCGCGGTGACATCGGCGACCTGCTGCTGGGACCAGTAGCCGCGCCCGCCGACCACATAGGGGCGCAGGCCGGCGCGGGCGAGCGAGTCCTCGTGGGCGTCGAGGTGGGTGAAGGCGCGCAGCAGGACGACCATCGCGCCGCGCTCGACCCCCGCCTCGTGCAGCTCGCGCAGGCGGCTGGCGAGGGTGCGCGCCTCGGCGAGGCAGTTGAGCGGGGTGCGGGCGTCGATCGCCGGGTCGAGCTCGATTCCCTCCTCGTCCCAGTCGTCGCGGGCGGTGAGGTGGAGCTCGACCGCCGGGCCGCGGCCACGGGGGGCGGGCTCGGGGGGCGGGGCGCCGACGCGGAGCGGCCGGTAGGTGGGGCCGAGCAGCGCGGCGCCGAAGAGGTTCACCGCGGCGATCACCTCTGGGCGGGAGCGGAAGTTGCCGCTGAGCTGCATCAGCTCGGCGCCCGGGTCGGCGTCGATCTGCTCGCGGCGGCGGCGGAAGACCTCGAGGTCGGCGTGGCGGAAGGAGTAGATCGACTGCAGCTCGTCGCCGACCACGACCAGCTGGCTCTTCGGCCCCTGCAGCGCCTCGATCAGTCGCAGCTGGAGGCGATTCGTGTCCTGGAACTCGTCGACCAGCAGGTGGGAGAAGCGGCTGCGATAGGCCTGGCCGATCTCGGCCCGCTCGAGCAGGCGGGCGGCGAGGATCAGCAGGTCCTCGAAGTCGATCCCGGCGCGGCGCTCCTTGGCCGTCTCGAAAGCGGCGGTGTAGAGGCGCAGGAGGTCGGCGAGGTGGCGGTAGGCGACACCGCCCTCGCCCGCCTCGGCGGTGCGGGCGATCGCCGCCTCGAGCGCGTCGCGGAAGGGGGCGAGCGGTTTGGCCTTGCCGCCGGGGCGGAGCGCTTCGAGTTCGGCCAGGGTGGGGTCCGGACCGGGCATCGTCAGCCGCGCCAGCGCCTCCTCCAGCGGGAGCCGTTTGCCGTCGCCCTCTTTCAGCTCCTCGAGGCATTCGCCGGCCGCCTCGATCGTCCGCGCGAGCGCCTCGGCCGGGTCGGAATGCGGCGGGTCGGGGAGAGACGGCTCGGGGATCCCACGGCTGCGCAGCTCGTCGTGGGCGGCGACGATCACCGCGCGCAGGCCTTCGAGGTCGTAGGCGGCGACGGTCTCCTCGCGGGCGGCCTCGCCGCCGGAGAGAAACTCGGCCAGGGCGGTGTCGAAGGCCTCGCGGGCGGCGCGCTCGGCCTCCGGCTGGTCGAGCACGCGGAACCCGGGGTCGACCCCGGCGGCGACCGGATGGGCGCCGAGGACGCGGTTGCAGAAGCCGTGGATGGTGGTGATCCAGGCGCCGCCGATCGTGGTCAGGAGGGCGGCGGCGCGGACCGCCTTGACGCCGGTCCCGGCGGCGCGGAGGGAGAGCTCGGCGCGCACCCGCGCGCGCAGCTCGGCGGCGGCCTTGTCGGTGAAGGTGAAGGCGAGGACGGCGTCGGGGGAGACGCCCTCGTCGACGACCAGGCGGACGTAGCGCTCGACCATCACCCCGGTCTTGCCGGAGCCGGCGCCCGCCTCGAGCAGAACATCGCGGCCGCGTGCCTCGATCGCGGCGCGCTGCTCGGGCGTGGGGGGGCGCTCGATCGCGGGCTCGGCCGCCTCGACCTCGGGCGCACCCGGCGTGGGCATCATCTCGTTCACCGCTCCCACCCGGCTTCGTTCTCTTCCTGCTCCACATAAGAGGGCGCGCGATCCCGGCGGCAGATCGGGGCGAAAGTGCACCAGGTCGGGCAGACGTCGTGGCCGCGCAGGCCCTCACGCGGGCCGGGGTCGCGGCGGATCTCCCCGGCGCGGATCCGCCCGACGATCGCCCCGGCGCGCTCCCGCGTCTCCTCCAACAGCTCCTCGAGCGCCTCCTCCTCGACCACGTCGCCGCGGTAGAGGTCGTAGCCCGACAGGTCGCCCGCCGAGCCCGCCGACACGACGCCGCGCGGGCGTCGGTTCGAGGTCCCGCGCAGCGGGTGGTAGATGCCGCCGACCGGCTCGGCGCCCCAGTGGCGCTGCGCGGCAAGAAGGTAGAGCGGCAGCTGCAGCTTCGCCCGCTCCTCGAACTTGTCGCGCGCGGTGACGTTGGCGGAGAGCTTGTAGTCGTGGACGAGCGCGCGGCCATCCGGGGCCCGGTCGATCCGGTCGATCGCCCCATGCAATCCCCAGCCGCCGAGGTCGAGGCTCGGCCGCTCGGCTTCCTCGCCGATCCCGAAGCGCGCCTCCAGCAGCCACGGCTCGAAGCCGCCGGTCTCGCGGGCCGCCTCTTCGCCGAGGTAGCGCTCGAGCAGCCGCTCGACCCGCCGCGCCATCGCCCGCTCGGCCGGGTGGCCGCCGACTTCGGCCTCGGCCAGCTGCTCGGTCAGGAGGGTGCGGCCGCGGTCGATCCAGGCTTCGAGGGAGGCCGGGCGGGGGAGGGGGTCGCCGCCGGGACGCTCGCGGTAGAGGCACTCCAGCACCGCGTGGATCAGGCCGCCCTGGACCAGCGGGTCGGGCACCGGGTCGAGCGGTTGTGGGTCGAGCTCGTGCCCGGCGAACCAGCGGTAGGAGCATTCGTCGAAGCCCTCCAGGGTGGTGCCGCCGTAGGCCTCGACCGCGGCCAGCGCGGCGAGGACCGCCGGGTTGGTGAGCGGGCCGGGGGCACGGGAGGCGGCCTCGGCGCGGCGGGCGCGGCGCAGGCGGTCCTCGAGCGAGGCGACGAGAGCGGCGCTGCCGGCCCTCCCCTCGACGCTTGTATCCCTCTGGGTGACAAGCGTCGAGGAGAGGGCCGTGTTGGCGGCGTCGATACCGACCGCGGCAAGCAACGCGCCCGGCTCGGCGGCCGGGCCGTGGGCGGCGAGCGCCCGCGCCAGCTCGTCGGCCGAGGGGGCTTCTGCCAGCGGGGCGACCACCTCGGCGAGGCCGCGCTCGCGGGTGATCGCCGCTTCGACCGGGTCGGTGGCTCCGTCGGCGGGCGGCGGCGGGGCGATCGTCGCCCGCACCTCCTCGACCAGCGGCGAGCGCGATTCGGCGGCCCCGTTCTCGTCGCTGTCGCGGTAGGCGAGGAAGAGGCGGCGGCGCGGCAACGCCAGGCAGACGGCGAAGAGGTATCGCTCCTCGAGTTCGGTGTCGCGGCGTGGGTCGAGGCCGAGCTGCTCGCGCTGAGCCTCGGAGAGGAAGGGGTCGCCGCCGCGGTCGCGGCGCGGGAACTCGCCGTCCTGCAGGGAGCCGACGAGCACGTGGTCGAAGCGGGCGGCGCGCAGGCGGTAGGGGCTGGCGATCCGCACCCGGCCCTCGACCGGGCCGCTCCAGACGCGGAAGTCGAGGGCGCGGACGGTCTCGGCGAGGCGCTGCGGCGCGGGGGCGAGCGGGCCGAGCGCGGCAAGGTCGGAGAGCGCCGCGGCGATCGACCCGGCGGCGCGCAGCTCGAGCCCGTCGCCGGGGCCGAGGCGGGGCCCGTCCTCGCCGCTGCGGAAGGGCCGCGAGGCCATCGTTGCGGCGAGCCCACCGACCGCAGCGGCGAGCGCGGCCGGGGAGTCGGCAGCGGCCTCGAGCAGGCGGGTCAGGTCGCGCGGGTCCTCGCCGGGCGTCTCGCGCTCATCGTCCCCGTCGCCGCCCTTCCCCTCGCCGCGCCAGCGCGCCAGCGCGGTCGCCGCGTCCTCGATCCGGTCGCGGCGGATCGCCCGCTCCAGCCAGTCGACACGCCCGGGGGAGAAGCCAGAGGGGCCGCGCAGGTAACGGAGGAGGTCGGCGGCGCGCCCCGCGCCGAAGGCGGTCTCGAGCAGGGCGAGGATTCCGCCGCCGACCGAGGTCATCGCGACCGGCACCTCGGCCTCCAGCGCGGCGGCGATCCCGTTCGCCTCCAGCGCCGCTTCGACCTCCGGGCCACGCCGGCCGGGGTCGCGGAGGGCGACCGCGATCTCTTCCGGGGGCACGTCGGCGTGGACGAGGCGCGAGACCTCGGCGGCGATCGCCTCCGCCTCGGCGCGGGTCCCCGCCGAGCGCAGGAAGGTCAGGTCCGAGCGCTCAGGGAGTGGCTCCGGTGGCAGCTCGGGGAAGCCGAAGCCGCGCGCGAGCGTGTAAAGCTGGGCGCTCTCGGTGTTGCCCGGGTCGGCCGGGAGGATCGTCTCCTCGGCGGCCGGACCGAGGCGCTCGCGCAGCTGTCCCAACAGTCGCCCGCGCGCCGCCAGCGCCTCGTTGCCGGGCTCGAAGGGGAGGGCGACGGTGACCTCGGTGTGCGCGGCAAGCGCCTCGACCAGGTCGAACTGCGCCGGGGTGAGGTCGTCGAGCCCATATAGGAAGACCGGCCGCCCCGCCCACGGCCCGGGGTCGGCGCGCAACAGGGCGATCGCCTGGCGGGTGATCCCGGCGGCATCGAGCCGGCCGCTCCGCTCGCGCGCCGCCTCGTAGCCGGCGAAGAGGGTGGCGACGTCGGCGAGATAGGCGGAGCCTTCCAGGGTGCCGGCGCTGGCCTCGACGTCGCGCGGCCCGACCCCGGCGGCCTGCAGCTCGTCGAGCAGCCGCGCGAAGGCGGCGGCGAATCCCGGGCGCCCGGCCGAGCGGCGCAGCGGTCCGAGCCGCCCCGTCAGCTCCTCCACCGCCACCTCGACGCAGCGGCGCCGCTGGGCGGGGGAGAGGACGGCGCCGGGTGGACTGCCCGCGGCGGTCGCGATCTGGCCGAAGAGGGCGCCGAAGGTGAGCACCGTGCCGCCCAGCGCGGCGCCCTCGCCGCAGAGCTCGCGCTCGAAGGCGAAGACATCGTCGACAGTCGGCACGACCAGCACCGGGTCGCGCTCCAGCGCATCCAGGTAGCGGTGGCGGACGACTCCCGCACGGCCCGAATTGGGTGGTCCCAGGATCAGCTTCAGCGGCACCGACCCAGACTATGTAGGCCGGCGGCGCACTCCTCGGGGGCGCCCCGACGACCCCCGTCCCCTCACTCCGCCCGCCGCCACGCCCCGCACTCCGCAAACTGGGCATTCCCGCCACCGTTTTACCGTCTTCCGACCCCTCTAAATTCGCATCAGCTCATGTCCCTCTGCTTTGTCGACCCAGCCGATGCGATCCGCGCCATTTCCGACTCGATCGGCCGTGAGGCCCGTCGCCAGCTCCTCGGCGAGGCGGTCCGCGCCTGGGTCGATGAGATCCCGGACTCCGAGCTCGAGGTCCACTACGCGAAGGCGATCTCGGAGCTCGACGAGCACGACCTCTCGATGCTCGCCGCCTGGCACGGCTCGCTCGAGGTCGGCCAACCGGTCCCCAACCGGGACTTCCTGATGGGCGCCTTCGGCTCGCTCGGCGAGAACCGCCGCGAGGCCCTGAAGCTCGCCGCCGGCTTCCGCGGCGAGGAGGCCGTCGACGCCGGCGTCACCGAGGACGACGCCCTCGAGCTGGTCCTCGGCCTGCTCTCCCCGCCGCGCCTGATGACCTTGGCTGTAGAGGCAGTGGAGCTCTACATTTGGGACCGCGCCGGCTCAGATAACTGAGCGCGAGCAACGCACAGACCCGCTCCGAGGCGTCAGCTGTTCAAGCCCATCCGTTCGCGGCTGAGGACACGGAGGAGCTCCTCGTAGGGGCCGAGGAGGTAGGCGCGGTCGCCGGCGGTGAGGCGGGTGTCGCGGCGGGGCGGATACTCGAGGTCATCGCCGCCGCCGCGGGCGATCGCGACGACGCGGATGCGGGCGCCGAGCTCCTGCATCTCGAGGCCGGCCAGGCCGCCGCCCTCGCGGACCTCGAGGCGGGCGACCAGGAAGGGCTGGTTGCGGACGTAGAAGGTGGCGAGGATCTCGAGGCCGAGGACGGCGCCGACGAACCAGGGGGAGGCGAGCGCCGCCGTCGACCAGACGTGGTTGAAGTTGAAGGTCTGCTGCAGGCGGCTGCCGAGGGCGCGGTCGAAGACGCGCAGGACTACCGGGACCTCGCCCCAGCGGGCCGCGAGCTCGTCGCGGACCGCGAGGCCGGTCTCCAGGTTGACCAAGTCGTCGCTGGTCAGGATCGCCACCGCGCCCGCCTGCGCCAGGTTGACCGAGCGCAGCGTCTGTCCCAGGGTCGCGTCGCCGTGGACGACCGGGGCGCCCAGTCCGCGTGCGTGCTGGATGTAGCGGTTCGACTCGTCGCGCTCGACCACGACCACGTCGCGCCCCTGTCGCCGGAGCCCCTCCAGCACCCGTAGACCGACCGCGCCGAGGCCGACCAGCACCACGTGGCCGTCCATCCCGCGGATGCTCCCCTGGCCGAGCGACTGCTCGATCCGCCGGCTGACCAGGGCGTTGGTGATCAGCGCCAGGATCACGGTGCTGAGGGTGACCCCGGCGATGATCAGGAGGATGCCGAAGACCTGCATGCCGGTCGACTGGTGAGCGAAGGAGAAGTCGCCGAAGCCGACCGTGGCGAAGGTCTCGATCGTGAAGTAGACGGACTGGATCAGCGAGAGGTGGCTGCCGTCCTCCTGGTGGTAGCCGATCCGCAGCACGATCGTCGCGATCACCAGCATCGCCAGCGAGAGCACCAAGGTGATCGCGACGGCGCGGTCGGTGCCCTGGGCGAGGGAGCGGCTGGTCCGGCGCAGGAACTGCCGCGCGGCGCCGCCGCCCTGATGTGGCGCCCGCTCCGGCTCCGCCACCCGCGAGAACTCCGCCTCGGCAAGTTCGTCGGGCTTGCCGAGCAGCGTCACCCGGTCGCCGGGGACGACACCGAGGTCGCGTCCTGGGCAGACGACCAGCTCGCCGTCCGGCCGCACCACCCCGACCGGGACCAGGTCGCCGAAGAGCTCGCGCAGCGTCCCCTCGCCGCCGACCCCGACCTCGGCGGCGACGAAGCGCTCGCCGCCCAGCACCACGTCGTGCGAGCTCCGGTACATGCAGGCATCGACGACCGCGGGGGCGAAGAGCCCGGCGACGTCGAGCGCCGAGCCGGTCCCGGTCGCCTCTTCCACAGCCCGGCCGACGGTCGGGTTGTCGAGGTGGGCGACGACGTCGATGTCGGCGCGCAGGTCGCGGGAGACGAGCGCCGTCTCGACGTTGCGCAGGTCGCTGTCCGAGGTGCAGACGACGGCCCGCGCCCCGGGCAGCCCGGCCCTCCGCAGCTGCCCCTCGAGGCTGCCTCCGGCGGGGATGTAGGGGACGCCCCAGCCCTCGACCGTCGATGAGTGAGGCGCCGCCGCGTCGTCATCGACGACGACGACCGATACCCCGGTCGAGCGCAGCTGCTCCACCGTGCGCAGTCCGACCCCCTCGAGGCCGCAGACGATCACGTGGCCGCGCCAGTCGCTGGGGGCGTTCGCTGCGTTGGGAGCGCCGAAGTTGTCCAAGAAGCGCGCCAATCTATTCGAGCCGTGCCGCGTCGCCAACAAAACGGTCACGACCCGAGGGAGACGATGGCTACTCTGGGTCGATGACCGACGGAAATCACAACGGGGTCCCCGTTGACCACCGCGAGAAACAGCAGCACATCACCGAAGAAATGGACGCCCGCGTCGTCCAGCCGCTGCCGTCCCACCTGATCGTCATCTTCGGTGCCACCGGCGACCTCGCCAAGCGCAAGCTCCTGCCGGGGATGCTGCGCCTCTTCCAGTCGGAGCTGATGCCGGAATTCCGCGTGCTCGGCACCTCGATCGAGGAGATCGACAACGAGGAATTCCGCGAGATCGTCCACGACGCCTGCGAGGAGTTCGCCCGCCACGATTTCTCCGAGGAGGTCTGGCGCGAATTCTCCCGCCGCATCGTCTACGTCCCGGTCGGCGCGGGCCCCGAGGCACTGAAGGCCGCGGTCGATCATGAGGTCGACCTGCTCGGCCCCGACACCCACCTCCTCCACTACCTCAGCGTGCCGCCGGCGGCTGCCACCGAAGTCATCCACATGCTCTCGGCCGCCGATCTCACCAAGAACTCGCGCGTGATCATGGAGAAGCCGTTCGGAACCGACCTGAAAAGCGCACAGGACCTGAACGACACCCTCCACGCGGTGCTGCGCGAGGAGCAGATCTTCCGCATCGACCACTTCCTCGGCAAGGAGGCGGCGCAGAACATCCTCGCCCTGCGCTTCGCCAACGGCCTCTTCGAGCCGATCTGGAACCGCGACCACATCGACCACATCCAGATCGACGTGCCGGAGACGCTAGGCGTCGGCTCGCGGGCGAATTTCTACGAGAAAACGGGTGCCTTCCGCGACATGGTCGTCACGCACCTGATGCAGATCCTCGCGTTCGTCGCGATGGAGCCGCCGACCGCGCTGGCCTCGCTGCCGATCACCGAGGAGAAGAACAAGGTCTTCCGCAGTCTCCTGCCGCTCAAGCCCGACGAGGTGGTGCGCGGGCAGTATGAGGGCTATACCGACGAACCCGGGGTGGCCCCGAACTCCAGCACCGAGACCTTCGTCGCGCTCAAATGCGAACTCGACAACTGGCGCTGGAGCGGCGTGCCCTTCTACCTGCGCACCGGCAAGCGGATGGGGGAAGGGGCGCGGATCATCTCGATCGCCTTCCGTGAGCCGCCGCAGTCGATGTTCCCGGCCCACTCGCGAGTCGGTCGCTACGGCCCCGACCACCTCACCTTCGACCTCGACGAGTCCTCGCGCGTCTCGCTCTCCTTCTACGGCAAGCGGCCGGGGATGGGGATGGTGCTCGACAAGGCGAGCATGCAGTTCTCACTCGAGGAAACCGACTACCGCGACGACACCCTTGAGGCCTACGAGCGGCTGATCCGCGACGCGATGGCCGGCGACCACACGCTCTTCACCAGCGCCCGCGACATGGAGCGGCTGTGGGAAGTCTCGGCGCCGCTGCTGGAGGACCCGCCGGCGGTCAAACCGTATCCGCCGGGATCGTGGGGGCCAACCGAGATCGGCGGCCTGATCGCCCCGCACAGCTGGCGCCTGCCGTTCGCGCGCCGCTGGCGCGAGCGCCCGCAGGTGCCGGTCGCCGCGCCCGCCGAGCAGGGCTAGGTGTTGATGGGCCTAAAACCCGTCAGATAGTCCGGTTTTCGGCCCATCAACAGCAGGGCTAGGCGAGGACCGCGCGGACCTCGGCGATCGCCTGCTCGGGCTCGCGGTACTGCACGGCGGTGAAGCCGAGCTCCCGCGCCGCCTCGCAGTTGACCTCGAGGTCGTCGACGAAGAGGCAGGCCGAGGCGGGCAGCCCCAGCCGCTCCAGGGTGATCTCGTAGATCTGCCGCTCGGGCTTGCGGTAGCCGACCCAGCCGGAGTCGATCACCAGCTCGAAGATCTCGTCGACCGGCAGCATCGTCCGCCAGAGCGGCTCCCACTCCTGCACGTTGTTGGTCAGCATCGCCATCCGCCGGCCACTGCGCTTGCACTCGCGCATCAGGTCGATCATCGGCTCGTTCGGGTCGAGCGCATCGAAGAAGACCTCACGGAAGCGGTGCAGCTCGGGCCGGTGGCCGAGCAGCGGCTCGAGCTTGCCGCGGAGGATCTCGAGGAATTCCGGTTCGGTGATCTCACCCCGCTCGAGCTTGAAGAGCGGGATCTCGCCACCTTCCTCGGTGGCGGCCGCGCGCATCGCCTCGCCGAAGTTCTCGACGCTCACCCCGTGCGCGTCCTGGAGGGCCATGAAGGAGCCCATCAGCGGCGTGGTCAGCACGCCGCCAAAGTCGGAGACGACCGCCTCGATCGCCGCGCCGGAGACCCCGCCCGCCGCGCCTGCCCCTGCCTCAGCCACGCGCCCGGGCGATCTCGTAATGGCCGAGGCCCTCGCGCCCCTCGACCGACCAGCGGAAGAAGGCGATCCGCGTCTCCAGCCCGTCCGCCGCGGCGACGACCGAGCTGATCAGCGTGCCGGCGCCGCGCAGCGGCCGGCCGTCCTCGGCGTCCAGCCACAGCTCCACAGTCACCCGCCGCTGCACCCCGTCCTCGCCATATTCGGTCGAGAGCAGCGCCTCCTCGAAGACCAGCGGCGCCGCGTCGGGGTCGCAAAGTACCGCCAGCAGCGGCTCGTCGCCATGGCCGCCACCGTCGGCGGAGGCGGTGCCGCTCAGCGTCAAGAGGCCCCCGTCGGCGAAGACGATGCCGATCGAGCGGCGCAGCACCTTGCCCGGTTCCCTGCTCATCGGCGGCAGCCTATTGTGAGCGACCTGCCGATGACGATCCGCCCCGCCGATCCCGCCCGCGACGCCGCCGCCTGCGCGGCGATCTACGCGCCCAGCGTTGAAGCGACGCCGATCTCCTTCGAGCTCGTCCCGCCCGACGCGGCCGAGTTCGCCCGGCGGATCGCCAAGTACGCGGCCGCACACCAGTTCCTCGTCGCCGAGGAGGGGGGAGAGGTGCTCGGCTACGCCTACGCCTGCCGCTGGGCCGATCGCGCCGCCTACGACTGGTCGGTGGAGGCCTCGGTCTACGTCGACGCGGTCCACCACGGAAAGGGCATCGGCCGCGCCCTCTACACCGAGCTCTTCGCGCGCCTCGCCGCCCAGGGCTTCCGCATCGCCGTCGCCGGGATCACGCTGCCGAACCCGGCCTCGATCGGTCTCCACGAGAGCATGGGCTTCGAGCCGATCGGCTCCCTGCGCGACATCGGTTGGAAGGAAGGCGGCTGGCGCGACGTCGGCTACTGGCAGCGCTCCCTCGCGCCGCTGGGCGAGGGCGCCCCGAAGCCGCCCCTGCCACCCGGGCCGGCCGCCTGACCCGGGTACCATCTGGCCATGGCAGATAACGAGCAGCCAGTCACCGACCAGCCGACCGTCAGCGACGCGCAGCCCGCGGACGCCCCGGTCACCCATCCCGAAACGGTCACCGAGGAAGACGTCTACGAGGCGCTCGAGGAGGTCATCGACCCCGAGCTGGGTCTCGACTTCGTCTCGCTCGGCCTCGTCTACGACGTCGCGATCGAGCAGGAGGACGTCTACGTCACCTTCACCCTGACCACCCCCGCCTGCCCGATCGGCCCCCAGGTCTCCGAGCAGATGAAAGAGTTCGTCGGCGACCTGCCCGGCGTCTCCGCGGTCCACCCGAAGATGGTCTTCGACCCCTCCTGGTCCCCGGAAATGATGACCGAGGACGCCAAGTTCGCCCTCGGCTTCTAGGTACGGGTTCCGGGGTCATAGGGGGTCAGTTTTTAGCCCCATCCCGTCCCCACGGCGTCCCCACGGGAGGGCAATAGTCCGCAGTCAAATCACTCTCCCTTGGGCCTGACCTTTTCTTGGGAGGCGGTACGTTCAAACCGTGGAGATCGCCGTAACCATCGGAGTTGGCCTGTTAGGCGTGTTTCTAGGTGGTCTGCTCGCACGGCGCAATGAGAAGAAGGCACAGAGAGAGCGGCTTCTCGTTGACGCCTTGAATGACGCTGCCGCCGCAATTGTTGAGGTGGCAAACGGTGGGGGCAGATGGCCCAGAACCGGTACGCCTCGGCGTTATCGAGAATTGCCATGCACGCATCACCGGCCGTCATTGCAAAGTTTCGGAGGTTCCAGGACGACGCCACTACGGGCACGCCTGATGGCCGGGCACGCTTCATCGAAGCGGTGCAAGAGGCCCGTCGCGAGCTTCGCTCGGGTTCGGCGCCGGACGAGGACCTTGCCGTGCTGTTTTTCGGATACGAGATACCCAAGAGGTACCTGTGCGCGCGATGCCTATCTCCGTCGCCTCACGGGGGCGGTGGTGTCTGCCCCGACTGCGGTGGCGCCTTCGTAGAAGGCCCTTGAAGTTGTCTGCTCAATTCGGATCTTTCAGGTAGGCGTCAAGTAGGGCTCGCGCTTCGACCTCGCTGCCGGCGTGCCTTCCGGGCGGCGACCCCGCCATCACCGGTGCTCCGCACCTGATTGACCCGCCGATCGGTAGCGTGACGCGGGTGATCGAGGCGATCGAGGACATGCCGGACGGGGTGATCGGCTTCCAGGTCACCGGGGAGATGACGGAGGCCGACTACGCCGACATGCTGGCGCCGGCGCTGAAGCAGGCGGCGGCCTCCGGTGAGGTGCGGCTGCTGTTGGTCGGAGCGAACGGGTTCGATCTCGGCTCGCTGAAAGGCCGCTTCGAAGCCGCGCGCAAGGACCCCGAGCTCGATCTCGGCCACAGCAAGGACTGGCGCCGCGTCGCCGTCGTCGCCGAGGCGAACTTTTTCATCCGCCAACTGTTCCCGGGCCTGGCGAAGGTGATCCCGGTCGAGGTGAAACTCTTCGACCCCAAGCACGAGGCCGACGCCCGCACCTGGGTCAGCGCTTAGCAGCGGCCGAGTGGCGACTTGACCACGCCCCAGTGGGGTCAAGTCGCCAGTCGTCAGTCCGAGGCGGGCGGCAGGCGGTGGTCGGTGTCGGGGTCCTCAGTGACCTCTTCTGCCTCGACGTCGTAGTCGTAGGAGCGTTTCGGGCCGTTACCGCCCGGGCCGTCGCTTCCCGGCCGGCGGCCGAAGCCGCCCATCGCGGCGCCGGGGAAGCCGACGATGGCGACGCGGCCGACGGTCCAGCGGCGCAGCAGCTTCCGCGCCAGCGCCCGGGTCGGTGGGATCAGGAAGAGGATGCCGAAGATGTCGGTGATGAAGCCGGGGGCGATCAGGAGGGCGCCGCCGAGTATGACGAGGAAGCCGTCGGCGACCTCCGCCGCCGGGATGCGTTTTTCGGCCAGCGCTTCGTTGAAGCGGCGCCAGGCGGCACGGCCCTCGTGTTTGAGCAGCCAGGAGCCGACGATCGCATCGAGCAGGAGGAGCAGGAGCGTCGGCCAGACGCCGATCGCCTCACCCACCTGGATGATCACGTAGAGCTCGGCGATCGGGACGACGATGAACAGCAGGACGAGCAGGAGACCCATCTACAGAGGGTAGCCCGCCCGCACTCCCGGCCGGCGGCGGGCCGCGCTAGGCCGCGGCGGCTGACTCGCCGGCGGCCTCCTCGAGCTCGGCCAGCGATTCGGTGATCCCCGCGCCGAGGAGTTCGATGTCCTCCATCGAGTCGTAGTCGGCGAGCAGGCCGAAGCCGATTTTGCCGTGGTAGCTCATGATCGCCACCGCGAGCGCGTGGTTCTGCGGCAGGAAGGCGACCGGGAAGACCTCTTCCAGTTCCCGTCCCAGCACGTAGAGGGGAACCTGCGGCCCCGGCACGTTGGTGACCAGGAGGTTGAAGAGGCGGGTCGAGAAGTTGATCCGCGAGGCCTGGGCGAGCAGCGTCGGCGGGGCGAAGTCGTTGAAGCGGGAGATCATTTCCGCGCCCAGCGCCTGTTTCGACTCCTTCAGCCCGGCCATCTCCGCGCTGATCGTGTGGAGGCGGCGGACCGGGTCCTCGATGTAGACCGGCAGCGGCCCGCGCATCAGCGTGATCCGGTTGCCGAGGTTGCCGTGCTCATCCTCGGCCCGGATCGAGACCGGCACCAGCGCCCGCAGCTCGAGCCCCTCGGTGCGCACCCCGCGGGAATGCAGCCAGTTGCGGATCGAGCCGGTCACCACCGCCAGGACGACGTCGTTGACGGTGCCGCCGAGGCCGTCCTTGATCCGTTTGAAGGTCGCCAGCTCCGAGCGCGCCCAGACGTAGCGCCGGTGCGGCCCGATCGGCTGGTTCAGCGGCACGTCCGGGGCCGGGTCGGCGAACTGGCTGAGCACCGCGCTCACCGCCTCGAGTCCCTCGACCGCCTTGCGGGCGGCGCTCTCCGGGTGGCGCACCGCGGCGATCGCCTGCTCGACGATCTTGACCGGCAGCCCGACCGCGTCGCCGAGCCCGCGCCCGACCAGCTCCGCCGTGCTCGGCGACTTCTGCGGCACCCATGCGTCTTCGACCGCCGCCGGTTCCGGCACCCGCTCGAGGTCGAACAGCACCGTGCCGATGTCGACGCCGGAGATGCCGTCGACCATCGCGTGGTGGGTCTTGGTCAGGATCGCGAAGCGGTCGCGCTCCAGCCCCTGCACCAGCCACAGCTCCCAGAGCGGCTTCGAGCGGTCGAGCTGCTGCGAGAAGACCCTTCCGGCGAGCCGTTTCAGCTGTGCCTCGCCGCCCGGCTCGGGCAGCGCGGTGTGGCGGATGTGGTAGCTGAGGTTGAAGTTGACGTCGTCGGCCCAGAGCGGGCGCCCGGCCTCCAGCGGCGGCACCACCAGGCGCTGGCGGAAACGCGGCACCAGGTGGAGACGGCCGCGGATGTGCTCGACCAGGTCGACGTAGCGGGGCGGCGGCCCCTCGAAGATCAGGATCGCGCCGACGTGCATGTGGCTCGAGGTGCTCTCGTTGGTCAAGAACGAGGCATCGACGGCCGTCAGTCGGTCGAGGTGGCGTCCCTGCGTGCTCATCGCCGCTCAGGCTATCCCCGATGTGGCTCGCGGACAAACCCTGGGGCGGGGCCGCAAGCGCGCCACCGGTACCCTGGAGAGATGTCAAGCACTGCCACCGCGGGCCCGCGGAAGGTCCTGCTCGCCGCCCCGCGCGGCTACTGCGCCGGGGTCGATCGCGCCGTGCAGACGGTCGAGCGCGCGCTCGAGGTCCACGGCGCCCCCGTCTACGTGCGCAAGGAGATCGTCCACAACAAGCACGTGGTCGAGGAGCTGGCCAAGCGCGGCGCGATCTTCGTCGACCAGGAGACCGAGGTACCGGAGGGCGCGATGGTCGTCTTCTCCGCTCATGGGGTGGCCCCGGCGGTGCACGAGAACGCCGCCTCCCGCAACCTGAACACGATCGACGCGACCTGCCCGCTGGTCACCAAGGTCCACGTCTCGGCCCGCCGTTTCGCCGCCCAGGGCTACACGATGGTGATGATCGGCCACGCCGGCCACGAGGAGGTCGAAGGGACGATGGGCGAGGCGCCCGACTCGATCGTCCTGATCGAAACCGCCGCCGAGGTCGAGTCGCTCGAGGTGCCCGACCCGGAGAAGGTCGCCTTCATCACCCAGACGACGCTCTCGGTCGATGAGACCGCCGAGGTGATCGCCGCCCTGCGCGCCAAGTTCCCCTCGATCGTCTCGAGCAAGTCCGACGACATCTGCTACGCGACCACCAACCGCCAGATCGCGGTCAAGCAGCTGGCGCGCGAGTGCGACCTGGTCCTGGTGATCGGCTCGACCAACTCGTCCAACTCCAACCGCCTGGTCGAGGTGGCGCGCGAACACGGCGCCGCCTCCCACCTGATCGACAATCACACCCAGGTCGACGAGGCCTGGCTGGAGGGCGTCGACACGGTCGGCATCACCTCTGGCGCCAGCGCCCCCGAGGAGCTGGTCGAGAGCCTGGTCGCCTTCTTCCGCGAGCGTGGCGCCGAGGACGTCGGCGAGCTGCGGACCGTCCACGAGGACGTCCGCTTCATGCTGCCGAAGGAGATCCGCCCGCCCGCCCCCGCGGCGAGCGCCTAGCGACGCGGCGCCTCAGGAGGCGTCGCGCTCGCCCTCGTTGCTGTGACCCTGCTCGAGCGGCGCGTAGCGGTGGTGCAGCATCAGGTCGTTGCCGTCCGGGTCGGCGAAGAGCGCCATGTGGCAGACGCCGGTGTCGAGGGTCTCGCCGAGGAACTCGACGCCCTTCGCCTCGAGCTCGGTGCGGGACGCCGGGACGTCCTCCACGTGGAGCGCCGGGTGGGCGTTTTTCTGCGGCGTGAACTCCATCCCCAGCCGGCCGGGCTCCCAGATCCCGAAGCAGGTCTCGCCGACCCAGAACTCGAAGCGCGCGTTCGGGTCCGGGCGCAGCCCGAGGGTGTCGACGTAGAAGGCGCGGCTGCGCTCGCTGTCGGTCGAAGGAACGCCGATGAAGTCGAGCTTGGTGATCATTGGTCCTCCTCAGGATCGACGGTCAGGGCAGGCCGGGGTCGAAGCTCACCGACCATACCCGCATGTCGGGATCGGGCCGGAGGGTGACCGTGTGGGCGCCGTGGCGCTCGTGCTCGGCCACCTGGTAGACGCCCGCGTCGGTGATCTCGAACGGCCGCGCCTCTTCGCCGTCGATGCCGACGAAGAGGCTGCCGGCACCCTCCACGGTCGCCCAGGCGCCGCCGGCCTCGTATTCCACGGCCAGCTCGTCGGCCTCCTCGCCCGCGACCCAGGGATGCTCCCAGTCGCCGCCGGGGAAGACCTCGGCGCTCGGCGCCATCACCCGCGCCCCGGGCGCGTCCTCGGGGCGCAGCGGCGGCATCAGCTCGGGCAGCGAGCGCAGCGCGTCGCCCTCGCGCAGCTCTTCCTGGATCGCCAGCTCGGTCTCCAGGTACTCGCCCTCGCCGAAGTGGAACCAGGCGAGCGCGCCACCCATCGACCAGAGGAAGAGACTGGGCCAGCCTTCGAGGCCGTAGCTCTGCCAGAGCTCCCGCTCGGTGTCGATCGCGACCGGGAAGTCGACCCCGAGGCGGGCCAGCCTGGCGGCGACGGTCTCCGGGTCGGCACCGAAGGGGAAGCGCGGAGACTGCACGCCGATCACCCGCAGGCCCGCCTCGCGGTAGCGGCGGTTCCACTCACGCAGGTAGGGGAGGGTCCTGACGCTGTTCAGCTGGGCGAAGTCGAAGAAGTGCACGATCGCCGGGCCGGCCGCAGTGAGGGCGGGCATCGACTCCGGTTCAGCACCGATCCAGGTGAGGCCGGTGGGGAGGTCGGGGGCGGCGATCGTCGCGTCGGCGGGTCTCACTTTCCTGACGTTATCCTGGCCCGCGCATGCTCAACGTGTTCGGTGCCTTCGTCCTGCCCGCCGTACCGCTGTTGGTACTGGTGGCCTTCCTGCTGCTCGGGCGCTTCCCGGGCGAGCAGGCGATCGAGCGGCTCTCACGCCGCATCGCCGCGGCGCGGCGCCGGCCGGTCCGCCGTGAGCCGGGCAGGCGCCCGGCGACGCGCCCGGCCTCGTGGGCTCCCGGGGGCGGGCTCCTGATCGCCTTCGGCCTCGCCCGCCGCCCGCCGCCGGCGCTGCTCTGACCCGCTGATCGACGGCCGCTGCCGGGATCCGGCGGCGGTCGCCCGCGCGCGCCCGCCACGGCGTGTGCGCCCGAGCACAAGGAGCTACGTATGAACCGGAACACCGCCATCGTGGGTGGACTCGCGGTCGTCGTCGCGGTCGTCCTGCTGATCGTCCTCAGCAGCGGCGGCAGCGACGACTCGAGCAGCAGCACCGACGCCGGCAAGGTGCCGACGATCGTCGTGAACAAGGAAGGCCACCCGGTGGGCGGCATCGCCGACCTCACCTACCACAAGGGTGACCAGATCCATTTCAAGGTCGAAGTCCCCTTCGAAGAAGAGGTGCACCTGCACGGATACGACATCCCGAAGGAGGTCCCGAAGGGCGGCGGCACGGTCACCTATGACCTGCCGGCGACGCTCGAAGGGGTCTTCGAGGCCGAGCTGGAGGACCGCAAGGAACAGATCATCGAGCTGACGGTCGAACCGTGAACATCCAACTGGCGCTCCCGTTCGGGCACGCCCTGGTGGCCAGGCAGGATCTCCCGATTCCTGCCTGGCTCTTCGCCTGGGCGGCCTCGCTCGTCCTGATCGTCTCCTTCTTCGCCCTCTCGGCGGCCTGGCGACGGCCGATCTTCGAGGACCAGCACTGGCGGCCCCTGGGCGGCGCGGGATTCTCCCGCGCCCTGCTCGGGGCGCCGGTCCAGGCGCTCTGCGGGGCGATCGGCGTCCTCCTGCTGGGGGCCGCGATCTATACGGGCCTGCACGGCACCGAAGCCCCCGATCGGAACTTCGCCCTCACCTTCCTCTTCGTCACCTGCTGGCTCGGGTTCCCGTTCCTCTCGGCGATCTTCGGCGACGTCTTCCGGCCCTTCAACCCGTGGCGGGCGGTCGGCCGTGCCGTGGGCGCCGCGCTCGCGGCGGCCGGGGTGGAGCGGCCGCGGAAGCTCGCCTACCCGGAGCGGCTGGGACGCTGGCCCGCCGCGATCGGCCTCCTCGCCGTGGTCTGGCTGGAGGTCGTCTACGGGGCCACCGGCGGCGTCGCGGTCGGCCTCGACCCGCACTCCTGCGCTGTCGCCGCCTGCGTTTACAGCGTCTACACGCTGGCGATGATGGCCCTCTTCGGGGTCGAGAAGTGGTGCGCGACCGGGGAGATCTTCTCGGTCTACTTCGGGATGTTCTCCCAGCTCGGCTTCCTCGGCGTCCGCGACGGCAAGTTCGGCCGCCGCCGCCCCCTCGCCGCGGCGACCTCCTGGGCCCGGGTCCCCGGCTCGGCCGCGGTGGTGATCGCCTCGATCGCCTCGACCAGCTTCGACGGCGCCCAGGAGGGCGCCTTCAAGGGGGCGATCGAAAAGGTCTTCGAATGGCTGGGCGAAGTCGGCTTCGGCCCGACCGCGAGCCTGCGCCTCGCGAACACGATCTTCATGGTCCTCTGCTTCGCCGGGGTGGCGCTCGTCTACGAGCTTGGTGTGCGCGGCATGCGGACCATCCCCGGGGCGCCGTCATTGACCCGCCTGCGGACCGCCTTCGCCCACACCCTGATCCCGATCGCGCTCGCCTACCTGATCGCCCACTACTTCAGCCTCTTCGTCTTCCAAGAGCAGGCCCAGTTCACCTACCTGCCCTCGGACCCCCTGGGCACCGGGCACACCGACCTCTTCGGCACCGCCGAAGTTGGCATCGACTTCGCCCTCCTCAGCTCGCAGACCATCTGGTACGTCCAGGTCGCGGCGCTGGTCTGCGGCCACGTCCTCGGGCTGACTCTGGCCCACGATCGGGCCCTCTCGATCTGGCCGGACCCACGCCGCGCCACCCGCAGCCAATACTGGATGCTGGCGGTGATGGTCGCCTTCACCTGCTTCGGCCTCTACCTGCTCTCGGCCGGGAACGGATGACCGAGGCGCTCTCAGCCACCCTGGTGCCGGCGGCCCACATCGGCCACTGGCTCTGGGTCTTCTACGTGCTCCCGGTGATCATCGTGATCGCCGGGATCGTCTGGTCGACCCGCGCCGCCAACCGCCGCGAACGCGAAGAGGACGAGGGAAGCCGCTGACCGTTTGGCCGATGGAATATTGAGTATTGACACGAGTTGATCCTTTTGGCAGATTGAGCGGCCGATCCGGACCCGCCACCAGGAGAACAAGTGAAACTCGTATTTCGCACCTTGCCCGTCGTCGCCCTTTTTGTGGCGCTGCTCAGCCTCTGCGCCAATGCCGGCGCCGCCAACGTCGTCGTCGGCCCGAACCTCACCGGCATCGGATGGGAATCGTTCGAATGCGGTGCTCCCACCTGCACGTACGTCAACGACGAACTGGTCGGGACGGGCACGAACCTGACCTCGCCGGTCACCGGCGCGATCGTGCGCTTCAGCGTGATCGGCGGCTCGACCGCGGGCACGTACCGCCTTCGCACGGCGAACCGTGTCGGCATCAGCGCGGTGGAATTCATCTTCGGCAAACTGAGCGCGCCGGTGACTGCCGTTCCAAACCTGGGGGTCCAGAGCTACCCCACCTCGCTGCCGATAACGACTGGACAGACGATCGGTTTGACCACGAGCGAAACGGCCTCGGTGGGGTTCCGGGAAGTCGGGCGGTATGCCGAATGGGAGACCGAACCGCCAGAAAGTGGACAGTCTTCCGCCGAAGGATCCTTCCTGGAACTGGCGGGCTTCAACGCCGAAATCCAGCCGGTGCCGACGGTCGGCGCGCTGAGCGTGGCCTCTGGCCCAACCGCAGGCGGGACCGCGGTGACGATCACCGGCACCGACTTGGAGGGCGCGACCGCGGTCAGCTTCGGCAGCACGCCGGCGACCGTCACCTCCGACTCCGAAACGCAGATCACCGCGGTGGCCCCGGCGAGCGGGACCGCCGCGACGGTGCCGGTCTCGGTGACCACCGTGGCGGGGACGGCGACCGGGCCGGGCTACACCTACGTCGCCCCGACGCCGATCCTGAAAAAAACGGTGCCGGTCCAGCACTGCGTCGTCCCGAACCTGAAAGGGAAGAAGCTGAAAGCCGCAAAGGCCGCCCTGGAAAAGGCGAAGTGCAAGCTCGGCACGGTCAAGAAGCTCGCTGGGGCGACGTCGAAATCGGGCAAAGTCTCCAGGCAGGGCAGCAAGGCCGGCGCGAAACTCTCCGTCGGGGCCAAAGTCGCTGTGACCCTGAAGCCGCCGAAACCCGCCGCCCACAAACAGACTGGCAAGGGCGGCGGTCGCTAGAGGATTTCGGCGAGGCGGGACTCGAGCGCGGCGGAGATCTCGTCGCGGACCGGGCCCTCGGCGAGCCGTTCGACCAGCGCCTCGAGGAAGCCTTCGATCACCAGGGACTTGGCGTCGGCCTCGGAGAGGCCACGGGAGGTGAGGTAGAAGAGTTGGTCCTTGTCGACCTGGGCGATCGCCGCGGCGTGGGTGCAGCGGACGTCGTCGGCGAGGATCTCGAGGCCGGGGATCGCGTCGGCGTGGGCCTCCGGCGAGAGCAGCAGGTTGCGGCTCTCCTGGAAGGCGTCGGTCTGTTGGGCGCCGGGATCGACCTTGATCATCCCGCGCCAAACTGCCGTCGAACCCTTCGCGAGGACGCCGCGGAAGGCGAGGTCGGAGTTGGTGTTCGGTGCCGCGTGCTCCTGCGTCGTGTCGTAGTCGAGGTGCTGGCCGGGACCGCCGGCGTAGCCGCCGGTCACCCGCGCCTCGGAGCCGGGACCCGCCAGTTTGGTGTCCATCCGCACCTTGCCGTTGGCCGAGCCGAAGCCGAGCGCCGCCCAGTCGAGCCGGGCGTCGCGCTCCACCTGGGCGCGCTGGGTGGCGAAGATCCAGGCCTTCTCGGAGATGTCCTGGGTGTTGATGTAGCGCAGCGTCGCGGCCTGGCCGACGGAGAGCTCGACCACCGAGTTGAGCAGCGCGTCGACCTCGTCGTCGGGCGAGGACCAGTGCTCCCAGACCTCCGCCTCGGCGCCCTCCTCGAGCACGATCAGGGTGCGCCAGCTGACCGCCGAGCCGTTCGCCTCGATCGGGACCTCGATCCGCACCGGCTCGGTCAGCTTCACCCCGCGCGGGACGTGCACCAGCACGCCGTCGCGCCAGTCGGCCTCGTTGCGGGCCACGAACGGGTCCTCGATCGGTACCAGGGACCCGAACGCTCCCTCCAGCAGCTCGGCGTGCGACTCGACCGCCTCGGCCAGCGAGACGACCGTCGCGCCCTCGCCACCGCTCACCTCGACCGCCGCATCGGCGGCGGTGTAGGAGCCGAGGTCGAGGCCCGCCAGGTCGGTGAATTCCCAGCCCTTCGACCGGTGGTCGGGGAGGGGGAGGGTCTCGACCAGGGCGGCGCCCCGCTGCCGCCGCTCCTCCAGCCAGGCCGGCTCGGTCGCGAGCTCAGCCAATGGAGCCCTCCATCTGCAGCTCGATCAGCCGGTTGAGCTCGACCGCGTACTCCATCGGCAGCTCCTTGGTGACCGGCTCGATGAAGCCGTTGACGATCATCTTCGAGGCCTCCGCCTCGTCGAGCCCGCGGCTCTGGAGGTAGAAGAGCTGCTCGTCGCCGATCTTCGAGACCGTGGCCTCGTGGCCGACGTCGGCGTCGTTCTCGTCGATGCGGATCGTCGGGTAGGTGTCGGAGCGCGAGTCCTCGTCGAGGAGCAGCGCGTCGCAGACCACCTTCGAGCGGCTTTCGCTTCGCCCCGTCGGCGATTTCCATCAGCCCGCGGTAGGTCGCCCGGCCGCCGTCCTTGGAGATCGACTTGGAGAAGATCGAGGAGGAGGTGCGCGGCGCCGCGTGGATGATCTTGCCGCCCGCGTCCTGGTGCTGGCCGGCGCCGGCGAAGGCGATCGAGAGGATCTCGCCGTGGGCTTCCTCGCCCATCAGGTAGATCGACGGGTACTTCATCGTCAGTTTCGAGCCGAGGTTGCAGTCGACCCACTCCATCGTCGCCTTCTCGTAGGCGACGGCGCGCTTGGTGACGAGGTTGAAGACGTTCTGCGACCAGTTCTGGACCGTCGTATAGCGGACGCGGGCGCTCGGCTTGGCGATGATCTCGACCACCGCCGAGTGCAGCGAGTCGCTCGAGTAGACCGGCGCCGTGCAGCCCTCGATGTAGTGCACGTCGGCGCCCTCCTCGGCGATGATCAGCGTGCGCTCGAACTGGCCCATGTTCTCGGTGTTGATCCGGAAGTAGGCCTGCAGCGGCATCTCGACCTTGACCCCGGCGGGGACGTAGACGAACGAGCCGCCCGACCAGACCGCCGAGTTCAGCGCCGCCAGTTTGTTGTCGTTGGGCGGGATCACCGTCGCCCAGTACTCGCGCAGCAGGTCCTCGTGCTCGCGCAGGGCGGTGTCCATGTCGGTGAAGATCACGCCCTGTGCCTCGAGCTTCTCGTTCACCTGGTGGTAGACGACCTCGGACTCGTACTGGGCGCCGACGCCGGAGAGGAATTTGCGCTCCGCCTCCGGGATCCCGAGCCGGTCGAAGGTGTATTTGATGTCGTCCGGAACTTCGCTCCAGTCGCGCGAGTTCTGGTCCGAGGCGCGGACGAAGTAGTGGATGTCGTCGAAGTCGATCTGGTCGAGGTCACCGCCCCATTTCGGGGTCGGGCGCTGTTCGAAGTTTTCGAGCGCCTTCAGCCGGAAGTCGCGCATCCACTGCGGCTCTTCCTTGAAGTCGGAGATCGTTTCGACGATCTCACGCGTCAGCCCCTTCGGCGCTTTGTAGGCGTAGCCGGTCTCGGGATCGTTGAAGCCGAACTTCTCCTTGTAGTCGGAGTTGATCCCGGCGAGCGACTGTTTCTCGGCGATTACCTCGGGCGACGTAGCCATGCTTCTATGCGACCTCCAGGGTGACGGTGTCGTCCGCGACGGCGGTCGCGAACGTCTGCACCGGCTTGAATGCGGGGAGCGTCTTCGGCCTGCCGGTGGTCAGGTCGAAAAGAGAGCCGTGGCGCGGGCACTCGACGGTGCAGGTGGCCTGGTCGAACTCGCCCTCGGCGAGCGGGCCGTCGTCGTGCGAGCAGCGGTCCTCGATCGCGTAGATCGTGCCGTCGCAGTTGAAGACGCCGATCTTCATCCCCTCGTGCTCGACCAGGCGCATCGTGCCGGGCGGCAGCTCGGCCACGGGGCACACTGAGATCGTCGTTCCTGCGGTGTCGGTCAAGAGGATGCTGCTTCCCGGGGCGGCTCAGGGCCCCAAATGAGACGAGGTGGGCTTTAAACCTACTTACGTGGTCGGATTTTACAGGTTGGGCGCCTCGCCTGTCACCAGTCCGGCGATGACTTTTGCCGCCCCGCGTGGTCTTATCGAGAAACCCCATCCAAGGAGGAAGAGATGAGCGAGAGGACCAGCTACGAACCGGGGACCCCGTGCTGGGTCGAACTGAGCGGCACGCCTGACATCGACGGCGGCCGAGAGCTTCTACCGGGACCTGCTCGGCTGGGAGATCCCCGAGCTGCCGAACTCGGCCGAACTGGGCGGTTACCGCCGGGCGAAACTGAACGGCAAGCGACGTCGCCGGCGTGTCGCCGAAGATGCAAGACGACCAGCCCTGCGTCTGGGCCACCTACGTCTCGGTCACCGACGCCGACGCGACGCTCGGCAAGGTGCGCGACGCCGGCGGCACGGTGATCGTCGAGCCGATGGACGTGATGGGCCTGGGCAAGATGGCCGTCTTCACCGACCCGACCGGGGCCGTCTGCGGGATCTGGGAGCCGGGCACCTTCGTCGGCGCCGAGCTGGTCAACGAGGACGGCAGCTTCGGCTGGAACGAACTCGGCACCCGCGACGTCCCTGCCGCCCGCGAGTTCTACGGCAAGGTCTTCGGCTGGACGGTCGAAGAGCAGGAGATGCCGGGGATGGGCACCTACAACGTCTGGAAAGACGGCGAGCACGTGCGCGGCGGCATGATCGACATCACCGGCATGGCTCCCGACGAGGCCCCGGCCCACTGGCTCGTCTACTTCACCGTGCCCGACGCCGACGCGGCGGCGGAGACGACGAAAGCCGCCGGCGGCCAGCTGCTGAACGGCCCCGTCGACATCAGCGTCGGCCGCCTGGCGATCCTGATGGACCCGCAGGGGGCGATGTTCGCGGTGATGGCCCCGACCGACGAGACCCGGGAAAACGCCCCGTAGCCTCGACCACCCAGGATCCGTAGGAGGACATCGATGAGCAAAGTGACGAGCTACGCGCCGGGGACGCCCTGCTGGGTCGACCTCTCCTGCGCCGACATCGACGCGTCGGTGTCCTTCTACGCGGACCTGCTCGGCTGGGAGGCCGGGGAGGTGCCGAACTCGGCCGCGATGGGCGGCTACCGCCGCGCCACCTTCGAGGGCGACGACGTCGCCGGGCTGATGCCGGCGATGCAGCCGGGGCAGCCGCAGATGTGGACCACCTACATCTCGGTCGAGGACGCGACGGCGACGACGGCGAAGGTGACCGCGGCGGGCGGCAGCGTGATCGCCGAGCCGATGGACGTGATGGACCTCGGCAGGATGGCGATCTCGCTGACCCGAGCGGGGCCGTCTTCGGGATCTGGCAGCCGGGGACCTTCGCCGGCGCCGAGCGGGTGAACGGCCCCGGCGCGCTCACCTGGAACGAGCTCGGCACCCGCGACGTCGAGGGCGCCAAGGCCTTCTACGGCGAGGTCTTCGGCTGGGAGGCGGACGAACACGAGCTGCAGCGCGCCGACGGCGGCCCCGGCCCGGCGATCTACGTCGAGTGGATGCTCGACGGCAAGGACGTCGGCGGGATGATGGACATCTCCGGGGTGCTCCCGGCCGAGGTCCCCGCCCACTGGCTCGTCTACTTCGGCGTCGCCGACACCGATGCCGCGGTGGAGAAGGTGAAGGCGGCCGGGGGAGACGTCTGCTTCGGCCCGGTCGACATCCCCGCCGGCCGCTTCGCCGTGGTCACCGAGCCGAACGCCGACCCCGGCGTCTTCGCCGTGATCAAGCTGCCCGACTGATCAACCCTCTGACCTTTGTCGCCCACAGGGCGACAAAGGTCAGAGGGTTGCCGCTTCGGCCGGGTTGCCGGTCTCGCCCTCGTCCTCCCATTCGGCCGGCTGGCCGAGGGCGGCGGACTTGACGATCTTCAGGCCGAGCATCGCGCACTTCATCCGCGTCGCCGAGATGTCGATCCCGAGCAGCTCGAGCACGTAGTCCTTGGGCAGCCGCAGCAGCTCTTCGCGGCTCATCCCGATCAGCTCGTCGGTGAGCAGCGAGGTGGCGGCGGTCGAGATCGCGCAGCCTTTGCCCTCGAAGGCGACCTCGCTGACCTTGTCTTCGGCGTCGAGCTTGATCGTCACGTGCTGCTCGTCGCCGCAGAAGGGGTTGGTGTCCTCGAACTCGAGGTCGGCGCCCTCGACGACCCCGAAGTTATGGGGCCGCTTGTAGTGCTCGAGGATCTGGTCGCGGTAGAGCTCGTCCATGGTTCGAGGCTAGCGACGGGCCCGTCCGGACAGGAATCGCACCCCTGGATACGCCCCAGGACGCGGCGCGGATGCGTCACCGTTGCGTCTCCCACATGGCTCTGCCATGCGGAACCGCGCCGTCGCCACCCCCTTGGTCCTGGGTCGTCCCAGTGGCACGCCCCTGCCCGGACGGCCCGGAGCGTCACAGTCCGAAAACCCGGCGGGCGTCTTCGAGGCCGTCGACGAGGCGGTCGATCTCGCCGGTCGTCGTGTAGACGCCGAAGCTGGCGCGGGCGGTGGCGGCGACGCCGAGGCGCTCCATCAGCACCTGGGCGCAGTGGTGGCCGGCGCGGACGGCGACGCCGTGGCGGTCGAGGATCTCGGAGACGTCGTGGGCGTGGATGCCGTCGATCTCGAAGGAGACCGGGCCGAGCCGCTCCGGGCCGCGGGGGGGACCGAAGACCTTCAGGCCGGGGACCTCGGCGAGGCGGGCGAGGGTGTAGTCGGCGATCGCCCGCTCGTGGTCGCGGACCGCCTCCATGCCGAGCTCGTCGTCGAGCCACTCGAGCGCGGCACCCATCCCGATCGCCTGGGCGATCGCCGGGGTGCCCGCCTCGAAGCGGGCCGGGACGTCGGCGTAGGTGGTGCCCTCGCGCGAGACCTTGCGGATCATCGAGCCGCCGCCGAGGAAGGGCGGCATCGCCCGCAGCAGGTCGAGCTTGCCCCAGAGCGCCCCGATCCCGGTCGGCGCGTAGAGCTTGTGGCCGGTGATCGCGTAGAAGTCGACCCCCAGCGCGGCCATGTCGAGCGGCATCTTCGGCGCCGCCTGGGCGCCGTCGGCGACCACGATCGCGCCCGCCTCGTGGGCCATCGCCGAGATCTCGGCGAGCGGGTTCTCGGTGCCGAGGACGTTGGAGACGTGGGCGATCGGCGAGCAGCTTCGGGCCGCGTTCGAGCAGGCCCTCCGGAGCGCGTCGAGGTCGAGCAGCCCGTCGGCGTCGATCGGCGCCCAGTCGATCTCGGCGCCGACCCGCTCGGCCAGCTGCTGCCAGGGCACCAGGTTCGAGTGGTGCTCCATCTCGGTGATCACGATCCGGTCGCCGGGGCCGACGTTGGCGTCGCCCCAGGCGCGGGCGACGAGGTTCAGCGCCTCGGTCGCGTTGCGGACGAAGATGACCTCGCGGCGGTCGGCGGCGCCGATGTGGCGGGCGACGATGTCGCGCGCCCCCTCGTAGGCGGCGGTCGCCTCGGCCGAGAGGGTGTGGGAGCCGCGGTGGACGTTGGAGTGGTGGTTGCGCTCGTAGTCGGCGACCGCCTCGATCGAGGCGAGCACCCGCTCCGAGGACGGCGCCGCTGTCGAGGTAGGCGACCGGGACCCCGTTCACCTCCCGCTCGAGCAGCGGGAACTGCTCCCGCACCCGCTCGATCGGGAACGTGCCCGTGGCGGTGTTTGCGGTCGCCTGCTCCATCGCGCTAGGCGGGGACCGCCGCCCCCTCTTGTTCCTCGCGGATCCAGCCGTAGCCCTTCTCCTCCAGCACGCCGACCAGCTCCGGGCCGCCTTCTTTGACGATCCGGCCCTCGAACATGATCGAGACCTGGTCCGGTTTCACCATGCTGAGGATCCGCTGGTAGTGGGTGATGATGAGGACGCCCATGTCGGGGCCGGCGAACTTGTTGACGCCGTCGGCGACGGTCCGCAGCGCGTCGATGTCGAGGCCCGAGTCGGTCTCGTCGAGCACCGCGATCTCCGGCTTCAGCAGCGCCAGCTGCAGCAGCTCCATCCGCTTCTTCTCGCCGCCCGAGAAGCCGTCGTTCAGGTAACGGCTGGAGAAGTCTTTGGGGATGTTCGCCAACTCCATCGCCTCCTGGGCGGTGCGGGCGAAGTCTTTGATCTTGATCTGGTCCTCGCCGCGCGCCTCGCGCTGGGCGTTGATGATCATCCGCAGGTACTTGGAGACGGAGACGCCGGGGATCGCGACCGGGTACTGGAAGGCCATGAAGAGGCCCGCCTGCGAGCGGTCCTCGGGGGCGGCCTCGGTGATGTCCTCGCCCTTGAAGGTGATCGTCCCCTCGGTGACCTCGTAGGCGGGGTGGCCCATGATCACGTTGGCGAGGGTCGACTTGCCGGAGCCGTTCGGCCCCATCAGGGCATGGACGCGGCCCTTCTCGACATCGAGGTCGAGACCTTTGAGGATCTGCTTCTCCTCGATCTTGACGTGCAGGTTGCGGATCTCCAGCTCAGCCATTTTGCTCCGTTTCTGGGGTCTTTCGGGAAGTTCGGGGGTGGTCTCGACTCGGCCCTGCGCCTAGGCGGCGCGGACGACGGTGGCCTTGCTGCGCCCCGCCGTGGGCTGCGGGTGCGGCGCCGAGAACTCGACCAGCTCCGCCAGCGTGGTGCCGGCGAGCGCCTTGGTGACGCCGTTCTGCACCCGCGTCCAGAGCAGCTTGGTCGCGCAGCCGCCGGCCGAGTCGCCGCCGGACGAGTTGTCCTCGTGCGAACAGAGCACGCGGCCCTCGGGGGTCTCGTGGAAGCACTCCATCGGGGCGATCTGCCCTTCCAGCGCCTGGACGACCGAGTCCATCGTGATCTCCGCCGCCGGCTTGGCGAGGCGGTAACCGCCGTGGGCGCCGCGGGTCGAGGTGACCAGACCCGCCTTGCGCAGCTTGGCGACCAGGTGCTCGAGATAGGAGAGCGGCAGGCGCTCCGCTTCGGCGACCGAGTTGAGCGAGATCGGGGTCGACCCAGGCTGACGACCGAGCTCGATCATCAGGCGCACGCCGTACTCAGCTTTGGTCGAGAACAACATCAAAACGAAATCCTACCGAAGCGGTCGGTTTTGGTGAACGTCAGGGCTCGATGAGACCGCGGCGGATCGCGTAGCGGACCAGCTCGACCCGGTCGCGCATGCCGAGCTTGCGCATCGCGTTGGCGCGATGGTTCTCGACCGTCTTCTCGGAGAGGTGCAGCAGCTCGGCGATCTGTCTGGTCGTGTTGGCCTCGGCGACGAGCTTGACGATCTCCTCCTCGCGCGGGGTCAGCTCCTCCTCGCCGGAGGAGCCGCGCGCGAGCACGTCTTTGATCAGCATCCGCTGGGCCTCCGGGGAGAGGAAGGGCTCGCCGCGCTCGACCGCGCGGATCGCCGCCAGCAGGTCGGTGTCGGCCTGGGCCTTCAGGACGTAGCCGGAGGCGCCCGCTTTCAACGCCTCGAAGAGGTAGCGCTCGTCGTCGTGCATCGAGAGGATCAGGACCGCCACCTCGGGCGCCTGGCGCTTGATCTCGCGGGTCGCCTGCAGGCCGGTCAGGTTCGGCATTTTCACGTCGAGGATCGCCAGGTCGGGCCGCTCGCGGACGGCAAGGTCGCGCGCCGTCGGCCCCGTCGGCCGCCTCGGCGATCACTTCGATGTCCGGTTGCCGCTCCAGCAGCAGCCGCAGCCCGGAGCGGACGATCCCATGGTCATCGGCGATCAGGACACTCACGCGGACATCCTCGTTGATGGGCCGAAACCTGACTATCTGACGGGTTTTCGGCCCATCAACCGGTGGGGATGCGGAGGCGGACCGTGGTGCCGGCGCCGGGGCGGGACTCGATCGTCAGGTCGCCGCCGACCAGCAGCGCGCGCTCGCGCATGCCGCCGATGCCGAGGCCGCGCTCGGACTCGGCGAAGGCGAAGCCGCGGCCGTCGTCGGCGACGCTCAGCTCGACTCCGGCCGGACCGCGGCGAAGCGCCACCGTGACGTGGGCGGCACCGGAGTGGCGGGCGGCGTTGGAGAGCGCCTCCTGGGCAACTCGGTAGACGACCAGCTGGACGTCGTCGGAGAGGTCGGAGAAGTCGCCCTCGACCGCGATCGTCGTCTCGATCTCGCCTGCGCCGAGACGGTCGACCAGGCCCGCGATCGCCGCCGCCAACCCGAGGTCGTCGAGCGCCGTGGGGCGGAGCTGACGGGCGAGGGAGAGCAGCTCGCGCATCGCCTGGTTGGCGAGCGCTTTGGTCTCGGCCAGCTCCGGCTCCAGCGAGGGGGGCGCCGCCTCGCGGGCCGCCTCCAGCCGCAGCAGCAGCCCGGTCAGCGATTGGTTGACCTCGTCGTGGAGGTCGCGCGCCACCCGCGCCCGCTCCTCCTCCTGGGCTGCGAGCGCCGCCGATCCGGCCCGCCGCCGCTCGGCTTCCAGGCGCCGCATCATGCGCAGGAAGGCGAGCTCGAGCCGCTCCACCTCCTCGGTCTCTCCGACCCCGTCGATCGAGTCGGGGAGGAGGGACCCGGGCCGCGAGAGGTCGACCTTCTCCATCTCCTGGATCAGGTCCTCGAGCGGGGCGAAGCGGCGCCGCAGCAGGATCATGTTGACCGTCGCGCCGGCCAGCACGGCCAGCGCAGCGAGCACGATGACCTCGCCCGCCGCCAGCCCGGCCACCGCCCCGGCGACGATCGCCACCGCGCCCAGCAGCACCGTGTTGACGACCAGGACCTGGGTGAAGAGCGAGCGCCGGCGCACGGTCCCAGCCTAGGGACTGCACCCGGGCGGTTCAGGGGGTGGCCCCTATGGTCAAATTCACCGTGTCTGGGGATACTCCGTCGACCAAATGCTCCATGAGGAGACCTGAAAGATGACCACCACCAAACACTCGACCTTCGGCGCGACGCTGCGCACCACGATCCTTTTCGCCGCCCTCGGCGGCCTGCTGGTCGTGATCGGCGCGCTCATCGGGGGTCCCTCGGGCGCCGCGGTCTTCCTCGGCATCGCCCTGCTGATCAACCTCGGTTCCTACTTCTTCAGCGACAAACTCGCGCTCGCCGCGAGCCATGCCAAACCGATCGACGAAGCCGAAGCGCCGCGCCTCTACCAGATGGTGCGTGAACTCTCGACCCGCGCCGGGCTGCCGATGCCGCGGCTCTACATGATCCCCAACGACCAGCCGAACGCCTTCGCCACGGGCCGTAACCCGAAGCACGCGGCGGTCGCGGTCACCCGCGGGATCACCAAACTGCTCTCCGAGGACGAGCTGCGCGGCGTCCTCGCGCACGAGCTCACCCACGTCCGCAACCGCGACATCCTGATCCAGTCGGTCGCCTCGGCGATCGGTATGGCGATCACCTACCTCGCCTACATGCTGATGTGGTTCGGCGACGACGACAACTCGCCCCTCGGCCTGGTCGCCTCGCTCGGCCTGGTGATCCTGGCGCCGATCTCGGCGAGCATCATCCAGCTGGCGATCAGCCGCCAGCGCGAGTACGCGGCCGACGCCGGGGGTGCCGAAATCTGCGGCAACCCGGAGTCGCTGGCCAGTGCTCTCCTGCGCCTCGAGCAGGGAGCGGCGGCGATGCCGATGCAGGTCAACCAGGCAGCCGAGCCGCTCTACATCGTCCGTCCCTTCAAGGGTGGAGGCATCGCGGGCCTCTTCTCCACCCACCCGCCGATCGAGGAGCGGGTCCGCAGGCTTCGTCAGATGCGTCCTTCTTTGTAAGGACGCCTCCCGAAGGGCTAGGTCTCGTCCGGTGACCTAAGTCAGCGCCGCGGCCGTCGATTCTGGCGACGGCCGCGGCGCTTTTTTTTGCTCCCACACAGCGCTGGAGTGGGTCGCTATACTTTTTGAAGTAAAGCTGATCCGAATTAGGGGATTTCAATGGCGACTGGCGCAGGAACCGAGCAGACGCGGGTGATCGAGGAGATCGAACCGTTCGAGGCGCAGCAGGAGATCGAGGGCGGCGACATCGTCCTGGTCGACACGCGCGAGCCCCACGAGTACCAGGAGGCCCACCTCGACGGGGGCACGCTGGTGCCGCCCGCGATGCTCGCCGACCAGATCGAGTCGGTCGCGCCCGACAAGTCCGCCCGCACGATCCTCTACTGCCGCTCCGGCAACCGCTCCGGCATCGCCGCCGCCCAGCTGCAGGCGATGGGCTACACCAACGTCGCCTCCGTCGCCGGCGGCATCATCGCCTGGCAGGAGCAGGGCCTCCCGGTCGTCTCCGCCTCCGGCATGACCGCCGAGCAGCGGGAGCGCTACTCGCGCCACACGCTGCTCCCCGAGGTCGGCGTCGACGGCCAGCTGAAGCTGCTGAACGCGAAGGTGCTGCTGCTCGGCGCCGGCGGGCTCGGCGCCCCGACCGCCCTCTACCTCGCCGCCGCCGGCGTCGGCACGATCGGCCTCGTCGACGACGACGTGGTCGACGCCTCCAACCTGCAGCGCCAGGTGATCCACAACACCGAGCGGATCGGGATGCCGAAGACCACCTCGGCGCGGATCTTCATCGAAGGGCTGAACCCCGACGTGAACGTGGTCGAGCACAACGGTCGCCTCGACGCGAGCAACATCCTCGAGGTGATGGAGGACTACGACATCGTCGTCGACGGTGCCGACAACTTCCCCACCCGTTACCTCCTGAACGACGCCTCGGTGCGGCTGCGTAAGCCGGTCGTCTCGGCCTCGATCCTCGGCTTCGACGGGCAGATCTCGACCTTCATGCCCTACGAGGGCCCCTGCTACCGCTGCCTCTACCCGACCCCGCCGCCGGCCGAGTTGGCGCCGAGCTGCTCCGCCAACGGCGTCCTCGGCGTGATGGCCGGGACGATGGGCACGCTGCAGGCCAACGAGGTGATCAAGCTGGTGCTCGGCAAGGGCACGCCGCTGATCGGCCGCCTGCTGCTCTACGACGCGCTCGGCACCACCTTCACCGAGCTGAAGGTCCGTCGCGATCCCGACTGCCCGATCTGCGGCGAGCACGCGCCGGAGATCCCCGAGTCGGAGATGGGCCAGTTCCCCGATTACGACCTCTTCTGCGCCGGCGCCGGCGGGGACCGCTAAGGCGCGAATACCGGCGCATTTCGGCGTCCTCGGTCGCTCGCGTGCAGAGCACGCCACGCTCCCTGCGTCCTTGAACTGCTTGGTCTTCGCGCCTTAGTAGGATCACTTTCCCATGGCGACCGTTCGCATCCCCCCAGTCCTGCGCCCGAAAACCGGCGGCTCCTCCGAGGTCGATGCCGCGGGCGCCAACGTCGGCGAGGTGCTGCGCGCCCTGACCGCCGCGCACCCGGACACCTCGGCCCAGCTGTTCGACGCCGAGGGCGAGCTGAACCGCTACGTCAACGTCTACCTGAACGACGAGGACGTCCGCGTCCTCGACGGCCTCGAGACGAGCGTCAAAGACAGCGACTCGGTCGTGATCCTCCCGGCCATGGCCGGCGGCGCTTCCTAGCGCTCCAGCACCAGACCCAAGAACTTCTGGGTGCGCTCTTCGCGGGGGGAGTCGAGGACCTGTTTCGGCTCGCCCTGCTCGACCACGACGCCGCCGTCCATGAAGACGACCTGGTCGCCGACCTCGCGGGCGAAGCCGATCTCGTGGGTGACGACCAGCATCGTCATCCCTTCCCGTGCCAGCTCGCGCATCGTGTCGAGGACCTCTTTGACGAGCTCGGGGTCGAGCGCCGAGGTGACCTCGTCGAAGAGCATCACGTGCGGTTCCATCGCCAGCGCGCGGGCGATCGCGACCCGCTGCTGCTGACCGCCGGAGAGCGTCTCCGGGTACTGGCTGAGCCGGTCGCCGAGGCCGACCCGCTCGAGCAGCGCGCGGCCTTTCTCTTCCGCCTCCTTCTTCGATTTGCCGAGCACCTGCTGCGGCGCCAGGGTGACGTTCTGGAGGACCGTCTTGTGGGGGAAGAGGTTGAACTGCTGGAAGACCATGCCGACCCGCTGGCGGACGAAGTCGAGGTTCCAGCTCTGCTCGCCGGTGCCCGAGCCCGGGCCCTTGCAGATGTCCTGACCCTCGAGGAAGATCTCGCCCTCCTCCGGGGGCGACAGCAGGTTGACGCAGCGCAGCAGCGTCGACTTGCCGGAGCCGCTCGGCCCGAGGATGCAGATCACTTCGCCTTTGGCGACGTCGAGGTCGACGCCTTTCAGCACTTCGAGGCTGCCGAAGCGTTTGCGCACCCCTTTCAGCTGCACCATCGGCTCGGCCATCAGGCGACCTCGATGTGGGCGCCGCGGGCGAGTTTGCCCTGGTTTCGTTTGATCAGGTAATCGACCAGGCGCGCCCCTGGCAGGCAGATGACGAGGAAGAAGGCGGCGGTGAGGGTGAGCGCCGAGCTGTTCAGCTGTTCGGCGAGGATTTCGCGGCTGACCAGGACCGACTCGCTGAAGGCGATCACGCTGACCAGCGTGGTGTCCTTCAGCAGCGAGATCAATTCGTTCAGCATCGGTGCCGGGATCTTCGTCACCGCCTGAGGAACGATGATGTGGCGCATCGCCTGCAGGTGGCTCATGCCGAGGGAGCGGGCCGCCTCCATCTGGCCTTTTGGCACCGCTTCGATCCCGGCCCGGTAGACCTCGGCCGTGTAGGCGCCGTAGACGAAGACGAGGCCGGCGACGCCGTACCAGAACGGGTCCGGCTTGCCGAACCACTCGGGGATGCGGATGTCCTTCGGGAGGAAGGTGAGGAAGGGGACGCCGCCGGAGATCATCAGGATGATGATCAGCAGTGGGACCGCTCGCAGGACGTCGATGTAGGCGATCGTGACGACGCGGATCGGGAGGAATTTCTTCCCCGGCGACTGGCGCAGAAGCGCCAAGATCAGCCCCCAGATCAGGGCGATGATCGTCGCGACGAAGAAGATCAGAAGATTCTGCAGGAAGGCTTCGAAGACTTCCCCGAAGTGTTCTCCCATGATGTGGAAGTCGAAGTACTGTTCGAAAAAGACCTTCATCTCTGCTCCTGCTGCCTCGCCCTTGGTTCCTGCCTGCTTGCCCTAAAGAGGGGGGCGCCGTCTCCGGCGCCCCCGCTCTTACGTGAGTCCTATCTGTACCGCACCCGCTATTCGGCGCCTTCGAGGAACGCTTTCGGCGGCGCTTCGTGGAACCACTTTTCGTAGACCTTGGTGTATTTGCCGTCTTTGATCGTGGCGGCAAGGCCTTCGTTGATCTGTTCGAGCAGTTCGGTGCTTTCCGGGGCCACCGCGATTCCGTAACTTTCTTCGGTGGGGACTTTTTCGGCCACTTCGATGCCGCCGGTTTCTTCGACCGCGTTGGCGGCCACCGGAGCGTCGATGATCACTGCTTCGACCGTGCCGGCCTTCAGCGCGTTGATCGCGTCCGGACCTTCCGGGTAGGGCCGGAGTTCGCCCGCTTCGGCTTTTTCCTTGCCGAGTTCGAGGCCGGTCGTGCCCTGCTGGGCACCGACGGTGAGGCCCTTGAGGTCGGCCAGGCCCGTGATCGAGCTGCCTTCTTTGACCAGGATCGCCTGTTCGGAGAGGTAGTACGGATCGGAGAAGGCGACGACCTTTTCGCGTTCCGGGGTGATCGTCGCCGCCGACATCACCGCTTCGAACTTGCCCTGGGCGACGTCGCGGAAGATCGTTTCGAAGGAGGAGTCGATGAATTCCGGTTCACGGCCGATTTCTGCGCCGATCGCTTCGAACAGTTCGACGTCGAAGCCGGTGTAACCGCCGCCGCTCGCTTTCTGCTCGAACGGGGGATAGGGGATGTCGGAGCCGACGGTCAGCTTTTCGCCGCCACCTTCCGCTTCTTCACCACCTTCGGCTTCGACACCGCCGCCGGAGCTTTCGCTGCTTTCTTCGCTCGTGCTGCTCGAGCTCGAGCTGCTGCTCCCACCACCGCAACCGGCCACGACAAGCGCGGCGATCGCCAGCAGGAGCGCCGCGAAGAGCGCGGCGGGACGGATCTTGGTCATACGAATTGTGCCTCCGTTCGGATTGGGACGACCTGAACATATGGCCGTAAGGCCTCCCTGCTCAAGCCTCCGCGTCAGTTTGCCGCAGTGGCTGGTCACCGCTTGCAGTGCCGAGCCACAACTACACCCTCGGCAAGTATGCAGCGAGCGTCGGGTCCGTTGCGTTCACCCAGGGCCAATCCGAGCGCCCCAATTTGGGACAACCGTCCAAAGTCCGGCCGAGGACGAGGGAGCAGGCTTTCATGTCCCGCTGCGGCGAGTGTCGCGGCCGGGACCACCGGAGCCTCGCCACTTTGCCGTCAGTCGACACTCTCGTCCAGGAACTCTGCCTCCAGCCGGCACCAGGCGACGACGGCCTCCGACAGGCGGTCGCGGTGCAGCAGCTCCTGGCCCAGCCGGCCCTGGAAGGGCGGGGGCTCGATGCGGTCGCGGAAGCGATCGCGGCGGCGGTCAAGGGCAGCGTCCTCGTCCTCGGACCGTCGGGGCGGTTGATCGCCCGCCACGACCCGAGCGAGGCGCTCACCGATGAGGTCGCGGCAGGCCTGGGGCGCGAGCTTGCGGCCCGCGGCGAACCGCGGCCCTGCATCGTCTCCCACCCGGAGCTGCCCGCCGGGGCCTACGCCCGTCCGATCCCGCCCGGGCGCGGGGCCCGTGCCCAGCCCTGGATCGTCGTCGCCATCGCCGAGGGTCGGGTCGACGAGTCGGTCCGCCTGGTGGTCCAGCAGGCGGGGGCGATCGTCGGGCTCGAGCTGATGCACCGGGGCGTCGTGGGGGAGACCGAGCGCCGCCTCACCGCCGGCCTGGTCGGCGACGCGATCGCCGGGCGCACCGCCGGCGAGGAGCTGGGCCGGCGGCTCGCCGCCTTCGGGATCGAGGGCGAGGTCGCGGTCGTCGTCTTCACCGTCGCCGGGGCGGCGGCGGAGCGCGGGCTGCAAGAGGCGCTTGCCGCGATGGCTCTCGCCGCCGCCGTCTCCACCCAGGAGATCGAGGGGCGGGATCTGCTCTGCGCGATCGTCGAGGTCGGCGGGCGGGGCCCGATCGAGCTCGCCGGCGAGGTACGCAGCCGGCTCGTCGACGAGGTCGGCAGCGAGCGGGTTGGCGAGATCGTCGCGGCGGTGAGCCAGGCACGCCCCGCGGCCGAGCTCGCGCGCACCTTCCAGGAGGCCTACTGGGCGCTCGGGGCGGTCGAGCACAAGGGCGCGGGCAGCGGCACCGATACGGCGGGCGGGGGCGAGGTCGTGCTCGGCTCCTGGCAGGACCTTGGGGTCGAGTCGCTGCTGCTCTCGGTCGCCGACGAGGACATCCTGCGGCTCTACTGCGACCGGCTGCTCGGGCCGCTGCTCGCCGGCGCGTCGATCTACACCGCCGAACTGCTGCACTCGCTGGAGCTCTTCATCCTCCACAACGGCCAGTGGGAGCGCGCCGCGCGCGAGCTCCACTGCCACCGGCACACGCTCCGCTACCGGATGCGCAAGGTCGAGGAGCTGACCGGGCGCGACCTCTCCAAGGCCACCGACCGGATCGAGTTCTGGCTCGCCCTGCGGGCGCGCGAGCTGGCGGCGCGTTCGACCCGTCGTGGCGTCGCCTCCTGATCGCGCCGCACCCGCTGGCCCTCGCTACACTTTCTGAAGTAAAGGGGACCCGGCAACGTCATGGCACCAGATCCAGTTTTGAACAGACCCTGCGGGGGCCGCTTTGGCGACGTCGTCGAATCGATCGGCAACACGCCTCTGGTCGAGCTCAAGCGCCTCTCGTCGAAGGAGGAGGTGCGGATCTACGCCAAGCTGGAGGGCCACAACCCGACCGGCTCGGTGAAGGACCGCGTCGCCCGCTCGATGATCGAGAAGGCTGAGGCCGAAGGGGCGATCGAACCGGGGCAGACGATCCTCGAACCGACCTCCGGCAACACCGGCATCGCGCTGGCGATGATCTGCCGGCGCAAGGGCTACCCGCTGCAGGTGGTGATGCCCGACAACGTCACCGCGGAGCGCACCCAGTTGCTGCGCATGTACGGGGCCGAGATCGTCTACTCCGAGGGGGCGAAGGGCTCCAACGGGGCGGTCGAGGTGGCACTCGAGCTGGCCGAGCAGCCCGGCTTCTTCATGCCCTACCAGTACGGCAACGAGGCGAACCCGCTGGCCCACTACAACGGCACCGCGGTGGAGATCCTCGAAGAGCTCGACTCGGTCGCCGCCTTCGTCGGCGGCCTTGGCACCGGCGGCACCCTGATGGGCAACGGCCGGCGGCTCAAAGAGGCCGACCCGGAGACCCTGGTGGTCGCCGCCGAGCCGATGCAGGGCGAGCTGGTCCAGGGGCTGCGCTCGCTCGACGACGGTTTCATCCCGCCGATCATCGACATCAACCTGCTCGATCGCAAAATCATGGTCTCCAACCGTGACGCGATCGTCTGGACCAAGAAGCTGCTCGAGGAGGAGGGCGTCTTCGCCGGCGTCTCCGGCGGCGCCGTCGCCCGGGTGGCGGCGCGGATCGCGGGCGAGCTCGACTCCGGCAACGTCGTCTTCCTGATCCCCGACGACGGCTGGAAGTACCTCTCCTCCGGCATCTACACGAAGCCGTTGGAGGAGATAGAGAATCTTGATTCGACCGTGTGGTGGTAGTCGGTCGCGGCGCCTGCCAAGGCGGTAGGTAGGGTCGCGGGCGTGAAGATCTCGAAAGCTCTTGTCGACGAGATGATCGTCCACGCGCTCGAGGACCGTCCCGACGAGTGCTGCGGGATGATCGGCGGGCGCGACGGGGTGGCGACGAAGGTCGTCCCGGTCCTCAACGCGGCGGCCAGCCCGCTGCGCTACGAGATGGACCCGCAGGGGCAGTTCGACGCGCTGAAAGAGATCGAAGCCGACGGCGAGCTGCTGGCGATCTACCACTCGCATACGAAGAGCGCCGCCTATCCGTCGCAGACCGATGTGAACCAGGCGCAGAACTGGCCCGAACCCATCTACGTGATCGTCTCGCTGGCCGATGCCGAGAACCCCGATGTCCAGGCTTTTCACCTCGCCGACCTGAAAATTGCCGCCGCCGAGCTCGAGATCGAGTAGGAATACACAGGGATGTCCGAGGCAACCAAACATCGCGGCGCGCACTCACGTGGCTCCCATCACGGTGGCGGCGGCGGTGGTGACGAGGGCGGCGGCGGTGGCGGCGGTGGCGGCGGCAAGCTGATCAAAGTCGGCTTCGCCCGCAACCAGGCCGAAGCCGAGATGTTGCAGGCGCTGCTGCAGGAGTCCCGCATCCCGAGCATTCTCAAACGCTCCGGTGGCTTCGACGCCCCTGAGTTTCTCGCCGCCGGCCCCCGTGACATCTGGGTCAACAAAGAACACGCCTACGAGGCCCGCCGGATCCTCGAGGAGACGATGACCGACGGCGAGGACGAGTCCGAGGAGCGCGAAGAGCTGGAGGGCGAAGCGCGGCTACGGAAGACCGGGGGCGAACCGATGAGTCCTCAGCGCCTTGCGATCTGGGTCGTCGGCGGATTGGTCGTCGCGATCGTCCTGATCTGGATCGTCTTCGAAATCTCCGGCTGAGCCGGCGCCCCCAAAGGGGGAGAGATGAGGCGCTGTGGAGCCTTACTCCCTCTATGCGGGAGGAAAGCTCCACAGGCGATCGGCGGGTCGCGGCGATCGCGAGTCGTCAACACGGGATCGTGACCGTCGAGCAGTTGCGGGCGGCGGGTGTGGGGAGGACCGGAGTGACGCGACGGGTGCAGAAGGGGCAGCTACATCGACTGCACCGTGGCGTCTATGCGGTGGGGCATCGAAGCCTTTCCTGGCGGGGGCGATGTCTGGCGGCGGTGCTCGCGGCGGGTGACGGCGCTGTCCTCAGCCACTCGAGTGCCGCGGGGCTGTGGGAGTACCTGCGCCCGATGCAGGGTCCGATCCCCGTCACCGTCGATGCCGCCGCCCGTCGCCGGTCACGGCCCGGGTTCCGAATCCACCGCTCCCGCACCCTCACCTCTTCCTGGGTCACCCGTCGCCACGGGATCACCGTCACGACGCCGGCGCGCACGATCGAAGACGTCCGCGGCACCCTAGAGCCCTATCTCTTTCGCCGCGCCCTGCGCCAGGCGGAGCTCGCCGGGCACCGCGTCCCGCACCTGTCCGCCACCAGGCGCACCCGCTCCGACCTCGAGCTCCTCTTTCTCGCTCTCTGCGAGGACCACTGTCTGCCGCGACCGTTCGTCAACCACCGCGTCCACGGCCACCTCGTCGACTTCTTCTTCGCCGACCACCGCCTCGCGGTCGAGACCGACAGCTGGAACTACCACCGCGGCTCGGTCGCGCTTGAGGATGACCGCGGCCGCGACCTTGCGCTGCGGGCTCACGGGATCGAGACGCGCCGGTACACCGGCGACCAGTTGGAAGCTGAGGCGGGGCCGTCGCCGCCGACCTACGGATGGCCCTCGACGGATCGTCGACGGATCAGCTGACGCCCGCGGGGTTGACCATTTCTCGCAGGTAGGCCCGCCAGGCACCCTCGATGTCGCGGAAGCGGGCATCGAAGGCGTCTTCGAGGGTGACCGCGGGGCCGCCGGGGAGGAGGCCGTCGACGAGGCGCTCGCAGGCCTCCGGGCCGCGCTCGTTCTCGAGCAGGTCGAAGATCGTGCCGCCGAGGATCACCGCGTCGCGGCGCGACGGCGGGAAGGAGACGCGTCCGCCGCCGCGCAGGCGCAGCAGCACCGCAGCGCGGTAGAGGCCGACCTGGCGGGCGAAGTACTGGGCGCCGCCTTCGACCAGCCAAGCCCAGCGCAGGTAGCGGGCGAAGCGGCGTGGGGTCCAGGAGGGCGGCAGCGCGGTGTTGTTGGTGGAGAGCACCAGCTGGGCGTAGAGGCGCTCGGAGGTGCCGCGCAGCGCTTCCAGCGAGTCCTCGCCGGCGGCGCGCTTCTCCATGTGACGGTCGTTCAGGACGTGGAGCTCGGTCTCCATCGGCCAGCCGGCGAGGTAGCGGCGCCCGGCCGGGGCCGCCGCCCAGCGGGCCGCGGGCAGGAAGGGGTGGGCGGCGGTCAGCGAGAGCGGGTTGGTGTGGATGACGACCGTGACCTCGGCCGGCATCTTCTCGAAGCGGTCTTCGAGCCGCAGCCGCAGCGTCTCCAGCCGATCCAGCGTGCGATCGGCGAACGCCGCGTCTTCGGAGTCGTGACGCGCGGTGAAAGAGAGGGACTCGGTCTCGACCCAACTCATGGGTCGAGACTAGTACCCGAAGCGGTCCGTCAAAGGTCGCTCAGACCAGCGCCGGTTCGGCGGCGCCACACACTTCGCGAATCTCTTGACGAGCACGGTCGAACTCTTCGTCGGCCATCACCGGCGTGCCCTCGAAGGGCAGGTCCCGGTCGATCTCGACCCAGGAGCGGCACCCGTGGTACTCGTCGCGGACCCGCACCGTGACCGGCCGGGGGATGCGGTGCACCCGCAGCAGCAGGATGTGGAGTGGGTGACGACGCTTCCAGGCCAGACGCTTCTCGGCGTAATCCGGCGTCCAGATGTAGTAGGGCGAGAGGCAGTCGAGGGTGCGCCGATCTTCGATCGTGACGTGATCGGTCACTTCGGCCCAGGCGCGCAACCGGACCCGGTCGGGCTGGGGGATGCCACCGTCCTGGATCAGGGCTTTCGGCGGCGGCTCCTCGTCGGGCCAGACGCCCTCCTCGAGGGCGCGACGCAGCTCGGGGTGATGCGAATCCCGGACCAGATCGTTCCGCTGGTGGTCGAAGGTCGGATAGAGGAAGAACCGCTCGTGCTCCAGTTCGAAGTGCTTGTTCTCCTCGCGAATTCCGCCCTTGCGAAGCGTGAGCAGCTGCTCACCCTCGGCGAGAGCGCGGACGGTTACAGCCCATTCCTTGAGAGCGATTGGCATTTAAAGTCAGTACCTGGGGAGGTCGTAATCGATGGATAGGGGGCTGGGCGCGTAAACAGGCCGCGTGAGGGTCGTCGTGCCCACCCGAGGGAGCGCATTCTAGAGAAGCGCGCGCAAAACACCAAATAATTGGTGGCGAAATTTAGGGATCACCCAGGCCGCCACCCCCCGGGGTCTCGATCCGCAAACGGTTTCCTGGAGCCAAATCTCCCTCGCACTTGGACGGGAGGTGACGTTCGTCACGCAGGTTCTGGCCGGGTGTTCCATCGGTACCGCCATCGCGGCCGCGCGGGGCCCGGCGGCGGCGCTCGGTGAGCAGGGTGAAGCGCATCGGGGCCAGTGCTTCCAGTTCGCGGACCAGCCCGTCGCCGCCGCGATGGGCGCCCTCGCCGCCGGATCCGCGGCGGATCGCCAGCGTCCGGACGCGCAGCGGGAACTCGGTCTCCAGCGCCTCGACCGGCGTGTTCAGCGTGTTCGACATCGCCACGTGGATGGCGCTCGGGCCGTCGGCGTCGGGACAGGCTCCCTGGCCACCGCCGAGGGTCTCGTAGTAGGTGAAGCCCTCGCCCGCCAGGGTCAGGTTGTTCATCGTCCCCTGGCCCTGGGCGGGAACCGGGCGAGCGCCGGCGAGCGCCGCGATCACCAGGTCGGCGACCCGGCTCGAGGTCTCGACGTTGCCGGCGACGACCGCCGCGGGGGGCTCGGCGTTCAGCAGGCAGCCGCGGGGAGCGGTGACCACGATCGGGCGGTGGGCGCCCGCGCAGGGAGGCGCGTCGGGATCGGTGAGGACGCGGACGGCGAAGAACGCGGCGGATTTCGTCACCGAGAGGGGGCAGTTGAGGTTGCTCTCGACCTGGGGGTCGGTGCCGGCGAAGTCGAGTCGCAGGGTCTCGCCGTCGATCGTGGCGGTGACGCGCAGGGCGACGTCGCGCTCCTCGCCGTCGGGTGAGTCGTCTTCGAGAAAGTCCTCGGCCGTATAGGTGCCGTCGGGGAGCGCGGCGAGGGCGGCGCGGGTGCGGCGCTCGGCGTAGGCGAGGATCTCGGCCATCCCCTCGCGCAGGCCTTCGGTGCCGTGGCGCTCGGCCAGCTCGGCGAGCCGCAGCCGGCCGACCCGGTTGGCCGACTGCTGAGCGCGCAGGTCGGCGAGCCGCTGGCGCGGGTTGCGCATCTCGGCGACCAGGCGGCCGAGGGCGTCGCCATCGACGCGGGTCGGACCGATCACCACGCCCTCTTCGTCGAGGTGATGGGAGAAGGCGGGCATCGAGCCGGGCGTGGGGCCGCCGACGTCGGCGTGGTGGGCGCGCGAGGCGGCAAAGCCATATAGCTCGCCGGCGACGAAGACTGGGGAGACGAGGGTGATGTCGGGGAGGTGGGTGCCGCCGCGGTAGGGGTCGTTGAGGATCCATTCGACCTCCGGCTCGTGCCGCTCGTCGAGGACGGCGGCGACCGCGTCGGGCATCGAGCCGAGGTGGACGGGGATGTGCTCGGCCTGCATGACGAGCTCGCCGGCGGCGTCGAAGAGCGCGGTCGAGCAGTCGTGGCGCTCCTTGATGTTGGCCGAGTAGGCCGAGCGGATCAGGGTCGCGCCCATCTCCTCGGTGGCGGCGCGCAGGCCGCCGATCATCACCTGCAGGGTGATCGGGTCGATCATGGGGCGTGCTCCGAGGGGGGAGATTCGGGGGACCCTTCCCTCACGAAAGGGGAGGTTCGTCCAGGGTCCCCCGAATCTCCCGGCGAGCGCGTGGCGGTGATCGTCCCGAACTCGTCCACTTCCGCTGTCCAGCCGGGCGGGAGCACCAGAGTGGCCTCGGGGAGCTCGAAGATGACCGGACCCGTAGCTTGGCGTCCTGCTTCCGGCTCGCCGCGGAGGACCGGGGTGTCGAGCCACTCGTCGTTGAAGCGGACGGGGCGGGTCGATTCTTCGAGGGCGCCCTCGGACGCGGCCGCCGGGCGGGGCTCGGGGCCGTCGAGGACGAGGGCGAGGCGGATGTCGACCAGGACCACTTCGCCGTCGGGGTCGCGGTGGCCGTAGCGCTCCTCGTGGGCCTCCTCGAAGCGGGCGATGAGGTCGGTCGGATCGGGCTCGGGGTCGCTGGGGACCGGCAGCTCGAAGGCCTGGCCGGAGTAGCGCATCCCGTAAACCACCTCGGTGCGGGCCCCGTCGAGCCCTGCCCCGGCACCCTCGCGCAGGTCGTCGACCGCAGCGACGATCCGCTCGGTGCTGAGGTCGTCCCCGGCGAGCATCACGGTGCGGGCGGTGTCGCGGCGGCGGTCGGAGGCGCAGAGGCCGAAGGCGGAGAGGACGCCGCCGGCGCGGGGGCAGAGCAGGCGTTCGATTCCCAGCTCTTCGGCGATCGCGGCGGCGTGCATCGGCCCGGCGCCGCCGAACGGCAGCAGGGCGAAGCGACGCGGGTCGACGCCGCGCTCGACGGTGACGACGCGGAGCGCCCGCACCATCTCCTGGTTGGCGACGCGGACGATCCCGGCGGCGGTCTCCAGCAGGTCGAGGGCGAGCTCCTCGGCCAGCGCCCCGACCGCCTTCGCCGCCGCCTCGGCGTCGAGCGCGACGCCGCCCGCGAGGGTCGAGTCGGCGGCCAGGTTGCCGAGCAGCAGGTTGGCGTCGGTGACCGTCGGCTCGGTGCCGCCGCGCCCGTAACAGGCGGGGCCGGGGATGGCGCCCGCCGAGCGCGGCCCGACCCGCAGCGCCCCGCCCGGGTCGCGCCAGCCGATCGAGCCCCCGCCCGCCCCGACCGTGTGGACGTCGACCGTCGGCAGCTGGATCGGGCGGCCGTCGATCGTGCGCGAGTCGGCGCGGCGGACGGCCCCGTCCTCGACCACGCAGACGTCGCAGCTGGTCCCGCCCATGTCGAAGCCGAGCGCGTTGCCGTCGCCGGAGAGGCGGGCGAGGCATTCCGCGCCGACCGCGCCACCCGCCGGCCCGGAAAGGACGCTCCAGGCCCCGGCGCGCGCCGCCTCGCCGGCCGGGGCGACGCCGCCGGAGGAGAGCATCACCTGGGGCGCCGGCAGGCCGGCCGCCTCGGTGGCGTCGGTGAGCCGACCGAGGTAGCGGCCGAGCAGGGGGGAGAGGTAGGCGTCGATCGCGGTGGTCGAGGCGCGCTCGTACTCGCGGAAGCGGGGCAGCACCTCGTGCGAGGCGGAGACGTGGAGGTCGGGGAGGCGCTCGCGCAGGAACTCGGCGAGGCGGCGCTCGTGGGTCGGGTCGAGGTAGCTGAAGAGGAGGCAGATCGCCACCGACTCGGCCCCGCCCTCGGCCAGCGCGGCGGCGAGGCGCTCCGGCTCGCCCTCCTCGAGCGGCTCGACGATCCCCTCCGGGCCGGTTCGCTCGGCCGCCTCCAGCTTCAGCTCCGGGGCGATCAGCGGCGCCGGCTTCGGCGCGCAGAGGTGGTAGAGAGTCGGCCGGTCCTGGCGGGCGATCTCGAGCAGGTCGGCGAAGCCGCGGGTGGCGATCAGCGCCGTGCGCGCGCCGCGTTCCTCGAGCAGCGCGTTGGTGCCGACGGTCATCCCATGCGAGAAAACGTCGATGTCGCCGGCGCGAGCACCGGCGACCGCGAGGACCGCATCCACTGCGGACATCACACCGCGTGACTCCTCCCCCGGCGTGGTCGGCACCTTGGCGGTGTGGACGGCCCCGTCGTCGAGCAGGACCGCGTCGGTGAAGGTCCCGCCGACATCGACGCCTAAGAGCATGGCGGCGAAGCTATCCACTCCGACGCTTGTTCGCGAGAGACGAACAAGCGTCGGCGGTCACTCCCAGGTCTCGCGGCGGACCGAACCGTCGGGGGAGAAGACGACGTGGACGCCGTCGAGGGCGGGGTCAGTCTCCGGGCAGTCGGTGCGCAGGTGGCCGCCGCGCGACTCGCGCCGCTCCAGGGCGGCGGTCCCGATCGCTTTCGCCAGCGGGTACGGATCGGGGATCAGGCAGGCGAGGTCGGTCGGGTTGCGGACCGGCCCGGCGCGGCGCCAGACCGCGTCACGGGTCTCGCTGGTCGGCGGGACGAAGCGCCACTCGGGCTCCGGCGGGCGCTCCCCCGGCTGGGGCTCGTCGAGTGCCGCTCGCGCTGCCCGCCCGCCGAAGACGAAGCACTCGCTGAGCGAGTTCGAGGCCAGCCGGTTGGCGCCGTGGAGGCCGGTGCAGGAGCACTCGCCGACGGCGTAGAGGCCGGACAGCGAGCTGCGTCCGTCGAGGTCCACCGCGACCCCGCCCATCGTGTAGTGGGCGGCGGGGGAGACCGGGACCGGTTCGCGGCGCGGGTCGAGCCCCGCCTCGACCAGCGAGGTGAAGACGTTGGGGAAGCGGGCCGGATCGATCCCCCGCAGGTCGAGGCGGACCGAGGACGTGCCCTCTTCGCGCATTTTCGCCAGGACCGCGGCGCTGACCGCGTCGCGCGGGGCGAGCTCGTCGGTGAAGCGCTCGCCCTCGGCGTCGAGCAGCTTCGCTCCCTCGCCGCGGATCGCCTCGGTGATCAGGAGGCCGTCGAAGTTGGAGTCGGGGAGGTAGACGGCGGTCGGGTGGAACTGGCAGAACTCGAGGTCGGCGAGGTCGGCTCCCGCCGCCGCCCCGAAGACCGGCCCGGCGCCGATCGCCCCGCGCGGGTTGGTGGTCCGGCGCCAGAGCGCCGCCGCGCCGCCGGTCGCCAGCACCGTCGCCCGCGAGCCGAGCGCGCCCGCGTCGGTGATCACCCCGTGGCAGCGCTCGCCGTCGGACCAGAGTGCCGTCGCCGAGGTCCGCTCGCGCACCTCGATCCGCTCGTCGGCGGCGACCATCGCCGCCAGCTTCGAGGTGATCTCGCGGCCGGTCTGGCTGCCGCCGCTGTGGACGATGCGCCGCGCCGAGTGGCCGCCCTCGAGGCCGAGCGCCAGTCGCCCCTCCTGGTCGAGGTCGAAGTCGACGCCGCGGTCCTGGAGATCGCGGACCGCGGCCGGGGCCTCCTCGACCAGGACCCGGACCGCGCTCGGCCGGCAGAGGTTGCGGCCGGCGGCGAGGGTGTCCTCGGCGTGGCGCTCGGGCGAGTCGCCCGGTTCGAGCGCCGCCGCCAGCCCACCCTGGGCCCAGAAGCTGGCGCTCTGGGAGAGCGGCGTGCGCGAGACCACGCAGACGCGACCGCCCTGCTCGGCGGCACGGAGGGCGGTCCAGAGGCCGGCGGCGCCGCCGCCGACGACGACGACGTCGTACTCGGCGACCGCGGTTATTTGTCGCCGCCCTCGCGGCGGATCTGGTCGATGCGCTCGCGCAGCCAGCCGGCGGCGCCTTCGCGGGCGCGGGAACTCTCCACCGAGACCGCCTTCTCGGCTTCCTCGGCGCGGCGTTCGGCGGCGGCGATCCGCTCCTCGGCGGCGTCGGTCTGCGCCTCGATCTCCTCCAGGCGCCCTTCGGCGGCGGCGATCGCCCGCTCTTTCGCCTGGCGCTCGGAGGCCAACTCTTCCTCGTGGCGCAGTTCAAGCTCTTTGCGGACGCGGTCGGACTCGGCGCGCCAGCGCTCGAGGTCGGCCTCCAGCGCGCGGATCTCCGCCTCGGCGCGCTGTTCGGCGGCGGCTGCAGCTTCGGCGGCGGCAGCCAGGGTGCGCTCGGCGTCGCCGATCCGCGCCTCCATTCCGCCTGCCGCCGGTCCCGAGGTCTCGTCGCTCATCTAAACGTCCGTGCCGCGCTCACCAAGGCTCCAATCTAAACGCGCCGGCCGGTCATGTGGCGGTAGACCTCGATCACGCGCTCGGCCATCGGGCCGGCGGCGAGGGTCGCGGCGCGCGCCGCGCCGGCCACGCGGGGGTCGGTCGCGGCGAGGTGAGGGCGGGCGGCGGTCGCCCAGATGTCGGGGTCGAAGGGCGCGCAGAGGCAGCCGTCGATGCCGGCCAGGAGGTAGGGCGCGACGCCGACCGGGGTGGAGAGGACGGGGACGTCGCAGGCCAGCGCCTCGATCGCCGCCATGCCGAAGCCCTCGTAGTCGGAGGTGACGAGGACGGCGTTCGCGGCGTTCATCCAGGTGGCCATCTCCTCGGGCTCGATCGAGCCGCCGGTGAGTAGCTCGGCCCCGGTCGCCGTGGCTAGCTCGGCGGCGCGGTCGTGGCGCTTCTCCGGTCGCGCCGGGTCGGCGGGGAAGAGGAGGTAGCGACCGGCGGGGTCGAGGTCGAGGGCGGCGCGGGCCTCGGCGCGCGGGGCGCGGGCGAAGCGGCCGAGCTCGGGGCCGCAGGGGAGGACGGCGGCGCCGGGAACGGCGGGGAGGCCGGGGCGCCCGTCCTCCTCGAAGAAGAGGGCGCGGGAGACGCCGGCGACGAGGTCGGCGCGCCAGGCGAGCCGGCGCGAGAGCGGGCCGACGATGTGGTGGCGCACGTCGGTGCCGTGGAAGGTGACGAGGAGCGGGCGGGCGCCGGCCAGGCGGGCGACCCAGCCGGCGAGGCCGTAGTGGGCGTGGACGAGGTCGAAGCGCTCCTTGCGCAGGAGGGCGCGCAGGCTGCGGGTCGCCGGGAGGTAGTGGGAGCGGCCGCGGAGAAAGCCGAATTCCTCGACCTCGATGCCACGGGCGCGGATCTCGGCGACCTGGTCGCGGACCCAGCGGCCGCGCTGGGGCGCATTCTCGTCGGGCACGAGGTTGGTGACGACGAGGACGCGCATCGCGGCAGGTTATCCGTGCCTGGGTGGGGTACGGGGACGCTCCACGGCGCCGAAACGGCGCCCCGTCGCCTCTTGGTCTGCTTGAGTGCCCATTCCGATGCGCTTCCCGCGCCCTTTATTCATCGTGGTCCTGACCGCTCTGTTGGTCGTCGTGCCGGCGGCGCAGGCTGAGGTTCCGTCGATCTCTTTTCGTGAGGAAGCGACCGCTGCCCGCCACTTCTGGACGCCGGCCCGGATGGAAGCCGCGCGCCCGCGCCTCGGCTCGCCGCCCGCCCACGGCTCGGCCCTCGACCCGGCGCTGACCGCGACCTCGGAAACGATCGCCGACCCGACCCTGCCCCAGTACCGGGTCAATGGGGCGATCTTCATCTCCGAAGGCGCCGGGGTCGGCTTCGGCCGCTGCTCGGGCACCTCGGTGGTCTCGCCGAACAAGAACGTCGTCATCACCGCCGGCCACTGCGTCTATGATCAGGGGATCTGGGCCGACCGCAAGTGGGTCTTCGTCCCCGGCTACCAGCACGGCGAACGCCCCTTCGGCACCTTCACCGCACACTGGCTGGGGACGACGCCCGCCTGGCACGCGCACGAAAACGAGAACTACGACGTCGGCGCGGCGGTGGTCGGGCGCAACGAAAAAGGGCAGACCTTGGCGGCGGCGGTGGGAGCGTTCCGGCTGAAGACCGGCCTCGTGCCGGACCAGACCTTCGACGTCTACGGCTATCCGGTCGAAAAGCCGTTTAACGGCGGCACCCTGCAGGTCTGCCATGAAGCGCGGTTCGAGGGCCACGACTTCGGCTCGCTCTTCGAACCGGGCCCGCTCGATCTGGCGATCAGCTGCGACGACAGCGCCGGCGGCTCAGGCGGCGGCTGGGTGATCGAAGGCAACGTCGTCAACAGCGTCACCACCTACGGCTATCCGAGCGACCCATCGACCAACTTCGGCCCCTACTTCGGCCAGGACGTCGCCAACCTCTACGCGCGGGCGAAGCAGATCAGATGAGGCGAGTTCGCAGTTATCCCGACATATTCCGGATAAGTGCGAACGCACTTGCGGTGCTCGCCGTCTTGGTCGCCGTTGCCGCCGCGCCGGCGGCTGCCGATCAGGGCGGCGCGCCCGCCCAGTCCAGGATCGAAGTCGAACCGCGCTTCCAGCTCGCCGGCTCGCACGGCTACCGGATCCTCGTCTCGGCGCGGCTGGCGACGGTGACGATCGGGGTCGAGCGCGCCAACACCACCCGCTCCGGCACCTCGACCACCTATGTCGCCCGCGGCGTCTCCGGCCAGAACGGCATCCACGCCGACTTCCACCAGTTCGGCCGCATCGACCTCACCTTCCACGCCACCGCGCCGGCGGCGCGCGGCCTGCCGCCCGACTGCTTCGGCGGCACCACCGGGGCGGCGACGCTCCCCGGTTACTTCACCGGCACGATCGACTTCGAGGGTCAGAACGGTTACACCGCCGTCCACTCCCACCGGATCCGCGGCGAGGTCGTCCTGCCGCCGACCGAACAGTGCCCGCTGGTCGCGGGCGGGGCCAACCCGTTACTCGAAGACCCGGCCGCCGAGCTGCCCCCGGCGCAGACCCGGATGACGCTCTCGGCGTTCGACAAAGCCGGCACCGGCGGACTCTTCTTCGTCGCCCGCCGTGAGGGCAAGACCGGCTTCTTCGCCGAACGCTTCGGCACCGTCGGCCGCATCGGCCTGCTCAGCGTCGCCTACGCGGTCGGCCCGCAGTCGAGCTTCGCCTCCAACCCCCAGGTCAGCTTCGGCACCGTCCGCCCGCCGGCCCCGTTCAGCGGCTCGGCGACGCTGAGTCGCGGCGCCGGCGGCAAGCGCTCCTGGACCGGCACCCTGGCCGCGACCTTCCCCGGCGAAGCGCCCGTCTCCCTGGTCGGCCCCCAGTTCCACACGACCCTCTCGCGCAGCTTTCCCTAGCCGCGCACAGGCCGACACGCAGACGGCACTCGCGCGTCTTGTTCGGTGCGCATTCGAGGCCCAGCATCGCTCCCGCCAAACGAGGAAGGGAGATCGATGTTCTACGCAATCCTGGGCTACCTGCACGCCGCGCTGTGGCGGCTGAACGTGGCCGTGACGCGGAGGGCGAAGGCGATACAGGCCCTCGCCGGAGAGCGCGGTCAGGGGACGGTCGAGTACGTCGGCCTGATCCTCCTGGTCTCGCTGTTGATGGTCGGCATGGTCGCCGCGATGAAAGGTTTCAACGGCAAACAGGGAACCGAGCTCGCCGACGTGATCATCGACAAGATCAAGGAGGCGGTCGACAAGGTCGCGTTCAAATAGTGCGGTGTGGCGTTCGCCGCCGACTCTCGCTGAGGCGGGCGGTGGCGTCGCCACGCTCAGCGTTTCATCGCAAGGACCGCGTGAATGGCGGGACGATGGTCAGGTACGCGCCAGGCAGGTGATGAATACCCATACGGTCCCGAAACGGTGCCCAAGGCCGATGAGAACGAGAAGCGGACGTGGTTCGAGTGGGTAGTGGGTGGGCTGAAGCTGCTCGGCGTGATCGCCGGGATCGCCGGTCTCGGTATCTCGGTGTGGGCCCTGATCGAAGCTCGGGAAGCGAACCATGAAGAGTCGGCCGTCGAGTTCGACGCTGTGGCATCGCTGAACAACCTCGGTTCGACGCCGGCCGGCTACGCGGTGAGGATCACGCTGAACAACGCCAGCCTCCGTCCGATCATCATCGAAAGGATGGAGTTGAAGGTGCGGGGCGTGCCCGTGGCCCCGATCACGGGGATCCTCCCCGGCGACCGAAGCGCCGCTACCACTCTTGGCGACGAACCCCTCTACGCGGCCAAGCCTCTGCCCTTCGCGCTCGCCGAGCGGGGGGCCGAGACGCTCACCGGGCTTGCCGACTTCTACGCAGCCGAGCATGCCAGGCTCGGGAGCCCCAAGCTGGCGGCGGCCAACGAATTCTGCGACGAGTTGCCGTCCGAACCGACCAGAGCCGGAACGCCGCAGATCAGACAAGCGCGCTCGCGGGTCGCATTGGAAATCCACACCGCCCCGGGAGGGGTGACGACCGTGCCGGTTCACATCACCGGCACCGGGGCGGCCGAGAACACCTGGCGCATGGAGGTTTTGGCATCTGACCGGACCGCGAATGGTGTCGCGTTCTGGCGCTTCGACTCCGCACCTTCGGCCCTCCGGCTGCTGACGTTGAAAGTCTGGAGTGGGGAAGGTGGCCTGATGAGGTCGGTGACGCTTCCGGTCACCGGGTCGGTGACCACCGAAGCGAAATTCAGGCCGCTGCCGGAGGGCTACTACCGCGCTGCGTTGATCGACGAGGGGCACCCGGTCGCGATCGGACATTTCGATGTCCCACTCAAACGCGACCTGCCGATCTACCCGCAATGGCAGCAGCTCGTCAACGGCCAGTGCCAGCTGCTCAGAAAGGGAAAGAACGTCTTCAGCTATTCGCGCCGAGGGTTCGAAGGCCCGAAGGGCTGGGCGGCCGAGCTGCACGAAGCCGACCTTGGTTCGTGAAAGGATCGCGCCGATGACCGCCTCACGCAGCTACGACAGGGCCGCGGCCGACATCCGGCCGGTGTTGATCGATCCGGGATTCGTCGAATCCGCCGACGGGTCGGCGCTGATCTCGGTCGGGCGGACGCGGGTGATCTGCACCGCCTCGGTCTCCGAGCAGGTGCCGCGCTGGATGATGGGCCGCGGCAAAGGTTGGGTCACCGCCGAGTACGCGATGCTGCCCGCCTCGACCGGCGACCGCAAGCAGCGCGACGTCTCGAAGGGCAAGCAGGACGGGCGCGGGGTGGAGATCCAGCGGCTGATCGGCCGCAGCCTGCGGGTCGTCTGCGATTTCAAGGCGCTGGGCGAACGAAGCGTCTACGTCGACTGCGACGTGCTCGAAGCCGACGGCGGCACGAGGTGCGCCTCGATCACCGGCGGCTACGTGGCGTTGAAGCTGGCCTTCCAGAAACTGCTCGACCGCAAACTGATCGAGACGATGCCGCTGACCGGCTCGATCGCCGCGGTCAGCGTCGGCATGGTCGACGGCCGCCCGCTCTGCGACCTCGATTACAGCGAGGACTCGCGCGCCGAGGTCGATGCCAACGTGGTGATGACCGGCGACGGCGGCCTGGTCGAGGTGCAGGCGACGGCCGAGCGGACGCCGCTCTCGCGCGCCTCTCTGGACGAGCTGCTCAGCCTGGCCGAGGGCGGCATCACCCGCCTGCGCGAAGTGCAGGACCGGGTCGCCCCCTGAGGATCGAGTGATCCTCGCCACCGCCAACCTCCACAAGGTGGGGGAGATGGGCGAACTGCTGCCGGGGGTTTCGCTGGAGCCGTTGCCCGATGGCTACGAGTCCCCGGTCGAGGACGGCGACAGCTTCGAGGCCAACGCGCTGATCAAGGCGCGCGCCGCCCACACGGAGCTCGGTGGGGCGGTGATCGCCGACGACTCCGGGATCGAGTCCGAGGACCTCGACGGGGCGCCCGGGATCTACTCGGCGCGCTACGCCGGCGCGGGGGCGAGCGACGAGGACAACCTCGACAAGCTGATCCGCGAAGTCGACGCCGCCGGCGGGGAGCGCCGGGCGGCCTACGTCTGCGTCCTCGCCCTGGTCGACGAGGACGGCACCGAGCACGTCTTCGAGGCGACCTGCGCCGGCCGCCTGCTGAGAGAGCGCCGCGGCAGCGGCGGCTTCGGCTACGACCCGATCTTCGTCCCCGACGACACCGGTCCCGACGACGAGCGGACGATGTCCGAGCTCTCCCAAGCCGAGAAGAACGCGATCAGCCACCGCGGCCGCGCCGCCCGCCTACTCCTCGCCCACCTCGGGGGCTGACCGGCTGAGCTCCGGGGGAACGGGTAAGGGACTCGGCCATTTCGGAGCCGACCCGGGCAGGCTGTGGCCGCCTCCGAAATGGCCGAGTCATGTGAGGGAGACGTAGGGAACGTCACCATGGCGTGAGGAAGACGACCCGTTGGCGGTGTTGTCCCCGACCGCGTTCGTCGCAAGTAGCCGCATAGGGGCCAAGCGACGAACACACGCCCGGCTGGACCGGGATCTCCGGCCGCGTTCGTACTTGGTTCGAAATGCCAAACCAAGTACGAACGGTGCCGTGGCCCTGTGACGGATCTCCCCAGAACGTGCCGGTCCCTGCGCCAGCTTCCCCCGAAAACCTCCCGTCCCGGGCGTTTCGGAGGCGGCCACAGCCTGCCAGGGCCTCCTCCGAAACGCCCGGGGGCGCCGTGCGCCAGCTTCCAGGGCCTGGAACTCGTTCCGGGGCGGAATCGGCCGCCTAAGCCGGCGGCAGCAGGTTCACGGCGGCGGCGGCGCCGACGGCGACCAGGGTGATCGTGTAGCCGGTGTAGCCGCTGATCGCGAAGAGGATCGCGGCGACCAGGCAGACGACGACGACGGTGAGCCATGACGCTCGGGCGAGGGGCACGGTCGGTATCTTCGCCTAAGTGCCTGACGCCGCCGCAACAGCCCCCGCACCGGCGGACGCCGAGGCGGCGCTCTCCTTCCTCACCGAGATGTCGCCCGACCTGCGCGGCGGCGCGATCCTGACCGCCGACGGCACCGTCCTCGCAGCCTCCTCCGAGGCTGCCGAGTGGGCGACCGAGGCGGTCGCGCTGCTGAGCGTCGCCGACGCCGCCGGTGCCGAGGCGGTCGAGCAGATCCACGTCGCCACCCAGGCGGGCGAGGTCTTCGCCCTGCGCGCCTACGGGTTTGCGGCGGTGGCGGTGACCGAGCGGTTCACGCTGACCTCGCTGACCTTCTTCGACATGCGCTCCGCGCTCCGCGAGCTGGCGAAAGGGAGCGTCGGGGAGGACGGCCTGCGCGACGTCGACGAGAAGGCGGACGACTGATGCCGCCGAAGCCGCACCGCGTGCTCCTCGACCGCGTCTCCGGCTACGCCGACGAAGCCGCCGCCTACATGCGCCGCCGGCGGATCCAGCGCAAGCCCTTCGCCCGTCTCTACTACCCCGGCGGCCGCGCCGCCGAGTACCCGGCCGACTCGACCGCGGGCGCCGAGCTGTTCGTCGCCGCGAACGCGGTGATCGACCTGGCCTCCAAGCCGCGCCTGGTGACCAAAGGGCGCGAAAGGAAGAAGTCATGACCGAGCTGCTCGACCAGGACCTCGCCGCCCGCGTCCTCTCCCGCGCCCTCGCCAACGGCGGCCGCTTCGCCGAGGTCTTCGCCGAACGGCGCGGCGGGCTGACGATGTCGATCGACGAGTCGCGGATCGAGTCGGTGCAGTCGGGCGCCGAGGAGGGTGCGGGGGTCCGCGTCGTCGACGGCGCCACCACCTACTTCGCCCACGTCGACGGGCTCGAGCCGGCCGAGCTCGAGCGGGCCGCCGACGAGGCCGCCTCGGCCCTCCGCTCCGGCCGCACCGAGCCGACCCCGCTGACCGCTCGCCCGGTCACCCCGGTGCCGATCGCCGTCGCCCCCGAGGATGTCCCCGCCGCCCGCAAGGCGGAGCTCCTGCGCGAGCTCGACCAGCGCGGCCGCGGCATGGGCGAGGAGATCGCCCAGCTGACCGCCTCCTACGCGGAGGCCCGCCGGGTGGTCACGATCGCCAACTCCGACGGCCTCTTCACCGGCGACGACCGCACCCGCACCCGGATCGGCGTCCAGACCGTCGCCCGCCGCGGCGACAAGGTCGAGACCGGCGCCGAGACGCTCGGCGCCCACCGCGGCTTCGAGCTGCTCGAAGAAGACCCAGGCCTGATCGCCGAGCAGGCCGCCCAGAAGGCGCTCACCCTGCTTGGCGGCCGCCCCGCCCCCTCCGGCTCGATGCCGGTCGTGGTCGGTGGCGGCTTCGGCGGCGTCCTCTTCCACGAGATGACCGGCCATGGGCTCGAGATCGACCACATCCACAAGGGCGCCAGCGTCTACATCGGCAAGCTCGGCGAGCAGGTCGCCCAGCCGCTCCTGAACGCCTACGACGACGGCCGCCTCCCCAACGAGTGGGGGTCGGACGCGATCGACGACGAGGGCCAGCCGACGCAGAAAACGCTGGTGATCGAGGACGGCAAGCTCGTCTCCTACCTCTACGACCACCTCGGCGCCGAGCGCGACCAGGTCGCCTCGACCGGCAACGGCCGGCGCGAGAGCTTCCGTCACCTGCCCCTGCCGCGGATGACCAACACCTACATCGCGCCTGGCGAGTCGACCCCCGAGGCGATGATCGAAGAGGTCAAAAACGGGTTCTATGCAGTGTCTTTCGGTGGCGGCCAGGTCGACCCGGCGACCGGCGACTTCGTCTTCGGGGTCTCCGAGGGCTACCTGATCGAGGACGGCAAGGTGACCAGTCCCTGCACCGGGGCGACGCTGATCGGCAACTGCCTCGACGCGCTCGCCGCGATCGACGCCGTCGGCGACGACTTCTTCATGAAGACGGGGATCTGCGGCAAGGGCGGCCAGCGGGTCCCGGTCGGGACCGGCCAGGGCCACGTCCGGGTGGGTCAGATGACGGTGGGAGGGACGGCGCGATGAGTGAGCTCCCGAGCGTCGAGCTGTCCCCCGCCGCGGGCCGCGCCGTCGAGGCCGCCCTCGGCGCCGGGGCGAGTGCCGCCGAGGCCTACGCCAGCCGCGACACCGGCCGCGAGGTGCGCGTCCACGGGGGCGAGGTGGAGAGCCTCACCGCGGCGACCCAGACCGGGATCGGGATCCGCGCCTGGAGCGGCCACCGGGTCGGTTACGCCTACGGCACGGAACTCACCGAGGCCGGCGTCGCCGCGCTCGCCGCCCGCGCCGCCGAGATGGCCGCGGTCGCCGACGAGGACGAGTTCGCCGCGCCCCCCGAGCCGCACGAGATCGAGGCCCTGCCCGGCCTCGACAGCCCCAGCGTCGGTGAGTGGAGCGCCGGCCAGGTGGCGGAGATCGCCCTGATCGTCGAGCGCACCGCGCTCGCCGCCGACCCCCGCGTGGTCGGGGTCGAGACCGCCGTCTACGCCGACTCGACCGAGCAGGTCGCGATCGCCTCCTCGACCGGGATCGCCGCCGCCTATGAGTCCGCCAACTGCTTCGCCTACCTGCAGGCGCTCGCCGAGGGGGAGGGCAGCCGCGAGACCGGCCTCGGCTTCGGCCTCGCCCGCGGCCCCGAGGACCTCGACCCGGAGGCGATCGGCGCCGAGGGGGCCGAGCGCGCGCTCTCGATGATCGGCGCCGGCAAGCCGGCCTCGCGCTCCTGCCCGGTCGTCCTCGACCCGACCGTCGCCGCCAGCTTCGCCGGCCTGATCGGCGGCGCCCTCGGCGCCCGCGCCGTGCAGCGCGCCCGCTCGCCTTTCGCCGGTCGGCTCGGCGAGGAGGTCGCCTCGACCACCTTCGCCCTCCACGACGACGGTCGCGACCCGGCCGGCGCCGCCTCGGCCCCGTTCGACGGCGAGGGAGTGCCGCGCCGTCGCACCGCGCTGATCGAGGGCGGCGCACTGCAGAGCTATCTCTACGACACCTACACGGCGAACCGCGAGGGGACGGGCTCGACCGGTTCGGCCTCGCGCTCCGGCTACCGCTCGCTGCCCTCGGTCTCAGCCTCGAACCTGATCGTCGCCGCCGGCGACCTCTCCACCGAGGCGCTACTGCAGGAGGCGGGCGACGGCATCCTCGTCACCGACGTCGCCGGGCTTCATTCAGGCGTCAACCCGGTCACCGGCGTCTTCTCGGTCGGCGCCTCCGGGCGGGCTATCTCGGGCGGCGCCCTGGCCGAGCCGATCCGCGAGTTCACCATCGCCGGTGAGCTGGTGGCGATGCTGCGGGCGGTCGCCGCGGCGGGGTCCGAGACCCGCTGGGTGCCTTTCGGCGGATCGGTCCAGACGCCGCCGCTGCTGGTATCCGAGCTATCGATCAGTGGCACCTGAGCAACCGCGCCGATCATCCTGCAAATAGCCGTCTGATCGACCGCTCAGGGCCTCTTTTGGCTCCCGGCGCGGTTTCCCGCCGACCAGCGTTGTTAGATTGCGGCTCATCTTCAACCCCCGAGGAGGAATCTCGACGTGACCAAGGCTGAATTTCTGGACCAACTGGCAGGCGACGACCGTCTGGGCAGCAAAAAAGCGGCAAGCGACGCCGTCGACGCCGTCCTCGACGCGATCACCGGCGCCCTGGCGGCGGGCGACGAGGTCAGCTTCACCGGCTTCGGCAAATTCCACGTCGCCGAGCGCGGCCCGCGTCAGGGCGTGAACCCCCGCACCGGCGAGCGGATCACGATCCCGGGCGGCAAAGTCCCGCGCTTCTCCGCCGGCTCCGCCCTGAAGACCAAAGTCAAAGGCGGCTGAGGCTGGTTGTCCTCTAAGTTCGCCGACCGGCTGACGGCGCTCGTCGAGGAGCGCCGCAGCCAGGTTTGCCTCGGACTCGATCCCGATCCCGCGAAGCTTCTTCCGGGGATCGCGGTCGAGCCCGATGGCGACGGCTCTCCCGCCGCCCAGGCGGGCCGCGCCGTCGCCGCCCACTGCCGCGAGCTGATCGAGCGGGTGGGACCGCACTGCGTCGCGGTGAAGCCGCAGCTCGCCTGCTTCGAACGCCTCGGCCCGCCCGGCTGGGAAGCGCTCGCGGAGGCTCGTGAGGCCGCTCGCGAGGCGGGCCTGATCTTCCTCGCCGACGGCAAGCGCGGCGACGTCCCGGTCACCGCCGCCGCCTACGCCCAGGCGCTGATCGGCTCGACCCCGACCCCGTGGGGCGAGGTCGAGGGCCTCGGCGCCGACGCCTTCACCGCCAACCCGCTGCTCGGCCGTGACGCGCTCGAGCCGCTGGTCGCGGCCTGCGAGACGGCCGGGGCGGGGATCTTCGTCCTCGTCCGCACCTCGAATCCCGGCGCCGCCGACCTGATGGACCTGCCCGCCCCGGATGAGCCGCTCCACGAGCGGCTCGCCGAAGTGGTCGACGAACTCTCCGGCCGCCTGCTCGGCGACGGCGGCCTCAGCGGTCTCGGCGCGGTGGTCGGCGCGACCGAGCCCGAGCACATCGCCCGCCTGCGCGAAATGATGCCCCGCTCGGTCTTCCTGCTGCCCGGGGTCGGCGCCCAGGGCGGCGACCCGGCGCTGCTTGGCCCCGCCTTCAAGGCCGGCCCGGCGGCGGCGCTCGTCTCCTCCTCGCGCGGTATCGCCGGGGCCGAGGATCCGGCCGCCGCCGCCGCCGACCTGCGGGCCACCCTCTGGGCGATCTCGAACGCCTGAGCCCAGGGCGAGCTTTTTCCCTGCATCTGCCAGTACGATCCCGCCCCGACCTGGCGCCCTGACCGCCCGGCACCCCCGTCCGATGAAGAGAAAGCGCAGCTGGATAGCCCGGTTCCTCGCCCTCGCCGCCTTGGCAGGGGCGATCGTCGCGATCATCATCGTCGCCTCGAACACCCACCTGAACTCGAACTCCGACAACAAGTCGGGGCAGAAGAACCAGCCGCAAAAAGAACAGCAGAAGAAGCCGCGCACGAAGGCGAAGAAGTACGTCGTGCAGAGCGGCGACACCCTGACCTCGATCGCCCACAAGACCGGCTTGACGGTCGCCGAAATTCAGGCGCTGAACCCTGAAGTCGACCCGCAGATCCTGGTTGAAGGCGAGACCCTGAAGCTGCAGAAGTGAAGCGGCGCCGGGTCGGCGTCTTGCTCGCGGTCCTCGCACTCCTCTTCTGCGCAAGCGCGCAGGCAGAGCCTCCCAAGGTCCTGGCCAAGTCCTGGGCGCTGATCGACGGGCGGACCGGCGAAGTCCTCACCTCGCACGCCGGCGACGAACGCCGGCTGATCGCCTCGACCACCAAGCTGATGACCGCCTACGTGGCGATGCACGATCTGCCGCTGAACAAGATCGTCGAGGCCCGTCCCTACGAATACGAATTCGGCGAGTCGGTGATGGGCCTCCAGGCCGGCGAAAAGATCAGCGTGCGCGACCTCCTCTACGGGCTGATCCTGCTGAGCGCCGGCGACGCCGCCAACACGTTGGCGATCGACGCGGCCGGCTCGGTGAAGAAGTTCGTCGCCCAGATGAACCGCCACGCGGCGGCGCTCGGCCTGACCAACACGCACTACGCCAACCCGGTCGGGCTCGACCAGAAGGGCAACTACTCGAGCGCCCTCGACCTCGCCGCGCTGACCGAGGAACTGGAGAAGGACCCGGCCTTCGCCAAGATCGCCGACGCCCGCGAAGCGACGCTCACCAGCCTCCATCCGAAGCGCAGGATCAAGACGATCAACGAGCTGCTCGAAATGGCCCCCTGGGTGACCGGGGTGAAGACCGGGCACACCTGGAAGGCGGGCTATGTCCTGGTCGGTTCGGGCAGTCGGCACGGGATCCGGCTGATCTCGGTGGCGATCGACGCGCCGACCGACGTAACCCGCTTCTCCGACAACCTCGAACTGCTCGAATGGGGCTTTCGCCAGTACCACCGCAAGAAGGCCCTGAAGCAAGGCGAAGAACTGGCCAGCCCGGCGATCAGGTACTCCGGTGGCGAACTGCCGCTGGTCGTCGGCCACTCGCTGAAGGTCGCGATGCGCGACGGCCAACAGGTCGAAGTCGAGGTCGACGCGCCGCAGAAGGTGACCGGGCCGATCCGCCGCGGGGCCCGCCTCGGCACCGCCACGGTCAGCGTCGCGGGTCTCCGCGCGGGCACCGTGCCGCTTCTGGCGAGCCGCCGGGTCCCCGCCGCAAGCGCCTTCGACAAGGCCCGAGGTTTCATCGACGAACATCCGGTTACCCTCGCCTTGGTGGGTTGCGCGATACTGATCGCAGCGGTGCTTCTCGGACGGCAAATCCGTCGAATCCGACGGGGAAAGCGGGTGACGCAGAAGTGATCCTCACGGTGACGCTGAATGCGGCGATCGATCGAACCGTCGCGGTCCCGAACTTCCGCCTTGGCCGTCGCCATCGCGCGGTGGAGAGCCGCACCGTGGCCGGCGGCAAGGGCATCAACGTGGCGCGGGCGCTGAACCTGTTGGGCCGGCCGGTGATCGCCACCGGCTTCGTCGGCGGCCCCTCCGGCACTCGCGTGCTGGAAGAGCTGCACGACGAGTCGGTGCTCACCGACTTCATCGAGATCGCCGCCGAGACCCGCATCAACCTGGCCGTGATCGACCCGACCTCGGGCGAGCAGACCGAGATCAACGAGCGCGGCCCGGCGGTCTCCGCCGAGGAGACGAAGCGACTCTTCGACCGCATCGGTTACCTCGCCAAGGGAACGAAGATCTGCGTCCTCGCCGGCTCGCTGCCGCCGGGCGCCGGCGACGACCTCTACGCGCGGCTGATCGCCGACCTGCGCCGGCGCGAGGTGCCAGTGGTGCTCGACGCCGAGGGCGAGGCGATGCTGGCCGGGGTGCGCGCGGGCGCCTCGATGGTGACCCCGAACGAGACCGAGGCCGAGGAGCTGGTCGGCCAGGAGTTCGCCGACGGCTCCGACCTCGCCACCGGCCTCCTGGAGCTGGTCCGCCTCGGCGCCGAGGAAGCGGCGATCACCCGTCCGGCGGGCTGCGTGGCGGCGGTCGGCTCGGGCTCCGAGCGGCGCCTGTTGGAGATTCACACCGAGCCGCTGGAGCCGGTCTCCACGGTCGGCTCAGGCGACGCCTTCGTCGCCGGCTACGTGGCGGCGCGCTACGAGGACCGCAGCGAGGAGGAGTGCCTCGCCTACGGGGTCGCGGCGGGGGCTGAGTCGACCCAGCACTTCGGCGCCGGCTTCGTCGACCGCAATCAGGTCGAGCGACTGCTCGGGGGCGTCTCCGTCCACGATTTGGAGGTCCCGGCCGAAGTGTAGGCTGGTTAGTTCAACGCCAGCCCTGGAGGTAGCACTTTGGAAATCGAAATCGGCCGCGGAAAGAAAGGGCGGCGCGCCTACGGATTCGACGACGTAGCGATCGTTCCTTCGCGCCGCACGCGGGACCCCGACGACATCGACATCACCTGGACCCTCGGTCCATACCGCTTCGACCTGCCCCTGCTCGCCTCCGCCATGGACGGCGTGGTCTCTCCCCAGACCGCTGCCCTGACGAGCAAGCTCGGTGGCCTCGGCGTCCTCAACCTGGAGGGCATCTGGAGCCGCTTCGAGAACGCCGAAGAGCGCCTTGAGGCGATCTCCTCCGCGCCCAAGCACGAAGCGACGCGGCTGATGCAGGAGATCTACAGCGAGCCGGTCAAGGCGGAGCTGATCGCCAAGCGGGTCGAGGAAATCAAGGAGACGGGTGCCGTGGTCTGCGGCTCGCTGACGCCGCAGAAAGTGCGCGAGCACTACGAGGTCGCGATCGAGGCGGGCCTCGACATCCTCGTCGTCCAGGGCACCGTGATCTCGGCCGAGCACGTCTCGACCACGGTCGAGCCGCTGAATCTGAAGGAGTTCATCGCCGAAGTGCCGGTGCCGACGATCGTCGGTGGCTGCGCCTCCTACTCGACCGGTCTGCACCTGATGCGGACCGGCGCGGTCGGGGTCCTGGTCGGGGTCGGCCCGGGCGCCGCCTGCACCACCCGCGGCGTGCTCGGGATCGGCGTCCCGCAGGCGACGGCGATCGCCGACGTGGCGGCCGCCCGCGCCCAGCACATGCTGGAGACCGGCGAATACGTGAACGTGATCGCCGACGGTGGCATGCGCACCGGTGGCGATGTCTCGAAGGCGATCGCGATGGGCGCCGACGCGGTGATGATCGGCTCGCCGCTCGCCCGCGCCAAAGAGGCCCCCGGCCGCGGCTTCCACTGGGGGATGGCGACCTTCCATCCCTCGCTGCCGCGTGGTACCCGGGTCTCGACCAAGCAGGACGGGACGATGGAGCAGATCCTGCTCGGCCCGGCGCGTGAGAACGACGGCACCTTCAACCTGATGGGAGCGCTGAAAACCTCGATGGCCACCTGTGGCTACGAGGACATCCGCAGCTTCCAGCGGGCCGAGGTGATGGTCGCCCCGGCGCTGATGTCGGAGGGTAAGAAGCTGCAGAACGAGCAGCACGTCGGGATGGGATCGAACGGGCGGGCCGCGGTGAGTGCCGGGGTTGCCGTATCGGATGACTAGTGGCTCGGACGCGCTCCGACCGGCGGGTCCTGTCACCGCAGGGGACCCCCCATTGCCTCCGGTAGCTAAAGCTTCCTCGGCAACGGGTCCCCCTACGGCGCCACCCGCCGGAAGGAGCGCCACCGAGGAGGTGTTGGTCCTTGACTTCGGGGGCCAGTACTCGCAATTGATCGCGAGGCGGATCCGTGAATGCGGCGTCTTTGCGGAGTTGCTGCCGGCGACCGCGGATGTCGAGCGGATTCGCGAGCGGGCGCCAAAGGCTCTGATCCTCAGCGGGGGGCCCGCGTCGGTGTACGAAGAGGGGGCGCCCGCCTTCCCGACCCAGCTGCTCGACCTCGACATCCCGATGCTGGGGATTTGTTACGGGATGCAGGCGATGGCGCTGGCGCTCGGTGGCAAGGTCGAAGGCGCCGAGGCAGGGGAGTTCGGGCGCACCGACCTGACCCTGCGCGACGGTGGCGGCAGGCTGCTCGGCGGCCTGCCGGAGGAGCAGAACTGCTGGATGAGCCACCGCGACGTGGTCCGTGAGGCGCCCGACGGGTTCACCGCCCTAGCTGCCTCGCCGAGCTCGCCGGTGGCGGCCTACGAGATGGTCGACCGCAACCTCTACGGCATCCAGTTCCACCCCGAGGTCGTCCACACGCCCTACGGAACGGAGATCCTCACCCGCTTCCTGCGCGACGTCGCCGGCTGCACCGAACACTGGAGCGCCGCCTCGGTGATCGAGGAACAGGTGGAGAAGATCCGCGCCCAGGTCGGCGAGGGCCGCGTGATCTGTGGGCTCTCCGGCGGCGTCGACTCCTCGGTCGCGGCGCTGCTCGTCCACAAGGCGGTGGGGGAGCGGCTGACCTGCATCTACGTCGACCACGGGATGATGCGGCTGAACGAGTCCGAGCAGGTGGTCGAGACGTTCTCCCAGTTCGGCATCCCGCTGATCGCGGTCGACGCCGAAGAGCGCTTCCTCACCAAGCTCGCCGGGGTCGACGAGCCGGAGCGCAAGCGCAAGATCATCGGCGAGGAGTTCATCCGCGTCTTCGAGGAGGAGGCTTCCAAGCTCGATGACATCGGCTATCTCGTCCAGGGGACGCTCTACTCGGACGTGATCGAGTCGGGTGGCACCGACCACGCGGCGACGATCAAGTCCCACCACAACGTCGGCGGGCTGCCCGAGGACTTCGACTTCGATCTGGTCGAGCCGCTGCGGATGCTGTTCAAGGACGAGGTGCGGGCGGTCGGGGCGGAGCTCGGCTTGCCGGAGCGGATGGTCTGGCGCCAGCCCTTTCCGGGCCCGGGCCTGGCGATCCGGATCGTCGGCGGCGAGGTCAACCGCGAACGCCTCGACATCCTGCGCGCCGCCGACGCGATCCTGCAGGAGGAGGTCCGCGCCGCCGAGATGTACCGCCAACTGTGGCAGTCCTTCTGCGTCTTGCCGGTGATCCGCTCGGTCGGGGTCCAGGGGGACGGGCGCACCTACGCCTACCCGATCGTGATCCGCGCGGTCACCTCCGACGATGCGATGACCGCCGACTGGGCGCGGCTGCCCTACGACCTGCTGGAGCGCGTCTCCAACCGGATCATCAATGAGATCCGCGGCGTCAACCGCTGCGCCCTCGACATCTCCTCGAAGCCGCCGGCGACTATCGAGTGGGAGTAGACGGGGTCTCTACCTCGCCCTCGAACACCTTCAGCGGCACGACTTCGTCCTCGAACACCGCGTTGATCTCCAGACGGGCCCCGAGCGCACCGACGAAATCGGCGAGCGTCTCCAGATAGGGGTTTTCGCTCCGCTCCATCCGCGAGACGTTGGCCTGGCTAGTCCCCAGGATTTTCGCCAGCCCAGCTTGGGTCTGCTTGCGACCTTCGCGTAGTTCGTTGAGCTTCACGGCGGCGCGGATACCCGCCACTCGGGCGTCCATTGCCGCGGCTACGTCCGGGTCCTTACGCATCTCGTCGAGCACCTCTTGAAAATCCCCGGTGCCTTTTTTGGCCTTCTTCTTGCTAGTTGCCATCTTTGGATGCCTCCTCGTCGATGCGCCTCAGATGCGCGTCGTAGATCTTGTCCGCCTTCGTGATCATCTGCCGGTAAAACCGCCTGGTCTTTCCTGCCTTGTCGCCGCCAATCAGCAGCACCGCCTTGCGCCGTCGATCGAACGCAAAGAACACGCGGATCGTGCGGGTCGCCCGCAGCTCCTTCATGTTGGCGTGGTTCGAGCCCCTGACCGTGTCGACCAAGGGGCGCCCGCAACTCGGACCCATCTCTTTCAGATCTTCGATCGAAGCACCGACCTTCTGCTGTTCGAATCTGGTCAATGACGCAAACCATTTACTGAACTCGTCCGTCGGCTCCGTGCTCCAGCGCATTCAACAGACATAGCGCGGGAATTGTACAACGTAGACGTTGTTACAAAGGCTCTACGAAGGCGTGACGCTTACGGCAGGATCGCGTGGTGATTCGACCATCGGAGGGTCGTCGGCACCGGGGCGGTCGCGCTGCGTCCAGAGGAACCAGGTCGCGCCGACGATCGTCAGGGCGATCGCCACCCAGAAATTGAGGCGCTGGCCGAGGATGTAGTGGGCGGGGTCGACCCGCAGGCTCTCCTCGAAGATGCGGAAGGCCGAGTAGCCCATCACGTAGAGGGCGAAGAGGCCGGGCGGGCGGATCTTGCGGTGGTGGCCGAGCCAGACGAGGAAGGCGGCCAGGGCGAGGTTCCAGATGATCTCGTAGAGGAAGGTCGGCTGGAAGGTGGCGTAGTGGAGGTAGCCCTCCGGCCGGTGCTCGGGCGAGATCTGGAGGCCCCAGGGGAGGTTGGTCGGGCCGCCGAAGAGCTCCTGGTTGAAGTAGTTGCCGACCCGGCCGATCGCCTGGGCGACGAGCAGGGCGGGGGCGGCGCAGTCCATGAAGGTCGGAACCGAGACGCCGGCCCGGTGGACCCGCCAGACGCCGACCGCGGCGCCGGCGGCGATCCCTCCCCAGATCCCGAGCCCGCCGTCCCAGACCGCGAACGGGCCCCACCAGGTGTGGGGCATTTCGTTGAAGCTGGTGATGTCGAAGTAGAGCCGGCCGCCGAGGAGCCCCGCCGGGAAGGCCCAGATCGCCACCTGGAAGGGGAGTTCGGGGTCGCCGCCGAGTTTGCTCCAGCGCCGCCGCACGATCAGCACCGCGGCGGTCACCGCGAACGCGTACATCAGCCCATACATGTGGATGTCGAACGGGCCGAGTTCGATACCGCTGCTCGAGGGACTGGGGATCGAGGCAAGCACGGCGGCGAATCTACTTCAGTTGAAAACGAGACTTGTTCTCATCTCGTGCTAGTGTGGCGCGCCGATGAGAACGCGTCTCAATATCACCGCGGCAATGACCATCATCTCTGTTGTGGTCTGCGCGCTGGCCGGCTGCGGCGGTGCCGGCTCGACCGCGGCGGGTGGCGGGAAGCTGAACGTGGTCGCCGCGGAGGACTTCTGGGGCTCGATCGCCGAAGGGGTCGGCGGCGATCGCGTCGCGGTCACCGACGTGATCACCAACCCGGCCGCCGACCCGCACGACTACGAACCGACCGCCGACGACGGCCGCGCCCTGGCCGGCGCCCAGGTCTCGATCGTCAACGGGATCGGCTACGACGAATGGGCCTCGAAGCTGCTCGCCGCCAACGAGGACGACTCGCGGGTCGAAGTGAGCGTCGGCGACGTGCTCGGGCTGAAGTCCGGGGACAACCCGCACCAGTGGTACTCGCCGACCTCGGTCGAAAAGGTGACCGCGGCGATCGTCAAGGCCTATGAGGAAGCCGATCCCGGTCATGACTCCTATTACGAAACGCAGGCGAAGAAGTTCGACACCCAGGGGCTGGCCCGCTACCACCAGCTGATCGCGAAGATCAAGGGCGAATTCGCCGGCACCAAGGTCGGTGCCTCGGAGAGCATCTTCGAACCGCTCGCCCCGGCGCTCGGTCTCGACCTGATCACCCCGGCCGGGTTCATGGACGGGGTCGCTGAGGGGACCGAACCGAGCCCCTCCGAGAAGGCAACCGCCGACCACCAGCTCGCCGACCGGGCGATCTCGCTCTGGGTCTACAACTCCCAGAACGCGACCCCGGACGTGAAGCGGCTGAACGAAGCGGCGGAAGAGAACAGCATCCCGATCGCCACCGTGACCGAGACGCTGACCCCGGAAGGGGCAAGCTTCCAGGCCTGGATGGTGCGCGAGCTGGAAGGGATCGATGAAGCGCTTCAATCCGGCGGTGGCGGAAGCGGATGAGCGAGGCGCGGCAGTGAGCGAGGCGATCACCCTGTCGGGCGCCGCCGCCTCCCGTGGCGGCGTTGCCGTGTGGTCGGGGGTCGACCTCTCGATCTCCCGCGGCGAGTTCGTCGCCGTGCTCGGCCCCAACGGAGCGGGCAAGTCGACCTTCCTCGACGTTGTCCTCGGCCTGCTGCCGTTGAGCGCGGGCAGGGTGAGTGTGCTCGGCGAGGCCCCGCGCGCCGCCCAGGCCCGGATCGGCTACCTGCCCCAGCGCCGCAGCTTCGACGCCTCGACCCGCGTGCGCGGGGTCGACGTGGTGCGGCTGGGGCTCGACGGGGCGCGCTGGGGGGTGCCGCTCCCGGCGGCGCTCTCGGCCTCGGCCCGGGCCGCCGCCACCAAGGTCGCGGCGGTGGTCGAGCTGGTCGGGGCAGGCGCCTACGCGGAGCGGCCGATCGGCTCGCTCTCCGGTGGCGAGCAGCAGCGCCTCCTGATCGCCCAGGCGCTGGTCCGCGATCCCCAGATCCTGCTGCTCGACGAGCCGCTCGACAGCCTCGACCTCCCCAACCAGGCGGCGGTCGCGGCGCTGGTCCAGCGGATCTGCCGCACCCAGGGCGTCACCGTCGTCCTCGTCGCCCACGACGTCAACCCGATCCTCGGGTATCTCGACAGAGTCGTGTACTTCGCCGGCGGGCGCGGGGTAGAGGGGCCGCCGCGCGAGGTGATCCGCGCCGATGTCCTGAGCGAGCTCTACGGCTCGCCGATCGAGGTGGTCGAAACCCAGAGCGGCCGGCTGATCGTCGTCGGCACCCCCGACTCGGGCGGCCACGGCGGCGACTGCGGCGGCCACGGCCACGCGAGCGACGCGGCCCACGTCATCGCCGAGCGGGAGCCGTCTGGATGAGCATTTCCTCCCCTCATGTTTCCTTGGACCTGGTCGCCGACTGGGAACAGCTGACCGCCTACCCATTCATGGTCCAGGCGCTCGAGGCGGGGGCGATCGTCGCCGTGATGGCGGGGGCGATCGGCTGGTTCATGGTCCTGCGCCGGCAGACCTTCGCCGGCCACACGCTGGCGATCATCTCCTTCCCGGGGGCGGCCGCGGCGACCCTGGCGGCGATCCCGATCGCGATCGGTTACTTCGGCGCCTGCGGGCTGGGGGCGCTGGCGCTGGCCGCGGTGGGGCGGGACGGGCGCAGCGGGCGGTCGGGGGAGTCGGCCGCGATCGGCACCGTTCAGGCCTTCGCGCTCGGCCTCGGTTTCCTCTTCGTCGGCCTCTACGGCGGCCAGTTGGCGGGGCTCGAGTCGCTCCTCTTCGGCACCTTCCTCGGGATCACCCAGGGCCAGGTGGTGACGCTTGTCTGCATCGCGGTGGTGACGCTGCTGCTGCTGGCGGCGATCGCCCGGCCGCTCTTCTTCGCCTCGGTCGACGGCTCGGTGGCACGGGCCGGGGGAGTGCCGACCCGGTTCCTCGGCGTCGCCTTCCTCCTGCTGCTGGGGATGGCGGCGGCGGCGACCGCCGAGATCACCGGCGCGCTCCTCGTCTTCGCCCTGCTGGTGACCCCCGCCGCGACCGCCCAGCTCCTCACCGCCCGCCCGGCCTTCGGCCTCGCGCTCTCCGTCGCCCTCGCCTTCCTGGTCACCTGGCTCGGCCTCGGGATCGCCTACTTCTCCCCCTATCCGGTCGGCTTCTGGGTGACCAGCCTCAGCTTCGGCCTCTACGTCTTCGTCCGCCTCGCCGTCGACCTCCGCCGGCGCGGCCGCGGCCGCGGTCGACCTAACGTCCGCCTGCAGGGGCGCGGTCGACCTGACGTCCGGCTACCGGACCAAAGGACGACCGCGCCTGCGGCGGCGGACCAAAGGACGACCGCGGGCGGGGCGAAGGGGGCGGCCGCCTGATGTTCGCCCACGAATTCATGCGGAACGCGTATCTCGCCGGCACGTTCGTGGCGCTTGCCTGTGGGGCGATCGGGTGGTTCGTGGTGCTTCGGGCGCAGGTCTTCGCCGGGGACGCGCTCAGCCACGTCGCCTTCGCCGGGGCGCTCGGGGCGGCGGCGATCGGCATCGACATCCGGGTCGGCCTCTTCGCCGCGACCCTCGTCGTCGGCGCCGGGATCGGCGGGCTCGGCGAGCGGGCCCGCGCCGACGACGTCGTGATCGGCACCGTCTTCGCCTGGATCCTCGGCCTCGGGGCGCTGTTCCTCTCGATCTTCGTCAGCGGCTCGAGCGGAGCGGACGGGACCGCCGCGGTACGCGTCCTCTTCGGCTCGATCCTCGGCCTCTCCGGCGGCGACGCCCGCCTCGCCACCGCGGTCGCGATCGCCGCCTGCCTCGCCCTGGCCGCGATCGCCCGCCCGCTCCTGCTCGCCTCGCTCGACCCCGAGGTCGCCCGCGGGCTCGGCGTCCCGGTGCGGGCGCTCGGGATCGGCTTCTTCCTGATCCTCGGCGCGGTCGCCGCCGAGGCGACCCAGGCGGTCGGCGCGCTCCTTCTGCTGGGACTGCTGGCGGCCCCGGGCGGCGCGGCCCGCCTGCTCACCGACCGTCCCTGGCTCGGCCTCGGCCTCGCCGCCGCGATCGCGGTCGTCTCGATGTGGCTCGGCCTCCTCCTCTCCTACGAGGTCGACTCGCTCCCCGCCGGCACCGCCGTGATCGGCGTCGCCACCATCGCCTTCCTCGCCGCCGCCATCCGCGACCGCGTTCGCAGTTCTCCACGAATAGCGCGGAGAACTGCGAACTCACCGGCGAGGGCTAGGCTGGAAGCGTGAGTACTCAGACTCAGACGACCTGGGCCGAGCACGCGCTGACCACGCTGGCCGACGCCGGCTATCGCCGCGGCGGCGCCCGCACGGCGGTGGTCGAGGCGCTTGCCGGGCACGACTGCGCGGTCACCGCGCTCGACCTCGACGACGAGCTGCGTCGGCGCAAGCCCGCGGTCGGCCGCGCGTCGGTCTACCGGGCGCTGGAGCAGCTGGAGCAGCTCGGCCTGGTGCAGCGGATCGAGGTCTGCCGCGGCACCGCCGGCTACGAGCGGGTCGACCCGACCGGGCACCACCATCACCACGCCATCTGCCGCGACTGCGGCCGGATGGTCCCCTTCGAGGATCCGCGCCTCGAGCGTGCCCTCGAGCACGTCGCCGGGGAGATGCCGGGTTTCAACGTCGCCGAGCATGATGTGGTGCTTCGTGGCCGCTGTGACCGGTGCGCGAACTGACCCCGCGATGAGTTCGCACTTCTAGTCGCTATGCGGTCATTTCTGCGAACTCAGCGGGGTGGCGCCGCCGATGGCCGGACCTGGCTATCATCCCCGGGCCGCGTGGGCGATGCCCCGCGCTTTTTTTCGCAATGAAGACCTTTGTAGCCACAGCCGAGAACCGCCAGCGAGACTGGCTCGTCGTCGATGCCGAGGGACAGACCCTGGGCCGCCTGGCGACGCAGATCGCCGACGCGCTGCGAGGCAAGCGCAAGCCGACCTACACGCCGCACGTCGATACCGGCGACTTCGTCGTCGTCATCAACGCCGAGAAAATCCGTGTCACCGGCAACAAGCTGGAGCAGAAGACCTACTGGCGCCACAGCGGCTACCCGGGTGGGATCAAGTCGCGCAGCCTCGCCGAGATGCTGGACCGGCGCCCCGAGGAAGTCATCCGCAAGGCCGTGAAGGGGATGCTGCCGCGCAACCGGCTCGCCCGCCAGCAGCTGACCAAGCTGAAGGTGTACGCCGGCCCCGAGCACCCACACGAGGCCCAGCAGCCGAAACCGATGGAGATCAACCGATAGATGTCTGACGAGACGAACGAGACTTCAGAGCAGAGCCCCGAGGAGACGACCGAGGGACAGGAGGCCGCAACCGCGGGTCCTGTCGCCGATGGAGCGCCCTCGTCCTCGCAAGCTGCGGGCGAGGACACCCCATCCGCGCCACCCGCGGATGAGGCCGTAGCACCGGTCGCCGAGTCTCCGGCCGAGGAGGAGGCGCCGGCCGCCGAGGCGCCCGCGGAGGAGGCTCCCGCCGCCGAGGAGCCCGCCGCCGAGGCCGAGGCGCCTGCGCCGGAGCCGCCGCGCGAGGCTCCTAAAAAAGAGGAGAAAAAAGACGTCATCCCGGGTGCCAACCTGGAGCCGATCGCGCTCGAGCCCGAAGGACCGGCACTCTCCGCCGAAGAGCGGGCCCGCCTCGAGGCCGAGGAAGAGGAGAAACGGAACCGCGAGGCCGCCCTCGCCGCCGCCGAAAGCGACACCGAGCTCGCCGACCGGGCGCCGGCGAAAATGGCGAAAGACTCCCGTTTCCTCGCCACCGGCAAGCGCAAGAACGCGATCGCCCGCGTCATCTTGCTCCCCGGCGACGGCAAGTTCACCGTCAACGGCCGCGAGCTTTCCGAGTTCTTCCCCCGTCCTCTCCATCAGACGATGGTCAAGCAGCCGCTGACCGTCTCCGGCTACGAGGGCAACGTCGATGTCCGCGTCCGCGTCCACGGTGGCGGCGTCTCCGGGCAGGCCGGAGCGGTCCGCCACGGCATCGCCAAGGCGCTGACCGAGATCGACGCCGAGCTGCGCGGCGATCTCAAGCGCCGCGGCTTCCTCACCCGCGACGCCCGGGTCAAGGAGCGCCGCAAGGCCGGCTTCAAGAAGGCCCGTAAGAAGCCGCAGTTCAGCAAGCGCTGATCCCCTCTCCTTTGCACTTTCCGCACTAGGCTCTGCCGGGTGGCTGACGCGAGCAGGAAGCTGTTCGGGACCGATGGCGTCCGCGGCGAGGCGGGGACCTTCCTCACCGCCGAGCTGGCGACCGCGCTCGGCCGTGCCGCGACCGCCTCGCTGGAGAAGGACCGCCCGCAGGTCCTGATCGTCCGTGACCCGCGCGAGTCGGGGCCGATGCTGGAGGCCGCACTGGCCGCCGGGATCGCCGCGACGGGCGGCGACGCGCTGCTCGGCGGCGTCCTCCCGACCCCGGCGGCGGCGATCCTCGTGCGCCGGCTCGGGCTCGACCTGGCGGCGGTCGTCTCCGCCTCCCACAACCCCTTCCAGGACAACGGGATCAAGTTCTTCTCCGCCGCCGGGACAAAGCTCCCCGACGAGGTCGAGGCGCGGATCGAGGCGCTCATGGAGGGCGGCGGGCGGGTACTGGCGCGGGGTGGTGGGCGGGTGCTGACGCAGGGCGACGGCCCGCCGCCCGCCGCCGATCCGGGCCGGATCGAGCGGCTGCACGGCGGCGAGGACGACTACATCCGCGAGCTGTCCGCCGCCTTCCAGCTCGACCTCTCCGGCCGCAAGGTGATGCTCGACTGCGCCAACGGAGCCACCTACCGGGTCGCGCCGCGAATCTTCGCGCAGCTCGGAGCGGAGGTCGAGACGATCGGCGTCGAGCCCGACGGCCGCAACATCAACGCCGGCGTCGGCTCGACCCACGTCGAGGCGCTGGCCGCGCGGGTCGCCGCCTCCGACGCCGAAATAGGGTTCGCCTTCGACGGCGACGGCGACCGGGTCCTCGCCGTCGATGCCTCCGGGGGCATCCATGACGGCGACGAGCTGATCGCGCTGGTCGCCCGCGGGCTCGCCTCGCGCGACGAACTCGGCGGCGGCGGCGTCGTCGTCACCGTGATGACCAACTTCGGCTTCCACCAGGCGATGGCGGAGGACGGGATCGAGGTCGCGATCACCCAGGTCGGCGACCGCTACGTGATCGACGAGATGCTGCGCCGCGAGTGGAAGCTCGGCGGCGAGCAGTCGGGCCACATCATCGCCTCCGACATCGTCGCCACCGGCGACGGGATCGCCGCCGCGCTGCTGACCATGCGCGAGCTCGGCGACTCGGCGCTCGCCGACGCGCCGGCGATGGACAAGCTGCCCCAGCGCCTGGTCAACGTCAAGGTGGCCGACCGCGAGAGCCTCACCGGCGCGGTCGCCGTCTGGGACGCGGTGGCGAAGGAGAGCCAGGAGCTCGAGGGCCGCGGCCGGGTGCTGCTGCGCCCCTCCGGCACCGAGCCGCTGGTCCGGGTGATGGTCGAGGCGCCGGAGACCGAGGAGGCCGACGCGGTCTGCGATCGGCTTGTCGCATTGGTACGCCAAGAGCTCGCCTGAGCTCCGCCTCCCTCTAATCTGTCTCGCCCTATGTGCGGCATCGTCGGATACGTGGGCAAGCGACCCTGCGAGGAGCTCCTCCTCCAAGGCCTCGAAAAGCTCGAATACCGTGGCTATGACTCGGCGGGCATCAGCCTGCTCGAAGACGACGGCGAGGTCGACTCGGTCCACGCGGTCGGCAACCTCGCCAACCTGCGCGCCGCGGTCGAGCGCGCCGCCGACGGCAACGGGGAGGCGTCCGCCGAGACCGGCATCGCCCACACCCGCTGGGCCACCCACGGCCGGGTCACCGAGGAGAACGCCCATCCGCACGACGACAGCTCCGGCAAGGTCCACATCGTCCTCAACGGGATCGTCGAGAACCATGCCGAGCTGCGCAAGCGGCTGATCGCCGAAGGCGAGGACTTCACCTCGGAGACCGACGCCGAGGTGGTCGCCCACCTGATCGCCCACCACTACGACGGCGACCTCGCCGCCGCCACCCGCGCCGCCTACGCCGATCTGCGCGGCCACTACGCCTTCGTCGCCATGCACGCCGACGAGCCGAACCGCCTGCTCGGCGCCCGCAAGGAGTGCCCGCTGGTCGCCGGCGTCGGCGCGGGGGAGGCCTTCCTCGCCTCGGCGATCCCCGCCTTCCTCGCCGACACCCGCACCGCGGTGCCGATCGAAAACGGCGAGCTGGTCGAAATCGAAGCCGACGGGGTGCGGATCACCGACACCGACGGCAACCCGATCGAGCGCGCCGCCGAAGAGGTCACCTGGGACGCCGAAGCCGCCGAGAAGGGCGGCTACGAGACCTACATGCTGAAGGAGATCCACGAACAGGCCGACGCGGTCGCCGAGACGATCACCGACCGCCTGCCGGAGGCCGACGGGGTCGACCTCTCCGACGTCGACCTCTCCGACGAGTACCTGCGCAACGTCGGCAGGATCGTGATCGTCGCCTGCGGGACCAGTTACCACGCCGGGCTGATCGGGCGCTACGCGATCGAGGAATGGGCGCGCGTCCCGGTCGAAATGGACATCGCCTCCGAGTACCGCTACCGCAACCCGGTGGTCGGGCCCGGCGACCTGGTGATCGGCATCACCCAGTCGGGCGAGACCGCCGACACGCTGGCGGCGATGAGGCTCGCCAAGGAGGCCGGCGCCAAGGTGCTGACCGTGACCAACATCATGGGCAGCCAGGCGACCCGTGACGCCGACGCCGTTCTCTACACCCGCGCCGGCCTCGAGATCGGCGTCGCCGCGACCAAGACCTTCCTCGCCCAGGTGGCGGTGATGTACCTGCTCGGCCTGCGGATCGCGGAGCTGCGCGGGACCCTGCCGCCGGCGCGGATCGAAGAGCTGGTCGCCGAGCTGAAGGCGCTGCCGGTGAAGATCGACGAGACCCTGGCGGCGACCGAGGAGGCCGTCCGCGGTGTCGCCGAGCGTCACTTCGAGCAGGAATTCTTTCTCTACCTCGGCCGCCACATCGGTCTGCCGGTCTGTCTCGAGGGCGCCCTGAAGCTGAAGGAGGTCTCCTACATCCCTACTGACGCCTACGCGGCGGGGGAGATGAAGCACGGCCCGATCGCGCTGCTCGACGAAACGACCCCGGTCGTCTGCATCGCCACCGTCAGCCCGGTGCTGGAGAAGGTGCTCTCCAACGTCGAGGAGGTCCGCGCCCGCGGTGCCCAGACGATCGCGATCGCGACCGCCGGCGACGAACGGGTGCGCGAGGTGGCCGACGAGACGATCGAGGTCGTCCAGAGCGACTGGATCCTGCAGCCGATCCTCGCGGTGCTGCCGTTGCAGCTGCTCGCCTACGACATCGCCCGGGCGCGCGGCCTGAACGTCGACCAGCCGCGTAACCTGGCGAAGACGGTGACGGTCGAGTGAGAAAGCGCATCGGATTTTCCCTGGCGGCCTTGGTGGCAGCCGCGCTCGTCGTCGCCGGTTGCGGCGGCTCCTCCGGGGGCGGCAGCGGCGATGAACCGGCGAGCCTGGCGCCGACCACGGCGCCGGTCTACCTCGAAGTGGACCTCGGCGCCGAAGGCAAGCAGAGTGAAGAATTCGACCAGCTCACGCAGACCGTCCTGGGCATCGAAAACGTGGGCGAATTCGTCGCCGAACAGCTCGAAGAACAGGCCCTCGGCTCGGAGGAAAAGTTCGACTACGAAGAAGAAGTCGAACCGTGGCTGGGCGAAAAGGCCGGGATGTACCTGGACCATTACGACGGCGACAACTTCGACGGCTACGGCGTGATCTTCGGGACGACCGATGCCGGCGAAGCCGAAGAATTCATCGAAAAGCGGGTCGCGGCCAACAGCGAAGAAGAAGCCGAAGAAGGCGAATTCGAAGGCGACAAATACTACGTCGAGGCCGACGGCGAAACGACGCTCGGGGTGGTCGGCGACTACGTCGTCTTCGGCGAAACCAAGGCCGACTTCGAAGAAATGGTGAAAACCGAGGCATCCGGCGAAGGTCTGGCCGACGCGGAAAAGTTCCAGACGGCGACCGAATCGACCCCCGACGAAGGCCTCGGCAGCGTCTACGTCGACATCGGCGGGATGATCCAAGAGGCGAAAGGCTCGATCGACTCCGAAACCGAAGCCGGGCTGGCGCTGCTCGGGATCGAACCGCGTAAAGCGACCGCGGTGGCGACGATGGTCCCGCACTCGGATCAGGTCGAGCTCGATCTCAGCACCAACATCAGCCGGGCGGCGGAGTCCGGCGGCGACGCCTCGGAACTGCTCGAATCGCTGCCCGCGACCGCGGTCCTCGGCTTCGCCGAGCCGGAATTCGGCAAAGCCTTCGGCGAAGGCCTGCACGAATTCAGCGAACAGGGCGTCCCCGGCCAGCTCGGACCGGGCGAACTTGAAGCTGTCTTCGAACAGCTCGGGATCAACTTCAAGTCGCTCTCCGGCTCGCTCGGCAGCATTGCCGGCTTCGTCGAAGGCTCCAGCCAGGCGAGCCTTGGCGGCGCCGTGATGGTCGAAACCTCCGGCTCCGGCGAAGCCAAGGACCTGGTGGCGAAAATCGGCCTGGTGCTGCGCGCCTCGGGGACCGAGGGCGTGACCGCGATCAGCGGCGAACTTTCCGGCTTCTCGGTCCAGTTGCCCGCGCTGCAGCAGCCACTCGTCGTCGGCGCCTCGGGCGAAAAGATCGTCATCGCCTACGGGGCGAGGGCCGCCGCGCAGGCACTGCGCAAGCAGGCGAAGACGCTCGGCACGACCGCCGACTTCGAAGCCGCCAAGGCCGCCCTCGGCTCGACCCCGATCAACGCCTTCCTCGATGGCGGCCCGGCGTTGAAGCTGGCCGACACGATGATCCCGATCGACAAGCGGGAAGGCTTCGACAACGCGAAGCCCTACCTGCGCAAGATCGCCTACGCCGCGCTCGGCTCGGAAGCCAAGGACGGCGTCACCAAGGCGAAGCTGATCATCGGCGTCCAGAAGTAACGCGCCGGATGAGCCCGCCGGGTGGCGGAGACTAGGGTGAGAGCGATGGAGCCGTGGCTGCGAGGTCTCTACGACGCCGAGGGGATGCGGGCAGCCGACTCGTGGGCGATCGAGGGCCAGGGAATCTCTTCGCTGGAGCTGATGGAGGCGGCCGGGCAGGCGGTCGCCGAGGCGGTGGCGCGGCTCTCGCCGGAAGGTCCTGTGAGGGTTGTCTGCGGCAAGGGGAACAACGCCGGCGACGGGCTGGTCGCGGCGCGGGTGCTGCGCGGGATGGGGTTCGAGGCCGAGGCGCTGTTGCTCTGGCCGGCGGGCGAGCTGTCTGCCGACGCGGCGGCGAACCTCGACCGGCTCGGTGGCGGAATCGATGTCGGCGATGACCTCGGGACCCGGCTGGAGGGCTCGGGGGCGGTGGTCGACGCGATCTTCGGCACCGGGTTTGCCGGCGCCCCGCGCGAGCCCGCCGCCGCGGCGATCGAGGCGATCGCGGCCGCTGCCGAGACCGGCGCGCCGGTCGTCTCCTGCGACATCCCCTCCGGGGTCGATGCGACGAGCGGTGAGGTCGCGGGCGCGGTCGTCGAGGCCGACCTCACCGTCACCTTCCACGCCGCCAAGGTCGGCCACTTCGTCGCCCCCGGCAAGTGGGCCGCCGGCGAGCTGTGGCTGGCCCCGATCGGGATCCCGGCGGGTGCTCCCGAGCCGCAGGCGGCCGGGGTGATCGAGACCGCCGTGCTCGATCTGGCGCCGCGCCGCGGCTCCCGGTCGACCAAGTTCTCCTCCGGCCAGGTGACGATCGCGGGCGGCTCGCGCGGGCTGACCGGGGCGGTGCGGATGTCATCGACGGCGGCGATCCGCACGGGTGCCGGATACGCGACCGTCGTCGTCCCCGCCGACCTCGAGCCGGTCTTCGAAGCGGCCGAGGTCGAGGTGATGTCGCGGGGGGTCGGCGAGACGCCGGGTCGGCTCGGGGTCGAGGCCGCCGACGATCTTCTTGCCGCCTTCGAGCGCGCCGCCGCCGGGGTGCTCGGCCCCGGCCTCGGCCGCGACGAGGACTCGCTCGACCTCGCCCGCGAGGTCGCCCCGCGGATCGAGGCGCCGCTGGTGATCGACGCCGACGGCCTGAACGCCTTCGCCGGCCAGCTCGACCGGCTCGCCGCCCGCAAGGCCCCGACCGTGCTCACCCCGCACGCGGGTGAGCTCGGCCGGCTCCTGGAGCGCGAGTCCGACGAGATCGACGCCCGCCGTCTCGCCGCCGCCAAGGAGGCTGCTGCCTGGAGCGGGGCGATCGTCGTCCTCAAGGGCGACGACACGATCGTCACCGATGGCGAGCGGGTCGCCGTCAACGCGATCTCGGCGCCGGGGCTGGCGACGGCGGGGAGCGGCGACGTCCTCTCCGGGATGACGGCGGCGCTGCTGGCCCGCGGGCTCGAGCCGTTCGCCGCCGCCTGCGCCGCGGTGATCGCCCACGCCCGCGCCGGGCAGGAGGCGGCCCGCCGCCTTGGCGCCGCCGAGTCGGTGATCGCGAGCGACGTGATCGCCGCGCTCCCGGTGGGCCTGCGCTCCGCCGGGCCGGTCGAATAACCTCGCGCTCCCGATGAAGACCGCCGCCGAGATCATGGACGCCGACGCTCCCAGCGTGACCCCGGAGGACGAGGCGCGCACCGTGATCGACCTGCTCTCGAAGACCGAGCTGGGCGCCGTCGCGGTGGTCGACGAGGACCGCAAGGTGGTCGGGATCGTCAGCGAGTCCGACCTGATCCTCGCCGACGAGGAGTCCGACCTGCACCTGCCGCACTACCTCGAAATCATGGGCGGGATCGTCTTCATCGGCTCGATGAAGGGTTTCGAGAAGCGGCTCGAAAAGGCTTTCGCGACGAAAGTGTCGGAGCTGATGACGGAGGGCCCGATCGTCGTCCACACCTACGAGGCGGCCGACCGGGTGGCGAAGAAGATCGCCGATCACCATCACAACCACCTGCCGGTGGTCGATGAAGACGGGCGGTTGGCGGGCATGGTCACGCGGGCCGACGCCTTGGCTGCCGTCGTCGACGGTTAGCGCCATGGTGCGGGCGTACGCCCGGATCGATCTCGGCGCGCTGCGCGCCAACTGCGAACGCCTGCGGGCGGAGCTGGGCGAGTCGCGCCTCTGCGCCGTGGTGAAGGCCGACGGTTACGGTCACGGCGCGGCGGCTTGCGCGCAGGCGGCGCTCGACGGGGGCGCAAGCGCGCTGGCGGTGGCCACGGCGGCCGAGGCGGCGGAGCTGGCGCGCGCGGGACTCGTCGGACCGGACGGCCGCCTGGCGGCCGGGGGCACCGAGCCTGCCGCTTTCGACGGCACCCCTGAGCTGATCACCCTCGGCGCGCTCACCGACGACGAGGTCAAGGTGGTGCTCGGCGCGGGCTCCGCGGTCTCGGTCTGGACCGAGGGCTTCCGCCAGGTGGTCGCCGCCCGCGCCCGGGCGCTCGGCCGCCCGACCCGCGTCCACGTCAAGCACGACAGCGGCATGGGGCGCCTCGGGACCTTCGACGGCGATGAGGTCCTCGCCCTCGCTCGCGCCACCGCCGCCGACCCGTATCTCGAGCTGGCGGGCGTCTGGACCCACTTTGCCACCGCCGACGAACCCGACGACGACGAGGGCTATTTCTTCGAGCAGCTCGACCGCTTCGAGCCGGTCGCCGCCGCGGTCCGGGCCGAGTTCCCCGAGGTCACCGTCCACGCCGCCAACAGCGCCGCGGTCTTCCGCTCCGGACGCTCGCACTTCGACATGGCCCGTTGCGGCGTCGCGATCTACGGGCTCGACCCGTTCCAGGACGATCCCCGCGTCCGCGGCCTCGCCCCGGTCCTCTCCTGGCACTCCCACGTCGCCGCGGTGAAGCGCTTCCCTGCCGGGCAGAGCGCCGGGTACGGGCGCCGCTGGAAGGCGCCCGTGGACACCTGGGTCGGGGTCGTGCCGCTCGGCTATGGCGACGGGGTGCGCCGCGCCCTCACCAACCACTGCGGTGTCCTCGTCGCGGGCCGCCGCTACCCGCTGGTCGGCACGGTCTCGATGGACAACCTGACGATCGACCTCGGCCCCGACACCGAGATCGAGCCCGGGGCGGAGGCGGTGCTAGTCGGCCGCCAGGGTGCCGAGGAGATCCGCGCCGAGGAGATCGCCGCCCGGCTCGAGACGATCAACTACGAGATCACCTGCGCGATCTCCCCGCGCGTCCCTCGGGTTACGGAGGGCGGATGAGCCTCGCCGACGAACTGCGCGCCGCCGAGCTGCCCCGGGCGGCGATCCGGGCGGTGGGCGCGCAGGATGGCGTCTGGATCGCCGGCGGCGCGGTTCGCGACGCGGCGCTCGGCCAGGAGGTGACCGACCTCGACCTCGCCGTCGCGGGCGACCCCGGCCGGGTCGCCAAGGCGCTCGCCCGCGAGCTCGGCGAGCCCGCCTTCGAGCTCTCCGCCGAGTTCGGCACCTGGCGCGTGGTCGCCGCCTCGCGCGGCTGGCAGGTCGACGTCACCGCCCTGCGCGGCGACTCGATCGAGGCCGACCTGGCCCTGCGCGACTTCACCGTCGGGGCCGTCGCCGTGCCGCTGGCGGCGGGTGAGGCGCTCGACCCCTCCGGCGGCCTCGTCGACCTCGAGCGCGGAGTCCTCCGCGTGGTCGGGCCGTCCAGCTTCACCGACGACCCGTTGCGCCTGCTGCGTGCCGCCCGCCTCGCCGCCAACCTGAACCTGCAGATCGACGCCGACACCGTCGCCCTTGCCCACGACGCCGCGGCACGCGCCGCCGAGCCCGCCGGCGAGCGCCAGCTGGCCGAGCTGCGTCAGCTGCTCGGCGGCAGCGACCCGTTGCGCGGCCTCGGGCTGCTCGACGAGCTCCGCCTCACCGCCGTCGTCCTCCCCGAGCTGGAGGGGACGAAGGGCGTCGGCCAGGGCCCCAACCACCACCTCGACGTATACGGGCACACGCTCGAGGTGCTCGCCCACACGCTCGAGATCGAGCGCGAGCTGCCCCGCTTCGTCGGCCCCGAGCGCGCTGCCGAGACCGCCGACTTCCTCGCCGAGCCGCTTGCCGACGAGATGGACCGCACCGTCGCTCTGCGCTTCGGTGCCCTCCTCCACGACATCGCCAAGCCCGCCACCCGAGCCGAGCGCGACGGCTTCGTCGGCTTCAAAGGCCACGACGTCGAGGGGGCGACGACGATCGGCGAGATCATGGGCCGCCTGCGCGCCTCCCGCAAGCTCACCCGCCACCTGCAGGCGCTGGCGCTCCACCATCTGCGGCTCGGCTTCATGGTCCGCGAGGCCCCCTTGCCCCCGCGCCGCGTCCACGACTACCTGCGCGGCACCGAACCGGTGACCATCGACGTCACCCTGCTCACGGTCGCCGACCGCCTCTCGGCGCGCGGCGCCGGGCCGATCGCCAGCCCGGAGATGGTCCAGGCCCACCTCGACCTCGCCCGCGAGATGATCGGCGCGGCGCTCGACTGGCTCCGTGACGGCCCGCCCGAGCCGCTCCTGCGCGGCGACGAGATCGCCGCCGAGCTTGGCATAGAGGGTCCCGAGATCGGCGCCAAGTTGGCCGAATTGGAGGCGGCGCAGTACGCAGGCGAGGTAACCGACCGCGACGGCGCGCTCGGCTTGCTGCGCGGTTGAGGTACCCTCCCGAACCGCATGGCTAAAGAGGAAAAGATCGAAATGGAGGGAGAGATCACCGAGGCTCTCCCCAACACGATGTTCCGGGTCAAACTGGACAACGGACACGATGTGCTCGGTCACATCTCCGGCAAGATGCGCCGCCACTACATCCGCATCCTGCCGGGCGACCGCGTGAAGATCGAGCTGAGTCCGTACGACTTGGACCGCGGCCGCATCACCTACCGCTACAAATGAACGCCTGAGGGCGTCCTCGGTCGCTCGCCTCGGGTCACGCACTGTTGTGCGCTCCCCTCGGCTCGCGACCCCCGCTGTAAGCGGGGTGCGAGCGCGCAGCGCGAGTTCCTTCTCAGCCGCCCATTTGAAGCGGTAGGTCGGACTCGGGGGCAGTCGGGTCGGCGAGCTCAGCGATCAAGGCCGACCAGGCGAACTCGCGGGCACCGAGGCCGGTGCCGTCGCGGGGGTCGTAGTACTCGCGCAGGCCTGAGCGGGCGACTGCCCCGATCACCCCCGCCGCGAGCCGCTCGGCCTCCGCGAGGTAGCCGAGCCGGCGCATCCCGATCCAGACCAGCCAGGACGAGTTGATCCAGGTCGGGCCGCGCCAGTAGCGGCGGATCGGGCCGCGGCCGCCGCCCGGCTCGCAGCTGTGCTCGGAGATCGCCACCGAGGGCGGCGCCACCGGGGTGAGGAACTCGCGCTCGTTCAGCAGGTGCTCCTCGACCAGCCTGCGCCCGATCGCCTCCGGCAGGTCCGGCAGCGCCAGCGGCGCGAGGCTCGCCCAGGTGACCGGGGTGGGGCGGAGGCCGCCCGGCTGGGCCTCGTCGACGAATAGGCCGCGCCCCTCGTCCCAGAGCCGCTCGACCAGTGCCGGCGTCGCCGAGGGCCGGCCGAGGCTCTGTAGGGAGAGCGACCAGAGCGTGTTGACCAGCGTCTCGCAGAGGACCGGGCCGCCGCGATCGCGGATCCGCCGTGCGTCCCAGCCGAGCCGGCGGTTGTGCTCGACCAGGAGGGGGAAGCCGGGGCGTCCGTTCGCCCGTCCCTTCCAGACCGGGTCGAACTTGGGCGAGGCGTCTAGCCCGGACTCGTCGGGCTGGACGATCCAGAGGAGGCCGTCGCCCTCGAGATCGCGGTTGGCGATCAGCCATTCGGCCTGGGCACCGATCCGCGGCTCCGCCGCCGGGCCGCCGACCGCGATCCGCCAGGCCCAGGCGAGCAGCGGTGGCTGGATCGTCTCGGTCTGGTGCGCGGTCCGGGTTGCGACGTTGTAGAAGATCCGCCGCACGCCGGAGACCGGCCGGCTCCAGAAGATCGTGTGGCCGATGAAGCCGTCCGGGCGCTGGGCGGCGAGCAGGCTCTCGAGCTCGGCCCGGGAGCGGTCGGGCTCCCAGCGCCGGTTGACGATCGCCGCGAAGCAGGAGTCCCAGTACCACTGCCAGGGATAGCGTCCGGGGCTTGGTTCGGTGTAGGCGTAGGGGACCCCCGTGGCTGCGCCTTCGCGCCAGTTCTGGCGGAGGACCCGCTCGGCCTCCCCGAGGGCGCGTTCGGCATCGTCCATGCGCGCCGGAGGCTACCGGGGCTCCGACCCGGTGAGTTCGCAGTTAGCCCGAATATGTCGGGCTAACTGCGAACTCAGGCGGTGGCCAAGATCGTGCAACGAGCGCCGCGAGCCCGCATCGAGGTGCCGGGCTCGTAAAGATTGCCTCCGCAACTGGCCCGCCGACCCGGTGTTGCCAGGTACTCAATGCCCGTTTCGCCCACCCACAGCCGCCGCCGCGCCGCCTTGGCCCTTGCCATCGCCGGCTGCCTTGCCGCGCTCTTCGCCGTGCTCAACCCGGGCGCGGCCAACTCGGCGCCGTTGACGGTGACCGTCCTCGGCCAGACCGCGGAAACGCCGCCTGCCTCCTGCCCGGGCAAAATCGTCAACAACGTCGAGGTGACGCCCTGCCGGGTGGAGGGCCACGTCACCGGCTTCCAGTCGATCGCCGACGGGATCGCGCGCCCCTACGAGGCGCCCTACGACGGCAAGATCGTCGCCTGGTCGATCACCCTGGCCAAGCCCTCGACCAAGGAAACCGCGACCACCACCAACGAGGTCGGCTTCTTCGACGAATTCCTCGGCGAACCGTCGGAGGCGCGGATCGGGATCCTCAAACCGATCGAAGGCACCAACCCGCCGCAGTACACGCTGGTCCGCCAGAGCCCGCTGCAGGTGCTGAACTCCTACTTCGGCACGACCCCGGTCTTCGCCCTCAAACATCCGCTCTCGATCCTCCAGGGCCAGGTCGTCGCCCTCACCGTGCCGACCTGGGCGCCGATGTTCGCCTTCAACGTGTCGAGCGAAAACACCTGGCGCGGCAGCCGCCTACCGGAACACTGCTCGTCCAAGGAAGACATCCAGAACGAACACCCCCAGCAGGGTGTCGGCAAGACGAAGACCTACGGCTGCTACTACTCGAACGCGCGCCTGCTCTACACGGCGACGCTGGTCAAGAGCCCGACCGCCGAAGCGGTCGAAGCCGAATAGCTAGAGGGCGCCTTGGCGGAGCCCGCAGTACGGGCAGTCGGAGACGTCGATCCCGATCAGCTGGTCGCAGCGGTTGCAGGCCCGCAGGTTCTCGGGGCTGCGCGGCAACGACGAGGATGAGGGGGCCAGGGGGAGGACCATGGCGACGGGGAACATCTCCTCGCCGGTCTCGCGGTCGCGGTAGATCTGGCCCGGTTCGGTGGGGGCGATCGCCTCGCGGCCGGAGGCCGGGGCGCGCATCCTGAAGAGCTGCTTCGAGTTCATCGCCGCACAGACTAATAGCTTGCGCGGAACCACATGCGCGTCCTCATCTTCCACGGCTACATGCTGCGCGGCACCGGCAGCAACATCTACAACGTCAACCTGGCGCCGGCGCTGGCCCGGCTCGGCCACGAGGTTCACCTGCTCTGCCAGGACCGCGAGGTGAAGATCCCCGGGGTCCAGATCCACAACCCGGACATCGGCGGATTGCTGCCGGTCTACGTCAAAGACCCTTATGAGGGGTTCGAGGTCAAAACCTTCCCCGAGCTGACCGAGGCCGAGCTGGCCCACTACATCGAGGCCAACGTCGCCGCGGTCCGCGACGTGGCGGGCAAGGTCGGCGGCATCGACGCGGCGCTCGCCAACCACGAGGTGATGGGCCCGGCGATCCTCGCCCGCGCCGATGTCGCGCCCTTCGCCGTCAAGGCCCACGGCTCGGCGCTCGAGTACACGGTCAAACCGCACCCCCGCTTCCTCCCTTATGCCTACGAGGGGATGGACGCCGCCAACGGCGTCCTCGTCGGCTCCGCCCACACCGGCGAATCTCTCTGGGCCGCCCTCCCCGACCTCCCGAATCTGAAAGACAAGACGAGGTTGGGCCCCCCTGGCGTAGACGTCGAAGAGTTCGCCCCTGGTGACTCGGGACGCGAACGCAAGGTCGTCTTCGTCGGCAAGCTGATCGTCTCCAAGGGCGTCGACCTGCTCTTGGCCGCCTGGCCCTTGGTCCACGCCAAGCACCCCGGGGTGCGCCTCCAGGTCGCCGGCTTCGGCGCCTACGAGGATGGGCTTCGTCGGCTCCAGGCCGCCCTCGACCGCGGCGACCTCGACGACGCCCGCGCCGTCGCCGCCGCAGGCTGGGGGCTCGAGGGGGGAGAGGCGAAGCCGCTGCCGATCCTCTCCGCCTTCCTCGCCGACCCGCCGCCCGGCTACGTCGAGGCCGCCCGCGCCGCCGCCGGTTCGGTCGAGTGGCTCGGTCGGCTCGAGCACGACCAGGTCGCCGCGCTCCTCCCGCACGCCGAGGCGCTGGTGATGCCGAGCACCTTCCCCGAGGCCTTCGGCATGGTCGCCGCCGAGGCCGCTTCCTGCGGGGCGCTGCCGGTCTCGGCCGGCCATTCGGGAATGCGCGAGGTCTCCCGGCGGCTCGCCTCGGAGCTGCCCGACGCGGTCGCCCCGCTCACCTCGTTCCCGGTCGCGCCGGGCGCCGTCGAGGCGATCGCCGACCGCCTCGACCGTTGGTTCGAGCTGCCCGAGCAGACCCGCGCCGAGGCCCGCGCGACCCTGGTCGAGACCGTCGCCCGCCTCTGGAGTTGGGAGGGCGTGGCCCGCGGTGTGCTCGATGCCGCGGCAGGAAACCTAGGCGGATTGCCGGTCCCGGCACCCTAGTGCCGAGCGTCACCTGGACGGCAAAGCGTCCCGCCGCCGCGCGTCAATAGAATGCCGCGCGGTGTTCAGCAACCGCATCCCGATAGCGAAGATGGCCGCTGCCGTGGTGGCCCTCGCGGCGATCACTTCGGCGATCATGGTGTCGATCAATTGGAACGGCCCGGAGGACTCGACCGCGGCCCCGAAGATCGACGACCTGATGAACCTCATGATCGTCCTGTCGTCGGTGGTCTTCTGGATCGTGATGGTCGCGCTCGGCTACGCGCTGTGGAAATTCCGCGCGAAACCGGGCGACGAATCGGACGGCGAGCCGATCCACGGCAACACCCGCCTGGAGATCGTCTGGACGGTCGTGCCGACGATCATCGTGCTCTTCGCCGGCGGCTGGAGCTGGAAGGTCCTCGACGAAATCGAAGAACCGACCGGCCACGAGCTGACCGTCGACGTCTTCTCCCAGCAATATGCCTGGTCCTTCGGCTACCCGGGCAAGGAATATGCCTACTCCCAGGGCGTCCTGCACGTCCCGGTGAACCGGCAGATCGTCTTCAAAATGCACTCGCAGGACGTCATCCACTCGTTCTGGGTCCCGCAGTGGCGGATCAAGAAAGACAACGTCCCGGGGATCACGACGACCGCGATCGTCACCCCCGACAAGACGGGTACCTACCAGCTGATCTGCACCGAGCTCTGCGGCTTCGGCCACTCCTCGATGCGCGCGAAAGTGGTCGTCGAGCCGGAAGCCAAGTGGGAAAAGTGGGTCGAAGGCCTCAAAGAAAAAGTCCCGACCCCGCTGATGGTGTCGGTCAAACAGGACACCGAGACCAATCCGGAACCGCTCGAAAGGGTGGACGCGGAATAATGGAGGCGAAGTAGATGGTTGCAGCGTTCAAACGACCCGGCTGGTACCGCGCGCTCCTCGGCACGATCGTCGCCGCGGGCCTGGGCGTCGGTCTGGTCGTCGTGCTGCGCTCGATCTCCGGCCTCTCCGCCTTCCAGAGCGAACAGACCGGCTACCCGCAGGTGGTGGTGCCGCTGATCATGGCGCCGTTCGGCTTCCTGCTCGGCCTCGGCGCCTTCGACTACTGGCTGCGTTGGGCGCTCGGCCTGCCGACGATCCCCGAGGACCATTCCGCGCACGGGGCCCACAGCTGGAAGGACTACTTCAAGGTCAACACCGACCACAAGGTGATCGGGATCCAGTACATCGTCACCACCTTCTTCTTCTTCTTCGTGGGCGGCCTGATGGCGATGCTGATCCGGGCCGAGCTGGCCCAGCCGGGCACCCAGATCGTCGGCGCCAACACCTACAACAGCCTCTTCTCCACCCATGCGGTGCTGATGATCTTCGTCTTCGTGATCCCGGTCTTCGCCGGGATCGCCAACTACGTTCTGCCGCTGATGATCGGCGCCCCGGACATGGCCTTCCCGCGCCTCAACGCGCTCAGCTTCTGGCTGCTGCCGCTGGCCGGGCTGCTCTTCATCGGCTCCTTCCTCGCTCCGGGTGGCGCCTTCGACGCCGGCTGGACTGGCTACGCCCCGCTTTCGACCGGCGCCCCGTTAGGGCAATCCTTCTTCAACCTGGGGGTCCAATTCGCGGGCGCATCGTCGATCGCGACGGCGCTGAACTTCCTGGTCACGATCATCACCATGCGTGCGCCGGGGATGACCTTCTGGCGCATGCCGCTGCTGGTCTGGGCGAACCTCTCGACCTCGCTGTTGGTCGTCGCCGCGACGCCGTTCATCGCGGGCGCCCAGTTCATGGTCCTCTTCGACCGCCTCATGCACACGAACTTCTTCCAGTTCGGGTCCGGCGGCGACGTGATCAGCTACCAGCACATCTTCTGGTTCTACTCTCACCCGGCCGTCTACATCATGATCTTACCCGGGTTCGGGATCATCTCCGAGGTCATCTCCACCCACGCCCGCAAACCAATCTTCGGCTACCGATTGATGGCGCTGGCGCTGATCGGGATCATCGTCCTCAGCTACTCCGTGTGGGCACACCATATGTTCGTCGCCGGGATGTTCAGCTGGCTGCGCGTGCCGATGATGCTGACCACGCTGCTGATCGCGGTGCCGACCGGGATCAAGATCTTCTCCTGGCTGGGGACGCTCTATTTCGGCAAGATCCACACCAAATCGACGGCGATGCTGTTCGCCCTCGCCTTCATCGTGACCTTCACGATCGGCGGGATCTCCGGCGTCATGCTCGGCATGGTGCCGTTCGACATCCATGTGTCGGACACGTACTTCATCGTCGCCCACATCCACTTCGTGCTCTTTGGCGGCTCGGTCTTCACGATCTTTGCCGGCATCTACCACTGGTTCCCGAAGATGACGGGCCGGATGTACGACGAGAAACTCGGTCGCGTCCACTTCTGGGGCACCCTGATCGGCACCTGGGGCACCTTCGTCCCGATGCACTGGGTGGGGATGGACGGGATGCCGCGACGGGTCGCCGACTACGCCGCCACGTTCGGCAACTGGAACCTGCTGATCAGCTGCTTCGCCTTCATGCTCGGCGCCATCCAGCTGGTCTTCCTCTACAACATGATCGTCAGCTGGCGGTTCGGTCCGAAAGCCGAGGCCAACCCGTGGCGGGCGAACTCGATCGAGTGGCTGGTGTCCTCGCCGCCGCCGATCTACAACTTCGACGAGATCCCGCGTGTCGTCGGCGGTCCCTACGAGTACGGGATCCCCGGTGCCCGGCACGCGATCATGGCCGGTGAAGGCGCCGAGGTCCCGGCGGCCCAGCCCAGCGTGGTGGGGCATTGACGGACGCGACCGACACGAAGCGCCCGCTGCTCATCTTCCTCAACGAGGTTGGCGGCGGCCGTGGGCTGCTGAAAGCGGTGCGCGAGCGCACAGAGGCCGGCGAGATCTCGCAGGTCATCGTCGCCGCGCCGCAGAACCAGCCGACGATCGGCACCCTGATCGACCGTGATGAGCTCTACGCCTCGGCACGGGCCCGGGTCGAGGTGACGATGTCGGTCTTCGCCGAGTTCGGCATCGACTCGGTCGGCGAGGTGCTCGACCCGGCGCCGCAGTTGGCGCTCGGCGACGCGATCCGCGCCCACGAGCCCGCCGAGGTCCTCTTCTCGGCGCTCTATTCCACCCGCTTCGGGATCGCCCGCAAGGACCTGGTCGAGTGGGCCCGCGAGCTGGCCGAGCCGGAGGTGAAGTTCACCCACATCCCGGTCCGCGTCGAAGAGGACGCGATCCGGCTCGACCTCGCCCACGTCTTGGTGATCGCGACCCAGACCGTCAACGCTCCGGACCTGGTCACGCGGCTGAAAGAGCGCGCCGTGACCCGCCCGCACCGCTACACGATCGTCAGCCCGCGCAGCGAGTCCGTCTCCGAGGAGCAGGTCGTCCGCGACCTGGCGGCGACGCTGGCCGAGCTCTACCGGGCCGAGGTCGACGCGACCGGCCTGCCGATCTCCGCCGAGGACCCCTTCGAGGCGGTCCGCAACGCGATCGAGCACTACAAGATCGATGAGATCCTGATCTCGACCTTCGCCGGGCAGCAGTCGCGCTGGCTGGAGAGCGACCTGGTCGGCCGGGTCCGCGGGATCACCGACAAGCCTGTGAGCCACGTCGAGATCGGCCGCGCCCCGGCGGCGGTCGCCGCGGCGGTTGCCGAGGGAGGTGAGCACTGATGGAGAGCGCTTCCGTACCGCTTCCTCACGGCGGCGGCGGTCAGGCCGCCGAGTCCCACCACCATGGGCCGCCGGAGGCCAATCAGAGCTCGCGGATCGACCGCCAGACGCTCGGCATCCTCCTGTTCATCATCTCCGAGGTGATGCTGTTCGGCGCCTTCTTCGCGTCGTACTTCTTCCTCCGCGTCGTCGTCAACCCGACCGACTGGCCGCCCAAGCCGTTCGAATTGCCGGTTGCCGTCGCGGGCATGAACACGGCGATCCTGATCTCCTCGAGTTTCACCGTCCACTACGCGCTGGAGGCGATCCGCAAAGGCAACAGGCAGGGGATGAAGCTCGGCCTGGTGCTGACCTGGATGCTCGGCCTCACCTTCCTCTTCGTCCAGATCAACGAGTACGTGCACCTCGGCTTCAGCGCCCGCACCGAGTCCTTCGGGACGATCTTCTACTCGCTGACCGGCCTGCATGGCGCCCACGTCTTCGTCGGGCTGATGCTGCTGACCTTCGCCACGATCCGCGCCTTCCGCGGCCACTTCGACAAAGAGGCCGAGGGCCATCTCGGCGTCGAGGTTCCAGGCATCTACTGGCACTTCGTCGACATCATGTGGATCGTCGTGTTCTTCACCGTTTACATTCTCTAGTCGGCGCCGGCCGGCCCGGCGTTGCGCGGCAGGAGCGGTCCGATGAAATACAACGAGGCCGCGGTCTTCAAATGGGTTCTGATCTTCGCTGTCGCGGTCGGATCGGCGATCGCCCTCACCCTGTTGACCAGCGGACTCGTCGGCGCCCTCTACGGCCTGATCCTGGCAATCGTCGGCAGCGCCTACGGCATCCGCTGGAGCCGTGAATGGTGGCGCAACGCGCGCGACCGCCCCGGCGGTCCCGACCACCCCGCCTGACAGCACACAATTGGCACCTTTCCCGTTTCGGACAGGGAAATCTTCGCCTTAGCCTGGAGGTATGAGCGATTTAGCCGAGACCTTCGACAGCATCCATGCGTCCATCGATCGGGTCGAACGCACCATGTTCATCGGGCTCATCGTGATGTCGTCGATCTGGTGGGCTGGTTGTGCGGCGACCGCCACCCTCATCCTGTCGAGCCATTAGATCGACGCCTCCAAGCTGGCAGGCAATTGGCACTTTCCGCGCACCACAGTTGCGCTTTATCTGCCTAGCCTCCTTTGTATGGAGGCGACGCGAACCCGCTGGAGCGATGAGCGACTCGATGATCTGAAGGAGTCGGTCGACGGAGTCAAGGCCTCGGTCGAACGTCTCCAGCATGCGATGGTGATCGCTGTGATCGCCCTCTGCGGGACCATGCTCACCGCTCTTGCGGCGCTGGTTGCGCTCTATGCGACGCAGCTCTAGTTCAAGTGGTGCGGCGCCCCCAGCGGCCCCAGAGCTCGAGGGTGAGCAGGGTCAGCGCCACGGGGACGGTCGCAGGGGTCTCGTGGATGAAGAAGAAGAGCAGGTCCCAGGCGCAGCAGAAGGTGGCGGCGAGGAGGGCGCCGCGGAGCTGGAGCCGGGGATCGCGGGCGAGGAGGGCGCCGAGGACGGCGGCGATGAAGAGGTCGCCGAAGCCCATCAGCGCCGAGCCCCAGCTGACCAGCTGGAGCTTCGGCAGGTCGGCCGCCGGCGCCGCCGTGTTGAGAACCGAGTTGGGGGCCTGGAGGAGGTCGGTGAAGACGAGGTAGGCATCGACGATCGCCATCGCGTAGATGCCGAGCTTCACCCAGCGCGGCGGCACCACACAGACCAGCAGCCAGCCGAGCGTGACGCAGGCGAGCGCGCTCAGCGCCAGCGCCGCCGACTGCCCGCCCAGTTCGCCCTTCGCCGCCCAGGCGAGGGCGAAGAGCGGTACCGCGAGGAGAGCCAGCGGTGGCCGCGCCCCGTGGATGATCCAGCCGAGCGCCACCGCCGCCAGCGGCGGCACCGCAAACAGCGCCAGCCAGGTGAGGAAGTGGGCCGACGATTCGTCGAGGGCGATCGCGCCGATCACGACGACGATCGAGAGCGGCAGCACCAGAGCCCACCAGCGCCCTCCGAAGCGGCTGAGCAGCGGAATCGTGAGCGTGGGCCGGGGGAGACCGACCAGGGCGCCCTGGACGAAGCTGAGGGCGCCGATCGACAGCCAGAAGGGGAGCACCGGGCGCCCTCAGCGCCCTAGGCCGCTCCGGCGCTCGCGCCGGCTCCGGCACCCGCCGGGGTGGCCGCTGGGTCGGCGGAGTCGGTGCCGCCGCGCTCCGACGCCGGCAGGGCGCCGCCACGCGGCTCCAGCCGCCCCGCCGCGGCGATCGTCCACAGCATCGCCAACCAGTTGCAGGTGGCCAGGCCGACGTGGACCCAGACGATCTCGGTCGGCAGTTCGAGCTCCCACTGGACATAGCCGACGATCCCCTGCAGGGCAAGTAGCCCCAGCACGACGGTGAGTGGTTTCAGTGCCCTGCGGTCGCCGCCCGGTCGGCGCAGGTAGAACCAGACGCCGATCGCCGAGAAACCGTAGATCGCAGCGAGGACCGCGTGGCGCTGGACCACCCATTCCAGGGTGTCGGAGCCCATGAAGTCGAAGCGCTGGACGAACTGGCCTTCGAACTCACCCGCGTGCGGCCCGGAGCCGGTGGCGATCGTCCCGGCGAGGATCGTCAGCTGGCCGAGCGGGACCAGCCCGCGCACCGCCCAGACTCCCTTGCGGTCCCAGGAGCGCCTGCGGTCCCACGGCTCGTAGCGCGAGCACCACATCAGCGCAAACCCGGCGTCGAGCAGCATCATCGAGAGGATGAAGTGGCCCATCACGAGTTCAGGCTTCAGGTCGTACTTGACGACCAGGGCGCCGAGGATCGCCTGGGCGATGACGCCGAGCGGCAGCAGCGCGCCGAAGATCGCCAGGTGCCGTCGATACGGACGGCGGAAGAAGGCAAGGACGCAGGCGGCGATCACGAGGACGCCGAGCAGTCCGGTGACGATCCGGTTGGTGGACTCGATGATCGCGTGCGATTCGAGCGGCGCGTGCGCGCCGGAGCCGTAGCACTGGGGCCAGTCAGGGCAGCCGAGCCCCGAGTCGGTAAGCCGCACGGCCGCCCCGGTCAGCACGATCAGCGAGAGCCCGATCAGCGCCAGCACCGTCACCTGGGCGTAGCGGTGCGGAGAGATCTCGAAGCGATTTCGGAGGCGCGCGAACATATTCAGATGATGACCGGCGCGGCCCCCCGGCCGCCGGACTGAGTCGACCTATTCTTTCCCGGCGTTTTCAGCCAGGTATTCGACCAGCTCTTTGAGTTCTTCGGGCTGGAGCTTTTCTTTGAAGGTCTCCGGCATCACGTTCGCCGGGTAGCCCTGGGCGATCTTCGCGTTCGGATCGACGATCGATTCTTCGATCTCGGCTTCGCTCTGGCCGGGCAGGACTTCGTCGAGATCGGGGCCGGTGGTGCCGCCCGAGTTGGCGGCGGCGAGCGTGTGGCAGCCACCGCAGCCGTTGTTGGCGAAGACCTGGGCGCCGGGGCCGCCTTCGACTTTGGGCGGCGCCGCGCCGGGCACGCCCGCGTACTTGCCGAGGTAGGCGGCGATGTCGTCGAGATCCTCGCCCTCGGCGACCTTGGCGGGCATCGAGGCGGCCGGGTTGCCGTTCGAGGGGCGCGGATCCTCGACCTGCGCCTTGACGATCCCTTCGATCGTGGCCGCATCGAAACCACCGGCTTCGCGCGCCGCGGCGAAGGCGTCGTCGAGGTTTGGCCCGATCGTCGCCGTGGTGCCCGCCTGGGCGAGCGTGTGGCAGACCCCGCACTTGGTTTCGAAGAGGACTCGCCCGCGGGCGATGTCGGGGTTGGTCGTCCCGCAGCCGGAGATCACGACAACGGCCGCGATCAGGGCGACAAAGGGGGCGAGCAGGCGGATGGGCTTGAGGAGGTTCTGCATACGGCTGAAGCGCCGCGGAGTCTATATGTCGAGGCACCCGTCACGGCGTTTGCCGGCCCCGTCTGACAGGGTACGATTGCATCGATTCGCACGAGCGGGTTTACTCGTCCAGGAGAGGAGGCAGCAATGCAGGTGAGGGATGGTATGTCCGAGGTTTCGGTGACGGTCGGGCCGTCGCACACGCTGCGCCAGGCCGCGGCGGCGATGGTCGCGCGCAACGTCGGCGCCGCCCTGGTGATCGACGACGAGACGCCGACGCCGGGGATCCTCACCGAGCGTGACCTGCTGCTCTCGATCGGCGCCGGCGAGGACCCTGATGTCGAGCCGGTCGCCGGCCACATGGCCGAGTCGGTGATCACCGCCTCCCCCGACTGGAGCCTCGAGCACGCCGCCGCGGAGATGTCCCGCCGCAGCGTCCGCCACCTGGTCGTCTTCGACGGCGGCGAGGTGGTGGGGATCCTCTCGATGCGCGACATCGTCCGGGTCTGGACCTCAGAGGGCGCGACCTCGGAATTCTCTCTGGAACGCTGATACCGGCGCATCTCGGCGTCCTCGGTCGCTCGCCTTCGGGTCACGCACTGGTGTGCGCTCCCCTTGACTCTCTCCCTGCGTCCTTGATCTGCTTGGTCTCAGCGCCCCAGAGAGCCGGTGAGAGGCTCTGTCAGCCTTGCGGGCGGGTGCCCGGAGCCGTGGACTCCAGGTGGATCTGCTCGACCGGCAGCGTGGCGCTGCGCGCGTCTTGGCGCCGGGGCAGGCTGAAGTAGCTGCGCACCGAGGTGCGGATGATCGCCCGGAAGGCGAACAGCAGGATGACGATCCCGACGTAGGACCAGATGAAGGCCGAGAGGACGAAGCCGTTGGCGTAGATCCCCGCCACCGCGCCGATCGCGCCGAGGGCGAAGAGGGCCGGGCCCCAGGAGGGACGCGGGACCTGGATGGTCTCGCCCGGCTCGGGGACGTGGCGGTGCTCGCTCATCAGTGCGCGATGTAGAGCATGGCGACGATGAAGCAGAGGGCGAAGACCGCGGCGGCGAAGCCCCCGGCGACCAGGCCGGCGGTCATATTTCTACGTGCGGTCTCGCGATCCACAGCCGGATTTCTATCACTCCGGGAGGCCGTTTGGCCCGCTCGCGTCGGGCGGACCGGGGTGGGAAGGGTCGCTGAAGGGACAAGCAAGGGACGGAGAAGGGTCGCTGAAAGGACAGGCAAGGGACCCGGCCATCTCGGAGGCGACCCGGGCAGGCTGTGGCCGCCACCGAGATGGCCGGGTCTGTGGGGGGAGGTGAGGGTGCGGATCCTGTGCGGGACTCGCCGGGAAGCGCGCGGAAGGAGTGCGGGAGAGGTGCGGAACTCCACGTCTCTTAATGGGACGTCACACCTGCCCCATCGGTCAGGCCTTTGCTGTGGAGAGAAAGTGGCTCTATACGCCACTAAAGCGCCACAGGGCGCCCTTGACCCCCGACGCGCCGCCTCAAGCGTGGCGTCTCCGTGTCGTTCCCGGCATCTCCGCGCCGTCTCTCCCCGCAACGTGCCGTCCCTGCGCCAGTTCCCTCGCAAAACCTCGCAACCCGGGCGTCTCGGAGGCGGCCTCAGCCTGCCCGGGTCGCCTCCGAGACGCCCGGGTGCCCGACCCCTGCCGCAGCGGCCCGGACTCTCACCATCCCCCCGCCGCAACGGCCCGGACCCTTCCCCCGGGCGGCGGCCGGGCTCAGGCGTGGGCGGCGACGGCCATCGAGATGAAGAGCAGCGCCAGGTAGGCGAGCGAGAAGAGGTAGGTGCGGAGCGCCCAGGCGCGGCTCTTGGTGTGCAGCAGCATGTAGGAGAAGCCGATGAAGCCGGCGCCGAGGAGCATCGAAGGCACCAGGTAGGCGACCCCGAGCCCGCCCGCGCAGAAGGGCAGCTGGGTGACCGCGTAGAGCAGCACCGTGTAGAGCATGATCTGGCGCCGGGTCTCGTCCTCGCCGGCGACCACCGGCAGCATCGGGATCCGGGCCGCCGTGTAGTCGTCCTTCATCAGCAGCGAGAGGGCCCAGAAGTGGGGCGGGGTCCAGAAGAAGACGATCGCGAAGAGGTAGAAGGCCATCCCGCTGAGCCCGCCGGTCATCGCCGCCCAGGCGACCAGCGGCGGGACCGCGCCCGCGGCGCCGCCGATGACGATGTTCTGTGGCGTCGTGCGCTTCAGCCAGAGCGTGTAGACGAAGACGTAGCCGAGCAGGCCGGAGAGCGAGAGCGCCGCCGCCAGCACGTTGACCTGGGTCGCCAGGAGGAGGAAGGAGAGGGTGCCCAGGGTGGAGCCGAAGGCGATCGCGGCGGCGGGGGAGACCCGGCCGGAGGCGACCGGGCGGTCGGCGGTGCGCTTCATCGTGCGGTCGATGTCGCGGTCGACGGCGTGGTTGATCGCCCCGGCGCCGCCGGCGGACATCGCGCCGCCGAGGCAGGTCAGCAGGATCAGGCGCAGCGTGGGGTCCCCGGCCACGTACATCGTCGTCACCGTGGTCAGCAGCAACAGCGACTGGACCGTCGGCTTGGTCAGCGTGACGTAGTCACGGACAAGCTGGGACGTGGCAGAGCGGGGAGCTACCCCGGCCGCCTGGGGAGGCGCGGTGCTCGCGCCGGCGCCGGATGACATGCCGTCAGGCTACCGGCTGCGATTGCGCGGCCGCGCGCTCCTCGACGTCGCGGGCCCGGCGGGCGACGGCCGCGCGAATGTCGCGCAGTGGGCGGTCGCTGCGGACGTCCGGCTGGACGTCGAAGTTGTGGGCCGGCGGCGGCGAGAGGGCGAACCACTCGAGCGTGTCGCCCTTCCAGGGATCGTGCCCGGCGCGGGCGCCGCCTTTGACGCTGGCCACAGCGTTGATCAAGATCAGGATGACCCCGACGAAGAGGACGAGCACCCCGATCGAGGAGAGCAGGTTGTAGAAGTTGACGCCGGTGTGGTTGAAGAACTTGTAGGCGTCGACCACCTGGTCCTCTTCCCAGCCCGCCAGCGCCAGCGGCACGAAGGCCAGGAGACTGCCTGCGGCCAGGGTCCAGAAGGAGATCCGGCCGAGCTGCTCGCCCATCGAGCGCCCGGTGATCTTCGGGAACCAGTAGTGGAGCGCGGCGAAGCCGCCGAAGACGGCGCCGCCGATCAGCGCGAAGTGGGTGGCGGCGGTCGAGTCGGTGGTGTTTTTGAGGTACCAGGCGGCCCCGACCAGCGACTGCTGCAGCTCGGCGGCGAGGCCGAGCGAGATCGCCGAGAGCGCCCCGATCGCGAACAGCAGCGGCGCCCGCAGCTGCAGCACCCCGCCTTTCAGCGTCTCGATCAGGTTGAAGAAGATCAGGCCGACCGGGACGATCAGCATCAGCGACACGCACATCGCGAAGTACTTGAAGCCGAGGCCGATCGGGGCGGTGTACATGTTCTGCATCCAGGCCAGGGTGCCGAGCACCGCGATCGCGGCGATCGAGCCCATGATCACCGGCCGGTTGAAGATCGGGTTGCGGGAGAAGACGGCGAAGATTTCGGCCACCGCGGCGAAGGCGAAGATCAGCACCAGCGCGTAGGCGCCCGAGTAGAAGATCCAGGTCAGGTGCTGCCAGAGGAGCGGCGCGCCGCCGCCGCCGTCGGCGAAGAAGGTGCCGTCGTAATTGCGGTCGATCATCAGCATCGTGAAGGCGGACAGCAGGACCGGCCCGATGAAGAGCATCAGCCAGGAGCCGACGGCGGCGGTCCAGGCGAAGATCGGCGCACGCCGCCAGGCCATCCCGGGCGCCCGGTCGACCCGCAGCGTGACCGCCAGGTCGATCGCGATGAGGACGAAGCCGAAGGTGGCGAAACCGCAGGCGGTGAGCCAGGCGTCGACCCCGTTGTTGCTGAGGAAGGCGAGCTCCGAGAGCGGCGGCAGCGGGTTGACGCCGGCCTCCGACGGGGTCCAGAGGAAGCCCGAGTAGAGGACCACCGCGCCGGCCGCCCAGAGCAGCCCGCCCATCTGCGAGAGGCGGGGCAGGGCGGTGCCGCGGGCGCCCACCTGGAGCGGCGCGATGTAGAGGAAGAGGCCCATCACCAGCGGCAGGGCGAAGAAGAAGATCGAGGTGGCGCCGTAGAGCGAGAGCACCCGGTTGAAGGTGTAGGGCTCCATGAAGGTGTTCTCGGGGATCGCCAGCTGCAGCCGCATCAGCAGCAGCTCGAGTGCGGCGAGGAAGAGGAAGCCGCCGGAGCCGACCATGAGGATTTTGGCGATGTCCTTGTGGTCGGCGCTGGTGACGAGGTCCATCCAGCCGGCGCGCTTCGGGCGCGGGAAGCCGTCGACGGCGATCTCGGGACGGGGCTGGTCGCTCATTCTTCTTCGCCTTCTGAGGATTCGCCGCTCGCGGCCTCTTCTTCTTCGAGTTTTTCGGTCTCGATCTTCTCGGCCGCTTCGTTCCCGGCTCTGATGCCCTTCTGCTGTTCCTTGATGAATTCTTCGAAGCGTTCCGGCGAGACGACGAAGACCGTGGTCCGCATCGGCGCGTAGGCCTGGCCCGAGAGGGTGGCGGCCTGGCCGGTGAATTCGCCTTCCGCGTCGGCGCGGAAGAGGACGTGGGTGTCCTTGCCCGGGACCGCGTCGACCTTGGGCGCCAGGTCGGGGACGCTCCAGGTGTGGACGACGTCGGTCGATTCGAGTTTCAGTTCGATCGCCGTGTGGACCGGGATCACCAGCTTCCAGTAGCTGAACGACCCGTTCGGGTAGTTGTAGCGCCACAGCCATTGCTGGCCGGTCGCCTTGATCACCAGCGGTTCGCCTTCCAGGTCTTTGCCGTTCAGCGAGGTGAGCCCGGCGGAGGTCGTCTGCGGGGTCGAGAGCGCGTTGCTGGTGAAGATGATCCCCAGCACGAAGAGGATGATGGCGAAGCCCGAGAGGCCGCCCGCGACGCGCAGCTGCAGGCCCGGCTTGCCGGCGACGGCGGCGGCGGATTTGCCGCGCCCACCGCGCCAACGGCGGACGGCGCCGAGCAGGCCGAGGTTGATCGCGACGACAACCAGGAGGGCGGCGAAGAAGCCGATCCATATGAGCGTGTTTATCTGGCCGGTGCCAGGCGAGTGCGGCGTCAAGGCGGGGCCATTCTAATCACGGCGAGCGGCCGTGATGCGGTCCGGCCGGCACTCACCGATCCGTCGCCGACCTATACTCGCCGACCCTATGAGGAGGCGCTCCCGGCCACCCCGCGCGATACAGCTGGCTGTCAGGGCGGGGGCGATGGCCACCGTGGGCGCGGCGATCGCCCTTCCGCTGGTGCGAAAGCGCCTTCGCATCCCCGGTCCGGTGACCCTCGCGGTGGCCGCCTCGGGCCCGCTCGCGGTCGCCGTCCTCGGCCCGCGGACGCGCAAACGCGACGTCGCCCTCTTCGCCATGCAGATGTGGGCGTTCACGGTCGTCCACGAAATGCCCTATGACGATCCGGAGCGCCTCCGCAGCCGCCTCTACACCCGTTTTCCGATCGAGATCGACTCCAAGATCGGCTTCGGCCGGTTGCCCGGGGCGCGGCTGCAGACCCTGCTGGAGGGGCGCCGCGGCACCAAGGCGCTCGACCGCTTCCTCACCATCACCCACTGGCTCTGGTTCTTCGAGCCCTACACGGTGCTCGCCTGGATCCTCGTCCGCCACCCGGAGCGCTTCCCCCGCGCCGCGCGCCAGATGGCGGCGGTCTTCGACGCGGGCGCCTTCGGCTACTGGGCGGTGCCGACCGCGCCGCCCTGGTGGTCCTCGGAGCAGGGGCTGACGAAGGAGCCGGTGCGGCGGATCATGGTCGAGGTCGGCGAGCCGCTCTGGGGTCGCTACTGGGGCCCGCTCTACGCGGCGCTCGGCGGCAACCCGTGGGCGGCGATGCCGTCGCTCCACTTCGCCACCTCGGTCGCCGCCGCCACCTCGCTGGCCGAAGCGAGCCCGGAGGAGGGGGCGATCGGCTGGGGCTACGCGCTGACCCTCGGCTTCGGCCTTGTCTACCTCGGCGAGCACTACGTCACCGACCTTCTCGCCGGGGCCGGGCTGGTCGCCGCGGTGCGGCGCGCCGACCCGGTCTTCGCCCCGACGGTCGGCGCGGTCAGCGCGGTGATCCAGCGACTCGAGCGGATCGCCGGCGGCCGGCCTCGGTAGCGTCCCCTGTAGTGCCGGACGACACGCGCGCAGAGAGCGAAGACTGGGGCATCGGGCTCGAAGAAGAGTCGGGCGCCGAGCTCCAGAAAGATCCGGGCGGGGAGCCCGAAGAAGAATCGGGCGGCGGGCCCGAACTGCCGGTCTTCAGCACCAAGCGCATGGTGCAGACCGGGATCGTCGTGGTCATCCTGCTGGTCGGGATCTACTTCCTCTTCCCGAAGTTGGTCGGGCTCGGCGACGCGCTGGGCAAGCTCGACGACGCCGACCCGCTCTGGATCGGGATCGCGATTCTCTTCAGCATCGCCTCCTACGCGACCTACATCGCGCTCTTCAAAGCGGTGGTCGGCGGCGACGCGCTGCGCCTGACCTGGAGTGAGACCTACGAGATCAACATGGCCGGGGTGGCGGCGACCCTGCTCTTCTCGGCGGGCGGCGCGGGTGGCGTGGCGCTCACCTACTGGGCGCTGCGCAAAGCCGGGATGAAGCGCCGCGAGGTCGCCCGCCGGATGATCGCCTTCGTCGGCCTCCACTACGCCTTCTATCCGCTCGCGCTGATCGTCTTCGGCCTGCTGCTGCGGACCGGCGTCCTCAGCGGCGAGAACTCGGTCGAGCTGACGATCATCCCCGCCGCGGTCGCCGGCCTGATGCTGGTGGTCGGCGCGCTGGTCACGCTGATCCCGTCCGATCTCGAAGAGCGGTTGATGCCGCACGCCCACGGCGCCCACACCCGCAGCTTCGTCGAATGGGCCGCGCGGGTGCCGGAGACGGCGGGGGAGGGGTTTCGCTTCGCCCTGCGGCTCTTCACCCACCCGCGCCAGGGCGGGCTCGCGGTGATCGGCGCGGCGGGCTTCTGGGCGTTCAGCATCGGCGTCCTCTGGGCCTCCTTCCACTCGCTCGGCATCCACGTGCCGCTGGCGGTGGTGGTCCAAGGGTTCTTCCTCGGCATGGTCGCCAACCTCTTCCCCCTCGCGCCGGCCGGGGTGGGAGCGGTGGACGCCGGGATGATCGGCGCCTTCGTCCTCTTCGGCCTGCCCGAGGAAACCGTCTTCCCGGCGATCCTGATCTTCCGCCTGGTCTCCTTCTGGATGCCGATCCCGCCCGGGATCGTCGCCTTCTTCCAGCTGCGCAACACTGTCCATCGCTGGGAACAGGAGGGGCTGCCGATCGACCGGGACGGTGGTACTATAAAAAGTAAAGTAATGGCCTAGGAGAGGCGTGAGATGAGCGAGGACAGCAAGAAGAAGGTCGAGAACGTGATCATCGTCGGCGGCGGTCCCGCCGGCTACACGGCGGCGCTCTACACCGCCCGTGCGAATCTCGAGCCACTCGTCTTCGAGGGCTTCCAGTGGGGCGGCCAGCTGCAGAACACGACCGACGTCGAGAACTACCCGGGCTACCCCGACGGGATCATGGGCCCGGAGATGATGAGCCAGTTCCGCGCTCAGGCCGAGCGCTTCGGGACCCGCTTCGTCAGCGACGATGTCGACCGGGTCGAGCTCTCCGACGGCGGCGTGCAGAAGGTCTTCCTCGGTGACGAGGAGTACCGCGCCAAGACCGTGATCCTGGCGATGGGGGCGGAGCCGAAACGGCTCGGCGTCCCCGGCGAGATGGAGCTCGCGGGCCGCGGCGTCTCCACCTGCGGCGTCTGCGACGGCGCTTTCTTCAAGGGCCACCGGGTGCTGGTGATCGGCGGCGGTGACTCGGCGATGGAGGACTCGATCTTCATCTCCAAGTTCGCCGACGAGCTGACCATCGTCAACCGCCGCGACGAGTTCCGCGCCTCGAAGATCATGTACGACCGGGCGCTCGCGGTCGAGAACATCGACACCCTGACGCCTTTCACCCCGCTCGAGTTCGTCGCCGGCGAGGACGGCAAGCTGGCCAAGGTCCGCCTGCGCCACTCGGACACCGGCGAGGAGTCGGAGATCGAGGCGACGGGCGCCTTCGTCGCGATCGGCCATGTGCCGCGCTCTGAGATCGTCAAAGATCAGGTCGAGGCCGACGAGGATGGCTACATCAAGACCGAGGCGGGCTCGACCCGGACCAACCTCGGGGGCGTCTTTGCGGTCGGCGACGTCGTCGACCACACCTACCGGCAGGCGGTCACCGCGGCGGGCACCGGCTGCATGGGGGCGCTCGACGCCGAGCGCTACCTGCGCGACTCGGCCCCGCCGGTCGAGGCCCACTGGTTCCCCGGCGGCGAGCCGGTGGAGATGGAGATTCCCGCCTCCTAGCGGGGCGGTTTTCAGGCACACGTCGGTTCGTAGGCTCATACATTCGTCCAGGCATTCGATCGCGCTATCGTCAGGCGCCGTGCCGCCTGAGTGTTCACATCTCGACTCGGTCCAGTACCTGGATCTGCCGGACGAGGTCGCCGGCTGCGAGGAGTGCCTACAGCTCGGGATGCGCTGGGTGCACCTGCGGATGTGTCAGACCTGCGGCCACATCGGCTGCTGCGACAACTCCGAGGGCAAGCACGCGACGGCGCACTTCAAGTCGATCGGGCACCCGATCATCCGTTCCGCCCAGCCGGGCGAGGACTGGAGCTGGTGCTACGTCGACGAGGTGATGATGCGCCTCACCGAGGACTAGCGCCTCGACGCTTGTTCGCGATACGCGAACAAGCGTGAGCCGGGGGTTAGCGCTCGACCATCGGGGTCATCGCGTTGATGCCCGTCACCTCGCGGCCGATGATCAGTTTCTGGATCTGCGAGGTGCCCTCGTACAGGGTCGTCACCCGGGCGTCGCGGAGGTAGCGCTCGACCGGGTAGTCGTCGACGTAGCCGGAGCCGCCGTGGACCTGGATCGCCAGGTTGGCGCACTCGACCGCCGACTCGGTGGCGAAGACCTTGGCGACCGAGGTCTCCATCGTGTTCGGCTTGCCTTCGTCCTTCAGCAGGCCGGCGCGCAGGACCAGCATCTTCGCGGCGTCGCGCTTCAGGATCATGTCGGCGAGCATCTCCTGGACCAGCTGGAAGCGGGCCAGTGGCACGCCGAACTGCTGGCGCTCTTTGGAGTAGGCGACCGAGGCCTCGACGCAGCCGTCCATGATCCCCACGCAGCCCGCGGCGACGCTGTAGCGACCCGCGGCGAGCGCGGTCATCGCCACCTTGAAGCCGTCGCCGACCTCGCCGAGCAGCGCCTCGTCGCCGACCTCGACCGCGTCGAGTGAGAGCTCCGCCGTATCGGAGGCGCGCAGGCCGAGCTTGCCGTGGATCTCGGCGCTGGTGAAGCCCGGGGAGTCGGTCGGGACGAGGAAGGCGGCGAGGCCCTTGTGCTTCTTCTCCGGATCGGTCTGGGCGAAGATCAGTGCCACCTCGGCGACATTGCCGAGTGAGATCCACATCTTCTGGCCGCTGATCGACCAGCCGGCGGCGGTCTTCGTCGCCCGGGTACGGAGGTTGGCGGCGTCGGAGCCGGTGTCGGGCTCGGTCAGCCCGAAGCAGCCGAGGCCCTCGCCGCTGCAGAGCCGCGGCAGCCAGCGCTGCTTCTGCTCCTCCGAGCCCCACTGGGCGATCGGAGTCGAGACCAGCGAGGTGATCACCGAGACGACCGTGCGGGCGGAGGAGTCGGCCCGGCCGATCGCTTCGACGATCAGCCCGTAGCCGATGTAGTCGAGGCTGCGGCCGCCGTAGGCTTCGTCGATCGTCGCGCCGAGGTAGCCGACCTCGCCAAGCTTGCGGGCCAGCTCGCGGTCGAAGCGTTCGGCGCGGTCGTTCTCGCGCGCGTTCGGCAGGATCTCGCGGTCGGCGAACTCGCGCGCCGATTCGGCGATCAGCTTCTGCTCGTCGGTGAAGTTGAAGTCCATGCCCTGCCTTTCGGTTGCGGTGGTCGGTTCGGTGCGCCGGTCGTGCGGGTCAGCCCGCGGCGGCGAGCTCGCGATCGCGAGCGGCGGCGAACGCCTCCTGCGCCTCGCGGGTGCCCGGGCCGGGGGCCTCCGGGAGGGTGACGCCGTCGATCGAGGCGACCGCCTGGACCTCGCGCGTGGTCGAGGCGAGGAAGGCCTCCGAGGCCCCTTTGACCTCATCCAGGGTCCAGGCTCCCTCCTCGATCCCGGGCACCGCCTTCAGCAGCCGGTCGCGGGTGATCGACTCGAGCACGCCCTCCGCGATCGCGGTGGTGCGCAGGCTCCCTTCGGCGACCCAGAAGATCGATGAGGTCGGCGGCTCCAGCACGATCCCGTCGGGGCGGACCAGCAGCGCCTCGTCGGCGCCCTGCTCTTTGGCCAGCCGCGTCGCCAGCATGTTGCCTCCGTAGGAGAGCGACTTGACCCCGTTGAGAAGGATCGTCGGCTGGTAGGTGACCGAGGCGACGGCGATCGTCGCGCGGTGGACGGGGACGTTCTCGGTGGCGGCGATGCGGCGGCCGCCGCGGGTGACGATCAGCCGCAGCTGGCCGTCGATCGGGCCGGCCTCGTCGAGCAGGGCGGCGATCTCGGCGCGCAGCGCCATCCGGTCGAACTCGAGCCGTAGGGATGCCGACGAGCGTTCGAGCCGGGCGATGTGGTCGTCGAGGGCGAACGGGCGACCGTCGTAGAGGCGGATCACCTCGAAGGCCCCGTCGCCGCGGTAGAGGCCGTCGTCTTTGAGGCCGATCACCGCCTCCGCGGTCGGCCCGATTCCCCCGTCGACGCTGGCCAGCTCGGTGAACCCCGTCATGGCGGCGAGGCTACCTGACGCGAGTGGCCTGGGCCGCCGGAGGGCGTATCCTGAAACGGTGCTGCTTCTGCTGGGGACGGTCGCGGTTCTGCTGTTCATCGTCGGCGTGATTGTCGTCGTCGGTCACGCCTACCCGGGGGACGATCGCGAACTTGTCGACTGGTTCCCGACCCGCTCGCCCGCGGTCGAGGTCCAGAACGAGATCGACGACGTGCGCCAGATGCTGGAGGCGCAGAACGAGATGCGCCGCCGCCGCGGCGCCCGCGAGCTGACCGAGGCCGACATCGTCGACCGCGTCCGCGACGACGAGACCTGGAAGGCCCGGATGCGCAGCGGCCCATCCCGGTGAGTTCGCACTTATCCCCACATAATGGGGATAAGTGCGAACTCACTCTGGGGGCGCGACCTCTTCTAGGCGGCTGCGGGGGCGGCGGCGTCGGTGGCCGGGGCTTTGGCCCGGGCTGGAAGGCTGAACGCTAGAACCGCCGCGCCGAGGCCGGCGCCGAGCGCGAACCACCAGCCGCCGCGGATGCCGTGCAGGAGGTCGCCGCCGGCCGAGTCGACCAGCGCGACCAGGACCGCGACGCCGATCGCCGAGCCGAGCTGGCGAGCCATCCCGAACACCGCCGAGCCGGTGGCGAAGCGCCCGGGCGGCAGCGAGGCGGTCGCCGCCGCGGGCAGCGTCCCCAGGGTCAGCCCGACCCCGGCGCCGCCGAGCATGAAGGCGGGGAGGAAGGTGGTCGCGTATTCCGGCTGCGGCCCGACCGAGGCGAGCATGAAGGCGAAGCCGCCGGCGAAGACGAGCCCGCCGACCGTCGCCACCGGCCGCTGGCCGATGCGGGCGCCGAGCCGTCCCGAGGGGGCGGCGAAGATCGCCGCGGTCAGCGGTCCCGGCGCCAGGGCGAAGCCCGCCCGCAGCTCCGACCAGCCCCAGACTTCGTTGAGCAGGAGGACGCCGGAGAGGAGCATCGCGCCGAAGCCCATGAAGAAGACCAGGGTCGCCAAGTTGGCGAGGGCGAAGGAGCGGACCCGCAGCAGCGGCAGCTCGATCACCGGCGAATGGTGGTTGGCCGAGCGCCAGAGGAAGGCCGAGACGAGGGCGACCGCGGCGACGAAGGAACCGACCACGCGGGGGTCGCTCCAGCCCCATGCGGGGCCCTGGACGATGCCGAGGGTGAGGACGCCGATCCCGAGCGCCAGCATCAGCGCGCCGAGCAGGTCGGGGCGGCCGTCCTCCGGTTCCTTCGCCTCGTCGAGGACGCGGATCGCGACCAGCGCGGTGATCAGGCCGAGCGGCACGTTGACGAGGAAGATCCAGTGCCAGCTGAGCTGCACGAGGAGGCCGCCGATCGGCGGGCCGAGGGCGGCGGCGACGCCGGAGATCGCCGACCAGACGCCGATCGCGACCGGCCGCTGCTCGACCGGGAAGGCGGGCAGCAGGAGGCCGAGGGTGGTCGGGATCATCATCGCCGCGCCGACCGCCTGCAGCACCCGGGCGCCGACCAGGAAGGGGATCGTGGGAGACACCGCGCAGAGCGCCGAGGCGGCGGCGAAGGTGAGCAGGCCGGTGATGAAGACGCGCTTGCGGCCGACCCGGTCGGCGATCCGCCCGGCTGGCACGAGCAGCGCGGCGAAGACGATCGCGTAGCCGTTCAGGACCCAGGAGAGGCTGCTCAGCGAGGCGTCGTCGAAGGAGCGGGAGAGGTCGGGGAAGGCGATGTTGACGATGAACAGGTCGAGGCTGGCCATGAAGAGGCCGATCGAGGTGATGCAGAGCACCTTCCAGCGGTGTGCCATCTCGTCGCTCCGTTCCGCCGCGGGGCTGCGCGGCAGGGGTCGCTTGCATTTCGCAAGGCACGGTACCAGATCTAGCTTGCGAAAAGAAAGTCACTGCTAGGATGCCGCTGTGGCAATCGACGCCTACGCTGACAAGAACTGCTCGATCGCGAAACCGCTGAGCTTCCTCGGCGAGCGCTGGACCCTCCTGGTGCTGCGCGACCTCTTCCTCGGGCGGCGCCGCTTCGACGAGTTCCAGGCCTCGCTCGGGGTCGCGACCAACGTCTTGAGCGCGCGCCTCGCGACGCTGACCGAGGAAGGGATCGTCGAGCGCCGCCGCTACTCCGAGCACCCGGAGCGCTTCGAGTACGTCCTCACCGAGAAGGGGCGGGACCTGCAGCCGGTGCTGCTGTCGCTGCTCGCCTGGGGTGACCGCTACACGGCCGAGAAAGGCCCGCCGCTGGAGGTCGTCCACGGCGACCACGCGTTCCACGCGGTCCAGGTCTGCTCCGAGTGCGGCGAGCCGATCGACACCCACAACGTCCACAGCCGCCCCGGCCCCGGGGCCAACGAGGAACAGCGACGCCGAGAGCCCGCATGGCTCGGGCACTGATCGTCGGCTGCGGCTGCAGCGGTCGGGCGCTTGGCTCCGAGCTGCGCGACGAGGGCTGGGAGGTGCGCGGCACGAGTCGGGAGGAGGAGGGATTGGCGGTGATCGAAGCCGCAGGCATCGAGCCCGCCCGCGCCGACCCTGAGCGGCCCGGCACGATCCTCGACCTGGTCGGCGACGTGACCATCGTCCTCTGGCTGCTGGGCAGCGCCAAGGGCTCCGCGGAGAACCTCGCCGCGATCCACGGTCCGCGCCTGGAAGGCCTGCTCGAACGCCTCGTCGACACCCCCGTGCGGGGCTTCGTCTACGAGGGCGCCGGCACCGTCGACGCGAAGCTTCGGGAAGGCGGCGCGGAGCTCGCCCGCCACGCCGAAAGCACCTGGCGGATCCCGGTAGCTGTCACCGAGACGTCCCGTGAGCACGGCCCCCGCTGGGTAGAGGAGCTGGAGACCGCCGTCATCGAGCTGCTCGCGCAGCGCTAGCGCACCCGCTTCAGGAAGTCGCCGAGGATCCGCGCGGTCGCTCCCCAGATCATCTGCCCGTCGACCTCGTAGGTGGGGGTGTGGATCGGCACGCCGCGGCGGACCAGGCGGCGCATCTCGTAGCCCTCGCGAAGGTGGTCGAGGGTGAAGGCGAGCACGGTCTCGACCTCGGTCGGGTTCGGCTCCAGGCCCAGCTCCGGCGGCTCCGCCACCAGCCCGACGAACGGCTGGATCCGGTAGCCGGTGACGAAGGTGGAGACCGGGGGCAGCGCCCCGACCACCTCGACCCCGGCCGGGTCGAGGGCGATCTCCTCGTGGGCCTCGCGCAGGGCGGTCGCCGCGAGATCGGCGTCGCCGGGGTCCTGGCGGCCGCCCGGGAAGGAGACCTCGCCCGCGTGCCGGCGCAGGTCGGCGCGTCGCTCGGTGAAGATCAGCCCCGGCCGCTCGGGCCAGCCGAAGAGCGCCAGGAGCACCGCCGACTCGCGGCCGCGCACCTCCATCGCCGCCGCCTCCTCGGCACTGAGTAAGAGCGCCGCGATATCTCCGTTCGAGCTCAAGCGTCCATCATCCGTCACCGGTGCGGTCGTCCCTACCCACCCATAGCGCCGGTTAGGACGACCGCGGGGTGGTGACCGCCGGGGCGCGGAGCATCGTCGGGGCGACGGCGAGGGTGACGATCAGGCCGCCCGCAGCGGCGATCAGGAAGGCGGCGCGGGGCGAGGTCGCGTCGACGAGGAAGCCGCCGAGGGCCATCGCGATGCCGAGGCCGAGCGAGATCGCCGAGGAAGTGAACCCGTAGACGCGGCCGATCATCCCGCGCGGCACGCGCTGCTGGATGATCGTTTCGGTGGCGATCACGTCGATCCCGTTGCCGGAGCCGCCGACCACCTCGGCCGCCCCGAGGGCCGCCAGGCTGGGGGCGATGCCGCCGCCCGCCGAGCCGAGGGTGCTGAGGCCGCAGCTGAGGAGAAAGAGCCGGGTCGGCCGCCAGCGGGAGCCGGCCCAATTCAGGACCCAGAAGGAGCCGACCAGCATGCCGAGCCCGAAGCAGAACTCGATCACCCCGTAGGCGGCCGCCGAGCCGCCGAGCGTTTCCCGGGCGAGGAAGACCAGGGCGACGTTGTCGACGGCGAGGAAGGCGAGCAGCAGGCACATCGAGATCGACACCGCGCGCAGCACCGGGTCGGCCCAGACGAAGCGGGCGCCGGCCGCGGTCGCGCTGAGGAGGCCCTCCGGCTCCTCGGTCGCGGGCGGCGGGATCGACGGCAGGGTGCGGGTGAGGAGCGCCGAGCCGATGAAGGTGGCGGCGTCGACGAGCAGGGCGGCGGGGGCGCCAACGACGGCGAAGAGGATGCCGCCGACCAGCGGGCCGACCGCCACGTAGAGGTTGGTCGCGACCCCGAGGAGGGCGTTGGCGGAGATCAGCTCCTCGTCGTCGACCAGCATCGGGACCGCGGCCGTGCGGGCCGGCCCGTAGGTCGTCTGCAGGACGCAGGCGACCGCCGCGAGCCCGATCAGCACGCCGAAGGGCGGCAGCGTCGCGATCGCCGCGAAGAGCGCCGCCTGGCCGAGGTCACAGCCGACCATCAGTTTGCGCAGGTCGAGCCGGTCGGCGATCCCGCCCGCGAGCGGGCCGAGCAGGCGCGGCGCGTTGGCGGCGATCAGGAAGGCGGCGACGGCGGTCCCGGTGCCGCGGGTCTCCTGGACGTAGAGGGTGAGCGCGGTCGTCGCCGCGCCCGAGCCGGTGTAGGAGAGGGCGACGGCGGCCCACAGGGCTCGGAATCGTGGTCGGCGACGGAGCAGCGCGAGGGCGCCGCTCAAATGATCACCTGGACGGCGCCGGCGTCGACGGACCAGGCGGCGCCCGCGACGTAGGAGGCGTGCTCGGAGCAGAGGAAGACGATCGCCGCGGCGATCTCCGTGGCGGTGGCGAGCCGTCCGTTGGGACGGGCGGCGCCGGCTTCGGCGAGCGCCGCCTCGCGGTCGGCCGCGCCGGTGCGCTCGATCTGCTGGTCGAGCAGGCCACCCGGCTCCAGCCACATCTCGGTCACCGCCGCGCCCGGGCAGACGGCGTTGACGAGGACGCCCTCGTTGACGAAGTGATCGGCGAAGAGGCGTGAGAGCGAAAGCTCGGCCGCCTTCGCCACCGAGTAGTCGGGCATCAGCTGGGAGGGCCGCTTGGCGGCGGTCGAGCAGACGTTGACGATGCGACCCCAGCCGCGTTCGGCCATCGCCGGCGCGATCGCCTTCATCGCCCGCAGCGGCGCCATCACGTTCAGCTCGTACTGTCGGCGCCAGTCGGCGTCGGGGACCGCGAAGAGGTCGCGGTGGCGGACGGCGCCGGCGTTGTTGACAAGCACGTCGACGCCGCCGAATTCCTCGAGCGCGGCGCCGAGCATCTGCTCGCCGGCGTCGGGCTCGGTGATGTCGAGTGGCAGCGTGGCGAGCTCCTCGTCGCCGCCGTCGAGGCCCTCGGCGGCGTCGGCAAGGACTTCCGCGTCGCGGGCCACGAGCAGCACCTTGGCACCCTCGGCGCGCAGCATCCGCGCCGTTTCCAGCCCGATCCCGCGGCTGCCGCCGGTGACGACGCAGACGCGGCCGGCGATCCCCAGGTCCATCAGGCGCGGGGTTTTTCGGCGACCGTGATCTCGGCGCCGTGCTCGAGCAGCCTGTGCACCGGGCACTTCTCGGCGATCACCATCAGCTTCTTACGCTGCTCCTCGTCGAGACCCTCGGGGAGGGCGACCTCGACCGCGAAATGGGTCGGCACAGCGTGGGTCGGCACGCCCTTCTCCTCGCCCTCGGAGCTCATCTCGACCGCGACCTCGAGGCCGGGGAGCTCCCAGCCCTTGCGTTCGGCGTAGAGCTCGATCGTGATCGCGGTGCAGCCGGCGAGGCTGGTCGCGAGCAGCTGGGTCGGCCGCGGGCCGGTGCCGTTGCCGCCGTCTCCGGCGGGCTCGTCGACGACCATCTCGAAGCCGTCGCCGAGGTCGACCTCGTGGGAGAAGCCGGCGATCCGGCGGGCGACGACGTGGGCGTGCATCAGCCCTTCCCCCGGCCGGCGAAGAGCGCCGGGTCGTCGACGTCGGCCCAGCGGGCCATCGCATAGGCGAGGTCGGAGGCGCGGTTGACGAAGTGCACGAGCGTCTCGCTGGCGATCTCGCCCGCCTCGACCAAGGTGGAGATGCGCCGCTCGGCGCGGCGGATCACGGTGCGGGCGACGTCGAGCTGGGCGGAGAGCTGGTTGCCGCCGGGGATGACGAACTTCGGCGGCAGCTCGACCTCGGCCATGTAGCGGTCGATCAGCGCCTCGGCCTCGGTGACCATCTCCGCGGTGACGCGGCTGATCCCGTCTTCGAGCCGCTGCGCCGCTTCCGGCGCGGTCGCCAGCTCGGCGCCGGCGACGAAGAGGTCGTCCTGGAGGCGGAGGATGTCGGCGGCGAGCTCGGAGTGGCCGCCCGGCACGGCGTCGGCGCAGAGGGCGCGGGCGAGGCCGAGCGCCGAGCAGGCCTCGTCGAGGGCGCCGTAGGCCTCGGTGCGCGGGCTGTCCTTGGGGACGCGGCCGCCGTACCAAAGCGAGGTCGTCCCGTCGTCGCCCTTCTTGGTGTAGATCTTGACCACGGTTCGATCCTACGCGGGTCGGTGGACCGGGCGCCGGAGCGCCTCAGCCGACCGGGCTGAAGACGAAGCCGGTCATCACCTTGGGGAAGAAGTAGGTCGACTTCGGCGGCATGTTCTCGTCGGTTTCGGCGACCGCCTTCACCTGCTCGATCGGCACCGGGCGCTGGATGAAGGCGAGGTCGTAGATCCCGTCGGCGACCATCTCGACCGCGGCCTCGACGCTCTTCGCGTATTCGAGTCCGCGGCGCTCGGTGATGTCCTCCTCGCTCATCCCGGCGAGGCCCATCAGCACCAGGGTCTCGAGGATCGCCGAGTCGAGCCGGCGGTAGGCCTCCGGCTTGCCCTCCAGGCGGCGGTCGAGCGCGGCGGTGGTGCGGAGGCGGAGGCGGCGCGAGCTGCCGTCGGCGGCGTCGAAGAGGCCGAAGACGCCGACCCCCTCGGTGCCCGCCGGGTCGAGCTCCTCGCGCTGCACCTCGGTCACCTCGAAGAGCTCATCGAGCCCGGCGAGGAGGCGCTCGCGGCGGGCCGGGTCGTGGGCAAAGCCGGACAGGAGCCGGTGGGTGGGGAATACGGTGAGGCCGGGATCGTCCAAACCCGTGAGCGCCATCAGGGTGTAGTTCTGCGGGCCTTCGCCGCCGATCTCGTCGCGGTAGGCGCGGGCGGTCTCGTAGCGGTGGTGGCCGTCGGCGATCAGGAGCTGGGCACCGGCGAGGCGCTCGACCACGGCGGCGACCACGGCCGGGTCGGCGATGCGCCAGACGCGGTTGACGGTGCCGTCGGCGTCGGTCACCTCGCCCCAGGGCTCGGGGGAGAGGGCGGGCTCGACCAGCGGCCAGGGGTCCTCGGTCGAGAGCGAGAAGATCGGCGAGAGGTTCAGGCGGGTGGCCCGGGTCAGCTCCAGCCGGTCGCGCAGTGGGCCGGGGTGGGTGCGCTCATGGGGGCGGACGGTGCCGGTCTCGTAGTCCTCGACCCGGACCCGGGCGAGCACCCCGTGGCGGGTGTGGGCGGTGCCGTCGGGGGCGGTGTAGTCCTGGGACAGCGCCCAGACCGCGTCCTCAGAGTCGGCGATCAGGACACCCTCGGAGCGCCAGGCGTCGATCCGCCGCGCCGCGTCCTCGTAGGGGTCTCCGACCGGGCGACTGGCAGGGTCGGCGGGGTCGAACGGAACCGGCAGATCGACGGCGACCGCGTTGTAGGGAGAGCGCGCCAACAGCGCCGCCCGCTCGGCCGCGTCGATCACGTCGTAGGGCGGCGAAGCGACCGCGCCAAGTCCACCGACCTTCGCAAGGTCGTAGTGCAGAGCCTTGAGGGGCTGGACGTCAGCCATCGCCCAAAGCTACCCTGCCCTTCGTCGGGGCGTGGCGCAGCCTGGTAGCGCGCCGCCTTTGGGTGGCGGAGGTCCCCGGTTCGAATCCGGGCGCCCCGATGTTTCAATTCTGTAGCACATTCCGTGCTACGGTCATCTGGATGGCTCGTTCTCTCCATGTTCGGCTGGATGATTCGTCGGCAGCGGCGCTCAGGGTCGTGCGCGGTGACGCCGGGTCGGACTCCGAGGCCGTGAGAACCGCTTTGCGCGAGGCGGCCGCCCGGCGGCGCGCGCGGTCTTCACTGATCGCCGAGGTCGAGCATCTGGCGCGAGATGACGATGACCGCGAGGAGATGCGGATCGTCCGCGAGCAGCTCGCCGAACTGGCGCCCGATCCGATCGACTGATGGTCCGCGGCGAGGTCTTTCGGTTGCCGGCACCAAAAGCCGCTCGCGGTCACGAGCAGCGAGGGGCGCGTTACGCGGTGGTCGTTCAGGCCGATGAGTTGATGGCGCTGAGCACGACGCTGGTGGCGCCCACCTCAACCAGCGCCCGCAATGCGACCTTCCGGCCGACGATCGAGATCGGCGGGACCGAGACCAGGGTGCTGGTCGAGCAGACCACGGTCGTCGATCCGCAGCGCCTGGGCCGTTCGGCGGGGCGACTCGAGGCGGACGAGATGCGGGCAGTGGACGAGGCGCTCGCGCTGGTGTTGGGTCTCTGACACCTACCAGCGCAGCTGGCGGCGCACCGCAGTCAGGACGTTGATCGGGCGGCGAGTCGATCGGCGGGAGCAGGCTGCAGAGAGGCTTGTAACAAGTTGCCACAAAGTGACTTTCAACACACAGGGAGCGCGAAGTACGACCGGATCGGCCAGGGGTACGGGGTCGCGCGGCGGGAGGACCCGCGGATCGCGGCCGCGGTCGAGCGCGGGCTCGGAGCGGCGCGCGGCGTCGTCAACGTGGGGGCGGGGACCGGGTCGTATGAGCCGGGCGACCGCGAGGTGACCGCGGTCGAGCCCTCGGCGGTGATGATCGCCCAGCGGCCGACCACGAGCGCGCCGGTCCTCCAGGCCGCGGCGGAAGCGCTGCCACTCGACGACGACAGCGTCGACGCGGCGATGGCGATCGTCTCCGACCACCATTGGGAGGATCGGCCGGCCGGGATCAAAGAGATGCGCCGGGTGGCCCGCGATCGGGTGGTGATCGTCAACGTCGACCCGGCGACGATCGCCGATTTCTGGCTGACCCGCGACTACCTGACCGGGTTCGGCCGGCTGGTCCCCGAGCGCTACCTGGAGCCCGGCTACTGGGAAGCGGAGTTGCGGGAGTTGCTCGGTGAGGTCGCGATCGAGCCGATCGCCCTGGCCGCGGACTGCTCCGACGGCCTCTGTGTCGCTTGGTGGCGGCGCCCCGAGGCCTACCTCGAACCCGCCGTGCGGGCCGGGATCTCGGTCTTCCAGCTGCTGCCGGAAGAGGAAGTGCGCGAGGCGCTCGAGCGGCTGCGGCGCGACCTCGATGACGGCACCTGGGCGACCCGCAACGCCGACCTGCTCGAGCGCCAGGAGCTCGACGTCGGCTTGCGCCTCGTCGTCGCGCGGGTCTAGCCCGAGGGCGGCGGCAGCGGGCCGAACTTCTTCTTCACCCGGGATTCGCAACGGTTGCGTTTGGAGTGCGACTTGACCTTCTTGCACTGACGGAGTGCCTTCAGGTGGTTCCGCAGGCGCTGTTCCGCCATTTCGTCAGCTTCCCGTTCCCTTTGCCCGGCAGTTTAGACGGCTTCTTCGAGCTGCCGAACTTCCGCCAATTCCCCAGCCGCCTGTTCCTGGCGCCGCTTCTCGGCCTGGGCGCTCAGTTCGTCGTTCAGGCGGGCGAGTTCGACGTCAGCCGAGCTCAGCGCCTTGACCTCGATCGGGACCGCGGTGCGGATCGTGAAGCCCAGGTCCACCCCGGTGGCGACCGCCGGATGGCTGCCCCGTTCGCCGGTCGGCACCGCGGCGAGCGATTCGCCGGCCGGGCCTTCATAGATATCCGGCACCTGGGTGGAGCCGACCCGACCGAGCGTCGCGGTGAAGGTCTGGGATATCTGGTCGATCGGGCCGACGGGGGAGAGGAAGGGGCCGATCGCCTTCAGTGCTTCGCCGCCGCATTCGAAGTTCAGATAGACGCCGCCGTGCGGGGCGAGCAGCATGCCGACCTGATGGGTGAGCTGGTTGATGAAGACGAGGTCGGCTTCGATCTGACCGCTGCGGATTTCTTTCAATTCCGCGCCTCCGGACTTGCATTCGTGCCCGCCGTCGGCGCCGCCCTGCGTTTCGCAGCCGCTGAAGACGTACTGGGAGAGGGCGGTGCGCGGCCCGGTCAGTTTGCCCGATCCTTCCGAGTCTTCGCAGTGGACGACGGTGTCGAAGCCTTCGAGGACGGCCGTCACTTCGCCGCCTTCGGCGGTGAACGGGACCGGGAAGGAGGGGGCGACGAATTCGAGGATCGGCGAGGCCGCCCCGGCCGTGCTCGGCGCGACGGCCGGCACGAGGACCGCGAGCGACACCACGACCCCGACGCACATTCCCCGTACCCGTCCGGCCCGCAATCGTCCTGACCCCATCGGTGGCCTCCCCTCGACTTTGCCGACGGTCCCGCTGCCGACAACTCTCCCGGCGCGAATCCTACCGCCAGTACGTACAGCAGGGTTTGTTGAAAAACTTTTAGATCGGTGAGAGCTTCTTAAGCAATTTGCCCACCGGACCAAAGCGCCCGCATCTCTCAGGGCGCAGGAGGCTCACCCAGAAATGAACTTCTCAAGACGCGCCTCGATCCCGCTCGTGCTCGCGCTGTTCGCGCTCACGGCGGCGTTCGCATCCTCGGCATCTGCGACGACGCCCGCCTGGATCGTCGAAGGCACCCCACTTGCCCCCGGCGCTAGAGAATCGATCGCCAAAACGACCAACGTCACGGAAACCTTCTCGATCAAAACGACCGTGGCCAGCGTGAGCGTGAAAGTTGGATGCACGAGCATCTCGCTTCCCAAATCCCTGATCGAAGGCGAACGGACTCGCATAGACAATCCGTTCGAGATGGAAGGTTGCACGGTCACCGCGCCGGCTGGTTGCACGATCCCAGGAGGGACGTTCGCGCTCGAACCGCTGACCTCGACGCTCGAAGGAACGGCCGGCAGCTTCAAGCTCAAATTCGCTCCGACCAGCGGCAGCACGGTGATGACGGTCAAAGTCTCAGGCACCGGGTGCGCTATCGCCGGCAGCCTCGCCTTCAAAGGGACGATGTCCTGTAATTACCCCGGGGTCGAAACCGAAGTGAAAAACCACGTGCTCGAATTCTCGTTGACCTCGGGAACCGCACTCAAAGTCGGGAGCGAAGAAGCCACGCTGACGGGGAAAGACGAATTCTGGCTCGCCTCCAACAAGAACTGGAAGGTGGCGTAGCCGCAGGGGCTGTGACCGCTCGCGTTCAGCCGAGCTCGGCGGAGGCGGCGTCGGGCTCGGCCGGTTTGGTCGGCTCGGGCGCGGCGGGGTCAGATCGGCTCGGCGCTTTGCGATCGGGCACGTAGACGAGGTGCGAAGGCGCGTCGTCGCGCAGCAGGCAGCGCGGGCAGAGCTCGATATGGGCGAAGCGGGCCGAATTGAACCTGCTTCCGCATCTTTCGCAGAGGTAGATGATTGTCTCCGTTCCGAGGCCTCCCTAGCCTGGGCGGGAGCAGCCTACCCGTTCAGGGGACCCGGCTAGCGGCGCCGCTTCTGCGCCTCGCGCGTCCAGTAGGGCGCCAGGTCGGCGAGGAAGGCGAGGCCGACGATGAACCACTCGAGCCCGTGGACGCGTTCGGAGCTGTCCCACATCACCGCGTAGGCGAGCGTCGTCCAGGGCAGCAGGAAGAAGCCGATGACGGGCACGATCCAGGCGTCATAGGCGCGGCTCAGCAGGTCGCTGAAGATCCAGACGACGAACAGCGCCAGGCGCGGCGAGATCAGCGCGAAGAGGACGACGAAACACCCCACGCGGGGACCGTATCCGCATTTACCCCTCGCCGGCGGGGGTAAATGCGGACGTGACCCCAGTTCACAGACTTGTTAGACCTGGGGCGTAGCCTTTCTCTCAGAACTTGAGAGAGGAAGACGAATGAGCTCGATTGGCAAGCTGATGATGATGTTGAATGCCGATAAGACCGAGATGGTCGCCGCCGCAGATGCGCTGCCAGGGC
>CAWCJB010000017.1:0-385774 GCA_963795675.1 uncultured Solirubrobacterales bacterium
ATGCACGATCACCGCCTACCAGCACATCCGCATCGGCGAGCAGTGCGTGATCGCCGACAAAGCGATGTTCATCGACTTCGACCACGGCGTGGTCGAGGTCGAGCGGCCGATCCGCACGCAGGGGATCTACAAGCGCGACGTCGAGGTCGGCTCGAACGTCTGGATCGGCTACGGCGCCTGCATCCTGCGCGGCGTCCGGGTCGGCGACAACTCGGTGATCGGGACCAACTCGGTGGTGACCAAGGACGTGCCCGCGAACGCGGTCGTCGGCGGGATCCCGGCGCGGATCCTGCGGATGCGCGAGGCGCCGAAGGAGCTGCGCTGGGAGCGGCCGGTCGAGCCGGACCCGGAGGCGGACGACGACGCTGCAGCCGCCCGCGCCGAGGACGACCGCGTCACCCCGGAAGAAGAACCGCTCGCCTAACCGCTCGAGTTCGGCGCGGATCTCGCGGGCCCGCTGCTCGACGATCTCGGTGCTCGTCCGCAGGAAGTCGGCGATCAGCTCGAGCTCGGCGTTCGTGTAGCGGGAGAGGAACGGGAAGGCCTGTTCGGCGAGCGGCCCGTAGTAGCGGCCGGCCAGCTCCTCGAGCTCGTCGGTCAGCTCGACCATCACCCGCCGGCGATCGCCCGGGTCGGCGACCCGGCGCAGGTAGCCCTTGGCGACGAGGCGGTCGATCACCGCGGTGACCGAGCCGGTCGTCAGCCCCGCCGCCTCGGCCAGCCGGCCCGCGGTGATCGGGCCGAACTGCTCGACGATGTCGAGGCAGCGGGCGTCAGTCCGGTTGACCCCGAACCCCCGCGCCGCGGCGTCGTCCATCTGATCGGTGGCGTTCTGGTTGGCGCGCACCGCGGCGAGCAGCTCCACGATCAATTCATGCTTCGTCTGCCGGGTCATCTCTGCCGTTGTCCTTCTGCCGTGCACCCGAACAAGTTCATGTTATCTTGATTTTCAAGATACTTGGGAATCGAGAGAAGTTTACTACCGACCACAGGAGGTCTGGGTGAACGGCGCAAACGCGATCGAGGCGGTTGATCTGAAGAAGGCCTACGGCGAGGACGTGCAGGCGCTCGACGGCCTCAGCTTCGCGGTCCCGGCGGGGACCGTCTTCGGGCTGCTCGGCCCGAACGGGGCGGGCAAGTCGACGACGGTGAAGGTGCTCACCACCCTCGCCCACCCCGACGGCGGCTCGGCCCGGGTGGCGGGCTTCGACGTGCTCGGCGAACCGGCGCGGGTGCGCGAGGCGATCGGCGTCGTCTCCCAGGCCGGCGGGCTCGACCAGGAGGCGACCGGGCGCGAGAACCTGCGCCTGCAGGGCCAGGTCTTCGGCATGGGCGGCAAGGGGCTGGAGGCGCGGATCGACGAGCTGCTCGGCCAGTTCGGCCTCGCCGACGCCGGCGACCGGCTGGTGCGCGAGTACTCGGGCGGGATGCGGCGGCGGCTCGACGTCGCCCAGGCGCTCGTCCACAAACCGCAGGTGCTCTTCCTCGACGAGCCGACGACCGGCCTCGACCCCGAGGTGCGGGCGGAGATGTGGGAGGAGATCGCGCCGGCTCGCGGGCGAGGGGCTGACCGTCCTGCTCACCACCCACTACCTCGAGGAGGCCGACCGGCTGGCGGCGCAGCTGGCGATCGTCGACAAGGGCCGGGTCGTCGCCGAGGGCTCGCCCGACGAGCTGAAGCGGGGGCTGCGCGGCGACGCGATCCACGTCGAGCTCGACGCCGACGCCGACGAGGCGGCGGTGCGGGCGGCGCTGGAGCGGATCGACGGGGTCGGCGAGGTGCTGATCGACGAGCGCGTCGTCCACGCCCGCGCCGAGGACGGCGCCCGCACCGTCCCGGCGGTGCTGGCGGCGCTCGAAGGCGCCGCGCTGGAGGTCGGCTCGGTCACCGTCGCCCGGCCCTCCCTCGACGACGTCTACCTGCGCTTCGCCGGCCGCACCTTCGGCGCCGCCGAAGCCGACGACCGAGAGCGACCCGCCCACGCGGAAAGGAGCGCACCACTGATGAAGGCCCTGCGCGACACCCAGCACATGACCGTCCGCCACCTGATGGCGCTCTGGCGCCAGCCCTGGTGGATCGCCGTCTCGCTGGTCCAGCCGGTGATCTGGCTGCTGCTCTTCGGGGCGCTGTTCAAGTCGGTGACCGACATCCCCGGCTTCGGCTCGACCAACTACATCCAGTTCCTCGCCCCCGGGGTGGTCGTGATGACCGCGTTCTTCGGCGCCGGCTGGACCGGCATGCCGGTGATCGACGACATCAACCGCGGCGTCATCGACCGCTTCCTGGTCAGCCCGGTGCGGCGCAGCTCGCTGATCTCGGGGCGGCTCGCCTCGAGCGCCCTGACCACCGCGATCCAGTCGCTGATCATCGTCGTCCTGGCGCTGATCGTCGGCGCCTCGTTCTCCAACAGCGTGCTCGGCGTCGCTCGTCCTGATCTTGGTCTCGGTGCTGCTCGGCTCGGCCTTCGGCTGCCTCTCGATCGGCCTGGCGCTGCTGGTGCGGCGCGAGGAGACGCTGATCGCGACGGTCCAGTTCCTGCTCCTGCCGCTCTCGTTCATCTCGGTGACCTTCATGCAGAAGGACCTGATGCCCGACTGGATGCAGTCGGTCTCCAAGTACAACCCGCTGAACTGGGCGGTCGAAGCGGGCCGCAGCGCGGTCAACCCGGACCCCGCCTGGGGGGCGATCGCCGGCAAGACCGGCCTCCTCGTCGCCTTCCTCTGCCTCTGCGGCTTCTTCGCCGTGCGGGCGTTCCGGACCTACCAGCGGGCGGTCTGAGGAGCGGCGGGTCAGTGCTGGGCGCCGAGCCGGCGGACGCCGCGCTCGGTGACCGCCCAGATCTTGTCGCCGGTGGCGGTGTAGAGCTCACCGGCGACGACGCCTTCGGCGCTCAGTTTGCGCAGCACGTCGGCGACGTCGGCGGTTTCGCGTTCGAGCGAGGTGGCGACGGCGATCACGGTGCGGTCGTCGTCGCTGCGGCCGTGCTGGGCGAGGACGGCGAGGATCGAGGCCTCCTCGGCACTCAGTTCGCCGGTCGCGGGGTCGGCGATGCTCGAAGACGCGGCCTCGATCGGCGGCGCTCGGGCTCGGCGCGGCGGCTCGCGGCCGGCCTCGGCCGGCGGCCTCGGCGTCGACCGGTCGGGCGCGGCGCGTCCGGCTCGGGTCGCTCGCGGGGAGCGGCACCTCGACCGCGGCCGGCGGCCCGGACTCGGGCTGCGGCGGCGCTCGCGGGAGCGGCTCCGAACTCCGCCTCTCCCCCGCGCCGCTTACGGCGGAAGATCGCGGCGCTGAACACCGCCCCCACCGCCAGCCCCGCGAGGGCCAGGCTGCGACGCTGATCGCTCAGCCGCTGCAGCGAATTGCGGCCGGGCTTGCGCTTCGCGGAGGGCACGGGCCGGAGATTAGCGACCGAGTCTCGCCGACATGTAAATGACCTAGGCGGCCTGAATGTCGGTTTGCGCGAAGTCGTCGCCGGCGAAGAGCAGGGGCGGTCCGGCCGTCGCGCCGTGGCGTAGGTCATGCAGTCGCCGTAGTTCAGTCGCGCGGGATGGCGGCCCTTGCCGTAGTCGATGAACGCCTCGGTGGCCGCTTCCACGTGCGGCTCGTCGAAGGGCAGGATCACGATCCCCACGCGGCGAGGAGCCGAAAAGAGGCCGTCGATGCCGTCCTCGCCTTCGGCGCGTCCCATCACGATCATGCACTCCACCAGCGTCGGCGCGCCGATCGCAAGAGCGTCGGCCTCCAGCATCTTCTGTTCGAGCTCCTCGTAGCCAAGCTCCTTGTTGAGCACGGCGACCACTGCGGAGCTGTCGACGATCAAACTCCCCCGGGCCCGTACCCGAGGAATTCTTCGCGCTGTTCCTTGGTCATTTTTTTCCCGCGCCAATCCCCCGAGATCAGCGGCCAGATCTCCGTCTCGAGGAAGCGCTGGAAAGTCTCGGCGTCCGCCTCGGGTCGTCGGCCGGCCGCTCACCGGCTTTCACCCGCTCGCGCTCCAGCCGCTCCAGCCGTTCGGTCGCCGCCTGGCGCACCGCCTCCGTCTTCGTCTCCCCGGTCAGCGAAGCGATCTTGCCCACGAGTGCCTCCGTCTCCTTGTCCTTGATGTTCAAGGCCACGACAGAGATGTTCCCATAGGAGCGAAACGTTTTCCATCCGGCGCGACCTGCAACGATCGTACCAGGAATGGAATGTTTTGTCTGGAGGTGAATTGTCTGCGCTGTGCGAAGTTGCCGCAATGTCCGAGGACGATCGCAAGGCGCGTTCGCGCGAGGTGGCGGAGCGCCTCGGAGAGAACCTGCGCCGTGCTCGGCGCCGCGTCGGCCTGTCCCAGGAGCAGGTGGCGATCCGCGCATCCCTGCACCGCACCGAGATCGGCCTGCTCGAGCGGGGCGGCCGCGTGGCTCGCGTCGACACGCTGATCCAGCTGGCCGGGGCGATGTCGGTCGACCCCGCCGAGCTGCTCGACGGCATCGATTGGACGCCTGGTGGCCTCCACGGCGGCTCCTTCCAGTTCGAGGCCGAGGCGCGGCCGCCCCGGCCGCAGCGCTGACCGGGCCGCTCAGGCGGGACCGAGCTTGGCGCCGACCAGATCGGCGTAGACCGCGGCGGTCTGGGCGGCGACGTCGCCCCAGTCGAAGCGCAGCACGTGTTCCTTGGCCTCGGCGATCAGGCGCGCCTCCAGCTCCGGGTCGGAGAGGACCCGGATCGCCACCTCGGCGAGCGCCTCGGGATCGCGGGCGGCGAAGCGCAGGCCCGCTTCCTCGTGCGGCACGACCTCGCGCAGGCCACCGGTGTCGGCGACGATGCAGGGGCAGCCGGAGGCCATCGCCTCCAGCGCCACCAGCCCGAAGGGCTCATAGATCGAGGGCACCACGGTGAGGTCGGCGATCGCGTAGAGCGTGTGCAGCACGTCGTCCCCGATCCAGCCGAGGAAGGTGCCGTGCTCCATCAGCCCCAATTCCTCCGCCTGGCGCTTCAGCTCCTCCTCGTGGGTGCCGGAGCCGGCGACCAGGAAGCGCGTCCCCGGGGCCGCCTCGATCACCTTCGGCATCGCCTCCAGCGCCAGCTGGAAGCCCTTCTCATAGACGAGTCGGCCGATCAGCAGGACGAGGCGTTCCTCCGGCGCCGCGAACTCGCCCCGCAGCCGCACCAGCTCGACCGGGTCGGGCTGCGGCAGGTCGAGCGGGTCGATCCCGTTCGGGATCACCGTGATCCGCCCCTCGGCGACGCCGAAGATGTCGGCGATCTGTTCGCGCATGTAGGCGGAGCAGGCGATCACCCGCTGCGAGCGGTTGGTGATCCAGCGCTCGACCCCGTGGATGTAGGACTGCGGGTGGTCGTTGACCCAGCCCTGATGGCGGCCGTACTCGGTGGCGTGGATCGTCGTCACCAGCGGCGCGTCGAAGCGGCGGGCGAGGTGGTCGCAGGCGTTGGCGACCAGCCAATCGTGGCCGTGGACGAGGTCGAAGTCGAGGCGGTCACCGAGCTCCACCCCGGCCGCCAGCATGTCGGAGTTCATCCGCTCCACCCAGGCGACGAACTCGCCCAGGTCGGTGGGCCGGGTGGGCTCGCGGATGCGGTGGATCGCCACCCCGCCGGCCGATTCCTCGGCGGGCGACTCCTCGCCGCCGCGGGTGAGCACGTGGACCTCGACCCCGAGCTCGACCAGCGCCTCGGAGAGCTTGCGCACATGGCGCGCCAGGCCGCCCTCGATCAGCGGCGGGTACTCCCAGGAGAGAATCAGGACGCGGGTCATGGGCGGCTACTCAAAGTTCCAGGAGGGGCGCCAGGCTCAGGTCCGGGGCAAGCGAACGCATACGCGGATCGGTGACACGGTCGGATCCTATGGCTTCGTAGAGCGCTCGCGAGTGGTCGGTCGCTCTTTCCCAGGCATAATCGCCCGCCTGGCCGCGGCGGTCGAGGAAGGCCCAGTCGCTGGCCTGGGCGCCGAGCAGCTCCCGCGCCCCCCGCTCGGCCTGCCCGTCGCGGAGCCCGGCGCGCACGGCGCGGACCAGGCGCAGCTCCAGCCTCCTTGTCGCCCAGGCGAGATCGGCGACCGGGGGCGAGTCCCAGGTCGAGAAGTCCTTGCCCTCACCCCAGCTGGAGCGGCGCAGCGGTCGGCGCTCGGGCTCGTGGTCTTCGAGCGCCTGGGGGACGGTCACCAGCCGCACCCCGGCCTCCGTGGCACCCTCCAGCACGGCGCCGAGCCAGAGCGGCCCCTCCGACCACCAGTGGCCGAGCAGCTCGGTGTCGATCGCGAAGGTGACGAGGCCGCGCCGGCCGCGGGCGGCGGTGTAATCGCGCAGGCGCGCCGCGACCCGAGCGAGGAACTCGCCCGCCTGGCGCCGCGCCGCCGCCGCGGCGGCCTCCGGTTCGTAGGCCCCGCCGGCGATCTTCCAGAGCCGGATCCCGCGCAGCGATTTGCCGTCGAACTGGGCGTAGGAGGGATCCGAGGGGTAGCCGCCGAGGTCCCAGAGCCAGGAGATCGCCTCCCAGTCGATCGGCAGCGCCACCGGGCCCGCCTCGGTCGCCACCGGCGCCAGAGCCGCCAACGGCTCCTCGTGGCGACTTTGGTCGACGCAGAACCACTCCACCCCCTCCCGGGCCAGCCCCCACTCGAGCCCCGGGTCATATGCGCACTCGGGAAGCCAGAAGCCCCCGTCCCAGCCGAAGCGACGGCGGTGCGAGCGGATCCCGGCATCGAGCTGCAGGCGGAGGCCGGCGTCGGTCGCCAAGAGCGGCAGCAGCGCGTGGGTGGCCGAGGAGGCGGCAAGCGCGATCCGCCCCTCCCCCGCCGCCCGCTGGAACGGCACCAGCGGGTCGCCGCCCGCCGCGTCGAGCAGCTCCAGCGCCCTTCGGTAGCGGTCGCGCTCCGCCACGCAAGCGGGTTTCTCCTCCGGCGCGATGTCGTTCAGGTCGGCTTCCGCGGCGCCGATCCGCCAATCGACGAGGAAGCGCCGCAGACGCTCCGCCGCACCCGCGTCCTCGAGCTGGTCGGCGAGCACCGGGGTCACGGTCATCGTCAGGTCGCGCGCCACCTCGAGCACCGGCAGGTAGGAGCGGACGACCGCGTCGAAGAGCCACTCCTCGCCGAACGGGTAGGTCCCGAAGCCCTCGACGTAGGGCATGTGCGAGTGGAGGACGATCGCCAGATCGCCCGCCGACCCAGCGCCGCTAGTGGGCTGTCTCACGACGTTGGCCTAGAAATGACGAGGTCCAGGCGCCGCCAGACAAGGACGCAGGGAGCCCGAATGGCAGCGCCATTTGGGCGACTGAGGACGCAGTATGGCGGTGATCTGGGGCCGTCATTTCTGGTCGAACGGCGTGAGACAGCCCACCTAAGGCCGGCAGACGGCAAGGAAATCGAGCGCGCGATCGAGGTCGCCGGCGGCGAGGCGGAAGTCGGAGGCGGCGATCGCCGGCGTGAAGCGGTCGTAGAAGGGCTTGGTCAGGCCGAGCCGCGGGTGGACGGTGTCCCAGCCCGCCTTCAGCGCCCAGCCGTGGACGCGCAGCTTGCGGGCGTGGAAGAGGCCGAGCAGCTCGACCCGGCCGAAGTGGGCCTCGCACAGAGCCCGGAACTCCTCCGCCCGGTACTCCTTGATGTGCCAGGGGTTGTCGGACTTGTCCGCCCCCTCCGGGGCCAGCGTCAGCAGGTTCGGGGTCGAGATGTAGGCGGCCCCGTCGGGGGAGCCGGCCAGCATCGACTTGAAGTGCTCCAGCACCGCGCCCGGGTCCTGGACGTGCTCGATCGTCTGCAGGAAGGTGACCGCGTCGCAGGGCTCGGCGAAGGTTTCGACCAGGTCGCGCTCGTAGCGCAGGTTGGGGCGCACGTAGCGCAGGCGGGCGTGGTCGTGGGCCTCCGGGTTGGCGTCGACGCCGACGACGCTCGCCGCGCCCGCCCTGGCCAGCAGGTCGGAGCCGTACCCCTCGCCGCAGGCCATGTCGACCACGCGCAGCCCCTTCACCCGCGCCCCGATCCACTCATAGACCGCCAGATGGCGCCGGAACCAGTAGTTCTCGGCGGGCACGTCGGGCAGCGTCCGCTCGCCGGTCAGGGGCAGCGGCGGCACCCCCTCGGGCTGGTTCGCCTGCAGGATCTCGTCGGCCACGGGCCGCACGGTATTGCAGCGGACCCATAGTCACCGGCCGGAAATCCCCGCGCACGCCTGGCGGCACCGCACACACTTCGCGGGGCGGCGTCCTCGGACGGCCAAATGCGCTGCCATTCGGCCGTCCTGCGTCCTACCCCCGCTTGGTGCGGCGCTCGTCAGTCGCACACGCGGATTTCCGGCCGGTGACTTAGAGTCCCGCGCCGATGCCAGCTTCACCGACGGCGACGCCGGAGCACATCAAGGACGTCAACACCCGCTACCACGACGCGGCCGCGCACGAGTACGACGCCAAGTGGGGGATCGATTTCGGCGACATCGGCCAGGACCAGGTGCGCGCCAAGCTGCTCAAGGCGCTCGGCGGGGAAGATGGCCAGACCTTCGGCGACGCGCTCGAGATCGGCTCCGGGACGGGGTACTTCTCGCTCAATCTGGTGCAGCTGGGGCTGATCGGGAAGCTGACCGCGACCGACATCTCGCCCGGGATGCTGGACCGGCTGGCGGCCACGGCGAGAGCCCTCGGGCTCGACCACGTGAGCACCGTCGTCACCGAGGCTGAGTCGCTTCCGTTCGAGGACGAAAGCTTCGATCTCGTCCTCGGCCACGCCGTCCTCCACCACATCCCCGACCTCGACCGCGCCTTCGCCGAGTTCAAGCGGGTGCTGCGGCCCGGCGGGCTGATCGTCTTCGCCGGCGAGCCCTCCCGCTACGGCGACCGCCTCGCGGCTCTGCCGAAGCGAACCGGGCTGCTGGTCGCGCCCGCCTGGCGCCGGGCCTTCGGCGCCCGCGCCCGCGCGGTCGCCGAAGTCGACCAGTCCGAGGGCCATGCGCTGGAGGGCGAGGTCGACGTTCACGCCTTCGCCCCCGCAGACCTGCGCCGGCTGCTCATGCGGTCCGGCTTCGAAGACCGCCGCGTCGGCGGCGAGGAGCTCCTCGCCAACGCCTGGGGCTGGGGCCTGCGCACGGTCGAGTCGAGCGCCGAGCCCGACACCGTCCCGCTGCGCTGGCGCCGCTTTGCCTTCCGCAGCTACATCGCCCTGCAGAAGGTCGACACCCGCCTGCTCGAGCCCCACCTCCCGGCCGAGCTCTTCTACAACCTGCTCGTCTCCGCCCGCAAGCCGGCCTGACGGACGCGGAACAGTTTTTGGCGGGCGTCGATGCCTTTCAGCTTCCGCTCGCCGGCGAAGGAGTAGGTGAAGCCGTCCTCGCCGACCGCCTCGCGGGTCGGGGTGTCGACAAGGACGCTGCCGGGGCGGGCGATGCCGGTGACGCGGCTCGCCAGGTTGACCGAGCGGCCGTAGTAGTCGCCCGACTGCGGCAGGGTCGGCCCGGTCGCGATCCCGGCCCGCAAGACCGGGAACTGATCGCCTTCGGCGGCCGCCGCGGCGACCAGGTCGAGGGCCTGGGTGGCGAGGGGCTCGGCTTCCGGCGAGACCAGCATCACCGCGTCGCCGATCGTCTTCACCAGCCGCACGGGGACGGTGACGATGCTGGTCGCCAACTCCTCGAAGCGGCCGACGACCGCCCCCAGTTCCTCCGGCGCGATCTCCTCCCCGAGACTGGTGAACTCGACCAGGTCGGCGAAGCAGACGGTCCGCTCGACCACCCCGCCGATCTCCCCTGACGCCAGGTCGGCGGCGCCGATCACGTCGCGTTTCACCTGCTCGAGCAGGTTGGCCCGGAAGGCGTAGTCGAGAAACTCGGTTCCCATCGGCAGCAGGAACTCAAGGGTCCCGACGAGCCGTTCGGCGAGCTCGCGCTCGTTGTCGCCGGGGCTGGTGATGTTGCGCACGACCAGCTCGCGATTGGCCTCGGCGACCCGCGCCGTCGCCATCCCCACCACGCGGGCGTTACGCAACATCTCCTCGACCGGGAAACCGGCGTCGACGATCGCTTTCGTCCGCAGCGCCGCATCGAGGTCGGCTTCGGTTCCGACCCGGTCGTCCAGATCGTCGCCGTAGGGGATGCCGAGGGCGGCTCGAAAGGCGAGCGCGAGCTCCAGTCCCAGCCCCGACCGCTCGGCGATTTCGCGAGCGCTGTACCGCGGTCCGTCACCCGCGATCGCCCGCTCGACCGGCATCACGGTGAGGTGGCCGGTGGTCACCGCGTCGCGCAGTTCCGCCAGCGAGACCCCTTCGGCGCTCAGTTTCTCGAGCAACCCGAGCCGTGCTTCGCGCGCGTCTCCCTCGAGGTCGTCGAGGAGACCCTCCGCGGCGAAGTCGATCTGCGTCCCGCCCGCCATCGGGTCGCATTCTTACGCAGAACGATCGACTTTTCCCAAGCGACCGCTACGCATAGGCGACGGCACCGCCGCGTCGCGGGTCGCCGCCGCCGCTGAGCGCACCGGTGTCGGGATCGCGGGCGACCGCCTGGACGCCGCCGAAGAAGAGGTTGATCTCGGGACGGCGGGCGACGTTGATCCCGCGGGCCTCCATCCGCGCCAACGCCGCGCCATCGATCCCCGGCTCCGCCTGCACCACGCCGCCCTCGAAGTGGAGGCGCGGGGCGGCGATCGCCTCCGCCGGGCCCATCCCCTGCTCGACCACCCGGACGACCGTCTGCAGGATCGCCGAGCGGATCCGGTTCGAGCCGGCGCTGCCGACCGCAAGGATCACCTCGCCGTCGCGCAGGACCACGGTCGGGGCCATCATCGAGGTCACCCGTGAGGCCGGCTCGCCCTGATGGAAGCCGAACGGGTTCAGGTCCTCCTCGCCCAGCATGTTGTTGAGGATCACCCCGGTCCCCGGCACCAACACGCCGGAGCCGGAGCCGTTCGAGCAGGTCACGGCCGCGCACATGCCGTCCGCGTCGATCACCGAGATGTGGGTGGTCGAGCCGAGCAGGTCGGCGCGGTGGCGATTGGCGGCGTCCATCGCCTCGACCAGCTGCTCGGGGCCGCTGGTCGGCCCGAGGCGCTCGAGGCGCCCGAGCGAGTAGGCGATCAGCGTCCCGCCGGAAGACGGATGCGGGTTGGTCAACACCTCGGTGCCGCGGAACTCGGCCCGCACGGGGGTGCGCTCGATCGCCGCGTAGGCGGCAAGGTCGCCGTGCCCCAGGGTGCCGCCGTTCTCGACCACGTGGTCGGAGAGAGTTGCCGCCACCTCACCGCGGTAGAAGGGCGCCACCCCCTCGGCGGCGAAGCGTTCGAGCGCCGTCGCCAGCTCCTCGAAGCGGAACGTCTCCCCCTCGCGCAGCGTCCTCCCGTGCGGCGCGTAGAGCTCCCGCGTCCCCGGCAGCCGCTCCTGGATCGGCGCCAGGATCTTCAGGATGTAGGCCTGCTCGTGGTTGACCGGGGCGCCCTCGCGGGCGAGCCGGATCGCCGGCTTCGCCAGCTCGGCGAGCGGCATCGAGCCGAAGCGGCGCAGCGCCTCGACCAGCCCGGCGGGCGTCCCCGGCACCCCGCAGGAGACCGGCCCGACGAAGAACGTCTGCGTCGTCTCGGCGTCGAAGACGACCTCGATCGGCTCCAGCTCCCCCGTCCGCGGCGTCCCGTCCAGCCCCGGCACGGCGACGAAGAAGTCGAGCAGGATCGTCTCACCGCGGTGGTGCACGGCCATGAAGCCGCCCGCGCCGAACCCGGTCAGCGGGCTCTCGACCGCGAACGAGGCGAGCACCGCCCCGACCGCAGCATCGACGGCGTTGCCACCCGCCCGCAGCGCCGCGGCGCCGGCCTCGGCGCTCTCCGGGTGCCCCGCCGCAATAACACCAGACATCTATCACCACCTACCCTCGTCCGGCTTCCGGCGCAAAGGGTCGGAACTGCTTTTAGCCCGGCAAAAACTCGGGGACGTCGATGCCGAGCGTGTCGCCGCTGCCGCGCTGGGTCTGCGGCGGGCGGCCGCGGCCCATGTCTTTGGTGCGGCGGATCGTCGGCTCGGCATCGACCTGGGCCGAGCGACGCGGGGCCCCGCGGCCGTCGAAGCGGGTGGCGACGACGGTAACCCAGATCTGGTCGGAGAGCTCCTCGTCGACGTTGGCGCCGAAGATGATGTTGGCGTCCGGGTGGGCCGCCTCGCCGACCACCTTGGCCGCCTCGGAGACCTCGACCAGCGAGAGGTCGGCGCCACCGGTGATCGACAGGAGGATCGAGCGCGCCCCGTCCATCGAGGTCTCGAGCAGCGGCGAGGAGATCGCTTTTTCGGCGGCCAGGATCGCCCGGCCTTCGCCGTGCGCCATGCCGATCCCGAGCAGCGCCCGGCCCGCGTCGGACATGATCGTCCGCACGTCGGCGAAGTCGAGGTTGATCACCGCGGGGAGCGTGACCAGGTCGGAGATCCCCTGGACCCCCTGGCGCAGCACGTCGTCGGCGACCTGGAAGGCCTCGACCATCGAGGTCTGCTGGTCGAGCACCTCGAGCAGCCGGTCGTTCGGCACGACGATCAGCGTGTCGACCTCGGCGGCGAGTTCCTCGATGCCTTTCTCGGCCTGCGAGCCGCGCTTGTTGCCCTCGAAGGTGAACGGCTTGGTGACGATGCCGACGGTGAGCGCGCCGACCTCGCGGGCGAGGCGGGCGATCACCGGGGCAGCGCCGGTCCCCGTGCCGCCACCCGCGCCCGCGGCTACGAAGACCATGTCGGAGCCCTTCAGCAGGCGCTTGATCTTGTCCTGCTCCTCGAAGGCGGAACGGTGGCCGACGGCGGCGTCGGCGCCGGCGCCAAGCCCGCGCGTCTGCTCGTCGCCGATGTGCACGGTGACGTCGGCGACACAGAGCTGCAGCGACTGAAGATCGGTGTTGACGGCCATGAACTCGACCCCGGGGATGCGGGCGTCGACCATCCGGTTGACCGCGTTGACGCCGGCCCCGCCGACGCCGACGACCTTGATCACCGGCTGGTGCGGTTCACCGGAGCCGGGCGCCTCGTAGGCGGGCTCCTCGCGGCCGTAGCGCGGGGTCTGCATAAACTCCTCGCTGGTCTGGCGCGGCCGCGGCTCCTCGGCGAACACCCGTTTCAGGCGCTCGGGGGCGGGCTCGGAAGACTCCGGCGGGTCGGTGGGCTCGGGCGCGGGCGCGGGCGGCTCGGGCGTGCCGGCGACGGGCGGCTCGGGCTCGTGAGCGACCGGATCCTCGCGGGCCGGCGGCGCGGCGGGTCCCGGAGTGGGCTCGGACTCCTCCTGGTCGAAGAAGCCTCCCGGTGCCTCGGGTGGATCCTCCGGGGCGTCGGCCCCGGTCGAACGAAACAGATCGGCGAGGGGACCCTCGCGCATGCTTGCCCGCTTGTTACGCCGAGCCATTCGCCAGGACCTCCTTCGCCAAATCCCGGTAGTAGCTTGCCGCGCTGCTCTCAGAATCGTACTTGAGCACGCTTGCACCCTTCACAGGCGCCTCCGCGAATTTGATCGCCTTGCGGATCCGGGACTGGAAAACGAGGTCGCCGAAGTTCTCCTCGAGGATCTCGACCGCCTCCTTGGCGTGGATCGTCCGCGTGTCCAGCATCGTCGGCAGGATGCCCTCGATGCGAACGTCGGGATTGAGATTCTCCTGGATCATCCTCAGCGTGTTCTGCAACTGGACCAGCCCGCGCATCGACAGATACTCGCATTGCACGGGGACGATCACTTTGTTGGCCGCGGTCAGCGCGTTGATCGTCAGCAGTCCGAGGCTCGGCGGCGTGTCGATGCAGACGTAGTCGTAATCGGCCGCGACCTCTTTCAGTGCTTTCTGCAGGGTGCGCTCGCGGCCGATCTTCGTGCTCATCGCGATCTCGGCGGCGGCCAGGTCGATCGAGGCGACGGCGATGTCGATCTCCCGTTTGACGATGATCTCGGAGATCGGCATGTCGTTGACGAGCACGTCGTAGAGGCTGTGTTCGACCTTGTCCGGGTCGATGCCCTGACTCATCGTCAGGTTGCCCTGCGGGTCGAGGTCGATGCAGAGAACGCGGTAGCCGGACTCGGCGAAGGCGACGGCCAGGTTCAGCGTGGTGGTCGTCTTGGCGACGCCGCCCTTCTGGTTGGCGAAGGCGATGATGTCCGGCATCTTCACCGGCTCCGTGGGCTCCGGCTCGGCGGGCTTCAGGAAGTCGAGTCGCGTCGGGGCGATCAGGTCGATCGCCTTCATCCGCCCGTCGCCCGACTCGTCGTCGTCGCTGTGATCGTTGATCGGCCGCTCGTCGACCTCCGGCTCGGGATCAGGCTCCGGCTCGGGGGTCGGCTCGACCACCGGCGCAGGCGGGGGAGCGGGAGCGTCGGCGACAGGGCCCGCGGTCTGCGGCTCCTCGTCGAATTCGTCCTCGTCCTCGGGCTCGTCGTCGTATTCAGGCTCGTAGTCGGCCACCGGCCGCTCGGGAACGGCCTCTTCCATACGCTGCAGCTCTTCTTCGAGCGGATGCGTCTCCTCGGCGACGACGGGCTCCGGCTTCTTCTTGCGGCTTAGAAATCCCATTGCGCGGATATTCGGATGCGAGCCTCTTTTTCCTGCCGTAATACGAAATTGCTAGGAATTGCCCGATACCTGAACTCCTCGACAAGCGATTGGTGATCGTCACCGGCAAGGGCGGGGTCGGCAAGACGACGGTCTCGGTGGCCCTCGGCATGCGGGCCGCGGCGGAAGGCAAGCGGACGATCGTCTGCGAGGTCTCCGCCCAGGAGAACGCCTCGCGGATGTTCGAGCACACCACCGTCGGCTTCCACGAGGTCGAACTGGAGGAGAACCTCTGGGCGATCTCGATCGACCCCGACGAGTCGATGCGCGAGTACGTCCTCCTGCAGCTGAAGGTGCGGGCGATGCGTGACATGCTCTTCCGCAGCCGGATCTTCAACTACCTCGCCGCGGCGACCCCGGGACTGAAGGAGCTGGTCACGATCGGGAAGATCTGGGAGCTCGCCCAGCTCGACCGCAAGGTCAAGTCAGGTCGCAAATACGACACCGTGATCGTCGACGCCCCCGCCACCGGCCACGGGGTCGGCTTCCTGCAGACGCCGCGCACCTTCGCCAACATCGCCCGGGTCGGGCCGATCCACTCGCAGGCCCAGACCCTCGACAACTTCATCACCGACCACGACAACACCGGGGTGGCGATCGTCGCCCTGCCGGAGGAGATGCCGGTCAACGAGTCGGCGGCGCTGGAGCACGACCTGGTCGAGGAGGTCGGCGTCGCGGTCGACCGCGTCTACCTCAACGGGCTCTACCCGGAGCGCTTCTCGAAAGAGGAGGCGGAGCGGCTGGGCGCGCTGGCGGCGGCCGAGGACGGCGCGCCGAAGGCGGCGGCGCGGGCGGCGCTGTCGGAGTTCGGCCGCGCGCGTTCACAGCGGGCCCAGCTGGCGCGACTGCGGCGCCGCGCCCAGGCGCCGGTCAAAACGCTTCCCTTCCTGTTCGAGCCCGACCTCGGGCCGGAGGCGGCGCGACGGCTCTCGAAGAGGCTCACGTGAGCGCGAAGAGCCCGCGGCTGACCGATGCCCTCGAGGGCAAACAGGTGGTGATCTGCGCCGGCTCCGGCGGGGTCGGCAAGACGACCACCTCGGCGGCGATCGCGGCCGGGCTGGCGGCGCGCGGGATGAAGGTCTGCGTGCTCACCATCGACCCGGCGAAACGGCTGGCCGACTCGCTCGGGCTGGAGGAGTTGGGCAACGACGCCCGCCGGGTCGAGCCGCGGCTCTTCGAGGAGCAGGGGATCGAGATGAAGGGCGAGCTGTGGGCGATGATGCTCGACCCGAAGGCCACCTTCGACGAGCTGATCGCCCGCCAGGCGCCCGACGAGGAGTCGCGCGACCGGGTCCTCGAAAACCCGATCTACCAGCAGATCTCCGGCGCGCTGGCGGGCTCGCAGGAGTACATGGCGATGGAGAAGCTGTTCGAGCTCCACACCGAAGGCGACTACGACGTGCTCGTCCTCGACACGCCGCCGAGCCGCAACGCGCTCGACTTCCTCGAGGCGCCGCGCCGGCTCACCCAGTTCATCGAAGGCAAATCGCTGCGGGTCTTCATGAAGCCGACCGGGTTCGCGGCGAAGGTCGCCGGACGCGGCGCGACCGTGGCGCTCAGCGTGATGAAGCGGATCGTCGGCTTCGACCTGATCGCCGACCTGGCCGAGTTCTTCAACGCCTTCAGCGGCATGGTCGACGGCTTCCAGGCGCGCGCCAAACGGGTCAACAAGCTGCTCGCCGCGCCGACCACCTGCTTTCTCGTCGTCTGCGGGCCGCAGGGCGAGCCGATCGACGAGGCGGTCTACTTCCACCGCAAGCTGGTCGAGGCGAAACTGCCCTTCGGCGGGGTGATCGTGAACAAGGTCCACTACCCGGCGGAGAAGCTGCGTGGCGAGGTCGAGGACCTGCCCGCGGTGCTGGCGGAGAAGCTCGGCGACGAGGACCTCGCCCGGCGGGTGGCGGCAAACTTCTCCGACTACCAGGCCCTGGCCAAACGCGACGCGCGCAACATCGAGCACCTGGCCCGGGAGATGCGGGCGACGGGCGTGATCCGGGTGCCCTACCTGGACGAAGACGTGCACGATCTGGCCGGCCTGGCGCAGATCAACAAATACCTCTTCGCGACCGGCGAGGAGCGGGTCGCGATGGCCGCCGGGCGGGCATAGTCCGACGCTTGTTCGCGATACGCGAACAAGCGTCGATCAGGAAGGGCGACGGCGGGAGTACTCGAACTCGAGGTGGGAGACGTCCCAGTCGGAGTCCGGGACCGGGAAGAGGTGGCGCACCCGCGGGGTGTCGATCCGCTCGCGGTGCTGGAGGTCGCGCTCTTCGGCGGCGGGCCACTCGAGTGACTGGCCGCGCTCCTCGTCGACCTCGTCGAGCCAGTGGGTCGCGGTGACCTTGATCTCGCCGGGGGCGGGGATCGGCTCCATGATCCGCGTTTCCATGCTCGGCTCCTCCTCGTAGATGTCGCGGGCCTCGTCGACAGGGTCCTCGTCCGACTCGGTGAGTTGCACGACCCGAAAATCGTCAACCGGCACGTCCTCCGAATCGCGTCCGGGCGTGCCGGGCAAGTCCTCCTCCGTATCGAAGTCGTCCTGCGCGTAGACCGTGATCTCGGCGTCGCCGGCTTCGAGGCCGGTCGCGATCAGGGTCTCGTCGGCGGTCGCGGAGAGGTCGCTGCCGAGCTCGCCGAGGGCCGCCTGTCGCAGGAGGCGGCGGACGCCGTCCTCGATCCAGGTCGCCAGCTCGATCGCCCGGTCGAGCGTGTGGCCGTTCATCAGCGCGCGCTCCAGCTCGAGCACCTCCTCGACCCGCTCGCGGGCCTCGATCCGGTCGAAGGCTTCGTCGGCGATCAGGGCCGAGGCACGCAGCGGCAGCGAGGCGCCGACCGGGCCGTGGCCCTCGAGCACCGCGCGCAGCGCCAGCAGGTGGTCTGAAAGTCCGTCCATCGCGCTCTCGCGCTCGCAGCCCATCTCGAAGCGGCCGACCGCCCAGGTGAGGGCGCTGTCAGGGTCCGGGCGCTGCTCCAGCTGCGCCGCGAAGTCGGCGAATTCGGTGCCCTCCTCTTCGGCGAGGCGGTAGCCGCCGGGGCGGGTCGGCGCGGCGCCGGTGATGATCCGGCGCCAGGTGTCCTCGCCGGTCGGCGCGAAGGCGAACGGGCCGAGGCCGATGCCGCCGACCTTGAACATCCGCATCACGCTGATCAGCTCACGCAGCTGGTGCAGGGCCTCCTCGGCGCCGTGGTCGGTGCCCTGTTCGGCGACGGCGAGGAACTGCGGCTCCCAGGCGGCGCGGCCCATGCCCTCGCTCCGCATCGCGTCGACCGGCGCGGCGATCGAGTCGGCGCGGACGATCCGCACTCCGTTCGGCAGCTGCAACCGGTTCATCGACATCCGCAGCCCGACGATCGGGACGATCAGGACATCGGCGTCGTCGGCGCTGCGCGCTTCGGCGTCCAAGGTCGCAATCTGTTCCTCGAGCCGCTCCCGATCAAGGGCGAACCCGGTGCTTCCCTCCCAAAGTCCGATGAAGAAGACCTCCAGCATCCGTTCCGCCCGGGTCCCCGGTTCGGGCGGGACGACCTCACCGCGCGCCTCCAGATAGGTGGAGGCAACCCCGGCCTCGACGACCGCCTCGCGCGCCGCGTTCCAGCCGGGCAGCGCGTGCAGCTCGCCGGTCCGCTCGGCCACATAACGGCCGGTCTGCGGGACGTAGCTGTAGAAGGGCGAGTCCTCGGCGGTGTCGGTGGCGACGTCGAAGGGGATCTGCTCGCCTTCGGCCACCATCGCGTTGAAGCGGGTCGCGGCCTCGGTGGAGAGGCGGCGCAGAGATTCGTTCAGTAGGAAGTCGCGCACGACGCCTGGCTTCCCCTCGGCCGACCCGCCTCCTGCGCCTGCACGGCGCCTTGCAGGATCGGAGCTAGGCGACTGCCGCGGCGGTGTCGCCGACCGCGGCACCGTCGATGTCGAGGCCCAGCCATAGACGCCCGTAGCGGCGCATGTCCTCGATCAGCGGCACCAGTGCTTCGCCTTTCTCGGTCAGCGCGTACTCGACCCGCGGCGGCACCTCAGGGTAGGTGTGGCGAGCGACGATCCCCTCCTCCTCGAGCGCCCGCAGGCGCAGCGAGAGGGTGCGGGGGCTGATCCCCTCGAGCGAACGCTCCAGCTCGCAGAAGCGGGCGCTGCCCTCGGCGAGATCGCGGACGATCAGGAGCGTCCACTTACCGCAGACCACCTCGGCGGTTCGGCAGACAGGGCAAGTCGCATTGCTGGCGGCGCTCATCAGTCCTTCTCTCGGGGCACGGCTCAAGAGAGCCGTTTACAGCACTTCAAGAAGTGTAGCGCTGTGGCTTCACTTACTGAAGTCATGGGATCGGGACGAGCAGCGCCAGCAAGCCGCCGAGCGCCAGGAAGGGACCGAAGGGAATCGTCAGCTTTGCCGCCGCGCGGCCATCGCGGGCGAACAGGGCCAGCCCGGCGAGCGAGCCGGCTAGCAGGGCGACGAGGACCGCGCCGAGCACGGCTTCGCCGAGGAAGAGGCCCATCGCGCCGATCAGCTTGACGTCGCCCATGCCGAAGCCGCCGGGGCGGGCGAGGGCGAGGGCGAGAAAGGCGCCACCGCCGGCGAGCGCCGCCCCGAGGCGCTCTGGAAGTGCACCGGGGTCGGCGAGCCCGAGCAGCGGCAGCCCCACCGCGACGGCTGCCATCAGCACGCGGTTCGGGATCCGCCGATCGCGCAGGTCGGTGGCCGTGACGACGGCGAGCATCGTGACGAAGACCAGGTCGACGAGCAGCTCCACCCCCGGTCAAGGGGCCGGTGGACCATCCCTCTCCCCCACGCGCCCAAAAAAAGAGCCCCCGGTCCGAGGACCGGGGGCTCGAGAACTCAGAGCGGCTTCGCGCTGACGCGCTACGCCACCTCGCGCAGTTTCTGCGCCTCACCGAGACTCTGGAGCTTTTTGAGGCTCTGGTTCTCGATCTGGCGGATCCGCTCACGGGTGACGTTGAACGTCCGGCCGACCTCGTCCAGGGTCCGCGGGTGCTCGCCGCCGAGCCCGTAACGGAGCTCGAGCACACGGCGCTCGCGGTAGGAGAGGTTCTCGAGGGCTTCCTTCAGCGCCTCTTTGGTGAGCAGGTCGGCCGCCCGGTCGAACGGGGACTCGGCCTTCTCGTCGGCGATGAACTGACCGAACTCGGACTCCTCCTCGTCGCCGACCGGCTTCTCCAGCGAGACCGGAGCCTGCGCGGAGCGCTTGATCGAGTCGACCTCCTCGGGATCGATCCCCGTTACCTCGGCGATCTCCTCCGGGGTGGGCTCACGGCCCAGCTCGGTGACCAGCTTGCGCTCGGCGCGGCCGATCTTGTTCAGCTTCTCGACCACGTGGACCGGGATGCGGATGGTCCGCGCCTTGTCGGCGAGCGCACGGGCGATCGCCTGGCGGATCCACCAGGTCGCGTAAGTCGAGAACTTGAACCCCTTGCGGTAGTCGAACTTCTCCGCCGCGCGGACGAGCCCGAGGGTTCCCTCCTGGATCAGATCGAGGAAGGGCAGGCCCTGGTTCCGATAATTTTTCGCGATCGAGACGACCAGACGGAGGTTCGACTCGACCATTTTCTGCTTGGCATCGAGATCACCGCGCTCGATCCGCTTCGCCAGTTCGACCTCCTCCGCCGCGGTCAGCAGGCGGACTTTGCCGATGTCCTTGAGGAACAGCTGCAAGGAATCGGTGGTCATGTCCGGTTTCAGATCGAGCGTCGTTTTGGCGCGACGCCGGCCTTTTTTGCCGGTGTCCACGGGCATGGCTTCGGCCGCCGCTTTCTGGGCGGGATCCATGTCCTCGACGAGCTCGATGCCCGATTTCTCAAGATGACCGTAAAGATCCTCGACGTCAGACTCGTCAAGGTCTACCTCTGACACCGCGGAGGCGATGTCGCCGAAAGTCAGCACGCCAAGCTGCTGACCGCGGTTCATGAGGTTTTTGACCTCCTCCAACTCCTGAAGCTCAGCTACCAGCATCGTGTATCTACTTCTTTCCCTAGCGCTTGATGGGTACCCGCCGGGCGTATAAATGCCTTAGAAAGCGACAAGTCGCGCCCCGCGACGAAAAGCGGACCGGGGAATTGGTCCGCGAATAAGTGAATCAAAGGCTTCTGCTGCCGAATGCCCCGTTGGGCGAGCGTTGAAACAAACGTCAAACGCTTGTTCAAATTGTAGTCGCTTCAGTTTGTAAAGTCAATGCCCAGACGACCCCACAAAACCCGCTCCTGGTTGGCCGCTTTTTGGCGCCGCGCCTACACCGAGAACGTTACCGGGCTGGCCGCGATGGTCGCCTACAACCTCATGTTGGCGGTCTTCCCGTTCACCCTGCTGGTGCTCTTCATCGGCGGCCAGGTGCTGAAGATCCACGGGGTCGAAACGAGTGTCCTGACCGATCTCCAGCGGCTCTTCCCGAATACCGAGTCGAACACCTTGGAAGACGTCCTCTCCCGCATCGAGGACAACACGGCGACGATCGGGATCGCCGCCTTCCTCGGCTCGATCTGGATCGGGGCCTCCTTCTGGGGCGCGATGGACACCGCCTTCTGCCGCATCTACCACGTCCCCTGCCGAGGCTGGATCGAGCAGAAGCGCTTCTCGTTCGCGATGCTCGGCGTCGTCCTCGTCTTCATCGCCCTCTCGATCTTCGTACCGACGCTGGAGAGCACGCTCGTCTCCGGCACCGACAGGCTTCCGTTCGGGCTCTCCGGAATCCAGGCGATCGACACGATCCTCCTGCTCGGCGCGGCGCTGCTGATCACCTTCGGGATCTGCTCGGTGATCTACTGGGCGGTGCCGAAAGCGCCGGTGCCGTGGCGCTCGATCTGGCCCGGGGCGCTCTTCGTCACTTTCGGCGCCGGCCTCGCCAACTGGCTCTTCCCGCTGTACCTGACCAATGTCTCGAGCCTTTCGCGCTTCGGCTCGACCCTCGGCTTCATCCTCATCGCGCTGCTCTGGTTCTACCTGCTCAGCCTCGGGATCATGGCCGGCGCGGTGATCAACTCGCTGCGCTTCGAGTACCACGAGACCGGCGAGATGCCCTACGCGGGCGGCGCCGCGCCCCCTGCCAACCCATGCGCCGGCCTCACCGACGAGGAGCGGGCGCGGGCGACGGCTGCACGGTCCCACCAGGACTGAGAAGATCAAACAGTGGAGAAACATCCGGGTTCCGGAATTACCGCTCTCCCTCCTGGTTCCAGCTTCGTCGGCCTGACGCCCCCGTCGCAGCGCCGGCGCATCCTCGACGCGATGATCGCCTGCTGCGCCGAGAAGACCTACGCGGGGACGACGATCGCCGACCTGGTCCGCCGCGGCACCGTCTCCCGCACGACCTTCTACAAGCTCTTCACCGACAAGCGCGACTGCTTCGACGCCGCCGTCACCCTCTGCATCGAACGCCTAGCCGCGACCTTGGCCGCCGGGGCGGCGGGCTGCGACTCGCCCGCCGAAGCGACCCGCCGGGGGACCGCCGCCGGCCTCGAGCTGCTCGCCGCCGAGCCGGAGCTGACGCTCCTCCTGGGCGGTGACGTGCTCGGCGTCGACCCAGCTTGTGTCGAGGGCTACGGCCGCATGCTGGTCCCGGCGTTGGAGCGGATGTGGGCGGAGGCGGGTGAGCCGAGGCGCAAGCACTCCTCCCCCGGGCTCGCCTTCGGCCGTGCCCAGCTCCTCGTCTTCCACGAGGTCGCCGCCGGGCGGGCGGAGCGTCTGCCGGCCCTGGCGCCGAACATCGTCTACCTGGCGATCGCCCCGTTCGCCGGCCACGACGAGGCGTTGCGCCAGGCGCGGCTGGCCAAAGACGAGCTACCGGTCGAGGTGCCTGCGTGATGCCGACGGCCGGCGGGACCGGATGGCTGCCGCGCGGCAAGCACGGGCTGCCGCGCGAGGAGGTGGTCCGCTCGCAGCGTGAGCGGCTCCTCACCGCCGTCGCCAAGGTCTGCGCCGAGCGCGGCTACGACGCCACCACGGTGGCGACGATCCTCACCGAGGCCGGGGTCGGCCGGGAGACCTTCTACGAACTCTTCGAGGATCGTCGTGCCTGCGTGCTGGAGGCCCACCAGGTGCTGCTCGACGATCTGATCCGGCAGGTCCGGGTCGCCTACGCCGGGCCGGGCGAGTGGGTCGAGCGCTGCCGGGCGACGATCGCAGCGCTCCTCGACTGGTTCGCCGCCGACCCGCTCGCCGGGCGTTTCCTGCTGGTCGAGCTGCCGGCGGTCGGGCCGGAGTTCCACGAGCGCTTCGAGGAAGGCTTCGACCGCTTCGTCGCGGTGATCGACTCGGGGCTCGACCCCGACCTGCCGGAGCCGGAGCCACTGCCAGCGACCAGCCTGGCCGTCGGCGCCGCGATCTCGCGCATCTACGGCGAGGTCGCCGCCGGGCGCACAGACGAGCTGCCGACACTGGTCCCCGCCCTCACCTACGAGGTGCTGGTGCCGTTCCTGGGCGAGGACGCCGCCCGTCAGGCGGCGTTCATCTCAGAGACCGCTTCGCGCAACGCCTGATCGAGCCCGATCCGCTCGCGGGCGGGGAGCGCCTCCATCCCGCTCGGGTCGGTGACCACAGTCTCGTGCGAGAGGCCCTCGATCAGCGGCCGGGCGACGCCGGTGTCGACCGGGGTGACGAGGCCGACCCAGAGCGAGGAGAGGCGCGGGGTCAGCACCGGCACCGTGACCCGCAGCGGCGGCCGCCGCCCGATCGCCGCCGCCAGCTCGTCGATCATGCCGCCGTAGGTGGTGACGTCGGGCCCGCCGATCTGGAGTTCGCGGTCGAGTGGCAGCGAGAGGTCGGTCGCGGCGGCGAGATCGGTGACGACGTCGGCGACCGCGATCGGCTGGGTGCGGATCGTCGTCCACTTCGGCGTCACCATCGCGGGCAGCCGGCGGACCAGGTAGTAGACGGTGCGGAACGACTCCGAGCCGGCGCCGATCACCGCGGCTGCGCGGTAGTAGGCGACCGGGACTTCGCCGGCGCGCAGGGTGACGGCGGTCGCATGGCGACTGTTGAGGTGTTCGGAGCCGGAGCCGAGCCCGCCCAGGTAGACGACTCGTTTGACCCCGGCCGCGGCGGCCGCGCGGGCGAAGTTGCGGGCGCCATCCTGCTCGCGTTGGGCGAAGTCGCCGTCCTCGCTCCCCCGCCCCATCGCGTGGACGAGGAAGTAGGCGACCCGGGCGCCTTCCAACGCCGGGCCGAGGGTGTCGGGCTCGAGCACGTCGGCCGTGCGCAGCTCGCAGCCGGACGCGGCAAGCCCGTCGGCGCGCTCCGGGCGCCGGGCAAGCGCCGCGACTTCCTCCCCGCCTTCAGCCAAATGGCGGGCGAGCCGGCCACCGATGTACCCGGTGGCTCCGACGACGGCGATCACGGGCTACAGGTGCCCGATCGGGTCCGAAGCTAAAAGATCAACCGTAGGTTTCGGTGCCCACTATCTCCCGGAGCTTGCTCCGATCGTGGGTCGCCTGCACCCGGCGCACGGTGCCGGAGCGGGAGCGCATCACCAGCGATTCGGTGGTCGCGCCTTTGCCGCGGTAGCGGACGCCCTGGAGGACATCGCCGTCGGTGACGCCGGTGGCGGAGAAGAAGACGTCCTCGCCGGAGCAGAGGTCGTCGGCTGTGAGGATCCGGTCGAGGTCGTAGCCGGCGTCGATCGCGGCGGTCCGCTCCTCGTCGTTGCGGGGCCAGAGACGACCGAGCAGCTGACCGCCCATCGACTTCAGTGCCGCCGCCGAGAGCACCCCCTCGGGAGTGCCGCCGATCCCCCAGAGGAGGTCGACCGGGGAGCGTTCGGAGACCGCCAGGAGCGCCGCCGAGACGTCGCCGTCGGTGATCAGGCGGATGCGGGCGCCCGCCTCGCGGATCTCGCGGATCTGCTCCTCGTGGCGGGGCCGGTCGAGGACGACGACGATCACGTCGCCGATCGAGCCACCGCGGCGCTCGGCGACCAGCTTGCAGGTCTCCACCAGCGGCCGGTCGAGGTCGAGCAGGTCGGCGATGTCTTCGCCGCCGGCGAGCTTTTCCATGTAGACGCAGGGTCCGGGATCGAACATCGAGCCACGCTCGGCCAGCGCGATCACCGCCAGGGCGCTTGGCATCCCGAGCGCGCAGAGGCGCGTGCCCTCCAGCGGGTCGACCGCGATGTCGACCTGCGGCGGGCTGCCGTCGCCGATGTTCTCGCCGTTGAAGAGCATCGGGGCTTCGTCCTTCTCCCCCTCGCCGATCACCACGATGCCGTCCATCGAGACCGAGTCGAGCACGAAGCGCATCGCGTCGACAGCGGCTCCGTCGGCGGCGAGCTTGTCGCCGCGACCGACCCAGCGGGCCGCCGCGAGGGCGGCCGCCTCGGTGACCCGGACGAGCTCGAGGGCGAGGTTGCGGTCCGGCTTTGCCGGGGTCGGCGCAGGCATCCGAGCGCGGACCCTATAGGGTCGCGGCGTGGAAGGACGCTGGGGCCTGACGCTGCCGTTGACCGGGGTGCCACTGGCCGAAACCGGGGAGTTCGTCAAGCGCGCCGAGGCGGCGGGATACACCGACCTCTGGAGCGGCGAGACCGCGGGCCCGGACGGCTTCACCCCGCTCGCGCTGAGCGCCGCCTGGACCGAGCGGATGCGCCTCGGGACCGGCATCGTCGGCGTCTTCCAACGCGGTCCGGCGCTGCTCGCCCAGGAGGCGGCGGCCCTCTCCGACGCCTCGGGCGGGCGCTTCGTCCTCGGCATCGGCTCCTCCTCGGACCGGATCATCGAAGGCTGGAACCAGATCCCGTTCGAGAAGCCGCTCTCCAAGGTCCGCGAAACTCTGGAATTCCTCAAGGTCGCGCTGGCGGGCGAGCGCACCTCGACCCGCTTCAAGCTGGAAACGAAGCCGGCCCACGAGATCCCGATCGTGCTGGCGGCGCTGCGCGGCAAGATGCTGGAGCTGGCAGTAGACCAGGCCGACGGCGCCTTCACCAACTTCCTGCCGCTCGACGGGCTGCCCCAGGTGGTCGCCCAGCTCGACGGCGCCCCCGATGACTTCGAGCTCCTCTGCCGCTTCTTCTGCCTGCCGGGACCGCGCGAGGAGGTCGAGCCGGTCGCCCGCTACATGTTCTCCACCTACATCACGGTGCCGGTCTACACCGAGTTCTACAAATGGCTTGGTTGGGGCGAGCGGATCCAGCCGATGCTCGACGCCTGGAGTGCTGGCGACCGCCAGAAGGCGGCGGCCGCGGCGCCCTGGGAGGCGATCGAGCAGATGTTCATCTTCGGCTCGCCGGAGGAGATGAAAGAGCGCCTCGAGGCGTTCGTCGCGGGCGGCATCACCGTCCCGATCCTCACCCCCGTCTGCCCCCCGGACAAGCTCGCCGGGATGATCGACGCGCTCGCCCGCTAGGCGAGCTTGGCCAGGCTGAGGGCGTAGTCCTCGGCCGGGTCGGTGAACCAGCTGGCCATCTTCAGGCCGGTGCCGGCGTAGGACTCCTCCAGCCGCGGGCGGGTGAACTTGGTCGAGATCTCGGTCCGCATCACCTCGCCCTCGGCAAAGTGCGTCGTCAGGTCGAGGGCGTCGAGGTAGACGTCCTGGGCGACGAGCGAGCGCAGGCCGATGTCGATCCACTCGTGCTCGACGTCGAAGTGGGCGACGTGGGCGAAGGCGTCGAGGTCGAAATCGCCGCCCAGCTCGCGGTTCAGCACGTTGAGGACGTTCTTGTTGAATTCGGCGGTGACCCCGGCCAGGTCGTCATAGGCGAGCTCGAGCCGGCCGACGTCCTTGACCAGGTCGGTGCCCAGCAGCAGGTGGTCGTCGGGGTCGAGCAGCCCGGCGATGCGGCAGAGGAAGGAGGCGCGCTCGTCCGGGTAGAGGTTGCCGACCGTGCCGCCGAGGAAGGCGATCAGGCGCGGCCCGGCCTCGCTCGTCGTCGGGGTGCGCTCGAGGTGGGCCTCGAAGTCGCAGACCAGCCCGTGGACGTCGAGCCCGGGGTACTCCTCGACCAGGGCCGTCGCGGTTTCGCGGGTGATCTCCTCGGAGATGTCGACCGGGACGTAGGTGCGCAGGCTGCCGGCGTCGCGCATCGCGTCGAGCAGGTGGCGGGTCTTCGAGGCCGAGCCGGAGCCGAGCTCGATCAGCGTCGCCGGATTGCCGGCGGCGGCAACGATCTCGGCCGAGCGCTCGACCAGGATCTGGCGCTCACGGCGGGTCGGGTAGTACTCCTCCAACTCGGTGATCGCCTCGAAGAGCTGCGAGCCGCGCTCGTCGTAGAAGTACTTCGGCGAGAGCTCCTTCGGCGTCTTCGCCAGCCCCTGGCGCACGTCGCGCTCCATCGCCGCCGCCTGGTCGGCGGTCAGGTGGACATCGATCGCGATCGTCATCGGGCGTCCTCGGCGAGGCGGAGGCCGGCGAAGATCTGGCGGCGCTGCGGCAGGTCCCAGTTGCGGAAGCTCGGCCGGGCGACGTGCGGGTGGGTCGCCCAGGAGGCGCCGCGCAGCACCTTGTACTCGTTGCCGAAGAAGACCTTCGAGTACTCCTCGTAGGGGAACGCCTCGAAGCCGGGGTATGCGCGGAAGTCGGAGGAGGTCCACTCCCAGGCGCCGCCGACACCCTCCAGCCGCGGTCGCGCCGCCTCCCACTCGAACTCGGTCGGCAGGCGCTTGCCCGCCCAACGGGCGTAGGCCTCGGCCTCGTGCCAGGAGATGTGGACGACGGGACGCATCGGGTCGACCGGGGCGCTCACGCCCATGGCCGAGCTCGCCCACCCTTGCCCCTGGCGCTCCCAGTACATCGGCGGCTCCGCCTCGGTCTCCCCCATGTACTCGATGTACGAAGAATTCGTCACCGGGGTTCGATCGATCTCGAAACCCGCCAGCTCGATCGCATGCCGGGGGCGCTCGTTGTCGTAGGCGAAGCCGCGGGCAGGAGCGCCGACCTCATAGGTCCCCGCCTCGATCCGGACCGTGCCGCCGGGGTCCTCGACTGGGTCGGGCCCGAAGCGCCGCGGGTCGGCCTCGGCCGGCCGGTACGGCACGTCGAGCATCTGCAGGAGCTGCAGCATCGTCTCCTGGTGCTGGAGCTCGTGGGCGACGAGCATCTCGTAGACGAAGCCTTCGCGCAGCAGGGGGTCCTCGACATCGGGGCCGATGTCGACCTCCTCGAGCACCTCGAGCGTCCGCTCGCGCACCTCGCTCATGTAGGCCTGCAGCTCGGCGTCGTGGAGGATCGGCAGCTCGCCGCGTTCGCGGCGCGGGTTCTCGATCGCGTCGTAGTACTGGCCGAGGTCGCCGTGCAGCGGCGCTCGGCCGCCGATCGTCTGGACCAGCCAGAGCTCCTCGAAGTTGGCGATGTGGCCGAGATCCCAGGCGAGCGGGCTCAAGAGCTCCGAATAGACCTTGTTCAGCAGCTCGTCGCCGAGCGGCCGGATCAGGGCAAGGGTGCGCTCGCGCGCCTCGGCGAGGAGCGCCGCGATCGACTGCCGGGTCGGACTGGACGTCACCTCGGTCGCGATTGAGGAACCCTAGCGAGCCCACCTCTCCGGTACTTCGCCAGTACCCAGGAATGCCTCGGTCCCCTCCCAGGAAGCGTGGAGGTTGCACTCCTACCTTCGGCTCCAGACCAACGACCGGAGGAGCGAACGATGAGCGCAGAGAGGATCGGACAAGACGGGGCCAAGCGGGGCGGGATGACGCGGCGACGGGCCCTCGGGCTGGCCGGGGTGGCGGGAGCCGCCTATGTGGCCGGGCCGCTGCGGCCGTTCGGCGCGGGCGGCGACGCCGCCACGCCGGAGGAGGCCGAGGCGGCGAGTTGCGTGCTGGCGCCGGAGGTGACCGAAGGCCCCTATTGGGTCGATGTGCGCGAAAAGCGCTCCAACGTGGTCGCGGGCCAGTCGGGCGCCCCGCTCACCCTCGACCTCTACGTCTACCGCTCCGACGACAGCTGCGAACCCGAGCAGGGCGCGGTCGTCGACATCTGGCACTGCAACGCCTCCGGGCTCTACTCCGACGAGGCGGCGAACGGGACCAGCGGCGAAACCTGGCTGCGCGGCTACCAGGAAACCGACGCCGCCGGGCACGTCCAGTTCACCACGATCTACCCCGGGTGGTACTCGGGGCGGACGGTCCACATCCACGTCCGCGTGCGGACCTTCAGCGGCTCCTCGACCACCTACAACTTCACCACCCAGATCTTCTTCAACGAAGAAAACTCGGCCGCGGTGTTCGCCACCAGCCCCTACAACTCGCGCAGCGGGCGCGACACCACCAACGAAGAGGACTCCATCTACGAGCAGGAGGTGAAAGCCGGAAACGTGCTGATGCCGACGCTGAGCGGCAGCCCTTCGGCCGGCTACTCGGGCACGGTCGGGATCGGGCTGAGCGGCCTGCCGGCCTCGAGCTCGAACTCCTCTGGGTCGAGCTCCTCCGGCTCCAGCGGCTCGTCCTCGAGCGACACCTCGGTCGACGCCTCGCTGCTCTCGCGGCGCTTCATCCATGCCGGCGACCGGCGCGAGCTGCTGCTGGGCCTGAAGGCAGGCGAGCGGATCGCCGCCGAGGCAAAGCTGATGCGCGGCGCCCGCGCTGTCGCCCACAAGAAGATCGCCGCCCTCGCCGCCGGCAAGCGCAACCTCGCGGTGCCGATCAGCAAAGACACCCCGGCCGGCGCCGCCCAGTTGCGTCTCAAGCTCACCGACCGCGCCGGCAACTCCCGCACGATCCACAAGCGCGTCCAGATCCCGGCAAGCTGAGCCAGCCGACTGACGAGTTGACCCCGCTCTGGTGGGGTCAACTCGTCAGTCGTCAGCCGGTGCCCTCGGCTTCTGGGTCGCGCCAGACTTCCTTCAGCCAGGGCGGGAGGACGGCGAAGGTGGCGTGGGAGTCGGCGGCGATCGGCTCCAGGGGGATCAGGTGGACGCGGCGGCCGGGGGTGAAGCGGCTGCCGCGCGGCGCCCCGGTGGCGTTGCCGGCGTGGCTGCCGCCGGAGACGAGCAGGAGGCCGGTCTCCGGGCCCCAGCCGTTCGGGTGGCGGACGTCGAGGTCTTCGGCCAGTTCGCGGAGGAAGCCGATCCCGGCGTCGGAACCCCAGTCGAGGTCCTGCAACGAGTAGTCGTAGCCGTCGTGGGCGGAGGCGCGCTGGTCGACCGAGCCGTCGGGGTTGATCCGGACCTGGACGCTTTCCCAGTCGTCGCGGTGTTCGCCCGCGTCGCCGACGATCGGCACATCGCGCAAGGTCGCCGAGTTGGCGTAGTAGAGCCAGTACTGGATGTAGAGCCGCCCGGCCCGGTCGCCGGAGCAGTCGGCGCCGGCCGCTTCGCTCGCCTCCCTCTCCCCCGCGCGGCAGTCGACCACGTGGACGAAGGCGGTCACCGGCAACCGTTGGTCGGTGCGATGGACAAGGCCATCGTCGGGAGCGTCGCCGCATTCGGGGAGCCGGCAACGCCGATAGTCGATCGGGACCGCCCGCGAGCCGTCCTCGAAGCCGATCGTCGGCATGTGCCGGCGCACCAGCCGCCCAATTTCGTCGCCGTAGGTGGCGATCAGCAGCGGCTCGTCGCCGCAGCCGTCGGCCAACTCCACCGCACACAGGATCCGCTGGGCGACCGATCGCGCCAGATCGGTCCCCGGCACCTTCACCCCCGCCGCCAGCACCCCGACCAGGGCCAGCGCGACCAGGCACACCAGCCCGACCCACTCGACCGTCCCCTGTCCGCGCTCGTCGGCCACGGGGATCTAAGTCCTGGTCGGCCTCCATACTCCCCCCGATGGAGCGCCTCGGGCCGGGGAATTTGCGCAGGATGCTGATCGTCGGGGTCGCCCTTGCGCTCCTCGTCGCCGCGGTCGCAGCGCTCCCCGCCACGGGCTCGGCCGCCAAGAAGAAGACCAAGACCAGGAAGATCGCGACCGCCGTCTTCTGCGGCTCACCGGTGGTCGACAACTACCGGGCGCCGCTGGAAAAGCTGAAGCCGATCCCGGCGGTCCCGGAAGGCGGTGTCTTGCCGTTCGCGCCCGAAGGTCTCACGCTCGGTGTCACCGGCCCACAGGGGATCCTGATCGGCGGCTCGAGCGTCGGCCTCCGGCTCACCAACGCGGCAACGACGACGCCGCGCCTCGATTGGGTCGTGCTCGAGCGCCTGATCCGCTTCAGCGCGGACGGCACCAAGATCCAGCCCGCCGGGCTCAAACGGATCGACCTGAAGCAGTTGCCGGCCGGCAAGCACCGCGGCCTCACCTTCCCGCTCACCTCGACCCCCGGCATCTACTCGCTCGAAATCACGATCCAGAACCACCGCGGTCGGCTCCTCGGCCGCTATGGGGAGTACATCCGCGTGGTCAGCCGGACGGTCAGTGTCGGGATCACGCTCTCCGCCTACGACAACGTCGTCCCCGGCGCCTACCTCGAAAGCTGCTTCGAAAACCACGGCAGCGCCGGGGTGGCGCCGACCGGGACCAGCCTCGAACGCTTCGACGGCCGGACCTGGCGGCCGGTCACGGTCCCGGTCGGGCCGCAGTACCTGCCCTCCCAGACCCCGATCGTGCGCGCCCTCGGCCCCGGCGAAGCTGAACGGATCGCGACCTTGGTCCCGGCCGACGCAAAGCCGGGGCTCTACAAACTGACCGCCACCGGCACCGTCCTCGACACCAGCGAACCGGTCGGCATCACCGCCGAATTCGGCGTCCTGTAGCTGCGGAGGCGGGAGCGGGACGGGTAGAGGGACCCGGCCATTTCGGAGGCGACCCGGGCAGGCTGAGGCCGCCTCCGAAATGGCCGGGTCTGTGGGGGGAGGTGAGGGTGCGGGTCCTGTGCGGGTCTTGACGGGAAGCACACGGAGAAGTGCGGGAGGTGCCTCGAACTCCACGTTTCTTCAGCGGACGTCACATGCGCCCCATCACTCAGGCCTTTGCTGTGGAAAGAAAGTGGCTCTATACGACACTAAAGCCCCACAGGGAGCCCTGGACCCCGGCGCGCCATCTCGAATGCAGACGTCTCCGTGACATTCCGGCCATCCCCGTGCCGTCTCTCCCCGAAACGTGTCGTCCCTGCGCCAGTTCCCGCAATCCCTCCGCACCCGGGCGTCTCGGAGGCGGCCTCAGCCTGCCCGGGTCGCCTCCGAGACGCCCGGGCGCCCGAACCCCCGCCGCAGGGCCTGAACTCTCACCCGTCCCCGGCCGCGCTGGCCGGAGTTCTCGCTAGAGGTTCTCGATCTCGGCGGCGACTTCGGAGGCCGCCGCTTTCGCGTCGGCGAAGAGCATCGAGGTGTTCGGTTCGTAGAAGAGGTCGTTGTCGATGCCGGCGAACCCGGTCGAGAGCGAGCGCTTGATCACGATCACCTCGTTGGCCTGGGAGACCTCGATGATCGGCATCCCGGCGATCGGTGAGTTGGGGTCGTTTTTCGCCGCCGGGTTGGTGACGTCGTTCGCCCCGATCACCACGGCGACGTCGACGCGCGGCATTTCCGGGTTGATGTCGTCCATCTCCTTCAAGTTCTCGTAGGGCACGTCGGCCTCGGCAAGGAGGACGTTCATGTGCCCCGGCATCCGGCCCGCCACCGGGTGGATCGCGTAGTTGACGGTCACCCCGCGCGCCTCCAACTGGTTCGCCATCTCCTTGACCGCGTGCTGGGCCTGGGCGACGGCGAGGCCGTAACCGGGAACGATCACGACGTTGTCGGCGTAGGCGAGCTTGATCGCCGCGTCCTGGGCGCCGATCGAGGTGACCGGCCGTTGCTCGCCGCTCCCGGCGCTCACCGCAGGCGCACCACCGAAGCCGGAGAAGAGGATGTTGGCGACCGAGCGGTTCATCGCCGTCGCCATCTCCATCGTCAGGATCGTTCCCGAGGAGCCGACCAGGGTCCCGGCGACGATCAGGGCGACGTTGTCGAGCGCGAAGCCTGCCGCCGCCGCCGAGAGGCCGGTGAAGGCGTTCAGCATCGAGATCACGACCGGCATGTCGGCGCCGCCGATCGGCAGTACGACCAGGTTGCCGAGGATCGCCGCGCAGATCAGGATCAGGATGAAGAGGCCCTGTGACGGCGGATCGTTGTTGATCGCGATGACGACCGCAAGCACGATCACGCCGATCCCGAGGACCGCGTTGATGATCTGCTGCCCGGGCACCGCCAGCGGGCGGGTCGGGATCAGGTCCTGAAGCTTGGCGAAGGCGATGTTCGAGCCCCAGAAGGAGACCGAGCCGATGATCCCCGCGAGCAGCGTCGGGATCAGCTCTTCCAGCGGCATCGCGCCGCCGAGGTGGATTCCGTGGCGGATCTCCGACCAGGCGATCAGAGCCACCGCGCCGCCGCCGACCCCGTTGTAGAGGGCGACCATCTGCGGCATCTCGGTCATCTTCACCCGGATCGAGGCGTAGGCGCCGACGGCGGAGCCGATCGCCAGGCCGATCGCGATCAGGCCCCAGTTCCCCATCCCGTCGAGTAGCAGCGTGGTGACCACGGCGACCGCCATGCCGATCGCGGCGATCATGTTGCCGCGCTTGGCGGTGGTCGGGTGCGTGCCCTGTTTCAGGCCGAGGATGAAGAGCGAAAACGAGACGATGTAGAGCGCCGTGGCGACATCGCCGCCCGGCGGGATCACTGCGAAGGGGTTCATTTCCCGGCGCCGCCCTCGTCTTTGGTGTCTGCCCCCGGACGAATCCCGGCTCCGCCGGGATCACCGGTCGCTGACGCTCCCTGGGAGGAGGCAGGACTGGCCTTGGGTTTCGGCTTTTTGGCGAACATGCCGAGCATCCGGTCGGTGACCAGGAAGCCACCGACGATGTTGATCGCGCCGAAGGCGACGGCGATCGTGCCGATCACGTACTCCAGCCCGTCGCCGGCGTAGCCGAGGACGATCAGGCCGCCGAGCATGACGATGCCGTGGATCGCGTTGGTCTGCGACATCAGCGGCGTGTGCAGCGTCGTCGGCACCTTCGAGATGACCTCGAAGCCGACGAAGATCGCCAGCACGAAGATGGTGAGCTCGGTGAACAGACTCATGCGGCCTCCCTCCCGGCTGCGCGCTCGTTCTTGATCTCGCCGTCCTGGGTGATCAGCGCGGCGGCGAGGATGTCGTCCTCGAGGTTGACCGTGACCGCGCCCTCCTCGTCGATCAGCAGGCCGAGCAGGTTCTCCAGGTTTTTCGCGTAGAGCTGCGAGGCGGGGACCGGCATCAGGCTCGGCAGGTTGCGCGGGCCGATCACTTTGACGCCGTTCTCGACCACAGTCTCGCCCGGTTTGGTCAGCTCGCAGTTGCCGCCGGTCTCCGCCGCGAGGTCGACGATCACCGAGCCCGGCTGCATGCCGCGTACCGCGTCGGCGGTGATCAGCAGCGGCGCCGGGCGACCCGGGATCGCAGCGGTGGTGACGATGATGTCCTGTTTTTTCGCGTTCTCGGCGAGCGCGTCGCGCACCTGCGCGTTCTCCTCCTCGGTGAGCGGGCGGGCGTAGCCGCCCTCGCCCTCCGCGTCGGGGATGAAGTCGAGTTCCAGCGGGCGACCGCCGAGCGAGGCGATCTGCTCCCAGGCGGCGCGACGGATGTCGAAGCCGGTGACGATCGCGCCGAGGCGCTTCGCCGTGGCGACCGCCTGCAGCCCGGCGACGCCGGCGCCGAGGACGAGGACTTTGGCCGGCGGCACGGTGCCCGCGGCGGTGGTCATCATGCCGAAGAAGCGGCCCGACTCACGGGCCGCGATCAGCATCGCCGCGTACCCGGCGGCGGCGGCCTGCGAGGACAGCGCGTCCATCGCCTGGGCGCGGGTGGTCCGCGGGATCGCCTCCATCGCGAAGGAGGTGACGCCGGACGCGGCGAGCGCCTTGTTGCTCTCCGCGGCGGTCCACGGCGAAAGGTGTGCGATCAAAACCTGGCCCCCGTGGAGCCGCCCGACTTCGTCCTCGTCGGGGGTGCCCACACGCAGCACGACATCGGCGCCCCAGATCGCATCGGCGCCGGCGATCCCGGCGCCCGCGTCGGTGTAGTGCGCGTCGGGATGCCCGGCGGCCTCGCCGGCCCCGGACTCGATCAGCACGTCGACTTTCTCGTTTTTCTTCAACGAGCGGACGACGTCAGGGACAAGCGCGACCCGGCGCTCCCCCTCGGCGGTCTCTTTCGGTACTCCGATCTTCACAGCGGCGCGGAACCTTATGCGATCTGTCACCCAGACGGTTTGACGCCGGCCATCGCGGCCAACCGCTCCAGCGTGTGGAGCTGCTGATCCCGCTCCAGATGGGCAGGCGAGACGATCAGCCGGTCGACCCCGGCACCGACGAAGCGCTCCACCCGTTCGGCGACTTCGGCCTCGGTCCCGACCAGCGAGGTGGTGTGGACAAGCTCGTCCGGGATCGCCTCGAAGGCGCCGCCGCGATCATCGGCCTGGAAGCGCCGCTGGACCTCGTCGGCGACGTCGCCGAAGCCGAAGCGGTGGGCCAGGTCGACGTAGAAGTTGGTCTTCCGCGACCCCATTCCCCCCAGGTAAAGGAGCAGGCTCGCTTTGACCAGGTTGCGCGCCGCCTCCAGGTCGCCGTCGATCGCGCAGGACAGCGACGGCGAGACCTCGAGGTCGGCGCGGGTCCGCCCGGTCGCCGCGAACCCCGCGTCGAGGTGCTCGCCCCAGCTCTCCTCGAAGTGGTCGACGGAGAAGAAGATCGGGATCCAGCCGTCGGCGACTTCGGCGGTCATCTGCACCGATTTGCGCCCGATCGCCCCGATGAACACCGGGATCGAGCTCCGCAGCGGGTGGAAGTTCAGCTTCAGCGCCTTGCCCTCGCCCCCCGGCAGCGGCAGATCGTAGTGGGTGTCGTGGTGCTCCAGCGGGCCTTCGCGGGCGACGATCTCCCGCACCACCTCGATGTACTCACGGGTCCGTCCCCAGGGCTTCGCGTAGGGCACCCCGTACCAGCCTTCGGAGACCTGCGGCCCGGACGGGCCGAAGCCGAAGAGGAAGCGCCCACCGGAGAGTTTGTCGATCGTCGCCCCGGCCATCGCCGCCGCCGCGGGCGGGCGGGCCGGCACCTGGAGGATCGCCGCGCCGAGGTTGATCGTCTTCGTCTGCCCGGCCAGCCAGGCGAGCACGCTGACCACGTCGGAGCCGTAGGACTCGGCCACCCAGACCGACTCGTAGCCGAGGTTTTCGGCCGCGAGCACGGCTTCCAGGGCCTCGTCGCCGGACGGCCCGATCCCCCAATAGCCCAGATTCACCCCCAGCTTCAGCGCCATCCCGTCGCCACCCTATTGAATAGGCCCGTGTCGTCCAACGAACCGACTTCGGACGCCGGCCTCTCGAAGAAGGAGGCAGCGGCCCGACTGCGCAAGCTGGGGCCACCGCCGGAGACCTCCTCGCGCTCGACCTCGAGCATCGTCGCGGGCAACGTCTTCACCCTGTTCAACGCGATCATCGCGGTCTTCTTCGTCCTCGATCTGGGACTCGGGCTGTACGCCGACTCGCTGTTCGGGCTGATCGCGATCATCAACTCCTACATCGGCATCCGCCAGGAGCTGAAAGCGAAGAAGACGCTCGACGAAGTCGCCGTGCTGGTGGCACCGCGGGCGCAGGCGATCCGCGACGGCAAGACGGTCGAGCTGCTCGCCGAGGAGGTCGTGCCCGGGGACCTGGTGGCGCTCGGGCCGGGCGACCAGCTGGTCGCCGACGGCCGCATGATCGCCAGCCGCGGGCTCACCGTCGACGAGTCGATGCTGACCGGCGAGGCCGACGGCATCCGCAAGGAATCAGGCGAGGAAGTGCTGTCGGGATCCTTCGTGATCTCCGGCTCCGGCCACTACGAGATCGAGGCGGTGCGCGAGGACAGCTACGCCGGCCGCCTCGCCGGCGAGGCGAAAGCCTTCCGCCACCCGCTCTCACCTCTGCAGCAGGAGGTGAACCGGGTGATCGTCGTCTCCACCTACGCGATGATCCCGCTCGCGATCCTCCTGCTGGTGAGCCTGAAGGTCCGCAGCGTCGGCTTGCAGAGCGCCGCCGAGACGGCAACCGCGGGCCTGGTGACGCTGATCCCCGAGGGCCTGGTGCTGCTGATGAGCGTCACCTTCGCGGTCGCCGCGGTGCGGCTGGCGCGACGAGACACGCTGATCCAGCAGATGAGCGCGACCGAGAGCCTCGCCTCGGTCGACACGATCTGCGTCGACAAGACCGGCACCCTGACCGAAGGGCGGCTGCGGCTGGCCGGGGTCGAGTTCGCCGACGACGTCGACCCGGCGGTCGGCGCCGCCGTCCTGGGACGCTTCGCGGCGAGCGCCGGCAACCGCAACCAGACGCTGGAGACGATCGCCGAGCGCTATCCCGGCGACCCGGGGCAGGTCGCCGACGAGGTCCCCTTCTCCTCCGAGTGGAAGTGGTCGGGCCTCTCGCTGGCCGGCAACGGGGCCGGTGCCGGGACCTTCGTGCTCGGCGCCCCCGACATCCTCGAAGAGGCGGGCGCGCTGGTGCTGCCGCCGGGGTTGGCGGCGAAGCTGGCCGAAGAGACCTCAGCCGGGCGCCGCGTCGTCGCCTTCGGGCAGAGCGGCGAGGCGCTGCCCGCCGACGCCGCGGCCAGCCCGGCGCCGCGGCTGCGGCCGGTCGCCCTGATCGTGCTCGAGGAGACGCTGCGCGAGGACGCCGCCGAGACGATCGCCTTCATGCGCGAGCAGGAAGTCGACCTGAAGCTGATCTCCGGCGACGCGGCGGCGACGGTGACCGCGGTCGCCTACGCGGTCGGGGTGCCGCGCGACGCCGGCGTGGTCGAGGGGCCGGACCTGCCGAGCGACCCCGACGCCCTGCAGGAGGTGGTGCTCGCCAACACGATCTTCTGCCGGATCAAACCGGAGCAGAAGAAAGCGCTGGTCGCCGCCCTGGTCGCCGCCGGCCGCTATGTGGCGATGATCGGCGACGGGGTCAACGACGTACCGGCGCTGAAGCGGGCGCGGATGGCGGTGGCGATGGGCTCGGGGACGCAGGTGACGAAGGGCGTCGCCGACGTCGTCCTGCTCAAAGACCAGTTCTCGCGGCTGCCCGAGGCGGTCGGCGAGGGCCGCCGGATCGCCCGCAACATCCACCGGCTCGGCCGTCTCTACCTGACCAAGTCGGTCTATGCGGCGACCCTGATCGTGCTGGTCGCGGTGCCCGGCTTCGCCTTCCCCTTCCTCCCCCGCCACCTGACCATGGCCGCCTTCCTGACGATCGGGATCCCCTCCTTCGTGCTCGCCCTGGCGCCCTCCGACGGGCCGCTCTACCGAGGCCGGCTGATCCGCGCCCTGGCCGCCTTCGCGATCCCGGCCGGGGTGGCGACCGCGATCGCCTCGATCATCTCCTGCTTCCTCGTCAACACCGTCGCCGGGGGCGGGCTCGCCGCCGGGCGGACGGCGGCGACGACGACGCTGATCGTCCTCGGGCTCGCCTTTGTCCTGCTGCTGGAGCGCGGCCCCGGTCGCGAGGGCAACGCGGTGCAGAGCTACATGCTGGCGATGGTCGCCGGGCTCGGCGCGCTCTACGCGCTGATCCTCGCCGCCGCCCCGGTGCGCGAATTCTTCGAACTGGAAATCCTCGACGCGACCGACTGGTTCCTCTCCCTGCTCGCCGCCGCGATCGGCCTGACGATCGCCGCCCTGGTCTGGCGCCTGCCGGTGATCGTGGGCTGGGAAGCCGAGATCGACGAACCCGACGAGCCCCGCAGCCCGATGGAGGAGGCGCCGAAAACGGCTTGACCGTCCACACGTCTAGTCGCGGAGGTCGTATTTTCAGACTTTGGGCCATGCCCGGAGCGGGTAGTCGTCCATAGCGTGAGAGCATGGCGACGACCTTGAATCCGGCCCGTCCCTTTCCCGGCGCCGGCGTGTACCCGCTCGATTCGGGGCACTTCGACGAGGCGTTCGCCAAGACCGGCACCGCACGCCCTCCCTACGTGACGGTGATCGACGCGCTCGCGCGGCATGACCTGGTGGAGCTGCGCGAGCGCGTCCGGTCGAACGTCGAGGAGATCGGCCTCTCCTTCGGCCCCGGCAACCCGATGGTGGTCGACCCCATCCCCCGGGTGATCGACGCGACCGAGTGGAAGGCACTTGAAGCGGGCCTGCTGCAGCGGGCGCGGGCTCTCAACGCCTTCCTGTTCGACGCCTACGGCGACCAGCGGATCTTCGAGGAGGGGATCGTCCCGCGCCGGTTGCTGGAGACCTCGCAGGGCTACGAGCCCCTCATGCGGGGACTGCTCGACCCGGGTGTCCCGCCCGCGACGGTGGCGGGGATGGACCTGATCCGCGATGCCGAGGGCGAGCTGCTGGTGCTCGAGGACAACCTGCGGATGCCCTCCGGGGCGACCTACGCGATCGCCGTGCGCGAAGCCGTCGGGCCGGAGTTCGGTCCGGAGGCGACAGCCGGGCTGCGCCGCCCCGACGGCTACGTCGCCCGCCTCGGCGAGGCGATCCGCGCCGCCGCCCCCTCCCAGCACGCCGCCGAACCGGCGGCCGCGATCCTCTCCGACGGCCCCGAAAGCGGCGCCTACTACGAGCACGAGCGGCTCGCTCGCGAACTCTCGCTGCCGGTCGTCACTCCATCTCAACTCTCCTCGGCACGCGGCCGCCTACACGCCCAGATCGGCCGCAGGCAGGTCCAGCTCGACGTCGTCTACCGCCGGCTGGACGAGGACCGGCTCACCGACCGGGGCGGCGCCCTCAGCGAGCTCGGCAAGCTCCTCGCCCCCGCCCTCCAGTCCGGCCGCCTGCGCTGCGTCAACGCGATCGGCACCGGGCTCGCCGACGACAAGCTCGCCCATGCCTACGTCGCGGAGATGATCCGCTTCTACCTCCGCGAGGAGCCGCTGCTGCGCTCGGTCCCCAGCTATGACCTCTCCGACCCGGAGGCGCGCGACGAGGTGATCGGGCGGCTCGACGAGCTGGTGATCAAGCCGCGCGACGGCTTCGGCGGCCACGGGGTGACGATCATGCCGCTCGCCACCGAGGGCGACCGCCGCAAGACGATCGGCCTGGTGCGGCGCCGGCCGGAGCGCTTCGTCGCCCAGGAGCTGGTGCCGCTCTCCACCCATCCGACCGTGGTCGGCGCCGGGATCGCGCCGCGGCGGATCGACCTGCGGCCCTACGTGGTCAGCCCCGCGGCAGGCGAGGCGTCGGTGATGCAGGGTGGCCTCACCCGCTACGCGAAGGCGGCCGACGAGATGGTCGTCAACAGCTCTCAGGGTGGCGGCAGCAAGGACACCTGGGTCCTTGGACCTCCTGCGGACCTGGTATGAAGCGACGCTCCTTGGCATCCCGGCAACAACGTCCTCTGATCGGGGTCACCACCTCCGAGGTGCGCCCGAAAGAGCGGGTCGAGCCCGTCCCCGAGGGCGACCCCCTGGACAAAGAGATGGCGCTGGGGATCACCTATCTGAAGGCGATCGAGGCGGCGGGTGGGCTGCCGTTGGTGATGCCGCCGCTCGGCAGCGACGCGATCGAGCCGCTGCTCGACCGGCTCGACGGGATCTGCCTCTCCGGCGGGCCCGACCTCGACCCGGCGCTCTACGCGGCCGAGCCGCACCCCGAATTGGGCCCGGTCGAGCCCGACCTCGACCGCTTCGAGCTCGCCGTCGCCGCCCGCGCCGACGCCCGTGAGATGCCGATCCTGGCGATCTGCCGCGGCACGCAGGCGCTCAACATCGTCCGCGGCGGGGCGCTCCACCAGCACCTGCCCGACCTCTCGACCGAGCTCGCCCACCGGCAGACCAACCCCGGCACCGAGCCGAGCCACCCGGTTGTCGTCGATCCCGACTCGCAGCTGTGGGAGGCTTTCGGAAGCGGGGAGATCGAGGTCACCGACGTGAACTCATTCCACCATCAGGCAATCGAGCGGCTCGGCCGCGGGCTGCGGGTCAGCGCCCGCGCGCCGGACGGGACGATCGAGGCGATCGAGGACCCCTCCCGCCGCTTCCTGATCGGCGTCCAGTGGCACGCCGAGACGCTCACCCACCGGGCTGCCGAGACGATGCTTTTCCGGCGCTTCGTCGAGGCCTGCCGCGACGACGGCGCCGAGTACGAGCGGGCCGCGGCGCGGCGCGAGGTCGCGTGACGGCGGAGTCCTCCGGGGCGACGAAACCCGCCTGGGCGACCTGGGCCGAGCCGAACGAGCAGGGCGCATACACGGTCGGGATCGAGGAGGAGGTGATGCTCCTCGACCAGCTGACCTGGGCGCTCGCCCACCGGATCGACTCGGTCCTGCCCCGCCTCCCCCACGGCCGCACCTTGAGCTTCACCGCCGAGACGCACGGCTCGGCGCTCGAGATCCAGACCGGCGTGCACGGTTCGATCGACTCGGCGGTGGAAGAACTGGGGGCGCTGCGAAAAGAGCTCGACGACACCCTGAAACCGCTCTCGATGAGGGCGGCGAGCGCCGGCACCCACCCGTTCGCGGTCTGGCAGGAGATCGTCGTCTCGGCGGGCGAGCGCTACCAGTTCGTCTACGGCTCGATGCGCGAGCTGGCCCGGCGCGAGCCGACCTTCGGCCTCCACGTCCACGTCGGCGTGCCCGGTGCCGAGCAGGCGATCCACGCCGCCAACCGCCTCCGCACCGAGCTGCCGCTGCTGCTGGCGCTCTCGGTCAACTCGCCCTTCTGGCAGGGCCGCGACACCGGCCTCGCCTCGGCGCGGACGCCGCTCTTCCAGGCCTTCCCCCGGGTAGGGGTGCCGCGCGCCTTCCAGACCTACGAGGAGTACGTCGAGTCGGTCGACGTGCTGATCCGCTCCGACGCGGTGCCGGAGCCGACCTTCCTCTGGTGGGACGTGCGGCCGCAGCCGCGCTTCGGCACGGTCGAGGTGCGGATCATGGACGCCCAGACGACGCTCGCCGACACCGCCGCGATCGCGGCGCTGGTCCAGTCGATCGTGCGGCTCGAGGTCGAGGAAGGCTCGCGGACCTACGACTGCGGGATCCCACCCGAGGTGCTCGACGAGAACCGCTTTCTCGCCGCCCGCGACGGCATGGACGCCGAGCTGATCGCCCACGAGCTCGACCAGCGGCTGCCCGCCCGGGCCCTCCTCGAAGACCTGCTGGTGCTCTGCCGACCCCACGCCGAAGACCTCGGCTGCGCGACCGAGCTCGACTCCGTCGCCCGCCTCGCCGAGCGCACCGGCGCCCGCCGCCAGCTCGAGCTGAGCCGCAGCCTCGGCTCCCTCCCCCGCGTGGTCGCGGTGCTCGCGGACGACTTCCTAGCGGGCGCCTAGCGGCGCCCGGGAAGGGACGCGGCCGTCTCGGCCACGGCCCGGGCAGGCTGTGGCCGTGGCCGAGACGGCCGGGGGGTGCGAGGAGAGGGTGAGGGACGCCGGGGAGCCGTGCGAGGACGCGCTGAGTGAGTTGACCCTGCCCTGGCAAGGTCAACTCACGCAGTCGACTTTTGGGCCCCCATAGGGGACCGAAACTCGACCGCGTCTTCGTTGCGGCCACATCTCCGTGCACTTCCCGCAAGGAGCGTCACGTCCCTGCGTACTTCCTCCCGAGAGCCTCACGTGACCCGGGCGTCCCGTGGCGGCCTCAGCCTGCCCGGGCCGCCACGGGACGCCCGGGTCCCTTTCCGTCCCCGGCCGGCGCCTAGATGTCGAGGGCGCCGAAGTCCGCGGGGGCGATCACGAACTGGCTGACGACCAGGTTCGCGCAGAGTTTGGAGACGCCGTCGCGGATCCGGTCGATCCGGACCTCGATCACCGCGGTGCTACGGCCGGCGTGCAGGGGACGGGCGTCGGCGACGATTTCGTCGCCCAGACGGCCGGCGCCGAAGACGTTCAGCTTCAGCTCGATCGTGGTGAAGTCGAAGCCGGGCGGGATCGCGCGGAAGGTGGCCCAGGCGGCGACGGTGTCACCGAGCGCGGTCCAGACGCCGCCGTGGACGAAGCCGCCGGGGTGCAGATGGCGGCTCTCGACGATGATCCGCCCGCGGGCATGCTCGTCCTCGATCTCGAGCGGCTCGATGCCGAGATCGGCAGGGAAGCTGCCCACCGCGAACTCGCGGATGTCCTCCGGCTTGACCTGGGAAAGATCGGCCATCGGTCGGTATGTAAACAAGAAGTGGCCCCCGGCGGGGGCCACTTCGTCACACAGTCCCGATTCGCCGAACGCTCAGACGCGTTCGACGATCATCGCCTTGCCCTGGCCGCCGGCGACGCACATCGTCTCCAGGCCGACCTGCTTGTCGTCGGTCTCCAAGCCGTTCAGGAGGGTCCCCATGATGCGGGCGCCGGTCATCCCGAACGGATGGCCGAGGGCGATCGCCCCACCGTGCGTGTTCAGCTTGCCTTCGTCGATCCCGCATTCGTCCATGATCGGGATCACCTGGGCGGCGAAGGCCTCGTTCAGCTCCACCTTGTCGACGTCGCCGATCGTCATCCCGGCGCGGTCGAGCACCTTCTTGATCGCGCCGATCGGGGCAACGCCCATCAGCTCCGGCTCGTTGCCGTAGGTGGCGGCGGTGATGATCCGGGCGCGCGGCTTCAGGCCGAGCTCCTTGGCCTTGGTGTCGCTCATCAGCAGCACCGCGGCGGCGCCGTCGTTCAGCGGACAGGAGTTGCCGGCCGTGACCCCACCGCCGCCGAAGGCCTCGGGCAGTTCGGCAAGCTTCTCCAGGGTGGATGACGCGCGCGGGCCGTCGTCCTTGGTGACCTGGGTGCCGTCGACGTCGACCGGGACGATCTCGCGGTCGAAGAAGCCGTCCTCCTGCGATTTGACTGCCAGTTCCTGCGAGCGCTGGGCAAATTTGTCCATGTCCTCGCGCTTGACGCCGTATTTGTTGGCGACGTTGACCGCGGTGATGCCCATGTCGATGTAGGCGTTCGGCTGGCCGTTCTCGCCGATCAGGTTCTGGTCGCGGTCATCGACGCGGACCGGCTCGGAGGCTTCGTTGAAGCGGCTGACCCACTCGACCCCGACCGCCAGGTAGGCGTCGCCCTCGCCCGCCTTGATCGCGTTGCCCGCGTGGCGGATCGCGTCGAGGCTGGAGGAGCAGTAGCGGGAGACGGTGACCCCGTTGACGGTCTGCGGCAGCTTCTCCGAGAGCAGGGCAACTATCCGCCCCATATTAAAAGCCTGCAGGCCCTGCGGCATGCCGACGCCGCAGAAGACGTCCTCGACCAGGGCCGGGTCGACCTCGGGGTTGCGCTCGAGCAGCTGGTCGACCACGAAGGCGCCCATCTCCTCGGGACGCAGCGAGGCCAGCGAGCCCTTGAAGGCGCGGCCGATCGGCGTGCGGATGGTGTCGACGATTACTGCTTCGGGCATCTCTGGCGCCTCCTTGGCGTAAGTCTGCGGTGGGTTGAACCGACCGGCAGCGTAGTCGAACGCGAGGTCGGGCTGATTGACTGGTCGGTCAATCTATTGTGACATTTGTTACCGCTCAGGCGTCAGACATCCCCGATCTCCGTTACATTCGGCAGATCCAGCCCGCCCGGGAATGCGGGAAGACGCCGCCACGCGGCACGGAAAGGAGACCTCGATATGCCTGAGGGCTACTGCGTGAAAGAGCGCAAGAAGGTCGAGATCAAAGACGCCAAACAGGTGACGATGAAGAACGGCCGTCCGGCGATCCAGGGTGTCTGCCCTGACTGCGGGACGAAAATCTTCAAGATCGGCAAACTCGAGGCCTAGCCGCAAGGCATGGCGCACCCAGGACCCAGGTTCTACGACGGGAGGCGCACTCCGACGGCGGCCCAGGCGGTCGCGGCGGCCTCCGAGGCCCCGCTCACCCCGAGCTTCGCGTAGGCGCCGTGCAGGTGCTTCTCGACAGTTCGGGGTGAGAGGCCCATCACCCGGGCGATGTCCGGGCCGCGCCGGCCGAGCGCGAGCCAGCGCAACGCCTCCGCCTGGCGACGGGTGAGCCCGAGCCCTTCCAGTGCGGGAACGGTCAGCCCGCTGACGTCGGGCTCGATCACCAGCATCTCGCTCCCTCCTTCCGGGCCGCGCAGGACGCGCAGCGAGAGCGGCCCGTCGGCGCTGTCGACCAACAGCGGCTCGGTCGCCGAGGTGCCCGCCTCGCGCCGGGCGGCGAGCGCCGCGATCACCGCGGGGTTCAGCCGCTTCCGGCTCTCGCCGCCGAGCGGCCCGGCGAGGAGCCGACGCCCGGCCGGGGTGGCGAGGTCGACGCGGCCGTAGTGGTCGACCACGATCACCGCCGTGCCGACCTGCTCGAGATTCGCCTCCAGCGCCATGATCGTCGCCTCGCGCGCCGCCGCCAGCTCGGCGTTGCTGTAGGCCTGGATCAGGTGCGGGCGGGCCGCGGCGAGCCCGCCGACCTCACGGTCGGTGAAGTCGCTACGGGCGCGGGTGAAGGGCGAGCCCGATCACCACCGGCGGTCGCGACGGCAGGCTGAACGCGCACTGATACTCGGCCTCGATCTTGCCGTAGAACTCGCGGTAGAGCGGCAGCCGGTGGTACTCGGCGCGGGTGAGGAAGTCGGAGATCCGCCACGGTCGGCCGTCGCGGGTGCGACGCATGTAGGCGAGCACCGGATTTTCCCCGGCCAGCTCTCTGAAGACCTCGACGAGCTCCGGGCTGACCTCCAGGACCGGGTCGGTCGTCCACCAGGAGCCGAGCGGGTCATCGTCCATCTCGTTGTAGGAGACGACGTCGGCGGGGACGAATTCGCGCAGCAGGACCGGGATCCCATTGCGGAAATCATCGAGATCCTCAAAGGCGTGAGCGTTGCCGATCAACTCGGCAAGGGAGACGGACACTGCCGGAAAGCTAACGCCGATCTGAACCCCCCGAGGACAACTTCCGTACAAACTTAGGCAATGGCCGGTCTGACCCGCGAGCGCGATGTACGTGAGGCATATGCCGCCCACTCGGGCGAGCTCTACGGCTTCGCGGTGCGCTCGCTCGGTGACGCCGGGCTGGCCGAAGAGGCGGTGCAGGAGACGTTCTTGCGCGCCTGGAAAGCGGGCGAGCGCTTCGATCCGGAGATCGGCAGCCTGCGCACCTGGCTGTTCGCGATCCTGCGCAACGTGGTGATCGACCTCGGCCGCGCCCGCGCCTCGCGGCCGCGGGTCGCAGAGGGCGGGGTCGAGCCGTCGGTCGAACCGCTGGAGCAGGCGCTGCTCGCCTGGCAGGTCGAGGAGGCGATGCGGCGGATCGGCGAGGACCACCGCCGGGTGCTGCTGGAGACGCACTTTCGCGCTCGCCCCTACGCCGAGGTCGCCGAGGAACTCGGGGTCCCGGAGGGGACGATCAAGAGCCGCGTCTACTACGGCCTGAAGGCCCTGCGGGTGGCGATGGAGGAGATGGGTTATGAGGGCTGACGAACACCGCGACTGGAAGCTCTCGCTCGGCGCCTACGCGCTCGGTGACCTCCCCGCCGACGAACGGGCGGCGATCTCGGCGCACCTCGAGGGCTGTCCCGAGTGCCGCGCCGAGCTGCGTGAGCTGGAAGGCGTGGCGGCGCTGCTGCCGCTCGCCGACCCGGCCCGGATCGAGCAGCCGAGCGTGCGGCCGCCTGCCGACCTCGGTGCCCGGATCGAGGCCCAGATCGCCGCCGAAACCTCCAGGGAGGGGCACGCGCGGCGGCGCCGTAGGTTCCGCCTCTGGGTGGGCGGCGCCGCCGCCGCCGCGGTCGCCGCCGTCCTGGCGCTGATCGTGCTGCCGCTCGGCGGCGGGGAAAATTCGCCCGCCCAGCAGGTCAGATTCGCCTCCGTGCCGAATGGTGTGAGCATCGACGCAACCCTCGAACCCCACGCCTTCGGCACCGAGATCCACATGTACGTGAAGGGCTTCCGCTCCGGCACCCTCTGCCGCGTCTTCCTCAAGGACGACAGCGGCCGCACGTACTCGGCGGGCAGCTTCCGCTACCGCTGGGGGGACGACTCGGACGCCCAGCTGAGCTCGGCGCTCGATCTCTCCCAGGCGGCGGCGATCGGCGTCCATGCCGGCGGTCGCACCTTCGTGGCGCCGGTGAGCTCGGCGACCGCGCTGGTCAGTGGGGCGGGCATCGATCCGACGTGAGGCGGCTGGCCGCGGCGCTGATCGTCGCGCTGGCGCTGGCCGGCTGCGGCGGCGGCTCTTCGAGCATCTCCGATAGCTCGTCGACCAAGTCGACGACCACCGCCCTCCCGCCGGTGGTCAAACCGCCGCCGAACGCCGAAGAAGGAACCGTCTTCGTCTCCCTCGGCAGCGCCGCCGGGCTCGGCCAGGTCCTGGTCGACTCCGAAGGCCACACCCTCTACGCCTTCAGCAACGACAGCAGCAAGGAATCGACCTGCGAAGGGGCCTGCGCGAAAGCCTGGCCGCCGCTGCTGGTCGCCCACGGCGAGCCGCACCCCTCGAACGGGGCCGCGGCCTCCCGCCTCGGCACGATCGACCGCGCCGACGGCACCCGCCAGGTCACCTACGCCGGCCACCCGCTCTACAGCTTCAGTGGCGACAAGCAGCCGGGCGAAGCGAATGGCGACGGCTCCGCCGCCTTCGGCGGCGCCTGGACCCCCCTCAAGGGCTCCGGCGCCCCGGCCGGCTAAGACAGCCTCTTAAGCGTCTTCGGGAGTGACCTTGCCGCGCTTGCGATAGGCGAGCATCGGTGGGGCGATCGCGCGGATCTCGGCCAGGAGGCGGGAGGAGAGCTCGCCGGGATCCTCGTCGGGGCGCGGCTGCCCCCCGGCCGGGTCGAAGAAGTGGACCTTGATGTGCGGCCGACGGGGGAAGCCGGTGAGGTCGGTGGTGCCGGTGACGGCGACGCAGCTGACATGCGCCTCGGGCACTTCGAGGGCCAGCCGGCCGACGCCGCTGCGAGCCCTCATCACGCGGCCTTTGGAGCGGGTGCCCTCGGGGAAGACGCCGACGCAGGAGCCCTCGCGCAGCGCCGCCACCGCGTTGGCGAGCGCCTGGGCGTCGCCAGCCCCGCGCACGATCGGGATCTGCCCCATCCCGTCCAGCAACTTGTTCAGACCCCTGACGTCCCAGAGCGTCGATTTGGCCAGCGCCCGGACCATCCGCCGCTTGCGCGCCGCGTGTCCGATCATCACCGGATCCCAGTGGCTGTCGTGGTTGCCGATCAGGAGCAGCGGGCCGCTCGCGGGCAGCGTCTCGAGCCCGCTCACCTCCAGCCGTGCCCAACGGGCGACCGGGAGGTTTACGGCCATTGCAATGCGGTAGGTGCGGGTGGGCTCGCGCATGCCGGGGGCGGCAAGCGTAGTGGTTGAGCCGCCGGCTCGAAGTTCCCCCTCGGAATCCGCAAATTACGAACTAAAGTGTCAAGCGTGTCCCAAAAGCCGCTCGAGTTGATCCTTGCCAGGAACCTGATGTCGGCGCTCTCCACCCCGGCCTTCCTGGTCGACGAGGGCGGCCTGCTCGTTTTCTACAACGAGGCCGCCGGGACCCTGCTCGGCAAGGGCTTCGACGAGGTCGGCCACGTCGGTCCGAGCGAGTGGGGCGGGCTCTTCGGCCCCTATGACGCGGCGGGCGAGACGATCCCTTACGAGGAGCTGCCGGTGGTCTGCGCGGTGCGCGCCGGCCGTCCCGCCCACGCCAACTTCGGCGTCCGCGCCTTCGACGGCCAGGTGCACGCGGTCGAATGCTCGGCATTCCCGATCCTCACCGCCCACGGCTCGCAAGGGGCGATCGCGATCTTCTGGCCGGTCGAGGAGGGCCTCCCGACAGAGGCGATCGCCGCCGCGGCCGGCGCCGCAGACGCCAACGGGGCCGCCGCGTGAAGGTCGACCTCTGGGGGACGCGCGGTTCGGTCCCCTCCCCCGGCCCGGAGACGATCCGCTACGGCGGCAACACCTCCTGCGTCGGCGTCACCCTCTCCGACGGCTCGCTGCTCGCCCTCGACGCCGGCACCGGGATCCGCAACCTCGGCCTGGCGCTGCCGACCGACATCACCAGGCTCCACATCCTCCTCACCCACCTGCACCTCGATCACATCCAGGGCCTCGTCTTCTTCGAGCCGCTGTTCCGCTCGCAGGCGGAGATCGTGGTCTGGGGCCCGGCCTCGCCCGAGGCCAGCCTGAGGGACCGGATTGCCCGCTACATCTCGGCGCCGCTCTCCCCGGTCGAGGTGCGCGAGCTGCCCTGCGACGTGACCTTCCGCGCCTGCCCGGAGCAACTGGAGATCGGCTCGGCCCGGATCACCGCCGCCTCGGTCGCCCACCGCGGGCCGACGCTCGGCTACCGGATCGAGGACGCCGGCGCGGCGCTCGCCTACATCCCCGACCACGAGCCGGCGCTCGGCGCCGATCTGGAGACGCTCGACCCGGAGTGGATCTCCGGCTTCGCCCTCGCCGAGGGCGCCGACCTCCTGATCCACGACGGCCAGTACGCCGACGACGAGTACGCCAAACACCTCGGCTGGGGCCACTCGGCGCTCTCCCACTCGCTCGCCTTCGCCGGGCGGACCGAGGCGCGGCGCACCGTCCTGACCCACCACGACCCGCTCCACTCGGACAAGTTCCTAGGCGCGCACGCCGCCCGGGCGGCCGCCGACTGGGAGGCGCGCGGCGGCGCCGCGGGGGCAATCGAGGTCGGCCGCGAGGGGACCAGGTACGAGGTCGACCCGGCGACCGGCGAATTCGGCCTCGCCGCCGAGCCGGTGGCGGCGAGCGTATGAGCCCGATCGACACCGCCCCGATCGATGCCGCCGCGGCGACCTCGGAGGTGATCGCCCGCGCCCTCGCCCAGGCGACCGCGGCGCACGCCGGCCAGATCCGCAACGGCAGCGGCGGGCTCCCCTACATCGAGCACCCGCGCATGGTCGCCGCCACACTCGCGGCCCGTGGCTACGACGAGGAGACCCTCGCGGCGGCGCTCCTCCACGACGTGGTCGAGGACTCCGACACCACGGTCGACGACCTGCGCGGCGAATTCGGTGACACCATCGCCGACCTCGTCGCCGCCCTCTCCGACGACGAATCGATCGAGTCCTATCGCGACCGCAAGGACGAGCACCGCGGCCGGGTCGCCGATGTCGACGGCGACGCGCTGGCGATCTACGCGGCCGACAAGCTGACCAACATGACGACGCTGCACGCGGCGATCGAGGCCGAAGGGATGCGGGTCGCCGATGAGTACGACGTCCCGATCGGGCTGAAGCTCGAAGTCTGGGAAGCCGACGCGGCGATGCTGCGCCACGAGGCCCCGGAGCTGTCCCTGCTCGACCCGCTCGACGCGGCGATCAGCCGTCTCGGGGCGGATCTAAGAGCGGCAGCCCCTCGCCCCTGTACTTGAGCCGGCGCTTCAGCGGCAGCACCGCCCAGAGCAGGATGAACGTCGTCAGCACCAGCGTCGTCGTCACCACGGTGGTCGCGACGGTGCCGAAGAGGACGTTGGTGATCAACATGACCGCGCAGGTCATCGCCAACGCCAGGACGGCGAGCCCGGCGATCGAGAGCCGGTTGGAGATGAAGACGAGCCGGCCCTTCTGCTGATAGCGGAAGGTCAGCCGGTGGTAGGCCGAGGGGGCGATCAGTAGCGCCGACGCGAGCGCGGTCAGCAGCAGCGTCGCGAAGTAGACCTTCTTGTCGAACTCGCTGATCGAGGTGAAGTGCTGCTGGAACGGCACCGCGAGCAGGAAAGCGAAGAGCACCTGCACCCCGGGCAGCGCGACCCGCAACTCCTGCAAGAGCTCAGAGAGGTTGCGGTCGAGCCGTTCGTCTTCGGACTCGTCGCGTCCCGAAGGCCGCCCCTCGGGGTCGCGGTCGTTTTCGTTGCGCTCGGGATCGGGCATAGGTTTGACCATATGCCGGCCAAGACCGCCGTCGTGCTCTTCACCCGCGACCTGCGGGTCACCGACAATCCGGCGCTCTGGGCGGCATCGCGGGCGGAGCGGACGGTGCCGCTCTTCGTCCTCGACGAGGCGATCCTCGGCTCGCGCTTCGCGGCGCCGAACCGGGTCGCCTACATGCGCGAGGCGCTGATCGACCTCGACGGGCGGCTGAAGGCGATGGACGCGCGGCTGTTCATCCGCCGCGGGCAGGTGGTCGAGGAGGCGATGAAGGTGGCGCGGGAGTGCGGCGCCGAGGAGCTCCACATCGCCGCCGACTGGAGCGCGTATGCGCGGCGACGCGAGCGGCGGCTGCGCGAGGCGTGCGAGGGGGCCGGGATCGAGTTCACCGCCCACCCCGGGGTGACGATCCTCGACCCCGGCGCGGTGACTCCTACCGGGGGCGACCACTTCAAGGTCTTCAGCCCCTACCACCGGGCCTGGAGCGCGGCGCCTTGGCGCGAGGGCCTGGGCGCGCCCCGCAAGCTGAGCGCGCCGCCGGACCTCGCCGCGGGTCAGCTTCCCGCGCTCGGGGAGCTCACCGAAGGCACCCCGTCCCCCGACCGCCAGGCGGGCGGCGAGACCGAGGCCCGCAAGCGCATGCAGGCCTTCCTCCGCGACCGGGTCGCCAACTACGACGACGGCCATGACGACCTGGCGAGCAAAGGCACCTCGCACCTCAGCGCCGACATCCGCTGGGGCTGCGTCAGTCCGCTCGAGGTCGCCGTCGCGGCGCGCGAGGCGCGCGGTGGCGGGCCCTTCGTGCGGCAGCTCTGCTGGCGCGACTTCCACCACCAGGTGCTGGCGGCGTTCCCCTCCCTCCCGCGTCGCGACTACCGCTCGCGCGGGGACCGCTGGTCGCGCTCGGAGAAGGTCTTCGAGGCCTGGCGCGAAGGCCGCACCGGCTATCCGCTGGTCGATGCCGGGATACGCCAGCTGGCCGCCGAGGGCTACATGCACAACCGCGCCCGGCTCGCGGTCGGCTCCTTCCTCACCAAGGACCTCTACGTCGACTGGCGCAAAGGGGCCTGGCACTTCTGGGACCTGCTCGCCGATGGCGAGATCGCCAACAACGCGGGCAACTGGCAGTGGGTCGCCGGGACCGGCAACGACACCCGCCCGCAGCGGGTGCTGAACCCCGTGCGCCAGGCCGAACGGTTCGACCCCGACGGCATCTACGTGCGCCGCTGGGTGCCGGAGCTGGCAGGGGTGCGCGGCAAGGCGATCTTCCGGCCCTGGCTGATGGAAGGCTTCGAGGATCTCGACTACCCGGAGCCGATCGTCGACCACGACGATGCCGTCGCCGAGTTCCGCGCCCGCCGCGAATCCTGAGAGGATCCATCGATGGGACGGCTCGCCGTCATCCTCGGCTCCAACGCGCTCGGCCCGGGCGGCGGTGAGATCGTCGCGGCAGCGGCCGAGCACGGCGCCGCGGTGGTGCAGCGCCACGGCGCCGCAGACGCCTTCGTCCTCCCTCACGAGATCGACTACCCCGCCACCCTGCGGCCGCTGGTCGAGCAGGGCTGTGACCGGGTGCTCGCGATCGCCTCGGTCGGCAGCCTGCGCACCGACCTGCCGGTCGGCACCTTCGTCTGCCCGGACGACTTCATCGCCCTCCACGTCGGCCTCTCGATCTTCGCCGACAACCGCGCCCACACTGCCCCCGGCTTCGCGGCGCGGTGGCGCCACGAGGTGGTGGAAGCCTGGGCAGCCGAAGACGGCGAGAAAGCGGTCGACGGCGGTGTCTACTGGCAGACGATCGGCCCCCGCTTCGAGACCCCGGCGGAGATCCGGATGATCGCCCCGCACGCCGACCTGGTCGGGATGACGATCGCCTCCGAGTGCGTCATCGCCGGCGAGCTGGGGCTGGAGTACGCGGCGATCTGCGTGGTCGACAACCTCGCCAACGGGCTCGCCGAGAGTGTGCTGTCGGTCGATGAGATGGAGGCTGACCGCCTGATCAACGCGACCCGCCTGCGCGACGGGCTCGCCGCCGTCCTGCCGCGCCTCGGCGCGGTCGGCCGTTGAGCTCCTTGGTCGTCACCGACGCACGGACGCTCGACGGCGAGCCGGTCGGGCTGCGCTGCGGCGAGGACGGAACGATCGCCGCGCTCGGCCCCGAGGTCGTCGCTGAGCCCGGCGAGGCCACCCTCGACGCGGCCGGGGCGATCCTGGTGCCGCCGCTGGTCAACGGCCACACCCACGCGGCGATGACGCTCTTCCGCGGCAGCGGCGGCGATCTGCCGCTGATGCCGTGGCTGGAAGAGCGGATCTGGCCGGTCGAGGCGAAGCTCGAGCCCGAAGACGTCTACTGGGGCACGCGGCTCGCCTGCCTGGAGATGATCCGCTCCGGGACCACCCGCTTCTGGGACATGTACTGGCACCCGGAGGCGACCGCGCGGGCGGTGGCCGACGCCGGGCTGCGGGCGACGATCGGCGCGCCGATGTTCGACAAGGGCCGCGACCCGAAGGGGGCGCAGGAGGAGGCGCGCGAGAGCCTCGAGTTGCTGGCCGCGACCGGTGGGGCGGTCACCGCCGCCCTCGCCCCCCACTCGATCTACATGGTCAGCGAGGGGTCGCTGGCCTTCCTCGCCGAGCTCTCGGCCGCAAGCGGAGCGCCAATCCAGATCCACCTCTCGGAGACGAAGCCCGAGGTCGACGACTGCATCGGCGAACACGGCCGCCGACCCGCCGCCTACATCGATGACCTCGGCCTCTTGACCGAGCGGACGGTGCTCGCCCACGGGGTGTGGCTCGACGACGAAGAGCTCGACCTGATCGCGGCGCGCGGGGCGACCGTCGTCTCCAACCCGGCGGCGAACATGAAACTGGCGGTCGGCAAGGTCTTCGACTGGCCCTCGGCGCGGGCCGCCGGGGTGCGAGTCGGGCTCGGCACCGACGGCGCCGGGTCCAACGACTCGCTCGACCTGCTCGCCGACCTGAAGCTCTTCGCGCTCGCCCAGCGCCACGCGGCCGCCGACGCGACCGCAATCGCCGTCGACGATGCCTGGGCGATCGCCACCGGGGCCAAGGCGCCGCTGCTCGGCGCCACCCCGCTCGCGGTCGGCGAGCCCGCCGACTTCCTCCTCCTCGACCCGGCGGCGCCGGAGCTGGCGATCGGCGAGCTGACCGCCGACCTCGTCTACGCCGCCGACCGAACCGTCGTCGACACCGTCGTCGTCGCCGGCCGGGTGCTGATGCGCGGTGGCATCCAGCCCGAGCGCGCCGAAGTCGTCACCAAAGCCGCCGAGCGCGCCACCCGCCTCGGCCTGTAGTCGATACCCCCCAGGGGTATGTGCTACGGTCGTCGCATTGCCGTTGGCTACAAAACTGACAAGGACGCGCTGCTCAAACGCCTCGCCCGCATCGAGGGGCAGGTCCGCGGGGTCTCGCGGATGGTCGAGGAGGAGCGGTACTGCATCGACGTCCTCACCCAGATCGGCGCGATCGAGGCGGCGCTCGACAAGGTCGCGCTCGGACTGATCGACGAACACACCCGCCACTGCGTGATGAACGCCGAGGGCGGCGAGCAGACCGAGAAAGTCGACGAGCTGGTCGCCGCGCTGGGCCGCTTCGTCGGCCGCTGAGGCACCTGAGGGGCAACTGATCGATGGCGGTGCTGGAAAAGATCTGGCAGGGGGTCGAACAGTCCTTCCTAATGGCCTATGAGGTCTGGTGGGCGCTGGTGATCGGCTTCGCGATCTCCGGCATCGTCCAGGCCTGGGTGCCGCGAGCGCGGATCGAAGGGACCCTCTCCGGCACCGGCCTCGCTCCGATCGCCAAGGCGACCGGCCTCGGCGCCGCCTCTTCCTCCTGCTCCTACGCGGCGATCGCGATCGCCCGCTCGCTCTTCGCCAAGGGCGCCTCGGCGATCACCGCGCTCTCCTTCCAGTTCGCCTCCACCAACCTGGTCTGGGAGCTCGGGCTCGTGCTCTGGGTGCTGATCGGGTGGCAGTTCACGCTGGCCGAGTTCGTCGGCGGCTTCATCCTGATCGCGCTGATGGCGGTGCTGCTGCGCCGCTTCGTCTCGCCGGCTCTGGAGGAGCGGGCTCGCAAGCATGCCGAAGATGCGGCCGGCGAAGGTCACGACCACGGCTCCGGCGCGGCCCCCCTCCCCTTCCGGGAGGCTGTCCGATCCGAGGACTCCTGGCGCGAAGTCGCCGCCCACTTCCGCATGGACTGGTCGATGCTGTGGAAGGAGATCGCGCTCGGCTTCTTGCTCGCCGGCTTCATCGGTCTGCTCGGCGACGACTTCTTCAACGTCCTCTTCGTCACCGACGCCCCGCCGCTCCTGCGCACGCTGGAGAACGTGATCGTCGGCCCGCTGATCGCCGTGCTCAGCTTCGTCTGCTCGGTCGGCAACGTGCCGCTGGCGGCGGTGCTCTGGTCGGGTGGGATCGGCTTCGGCGGCGTCGTCGCCTTCCTCTTCGCCGACCTGATCGTGCTTCCGATCGTGCTCGCCTACCGCAAGTACTACGGGACGCAATTCGCGCTGCGGATCACGGCGCTGATGCTGGTCACGATCATCATCGCGGCACTGATCGTCGACGGCGTCTTCGGCCTGGTGGGCCTCGTCCCGACCGGCCCACGCCCCTCCCGCACCGACGTCTTCGGTTCGGTCGGGCTCAACTACAAGCTCGTACTGAACGTGATGGCAACGGCGATCTTCGTCGCCCTCTACTGGCTCTCACGTGGCGGCTCGGCAAGCTCACACTGTGAGCATCACCAGACCTCACACTCACAATCCGATCACTTGACAGAAAGGTCCGATCACCACGTGGGTGATTCCGCCCCGAGCGGGGTATAGGGTCCGCTCAGTGCCCGCCGCCGAGGCGTCCGAACAGTCCCGAGGCGGAGCTTCCTCCGTCAGCTATCAGGGCGCTACCAAGCGCTACGGTGATTCCTCGGCGCCTGCGGTCGACCACCTCGACCTCGAGGTGAAGGCCGGGGAGATCTGCGTACTCGTCGGGCCTTCCGGCTGCGGCAAGACGACCTCGATGCGGATGGTCAACCGGATGATCGAGCTGACCGAGGGCGACATCCTGATCGGCGGCGAGTCGGTGCGAAAAAGTGACGCGGCGAAGCTGCGGCGGGAAATCGGCTATGTGATCCAGCAGGTCGGCCTGTTCCCCCATCGCACGATCGCCCAGAACATCGCCACCGTGCCGCAGCTGCTCGGCTGGGACAAGGAGCGGATCCGCGCCCGCACGACCGAGCTGCTCGACCTGGTCGGGCTCGACCCCGAGCTCGGCGATCGCTACCCGGTGCAGCTCTCCGGCGGTCAGCAGCAGCGGGTCGGGGTGGCGCGGGCGCTCGCCGTCGACCCGCCGGTGATGCTCATGGACGAGCCGTTCGGGGCGATCGACCCGATCAACCGCGAGCGCCTGCAGAACGAGTTCCTCCGCCTCCAGGCGGAGATCCGCAAGACGATCCTCTTCGTCACCCACGACATCGACGAGGCGATCAAGATGGGCGACCGGATCGCGATCATGAAACAGCACGGGCGGGTCGAGCAGTACGCGACCCCGGCCGAGATCCTGATGTCCCCGGCCAACGAGTTCGTCGAGGACTTCGTCGGTGCCGATCGGGCGCTGAAGCGCCTCTCGCTGCTGCGGGTCGGCGACATCGACCTCTGGCGGGCGCCGAACGCGCGGCCGGGGCAATCGACCGCCGAGGTCCGCGCCCAGCTCGACGCCTCCGACGTCGAGGTCCCCTACGCACTGCTGGTCGATGCCGACGAACGACCGCAGGGATGGCTGACCCAGCGCGACCTCGTCGGCGACACCGTCCCGGCCACCGCCGACGCGCCGCTCGGGCCGGTGCTGGAAACCGGCGACGTGATGCGCGACGCGCTCGCCGACCTGCTCCAGGGCGAGTCGATGTACGCGGCCGTGGTCGACCACAACGGCCGCATCGTCGGCATCCTCTCGATCGAGATCATCTCCGAGTACCTCGCCTCCTCGGACGCGAAGATCGACGAGCGCGGCGCCGTCGAACGCCCACTCGGCCCCGACCGCAAGAGCGAGATCGCCGCCGATGAATAACCCGCTCATCGGCTTGCCGCTCGCCGCGGTCGGCGAAGTCGGCGAAGGGTTCTTCAAAAAACGGACCGAATCAACGCTCGGCTGCCAAGCCAGTGAAACCCACCTTTTCTGCTGGGACTGGGCGAAGGACAACATCGACCGTTACGGCACGCCGACCCTCCAGCAATTTGAGTTGGTGGTCATCTCGGTGCTGATCGGCTTCGCGATCGCCTTCGCGTTGGCGCTCCTCGCCCACCGCTACCACCTGCTTCAGGCTCCATTCCTCGCGGGCACCGGCATCCTCTTCGCGATCCCCAGCATCTCCTTCTTCCTCCTGCTGCTACCAATCACCGGCCGCGGCCGTGAGACGGCGATCATCGCGCTGAGCGCCTACACGCTGCAGATCCTCTATCGCAATGTGGTCACCGGGCTCAAGAACGTGCCCGAGTCGGCGAAGGACGCGGCGCTAGGGATGGGGCTGACCGATCGGCAGGTCCTTTGGAAGGTCGAGATCCCACTGGCGATCCCGGAGATCATCGGTGGCCTGCGGATCGCCACGGTCAGCACGGTCGCGTTGGCGACGCTTGCCGTCTTCGCCGGCGGCGGTGGGCTCGGCAACAGCGTCCTCAACGAAGCGAACCTTAAATTCCCGACCGCGCTCGTGATCGCCTTCGTGATCGTCGTCCTGATGGCGTTCGCCTTCGACATCGTGCTGCTCACGATCCAACGGTTCGCGACCCCGTGGCGAAGAGCGGCCGCGAAGGCGGCGGCATGAGCGCGGCCCTCCTCACCCATCCGATCTTCGCCGGCTTCGGCGGGGCCTTCGAATTCATCTTCCACAAGCAGAGCTCGAACGTCACCGGCGGCAACAAGGTCGGTGGCTTCGAACAGGTCCTCGAACTCGCCTGGACGCAGATCTACGTCAGCGCGCTGGCCCTCCTGCTGGCGATGTTGATCGCGCTGCCGGTCGCCCTCTACTTCGGCCACACGGGTAGGGGCGAACTGATCGCGGTCGGGATCGGCAATGCGGGCCGTGCGGTCCCGGAGTTGGTGGTGATCGCGCTCGTCGCGATCGTCATCGGCGTCGGTATCCCGACCCTGACCATCGCCTTGGCGGTGCTGGGGATCCCGTCGATCCTCACCAACACCTTCGTCGGAATCCGTCAGGTCGACCGCGCGACGGTCGACGCCGCCCGTGGGGTCGGGATGACCGAGCTCGAGATATTGCGCAAGGTCGAGCTGCCGCTGGCGGTACCAAGCATCATGACCGGGATCCGCGGCTCGACCGTGAATATCGTCGCCACCGCCACGATCGCACCGCTGATCGGTGTGGTCACCCTCGGTGACTTCATCCTTGGCGAAAACGTGTACGGCAGCAACGGCGTCCTCGCCGGTGCGATCGTCGTCGCCGTCCTCGCCTTGTTCTTCGAGTTCGCCTTGGCGGGTTTGCAACGGCGACTCACTTCCAAGGGTCTGCAGTTGCAGCAGGCCGATTGATCGTCCAAATACACAAGGAGGCACGTAGTGAGGTTCAACCATAAGAAGCCGCTGATGGCATTGGTCATGCTCATCGCGGCCCTGGCGCTGGCGGTCGGCATCTCTGCCTGCGGCAGCGGCTCGAGCAGCTCCTCGTCCGAATCGACGGAAGCGGAATCGACCCCGGCCGAAGAAACCGCTCCCGAAGAAACGGAAGAAGAACCAGCCGAAGGCGAAGAAGAAATCGTCAAAGGCGAAGCGATCGCCTCGAACCCCGAAAACGCCAAGGTCAGCCTGACGATCGGCTCGAAGAATTTCCCCGAACAGGAAATCCTCGGCGAAATTTATACGCAGGCGCTCGCAGCGGCCGGCTACAAGGCGAAGAGCGATCTCAGCCTCGGCTCCGAAACGGTGGCGCTGAAGACGCTGAAGTCAGGGCAGATCTCCGGCTACCCGGAGTACGCCTCGACCGCGCTCACCTCGTTCTTCGGTCTGGAACCGGAAGAAGTCCCGTCCGATGCCACCGAAGCCTGGGAAAAGGCCAACGCCGAATTCGAAAAGGAAGGCCTGGAGGCGTTCGAACCCACCCCGTTCGCCAGCGCCAACGCGGTCGGCCTGCTCAAATCGACGGCGGAAAAGTACAACCTGAAAACGATCTCCGACCTCGAAGGCGTCAGTGAAAAACTGAGCCTCTACGGATCGCCCGAGTGCCGCCAGCGGATCGACTGCCTGGCCGGGCTCGAAAAACTGTACGGGCTGAAGTTCAAGGAATTCAAACCCGTCGACATCAGCCTCCGCTACAAGGTGCTGGAACAGGGTCAGGCGGATCTCTCGATCCTCTTCACCACCGATCCGCAGCTCTCGGCGGAGAAAGAAAAGTTCGTGATCCTGGAAGACGACAAGGAAGTCTTCCCGGCCGGAAACATCATCTTCGTGACTCAGAAGAAGGTCGCCGAAGAAGCCGGCCCGGATTACGAAAGCACCATCCTCAACGTCCAGCAGGGCCTCACGCTGCCCGTGATGCAGGAGCTGGACGCGCGGGTCGAACTCGAAAAACAGACCCCGAAGGAAGCCGCCGCCGCCTACCTGGAAGCGGCCGGCTACGTCGAATAGCTGAGCTGTCGCCGGGCGGTGCGGGTGGAGATCACCCGTGCCGCCCAGGCGGCGCTCAGGCCGGAGATCCCGGCCAGGACCAGGGCGACCCGCGGGTCGTAGGCTTCCGCCAGCCAGCCGGCGAGCGGGCCGCCGATCGGGGTCGAGCCGAGGAAGACGATCGAGAAGAGGGCCATCACCCGGCCCCGCATCTCGGCCGAGACGGCGAGCTGGATCGTCGAGTTGACCGAGGAGACGAAGATCACTGCGGCGGCCCCGAGCGCGGCAAGCACGACGGCCTCGGCGATCAGGTCGGGCATCACCGCGGCGGCCAGTCCGGCGACGCCGAAGGCAAGCGCGGCGGCGGCGATCACCTTGCCGCCGGTCTCCCCGCGGTGGCCGTTGACAAGCGCGGCGATGATCGAGCCAACCCCCATCGCCGAGACCAGGAGCGCGTAGGCGCCCGCGCCGCCGCCGAAGCTGAACTTGGCGAGCAGCGGCAGCACGACCTGGAAGTTGAAGCCGAGCGTGCCGACCAGGGCCATCAGCGCCAGGGGCACCGCCAGCTCGGGGGTCTGGCGGACGTGACGCAGGCCCTCGCGGATCGCTCCCGGCTTGCGCACCGCGGGCGGCGCCGCCTCCAGCGCCCGCGGGTCCATCGACCACAGCGCCACGATCATCGCGATGAAGGTGAGCAGGTTGATCGCGAAGCAGGGAACGACGCCGAAGCCGGCGATGATCAGCCCGGCGAAGGCGGGCCCGACGATGCGGGCGGTCTCGATGATCACGCTGTTCAGGCTGACCGCGTTGACGAGGCGATCGGGGCCGACCATCTCGATCACGAAGCTCTGCCGGGTCGGGTTGTCGACGCAGTTGACGGCGCCGAAGAGGAAGACCGCGATGTAGATCATCCACGGCTGCTCGACGCCGAAGAAGGTGACGAGGAAGAGCCCGGCGGCGGGGATCGTCATCAGCGACTGGGTGATCAGGAGGAGGCGTCGCTTCGGCATCCGGTCGGCGAGCAGGCCACCATAGGCGCCGAAGAGGAGCATCGGCAGGAACTGCAGGGCGGTGGTGAGGCCGACCGCGAAGCCGGAGTTGGTGAGGGTGAGAATCAGCCACAGCGCGGTGACGTTCTGCATCCAGTTGCCGGAGAGGGAGATCACCTGGCCGACGAAGTAGCGGCGGTAGTTGGGGACCTCGAGCGAGTTGAACGAGTGGCGCAGGGCGGCGCTCAACCCTGCTCCTCCTCCCTGATGCGTTCGAGCAGCTCGGCGGCGCGGGCCAGGGTCTCGACCTCATCGAGGTCGAGCTTGCGCAGGCGGCGCGCCAGGTAGGCGCTCTTGCGGCGGCGCAGGCGGGTCAGCCGCTCGCGCCCGGCGTCGTTGACGGCGACCAGGAAGCTGCGGCCGTCGGCCGGGTCAGGGGTGCGTTCGATCAGCCCCTCGCGCTCGAGGCAGCCGAGGGTGCGGGTCATCGAGGGGCGCTTGACCCGCTCGAGCTCCGCCAGCTCACTCGGGGTGAGCGGGCCGGAGCGGTGGATCGTCGCCAGCGCCGCGGTGGCGCTCGGGCTGAGCCCGGTCTCGGCGGCGGCCTCCTGGCGGAGGGCGCGCGAGGTGCGGACGATCGCATCGCGCAGGTGCGCGGCGGTGTCGGTAAGCGAGGTGTCGGTGGTCTTGGCTGCCATGTAAACGTTAGTCCCACTAATTAGCTTAGCAAACTATCTTCCCGCCGGGCCGCCGGCACGGCGGGCCGCCGAGTCGGGTTGTGCCGCCGGCGCGGCGGGCCGGCGAGTCGGGTTGGCTAGTGTGCCCCGGGTGAATCCCGCGGAGGCCCGCGCGATCGACTCGTCCCGTTACCCGCCACACCTCTCCGAGGCCGGGTTCATGCAGCCCTGCCCACGCCGGATCCGCGCCCGGCGCGGCGGTGAGGTGGTCCTGGACACGGTGAGCGCCTTCTACGTCTGGGAGGTGCCGTACTACCCCGCCTACTACCTGCCGGGGAGCGACGTCGACGATGCGGTCCTCGCCCTGTCGACCACCCAGACCTTCGGGAGCGGACCCTTCGCCGGGCTCGCCCACGTCGCCTGGAGCTCGGTCGACGCCTGGTTCGAGGAGGACGAGGAGGTCTTCGGCGGCCACCCCCGCAGCCCCTACGCGCGGGTCGACGCGATCCGCTCCTCGCGCCTGATCCGGGTCGAGCTCGAAGGCGTCGTCCTGGCCGAGAGCGCCGCGCCGGTCCTTCTCTTCGAGACCGGCCTGCCGACCCGCCATTACATCCAGCGGACCGACATCGACTTCGCCGTGCTCGAGCGCACCGACACCGCCACCTACTGCCCTTATAAGGGGACGACCAGCGACTACTGGTCGGCGCGGATCGGCAACGCGCTCCACCCCGACATCGCCTGGTCCTACGCCTACCCCTCGCCGCAGGTGCTGCAGATCGCCGGGCTGGTCGCCTTCTACGACGAGAAGGTCGACACCTTCCTCGACGGGGTGCCGGTGCAGCAGCCGCGGACCAAATTCTCGGGCGAAGACTCGTGACCGACATCGCCGACGCACGCGACAAACGCTGGATCGCGCTGGCGCTTCTCTGCGTCGCCCAGTTCGTCGTCGTCCTCGACGCCTCGATCGTCAACGTCGCCCTGCCGACGATCAAGGAAGCGCTCAACTTCTCCGAGGACAGCCTGCCCTGGGTCGTCAACGCCTACGTCCTCACCTTCGGCGGCTTCCTCCTGCTCGGCGGCCGGCTCGCCGACCTGCTCGGGCGGCGGCGGCTCTTCATGGCCGGCCTGATCCTCTTCGCGCTCGCCTCGCTGGCGGGCGGCCTCGCCGCGAACTCGGGCCAGCTGATCGCCGCCCGCGCGGTCCAGGGGCTGGGCGCCGCGATCCTCTCCCCCGCCGCCCTCTCGATCGTCGCCGTCACCTTCAAAGACGGCGCCGAGCGCAACAAAGCGCTCGGGGTCTGGGGCGCGGTGGCGGGCTCCGGCGGTGCGGCCGGAGTGCTCCTCGGCGGCGTCCTCACCGAATACATCGGCTGGGAATGGGTGCTCTGGGTCAACGTGCCGATCGGCATCCTCGCCGCGGCGGTCGCCCCCAGCCTGATCGCCGAGACCACGGCGGAATCGGAGACGCGCCACTTCGACGTGGCCGGCGCGCTGACGATCACGCTCGGCCTGTCGGCCTTCGTCTTCGCCCTGCTCGACGCCGAATCGGCCGGTTGGGGATCGGTCCAGACGATCGGCACGATCGTCGCCTCGCTGATCCTGCTGGGGGCGTTCGTCGCGATCGAGCTGCGTTCGCGGGCGCCGCTCGTCCCCTTCTCGATCTTCCGCGTGCGCACCGTCACCGGGGCCAACGTGGTCGGGATCCTGGTCGGCGCCTCGCTCTTCTCGATGTTCTATTTCATCTCGCTCTACATGCAGCAGGTCCTCGGCTACAGCGCGATCAAGGCGGGGATCTCCTATCTGCCGCTGGCGGTGACGATCATCCTCGCCGCCGGGATCGCCTCCGCCCTGGTGACCAAAGTCGGCTTCAAGCCGATCCTCGCGCTCGGCATGGCCTGCATCGGCCTGGGGCTGATCTGGTTCACCCAGATCAGCGTCCACGGCACCTTCCTCGCCGACATCCTCGGCCCCTCGATCCTCGCCGCGCTCGGCCTCGGCTTCGCCTTCGTGCCGGTGACGATCGCCGCCGTGTCGGGGATCGAAGACCGCGAGCAGGGGCTCGCCTCGGGGCTGATCAACACCTCCCAGCAGGTCGGCGGGGCGCTCGGCCTGGCGATCCTCGCCGCGGTCGCCAACTCGGTGATCGGCTCGACCGAAACCCCGGAGACGCTGGTCGAAGGGTTCCAGGCCGCCTTCGCGGTAGGGGCCGGGTTCGCGATCGTCGGCCTGATCGCGACGCTGACCCTGGTCCGCAGCTCGGATAGCCGCGCCCACGTCGAACTCGGCAAAGAGTCTCCAGCCGCCGCCGAGTAAACACCGGTTGATGGGCCGAAAACCCGCCATATAGTCCGGTTTTCGGCCCATCAACACCGTAGGTCGGGCTGTCCGGTCCGTCCGATGGTCGCGGAATTGTTCGCGGTCATGCGAAACCGCCTCTTCTTCTCCGCGCTCCTGGCCACCCTTCTAGCCGTCGTCGCCGCGGGCGCGGCCAGTGGAGCGTCCGGAGCGACGGCGGTGTCGCTGAAAGCCTGCGGGCCGGTTCAGTACGAAGGGTCGGGAGCGCCGAGCGCGCTGATCGTCTCGGACCTGCCTCTGAACGGGGACTCGCGGCAGCGCTCGATCCAGATGAGCACGGCGATCGAACTGGTGCTGAAGGGCGCCGGATGGCGCGCCGGGTCGACCACCGTCGGCTTCCAGGCCTGCGATGACTCGAGCCCGCAGACGGGGCTCTGGACGAAGGCGATCTGTCAGGCAAACGCCAAGGCTTACGCGGCGGACCCAAGCGTCCTCGCCGTGATCGGCACCTACAACTCGGGCTGCGCGGAAGTCGAGATCCCGATCCTGGGCAAGGCTCCCGGCGGCGGCGTGGCGATGGTCTCGCCCGGCAACACCGCGATCTGCCTCACCGAGTCGAGCCCCGAATGCGCCGGGGGCACGCCCGGCAGCCTCTACCCGAAGGCCCACAACTACGCCCGGGTCGTCCCCAACGACGCTTATCAGGGGGCCGGGCTGGCGAGCTTCGCCAAGGGCGAAGGCGTCAAGCGCGCCTACGTCCTCTACGCCGGCGGCGACCCGACCAGCCTCGGCCAGGCGCACACCTTCCGCGGCGCCGCCACCAAGACGGGGATCAAGGTGGTCGGCTTCGCCTCCTGGAACCCGAAGGCGTCGAGCTACACGGCGCTGATGGAAAAGGTGGCGAAGACCGAACCGGACGCGGTCCTGCTCGCCGGGCTGACCGAGGAGAACGGCGCCCGCGTGATCAAGGACAAGGTCTCGGTGCTCGGCCCGAACAGCGGAGCGGTCAAGCTTCTCGCACCCGATGGCTTCGCCCAGCAGTCGACGATCGACCTTGCAGGGTCCGCCTCGAAGGGCATGTTCGCCAGCGTCCCCGGCCTCGTCCCCCAGGAACTGAAGGGCCCCGGCAAGGCGCTCGTGACCGAACTGAAGAAGACGGTCGAAGGCCCGGTCGAACTGTACGCGCCGTACGCGGGCCAGGCCGCCGAACTCGTCCTCGGCGCCCTCGGCAGCGCTTCGGGCTCCCGCGCCGCGGTGATCTCGGGCGTCGCCCACGCCAAGGTGAAGAACGGCATCACCGGCAGCTTCGACATCCTGCCGAGCGGCGACCCCAGCATCGGCCCGATCACCATCTCCCGCGCCGGCAGCACCTTCGTGCCCCGCAAGGTGATCAAACCCAGCGCCTCCCTGGTCGCCGCCGCCCGCAAGGGCTGAACGCGTCGCCGCCGCCGGTGGTCAGACCGGCGGCGCGAGGTACACGACTTCGACCGGCAGTTCCTCGGCGATCCGCTGGTGGTCGCGGTCGCAGGTGACGAGCGCATGCCCACGAGAGCTTGCCGTCGCAGCAATCCACAGATCGTTATCACTCAGCGCCACGCCCTTCGCTCGCGCTGCTGCCATCAGCCGCGACCACTCTTCAATGTCTCCATCGTCGATCGCCAGGGGGACAAATGCGCCAAGAAGCAGTTCCGCCCTGGTCACCCTTCGGCTGCCCCAACCGCCGATTCGATAGCCGGCGCGAGCCTCGGCAATCGTGACAATGCTGATTGCCCACGACGCGGTAGCGAATCGGGCGACTTCCTCACCAGCCAGACGAGCGTCAACCCAAAGTCCGGACCGCTGCCGCGAAACGCGGCCGACGACGCTGGAATCAAAGATCAGGGTCTCGCGAGGCACTGTGCCGCCCTTGGGGTTCCTCCGTCATGAATTCAAGCCACCGGTCGTCCGCCTCGGTCCACGGACCGGGCAGCGCGAGAGCATCGAGCCGCTGGTGAAGCCTGGCCCTCGCCTCGGCCTCCGACAGCTTGGGCGACTCCTTCGATTTTCCGTTCTCGTCCGCCATCTCGCCACCACCATAGACAGACAAAACCCCTCGCATCAAGCATTGTCACAAAGTTGGCGCAGAGAGGGTCGGAGGTGGCACTTGTCGAATGTGTTTCGGTGAGCTCTGCCGACGCGAAAGCCGCCGACACGACCACCGCTGCCGAGGCGCCCGTGCGCTACGGGCCGGGAATGGACGAGCGCAGCACCAAGGTGGCCGAAAAGCTGGCGACGCCGATGCTGATCGCCGCCGCCCTGGTCCTGCCCAGCGTGGCCCTTTCGGAGTCCCATCCCGGCGGTGCCCTCCAGGATATCGCCTTCGCGCTCAACTGGATCACCTGGTGCGCGTTCCTCACCGAGCTGATCGTGATGCTCGCGGTGGTGCCCGACCGGTGGATGTGGTTGAAGCACCACCCGCTCGACCTGATCATCGTCGTCCTCACCCCGCCGGTCCTCCCCGCCGGACTGCAGAGCCTGCGGGCGCTGCGGCTGCTCCGCCTGCTGCGGCTGCTGCGCCTCGCCCAGCTCTCGCGCGAGGTCTTCTCCCTCCAGGGTCTGCGCTACTCGGCGCTGCTCGCGCTGCTGACGATCGTCGGCGGCGGCGCCATCTTCGGCGCCCTCGAGAAGCACTCCCAGCACCTCACCTTCTGGCAGGACACCTACTGGGCGGTCACCACGATGACCACGCTCGGCTCCAACATCTACCCGACCACCACCGGCGGCCAGATCGTCTCGACCGCAATCCTGCTGATCGGGATCGGCTTCGTCGCCCTCGTCACCGGCGGCATCGCGCAACGCTTCCTCGCTCCCGAACTGAGCGAGATCGAGGGAGAGCTGGCCGAAGAAGAGCTGCGCCCGGAGGAAGTCGCGCTGCGCGAACTCGCCAGCCTCCAGGAGCAGCTGCAGGCGCTGCAGCTGGCGGTCGAGAAGCTAGCCCGCGAACGCGAAGCCGGCGAAGCCCAACGGGCCGGGACTACCGCCTAGCTTCCGGCGCCGCTAGAGACCCGGGACGAGCGCGTCGACGATCGTCCCCTGCTCGAGCCCCGCGATCACCGCCGCGGTCCGCTCCATGTCCTCGACCAACCCATCCTCGGCCAGCCCGATGATGCGGTCGCGCGGCCCGATCGTCCCCAGGGCGCTCCGCACCGTCCCCTCCGGCAGGAGGATCGGCACGGCGACGGTCGCGGCCCCGATCTCCGCCTCCTCGTCGCAGATCGCGTAGCCGCGCTCGCGGATCCGCATCATCTCCGACTCGAAGTCCTCCGCGTCGACGATCGAGTTGTCGGTGAAGCGGAGCATCCCGCCCCCGGCGGCGATCAGCCGCTCCCGCTGGTCCAGCGGGACGTGGGCCAGGATCGCCTTCCCCGACCCCGCCACGTTCGGTGCCATCGGCTGCCCCAGCGGCACCGTCACCGTCATCCGGTTGGGATCGACGGTCGGCAGTGAACGCACGCAGATGATCGCGTCGTCGACCACCGAGGCGAGGAAGAAGCACTCGCGCCAGCGGTCGCGCAGCGCCGTCATCCCGGCTTCGATCGACGCGCCACGGCCGATCTGGGTGACCATCCCCGCCAGCTGCACCAGGCCCGGCCCGACGCTGTAGCGACGGGTCAGCGGGTCACGCTGGACCAGCTCGTCTTCGGCGAGCGCCGCCAGCAGCCGGTGGCAGGTCGCCGCGGGCAGCGAACAGGCGTTGGCGATCTCGACGAGTCCCCCGCCGTCGGGCCGCCGGGCCACCTCCTCGAGGAGCGAGACGGTGCGACTGATTATCTGCATCGGCGGCGCTTCGGCAAGGGCGCTGGCTGGCTTTCGTCGTCGGATTCCTCCGCGATGTTAGCCGCGCTAGATCGTGAAGACGATCAGGCAGAAGATGCCGGCGGCGACGCAGTAGTAGCCGAACGGGGTGAGGCGGCTGGTCTCGAAGTAGCGCAGGAGGAATTTGACCGCGGCCCAGGTGGTGATCGCGGCGGCGATCGCCCCGACCAGCGCCTGCCCCCGCACCCCGTCCCCGGCCGAGCCGAGCAGCGAGGGCAGCTTCAAGAGGCCGGCTGCGCCGATGATCGGCGTCGCCAGCAGGAACGCGTAGCGGGCGGCGTCCTCGTTGGAGAGCCCGGTGAGGAGTCCGCCGCCCATCGTCACCCCGGAGCGCGAGATGCCGGGGATCAGCGCCAGCGCCTGCGCGGCGCCGATCCCGAGCGCCTGGCGGAAGCCCATGCGGGCGATTCGCTCGTCGCCGTCCCCCTCCCCGTCGCCGGGGCGCGGCGGGCGGCGGCGGAAGTGCTCGACCGCGAGCAGCAGCACCCCGTTGACGGTGAGGAAGATCGCTGCCGAGGTCGGCGAGGCGAACAGCGTGCGCAGCTTGTGCTCGAGCGCGACGCCGAGGATCCCGGCCGGGATCGTGCCGATGATGATCACCCAGGCGAGGCGGGCATCGAGATCGCGCGGCGTCGCCCTCCCCCGCACCGAGCGGACGAAGCCGAACCAGATCCGTTTCCAGTCCTCGAGGAAGAAGAGGAACAGCACCAGCGCGGTGGCGCAGTGGGTGGCGACCAGGAATGAGAGGAAGTAGTCGTCGTTCTGGTGGATGTTCCAGCCGAACAGGTGCGGCAACAGCACCGCGTGGCCGAGGCTGGAGATCGGGAACGGCTCCGCGATCCCCTGCAGGGCCCCCAGAATGATCGCCTGGAGGTAGGAGATGGGTTCCAAGGCTCGGCGAGCCTATATGTGGAGCCGGTTAGAGGCCCGGGGGGTGCCGGACGATGAAGCCTTCGGGCGAATCGACCGGCGAGCTGTGCCAGCGCGGGCCGGGGCCGCCGACGGTGTCGAAGGCGAGGCCGGCGATGATCATCCAGGCGTGTTCGGCGTTGGCGTAGACCGTGATCCACTTGCCCGGGCCCGCTTCGCCCCAGGTCTCGAGGCCGGTCGAGTCGAGCGGGCTTTCCAGCAACCCGCCGCCGTGCAGCGCGTAGGAGACGGCGCCCGAGCAGTCGTAGCCGGACGATTCGAAGGAGCCGTGGCCGCCGCCCCAGATGTAGGGCGTCATGGCGATCGCGTTGGCCGCGGCGATCGCGCCCTTCACCTGTTCCGGCGCCGCTTCCGGGGCGCTCGCTTCCGATTCGGAGATGAAGCCGGCGCTTTCGCCCGCGTTCAGCGGCGCCGGGAATTCACCTGCGGCTTCGGTGACCACGCCGGAGGCCGCGGCGTTGGCCGCCGCTTCTTCGGCGCGCTGGGTGGCGATCTGTTCGGAGATCGAGGAGAGGTTGTCGCTCAGCGCCTGTTCTTTCGACTCCAGCGCGTTCATCGTTTCGCGCCGTTCCGCCTGGGCCGTCTGCAGTTCGGCGAAGCGCGCCTCGGCGGCTTCCTTGGCGATCGCGACTTCGCGCTCGGTGGCGGCGATCGAGTTGCGGGCGTCTTCGATCCGCCCCTGCGTCGCGGCCAGTTTGCCGACCGAGGTCTGGACTTCGTTCCGCAGCGTCTTCACCCGGCTGACCACCGAGTTGTCGTAGCTCTGGATCCGGTTCAGGTATTCGGTCTGCGCCGCCATGTCCGACCAGTCTTCGGATTCGAGGATCGCGTTGAGGATGTCCGGCGAGCCGGCCTCGTAGATCGAGACGAGCCGTTCGCGCAGCGCCGCGAGCGCCCGGTTCAGCTGGCCGCGGACTTCGACCAGGTGTTCCTGTTCCTTTTCGAGCGCGACCGTGGCGGCTTCAAGTTCTTCTTCCTTGGCGACCAGCTGGGCCCGGACGGCGGCCTCTTCCTGGCGCAGCGCCGAGACTTCGCCGATCATCGAGTCGATTTCGGCGTTCTGGGCGGCGATCTGTTCGGCCAGCGCGCTCGAGCTCGCTTCGACTTCGTTCAGCTTCGACTGGGTCGTGTCGCGTTTTTCTTCCAGGCTGGCCGCAGGGGCGGTCGAAGAGAGCAGCAGCGCCAGCCCACACAGCACGACCACCAGGACGGTGGCGAAGCTGAGGGCGCGCCGACGGTGCGCGTTGAGGGGGTCGGTGTCGGTGAAGAGAGTCCGCATCGAATCGGGCCGGTTCGCTTGAAACACAGGAACTCGGCCGCGGTCGCGCAGGCTAGCGAAGTGACCTCATCGCCCCACCTGGTTACCGATAAGTTGCAAGCGACCTTGCAGAACGGTGCCCTTTGCAGGACTTTCGACGCCTATGTAGAGGACTGCGGGGCGCCCCTTTCGCGCCCCGCGATCCCCGGAACTGGTGGCTAGGCGAGCAGTTTGGCCTTCGCCTGGTCGAACTCCTCCTGGCTGAGCGCACCTTTTTCGCGCAGTTCGTTCAGCTTGTGGAGTTCATCGGCGGGCGAGGCATGAGCCTGCTCGCGCACGTATTCGTCGAAATGTTTTTTCGCGTCGGTCTGGGCTTTGATCGCTCGATCCCGCATCCCGGAGCCGCGCACGATCAGGTACACGAGCCCGGTCAGGAAGGGGATGAAGACGAGAAAGAGGATCCACAACGCCTTCGCCCAACCGGACATTTCATGGTCGCGGAAGAGGTCGGTGATGATCGTGAAGAGGATCCAGATCCAGACCACGAAGAGGAAGATCTCGACGACTACAAGCAGTAGTTCGCCGAAGCTGATGTCTGCGAGGGGCACTTTGCTTCCTTTCCAATGGTTGGTGGCAACCCTGGTGTCGGCAGTTGCAAAGCAGAGCTTTACCTATATGGGCGGACGCTGCAGCACGAACGCGTACAGAACCGCCGCGACCGAGGTGGCGAGGTTGAGGCTGGAGACCCCCTCCCGCATCGGCAGGGCGACGCGCCCGTCGGCGGCCGCGAGCAGCTCGTCGCTGAGTCCGTGGCGCTCGGTGCCAAAGGCGAGGATCGCCCGCGGCGGCAATGCGGCCGGGTCGATCTCGTCCCCCTCTGGGTCGAGTGCCAGCAGCGGCCGCCCCTCCACCCCGCCCGGGGCGCGCTCCACCGCGGCGACGACGGGCAGCGCGTAGTGGAGCCCGGCGGCGCCGCGCACGGCGTCGGGGTGCCAGGGGTCGTTCTCACCGATCGTCAGCAGCCCCGCCGCGTCGGCCGCCGCGGCTACCCGCACACAGGCACCGAGGTTCCCCATGTTGCGCGGCTGCTCCAGCAGGACGACCGGCGCCTCGCGGGGGTCGGCGAGCGCCGCAGCGAGGTCGGCGGGCCTGCGGCGGGCGATCGCGACGACGCCGGTGCGCGGCGCCTGCGGCACCAGGCCGGCCAGGGTCTCAGCATCGATCGGGACGACGATGGCAGCGAAGCGCCCTGCCAGATCGGTGGCCAAGGAAGCTGCGAGCTCCTCCAGCTCCCCAGGGTCGACCGCCACCGCCTCGGTCACCTCGGCCCCGAACCGCAGCGCATGCTTGAGCGCATGGAAGCCTTCGAGCACGGTCAGCTCAGGATCACGCCGAGCACCGCGAAACCGCCGTCGTAGCTCTTCATCAGGCACGGCCGCATCGTCTCAGGCAACGGTGGGAGCCGGAAGGGCGACCCCTGGACGAACCTCCCCTTTGTGAGGGAAGGGGTCGCCCTTCCGGCTCACTCAGGCCCCCAAACAGAGGCGCTGACGAGCCGGTCCCGCCCGCTCTCCTTGGCCTCATACAAAGCCTTGTCCGCACGCCCGACCAGGTCATCGACGCTCTCCCCCGGCCGCCAGACCGCCAGCCCGGCCGAGCAGGTCTGCTCGTCAGGGGTCGCCGCGCGTAGGCGCTCGACGATCTCGCTCGCGTCGCTCGCGTCGCAGTCGGGCAGGACGATGAGGAACTCCTCGCCGCCGTAGCGCAGGATCGTGTCTTCGCCGCGCAACTGCGAGTCCCAGGCGGCCGCGCAGTCGCGCAAGACCGCGTCGCCGGCCAGGTGGCCGTGGCTGTCGTTGTAGGCCTTGAAGCGGTCGATGTCGACGATCGCCAGGCAGAGCGGGGCGCCGGCGCGCAGCGCCCGGGCCATCTCGCGCGGCAGCACTTCGTCGAGCACGCGCCGGTTGGGCAGTCCGGTGAGCGCGTCAGAGCGGGCCAGGCTCTGCACCTCCTCGATCAGGGCCTCGCGTTCCTGAGCGAGCGCTTTGCGCTCGGTGACGTCGGTCGAGCGGGCGTAGACGAGTTCCTCTTCCGGCTCGAAGACGGAGCTGGTGCGCAGCCAGTGCCAGGTGCCGTCCTTGGCCATGACCCGGGTGTCGAGCTCGTCGGAGACGCCGCCGGCAAAGACTCGCATCGCCTCCTCGGTGGCGTGCGCGTGGTCCTCAGGGTGGGTGAAGTCGAGCAGCCGTTTGCCCTGCATCTCGGACGGGCGGAAGCCGAGGTTGCGCTCCCAGGCGCCGTTGACCTCTACGCAGCGTCCCTGCGTGTCCATCGTGCAGAGCATGTCGTGGGAGAGGTCGAAGAACTGGCGTGCACGGGTATCGGCGCGCTGTCGGCGGGCAGCCAGGGTGTTGATGAAGAGCATCACCACGGTCAGTGCCACGGCGCTGAAGATCCAGCGGGTCACCGGTGAGTAACCGCCGGTGCTTTCGACCACGGCGAGGGCGCCGGCGTAACAGAGAAGAAGCCAGGCGAGGTGAAGCACGGCGACCCGGCGGGAGAAGAAGTAGGCGGAGATCAGCGTCGCCCAGCTGAAAATCGTCCCGTACTGACCGACCGCCAGGCCGGCCTCCCAGAACAGCACCGCAGTGATCAGCGCCGTGCCGGCGAGCAGCACGTGGGTAAGGACGAGCGGGACCCGCGCGGAGGCAGACCAACAGGCGAGCCCTACCAGAGCCATCCCGGTGGCGGTCGCGACCAAGGCGATCACGTCCCCCCCGGCAGGGTGGGGAAGGATCAGCGAGAGCGCCACCAGACCGGCGCCCGCCATCAGCAACGCGCCCGTCGCCCGGGCCTCGGGGCGCCCGGGGGCGCGGATCTCACCTTGGTGGGCGACAGGCGGGGTCAACTCGACCTATGAATCGACAAACCCCGCGTTTCCTTTAGGCCGGGAGCGCCAAATTTACGCTGGAAATCTGTTCTTTTGACCCCCCGGCCGGACCGCGGTCCCGAGGCTACGGCCCGATGATCCGGATCGTGCCCCGCAGGAACGGGTGGATCGCGTCCATGAACCAGAGACGGCGGGGCGCTTTCGCGGTGACCTCCTGGGCGAAGCTGGCGCCGGGCTTCGAACCGGAAAACCAGGAGTCGCCGGGGCTGGTCGTGGTGCCGGGGGTGTCCCAGCCGGGGAGCCCCGCTTCGGCCGGGTTGATCGTCGGCAGCCCGTCGCCGCCGACGCCCTGCCATTCGGCGATCGACCAGCAGATGTGGCCCGGGGTGAAGCACCTCGCCTGGGAGGACCTCGTTTTCGGCAGGTATCCGGGACGGACCAGGGAGAACGTCACCGGGCCGACCTTCAGCGGGTTCGTCAGGTTGACGACTTCCAGCTCGTCGCCTTCGGCGACCGTCGCCGGGCCGACGAACTTCAGCTTGCCGCCCACTTCGACGACCTTGATCGTCACCGTCGCCCCGGTCGGTTCCGGGATCGTCGGTTCGGCGGCGTCAGCGGTGGCGACCCCCAGCACGAGGGCCGCCGCGGCGAGCATCACAACCACCTGAGATCGCATCAGGCGGAGGATAGGTGGGCACTAAGCTCAGAGCCATGCCCAACACCTTTCTCCACACCTGTTACAGGATCGGCGACATCGACTCCTCGGTCGCCTTCTACGAGAAGCTCGGCTTCGCCGAGGCGCGGCGGATGCCGATCGGCGACGAGGCGATCAACGTCTTCATGGCCCTCCCCGGCGGCGACCCGATCCTCGAGCTGACCTACAACCACGGGGTCACCGACTACGACCACGGCACCGGCTACAACCACATCGCCCTCGCGGTGGCCGACCTCGACGGCACCCTGGCCGACCTGGCCGAGTCCGGGATCGAGCCGGAGAAGCCGCCCTACCGCCCCGGCGGCCGCACCACCGGCAGCCGCATCGCCTTCGTCCGCGATCCCGACGGCTACCGGATCGAGCTGGTCGAGAAAGGCGATTTGACCGAGTAGGTCAGCAATACTTGCGGCATGATGCCGCTCGCCGTCGCGACCGTCGTACAGATCGCCTACGTGGTGGCCCTCGTGATCGTGGTGTTTCTCGGTCCCGTCACGGTCGCTGAAATGAAGGGCCAGGACATTCTCGCCCACTCCAGCTGGCTGACGATGGGAGTCGGCCCGTGGTTCGGTGCGTTCAGGCTGGCCACGCCCGGGTCATGGTAGGCCCGCCACTTCTACGGCCCGCGCAAGATGGCGCGGGCCGAAGTCCGCTACGGCGAAGACGAATTCGCCTGAAGGTTCGGGCCGTCGCGGTCGGAGTCCGGGCCCTGGGCGTCTCGGAGGCGACCCGGGCAGGTTGAGGCCGCCTCCGAGACGCCCGGGTTGCGTGGTTCTGCGGGGAACTGGCGCAGGGGCGGTGTCCTTGTGGAGAGACGCCACGGGGACGGCACGTTTTGCGGAGCGACGGCGCGGAGACGGCACGTTGCGGGAAGAGGCGGCACGGAGACGCCGGGGACGTCACGCAGACGTCACCTTCGAGGCGGCGCTCCGCGGGTCCGGGGCGTGCTGTGGAGCTTTACTCCCGTATAGAGCGAGTTTCTCTCCACAGCAAAGGGCTGACCAATGGGGCGAATGTGACGTCTCATGAGGAGACGTGGAGTTCCGCGCGTCTCCCGCACATCGCGGTGACGTTCCCGCCGTCTCCGTCACGAACCTCCCCGCCCGCCGCTGCCCGACTGCGGCTTGGGGAGCTTTACTGTCGCATAGGGACGGTAAGGCTCCACAGACGCCCTCAGCGGTCCCGCACCAGCGACCCGCACCCCTCCGCCGTCCCCCATGACGCGGCCATTTCGGAGGCGGCCTCAGCCTGCCAGGGTCGCCTCCGAAATGGCCGCGTCCCTTTCCCGTCCCGGAGCCCCGCCGCCGAGCCCCCTCGCGGAATCGACTACCTCCCCGGGCTCAGCCCGGGGAGACGCCGCCGCCGGCGGGGGCGTGGGTCACTTCTTCGGCGCCTTCTTCGGTCGGCGCTTCTTCGGCTTCTTCTTCCGCGCCTTCTTCTTCTTCTTCGGTTTCTTCGCCTTCTTCTTCTTCGCCGAATTCTTCTTCTTCGCCGAAGCGGGATGAGTGGTAGCCGCCCGCCGCGGTGTGGCCGCCGGTCAGCGCCGAGAGTTCGGGCAGGCTGGTCGGCGTTTCGAAGGCCGGGCATTCGCCGCCGGTCGCGGCTTCCATGAAGTCGCGCCAGATCGGGCCGGCGGTGGGACCGCCGAAGCCGGTCGACAGCCGTGAGCGCGGGTGGCCGACCCACACAGCGGTCGAGAATTCAGGCGTGTAGCCGACGAACCAGGCGTCGGACTCTTCCTCCGAGGTGCCGGTCTTGCCCGCCACTTCCGAGCAGTAGGTGAGGTTGGTGTAGCCGTTGCCGGTAGCTCCGGGCTGGCTGATCACGCCTTTCAGGACGTTCGTGACGTCGTAGGCCTGACCCGGGGTCAGCACCCGATCGCCCTCTTCGCTTTCGATTTCGTCCACCTTGCCGTCGGCGAATTCGACTTTGCTGATCGCGGTCGGATCGTGGTGGACGCCGCCGTTGGCCAGGGTCGCGTAGCCGTCGGCCTGTTCGAGCGGCGAGACGCCGTAGGCGAGCCCGCCGATCGCCTCCGCCGGGACTGACTGGAGTTCGGCTTCGATGCCCATTTCGTGGGCGGTCTGGGTGACGTTTTCCGGCCCGACGTCGAGGTCGAGCTGGGCGTAGACGACGTTGATCGAGTCCCAGGTCGCCTGTTCCAGCGACATCGTGCCGCCCCCCGGCTCATCGTTGTTGACGGTCCAGGTTCCGCCGCCGGGGATTTCCAGCGTCATCGGCGAGGTGCCGCTGTAGTAGGTGTCCGAGGGGTCGATTCCCTGCTTGATCGCGGTCGCCAACACGTAAGGCTTGAACGACGATCCCGGTTGCTTTTCAGCCTGCCAGGCGTAGTTGAATTCTTCTTCGCCTTCTTCGCCGGGGGTCGAGGCGAGGGCGAGGATCGCGCCCGTGTTCGGGTCGACCGAGGCAAGCCCGGTGACCGGACCGCCGCCGGAATAGCAGACCCCGGTTTCGGTGCAGCTGGCGACCGCCGCTTCGGCATCGGCCTGCAGTTCGGGATCGAGCGTCGTGTAGGCCTTGAGCCCGCCGTTACGGACCGTGTTGATTCCGTAGCGTTCGATCAGTTCCTGTTCGACGAGGTTGAAGAGGAAGGGGTCTTGGACGGTCGTGTAGCGATGGCCCTCGTGGAGGGCAAGGCCGCTGGTCCGCGCCTTCAGGTAGCGGTCACGCGTGATGTAGCCCTGTTCGTACATCGTCCCCAGCACCTCGTTGCGTCGCTGCAGCGCCGCCTTCGGGTCGAGAAACGGGTTGTATTCCGAGGGCGCCTGTGGCAGCCCGGCGATCAGTGCCGACTCGATCAGGTTCAGTTCGCTCGCAGGCTTGTTGAAGTAGGTCTGCGACGCCGCTTCCACCCCGAGCGCGGTCTGCCCTTCGTTGGTCCCGTAGGGCGCCGTGTTCAGGTAGGTGTTGAGAATCCACCTACGACTGTGCGCTTCGAAGAGCTCTTCCGCCAGGTGCGCTTCCTTGATCTTCCGCTTCAGCGTGTCTTCCGGATGGCGGATGTAGAGGTTGCGGACCAACTGCTGGGTGATCGTCGAGGCTCCCTGCACCGGCTTGCCGCCCGCCAGCAGGTCCTTCCAGGCGGCCCGGGCGATCCCGGCGGCGTCGAGCGCCCCGTGTTCCCAGAAGTTCTTGTCCTCGATCGAGACCGTGGCGTTCTTCAGCACTTTCGGGATTTCACCGCCGGAGATCGGCTGGCGCACGTTTTCCGAGTGGATGTAGCCGATCAGCTTGCCTTCGGCGGTGTAGATCGCCGAGGTGCGGCCCTTCTGCACCGGCTTCAGGTCTTTCAGCGGCGGCGCTTCGTTGTAGACGTTGAGCGCCCAGGCAGCGGCCACGCCGCCCGCGGCGGCGATCAGTCCGAGCACGATCAGGATCGGGAGAACGACCCTGTGCCAGCGCGTATGGTGCGGCCTGCGGCGCCGCCTGCGGATCCGAGTCGCCATCGGCCCGCGATTTTAGAGAGACGAACCCTTCGGTCAGTTAAAGACGGACCGGTTGGCAAGCTCGCGCCCAGAAACTACGAGCGCAGCTTGTAGCCGCGCTGGAAGAGGCGCAGGTTGACGAGGAAGATCGCCGCGGTCGCCAGCGCCAGCGCCCCCAGCGCCAACGGGATGTTCACTTCGGTGAAACCGACGAACCCGTAGCGGACCAGGGAGATCATGTAGTAGACCGGATTGAACTTGGTCAGCGTCTCGAACGGCTGCGGCAGCAACGAGGCCGAGTAGAAGACGCCGCCGAGGAAGATCAGCGGCTGCAGGATGAAGGTCTGGGCGAAGGCGACATCATCGAACTGCTCCGCCCGCACCCCGATCAAGACGCCGAGGTTGGCGAAGAAGAAGCCGACCAGGATGATCGCCGGGATCAGCACCAGGATGTGGGCGACGCCGAGGTTGGTGAGCACGATCGCGACCAGGAAGGTCAGCGTCGCGACGATCAGCCCGCGGACGAAGCCGCCGAGGCAGAGGGCGAGCAGCAACTCGCGCGGCGAGGCGGGCGAGGAGAGCTGGTCGTGGATCGCGCCCATGAACTTCTGCTGCAGGATCGAGGACGAGTTGTTGGTGAAGGCGTTGGTGGCGAAGGCCATCATGATCAGCCCGGGGATGACGAAGACGATGTATTCGATCCCGTGCAGCTCCTTGATCCGCGAGCCGAGCGCGGCGCCGAAGACGGTGACGTAGAGGAACGTTTCCAACAGCGGCCCGCCCAGGGTCTGTTTCTTGATCTTCATGAAGCGCGAGATCTCGCGCCGCCAGAGGCTGAGAAAACGAATCTGCGCAGTCGTCATCGCCGGTCCTGGTTCTGTTGATGGTCTGGGATCAGGCGACGACGTCGGCCTCGACGTGCGAGCGCGACAGCTCGCGCCGCCCGACCAGGGCCAGGTAGGCGTCCTCGAGGTTGGCGACGTCGTAGCGCGCCGCCAGATCCTCGCTCGTCCCCTGAGCGGCGATCTGGCCGTCGGCGATGAAGGCGATCTTCCCGCAGAGCTGATCGGCCTCCTCGAGATAGTGCGTGGTGAGCAGGATCGTCACCCCTTCGGCGTTGATTTTCTGGACGTAGTGCCAGAGCTCGAGCCGCAGCTCGATGTCGACGCCGGCGGTCGGCTCGTCGAGGATCAGGAGGCGCGGCCGATGCATCAGCGCCCGCGCCAGGATCAGCCTTCGTTTCATCCCGCCGGAGAGGGCCCGGGTCCGCTCCCGTGCTTTCGCGGTCAGCGAGAAGGTCTCGAGCAGCTCCTCGGTCCGTTCCTTGCGATCCTGCTTGCGCATGCCGAAGTAGCCGCCGTGGAAGTCCAGCGTCTCCTCACAGGTGAGGAACTGGTCCAGGTTGACCTCCTGCGGGGCGAGCCCGACCGCGGCCCGTGCCTCGCCGTAGTCGGAGATCGCGTCGTGGCCGAAGACGTGGATCTGGCCGCCGGTCGGCTGCGCCAGCCCGGTCGTACAGTGGATCAGGGTCGACTTCCCCGCCCCGTTCGGGCCCAGCAGGCCGTAGAAGTCGCCCGGCTCGATCGTGATCGACACGCTGCGCAGCGCCTCCACCCCATTTGGGTAGCGTTTCTCCAGGTCGACGATCTCGAGCGCTTTCTCGGACGAGGCGGGCATCGCGGGCCCACGCTATCGACCCGCTCTCCCCGGCCGCCGCACTAGGCTGCGCCCATGGCCGGACCGCTACTCGTAGTCGATGCGCCCTCGATGCTCTTCCGCGCCTTCTATGCGCTGCCGAAGACGATCACCGGGCCGGACGGGCAACCGGTCAACGCGCTGCTGGGGACGGCCAACCTGGTGCTGCGCGAGGTCGAGAAGCACCAGCCGCGCGCCGTCGCCCTCTGCTTCGGCCCCGATGCGGCCGCCTACCGGACCGAGCTCTACCCCGCCTACCACGCCGAGCGCGACGAGGCGATGCCGGACGAGCTGCCCGACCAGTTCACGGCGAGCGGGCCGTTCTTCGAGGCCTTCGGGTGGACGGTGGCGACGAGCGCCGACCTCGAGGCCGACGACCTGCTCGGGACCTATGCGCGGCGCGAGGCCGAGGCGGGCGGCCAGGCGCTGATCCTCACCGGGGACCGCGACATGTACCAGTGCGCGGCGCCCGGGATCACCGTCCTCTACGTGCGGACCGGCGGCAAAGGGGCCGAAGAAGTAGACCCCGACGGGGTGCGCGAGCGCTACGGCATCGACCCCGAGCTGGTCCCCGACTTCATCGCCCTGCGCGGCGACCCTGCCGACGGGCTGCCGGGGGCGAAGGGCGTCGGGCCGAAGACGGCGGCCGAGCTGCTGAAGGAGCACGGCTCGCTGGAGGCGATCCTCGACGCGGCGGTGCGGGAGCGGCGGCCGAAACTGCGGGCGGCGCTGCTCGAAGGACGCGAGGAGCTGCTGGCGTTCAAGGACATCGCGACGCTCCGCGATGCCGGCGTCGAGCCGCCTCCGGACCAGGCGACGGACTGGGAAGGCGCCGCCAAAGCCGCCCTCGAACTCGGGATGCGAAAACTCGCCGAGCGCCTGATCGAGGCCGGCGCCTAACGCGTTCGCAGTTCTCGTCGCTATCCGGCGATTTCTGCGAACTCACCCTTCGGGCGGGCCAGCTTCGGCTTCTTCGCCAAGGATGACGAAGAGGCTCCAGCCGGAGACCGCCGCCCAGACCGCCTCCAGCAGGATGAAGCCGAGCTGGCCTTCGGCCACGGCGAGGATCGCCAGCACCACCGACCCGACCAGGTTGAGCAGCAGGTAGAGCCGCGAATCGGTCCGCAGCTCCCCGAGCTGGTTGGCGGCGAACGCGCTGAGGATGATCAGCGCACCGATGATCTGGATTGCCTGGGCCATGACGCGAGCCTAGAACCCCGGGGCGGACGCGTGCCGGCCGGGTAGGTTGCGGCGATGGCACCTGGTGCGCTTTCCTGGTGTGGGCCCTGGCGCGGCCCGGGCGACGGACGCCCCGACCTGCCCCTGCCCCCGGGCCCGATGCCCCTGCGCCGCGACGGCAACCTCCGCAAGCGCTGGCGCTACATCGGCTTCTACGGCGAGGCGCTGATGCTCTGCGCGGCGCGCGCCGAGGTCGGGCCGACCGGCCAGGCGTTCTGGGTCCTCTGGGACCGCGAGAAAAACCGCGAGCTCGCCCACACCACCCTGCGCCCCGGCAGCCGCGAGGTGGTCCTCGACGGTCCCCGTCTCCTGATCGACGCCCCCGGCCTCCACGCCGACCTGCGCCTCGGCGGACAGAGCTCGCCGATCGAATCGATCTGCCCCAGCGGCGACGGTTGGGGCTGGACCCGCAAGCGGGCAGGCGTGCCGATCGAGGGCACGGTCGAGATTCCGGGACGTCGCCTCACGGTCGAAGGCTTCGGCGTCGACGACGAATCGGCCGGCTACCAGGCCCGCCACATCAGCTGGCGCTGGTCCGCCGGGGTCGGGACCGCCGCCGACGGCCGCGCGGTCGCCTGGAACCTGGTCGAGGGCATCAACGACCCGCCGGAAAAGAGCGAGCGCGCGATCTGGATCGACGGAGCTCCCCACGAGCCCCCGCCGGTCACCTTCCAGAATCTCGACGCGGTCGACTTCGCCGACGGCTCATGCCTCGAATTCACCGGTGGCGCTGAGAGATCTCGCGACGACAACTTCCTCCTGATCCGCAGCACCTACCGCCACCGCTTCGGCACCTTCACCGGCTCCCTCGAGGGCCTCGACCTCGCCGAGGGTCGCGGCGTCATGGAGTCCCACGACGCACTCTGGTGACCGCCACCCGGGCGGCCATTTGCTGATTTATGGTCGCCATAGCGGCCCTAACTCAGCAAACGACCGAACCTCACCACGTATCCACGGGCCGGGGGCGCTGATCCGGCGGAGCGCTGCACGCGGCGCGAAGGGTCTTCGCGATAACCCCCCGCGTCTCCGCCGGATCGATCACGTCGTCGACCTCGAATACCGCTGCGGCATTGAGGGCTTTGGCGTTCTCTTCCGCCGCCGCGGTCAGGTCCTTGACCCGCTGCTCGCGCTCCTGCTCGTCGGCGATCACCTCCAGCTCCTTGCGCAGCGCCAGCCGCACCGCGCCTTCCAGGCCCATCGGCCCGAGGTGCGCGCCCGGCCACGCCACCGTCAGCAGCGGCTCGTGCAGGCTCCCGCCTGCCATCGCCTGCGCCCCGAGCCCGTAGCCGCGCCTCAAGATCACCGCGATCAGCGGCACCCGCAAGGCCGCCCCGCCGACCAGGAGCCGCGAGGCGTGCCGCACCAGCCCGGTGGCCTCCGCCTCCGGGCCGACCATGAACCCAGGCGTGTCGAGCAGTGAGACCAGCGGCAGCCCGAAGGCGTCGCAGAGCGAAAGAAAGCGGGCCGCCTTGTCGGAGGCGTCGCTGGTCAGCGCGCCCGCCATATGGCGCGAGTCGTTGGCGATGAAGCCGAGCGGCCGGCCCTCGATCCGCGCCAGCGCCGTGACCAGCTCCGGCGCGAAGCGCTCCCGCAGGAAGGTGACCGAGCCCGCGTCGGCGAGCGTCTCGATGATCGGCCCGACCGGGTAGGCACGCCGCGCCCGCTCCGGGACCAAGTCGCGCAGCGCCGTCTGGTCCGGTTCGTCCCCCGGCGGCGTCGCCCCCTGGAAGTAGCCGAGCAGAAGTCGCGCCGCCGCGGTCGCCTCGGCCTCGTCGGCGGCGATCAGATCGACCACCCCGTTGCGCGCCTGCGTCTCCAGCGGCCCGACGTCGTCCGGGTCGACCTTCCCCAGCCCGCCGCCCTCGATCATCGCCGGCCCGCCCATCCCCAGCGAGGAACCCTCGGTGGCGATGATCAGATCCGAGCAGCCGGCCAGCACCGCGTTGCCGGCGAAGCAGCGGCCGGCGACGATCGCGATCCGCGGCACCAGCCCCGAGAGCCGTGCCCAGAGGGCGAACGCCCGGGTGTCGAGCGCCGACACCACCGGGTAGTCGGTGTCGCCCGGCCGGCCGCCACCGCCCTCGGCGAAGAGCACCGTCGGCAGCCGCATCCGCTCGATCAGCTCGAACAACCGGTCCTTCTTGCGGTGCCCGAGCGCCCCCTGCGTCCCGGCCAGCACCGTGTAGTCGTAGGAGAGCACCGCGCACCCGGCACCCTCGCCGAAGAGCTCCCCGTTCACCGTCGCGGTGCCGCCGATGAAGCCGTCGGCGGGGGTCCGCGCGATCAGGTCGGAGAGCTCGCGCCGCCCCCGCTGGGCGGCGATCGCGAAGCGCCCGTACTCGACGAAGCTCCCCGCGTCGACCAGGTCGGCGAGGTTCTCCCGCGCCGTCCGCCCGCCCGCCGCGTGGCGGCGCGCCACCGCCTCGGGCCGCGCCGCGTCCTCGGTCAGCGCCCGCCGCGCCAGCAGCTCGGCGAGGTCCGCGCGCTCCTCGGCGCCGTCGCCCGCGCCGTCCGCCACGTCAGCCTTCTTCGAGCAGGTCCGCCAGCGTCTTCATCGCTTTGCCGAGGGCGCGGCCCATGAAGGCGCGCGAGACGAACGGGGCGATCCGTTCCGTGCGCGGCGCCTTCACCCAGGCGAGCTCGAATTCGATCCGCGTGCGGCCGCCCTCGAGCTCGGTGAAGCGGTAGGTGCCTCGCGTCTCGCGCTTGCCGTGGGCGCTCTCGCCCTCCTCGACGATCCGTTCCGGGGCGGTGGACTCGACCACCTTGAAGCTGACTCTCTCGCGCGCCGTGGGCGCGTCGACCTGGGCTTTGGCGATCGCGCCGACACCTCGCTTCGGCCCTTCGAAGCTCCAGTCTTTGTAGAGGCGACTCATCCAGCGCTCGTGATTGGCGAGGACGTCGACGTATTCGAAGACCTCCTGGCGGGGGCGGCCTACCTCGACCGAGACGGTGACTGGATCCGGCATGGGCGCCGGATCCTAAGCGCTGGCGGCGCCTTCTCCGTCGCCGGTCCCTTCGGATGCCGGCGCGGCGCCGTTCGCCGCCGTCCCGCCGCCCTCCATCGCCGGGTCCGGGACCCAATCGTCGGGGGCGGGCTCGAAGGCGGCCATACCGACTATCAGCGGCATCGCCTCATCGCCGCCCTGCTCGATCCGCCGCCGGCAGAGCGCGTGGATCGCCTCCAGCCGGTTGGCGGCGGCCGCGAAGACCGCAGCGACTTCCGCCCAGCCCGCCTCGTCGACCGCCATCGGCATCCAGTTCAACGTGGTGTCGTCGTGGGCGTCGATCGTGCCCGCTTCGAGCGCGTCGGCGGCGCGGTCGAAGAAGCTGCCGAGCGCCGACCCGGTGACCGCGTCACGGAGGCTTTTCGGCACCTTGCGCCAATCCTGGTGGCCGATGTAGGAGCGCGGGCGGGCGCGGAAGTAATGCTCCACGGCCCCGCGGCGGCGCGCCGTCGCCACCTGCTCGATGCAGCCGCATTTCTCCAGCACCCGCACGTGGTAGGCGACGTTGCCAAGCGGCGCGGAGAGCAGCTCGGTCAGCTCGCTCGGGCTGGCGTTGCGAAGTTGGACGACTTCGAGGATCTTTACCCGTAGTGGGTGCCCCAGCGCCCTAACCAGGCGCTGATCGATGCGATTGGGTCGGCTCTGGTTCATTGGTTGGGCAGTTTTGCGCAGTTGGACGTCCGTGTACCCAAGAATCCCTCGTTTGAACCACACGATTCAACCAATAGGAACGCCCCCGGTAAACGGGTGGCGCGCCGCGATTCTTGGCCGCGACGCGCCGCCCAGATCCGTCAGATCAGCCGCTCTTGGCGACGCTCTCGGCGGGGATGATCGGTTCCGTTCCATCAATCTTCATCTCTCGCTCACCTCCTCTCCCTGCTACCGATTTCCACGGGGCCGAGCGCAAAGTTTGATGAGCTTTGATCGTTCAGTTCACGTCACCGCATGTTTATCGACGGACCCTGCGCTCTTGGCGATGGAATCCGGTTTAATGCAGGCGGGTCGCTAACTCAGATTTTTTGGAGGATTGTGGAGGCAACCGCCGTCAAAACCGATTCCGATGCCCCGAACCCGGCCGCGAGCCCGCCTGGGGCGACACCGGCTTCGGCGCCGTCGACGGCGAATCCGACGCCGAAAGTCGACTTCGTCAGCCCCCAGCTGGCGGCGGCGCTCGCCCACCCGACCCGGGTCGCCGCGATGGGCGTGCTGGTCGAGGGGCCCGCCTCACCGCGCCAACTGGCCGAAGCGATCGACGAGCCGCTGAACAACGTCACCTACCACGTCAAGCAGCTGCGCGACCTCGGCTGCATCGAGCTCGACCGGGTCGAGCGCCGGGCCGGCGGACGAGTCCTCGAACGTTTCTATCGGGCGAGCCAGAGGGCCTACTTCGACGACGACGCCTGGGAAGTGCTGAACAGCCAGGAGCGCCTCGGCGTGCTCTGGTCGATCGTGCGGATGATGTCCAAGGACATCACCGATGCGATGACGGCCGGGACCTTCTTCGGCGACGACTACGACATCCACCTCACCCGCTCGCCGATATCCGTCGACGAGGAGGGTTGGGAGGAAATCGCCGCCCTGCTGAACCGTTCGACGAAGGAGCTCTTCGAGATCGAGCGCCGGGTCGAGGAGCGCCACGCCGAGGGCAACACCGAGCCGGACATCCACACCAAGGTGCAGATGCTGCAGTTCCGCTCGCCGAGCCCGCGCTAGCCGCGGATCGCCTTGCCGACGATGTCCTTGACCCGCGACTGATCGCGCTTGCTCAGGTTCGACGGCTTCCCGTGGGACTTTTTCAAGAGGCCCCAGAATTCCGACTGCTCGCTCTCGGTGAGGTTGTTGCGGACCCGGTCGCGGCCCTTCTGGGCGAGCCAGATGGTGATCGTCCACACCGTTTTCCAGGGGACTTTCTTCCAGATCCAGGGCAGGGCGGATTTCGCGATCCAGGTGGGCATGGCACCAAGGTACCCGTCGCCGTGGCCTCCACCGTGACTAGGCTTCCGCGGGTGCCGGACACCGACCGCCACTGCCGGTGATCGCCGCCCTCGCGGCCGCGGTGACGGGGCCTCGCGGCCGCTGGGTGACGATCGCGGTGTGGATCGCGCTCGGGGTGGGCGGCTACGTCGGCCGCTCCCACATCGGCTCGGTCGCCGCCGCCGGCCAGTCGAGCTTCCTGCCCAAGGGCGCCGAATCGATCCACGCCCTGGAAGTGCTCGACGGCTCCTCGAGCTCCTCGCCCGAGGCCGGCGGCGAAGGCCGTGAAGAGGTACCGGCGGTGGTCGTCTTCGACCGCAAAGGTGGGCTCACCAACGACGATCTGAATGCGATCGGGGCGATCGGCCGCGGGCTGAACCGGCTGAAGATCACCGGTGCGACGCCGATCATCGACCCCTTCTCCGCCGGCGCCCGCCGATCGCTCGGCGACGTCGCCCGGCTCGACCGCGGGATCGGCCCGATCTCCAACGACGGCGAAGCGGCGCTGGTGGTGCTGGCGCTGAACGCCGACGACCACGGGGCGATCCGCAGCGGCGTCACCGACATCCGCGCATACCTCGCCGCCCATGCGATCCCCGGGGTCTCCGCTTACGTCACCGGCCCCGCCGGGATCGCCGCCGACCTCGACCAGGTCGCCGACGAAGCGGGCGAGACGCTGCTCTTCGCGACGCTCGGCCTGGTCCTCGTCCTGCTCCTGCTCGTCTACCGGGCGCCGCTGCTGGCGCTCCTGCCGCTGATCGCGGTCGGCGCCGCCTACATGGTCGCGATCGGCATCGCCTACCTGCTGATCAAGGGCGGCTGGATCGTCGTCAACACCGAGGGGACGTTCTTACTGCTGGTGCTGGTGTTCGGCGCCGGCACCGATTACTCGCTGCTGCTGGTCCATCGCTATCGCGAAGAGATCCAGCGCGGGCGGCCCGCCGCCGAGGCGCTGCCGCTCGCCCTGCGCGAGACGATCCCCGCGGTCGGGGCCTCCGGCGGCACCGTGATCGCGGCAATGCTGGTGCTGCTGGTCGCCGATCTCCAATCGACCCACTGGCTCGGACCGATCCTCGCGATCGGCATCGCGGTGATGGTCTGCTCGGCCTTCACCCTCCTCCCCGCCCTGCTCGCGGTACTCGGGGAGCGCGCCTTCTGGCCCGCCGCGGGGGCGCCGCGCCGCCAGGGGCCGGGGGTCTGGGACCGGATCGCGAGCCTGGTCGAGCGCCGTTCGCGGCCGATCATCGCGCTCGTCACCGGCGGCCTCGTAGTGCTCGCGCTCGGCAACTTCCTCCACCACGGCACGATCGGCTTCGGCCAGGGCGAGACCAAGCCGACCAACTCGAGCGAAGGCACCGCGGTGCTGAACGAACACTTCCCGCCCGGCCTCGCTTCGCCGCTGACCGCGGTGGTGCCACCCGATGAAGCGGCGAAGGTCACCGCCGGGATGAAGCACCTCACCTCGGTGCGGTTGGCGATCCCGGTCCCGGCGGGCAGCGGCTTCCAGTCGGCGGCGGTCCTACTCGTCCTCGCCGGCAACCCCTACTCGGGCGAAGCGGCGCAAGAGGTCGAGCGGATCCGCGAACGGCTGCACGCGATCTCGCCGGACGCCCTGCTCGGCGGCCTGCCGGCCGAGAACTGGGACGTCGAGCAGACCAACGGCCGCGACACCCGCCTGATCGTGCCGCTGGTGCTGCTCGTGGTCGGGCTGATCCTGGCGGCGGTGCTGCAGGCGATCGCGGCGCCCCTCTACCTGATCGCCACCGTCGTCCTCTCCTTCGCCGGCACCCTCGGGCTCTCGACCTTCCTCTTCTCCCAGTTCGGCGGCGAAGGGATCACCTTCGACCTGACGCTGCTCTCGTTCTTGTTCCTGGTCGCGCTGGGGGTCGACTACAACATCTTCCTGATGACCCGGGTGCGCGAGGAGGCGGCCCGGCATGGGACCAAGGCGGGGACCCTCCGGGCGCTGATCGCCACCGGCGGCGTCGTCACCGGGGCGGGGCTGATCCTGGCCGGCACCTTCGCCACGCTGACGCTGCTGCCGCTGGAGGAGCTGATCCAGATCGGCGCCACGGTCGCGATCGGCGTCCTCCTCGACACCTTCATCGTCCGGGCGCTGCTGATCCCGGCGATCACCTTCCGCCTGGGTGACCGGGCCTGGTGGCCGAGTAGCTAGACGTTCGGGCTGCGCGTCGCCTTGTGGCGCTCGCTCTTGTGTGCGCGACCCTTCTTCTCCAGCGTGTCGCAGGCATGTTCGATGTCGCCCGCGAGCCGGTCGATCTGGGAGCGGCTCAGCGTGTGCTTGACCAGCGCCCGCAGCACTTTCACCTCCTGCGCGTTCGGCGGCATCGTGTAGGCGGGCAGCATCCAGCCGCGCTCCGCCGCCACCTGCCAGGAGACGTCGAACTCGTCGTACCCCTTGCCCTCGATCAATTTGAAGGCGACCAGCGGCAGCTGCTCCTCGTTCTCGCCGATCAGTTCGAAGTGGCCACAGCGATCCAGCTTTTCGACCAGCACCTCGGCGTTCGACTGCATCGCTTTCATCACGTCGCCGTAGCCCTCACGGCCGAGGCGGACGAAGTTGAAGTACTGGGCCAGCACCATCGAGGCGCCGGTGCTGAAGTTGAGGGTGAAGGTCGCGTCGACCTCGCCCAGGTAGTTCTCGTAGAAGACGAGGTGCTCGGCAAGATCGGCTTTTTCGCGGAAGACCAGCCAGCCGATGCCCGGGTAGACGAGCCCGAACTTGTGGCCGGAGACGTTGATCGAGCGCACCTGCTCGAGCCGGAAGTCCCACTCCGAGTGCGGGTAGAGGAAGGGCCAGACGAAGCCGCCGCTGGCCCCGTCGACGTGGATCGGCACGTCGTGCCCCTCGTCCTTCTTCAGCTTCACCAGGTAGTCGTTGATCCCCCGGATGTCGTCGGCGTGGCCGGTGAAGGTGGTGCCGAGCACGGCGGCGACGCCGATCGTGTTCTCGTCGATCTCCGGCGCGACGTCGTCGGGGCCGATCGTGTACTTGCCCTCCTGCAGCGGCACCACCCGCTGTTCGACGTCGAAGTAGCGGCAGAACTTTTCCCAGACCACGTGCACGTCGCCGCCGAAGACGAGGTTCGGCTTGTCGACCGGCTTGCCTGCGGCTTCCTGCCGTTCCTTCCACTTCCACTTCAGCGAGAGGGCGCCGAGCATGATCGCCTCGGAGGAGCCCTGGCAGCGGGCGCCGGTGGTCTCGCCGGGAGCGTTGAAGAGGTCGGCGAGCATGCGGATGCAGCGCTGCTCGATCTCGGCCGAGATCGGATACTCGGCGTGGTCGATGAAGTTGCGGTAGTTGTTCTCCGCGATCAGCCGCTCGGCCTCCGGCTCCATCCAGGTGGTGACGAAGGTGGCCAGGTTGCGGTTCGGGTCGCCCTCCAGCTGCAGTTCCTCTTCGACCAGCCGCTGCGAGTCGAGCGCCGACATCCCTTTCTCCGGGAAGGGCCCGTCAGGGGCGTCCTCGGTCAGGAACCTGGTCCCGTAGAAGCGGGCCTCTTCGGTGGCGGCGGAATCATCTTTCGGCATAGGTCCGAACCTATCGGCGGGCGCGGAGGCGCGCTTGAGGAATTCGCCCCCTTCAGCTGAGGCGGTAGGTGAGGTGGAGCGCCTCGGCGCCCTCGACCACGGAGGCCAGCTCGACCGTGGCGGCGCCGGCCGCGAGGTGGTCGAAGAGGCGCTCGCCACCGCCGAGCAAGATCGGTACCTGGGTGACGACGATCTCGTCGAGCAGCCCCGCGGCGATCGTCTGCTGCAGGGTCGAGGCGCCGCCCACGGAGACGTCCTGGTCGTCGGCGGCCTCCTTGGCTTCGGCGATCGCCACCTCGATCCCCGCGGTGACGAAATGGAAGCTGTTGCCGTTTTCAAGCTCGAAAGGGTCGCGGGGATAGTGCGTCAGCACGTAGACCGGGCAGTGGAAGGGTGGATCGTCTCCCCACCAGCCCTTCCATTCCTCGTCGGGCCAGGGACCGCGGATCGGGCCGAACATGTTGCGGCCCATCACCACCGCGCCGAGATTCCCGAGCGAGGCGCGCAGCACGTCGTCGCTGGCGCCGCGCTCGCCCTCGTCCCCGCGGCCGTGCATCTGGTTGAAGGAGGCCTGCTTGAAGGCCCACTCGTGGAGCGCCTCGCCGCCTTCGCCGAGCGGGTTCTCCGCGCTCTGGTTCGGGCCCGCCATGTAGCCGTCAAGCGAGATCGTGCTCTGGGCCTTCACCTTCGGCATCGCTCAGCTCACCATTTTTTCTTGCCGCCCGGCTCCTCGTCGACGGTGAGCTCGGCGAGCGGTTCGGCTTCGAGACGGCCCTCGGGGATCGGCTCGCCGGATTTGACCGAGAGGCCGTAGGTCCCGGTGGCAAGGCGCTCCTCGGCGCGCTCGACCGCCTCCAGTCGGCGGCGCAGGTCGCCTTCCTGCCCGGCGGCGAACTCGTCTTCGTAGAGGTTCTCGTTGTTGAAGTCGCCCGCGGGGACCTCTTGGCTCGACTCCTCGCGGCCTTCGCCGCGGAGCGTGGCAAGGGCCGCCTCGACCCGCTCCCGCTCGGCCCTGACCAGCTCTTTGGCGCGCTTCTCGTCCATGGGAGGCACCCTATCGCCGCCGACTTGAGGTCCGAAAGGTGGAGCGCTATCCTCCTAGAGGACCAACTACAGAAAGTGAACCTGGTCATGAACTACAGACTCGTTCCTCTCGACGACGCGATCGTTTTCCCGACCGTCACCGCCACCCTGCCGATCGACGTCGGCGAGGACGAGCGCGTCTTCCTCATCCCTCGCCGTGACGGCGAGTACGGCCGCGTCGGCGTGATCGCCGAGGTGGTCGAGCACGGCCGCTCGCGCCGCGGCGTCCCGGTCGCGACCGTGGTCGGCCTCCATCGCGGGATCGCCGGTGCCGCCCAGGCGGGCGACGACGGCGACGCCCTGCACGTCGAGGTCCAGGAGATCCACGACGGCCACCCCGACGACGAGCACACGCTCGAGCTGGCGCGGGAGTACCGCGCCGTGGTCGAGGAGATCCTCGAGCTGCGTGGCGACGACGGCCGCATCGCCACCTTCCTGCGCTCGATCGAGGAGCCCGGCGCCCTCGCCGACACCTCCGGCCTCTCCCCTGACATCGCCAACGAGGGCAAGCTCCGCCTGCTCGAGACGATCGATGTCACCGAGCGGCTGGAGATCGCCGTCGGCCTCCAGCGCGAGCGGCTCGCCGAGTTACAGGTGCGCTCGAAAATCCGCGACGACGTCGAGTCGGGCGCCCAGAAACAGCAGCGCGAGTACTTCCTGCGCAAACAGATGGAGTCGATCCGCAAAGAGCTGGGCGACGACGACACCGACGTGATCGCCGAGTACGAGACCAAGATCGACGAGGCCGGCATGCCCGAGGCGGTCGCCGAGCAGGCGACCAAGGAGCTGCGCCGACTGGAGCGCCAGGGTGAGCAGTCGCCCGAGAGCTCGATGATCCGCAGCTACCTCGACTGGCTGATCGCCGTCCCCTGGAGCAAGCGCTCCGAGGACAAGCTCGACCCGAACCACACGCGTGAGGTGCTCGATGCCGACCACGCCGGGCTCGAGGACGTGAAGAAACGGATCACCGAGTTCGTCGCCGTGCGCAAGCTGCGCGAGGAGCGGGCCGAGGAGATCGAGGAGGACAGCCGTGCCAACGGCACGATCCTCACCCTGGTCGGGCCTCCCGGCACCGGCAAGACCTCGATCGGCGAGTCGATCGCCCGCAGCCTCGGGCGCGAGTTCGTCCGCATCAGCCTCGGCGGCCTGCACGACGAGGCGGAGATCCGCGGCCACCGCCGCACCTACATCGGCGCCCTGCCGGGACGGATCGTCCGTGCCCTGCGCGACGCCGAGACGATGAACCCGGTGATCCTGTTCGACGAGGTCGACAAGGTCGGCGCCGACTGGCGCGGCGACCCGTCGGCAGCGTTGCTCGAGGTGCTCGACCCGGCGCAGAACCACTCGTTCCGCGACCACTACCTGGACGTCGAGGTCGACCTCTCCGAGGTCGTCTTCATCGCCACCGCCAACACGCTCGAAACGATCCCGGCGCCGTTGCTGGACCGGATGGAGATCATCTCCTTCGACGGCTACACGACCGAAGAGAAGCTGGCGATCGCGAAGGGCTACCTGGTGCCGCGACAGCTGAAGCGCAACGGGCTGAAGCCGGAGGAGGTCACGGTGGAGGACGACGTCCTCCGTGCGGTGATCTCCGAGTACACCCGCGAGGCGGGCGTGCGGCAGCTGGAGCGTGAGGTCGGCAAGCTGCTCCGCGGGGCGGCGACGAAGATCGCGAGTGGCGACCAGGTTGGCACGCCGATCGCCCTCGACATCGAGGCGGTCCGCGAGGCCCTCGGTCGGCAGAAGGTGTTCCAGGAGTCGGTGGAGCGCACGGCGATCCCGGGCGTCTCGACCGGCCTTGCGGTCACCGGCACCGGCGGCGACATCCTCTTCATCGAGGCGACCGCCATGGACGGTGACAAGGGCCTGGTCCTGACCGGCCAGCTCGGCGACGTGATGAAGGAGTCGGCACGGATCGCCCTCTCCTACGTCCGCTCGCACCGCGAGGACCTGGGCATCCCGGAGGACCGTTTCCAACGGGAGTTCCATGTCCACGTGCCGGCCGGGGCGATCCCCAAGGACGGCCCCAGCGCGGGCACCGCGATGACCACGGCGCTGGTCAGCCTGCTCACCGGCCGCCCCGTCAAGCACACTGTCGGGATGACCGGAGAGGTGACCCTGCAAGGACGAGTGCTGCCGATCGGCGGCCTCAAGCAGAAGGTGCTGGCCGCCCACGCGGCGGGCCTGACCGAGGTGATCCTGCCCGAGCGCAACCGCGGCGACCTCGACGAGGTCCCCGAGGAGGTGCGCGAGCAGATGTCATTCCACCCGGTGATGAGCATCGACGAGGTGCTCGGGCTGGCGCTCGAGCCGGCGGAGGCCGGCGCTGATGTCGCCTCGGTGTCGTAACTGCGCACCAGTGCCGAAGGAGCTCCGCGCCGCCGCGGGGCTCCTCGAGCGCCGCTGGACGATGGCGACGATCTACGCCTGCTCCAGCGGCGCTCACCGCTTCAACGAGTTCCGCCAGTCGCTGCCGGGGGTGTCACCGACGACGCTCTCGGAGCGGCTGGAGCAGCTCGAGGCGGCGGGGATCGTCGAGCGGCGACTGGTCGCCGGCCGTCCCCCCCACGCCGAGTACGCACTGACCAGCCGCGGTGAACGGCTGGCGCTGGCGGTCGCCGGGCTGCTCGAGCACTGAGGGTTCAGGCCGTTGCGGCCGAGGACGGCGGGTCCGGGCGTTTCGGAGGCGGCCCGGGCAGGCTGTGGCCGCCTCCGAAACGCCCGGGACGGGGCCGTCACGATTGGGTGTCGATTCGAACGGTCAGAAAACTGCGCGGTTCGAAAACCCCGTCATGCGTGCATAAGGAACCACGCAGATTTCTGACCGTTCGAATTCCAGGCCTTTCTGTGAACGACCATCGCCCGCGGCGCGCCTTCCGCCCGAAATCCGCCGGTCGTCCGAACTCCTCGACCATCTCCCCGAATCTCGGCCATCTCGGCGGCGACCTCAGCCTGCCCGGGTCGCCGCCGAGATGGCCGCGTCCCTTGCCCGTTCCCCCTACGCGGTCGGGTCGATTGGCGGCGGCATCATCGGATCCGCCTCGCCCTTGATTGCCAGCAGGCGGTAATAGAGGACCGCGGCGACGAGGCCGCCGATCGGTGCGGTCAGCGTGGTCGCCAGGGTGCCGAAGACGATCCGCAGGATCGGTCCGCCGGCGATCGCTTCGGCGATCCCGGTGAGGATCAGGGTGGCGACCGCGGCGATCAACGTGGCCGAGATCACCGTGCCGAAGACCGGCCAGCCGAAGTCGCGGACGAGGCCTTGGGAGCGGGTGAAGGCGGCGCTGATGCCGACCCGCTCGATCACGATCACCGGCGCGATCACCGCCCAGATCGTCAGCAGGATGCAGCCCGGGACGATGAAGAGAAGGAAGCCGACCCCGACCCCGATCCCGTAGATGACCGCGGTCACCAGCAGCGTCGGCAGGACCGGGCCGACCGAGCTGAGCAGCTCGCCGACCGAGTGGTGGGCGGTGTCGCCCTGGACATCGCGGACGAGGCTCACCACCATCCCCTGGTAGAGCATCGCCACCGCAAAGGTGACGATCGCGACCAAGGCGAGCAGGCCGATGTCCTTGTTGCCGACGATCCCGCCGAGGATCGAGACCGGCAGGAAAAGCCAGAAGGCGGCCGGGATGAGAACGCCGAAGTTCTGCTGGTAGAGGGCGAAGACTTCGTTCAGGGAGTCGCCGACGCGGAGTCGGGGGCCGGTATTCATGCTCGGATTTTCGACCACAAGGCCTACGATCCCTGCGTGGCGGAGATCGAGCGCAAGTTCCTGGTCGGTGAGATGCCACGGGCCGAGAGCGGCCAGACGGTGATCGAGCAGGGCTATCTGGCGCTCGATGAGCGTGGCGAGGTGCGCCTGCGCCGGCAGGGCGGCGAGCTGCTGCTGACCGCGAAGATCGGCCACGGCAAGGTCCGCGAGGAGGTCGAGGTGCCGCTCGAGCCGCGCGCCTTCGAGGCTCTCTGGCCGCTGACCGCAGGCCGGCGGGTACGCAAGGTCCGCCATTACGTGCCCCTGCGCGACGACCTGCGGGCCGAGGTCGACGTCTACGCGGGCGCCCTGGACGGCCTCCTCACCGCCGAGATCGAGTTCGAGTCGACCGAGCAGGCCGACCGCTTCTCGCCCCCGGCCTGGCTCGGCCCCGAGCTGACCGGGGACCAGCGCTACGCCAACCAGTCGCTGGCGACGCGAGGATTGCCGGCGAGCAACGGGAAGCGCGACGATACGACGATGTCCACTCTCGAGACCGAGCCCGGCCGCACTTACCGCCTGAAGGGCGACGAGGACGCGGCGACCGGGATGCGGCGGGTGATCGTCGGCCGGCTCGACAAGGCGACCGAGCGGCTGCGCGAGGCGGGCGAGGAGGGCGACGCGCTGGCCGAGGCGATCCACGGCGCCCGCAAAGACCTGAAGAAGGCCCGGGCGGCGCTGCGGCTGATCCGCGACGAGCTCGGCGAGGAATTCCAATGCGAGAACCACGCCCTGCGCGACGCCGCCCGGCTGCTCTCCGCCAGCCGCGACGCCGAGGTGATGGTGGGCACGCTCGACGCGCTGGTCGAGGGCTCAGGCGACGCGCCGCCGGGGGCGACCGCGCTGTGGCGCGAGGCGCTGGTGGCCGATCGCGACCGGATCGTCGGCGACGAAGGCACCCCGGTCGACGGCGCCGTGGCGGCGATCGAGGAGGTTGCCGCGCGAGCACCGGAGTGGCGGATCCGCCACGACGGCTGGAAGCTCCTCGGCCCCGGCCTCGACGCCGCCTACTCGGAGGGCCGCGAGGCGTTCGCCGCACTCGGCGAGGCGCCCAGCTTCGAGGCGGTCCACGACCTGCGCAAACGCGGCAAGGACCTCTGGTACCAGGTGCGCCTCCTGCGGGATGCCTGGGAGCCGGTGCTGGAAGCGACCGCGGAGGAGATCCACGACTTCACCGACCTGCTCGGCGACCACCATGACCTCGCCGTATTGGCCGCGGACCTGGCCGGCCGCGAGCAGGTCGACCCGGCGCAGCGGGAGACGCTGAAGGCCCTGATCGAGGCCCGCCAGGCGACGCTGCTTGGCGCGGCGCGCGGCGCCGGCGAGCGGATCTACGCGGAGAAGCCGAAGGCCTTCGGCCGCCGCCTGCGCGCCTACTGGCGCGCTTGGCGCTCCTAGGCCGGCGGCACCCGCCGCCTGGCCGCCTTGGCTACTTGAGCTGGAATTCGACCTTGTAGAGGGAGTGGCCCGAGACCAGGGAGCCTTTGACCACGCCTTTGCCGCCGGTGCCTTCGAAGCGGCCGACCGGCGGGCTCTCGGCCCCTTCGTCATGGACCTGGGCGGTGCGCTTGTCGCCCTCCCAGGCCAGGTCGGTCAGCGTGAAGTCCCGCTCCGAGGTACCGGTCTGGACTTTCACTTCGGCGATCGCCGGGTTGCCTTCGACGGTCATCGAGCCGCCGGTGACGACCGCCCCGTTGACGCCGAGGCCTTGGGCCACGCCGATCACCGCACCGAGCGTCCCCGCTTTCGCGGTCGGGTCTTCGGCGGCGTTGGTGAGTTCGTATTCGCCTTCGTATTCAGAGGCGCTTGCCCCCCAGCCCGGGTTGGTCGGTTCGGCTTCCGGCAGCTGCTTCGCCGCGGGCGGGTGGCCGTGGGTGCTCTGACTCTCACCGAGGATCTTGAACTCGACCGGCCAGGGGCCGTCGCCGTGGAGCCTGATTTCGCCTTTCATCGTGTCGCCGACCGGCGTTTCGAGGCGGATTTCCCCGTCCGGGGTAACCTGGCCGTAGGAGGCCGAGGCGCCGACTTTCAGCACCGGGGCTTTCAGGCCCTTGCCACCCGGCAGTTCGGTGAAGGGGTAGAAGGTGAAGAGCGCGGTTTCGATTTCGCCGGTCGGGCTGTAGACGTAGAACTGCGAGATGCCGACCAGGAACTGCGGCGAGGAGCCCTCCTCGGATTCGAACTTCATCTCGCCGGAGCGGATGCCCGCGCCGCTGCCGGCCGCGGTCAGCACGTAGCGGTTTTCGAAGGGGGCGGAGACGGTCGTCGGCACCACCTGCTTCGGCTGCGGATAACCGGTGGTGGCGCCGGTCGTCGCCATCGCGATGCCGACCGAGGTGAGCAGCGCAATCAGTCCACCGAGGACGAGGATCAGCTTCAGCCGCTTCACGATTCACTCACCGGCACTTCCGCGCAGGCTTTCAGTTCGGCCGCTTCGGCCAGTTCGCCGAGGTGGATTTCGACCAGCCCGTCTGAGAGTTCGCGGACCGCGTCGAAGTTTTCGCTGCGCGCCGCGTTGGTCATCGCATTGAGAACCGGGACCGCCGTCGTCAGGCCTTTCACGTAGGCGGCTTCCGCCGGGCCGTCGCCGGCGACGGCCTGCACCTGCTCGTGGAGTTCTTCGATCACGGCTTCGGTGCGTTCCATGTACTTGAAGACATCGGCCTGCTGCGGCGTGCCCAGCGCGGCGATTTCCTTGTTGGCCTTGGTGCAGGCCGCTTCGGCGGTGGAGGCGAAGTCGCCCGAAGAACCACCGCCGCCCGAACCGCTCGAGCTACCGCCACCCCCGCAACCGGCGACCAGGGCCGCGCCGACTACGGCGAGGAGAAGAAGAGTGGCAACTGATCTCGACTTCATCCTCACCGCACTCCTATTCCCGCCTCGGTGGGCTATTTGCCGCCGACGATGTCTTCGACCACGTAGGCCGCGACGTTTTCGATTTCTTCTTCCGACAGGGTGCCTTTGAACGAGGGCATCCCGCCGCCGCCGTTGGTGACCTGTTCTTCGGCGCCGGCCTGGGTTTTGGCCAGCGGCATCGTCCTCAGATCAGGACCGCCGTTGCCGCCATGGCCGGTGGCGCCGTGGCAGACGGAGCATTCTTCGGCGAAGACTTCTTTGCCGGCTTCCGCGTTCGGCGCACCGCCCGCTTCCGCCGTTTCGGCACCTTCTTCTTCGCCGGTCCCGCCTTCTTCGCTTGCTTCGCCTTCTTCTTCGGTTTCCTCGCCGGCGTGCTCGGTGCCTTCGGCTTCGGCTTCCTCGCCTTCCAGCGATTCGACCGTGCCGTTGAGCGAGAAGACCCAGAAGTTTTCGCCATGCGAGGTGGCGGCCAGCGAGTTGCCACCGGCGTAGATGGCGATTTTCTCTTCGCCTTCGTCTTCGAAGGGGGTCACCGTCGTGTTGGCGCCGGCGCCGGTCTGGAAGCTCCAGAGCATTTCGCCGCTTTCAGTGCTGAACGCCTGCAGTTCGCCGTTGTTCTGGCCGACGAAGACGAGCCCGCCGGCGGTGGTGACAGCGCCCGAGTAACAGGATTCGGGGAATTCTTTCTGCCAGGCGATTTTCCCGGTCGACATGTCGTATGCCGTCAGGAAGCCTTTGGTGTTGAACCCGGTGGCCACGATCGTGTCGGAGCCGATGTACGTTTCGCCTTCTTTGTACTTCTGCGGTTCGGGCGGGACGACGAGGCCCAGCGCGCCGCTCTGCGAGCAGACGAAGTACATGTTCTTTTCCGGGTCGTAGGAGGACGGCGGCCAGTTGTCGCCACCGACCGCCGCGTTGGCGACCAGGTTGAGCACGTTCGGGTCCGAGCTCATCGGCGTGAAGGTATCGCTGCCGACGATCTTCGGTTTCGGCTTGCTCGAGGCGACCGCTTCTTCGGCTTTTTCCACAGCTTCAGGCGTCGCTTCGATCGGGCTGAACGGTTCCATCGTCGGCTCCGGCTGAGTCGGCCAGGTTTTCTGCGACGGGTCCTGCGGGACCTTGACCTCGGGGATCGGGTAGATCGGTTTGCCGGTCTTCTGGTCGACCAGGTAGACCCAACCGGTCTTCGAGGGCTCGCCCACCCCTTCGCGCATTTCGCCGTTCATTTCGCCCTTGAAGAGGACGGTCGGCGACGGCGAGTCGAAGTCCCAGAGGTCGTGGTGGACCTGCTGGTAATGCCATTTGTATTCGCCCGTTTCGGCGTCGAGCGCGACGATCGAGGCGGTGAAGAGGTTTTCGCCCGGCCGTTCGTCGCCGACCCACGGGGAGGCGTTCGAAGTGGAGAAGTAGAGCAGCCCGGTTTCCGGGTTCACGGTCGGGGTGTTCCAGAGCGAGGCGCCGCCGTGCTTGTATGCGTCGGTGCCTTTCGGCCAGGTGTCACCACCCGGTTCGCTCGGGGAGGGAGTGGTGTAGAAGCGCCATTCCTCTTTGCCGGTTTCCGCGTTCAGGGCGGTCAAGCGTCCGCGGACGCCGTACTCGCCGCCGGAACCGCCGACGTAGACCTTGCCGTCGTAGTAGAGCGGGGCGCTCGTGATCGAGAAGCCTTCGCCCGGTTTGACGACGTTGGTGCTCCATTTGACTTTGCCGGTCGACTGATCGAGCGCGACCTGGGCGCCGTTCAGCTGCGAGACGAAGACCATGCCGTCGCCGAGCGCGACACCGCGGTTGTCCCAGCCACAGCAGACGACTTCGCCGAGCGGATCGGGGGGAAGGTGGGGTTCGTAGGTCCAGAGCCGGTGCCCGTTGCCCGCGTCGATCGCGAACACGTCATCGGCACCGTCGGAGATGTAGATCGTGCCTTCGTACTCGAGCGCCTGGCCCTCGGCGGAGAACTTCGCCGCGGTGGCGTTGGCGCCGATCTTCGTCATCCAGTCGCCTTTGAGTTCTTTGACGTTTTCAGTGTTGATTTCGTCGAGGGAGGAGAAGCGGGCGTTGGTCGTGCCACCGCCGTTGGTGATCCAGTTGTCGCCGGCGGCTTCGTAAAGTTCGTCGGAGGTGAATTTGGGGGCGAGCGTGATCCCGTTGGAGGCGGTGACCTCTTCGCCTTCTTCAGAAGATTCGGTCGTCGTTTCTTCGACCGTCTGGCCGGATGCGGCGACGGTGGTGGTGCTGTGGTGCCCGGTGAAGTGGCCGAGGAAGAAGCCGGCGACGAACGCGATCACGACGCCCATCCCGATCGCACTTACCGCCACTGCTGCCCAGAATTTGAGCCCCAGTTCTTTCTCTTTCACCGATTCAACCTTTCCGAATCCCGTACGCTCGTGAACGCTTTTGAACTGCTGTCGGGGTACCCGACGCTTCGCATGGATATGCGTATTGGAAACCTATCGACTCGGGTCGGTCGGCGAACGTTTGCAAGGCCAGATGTCGGGGTCAGGAGGTCCCTAGACTCGGGGCGCAGTGACGCTCATCCCCCGCACCGACCTCGACGTCTTCGACCTCAACCTCGGCTGCAACGTCTTCGGCTGGACCGCGAGCCGCGAGGAGTCCTTCGCCGTGCTCGACGCCTACGCCGCCGCGGGCGGCAACTTCCTCGACACCGCCGACGTCTACATGGCCGGCGCGCCCGGTAACAGCGGCGGCGAGTCGGAGACGATCATCGGCGAATGGCTGGCGGCGCGCGGCAGGCCCGACGGCTTCGTGATCGCCACCAAGGTGGGCAAACTCGAGGGCTTCAAGGACCTGCGCCCGGAGACGATCAAGGCCGCGGCCGAGAACTCCCTGCGGCGGCTGGGGGTCGAGACGATCGACCTCTACTACGCCCACTTCGACGACACCGACACGCCGCTGGCCGAGACGCTGGGCGGGTTCGGCGAGTTGATCGAGGCGGGCAAGGTCCGCTACGTCGCCGCCTCCAACTACTCGGGGGCGCGGCTGGCCGAGGCGCTGGAGATCGCCGAGCGCGACGGACTCCCCCGCTACGTCGCCCTGCAGCCGCACTACAACCTGATCGAGCGCGAGTTCGAGACCGACCAGCGTCCGGTCTGCGAGCGCGAGGACGTCCCGGTCTTCCCCTTCTTCTCGCTCGCCAAAGGCTTCCTCACCGGCAAGTACCGCCCGGGCGCCGATGTCGACAGCCCCCGCGCCCCGGCCGCCGCCCAGTACCTCGACGAGCGCGGCGAACGCATGTTGAGCGCGCTCGACGAGATCGCCGCCACCCACGGCGTCGCCCCGGCCGCCATCGCTGTCGCCTGGCTCCGCGCCCAGCCGACGGTGCTGGCACCAATCGCCAGCGCCCGCACCCCCGACCAGCTCGCCCCCCTGCTGGCTTCCGTCCAGCTTCAACTGGCTGAGGACGAGCTCGCCCAACTGACCGCGATCTAGCCGTCCCCACGTTTCGTCCGCTCCGGATAGGGAACGCTTAGCGGATGGCCGATCTCGTCCTCGGACCCCTGCTGCGCTACCTCTCCGCCACCGAGGCGACCATCTGGGTGGAGACCGACGAGGCCTGCGAGGTCTCGATCCTGGGCGCGGTCGAGCCGACCTTCCGGGTCGAGGGTCACAACTACGCGCTGGTCCGGGTCGAAGGCCTGAAGCCCGCCACCGACCACCCCTACGACGTGCGGCTCGACGGCGAGGTGCGCTGGCCGGAGGCCGACTCGGCCCTGCCGCCGTCCTCGCTGCGCACGCTCGGCGGCGACGGCCCGCTCGACATCGCCTTCGGCTCCTGCCGGGTCGCCGTCCCCCACGAGGAGCCCTACACGAAGTCCAAAGACGAGGACGAACGCGGCCACGAGGTCGACGCGCTCTGGGTCCTGGCCCAGGAACTCAGCCGCGACGACGCCCACCGGCCCGACCTCCTCTTCCTGCTCGGCGACCAGGTCTACGTCGACGAGGGCAGCCCGGAGACGCGCGCGAAGATCGAGCGCAAGCGCGGCACCGAGACGCCGCCGGGCAGAGAGGTCACCGACTTCCAGGAGTACACCTGGCTCTACCAGGAGAGCTGGCGCGAGCCGCTGATCCGCTGGCTCTTCGCGAACGTCTCGACCTCGATGCTCTGGGACGACCACGACATGTCCGACGACTGGAACATCTCCCACTCCTGGGTCGAGGAGATGCGCGACCGCGCCTGGTGGCACCGGCGCGCGATCGGCTGCATCGCCAGCTACTGGATCCACCAGCACCTCGGCAACCTCTCCCCCGCGGCGCTCGACCAGGACGAGATCTACAAGGCGGTGCGCGGCAACCAGCACGCCGAAGAGGTGCTCTTCGACTGGGCCGAGCAGATCGAATCGACCGGCGCCGGCGTACGCTGGAGCTTCTGTCGCGACCTCGACGGGACCCGCGCCGTCTTCGTCGACTCGCGGGCGGGCCGGGTGCTCGACGAGGGCGCCCGGCGGATGGTCGACGACGAGGAGTGGGAGTGGATCGTCGCCCAGACCGAGGGCGACTTCGACCACCTGCTGATCGCGACCACCGTCCCCTGGCTCCTCTCCCCCGGGCTCGACCGCCTCGAGGCCTGGAACGAGAAGGTCTGCGACGGCGCCCACGGCGAGCTGGCGGCGCGGCAGGCGGAGAAGCTGCGGCGGGCTGTCGACTTCGACCACTGGGGCTCGTTCTCACACTCCTTCCGGGCGCTGCGCGATCTGCTCGGCGACGTCGCCGCCGGGCGACGCGGGGCCAAGCCCGGCTCGGTGGTCGTGCTGGCCGGGGACGTCCACCACGCCTACCTCTGCGAGGTCGGCTGGCCGGCGGGAGAGGCCGACGGCAAGGCGCCGATCTACCAGGCGGTCTGCTCCCCCTACCGCAACCCGCTCTCCAGCAAAGAGCAGCTGGTGATCCGGGCCGGCTTCACGCAGCCGTTCACGCAGGTGGCGGCGGCGCTGGCGAAGGCTGCCGGCGCCGAGGACCCAGGGATCCGCTGGCGCCTGCGCGACGGTCCCTGCTTCGACAACCAGGTCGCCACCCTCCATATAGACGGCCGCACGGCGACGATGCGACTCGACAAGACCCGCCCCGGTGACCGCGACCAACAGTCCCTTCAAAGCAGCTTCGAACGCCGGCTCGCGTAAGCGGGACCCGGGGGTGACCCTGAACGAACCTCCCTGCTGTTGTGAGTGAAGGGTCACCCCCGGGTCCCGCCCCGCTAGGTCGCCGGCGTCACCCCGCTCGGCGCCAGGATCCGCAGCGCGTCGGCGGGCACATGGACGCTCACCGGTGCGCCCTGCTCGTGCGAGTCGAGGTCGATCCCGTCATTGGGGACGCTGGCCTGCAGCAGGCCGCCGTTGGCCAGCCTGACCATCACCTGCAGGTTGGAGCCGACGTAGATCGTGCGATCGATCATCCCGGGAATGGAGTTCTCTCCGGCCTCGTCGTGCGACATCACCCGCAGGCGCTCGGGTCGCACCACCGCCGCAGCCGCCCCGGCTCCGGAGAAGTCGCATTCCGCCCACAGCTCCCGGTCGCCCACCCGCAGCCGGCAACCGCGGCCGTCGCTGGTCATCACCTCGACGTCCATCACGTTGGCGACGCCGAGGAAGTCGGCGACGAAGAGGGTCGCGGGGCCCTCGTAGATCTCACGTGGCGTCCCCACCTGGTCGACCCGGCCCTCGTGCATGACCGCGATCCGGTCACTCATCGAGAGCGCCTCCTCCTGGTCGTGGGTGACGAAGATGAAGGTCGTGCCGACCTCTTCCTGCAGCGCTTTCAGCTCCACCCGCAGCTGGCGACGGATCTTCGCGTCGAGCGCCCCGAGCGGCTCGTCCAGCAGCAGCACCGCCGGGCGCAGGACCAGCGCCCGGGCCAGCGCCACGCGCTGCTGCTGGCCGCCGGAGAGCTGGTGCGGGCGGCGCTTGGCGTAGTCGCCGAGCTCGACCAGCTCCAGCGCCTCCTTCGCCCGCCGCTCCCGCTCGGAGCGCTTCACCTTTTGGTAGCGCATACCGAAGGCGACGTTGTCGAGCACGTTCAGGTGTGGAAAGAGCGCGTAGCTCTGGAAGACGGTGTTGACGTTGCGCCGGTCGGGCGGGACCGCGGCCAGGCTCACGCCGTCGAGGCACACGTCGCCCGAGGTCGGCCGCTCGAAGCCGGCGATCAGCCGCAGCGTCGTCGTCTTGCCGCAGCCGGAGGGCCCGAGCAGGGAGAAGAACTCGCCGGAGGCGATCTCGAGGTCGATCGAGTCGACCGCGATCACGTCCTCGAACCGCTTCTCCAGCGATTCGAGCCGCACCTCGCCGCCGCCATGGCCGGCCACCGCCGCCGCATCCACTGCTGACGCGATCTCCATCAGAGCATCCTCCTAGTCCATTCCCGTCAGGTCCAACCCCATCTGCCCGGCGCTGTCCCCTTGCCCTTCGCCGCTGCGGTGCCCGAACCAACGCAGCACCAGGTAGGCGCCGCCGACCCCGATCAACGTCACCAGGACCATGATCGTCGCCACCGCGTTCAGCGCCGGCGTCGTCGCGGCGCCGCGGGCGTTGGCGTAGAGCAGCATCGGGATCGTCACCGTTTCGCCGCCCGCCGACATGTACTGGGTGACGACGAAGTCGTCGATCGAGAGGGCGAAGACGATCAGGGTGCTGGCAAAGGCCGCGGGCAACAGCAGCGGCAGCAGCACGTGCTGCAGAGACTGGCGGGCCGAGGCGCCGAGGTCGCGCGCCGCCTCCTCGTACTCGGGACCGATCGCGGCCAGCCGGCTGCGCACGATCACCACCACGTAGGAGACCGAGAAGGTGACCTGGCCGATCACCTGGGCGGTGGTGCCGAGGGCGATCGCGGTGAAGGGCAGCACCGACAGCTGGGTGAAGACGAGCAGCAGCGAGACCGCCATCGCCAACTCGGGCGTGGTCAGCGGCACCAGCATGAGGAAGTTGGCGCTGCCCGAACCCCGGCCTCGCCAGCGCGAGAGGCCGATCGCCAGGAGGAAGCCGAGGGGCGTCGCGATCAGCATGTCGAGCGCCGCCAGCTCAAGGCTGTGGACCAGCGCGTTGGTGTAGATCGGATCGTGGAAGACCGAGAGGTTCGGGTCGCCCCACCACCAGCGGGTCGAGAAGCCTTGCCAGACGCTGCGCGAGCGGCCGTCGTTGAAGGAGAAGACGACCGCGGCGAGCACCGGCACGAGCGACCAGGCGATGTAGACCCAGGTGGTGAGGCGGAGCCAGCGCGGCCGCCCCCAGGGATTGGCGAGCCAGTCCGGCAGGCGGCTCGGCCGGACCGGCGGTGCGTGGCTCGCGGTCGGGACCGCGGGCTCGGGGGTCACCGTCGCACTCATGCGGCGAGCTTCTCCTGCTGCCTCTTGGTCTCCCAGAGGTAATAGAGCATCCCGATCGCGAGGATCGTCATCAGCACCAGCACCAGGGCCGCGCCGAGGTTCTTCTGCGAGCCGCCCTGGACGAGCAGGTTGACGCTGTTGCCGAGCATGTTGGTGTGGGGCGAGCCGGAGATCAGGTCGTTGGTGTAGTAGTCGCCGAACATCGGCAGGACGATCAGGACCGAGCCGGCGAGGATGCTCGGCCAGGAGAGCGGCAGGGTGACGCGGAGGAAGCTGCGGATCGGGTTGGCGCCGAGGTCCCGCGAGGCCTCGAGCAGCCGCTGGTCGATCCGGTCGAGTCCCGCGTACACGGGCAGGATGAAGTACGGGATGTAGCCGTACGTGAGCGCGGCGATCACCGAGTAGGGGTTGCCGGAGAGCCATTCGGTGTGACCGATGCCAAACCAGCCGAGCATCACGTTGACGTAGCCGTCGGGGGCGAGCAGGCCGATCCAGGCCAGCATCCGCATCAGGTAGCTGACCCAGAAGGGCAGGAAGATGAGGAGCAGGAGGAGGCCCTTGCTGCGACCCGCGTGGCGGGCGACGTAGTAGGCGACCGGGTAGCCGATCGCGAAGCAGAGGACGACGGTGACGGCGACGTAGGTGATCGTGTTGCGGGTCGCCGGCCAGTAGGTGCCGCCGGGGACGACGCTGGTGAACGCCTCCTTGACGAAGCCGACGTTCCAGTCGAGCGGATTCCAGGTCGGAACCGGTTGCAGAAGGGAGTCGATCTGGCCCATCGCGACGGCGAGCACCGCGTAGGCGGGGACGACGACGAAGAGGAAGAGCCAGACGACGCCGGGGATCGAGAAATTGCGCCAGATCGCGCCGTCGTTTCTCACCGCGACCGCCTCACGTCGCCTTCACTTCCGACCAGGCGGTTTCCCAGATCCCCATCCCTTCGGCCGAAAGCGGCCCCTGCAGGAAGCCCTTCGAGAATTGCTCCTCGCGGACGATCGCCGAGAGCAGGTTTTCCGGGACGAGTTCCGCTTCGACCACCGCCTGCGGGGTCATTTCGACCAACGGCTGTTGGTAGCCGGTGAATTCCATGTTCAGGAACGCCGTTTCGACGTCGAGCATGTGGTCGAGGAAGAGATGGGCGAGCACCGGGTGCGGGGCGTCTTTGAGCACGGCCATCGTGTCGTTGCCCATCAGCCCGCGACCGTCCTGCGGCCACCAGTAGCTGACCGCGGTCACCGGGGTGCCCTTCGGCAGGTAGTAGCCGATCGCGGTCATGTCGCCGCCCCAGGCCTGGTGCAGCCAGATCGAGCCGTCGGCGATGTGCTGGTAGTCGTTGGTGTAGAAGCGCAGGTTGACCTTGTCGATCAGTTCCTGGATCGCCTGCTTGGAGTCGTCGACCTGGTGGCGACTGCCGGTGTTGACGTCGGTGATGCCGTTGCGCAGCAGGCCGAAGGCGAGGCCTTCTCGCTGATCGTCGAGCATCGCGACCTTGCCCGAGATTTCCTCCATCTGCCAGAAGCTGTCGTAGGGGTTGGCGAGCTTCGCGGGGTCGTAATCCGGGAGGAAGTCGTTGCGCCAGGCGATCCCGGTGGAGAAGACCGTGTAGGGGACGGTGTAGTGCGAGCCGACGTCGTACCAGGGGCTCTGCAGCATCTTCCAGACGTTCTTCTGCAGGTTGGGGACGTAGTCGAGGTTCAGCGGCTGGATCAGCTTGCCCGCGACCAGCAGCGAGATCTCCGGCTGGGTGGGGACGAAGACGTCGTAGCCGACGGCGCCGGCGGCGAGCTTGGCGACCGCTTCGTCGAGGGTCGAGAAGGTGCTCAGCTGGACCTCGACCCCGTATTTCTTTTCGAAGGACTTGAGGACGGCCTCGTTGACGTATTCGGCCCAGTTGTAGAGCTGCAGCGGGCCCGACTCCGGTTGCAGTCCGGAGGGGATGCTCGGGTTGTCGGCGTAGATGGGAAGGGTGACCGGATTGTCCGGGCGGGCGAGGGGCAGGCCGCCGGGAGCGAGGTGAGGGGCCCCGCCGCCGGGGACGGTGGTGTCGGAGCAGGCGCTGAGAGCGGAGCCGGCGCCGAGGGCCAGGGCTGCGAGCCCGGCGCGCTGCAGGAAGCGACGGCGAGTCGTCGCCTCCCACAGCCCGGCCCCCGGGCTTTCCCTGGGATGGCTCAGGGTGATGCCCACCCCCCTGCCCTCGCGGGCAGCTCCACTTCGAGAAGTCTGCCGACGCTGACGAGGACGGTCTCGGCAAGCCGCGGGACCGGGACCTCCGGGTCGCCCAGCGCAGCCTGGACGGTGAGCCCGTCGATCAGCGCGGCGATCGCCAGCGCCGCCTGGGCCGAATCGACGTCGGCACCGAATTCACCGGCGGCGATCCCCTCGACGATGACGGCCTCGATCGTGGCGCGCCAGCGACGGTCGAAGCGCTCGCGCGCGGCGCGCAGATCGGCGTCGCGGAGCGCCCAGGTCCAGAGCTCCATCCAGAGGGCGAAATCGGCATCCGCCGCGGCGGCCTCGATCAGCGCGACCATCCGCTCGCGCGGGGTCGCCTCGCCGGCCAGCCGCTCGCCGAGCTCCTCGTAGAAGCGGTCGTCGTCGGCGGTCAACGCCTCGGCGAGCAGCTTCTCCTTCGAGTCGAACCAGTAGAGGACTGCGGGCGGACTCACCCCGCAGCGCTCGGCGACGTCGGCGATCCGCGTCGCCGCCACCCCGCGCTCGGCGATCACCTCGGCCGCGGCCGCGAGTATCTGCGGGCGGCGGATGTGATCGATGCTGGGACGGGGACTCAACGCCCTGCCTCCTACGGTTGCCGGAGTTGTCTGAACGCCGGTTCAAATTACATCGTCCTAGCGACCCGCGCAAGGGTCTTCTGCGCCGTCAGGCCGCCGCGGTGAGGAGGGCGGCGGGATCGACGCCGAGCTGCGGGGCGATGAAGTCGGCGACTTGGGCGCGGGCGGCGTCGATGTCCATCGTCGGGTCGCGCAGCAGCGCGCGGAGGCCGAGACCGTCGAGCATCGCCATGGTCCGGTCGGTGAGCGCCGCAAGGTCGTCGGGGGCGGTGAACTCACCCGAGTCGATCCCACGCTGGAGCACCTCTTCGAGCCACTCGTGGTACCGCGTGTAGAGGGTCGCGGCGAGCGGGCGCAGGTCCGGCTCGCGCGCGGCGCGCAGCCACAGCTCGACCCAGAGGACCCAGTCGCGCTCCGGCCGGCCGGAGACCGGCAGGCACTCCTCGATCGCGATCGCCAGGGCGGCGGTCGCGTTCGGCGCCTCGGCCTCGGCATCGGCGAAGCGCTCGTCGCCGGCCTGCTCGAAGGAATGGAGAAGCGCCTGCTCGAGCAGCTCCTCGCGGGTCGAGAAGTAGTGGTGGACGAGGGCCGTCGAAGCGCCCGCCCGCATCGCGACGCGGGCGATGCGGACATTGTCGATCCCCTCGGCGGCGATCAGATCACAGGCCGCCTCGAGGATCCGCTCGCGCGCGTCTCGCTCGGCCATGGGACGACCCTATGCGACCGACCGGCGCGGGCCGATCGTCCGTCGGCGGCGTGCCAGATGGGCGGCGACACGGGCGATCGTCTCCCGCGGTTCGCGTTCGAGGCGGAGGTCGGTGACGCGGATCAGCTCGATGCCGGCCAGCAGGAGGTCGTCTTCGCGCTTGCGGTCCTCCTCGAAGGAGCGCGGTGAGCCGTGAGTCGCGTAAACGTCGAGTTCGACCGCGAAAGACTCCGCCTCCCAGTAGGCATCGAGCTCGTAGCCCTCGACGACGACGTTGGTCTGCGGTCGCGGCAGCCCGGCGGCGAGGACGAGCCCACGGAAGCGCTTCTCCAGATCGGAGCGAAGAACGGCTTGCTCCGGCTTGTAGGCGCGAAGCGCAGCGCCGAACTTGCCGCGGCCCGGATGTCCCCCGGCGCGCACCAAGGTCACCTCGAAACGCCGACGGTCCAGGAGTTCGTGCTCGTCGGCCCGCTGCAGGATCCGCCCGAGGTCACGCACCGATTCGTCCGGCGCCAGGTCGAGCACCGTCCGCGCCGGGGAAGTCACCGGAATCCCATCGGCGGTCGTGACGTCATCGGAATCGAGCCGGGCGAAGTGGACGACGATCTTCTTCTTGCGGTGTCGCCGGGTCGGGGCAGTGAGGTGAAACGTGCCGGGACGCGTCCGCAGCAGTCCCCAGATCCAGGCTGCGGTGATGTGGCTGGCGACGGCCGGCTCGTTGGCGAGCACCGCCGCGACCAGTCGGCCCTCCCAACTGAGCGCCGCGTGTCCCACCTCGTAGACGCCGCGGTGCAGACGATGAATCTTCCCGTCCTTGACCCAGCGCGCCAACGTCTGCGGCGGAAAGCCCAATGCTGCCAACTGACACGCCGAGACCACGCCATGCTGCCGTCGCGCCAGACCAGCGAGTGCTTCCCCGCGATGCGTTCGTCGCTTCTCCCCCATGCGGCAACAAGCGACGAACGCAATGGACCTCTCCCCCCAAGTCTCGCCCGGAACGCGGACTACGCGAGGGTCGCGAGGTCCGCCAGAAGGGCCGTGGCCGCGTTGCGGCCGTTGAGGGCGATGACGCTGCCGGCAGGGTGGGTGGCGGCGCCGCACATGTAGAGGCCGGGGACCGGGGTGCGGGATGGGAGGCGGCCCTCCCACATCTGGTCCGGGGTGACCTCGCCCTGGAAGATGTTGCCGCCGGTGAGGCCGATCCGCTTCTCGATGTCCGGCGGCCCGAGGACTTCGGACTCCTCCAGGCAGTCGGGGAAGTCGGGAGCGAAGCGGGAGATCAGCTCGACGAACTGCTTCTCGACGTCCTTGCGGCGGCTGTCCCAGTCGCCGTCGGCGATGTCGTACGGGGCGTATTGGCCGAAGACGGCGAGGAGGTGTTTGTCGGGCGGGGCCGGCGTCGGGTCGTAGCCGGTCTGGATGTAGATCTCGCCAAAGCCGACCGCAGGCTCGCCGGCGGCGCAGGTTTCGAATGCCTTCTGCGAGGCGTCGAGGCCGGCGGTGAGGTCGATCGTCGCCTGCGCCGGCCAGGTCTCGCCGGGCGCCGCGGTCCAGTTCGGCAGCCGCGACAGCGAGGCGTTGAACTTGACCACCGGGCTGCGGACCTTCCAGGCCTCGAGGCGGGCACGGTAGTCGGCGTCGATCTCCGCGTCGCCGAGCAGGTTGAGCGCCACCTTGGGGTCGGCGTTGCAGACCACGTTGGTGGCGCGGATCAGCGTCCCGTCCTCAGTCTCGACGCCCTCGCCGGGGATGATCCGCGACACCGGCACGCCGCAGGCGAGCGTTGCGCCGGCTTCCTGGGCGGCGTCGGCGATCGCGAAGCTGACCATCCCCATGCCGCCCTCGACGTAGCCCCAGACCGGGCCCTGGCCCTCGAAGTCGCCCTGGTAGTGCATGAGTTTGATCGAGGCCGTGCCGGGCTCGTGCGGGCCGCCCCAGGTGCCGATCACGCCCTGCCCGAAGAGGGCGTCCTTGAGGCGCTGATCGTCAAGGTATTCGTCGAGCACGTCGGCGATCGACGCGGTGTAGACGAGGTCGATCATCTCCTGCGAGCCGCCCAGCAGCGCTTCGATCTCTTCGCGGGTCGGGGTGTCGCCGACCCAGGTGTCGCGCGGCCCGGCGCGCAGCTTCTTGCGGACGTCATCGAAGAGGTGCTCGTAGGCCCAGTAGCCGTCGATGTCCTTCTTCGAGACCCCCATCGCCTCGAGGTCGCGCTGGGTGTGATCGTCGTCGAGCCACTGGCCGAAGGAGGTGCCATCGTCGAACGGGACCCAGAGGTTCGGGTCGGCGACGAAGAACCGCAGGCCGCGCTCGCGCAGACCCAGCTCCTGCATGACCAGCTCGTCGAGCAGGCCGACCACGTAGGCGCAGGGGCTGACCGTGTAGCCCTGGTCGGAGAAGGGGCGCTCCAGGGTGCAGGCGCCGCCGAGCCGCTCGCGCCGCTCCAGGACCAGCACGCTGCGCCCGGCCTTCGCCAGATAGGCGGCCGCCGTCAGTCCGTTGTGGCCGCCGCCGACGACGACCACGTCCCAGTCGCGCCCGGCCAGCTCCGAGAGCGGCGCCGGCAGGCCGAGTTCGCCCAGCTGTTCGGCGACCGGATTCATGCGACCACCTCCCGCAGGCCCTCGGCATAGCGCGCCGCGACCATCGCGTCGAAGGCGTGCACGTCTTCTTCCTCGACCGAGTACCGGCCCGGCGAGTACCCGGGCGAGCTCACCCCCTTCTGCGCCAGCTCGCAGACGTGCCAGTCCTGGCGGTTGGTCTGGTCCCAGAAGCTGATCGCGGCGGCGGGGTCGAAGTCCTCACGCGCCATCGTCGCGGGCTCGAAGAAGAACTCGCAGACGACATCGGTTCGGCCCGGCTCGCGCGGCCATAGGGTGTGCAGCATCGCGTAGTCGGGATGAAGCGAGATCAGTGCGTTGGGGAAGAGCGCGAAGTAGAGGATCGTGCGCAGGTCGGCCTCGTCGAGCGAGGCGATCGGCGGACGCTCGAGGTGGCCGCCCTCCTTGCCCATCGTCTCGGCGCCGTCGTTGAGAACCATCGAGCCGCCGCACCAGGCGCCCGCGCCGTAGAGACCTTCGCCGCTCATGTAGTCGCTGAGCGCGTTCAGCTCCGGGTGGACGCCGGGGCAATGCAGGCACTCGTTGTAGTTCTCGGCGATCCCCTTCCAGTTGGCGGCGACGTCGTACGCGACGATCCCGGCGCGGGAGAGACCGGCGTTGGAGTAGTGCTCGAGGTGGGGGAGGAGCTCGCCGAGGTGATCCTCGGGCGGGTCGGCCGCGCCGGAGAGGTCGACGAGGACGAGGCCTCCGAGCACGGCGGTGCGGATCTCGACGAGTCCGTAACAGGCCGTGTCGAAGTCCTCGACCCCGTCCATATGAGGGGTGGCGCGGAGGTTCCCCTGCAAGTCGTAGGACCAAGCGTGGTAAGGACACTGGATGCGACGGCGGACCTTGCCCTCGGCCTCCTCGAAAAGGCGAGCGCCGCGGTGCCGACAGACGTTGTGGAAGGCGCGCGGGGTGCCGTCCTCGGCCCCGATCACGACGAACGAGCAACCGCCGATCTCCCGCGAGATGTAGGCGCCCGGCTCGGCGACGGCGGATACGTGACCGACGCAGATCCAGCCGCCCATGAAGATGTTCTCGAGCTCCCAATCGAGCACGGCGTCGGCGAGGAAGGCGGCCCGCGGCAGCATCGTCGCCCGCTCCAGCGGCTGCAGCGTCGCCTCCAGATCCGCCCCACTCATCGCGTTCTGCAGGCCGGGACCGGCCCCGTGCATCCCGTCTCCGTTCGCAACGCCCACGCCCGATCTCCTTGTCAGAGGACTGATTGACCTTGTAGTTAATCGCATGATACGTTCACCGTCAATGACGCCGGAGCACCTCGACGACGCCACCCTGGACCTGCAGGAACGGGCGCGTCGGTTCACCGACGAGGTGCTGATCCCGCTCGAGGTCGAGGCCGAGATGGCCGACGGCAAACTTCCGGACGCGGCGGTCGAGCGGGTCAAGCGCGAGGCGCTCGCCGCCGGGTTGACCGGCGGGCTGCACGCGAAGGAGCACGGCGGCCAGGGATGGACGCGGCTGCAGTGGGCGCTGGTCGCGGAGCAGTTCGGCCGCTCCACCAACGCGATCCACTGGCACGTCCCCAATGCCTACAACGTCTGGGCGCACGGGTCGGCGGAGCAGATCGACCGCTACCTCCGCCCCGCCCTGCGCGGCGAACTGCGCGACGCCTACGCGGTGACCGAGGCCGACGCGGGATCCGATCCCTCGCGGATCAAGGCGGTCGCCGAGCCCGACGACGACGGTGGCTACCGGCTGAGCGGCGAGAAGTGGTTCGTCACCTCCGGCGACGTCGCCTCGGTCCTGATCGTGATGGCCAACGTGGTCGACGGCGAGGCGCGCCTGCCCACCTTGTTCCTCGTCGACGCCGACGCGCCGGGGGTCGAGATCGTCGAGAACCCGCGCTTCACCCACAGCTATCCCGACGGGCACCCGACCTTCAGCTTCGACCGCGTCCGGCTCGAGGCCGACGCGATCGTCGGCGGCGTCGGTGGCGGCGAAGACCTGCAGCGCGAGTGGTTCACCGAGGAGCGTCTCGGGATCGCCGCGCATGGGATCGGCGCGATGTGGCGGCTGCTCGACGAGACCGTCGAGTGGGCGGCGCAGCGCGAGCAGGGCGGCAGCCGGATCCTCGACTACCAGGGGGTGAGCTTCCCCCTCGCCGACTCGGCCACCGACGCCGCCGCCGGGCGGCTGCTGACGCTGGAGGTGGCGAGACTGGCCGACGAAGGCGCCGACCCGAAGGTCGTCCACGCCAAGGCCTCGATGGCGAAGCTCTTCGTCTCCGAGGCGGCCTGGCGCTGCGCCGACCGCTGCGTGCAGGCCTTCGGCGGCCGCGGCTACCTGCGCTCCAACGTCGCCGAGCGGTTCCTCCGCGAGCTGCGGGTCGACCGGATCTGGGAGGGGACCTCCGAGATCCAGCGGCTGATCATCGCCCGCGGCCTCGAGCGGCGCGGCGTCGAGTCGATGCTGCACTGACGTGACGGCCGCGCCGGACCCGACGCCGCTGCTGCGACCGCGCTCGGTGGCGGTGGTCGGGGCCAACGACCGGCCCGGCTCCTACGGCGACGTCATCTTCCGCAACCTCGCCGCGGCCGGGTTCGAGGGCGCGGTCTTCGGGGTCAACCCGAAGCGCGACGAGGTCCACGGAAAGGCCTGCGTGCCGACCCTGGCCGACCTCCCGGAGCCGGTCGACGCGGTCGTGATCGCGATCCCCGCGGCCGCCTGTCCGCCGATGATCCTCGAAGCGGGAGCGCGTGGATGCGGCGGCGCGATCGTGCTCGCCGCGGGCTTCGGCGAGACCGCCGCCGGACGCCCGCTGGAAGACGAGCTGAAGGCGGCGGCGCGCACCGCCGCGATCCCCGTCTGCGGGCCGAACGGCAACGGCGTCGTCGCGGTCGCGGCGCGGGCACCCCTCTGGGGAGACTCGGTCGAGCGCCTCTCCCCCGGCCCGGTCGCGGTGATCACCCAGAGCGGCAACTTCGGCGTCAACGCGCTCGGCTCCGACCGCGGCATCGGCTTCCACACCGTGGTCTCGACCGGCAACTCGGCGGTGCTCTCGGCAAGCGACTGGATCGAGGCGCTGGCGGCGAGCGACGGGGTCGGCTCGATCGCCCTGATGCTCGAGTCCGACGGCGACGGCGCGCGCCTGGCGCGGGCGCTGGCGAGCTGTGCCGAGCGCGGAATCGGCGTCGCCGTGCTGAAGGTCGGCAGCTCCGCGGCCGGCGCCCGGGCGGCGGGCGCCCACACCGGGGCGCTGGCCGGGGACCAGCGGGTCTTCGCGGCGCTGTTGGAGGAAGCGGGCGCGGCCCAGGCGAGCGAGCCCGGTGAGCTGCTGGAGCTGGCGCGAGCTTTGGCGCAACCAGCGGCGCGGCCGTCAGGACGCGGCGGGCTCGCGGTGCTCACCTGCTCGGGCGGCGACTCGGGCGTCGCCGCCGACCTCGCCGCGGCGCGCAGGCTGGAGCTGCCGGAGCTCTCACCGCCGACCCAGGAGCGGCTGGGCGCGGTGCTGCCGAGCGCGGCGACGGTGGCCAACCCGCTCGATTACACCTCGATGCTCTGGGACGACCACGAAGCTCTGGAGGAGGTCGCGGCGGCGGTCTCCTCCGACCCGGCCATCGACCAACTGCTGCTGCTCTTCGACCAACCGCGGGGCCTCGACCCCAAGGTCACCGAGGGCTGGGAAGGAGTACGTCGGGCGCTCCTCGCCGGTGCGGCCGAAGGCGACGCGGCGACGATCCTCGGCTCGACCTTGCCGGAGCTGCTCGACCCGGCGGGAGCGGCGGAGCTCGCCGACGGCGGCAAGGTCGCGACGGCGGCCGGCCTCGGCGCCGCGATCGCCTGCGCCGCGGCGCTCCGGCTGCCCCCCGCCGACCCCGAGCGCCTGCGCGAGATCGCCGCTGCGGCGGCGAGTGGCGCGGCCGGGGACGGCCTGGCGGTCGATTCGATCGACGGCGCCTTGGGCGAGGCAGAGGCGAAGCGACTTCTCCGCGCGGGCGGGCTCGAAGTGCCGGACGGGGCCGTCGCGGTCGATGTCGCGGGGGCGGTGGACGTGGCGCGCGAGATCGGCTTCCCCGTCGTCCTGAAGCTCTCCTCGCCGGCTCTGCTCCACAAGACCGAGGCCGGTGCGCTGGCCCTCGACCTGCGCACCGAGGACGACGTGCGCGACGCCGCCGAGCGGCTCCTGGACCTTCCTGTGGCCGCCGACGCGACGCTGCTGGTCGAGCGGATGGCGGGCGACGGGGTCGAGCTGATCTTCGCCACGCGCCGCGACGGCGTCGTCCCGGCGCTGCTGGTCGGCACCGGCGGCATCTGGGCCGAGGCACTCGACGACGTCGCCCTCATCCCCCTCCCCGCCTCGCCCGCGCGCGTCGAGCGTGCCCTGCGCGGGCTGCGCGCGGCGCCGCTCCTGTGCGGCTCCCGGGGCGGCCCGGCGGTCGACCTGGGCGCGGCGGCGCGCTTCGGCTCGCGCCTCGGCGAGCTCGCCCTCGCGCACCGCCTCGACCTGCTCGAGGTCAACCCCGCGCTTGCTTCCCCTGCGGGCTGTGTAGCCCTCGACGCGGTCGCGATCGGCCCGTCGACCTGGCCGGCGGGCTGAGCTCGGGACGCTCGCCCATCCGTTCGGTCGCCACGGTGAGACTCTCGCGCAGGATCTGGGCGATCTCCTCGATCGTCCCGGCGTCGGCGACCAGCGGCGGCGCGATCTGCACGATCGGCTCGGTGCGGTCGTCGAGCCGACAGATCAGCCCGCGCCCCCATAGCTCCGCCGAGAGCACGTCCTTCAGCAGCCATTCCGCCGCCGGCCCTTCGAAGGTCTGCCGCGTCTCCTGGTCGCGGACCAGCTCGATCGCCCAGAAGTGACCGAGACCGCGCACGTCGCCGACGATCGGGATGTCGCGCAGGGCGTTCAGAGAGTCGCGCAGCACGGGCTCGTTGGCGATCACGTTGTCCATCACCCCGTCGCGCTCGTAGATCTCGAGCGTCGCCCGCGCGACCGCCGCGCCGACCGGGTGGCCGCCGAAGGTGATCCCGTGCATGTACATCGACTTTCCTTCGATGAAAGGCGCCGCGACCCGCTCCGAGATCAGCACCCCACCCATCGAGAAGTGGGCCCCGGTCAGTCCCTTGGCGATCGTGATCATGTCGGGCCGATAACCGAGTCGATCGGCGCCGAAGAAGGTCCCGAGCCGGCCGAAGGCGCAGATCACCTCGTCGGAGACGAGCAGGATGCCGTGGCGGTCGCAGATCTCGCGCAGCCCCGCCCAGTAGCCGTCGGGCGCCACCAGGCAGCCGCCCGCGTTCTGCACCGGCTCGGCGATCAGCATCGCGATCGTCTCGGCCCCCTCACGCGCGATCGTCGCCTCGATCTCCGCCAACAGCGCCTCCCGCAGGCGCGCCGGGTCGGCCCCCTCGGGGTGTCGGTAGCCGTTGGTGTTGGCGACGTGGACGGCGGGCACGCCGAGCGGCTCGAACGGCGTCCGGCATTCCTCCAGTCCGGTCATCGCCAGCGCCCCCAGGGTCACTCCGTGGTAGGCGTCCTGGCGGGCGATCACCTTGCGTCGCGCCGGTTCGCCATTCGCCTGGTGGTACTGGACGGCGAGCTTCCAGGCGGACTCCACCGATTCGGCCCCGCCCGAGGTGAAGAAGGCGCGCTCGATCCCCTCCGGAGCGAGCTCCGCCAGCTTCGCCGCCAGCTCGACCGCCTGCGGATGGGCGACGGTCCAGTTCGTGGTGAACGGCAGCCGGGCCATCTGGGCGGCCGCCACGGCACCGATCTCCTCGCCGTAGGAGTGACCGAGGTTGGTGCAGTAGAGGCCGGAGAGGCCGTCGATGTAGCGACGGCCGTCGGTGTCGAAGACGAACACCCCCTCCCCGCGGTCGATCAGCGTCGTCCCTTCCTCGACCAGCGACTGCATGTCGGTGAAGTGGAGCATCAGGTGCTGCTTGGCGAGGTCCTGCAGGCGGTTGTCCATGACCGCAGTCTACGCTGGTTTACCTTGTAGTCAATTTCACAAAGTTATGGTAGGCTGGCGCCCATGGCGACCACCGAGACGCATGCCCCCACGCCCGGCCGTGTTGCGGCGAACTCCTCGAACGGCGGCTCCTCCGGCTCCTACGACGCGATCGTCGTCGGCGGCGGTCACAACGGGCTGACCACCGCCGCGTATCTCGCGAAAGCCGGTCAGAAGGTGCTCGTGCTGGAGCGGCGGCCGATCCTCGGCGGTGCCTGCGTGACCGAGGAACTCTGGCCGGGGCGGCGCGTCTCGCGCGCCTCTTACGTCGTCTCGATGCTGCAGCCGAAGGTGGTCAAGGACCTGCGGCTCGAAGACTTCGGCTACCACGCCGTGCCGCTCGACCCGGCCTACGCGGCGCTCACCCCGGAGGGCCCGGTGGTGTTCTACGACGACCCGGCCGCCACCGCCGACTCGATCCGTCCGATCAGCGCCCACGACGCCGACAACTTCGTCGCCTTCGAAGAGCGGCTCTTCCGGGTCGCCGACTTCCTCGGTCCGATGCTGCTGCGGGAACCGCCGGCGCTCGGCTCGAAGAAGCCCGGTGACCTCCTCTCGCTCGCCCGCGAGGGAGCCCGCGCCGCCGGCCTCTCCCGCCGCGACGTCCACGAGCTGGTCCGCATGTTCACGATGTCGGTCGCCGACATGCTCGACGAGTACTTCGAGCACGATGCGATCAAGGGCTCGATCGCCTCGACCGGCGTTGTGGGCGTCTGGGCCGGACCGAACACCCCCGGCACCGCCTACAACCTCCTCCACCACGCGCTCGGCGAACTGAACGGGGCCAAAGGCTCCTGGGGGCACGTGATGGGCGGCATGGGTGCGATCAGCGAGGCGATCGCCGCCTCCGCCCGCGCGTCCGGCGCCGAGATCCGCACCGACGCCGAGGTCGCCTCGATCGACATCGAGGGCGAACGCGTGGTCGGCGTCACGCTGGCCTCCGGCGAGGTGCTGCACGCCCCCATCGTCGCCTCCGGCGCCCACCCCAAGAACACGATTCTCGACCTGGCCGGGGAGGAGAACTTCGCGGCCGAGATCGTCGAGGACATGCACCGCTTCCGCACCCGTGGCGGCTCGGTGAAGATCAACATGATCCTCTCCGAACCGCCGAAATACGTCGGCGTCGATGACGCGATGCAGGAGACGCTCCGCCACACCGGGGTCAACCTCTGTCCTTCGATCGACTACCTCGAGCGGGCCTGGCAAGAAGCCCAGGCGGGCAAACCGGCCGCCGAACCGTACGTCGAGGCCGAGCTGCCCTCGGCGATCGACTCGAGCCTCACCGACGATGGCACCTGGGTGATGACGATGTTCACCCAGTACGGACCCCCGGACGAGGCGGGCTGGCCGGAGGGCGCGCGCGAGCGATACGCCGACGCCTGCGTCGAGCACCTGGCCAAGTACGCGCCGAACATCCCCGACGCGATCCTCGAGCGTGAGGTCCTCGCCCCGCCGGACATCGAGCGGATCTTCGGCCTCACCGGCGGCTCGATCTTCCAGGGCGAGCAGAGCATGGACCAGATGGCGTTCATGCGCCCCTCCCCCTACCTGGCCGGCTACGCCACGCCGGTGCAGGGGCTATACCTCTGCGGCGCCGGCACCCACCCGGGCGGCGGCGTGATGGCGGCCTCAGGTCACAACGCGGCGAAGCGGATCCTCAAAGACGGCCGCTTCAACCGGCTGCGTCGTCGGGGAACTGCTTCCACCACTCGGTGAAGGCGCGGGCGCGGCCCTCGTCGTCGAGCTCGACCAGCCAGAGGTTGGCGTAGTCGCGATCCAGGTTCTCGTACCTGGTGCGCGCCTCGACGATCCAGAGATCACCGTCGCGGGCGACGTGCCACCAGTGGAAGCGCGTGTCGCCGGGCTTGTCGGCGTGGTCGAGCCAGCCGGCGACGATCTCCTCGCGGCCGGTCTGGATCCACCAAGGCTCGATCCGGTAGATGCCGTCGATGGCGAAGAGGTTGGCGATCGCGGCCGGATCGTTCGACTCCCAGGCGTCGCGATAGGCGTCGATCCAGCGCCGTAGCGGCGCCGCCGCAAAGGCCTCCTCGGGCGCCTCGTAGGCGCGCATGCGGCCGATCCGGCCCTCGCGGAAGCGGAAGACGTCGGCGACCTCGACCTCGCTCGGGGTGCCGTCGAGGAGGATCCCGTGGAGGCGGTGGACGACGACGATCTCCGGCCCTACCCGGGTCGCGGTCGGCTCCGAGGTGAGGTGCTTCCAGCCCGCTCGCGAGGCCTCCAGGTACTCGGCGACCGCGGCCGGGCCGACCCGCCGACCGCCGCCGGGGAAGGAGATCGGCTCAACCCACTCGACCTCCGGGTCCATGTCGGCGGTCGCCGCGGCGGCGTCGCCGCGGGCGAAGGCCTCGTAGGCGGCGAGGACGACCGCGATCTCGGGGTCGTTGTCCGGCATCTCCCCAAGCTACCCGAGGAGGGTCAGGGGATCTGGGCCTCTTTCTCGCAGTTGACGGCGGTGTTGTAGCCGCCACCGCCGTTGCAGTCGTCGACGCCGCCTTTGCCGTCCAGCTTGTCGTTGCCGCCGCGGCCGAGCAGCGTGTTGGGACCGTTGTCGCCGGTGAGGATGTCGTTGCCGGGCGAGCCCTCGATCTTCTCGGTCGAGGAGTCGATGTGGCCGGCGTTGCAGCTGCCACCGTCGGGATCGGTGACCGAGCCGCCGATCGTCGCCTCGACCGCCACGCCCGAGTTGTGGACGCGGGCGAAGGAGGCGCTGTCGTTGGCGCCGGGGCCACCGTTGAAGGTGTCCCCGTCGCAGGGCTGGCCGCCGATCATCAGGTCGGAGCCGCCGCCGCCGTTCATCGTCGCCGGGCCCGAGTCTTTCTTCGGGTGGAAGATGTTGACCCCGTAGAGGACGTCGTTGCCGCCGCCCCCTTCGAGCGTGTCGGGGCTGCTGTCTTCGCCCGCGTAGAGGACGTCATTGGCCGGGCCGCCGACGAGTTTGTCGGAGCCGGTGCCGCCTTCCAGGGTCGAGCTGACCGAGTGCGGGACGCTCTGGCCGATCGTCAGTTCGTCGTCGCCGGCGCCGAGCGTCGCTTCGATCGCGTCGACCTTGCCACTGCAGGTCAGCGTGCCACTGCCGGTGCAGTCGGGGTTGGTCGGGTCGCCGTTGGTGACGTCGGAGCCGCTGATCGCGTACTGGCCGGCCGAGTAGCCGACCGTCGCCTGGTCGTTGTTCGAGCTGCCGGTGAGGATCAGCGTCGACTTGCCGTCGATCGACTCGTAGATTTCGACCGCCAGGCCGTCGGCGCCGGCCGACGGACCGCAGGAGGTTTCTTCGCTGAAGCCACCCGTGCACTGGTCGGTGCCGGGGCCGCCGAAGGCCGCGTCGCCGCCGCCGGCCGCCTCGAGATGATCGTTGCCGGGGCCACCGTCGAGCCGGTTGGATTCGGAGGAGCCGATCAAGGTGTCGCCCCCGGAGCCGCCGATCGCGTCCTCGATCCCGGTCAACTGCTCGTTCTCGGCGCCCGACACCGACTGCGACCCGAGGTTGATCGTGACGCCACCGCCGGTGCCCGCGTAGTCGGCGATGTCGTGTTCGCCGGGACCGCCGTCGATCTTGTCGTTGCCGGTGCTGCCGATGATCACGTCTTCGTTGCCGGCGCCGCCTTCGAGCGTGTCGTCGCCCTGGTTGCCCTCGACCAGGTCTTTGTCGCCGGCGCCGCCGTTGACCTTGTCGTTGCCCTGTTCGCCCTCGACCAGGTCGGAGCCGTCGCCGCCTTCGATTTCGTCGGAGCCGCGCCCGCCCATGACCTTGTCGTCGCCGGGGCCGCCGTCGAGGGTGTCGGAGCCGCGTTCGCCTTCGATCGTGTCGTCGCCCCCTTCGCCGTAGATCGCGTCGACGCCGCGTTCGCCGTCGATCGTGTCGTTGCCTTCGCCGCCGCAGATCGTGTCGTTGCCGCCTTCGCCGCGGATCGTGTTGTCGCCGGGGCCGGCCACGATCACGTCGGGGGCTTTGGTGCCGGTGATCGTCGCCGCGTTGGAGACGATCGTCGCCGGCTTGCCCTGGCAGGTCGGGGCGCCCTGCGCCCCGGGTGCTCCGAAGGCAAAGAACGCCGCCACCGCGCTCAGCGGGGCGAGCAGCGCGAATGCGAGACGTGCGGGGAATCTGGCGTGCGTGAAGATCGGCATCTCCTCGGTGTCGGCATCCGTACTCCCGTGCTTAGAACCACTTATGGACGTAGACGGATGTTGAGAAATCGGACGGACATTAGGATCGGTGCTGGTCGCAGCGTACCTACAGAAGGAGAGCCAAAGTGAAGATCCGTGCCGCGGTCCTGGAGGAGTTCGGGCAGCCGCTTGCCGTCCAGGAGGTCGAGTTGGCGGAGCCGCGTGCGGGCGAGGTGCTGGTCCGGCTCGAAGCTTGCGGGGTCTGCCACACCGACATGTACACGGCCTCGGGGGCCGACCCATCCGGCTACGCGCCGGCGGTACTCGGGCACGAGGGCGCCGGCGTGGTCGAGAAGGTCGGCGAGGGGGTCTCCTCGGTGGCGCCCGGCGACCACGTCGTCACCCTCTTCTCGCCCCAATGCGGCGAGTGCGTCCACTGCGTCGACCCGCGCACCAACCTCTGCATGGCGATCCGTGCCGAGCAGAACCTCGGGCACCTGCCCGACGGCTCGGTGCGGCTCTCCCGCGAGGGCGAGGACATCCGCCACTTCATGGGCTGCTCGACCTTCGCCGAGTACACGGTGATGCCGGAGATCGCCTTGGCCAAGGTCAACCCGGAGGCGCCCTTCGAGCACATCGCGCTCTTCGCCTGCGGGCTCTCGACCGGGCTCGGCGCGGCGATCAACACGGCGAAGGTCGCAGCGGGGACCACCTGCGTGATCTTCGGTGCCGGGATGGTCGGCCTGGGTGCGGTCGCCGGCTGCCGGCTGCAGGGCGCGGAACGGATCATCTGCGTCGACATGTCGGAGGACCGGCTCGAGCTCGCCAAAGGGCAGGGCGCGACCGACACGATGATCGGCGGGCCTGAGGCGGTGCAGCAGATCCTGGCGATGACCGACGGCGAATACGGCGCCGACTACACCTTCGAGGCGACCGGCCTGGTCGCCGTGATGCAACAAGCCTTGGAGGCGACGCGGATGGCGTGGGGCCTCTGCACGGTGGCCGGCGTCGCCGGCAAGGGCGAGACGCTTGACGTCGTGCCCCGCCTCCTGATCACCGGCCGCCGCCTCGCCGGTTCCTCCTTCGGCGGCGTGAAGGGCCGCGATCAGGTCCCGGTGCTGGTCGATCGCGCGATGGCGGGCGAAATCGACGTCACGCCCTTCATCTCCCACAAGCTCACGCTCGACGAAGTGAACCGGGGCTTCGACCTGATGGAGGCCCAGGACGGGATCCGCAGCGTGATCGAGTTCAGCTAGGCCGATGCTGCTCCGCACCGGATATGACCGCCACTACGTCGCCGCCTGCCGCGAGTCGGTCGGGGCGGCGGTCGAGGAGCTGCGCCGGGTCGGGGCCGGGTCGGCGGCCTGGAACCAGCTGCTGCCCGCGCTCGACCGCTGGTTCGAGCTGCGCAACCCGAAGGTCGAAGGGCGCGATGGCAACCCCCTGAACGAGGTCCGGGTGCTGGCCGCGTCGGTGACCGAGCACGGCTCGGTGGTGGCGATCCCGAAAGGGATCAAGCTGTCGCCGGAGTCCTCGGTCCTGGGCTTCGCCGAGGGCGAGGAAATCAGCCTCGACGGCGACGCCTTCGAACGGCTCTTCGACGCCTTCCTCGCAGAAGTCGAAGCGAAGTTCACGTAGATCCGGATTAGTCCCCGTTCGGGGACTTATTGCGCCCCAGGCAGTAGGTTTCGCGACCGTGGGGGTCGAGATCACCAGCGTGAAGGGCCGCCGCGCCGTGCGCGAATTCACCGACCTGCCCTTTCGCCTGCACCACGGGACCCCCTGGATCACGCCGCTCAAACTGGAGCGCAACCTCTTCCTCAGCCGCAAGCTGAATCCCTACTTCAAGCACGGCGAGGCCGAGTACTTCCTCGCCCGCCGCGACGGCCGCGTGGTCGGCCGGATCACCGCCCAGATCGATTTCGCCTACAACCAGTTCCACGGCGGCCGGACGGGGATGTTCGGCTTCCTCGAGTTCGAGGACGATCCGGAGATCCTGCGGGCGCTGCTGGCGGCCGCGGAAGCGTGGCTGCTTGCGCGCGGCTGCGACCAGATGCTGGGGCCGATGAACTTCTCGCTGAACGACGAAGCCGGGGTCCTGATCGAGGGGTTCGAGCTCGAACCGCTGGTCCGCCAGAACTGGCACCCGCCCTACTACCAGCACCGCTGCGAGGAGGCCGGGCTGGAGAAGGCGATGGACCTGCTCTCCTGGAAGCTCTCGATCGACGACCGCGCCTCGATGAAGCCGATCATCGAGAAACTGGCCCAGCGCTGCCGCGAGAAGTACGGCGTCGAGGTGCGCAAAATGACGCGGCGCACCCTGCGCAAGGACCTCGACAAGTTCGCCGAGGTCTACAACTCGGCCTGGTCGGAGAACTGGGGCTTCGTCCCCTATTCGAAGGCGGACCTCGACGCCTACGCGTTCGACCTCCAGCTCGTCTACTCGCCGGAATGGTTCATGGTCGCCGAAAAAGACGGCGAGACGATCGCGATGGCGATCACCGTGATGGACGGCAACCAGATGCAGAAGCGGATGGGCGGCAAGCTCCTCCCCCACGGCTGGTGGGACTTCCTGATGCGCAACCGCACCACCGACCAGCTCCGCGTCGGCTTCCTCGGCGTCAAGCCCGAGTGGCAGCACACCGGCGTCGCCGCCCTCCTCTACGTCGAACACTTCGAAGCCGCCGCCCGCACCCGCCTCAAACACGGCGAGGCCGGATTCATCCTCGAGACCAACCACGCGATGAACTCCGGCCTCGAAGCGATGAACGGCCGCGTGGTGAAGAAGTACCGCGTTTACGAACGCGCGCTCTGAGCGCCGCTACCAGCTGGTGATCAGGTCGACGCAGGGCCGCACGCCGAAGAAGTCGACCATGAGGTTGAAGATGGCGACGAAGTCCTCCTTGTTCATCGCCTTCTTCAGGTCAGGGAGCATCTTGATCGCGTCGCTGACCTTGTGGATGCCATCCAACTTGCCTCTGATCTGACCCGCGGTCTGGAAGCCCTTCGGCGCACCGGGCAGCAGCTTGATCGTGTAGATCTTGTTGTAGAGCCGTGCCGCCGGGAGGAGGCCCTTGTCCTTCTGGGCGACTCTCGCCAGGTCGTAGAGGCCATCGGCACCTTTCAGCCATTTCAGGTCGGGGAAGTTCAGCACAAGGGCGATCTCGCACTTCGTCCTCTGCATGGTCTTACAGGTGTAGAGCGAGAGGACCTGCTTCCAGATCGGCCCGTTCACCGAAGGGCAGGCCGAGGGATCGCCGATCGGCGGCGGGGTCGGCGCGACGGGGGCGGGCGCGATCGTCGGGGGCGCCGGAAGCGTGTATTCAAGGTTGTCGATCTCCCAGCCCGCTTCCTCATAGCCGACGTTTTCGACCCGGAAGCCGATGATGTTGTTCGCCGCGAACGACAGATGGTTGAAGCCGTAATCGTCGGCGTAGATGTCGTGGGGCCCGGTGCTCGTTTCCACAGTCAGCACCGTCGAACCCGGTTCATTGATGAAGCCGACATCCATGCCCAGGTTTTCGACTGGCTGCGGCAGGATCGTCCCGGGCTCGACAAACTCCGCTTTGATCGTCGAGCCGAACCCGCCTGGGCCTGAGAGGACCGGGTTTTCGTCGCTGACCCCGTCCCAATCGATGTACGGGTAACCGTCATCGTCTTCTTCTTGGAAGATCACCCCCTGGCCCTGGTACTGGGTCGAGATCGGAGTGCCTTCGCCGTACTCACCAAAGGTGATCTTCTGGGGGCCGCTCAACGCGGCCGCCTGCCCCGAGGGCAGGAGGACGAACCAGAGCAGGACCAAGGAGAGCAGCCCCAGCGCCGCCCCACCCCAGCACATGTCACGTTCCGCCGCCAACGAGCGTCAAGGCTGGAGCACCACTAAGAACTAGTCAAGTACCGAATAAGTACCGTCAGCCAGAAGTCAGTCGGCGAGCTCGAGTTCGGGGAGGAGCGCGAGGATCCGCTTCGCTGCGACGACTGCTTCCGGGGCGTGGCGATCGAGGTCTGGCAGGTCGTCGAGGTAGTCGGCACGGTTGCGTAGCCGGCGCAGTTCGTCGCCGAGCTCGCCCACTTTCAGCCAATTGGCGCGCGTGCCCTCGGTGGCGTGAACGGGAGCTTTGAAGGTCAGCCACACCTGCCGATGGGCAGACCCATGGTCGATCGGCCCGACGTTTGCTTCGACCCAGCGACGGGCTGAGTTGAAGGCGCCGTAGTAGGCACGACTGACGGCGCTTCGCTGCCACGCCTCCGAGGCGTGCGCCGCCAGGTCGTCGGCAAGGACGACGTATTCGTTCCAGATGGCGCTCACAGGAAGCCGATCGTCAGTCGGTCCGCCACCGGTTCCAGGAGGTCTCGATCCATCAAGACGGCAGTGAGTCGGGTCAGGTTCTCGTCGAACGACAGGCCGTTATACGCCCGCAGCGAGAAGCCGATCACCGGTGACCCAGGTTCGATGTCGAGCCCGCGCTCGATCCGCACCTCGGGACCGAAGTGCTCACGGACTCTCGCTTCGATCTCGGGCAGGCGGGCGGCAAGCTCGGGATCGCCGGCCAGGTAGGCCTCGACGTCCGCCGCCGAGTCCGCACCCGGCCAGAGCGTGGTCGACGGCGCCGGCTCCGGGACGGCGAGGTGCTCGAGGACCAGGTCCACCCTCCCTTCCTTCATCAGATCGGCGATCGAGCGGTCGCCGAGGGCGGCCTGGGGTCGACGCAGGACCGCGGCGAGTTGGCCGAGGTCATCGCCGAGAATCGAGCGCATCCGCGTGACCACCAGGTAGAGGTCGCCGATGGCTTTCTCGGTTCGCCGTTGGAAGCGGCTGTCGCGACGGGCCCGGGAGATCGTCTCCCGCCGAAGGCCGGTCAGCTCGCCGATCTCCTGGGTCGTCAAGACCGAGCGGAGCTCGCCCAGCTCGTCGAAAGGGGTCTTGAAATCGAGCCCTGACACGTCTTCCAGGGTAGCGGCCTCAAGGCTGGTGGTCACGGTTTTAATCTCGGCAAAAGTCACACGGATGTCTAACGAAAGGCGCGTGAAAAGCGGGTTGCAACTGTCTGTGCGATGCATTTCATGTCGTCTGCTGCCCGTAGTGTAATGCAGACAATACCATCCGGAACTTCCAAAATCCCTATTTCCGACTCCAGCCTCTGTTCCATTGCCACCGAGCAGAAAAACCTCCAAAGATGGACGCATCGGAGCGATTCGGCGAGAACCTCCTACGGATCCGCCAGGCCAGAAAATTGAGCCAGGAGAACGTCGCCGACAGGGCCGGGATCCACCGCACCCAGATCACCCTGCTCGAGAGCGGCAGGCGCCAGCCGCTCCTGGAGACCGTGGTGCGGCTCGCCGGCGCGCTCGACGTGCCGGTCGAGGCGCTGTTCGAGGGGATCCTCTGGCAACCGGCGGCAGTCGGCGAGGGCAGATTCCTGGTCGAAGCTCCGCCCGAGCTGCCGCGGCTGAGCTCGCGCCGCGCCTAGGAGGGATTGGCGAAACTCCGCAAGCCGCTCTGGCTGCGGGTTCACAGGGCCGGTGATTTCACGGATACCTCTCTTTCAGGGTGGGGCTACCCCAAGCAGTTCTTCATGGACAATGTCCCCTCGACCTGGTCGCAGCAGGGGCGCCATGCCAGCGCTACTCGCACGGCGGCAAGGTCTGAGGATTTCTCGCTATTTGCAGGCGATTCAGCGGGCGCCGGAAAATGCCGCCTTTCCGGGGAGAGGGGTTCCGAACCGTCCTGGACGGTTTGCCTGCCGCCCGCATATAGGGGTACGCGGCGGTTAAGGACTATGCGGGCGCTTTTCGACCGTTGTACGACGGCGCATTTGGCTCTGTAAGTGGCCACCACGCGAACATACGTTTTGCTGTCCGGGGTCAGCGTCACCTTGCCCCCGTCCGATTGTTCGGGTGTCTTTGGCTAAGACGTTGCGAGGCGGTCCCCGATCTTCGACGGGGGCCGCCTCTTTTTCGTGCGCCAAAGATCCGTCATCGGCGACTGCTATTCCAATGGGCAGCCAGAGGGACACCCGGGGGCATCCCCGGATTTACAAGTTCAGTGGAAAGCGGGAGGCCAAGATGAGTCATTCAGGGAAACAGATGACGATCGGACAACGATGCGGCACGGCAACGTCAATACCCATAGTGGCTTAACGAGCCCCTCCATATCTTCGAACTTCGGCCTCCCGGGCCGCGCTGATGCCTGCCTGAAAACGGCGGGATCACCCCCCTTCCAGCAACGGGCAGATCGTCCCCGTTGCATGAACGCGAAGGAGTGGTGATGTCCAGAGTTTGAGAGTGCGGACCGGGCTTTCGGATTTGACCCCTGACCCCGGTCCGCCACCCCCGGCAGGCGGGGGCGGAGCGTTGTAGCGCTCCGTTCCCGCCCTACATACGCCTCCGTGGTGGAACTGGCAGACACAGCCGACTATCAATCGGCCGCTCCCCTCAGGGCATCTGGGTTCGAATCCCAGCGGAGGCACTTGCAACTTATCTCGACTACCCGAGCGGCATCGTTGCGGAACGGGTCCTGCTTCTCTGCGCCCGAGCCCGTTCCTGCCCCTCGACCTGCGAATTTTCGGGGCTGATCAACCGCTTGGCCGTGCGGTTTCTCCGTCCGATTGAATCGGTAGTTTTTCGCTCTAGCAAGCCGAAAAACGACCCCCGCACTGGTGGAACAGTCGGGGGTCTGGACCCAGGAGATTGTGGCTCCTTGGCCTCAGCCAACGTAGCAGGACGCTCGGCATCCGCCGAGTTGAACGGACTTCTTAAAACCCCCGAGATAGCGGGTTTGATCGCGAGCCTCGAAGCGACCCGCTGGACGGGCCGCCCCGGATATCCGATCCGGACGATGATCGGGCTCTGCCTCGTCAAGAGCGTTTACGCGCTGCCGACCTGGACCCGAACCGTCGCCTTGGTCGAGGAGCACTGGCGCTTGCAGCGCGTCCTCGGCTGCGAGGGCAACCCGCCGACGAAGTGGGCCGCGTATCGATTCGCGGCCAAGCTGCGCGACAACGGCGAGATGGTCGAGCGCTGCATCGACGGCGTGGTCGAAGGACTCCGGACGAAGCTGCCGACCTACGGCCGCGACCTCGCCATCGACGCGAGCGACATGCCCGCCTACGCGAACGGCCAGCGCTACGTCAGCAAGAACAGCGACACCGAACGCAACTGGCACACCGACCCCGACGCCTCCTGGGGCCACCGCTCGGCGGTATCGACCCGCAGGGGCGGCGGCTTCTTCGGCTACCGCCTCCATGCTGCGGTCTGCACCTCGACTGGGCTGCCCGTCGCGTGGTCGGTCGAGACTGCGAAGGCGAACGAAACGCGGTTCGCGATCCCGCTGATCGAAACGGCGCGGCGGCGCGGGGCGATGGCGGTCAGCGCGGCGATGGACAAGGGCTATGACCAGCGCACCGTCTATGACCAGTGCATGGAGCGCGACTGCCTGCCGGTGATCCCGCTGCGGCAGACGCCTGACGTGAAGCGCGGCGAGCATGAACCGCCGTCGTGCTCGCACGGCGTATGGACGTTCGCCGGCGCCGACCGAAAGCGCGGCGCCTCCAAGTGGCGCTGCCCGACCGGCGAGTGCCGCCCGGCCTCGACGTGGGTCAAGGCCGACCGGCTGCACCCGCTGATGCCGCGAGAGTCGGCGCGCTGGAAGGCGACCTACCGCAAACGCGCGGCGGTCGAGAGGGAGTTCGGCAGGCTCAAGCACGAATACGGGCTCGGCCCGTTGCGGGTCCGTGGCATCGACCGGGTGCGGCTCCATGCCGACCTGACGATCCTGACCAAGCTGGGGTGCGCCCTCTCACGGGCGCGGGCGGTGGACCGCGCGCCCTACGGGCGCAGCCCCTTCAGCAAGTCACAGGGGCCGATGCCGAGCGCGTCGGCCAGCGCGAGCAACGTCGCGAGCCTCGGCGAGCGAATGCCCAACTCCAGCTTGTAAATGCCGTCGCGGCTCATCCCGGCGAGTTCGGCGAGCCGTTCCCCGGAGAGCCCTCGGCGCCGGCGGGCGAGGTAGAGGTTGCGGCCAAACAGCTTCGCGTCGTGCTCGTTGATCGTCATGCCGCCTGCTCGACCACGAAGCGGCGCCTGCCCGACTCCCACGTGACCCCCGCGAGCAAGTCCGCAGGCTCGACGCCGATCGCCCCGGCGAGCTTCAGCAGCGTCAGCACCTTCGGCTCGCGCTCCCCCCACTCGTAGAGGCTCATCATGGTCCGGTGGATGCCGGCCCTTTCGGCGACGACCTCCTGGGTCAGGTCGGCCGCCCGCCTGATCCGCCTGACGTTGTGGCCGACCTTCTGGGCCGGGGTCACGAGTCGAGCCGGTCGAAGTGGAGCGCGGCGTCGGCGGGGACGATGGTCCCTCCGTCCTCTCGCAGGAGGCCTACGGCAGTCAGTTCTGCCACGGCGCGCACCACGGCATCCTGCGAACCGATCTGACGAGCCAGGTCATCGAGGGTGAGGGGGTTCGGGTGCTCGTACAGGGCGAGGCCGAGGACGGCCCGCTGCATACGGGCGTCCGCGTTACGGTTGGGATGCATCAGGGGTTCACGCTCCTGTTGCCGGGCGGGGGGCCGTTAGAGCGGCGCCCCCGCCATTTCTTTATCTCGGCGGAACGTGAACTACGGAAACGGTCGGCGCAAGACTTTCGCCAATCGTTTCGTCAACCCCTCCTAGGCGCGGCGGAAGGCGACGACGCAGTTCTGGCCGCCGAAGCCGAAGGCGTTGGCGATCGCGGCGGCGGGGGTGGCCTGGCGGGCGGTGAGGGCGACGTGGTCGAGGTCGCACTCGGGATCCGGGTTGGAGAGGTTGATCGTCGGCGGGATCACGCCGTCGCGCATCGAGAGCAGGCAGACCATGCCGGCGAGCGCCCCGGCGGCGGCGATCAGGTGGCCGACCATCGACTTGGGTGAGCTGACCGGGATGCTGTCGGTGGCGTCGCCGAGGGCGGCGCGGATGGCGCGGCTCTCGGAGGTGTCGTTGGCGCGGGTCGCGGTGCCGTGGGCGCAGATGTAGCCGAGCTCCTCCGGGGCGATGCCGGCCCGCTCGAGGGCAAGGCGGATCGCGCCCGAGGCGTAGTCGCCGCTCGGCTCGGGCGCGCTCATGTGGAAGGCGTCGGAGGTGAGGGCGCCGCCGGCGACCTTGCCGTAGCTCGTCGCCCCGCGGGCGGCCGCGTGCTCGGCCGACTCGATCACCATCACCACCGCGCCCTCGCCGAAGACGAAGCCGTCGCGGTCGGAATCGAATGGACGGCTGGCGCCCGCCGGGTCGTCGTTGTTCTCCGAGAGCGGGCCCATGTTGGAGAGCCCGGCGAGGACCGCTTCGTTGATCCCGGCGTCCGCCCCGCCGGCGATCACCACGTCGGCCTCGCCGCTCATGATCAGCCGCCGCGCCTCCAACACCGAATAGGTGCCGGTCGCGCAGGCGAGCGAGCTGGCGGTCACCGGGCCGTGGGCGCCGAGGTCGATCGCCACCTCGCAGCCCGCCATGTTCAAGATCGTCGAGGCGACGTAGAAGGGGCTGACGGCGCGCGGCCCCTCCGCGAGCAGCGCCCGCACGTTGCGCTCGGTCTCCGGGGTCCCGGCCACGGCGCTGCCGATCGCGACCCCGACCCGGTCGGACTCGCCCGCCACGTCGAGGCCCGCGTCGGCGACCGCCTCGCGCGACGCGGCGATCGCCAGCTGCGAGAAGCGGGCCGTGCGGTGCGCCCGCTTCGCCCCCAGCGTCTCCACCGGATCGAATCCGGTCACCTCGCCGGCAATCCGCGTCGCCAGCCCGGAGGCGTCGAACTGGGTGATCGGGCCGATCCCCGATTGCCCGGCGACAAGCGCTTTCCAGGTCGAGGGCGCATCGAGGCCGACCGGAGTGAGCGCGCCAAGTCCGGTGACGACTGGGTCCCCTGCTGGATTCACTGCGGACGGCACCGAGCGTTCACGAAAACCGATTATCGCTGTTTGGTGCCTGAGGCCGCGCCGCGGACCGCCCGGACGGGGTACGCCGCGCCGCCTGGCGACTGGCCCCCCATATACGGTCTCGGGCAGTGCATCTTTATGTTCGGGATACCTCGGGACGCCTCGAAGGTGAAATCTCGGTCCCCGCGTCCAAGTACCACGCCCACCGGGCGCTGATGCTGGCGTCGCTGGCCGAGGGCGTGAGCCGGATCAAAGGCGGCGTGGCGGCGCGCCACGTGCAGTCGACGATCGAGGTGCTGACCGGCCTCGGCACCGAGATCGAGCGGACCGCCGACGGCTTCCTGGTGCGCGGCGGGCTCCCCTACCGGCCGCTCCGCGACACCGTCTCGGTCGGCTCCTCCGGGACCACCCTCTACTTCATGGTCGGGCTCGCCTCGCTGGCCGATGCGCCGGTCACGATCACCGGCCAGAAGTACTTCCAGCGCCGCCCGGTCGGACCGCTGCTGGAAGCGCTCGGGGCGATGGGGATCGAGCTCTCCTCGGCCAACGCGACGCCGCCGATCACGGTCCAGCCGAAGCGCCCGCGCGGCGGCCGGGTATCGATCGCGGGGACGCTCTCGCAGTGGATCTCGGGCCTCCTGATCGTCGCCCCGTTCGCCAGCGGACCGACAACGATCGAAGTCGAGGGCACGCTGAACGAGCAGCCCTACGTCGAGCTGACCGTGAACATGATGCGGGACTTCGGCCTCGAGGTCGGCGTGTCCGACGACTGGCGCCGCTTCGAGATCGAGCCGAACCAGACCGCCCGCGCCGCCGAGATCACCCTGCCGCCCGACATCGGCTCGCTCGCCTTCGGCCTCGCCGCCACCTCGATCCACCCCGCCGACGTCTTCTTCAAGGGCGTCAGCGAGATCGACGGCGCCAGGGTCGACCATCCCGAGGCCCACTTCCTCGACGTGGTGTCCGAGATGGGGCTGCCGATGGAGCTCGACCCGGCCGCGGGCGGGATGCGGGTGCGCCACGACGGGGTGCGGCTGCGCGGGGTCGAGATCGATTGCCGGCCGATGCCCGACATGCTGCCGGTGCTCTCCACCATGGGCCAGTTCGCCGAGGGCGAGACCCGCTTCTCCAACGTCGCCCACGTGCGGCTGAAGGAGTCCGACCGGGTCGTCTCGATGCTGCAGCTGAACCGGATGGGCGGCGACGTCGAAGAGCAGGGCGACGAGCTGGTGGTGCGCGGGATCGCCGGCGAGCTGACCGGCTCCCCCCTCTCCAGCTTCAACGACCACCGGGTGCACATGGCGCTGACCGTGGCGGCCTCGCGGGCGCGCGGCGAGAGCTCGCTGACCTACCCGAACGCCTACCGGATCTCCTATCCCGGCTTCCTCGATGACATGCGGGCGATCGGGCTCGACCTCTCGATCGAGGACGACCGCGAGCGCTCCGCCGCCGGCGTCGCGATCGCGACCGGCGCGGGCGAGGGCGGGCAGCGGGCGGTGGAGTCGATCGCGATCGACCAGGCGGCGGAGATCTCGATCGTCGACTGGGTCGGGCGCTGGGCGCGCGAGCGGCCGGGCGAGAACGCGGTCGTCGACGTGCGGGCGGGCGGCACCCGGGTGTGGACCTGGGAGGAACTCGACCGCGAGGCCGACAAGGCGGCGGCGCTGCTGCTGCTGGAGCTCGGGGTCGAGCCGGGCGAGACGGTCGCCTATCAGCTGCCGAACTGGGGCGAGTTCGTGATCCTGACGCTCGCCTGCATGAAGATCGGGGCGATCTGCTGCGCGCTGATGCCGATCTTCCGCGAGCGCGAGATCGGGTTCGCGTTGCGGCGCTCGAAGGCGCGGGTGCTGGTCGTCGCCGACGAGTTCCGCGAGCGCAAGCACGCCGCGGAGGCAGCAGTAATGCTGGCGGGCGCCGCGAATGGCGGCGCGCCGAGCGTCGACGGCAACGGCGCGTCGGCGGATGGCGACGGGCCGCTTGCGGTCGAGCACGTGCTCGTCGTCGGTGGCGGAGGCGCCCCGGCGCTGCCCAAATCCGAGGGCGTGCGCTGGCACGACTTCGCCGCCGCCGTCGCCGGGCAGGAACCGGACGCCGGCGCGATCGCCGCCCGCAAGCCGAGCCCGACGGCCCTCTCCCAGCTCTTCTTCACCTCCGGCTCGACCGGCGAGCCAAAAGGCGTCCTCCACCGCTACGACGCGCTCACCCGCGCCGCGATGATGGAGGTCGAGCACCTCGGCCTCGGCCGCGACGACACGATCTTCATCCCCACCCCGCTCGCCCACCAGACCGGCCTCCTCTACGGGATGTGGCTGAGCTTCGCGCTCGGCTCGACCCAGGTCATCCAGGACATCTGGGACCCACACCGCGGCGCCGCGGCGCTGCGCGAGTGGGACGGCACCTTCGTGCAGGCGGCGACGCCGTTCCTCGCCGACCTCGTGCGGGTCATCGATGCGGGCGAGGAGGTGGCGCCGCCGGCGCTGCGGATCTTCGTCGTCACCGGCGCCGCGGTGCCGCGAGCGCTGGCGGAGCGGGCGACGAGCGTGCTCTCGGCCTCGGTCTGCGGCGCCTGGGGCTCGACCGAGTCCTGCCTCGGCGCCCTCGCCGCTCCCGGCGACGACCCGGCGAAGGTCTGGGGCACCGACGGCCGCGCGCTGGCCGGCACCCGGATCCGGATCGTCGACGATGCCGACAAGGTGCTCGGCCCCGGCGAGGAGGGCAACTTCCAGGTGACCTCGCGGTGTCTCTTCGAGGAGTACCTCGACCGTCCCGACCTGACCGCCGCCGCGATGACCGCCGACGGCTGGTACCGGACCGGCGACCTGGCGACGATCGACGGCGACGGCTACCTGCGGCTGACCGGCCGGGTCAAGGACATCATCAACCGGGGCGGCGAGAAGGTCCCGGTCGCCGAGATCGAGCAGCTGCTGCACGAGCACCCGGCGGTGGCCGAGGTGGCGATTGTGGCGATGCCCGACGAGCGGCTCGGCGAGCGCGCCTGCGCCTTCGTCGTCCGCGATCCGGACTTCGCCGGCGAGTTCGGCCTCGCCGAGGTGCGCGAGTACCTGGACGCGGCGGAGATGTCGAAGCACTACTGGCCGGAGCGGGTCGAGACGCTCGACGAGATGCCTCGCACGCCGAGTGGAAAGATCCAGAAGTTCGTCCTGCGCGAGCGGGCGAAGGGGCTCCGGCCAGAGGAGCCGAACCCGACCGAGACCGACAAGGAGCCCGTGCGATGACCCCGCAAGCCGCGATCCCCCTGCCCGAGACTTTCGACGAGTCGGGCTTCGAGGAGCTGAAGGCGGAGATCGCCGCCTACATCGCCGATCAGGGCGAGGAGTGGACGCGGCGGATCGAGGCAGAGCGGACGGTGCCGGCGGAACTGCGGGTCGAGCTGAAGGAGCGCGGCTACCTCTCGCTGGCCGGCCCGGTCGAGTACGGCGGCCGCGGCATCCCCTTCTCGCGCTACCTGGAGCTGCTGGAGCTCTTCGCGATGTCGCACGCGTCGCTCAGGATGATCGTCCACGTCGCCAACGGGGTGTGGCGCTCGGTCGACCAGTTCGCGACCGAGGAGCAACGCCGCGATTACGTGATGCCGGCGGTGACCGGCGACCTCACCGTCGCCTTCACGCTGACCGAGCCGACCGCCGGGACGGGCGCCGACCTGCGCTGCGAGGTCGAGCGCGAGGGCGACACCTACTACCTCTCCGGCGAGAAGCACCTGATCACCTTCGGCGTGAGCTGCGACCGCTGGCTGCTCTTCGCGCGGCTGGCGGGGACGAAAGGCGCCGACGGGACGGTGGCGCTGCTGGTCGACCGCGAGACGCCGAACGTGCGGGTCGAGGACATGGGCGAATCGCTCGGCGTGCGCGGGACCGACCACGCGCACCTGGTCTTCGACCGCGCCCCGGTGCCGGTCTCCGACACGCTCGGCGAGGAGGGCAAGGGCCTCCAGGTCGCCTTCGGCGGCTTCCTCACCCCGAGCCGGATCGCGGTCGCGATGACCTGCGTCGGGCTGGCGCGGCGGGCCCAGGAGCTGGCCGCCGAGCACGCGGCGCGGCGTGTGACCTTCGGCAAACCGCTCTCCCAGCGACAGGCGATCTCCTTCGCCCTGGCCGAGAACGCCGCCGACATCGAAGCCGCCCGGCAGCTGACCCTGCACGCGGCGCGGCGCTGGGAGGCGGGCGCGGCCGACGCCTCGGTCCTCTCCTCGATGGCGAAGCTGACCGCGGTCGACATGCTCGGCCGGGTCACCGACAAGGCGCTCCAGGCGCACGGCGGGATCGGTTTCTGGGCCTCCTCGCCGATCGAGCGGGTCTACCGCGACGCGCGCGCGCAGCGCTTCGAGGAGGGCACCAACGAGATCCAGAAGACGATCATCGCCCGCGAGGTCTTCGCCCCCGTCCATGCCTCGATCGCCGAGCGGGAACTCGGCTGATGGCAGCTGATGCTTCGGCGGGCGATCAGCCCGCCAGGGATGGTTACGCGGCCGACAAGGTCGCGCTGATCACCGGCAGCTCGCGCGGCATCGGCCGCACGCTGGCGCTCTCGCTGGCCGACCAGGGCGGCTCCGTGGTCGTCAACTACAAAGTCAACGAGGATCTGGCGCAGGAGGTCGTCGTCGGGGTGCAGGAGCGTGGCGGGCGGGCGATCGCGGTCCAGGCCGACATGGAGTCCCCCGAGGACATCGACCGCCTCTTCGACGCGGCGAAGGAGGAGTTCGGCAAGCTCGACTACTTCGTCGACAACGCGGCGGCGTCGAGCTTCAAGCTGATCAAGGACCTGAAGCTGCACCACCTCGACCGCTCCTACGCGATGAACATCCGCTCCTTCGTGCTCGGGGCGCAGCGGGCGGTCGACCTGATGACCGACGGCGGGCGGATCGTGACGCTTTCGAGCTACGGCTCGATCCGCGCCTACCCGACCTACGCCAACCTCGGCGCCGCGAAGGCCGCGCTGGAGGCCTATGTCCGCTACATGGCGATCGAGTTCGCGCCGCTCGGGATCAACGTCAACGCGGTCAACGGCGGGATCATCGAAAGCGACTCGAGCGCCTACTTCTACGACGTCGACGGGATGCCGGACCTCCACGAGAAGGTGCTGCCGAAGATCCCGAAGGGGCGGATGGGCACGGTGAAGGAGGTCGCCGACACGGTCGAGTTCCTGCTCGAACCCCGCTCCGAGTACATCACCGGGCAGTCGCTGGTCGTCGACGGCGGGCTGACCGTGATCGCGCCGCCGTTCTTCGACGACGCCGGTGAGGCGCTGCGGCTGCCCGAGCGGGATGCCTGAGCCGAGCGGCTCGCTGGACCACATCTTCACCCCGATCGAGATCGGGGGGTTGCGACTCCCGCATCGGCTCGTGATGGGGTCGATGCATCTGGGGTTGGAGGGAATGGAGGACGCGGGCGAGCGGCTGGCGGCGTTCTACCGCGAGCGCGCGCTCGGGGGCGCCGGGCTGATCGTGACCGGGGGCTGGGCGGTGTCAGCGGACGGCGCGGCGGACGGCAGCTACGGGATCCTCGGCCGGCCCCCCGGGCGTGGTCGACCTGACGTCCGGCTACCGGACCCTGAAACGACCGCGCTGGCGGAGATCGCGGGCGCGACGGCGGGGACCGACGGGCGGATCGCGCTGCAGCTCTTCCACGCCGGGCGCTACGCCTTGGCCGATTCGCCCGGCGAGGTCGTCGCGCCCTCGGCGGTGACGAGCCGGGTGTCGCGGGTCGAGCCGCGGGCGCTCGGCGAGGACGAGGTGTGGGACGTGGTCGCGCAGTTCGCGGCCGGGGCGCGGCTGGCGCAGGAGCTCGGGTTCGCGGCGGTCGAGGTGATGGGGTCCGAGGGCTACCTGGTCGACCAGTTCCTCTCCCCCGTGACGAACCGCCGGGATGACTCCTGGGGCGGCGACGCCGAGGGACGGATGCGGTTCGGGATCGAGGTGGCGAGCGCGGTCCGCGAGGCGGTCGGCGACGGATTCCCGGTGCTGTTCCGGATGACCGGGGCGGAGTTGATGCCGGAGTCGCGGCCGTGGGAGGAGGTCGAGGCATTTGCCGCGGCGCTCGTCGGCGCCGGGGTCGACGCGTTGAACATCGGGGTCGGATGGCACGAATCGCCGGTGCCGACGGTGCAGGGGGCGGTGCCCGCGGGGGCGTTTGTCCCGTGGGCGGAAGGGATCAAGGCATCGCTCGGAGATGGCACGGAGATCACCGGCACCGCCGCCACTACGGCGGCTATGGCGGCGGTGCCGGTGATCGCGGGGAACAGGGTGAATCGGCTGCGGGACGCGGAGGCGATCCTTGCGGGCGGTGGAGTGGACATGGTTTCGATGTCGCGGCCGTTCCTGGCGGATCCTCGGATCGTCGAGAAGGGCAGGACCGGCGGTGCGGTCAACGTCTGCATCAGCTGCGATCAGGCGTGCATCGATCGGTCGCTGGTCGGCGGCCATGTGTCGTGCTTGGTGAACCCGCGATCCGGCTACGAGGTCGAGTTCCCGCCCCCCAGCGAGTTGCGTTCGCACTTACCCACACATAGTGGGGATAGGTGCGAACGCAACGGGGGGAGCGGCGGGCGGACAGGCCCTCGCTACTTCGTCATTGGCGGCGGGCCCGCCGGGCTCGAGGCCGCGCGCGTCCTTGCCACGCTTGGCGGCGACGTCCACCTCTACGAGGCGCGCGAGGAGCTCGGCGGCCAATTCCGCTGGGCTCGCCTGGTCCCTGGCAAGGAGGACTACGGGGCGACGATCTCCTACTTCGAGTCCGAGCTCCAGCGCCTCGGCGTCCACCTCCACCTCGGCCACGAAGTTGGCGAGGACGACAGCGACGTAATTGCCGACTGCGTCGGCGTCGTCCTCGCCACCGGTGTCCACCCCCGGTCCGTCGAGATCCCCGGCTCGACCCTCCCCCACGTCGTCGACTACGCCGGCGCTTTCGAGTCGGGCCTCGGCGACGCAGAGTCAGTGGCGATCGTCGGCGCGGGCGGCATCGGCGTCGACTTGGCGCACCTTCTGACCCACGAACCAACCGACACAATCGGCTTCTTCAAACGCTTCGGGGTCGCTCCGCCGGCCGAGGCGACTTATTGTCGTATAGAGACAATTTCTCGCCACAGCAAAGGCTTAGGTGGTGGGGTGGGTGTGACGCTTCTGCGACGCTCGGGACGGGTCGGGAGCGGGATCGGGATCACGACGCGCTGGGTGTGGCTCGATGCTTTGAAGCGCGCCGGGGTCGAGACGCGCACCGGGCTCTCGTATCGCCGGATCACCGCGGACGGGATCGAGATCGAGCTCGATGACGGGACGGTGGAGACGATTGCCGCCGACCGGGTCGTCATCGCCGCCGGACAGGAGCGCTGCGATGAGCTGCGGCCCCTGCTCGAACAGCTCGGGGTCCCCCACCGGGTCGTCGGCGGGGCCGAGAACCCGAGCGAGCTGAACGCGGTCAGAGCCTTCGGCGAAGGGTTGCGCGCCGCTTACGAGCTCGCAGCCACTGAACGCGCCGCGTGAGACGGGGTCTGGGGACCCCCGAACGAACCTCCCTGCTGTTGTGAGAGAGGGGGTCCCCAGACCCCGTCCCTCAAGCCAGCGCCGAGATGATCCAGGTCGAGGCCGGCGCCCGGACACCGTCCGCGGTCTCGAATTGCTCCAGCGCGGCGCGGATCTCGCTCGCGATCCGCGGGCGGATCTCCTCCGCCCGCTCGCCCCACAGCCGCAGCACCTCGCCCGCCGGCCCGATCGCCATCGTCAGGTCGACGGCATCGTCGAGCGACCCCATCGGCATCGGCAGATCACTGCGGCGCAGCTCGATCGCCTCGAACCCGGCGATCGCCAGCTGCTCGGAGATCGTATCGGCGTTGGCCATCGAGAACGGCCCCGGCCCACAGGTCGGCTCGTCGGTCTCCTCCGGGTGCTCGAGGTACTGCTCGACCACCTGCTCGGCCTCCCAGACCCAGGGGTTGTCGAGCTTGCGCCGCCAAACGACCACGCAGAGCTGTCCGCCCGGCCGCATCGCCGCCCGCACGTTGCGCAGCGCCTGCACCGGGTTGGCGAAGAACATCATCCCCATGCGCGAGAAGACGTAGTCATAGGGGCCGCCGAGGTCGGCGATCTGCACGTCGCCGAGCCGGTAGTCGACGTTGGCGACTCGCGCCGCCGCGGCCTCTTCGCGGGCAAGGTCGACGAAGGGCTCGGAGACGTCGATCCCGACCACCTCGCCGTCGCCGACCAGCTCGGCCAGCCGCAGCGTGGTGTCGCCGAAGCCGCAGCCGATGTCGAGGACGCGGTCGCCGGGCCTTGGCGGGTGGGCCGCCATCGCGACCTCGCCGTGGGCGCCGAGCCCTTCGGCGACATAGGGGCGGAAGCGGACGAAGCGCTCGAAGAGCGGGCCGCTCCAGGCGTCGGTCGCCTCCTGGTTGGCGGCGGCGACGTCGGCCATCGGCTCAGTCCTCCTCGATCGGCCGGTAACCGGCACAGAGGGTGCGCATCCAGCCGATCCGGCCGTCGCGCTCGCTGAGGTAGACCTGCTGCTCGACCAGGAAAAGCCCTTCCGGGTTACGCACGCGAAAGCGGTAGGCGACCCGTTCGCGATCGGCGAAGGAGTCGGTCTCCACCTGCACGAGCTCCTCGATCTCGTCGGAGTCCTCGAACCACTGGCGCAGGATCGAGCCGATCACCGCGTCGGGGTCTGACGCCTCCCAGTTTTTCCGCGGGGTGAGGCCGCGGAAGTCGATCTCGGGATGGAGCAGGCCACGGATCTGATCGAAGTCCTTAGCCGCCAGGGCGTCGGCGAACGAGGCACCCAGCGAGGCCGATGCGTCGGTTTTGACAGTCTCGGTCATGACCCGATCCTGGCGGCCTCGTCCCCGCCTGTCAACGAGAGGAGACCCATGTGCTTCGAGTTCGACGCCCGACCGCCTGAGCTGCCCGACGGACGCGGAATCGTCGCGGGCGGTGCCGCGGCCGAGTCGCCGGTCCTGACCGCGGGCGACGGCAACCAGTTCGCCGCCGCGCTGGCCGAGTCGCCCGAGCCCTCCGGCCCGGGGGTGGTGATCCTGCCCGACGTGCGCGGGCTCTACCGCTTCTACGTCGAGCTGGCCGAGCGCTTCGCCGCGGCCGGGCACCACGCGATCGCGTTCGACTATTTCGGTCGCACCGCAGGCGCCGCCGAGCGCGACGAGGGCTTCGACTGGAAACCGCACGTCGCCGCGACCACGGTCGAGGGCGTGCAGACCGACCTCGCCGCAGCGCGGGCGGCGCTCGCCGAGCGCACCGGGGCGAGCCAGTTCGCCGCGGTCGGCTTCTGCTTCGGCGGCGGCCACTCCTTCTGGGCCGGGTCGAACGAGAACTTCGGGCTCGACGCTGTGGTCGGCTTCTACGGTGCCCTGAACGCGAAGGACCGGACCAACCGGCCGAACCTGGTCGAGGACAGCGATCAGATCAAGCTGCCCGTGCTGGGGCTGTTCGGTGGCGACGACCCGAACATCCCGCCGGCCGACGTCGCCGCCTTCGACGCCGGGCTCGAGCGGGCGGGTGTCGATCACGAGATCGTCAGCTATCCCGGCGCCCCCCACTCCTTCTTCGACCGCAAGCAGGAGGAGTTCGCGGAGGCCTCGACCGACGCCTGGACCCGGGTGCTCGACTTCCTCGCCGTCGAACCGGTGGAGGCCTAGCGCGCTCGACTTTGACCTTGCTCTGGCAGGGTCAAAGTCGAATCCGTCGTGAGTAGGTCGCGGCGCAGGAATAAGACCGCGGTCGCGGCAGCGGGCAGCAGCGCGGCGCAGATCGCGCCCGCCCGCCAGCCCTGGGCCTCGACCAGCGGGCCGACCGCGGCGGCGCCGGCGCTCGCCCCGATCGTCGAGGCGAGCGAGAGCCAGGTGAAGGCCTCGGCGATGCTGCCCGCGGCGAGGGTCCTCGTTGCCAGGTTGTTGCGGACATTGATCTGCGGCGCGATGCAGAGCCCGGCGAGCGCCGCGAAGACGAACATCTCCGGCACCGCGGTGGCGAAGGCGAGCGGCAGGCAGGTGAGGACCATCAGCGCGCCGAGCTTGACCACGGCGCGCGGCGGCGGGCCGAAGGCGGCGGGTCGGGCGCCGAAGGCGATCCCGCCGATCGCCGAGCCGCAGGCGAGCGCCGCGGTCAGCGGGCCGCCCAGCGCCGAGGAGCTGTAGTGGGCACCGAAGGCGGGCAGGGTGACGTCAAGCGCGCCGAAGCAGCCGCCCAACGGGAGCCCGGCGAGGACGAGGACGGCGAGGGTCGGAGAGCGCATCGCGCCGAGCCAGTGGCGCTCGGCATCGGGGTCCTCGCCCGGCGGCACCGCGAGCAGGCGGTTGAAGCTGATCGTCCCCGCGGCGCCGAAGGCGGCGGCGACCAGCAACCCGATCGCCGGGCCCGCCGTCGCCGCCAGGATGCCCGCCAGTAACGGCCCGAGGATGAAGACGACCTCGATCGCGACGGCGTCCAGCGCGTAGGCGGTTTCGAGGTCCCGCGGCGCGACCAGCTGCGGCCAGTGCTGACGCAGCACGCTGCCGACCGGCGGCGTCCCGGCCCCGGCGATTGCCGCCGCCACGACCAGCGGCAGGGTCCCGGCGCCCGCCCTGCCGAGGAGGACGACGGCAACCAGGCCGGCGCTGGTGACGAGCATCGCGGGGACGATCACCGGCCGGGTGCCGCGGCGGTCGATCCGCCGCGCCAGCAGCGGCCCGGTGACGCCGATCCCGACCGTGAAGGCGCCGGTGACGACGCCGGCGCTGGCGAACGAGCCGGTTTCGCCGTGGACGAAGAGGATCAGCCCGACCGCGCCCATGCCGATCGGCATCCGTACGAGCAGCGCGGCAAGGAGCAGCGGCCGCACCCGCGGCGCGGCGAAGACGTTGCGATAGGCGGCGATGCCGCGACTCGGCTGCTCGGCGGTGGCCATCCGCCCAGCGTCGCAGGCGCCGCGGTTACGCGGGCGGCACCCCGGGGAGCCCGGCGCTCGCCAACTCGGCGTCCTCCTCCTCGCGGCGCCGCTCGGCGGCGTCGGGCTCGCGGCCGCCCTCGGAGCCTCCCGGCATCGCCCGGGCAAGGACCGCGGCGGCGACGCAGATCGCGATCCCGATCCAGATCACCGTCGTGTAGCCGGCGAGGTCCGGGAGCCGGCTGCCGGCCGGGGTGTGGGAGGCAAGCACCGAAGCGGCCAGAGCGCTGCCGATCGAGAAGCCGATGTAGCGGACCACCTGGTAGAAGCCGGTCGCCGATCCCGTCTCCGATTCCGGCACGGCGCGGACGATGATTCCCGGGATCGCCGCGTAGGTGAGCCCGTAGCCGAGCCCGAGCACGGCCATCATCGCGAACGCTCCCCAGAGGTGGCCGTCGAACAGGACGAAGACGAGGCCCCCTACGGCCACCGTGAGGCAGCCGACCGGGAGCAGGTTGCGAGGGCCGACCAGCCGGGTCGAGAGCGGCAGCATCCTCGCTCCGGCCAGGCCGACCACCGAGAACGGGACCAGGCAGAGCCCGGCGACGACGACCGAAGCGTCGAAACCGTAGCCGAGCGCGCTCGGCGCCTGGACGAACTCGCTGACCCCGGAGAGGTACATGTACATCGCGATCCCGAGCACGGTCGCGCAGACGTCGGCGCTCAAGACTGCCGGGATGCGGGCGAGGCCGAGGTCGACGAGCGGCTCCGCCGCGCGCAGCTGCTGGGCGCCCCAGATCACCAGGAAGACGGCCGCGAGGGCGAAGAGGCCGAGCGTCTGCGTCGCGCCCCAGCCCCACCCGCTGCCCTCGGCGATCGCGATCAACAGGGCGCTGAGGCCGACGGTCAGGGTGGCGGCGCCGGGGAGGTCGAGCTTCGCGGGCGGGCGGCCCGCGGTCGAGGAGACGAAGACCCAGGAGAGGGCGAAGGCGATCGCGGCGACGACGGCGCCGAACCAGAAGGCGGCGGAGAGGTCGATCCCGGCGAGCAGGCCGGAGATCGGGTAGCCGGCGCCGACGCCCGCCGCGCCGCCGACCGAGAGCAGGCCGATCGTCGGCGCGACCCGCTCCGGCGCCAGCTCGTCGCGGGCGCTCGCCATCCCCAGCGGCACCAGGCCGAGGCCGACCCCCTGCATCGCCCGCCCGGCGACGAGCACGGCAAGGCTCGGGGCCAGCGCCGCCAACACGCAGCCCGCCGTCACCACGACGAGGCCGCCGAGGAGCGCCTCGCGCCGGCGCGGGCCGTCGCCGAGCCGACCCATCACCGGCGAGGAGACGACGCCGACGAGGAGCGTCGCGGTCAACGACCACTGGGCGGCGCTCAGCGAGACGCCGAGGTCGTCGCTGATGCTCGGGATCAGCGGCGCACCGAGCGAGGAGATGATCCCGGTGACCATCACCACGAAGAGGAGGACCCACGGCATCAGCCGGGCCCGGGTGGCGACGCTCATGCGTCGCGGGGCGGCTGCAGCGTCTCGATCAGGGCGCCGAGGGTGTCGGCGGCGTGGGCCAGCTCTGTCAGCTCGGCGTCGGGAAGATCGGCGAGCGCCTCGCGCATATTCGCGCGGATCTCGGCACGGAGCGCCTCGAGTTGCTCGCGGCCCAGCGGGCTGAGCTCGACCAGGACGACGCGGCCGTCATCACCGGAGCGGCCGCGGGTGACGAGGCCGCGGCCCTCGAGTTTGTCGACCAGCTGGGTGACGGTCGGCTGGGCGAGCGTCTCGGTGGCGGCGAGCTCGGTGATCCGGCGGGGGCCGTCGGTGAGGGTCGAGAGGACGCCGGCCTCGGTCCGCGAGAGCTCGTGCTGGCCGCTCCGCATCAGCAGGCGGATGAGCCGGTTGGCGCGCCCGAGCAGGTTCGACGCGACCAGGTCGATCGCCTCGGCACGCTGCCGAGAGGAGGAGCTCTCGGGCTGCGAAGGGGACGAAGTCATATAGAGAAACTATGCAATGTGGGCGGGATCGGGTGCGTGGACGTCACCGGCGTCGCCCACGACGCGGCGCGCCCGGGCTTCGCGCCGCCGTTCCCAGGCCGACCAGCCGACCATCGCCCCACCCGCGTAGACCCAGCCGAGCAGCACGTCGAAGAAGTAGTGCTCACCGGTGGCCATCAGGGTCAGGCCCATCGCCGCCGGATAAAGCAGCAGCAGCGGGCGGGCCCAGCGCCACGGCACCCGGTCCCAGAGCGTGAGGGCGACGAGCATCGTGAAGGCCGCGTGCAGCGAGGGCACTGCGGCGACCAGGTTGACCGAGGCCTGGCCTTCGGAGAAGAGGACCGAGGTGCCGACGCCGATGATCTTCCACCCTTCCGAGGTGGTCCTCGTGACGTCGTGCAGGAGGCCTTCGTTGGCGGCCATCCAGGGCGGCGCGGCCGGGAAGAGGATGTAGGTGATGACGCCCGCGATCGCCAGTGAGACGAGGCGCTTGGCGAAGCGCAGGTAGGCGGCGCGGTCGCGCGCCCAGAGCCAGCCGGCGAGCGCGAACGGGGTCAGGAAGTAGCTGGTGTAGATCAGCGTGAAGGCGACGTTCCAGCCGCTCACCACGTTCGGGTTGTAAAGATGGTGCTGCAGCCATTCGGTCGGCGTCTGGCCGAAGAAGACCGCTTTGTCGAAGGCGATCATCGGGTGGAAGTGCACCCCGATGCCGAGCTTGTCGGCGGCCCCGCGGGTGATGTCATAGGCGCCGAGGACGATGACCATCGGCGCCCAGTCGATGACCAGCTGCAGCATCTCCCGCGGGTGGCGGCCGAGGCAAGCGCACGCGAGCGCCCCGCAAACCCAGGCGATCACCAGCTCCCGCTGGACCGGGATCCCGTAGTTGTAGCTCCAGACGATGAAGCCGACGAAGTAGAGGGCGAGCGCGCCGCGACGCACCGCCGGCCAATGGCCGAAGTTGAGTACGGGCTCCGTTTCGGAGCCCGCCCTGGCAAGGTCGGCGGAACTCACCCGCCTAACCCTAGTAATGCGGCGCGCCTGAGCCATCGGTCGCAGCGACGGGGAGTCGGTCGTGGCTAGGCGCCGATGGCGACGCCGACGACGAGGAGGCGGCCGGGGCGGCGGCCGACGTTGACGACGCGGTCGGCGCCGTCGCGGACGAGGACGGCATCGCCACGGGTGACCTTCACCGGCTCCTCGCCGTGGGCGGTGATCTCGAAGGTGCCGGCGACCACGTACATGAAGAGCTCACGGTGGTGGAACATCTCGCGCGCCGCCCGCTCGCCCTCGGCGACGTCGAAGATCCCACCTGGGTCGAACTCGCTGATCCGCGGCGAGAGCTGCCAGCGCTGGTGGCCGAGGAAGCGCGCGGTGACGCCCTCGGCGCGGGAGGCGACGACGCTGCCATCGCCGTCGCGGATCACCTCGAGCGGGCGGCGGTCGGTGCGGCTGCCCTCGACCAGATCGCCAAGGTCGACGTCGAAGAAGTCGGCGAGGCGGACCAGCCGGCTGATCGTGATGTCGGATTTGCCACCCTCGACCAGCGAGAGAAAGGAGCTGGAGATGGCGGTCGCCTGTTCCAGTTGGCTCAGCGAAAGTCCCCGCTCCGTGCGCAAGCTGCGCAAACGTGTGCCCAGATCATCCCGATTCATCGGCGGCGATCATCTCATCGCGGGCTCCCCCAGTCGAGCATCTTCCGCCGGCTGCCCCGGCAGCAACTGCACCAGGGCGGCGACGGCGAGGCAGACGGCGGCGACCGCGACCAGGGCGAGCTCGAAGGCGCCCGCGTAGGCGCCGCGCGGGCCGATCGCCCCGTAGAAGATCGCCCCGATCACGGCGACCCCGATCGTGTTGCCGACCTGCTGGGCGGTCGAGAGCACTCCCGAGGCGGCGCCCGCGTGGCGCGCGTCCATCCCGCCGACCACGGTGGCGACGAGCGGCGCGGTCAGTAGTCCCATGCCGATCCCGTCGACGGCGAGCGCCGGGACGAGGAGGAGCGGCGAGCCGTCGGCGCCGATCGCCGCCACCGTCAGCGCCAGGCCGGTGAGCGCCGTGGCGCGGACGATCCCGCCCGCCGCCAGCACCTGGCGACCGAACCGGGGCGCCAGCGCTTCAGCGCCCGCCGAGGCAAGGAGGTAGCCCGCCGCGAGCGCGGTGAAGACGAGCCCCGAGTCGAGCGCCGAGAGCCCGCACCCCTCCTGCAGGTAGACCGCGAGGACGAGGAAGAACGAGGCCATCCCGGCGTAGAAGACGACCGAGGTAAGAACGCCGACGGTGAAGGCGCGCTCGCGGAAGAGCTCCGGATGGACGAGCGGGGCGCCGCCGGTCGCGGCAAGCCGGCGCTGGCGAGCGGCGAAGGCCATGGCCAGCGGGACCGCGGCTCCAAGGCAGACGAAGGTCCAGAGCGGCCAGCCCTGGTGGCGACCTTCGACCAAAGGCAGGACGATCGCGACCAGGGTGGCGCCGGCGAGCGCCGCGCCGGGCAGGTCGAGCCGCTCCCTCACCTCGGTGCGCGACTCGACGAGAGCGCGCGGGGCGAGCGCCAGGGCGGCGAGGCCGATCGGCACGTTGACCAGGTAACAGGCGCGCCAGTCGAGGCCGAACAGGTCGAGCGCGATCAGGGCGCCCCCGATCAGCTGGCCACAGGCCGCCGCCAGCCCCATCACCAGGCCGTAGGTGGTGACGGCGCGGCGGCGCTCGTCGCCGTCGAAGCTGACACCGATGATCGAGAGCACCTGTGGGGCGAAGAGAGCGGCGCCGATCCCCTGCAGGATGCGGCCGACGAGGAGGACCTCGATCCCGGGCGCCGCGCCACAGAGCGCCGAGGAGACAGTGAAGAGTCCCAGCCCGGCCATGAAGACGCGGCGCCGGCCGAGGAGGTCGCCGAGCCGGCCGCCGAGGATCAGCAGCGAGGCGATCGCGATCGCGTAGGTGGCGACGACCAGCTGGATCTGCGAGTTGGTGGCGCCGAGCTCGGCCTGGGTCGAGGGGATCGCGACGTTGACGATGAAGAAGTCGAGGACGAAGACGAAGGTGCCGGCCATCAGCACAGCCATCGTCAGAGCGGTGGATTTGGGCTTGTGGTTCATGGCGAGCATCGTGCTCGCCGGAGGTAGGCGCGTCGATTACCTGCGAGGTAAGGGGAGGGCGACCGCGCTCAGCGCGGCGCGTAGGCGCGGCAGGCGGCGGCGGTGACGTCGTCGGCGGGGAAGAACGACTCGATCGAGAGCTCGGCGACGGTCACGTCGAGCGCCGTCCCGAAGGTGGCGATCGTGCCGAAGAAGGTCAGCTCTTCGCCATCTCTCCCCCGCATCCGGAAGGGGACGAAGACGTCATGGGCGGCGCTCGCGGCTTTCTGGGCGTCGACTTCCTCGCCCGGGTAGCCGCACAGCTCCTCCAGCAGCGCCGCCAGCGCCGGGTCGCCGCTCAGCCGGCAGTGGCGTTCGAGCCGGCCGAGGACGTGGTGGCGCCACTCGCCCAGGTTCAGCATCCGCGGCGGCAGGCCTTCCGGGTGGAGGGAGAGGCGGAGCGCATTGACGGGCGGCTCCAGCAGGTGGGGCGCGACGCCGCCGGTGAGCAGACCGAGCCCGCGGTTGGCGGTGATCAGCTCCCAGTGGCGGTCGACGACCAGCGCCGGATAGGGATCGTGGGCGGCGAGGACCTGGTCGACCGCCGCCCGGACCGACTCCAGGTCGGGATCCTCGTAGGCGAGCTCGCGGTACTCCGGCGCGTAGCCCGCGGCGATCAGGAGTTCGTTGCGGTCGCGCAAGGGCAGCTCCAGGTTGGCGGCTAGGTCGATGACCATCGCTCGACTCGGGTTCGAGCGACCGGTCTCGAGGAAGCTGATGTGGCGAGCCGAGACGCCCGCCTCCAGCGCCAGGTCGAGCTGGCTGCGCCGGCGCCGTCGCCGCCACTCGCGCAGCAGCGGGCCGACGCCGGTCTTTGGCGCGGTCGCGGTCTGGGACGACATCATCGGCAGCGTATCCGGGACGGTGAGGCGCGCCGATTACCTCGCAGGTAATGGATTCACAGCGCGAATCCGCGCCTACTTCGGCGCGTCCGCCGTCCCCACCGCGCCCCGCCCCAGCTTCGCCCCCATCTTCACCGCTTTGACCGCGCTCGTCGCCCCTGCCTGCAGGGTGAAGCCGAGCAGGAAGATCAGAAGGCCCGGGAAGCGCAGGAACGGCGAGCCGATCATCAGCAGGCCGATCCGGCCGAGCAGGTAGGCGGGCGTGCTGACCACCGCGCCGAGGGCGCTGCCGACGATGCTGGCCGAGAGCCGGTCGCGGCGCGAGCCGCCCTGCCGCACCCCGATCAACCGCGCCGGGACGGCCACGTAGGCGACCATCATCACCCCGATCACGATGCTCAGGCAGATCGAGAACCAGGGGGCTTCGGCGCGGGTGACGACGGTGACGGTCAGCCCCAGTGCGAGGCCGACGACGCCGCCGGAGGCGACGATCGTGCGCAGGTGACGGCGCGCGGCCGCGACCGCCGGGCGCACCTCGGGCTTCCCTTCCTGGCTGATCGCGAAGCCGAACACCGCGTTGAGGAAGAAGCAGGCGATGGTGATCGCGACGACCCCGGCAATGAGCGGGATCACGATCGGTCCGGTGATCGCGTGCCAGGTGCGGTCGTGCAGGACGTGCCCGCGGAGGTCGTACATCGCCGCCCAGATCCACATCGCTGGCGGGATCTGGATCAGGGTCAGGCGCCAGTTGGAGAGCAGGATCCGGACGCCGCCGAAGAGCAGCGCGATGCCGCCGACCGCGAGCGCCAGCGGGGCCAACAGCCGATGGCGGCGGCTGAGGTCCTCGACCGCGCGGGCGATCTCGGCCTCGTCGCCGTCCCGCACGCCGCGAGCGAGCTCGCCCAGCCGGTCTGCCCAGTCGCGCGCGGTCACCTCAGTCGTCGGCCATGTGCCGTTGGCGGCGGTGGCGACGGTATTTGGTCACCATGCCGGAGGCGACCAGCATCAGCAGGACCAGACCGCCCCAGACCCAGTCCGGCCACCCGTAGGACTCGCACAGCCCCCAGCTCTCGGCGACGGCGATCAGCGAGGCGCCTGCGGCGACGGTGATCCAAGAGTCGGCGGCGTCGTGGTATGAGAGGAAGGCGCGCAGATCCTTGTCGTCCATCGCCGCCGCCACCTGGTGCTTGTACTCGCGGTTGCGGTTCTGCCGGATCGCGTACCAGACCGGCGGGATCAGCAGCCACCAGCTGGAGACCTGCGGCGGGTCCCCGACCTGGGAGACGGCGCGGGTGATCGTCTCGCGTTCGAAGTCTTGGTCTTCGAGCTCACGCACGGCCTGGTCGAGTGGCCCGGCGACCAGCAGCCAGGCCCCGAAGAATCCGCACCAGGCGATGAAGTGGGGCACCGCGCCTTAATAGCGCATCACCACCACTCAGGCATCACCGCGTCGAAGTCTCCCCTTTCCTTCGAAATCCTGGGCCCTCCCTACCCAGACGAAGGCGAAGGAGATCGGGTGGTCGCGGAAGCGCTCCCACTTCGGCTTCAGGGCGACCCACTCGTCGTCGACGACCCGCTCCTGTAGCTCGGCGAGATCGAGCCCGGCGGCGCGACCGGCGGCGACGTGGTCGCTCAGCAGGTGGACATGGGTCTCGATCGCGACCGGCTCGCCCGACTCGGCGTCATCGAAGTGGGTCGGCATGCCCGCGGCAATGATGAAGTGCGGGTGGAAGCCGACGAGGACGAAGCGGCCGCCGGGCCGGGCTAGTCGCGCGGCCTCGACGTAGAGTGGCGCGAGGTCGGCGAGGTGCTCGTCGACGAGGCAGGCGACGACAAGGTCATAAGCGCCGGCGTCGAGGCCGGTGTCGCCGACCTCCGCCTCGCCGAGCGAGCGGTAGACGCCGCGGGCGCGCGCCGCCTCGAGCATGCCTGGCGAAAGATCGATGCCATCGATCTCCCCCACCGCGCGTGCCTTGAGGTACGCCCCGGTGCGACCAGTCCCGCAGCCAAGATCGGCAGCGCTCCCGACCGCCGCCCAGTTGACCGCAACGCGGTCGAGCAGCGCCAGATCCATCGCGTCCTCGACCGTGTCCTCGTAGGTCCGAGCCCAGAGGTCGTACCCTTCGCGCGGAGTGACGGTCCGGTAGCCACGGCTGTCGAAGGCGGAGAAGGAGGGCATCTGCTCAGCCTTTCACGCACCCGGGGATACGGTCCGCAGTCCCGCCTTCCGCGCCGCCTTTAGCTGGCGTTTGTCGTAGCTCACGAAGCCGCTGATCGGCCTGAGGGCGAGGGCGGTGACCACGTGGATGGTGTCGAGCGAGCCGAGGTTCGGTTCGTCGAAGGCCGCGGCCCTCCACAGAATCAGGTGATCGACGGGACGGACGGTCGTCATTGACAGGATGATTTCGGCCCTACTCAGACCGATGGGGAGACTGAACATCGGCTCCGCGTCGGGTTCGCGCTTGAGTGCCCGGGGAACCTCAGTTACAACTAGCGCGCTACTGATCATGTCGTCCCCGCCAAGAAAAGCCCGTAACTCGCTCGACTCGGACTCCTGTTTTACGAGCTTGACCAGAGCGGACGAATCTAGGTAGATCGGGGGATGACGCCGCGGTCTTCCAGGATCGCGCGGCTGGCCCGGTTGGTCCGGTCGATCGGTTCCGGCGGGAAGATTTCCTCCCAGAACCAACGCGGGGGAAGACACCTCCGCTCGTCGGGCAGCCAAGGTCCTATCGCCATCATCGGTTCGTGCCCGTGCATTACCACCACGCGCGTCGTCTCCTTGAGCTCCAAGTAGTGGTCGAGGTTCTCCTTGAAATCCTCGGAGGTCACCCTCACCGTCTCGATCTCGGTCATGTAGGTCAACGTAGCGCCTCACTTTTCAGGATTGCTTGCTGGTCGCGAGTGCATCAATCGCGGCGCTTGGCCAGGTGGGCGGCGGTGTGGAGGTCGGCGAGGACGCGCTCGCGGATCGCGACGACGAGGGCGATCGCGGAGCGGCACTCACGGACGCCGGCGACAGCCGCCGCCGGGTGGACGCTGCCGACGACCATCTGCATCAGAACCTGGGCGTTGTCGCGGCCGTGGAAGGCACCCGCGGGCAGCTCCTCGAGCAGCCCCGCCAGCACGTCCTCGAGCGCCAGCGCCGTGCGCAGCACCTCCTCGACCAGCTCGCCGGTCAGCTCGCGGTCCACCTTGGGGGCTCGCTCCATGCCGCCCCAAGCCCGCGGAGCCGGCGATCTCTCCCCCCGGAAGAGCCCTTCCCGTGCCGAATCCGCGTGCCGAGTCCGCGTAGTGGGTAGAAATCGAAGCGATGAGCTACGACGCAGACACCAATCGATATGACGGCAAGATGGTCTACCGCCGCACCGGGCGCTCCGGCCTCGACCTGCCGGTCCTCTCGCTCGGCTACTGGCACAACTTCGGCGACGACCGCAAATTCGAGACCCAGCGGGAGATCGCCCGGCGCGCCTTCGACCTCGGGATCACCCACCACGACCTCGCCAACAACTACGGCCCTCCCTACGGCGCCGCCGAGATCAACTTCGGCCGGCTGATGCGGGAAGACTTCCGCCCCTACCGCGACGAGATGGTGATCTCGACCAAGGCGGGCTGGGACATGTGGCCAGGCCCGTACGGCCAGGGCGGCGGCGGGCGCAAGTACGTCCTCTCCTCGCTCGACCAGTCGCTCGCCCGGATGAACCTCGACTACGTCGACATCTTCTACTCGCACCGGCTCGACGGCTCGACCCCGCTGGAGGAGACGATGGGCGCGCTCGACACCGCCGTCCGCCAGGGCAAGGCGCTCTACGTGGGCATCTCCTCCTACGACGCCGACCACACGCGCCGCGCCGCCGCGATCCTGGAGGACCTCGGCACGCCGCTCCTCATCCACCAGCCCAGCTACTCGATGCTGAATCGCTGGATCGAGGACGAGGGGCTGCTCGACGCGGTCGACGAGCTCGGCGTCGGCGTGATCGGCTTCACCGTCCTCGCCCAGGGGCTCCTCACGGGCAGATACCTGGACGGGATCCCGGCGGGCTCGCGGGCGACGCAGAGCGACTACGGCGCCTTCGACTCGAGCTGGATCAACGACGAGGTGATCGGGAGGATCCGCGAACTGAACGCGCTGGCGGAGAAGCGGGGCCAGTCGCTGCCGCAGATGACGCTCGCCTGGAGCCTGCGCGACCCGCGCATGACCTCGCTGGTGATCGGCGCCTCCTCGGCGAAGCAGGTCGAGCAGAACGTCGACGCGCTCGACAACCTCGACTTCACCGCCGAGGAACTGGCCGCGATCGACCGCATCGTCGACTTCGACTCCGGCGTCGACGAGTGGGCCGACGCGCGGGCGGGGAAGATCGGCGCCGGGATCTGAGCCGGCGCATCCGGTCCGGCATCCTTATGGCATGAGCGACCCGACCGACGCGCCCGCGCGCCCCGACGTCCCCCTCTCGATCCTCGACCTCGCCGCGGTCGGGCCGGGCGAGACGATCGCCGACAGCTTCGCCGGCTCGGTCGGCCTCGCCCAGACGGCGGAGCGGCTCGGCTACCAGCGCATCTGGTACGCCGAGCACCACAACATCCGCTCGATCGCCAGTTCCGCGACCTCGGTCCTGATCGCCCACATCGCCGCCCACACGGAGACGATCCGCCTCGGCGCCGGCGGCATCATGCTGCCCAACCACTCGCCGCTGGTGATCGCCGAGCAGTTCGGCACCCTCGCCGAGCTCCACCCCGGCCGCATCGACCTCGGCCTCGGCCGCGCCCCCGGTTCCGACACCGCCGCGATGCGGGCGCTGCGGCGCGACGAGCTCTCCAGCGAACGCTTCCCCCAGGACGTGGTCGAGCTGCAGGGCTGGCTCGGCGAGAATCCGCCCGTCTCCGGGGTCATCGCGATCCCCGGCAAAGGCACCCACGTGCCGCTCTACATCCTCGGCTCCTCGCTCTTCGGCGCCCAGCTCGCCGCGGTGCTGGGACTGCCCTACGCGTTCGCCTCCCACTTCGCCCCGCACTCGCTCTTCGACGCGCTGCAGGTGTACCGGGAGAACTTCAAGCCCTCCGAGCAGCTCGCCGAGCCCTACGCGATGGCGGGGGTCGGCGTGATCGCCGCCGCCGACAAGGCGAGCGCCGACGCCCAGCTCGAGATCACCCGGCGCGTACGGGTCAAAAGCCTCTTCAAGTCGCCCTCGGGGGCCAAGCTGACCGAGGAGGAGGTCGACCAGATCCTCGACTCGCCGCGCGCCCGCGCGGTCGACGAGATGCTCACCTACTCAGGCGTCGGGACCGGTGAGGAAGCGGCCGCCTACCTGGCCGACTTCCAGCAGAAGACCGGCGTCGAGGAGCTGATCACCGTGCACTACGCCGACTCGGTCGAGAATCGGGTCCGCTCGGTCGAGATCCTCGCCGAGGCGGCGGGACTCAGCGAGCGCGCCGCGACCGCGGCCGTTTAGCGCTGTCGACTTTCACCCTGCCCAGGCAAGGTCAAAGTCGAAGACACGCCACTGCCTCGCCGAGCGCGTCGAGGACGACGTTCGCGCCCGCGAGTTCAGCGTCGGGATGGGAGGTGCGGAAGGCGACCACCGGCATGCCCGCGGCGCGCGCCGATTCGATCCCGGGCGGGGCGTCCTCCAAGGCCAGGCAGTGCCCCGGCTCGACCCCCAGCGCCTCGGCGCCGAGCAGGAACGGTTCCGGGTGCGGCTTGCCGTTGGCGACCCGGTCGGCGGTGATCATCACCTCCGGGACCTGGAGCCCGGCACCGCGCAGCCGCGCCGTCGCCAGCTCGGTCGAGCCGCTGGTGACGATCGCGACCGGGATCGGCCCGGCGAGCAGTTCGGCGGCGCCCGGGTAGGCGACGACCGAGCCCGCGTCATCGACCTCGTCGCGATCGACCTGCGCCTGCTCGGCGACCCGCTCGTCCGCGGGAACCAGCAGCGCGATCGTCTCCCGCGTCGGCCGGCCCATCGCGAAGCGGTGGGTCTCGTCCTCGTCGAGCCCGCGGCGCCGCGCCAGCGCGCCCCAGGCCCGCTCGCTCGAGGCGACCGAATCGACGAGGGTTCCGTCGAGATCGGCGAGGATCGCCGCGGGCGCCCAGATGTCGGTGACCTCGCTCACCGGCCCGATCCTAGGGGCGACGATCCGGCGGCACGGTGAGCCTCCGCACGAAGGATTCCCCTTCCGGCATCCCGGCCAGGTGGATGTTCAGACGGTAGGTGCCGGGACCGAGCTTGGGTAGGGGGATCGTCGTCGCGCCCGCAGAACTCGTGGCAAACGCGGTCGTCCGCACCAGCCGCCAGTCCCGTCGCGGAGCGGTGACGAGCCGACGGATGCGGATCGTGAACGCGCCGGGACCGCTGGCCGCGACGACGATCCCGCGGCGCCCGACCTTGAGTGAGAAGACCGTCGCCGTCTTCCCGACGCCAAGCACCGAGGCGGACGCGGCCGAGCCAGATCCCATCGAGCCACTCGACCCGGATCCTGGGCCTTCCCCTTTGCCATCGCTTTCCGCGCACGGGGCGAGTTGCCGCACGTAGACCTCGGTCGGTTCTTCGCCCGGGTCGGGCGCCGTTTCCGCGACCAGGTTCGTCGCGCGACTCTCGAACACCGCCCGGCACCCGTTCGCCGCGATCGCGAAGAGCTCCAGTTCGCCGTTGGCCGCGACACCCGCTTCACCGGTGGCCCGATCGAGCTGCGCCGTCGTCGCGCCCCCGACATCGCGCAGGTACAGGTGGCAGCAGCCGCTGAGCCCGAACTGCGCCGCGAAGACCGCCTTACCGCCATCGGCGCTCACGCCAGGCCCCATGAAACTCGCCTGCCCCAACGCCGCGGCCGTCCCGGCGGTGGTCCGGCTGAGCAGGGTGATCGTCGGCGGCGACGCGCAACGGTCCTCGAGGTAGGCCTGTTCGCCGCCCGGCCCGCCCGCCGGCGTGAGCAGGTTCTGGGCGATCGAGCTGAACTCCACCCAGCACCCTTCGCCACCGGAGAGGCTCGCCGTCGCCGAGCTGGATTCGCCCGGTTCGCCGAGCCCGTTTGAGCTCAGCAGCGTCGTCGTCGTCGCTTCGAGGTCGCGCAGGTAGACCTGTTCCCAGCCTTCGGTAACCCCGGCGACCAGGTTGCTCGCTCGCGACTCGAAGGAGACGAACCGGCCATCGTCGGAGAGCGAGAGCTGAGCCACGTCTTCGTCGGCGAGTTCGCCCGCCGGCCCGCTCGCGCGGCCGACCGCGGTGGTCGTCCCAGCCTCGAGGTCGCGCACGTAGCCCACGGCGGTCGCCGTTTCGGCATGGTCGCCAGCCGGGTCTTCGAGGTTGGCGACCCGGTCGGTGAAGGCGACGACCGAGCCGTCGGCGGAGATCGAGTCGCCTTCGACGCCACGGGCGAGGATCTGCCCGCCGGGCCCGGTCACCCGGTCGACCAGCGTCGTCCCACCCGTTTCGAGATCGCGCTCGTAGACGTGCGTTTCGCCCGCTGCTTCGCCGGGGAGCGGTGTGCCGAGGTTGGTGGCGGCTGAGGTGAAGAGGACGTGGCGGCCGTCGGCGGAGAGCGTCAGCGTGGTTATCCCCGGCGCGCCCGCGGGTTCACCCGCGACCCCGTCGGCGCGGCTGACCAGCTGCACCTCGCCGGTGTCGAGATCCTTGACGAAGCCCTCGACCGCGCCCACCGGCCCCGCTTCGCCGAGGTTCTGGGAGGCGCTCTGGAAGGCGACGTAGCGGCCGTCGGCGGAGATCCCGACCGGGGTGTATTCGACGACCCCGGCGCCGTCGGCGAGCGCCCCGGCGGCCGAGGCCGAGACGGCGAAGGTGGTGTTCGGCGTTTCCGGCGCGGCCGCCCGGGCGGTACCCACGCTGATGAGTAGGAGAAGCCCGGCGACAAGCAGGGAACGGCTGGAGATCGACATCCATGACCCCTTTCCACGAGGGTTCGAGTTGGATGGATCGGAGGGAGGTCTCCTGACTTCCGAGCCTTCCCCCCGCGCCTTCCCGGCTCTCGCCAGTGGCCGCGCGATTCGCGCTGCGAGGGGCATCCTCGGTCACAGTGGCGGGACCGCGCCGGACTTGCACCGGACTTCCCTGTCCACCGATCCGCTGTTCGGTTGTGGGCGGGCAACCTAGCGGACATCCGTCCATGGCGCCGCGCTTCCGCCGCCCCGGCCCCTACCTTGATCCGGCCGACTGGTGAGGGAACCCGGTGCGAACCCGGGACTGACGCGCAACGGTGATGGGACCAGGCCGACCGGCCACCCCGAGTCCGAATGCTCGCCACGAGGCGCAGACATAAGGACCCCTGTTTCGCGAACGGACGGCCGGTCATCTCTCCTTCTCACGAGGGGCAGACGCGCGGTCGCCCCCAAAACCAGAAGGAGATCCATCGATGCGTTCCAAGACCGCGCGGCTGGCGTTGCTTGCCGCGACCCTGGTGTCGCTGGCGCTGCCGGCATTCGCCTCGGCGACCGCGAGCCCGACCGAAATCAGCACCGCGCTCGGCAAAGGCGTGACCTACCTGAAAGGCCTCCAGGCCGAAAGCGGTGAAATCCCCGCCTTCGGCGGCGACTGGTCGCTGACCGCGCTCGCCGCCGCGGGCACCGCCCCCGCCGACGTCAACAAATCCGGCAAAGCCGGCAAAGACGCGCGCAGTTGGTACGAAAGCGTGGTCGGCGCGGCGGCCTGGCCCGGCGAAGGCGCCGTGGCGACCGACTACGAGCGCGGCGCATTGCTCGCCTACGCCGCGGGCATCGACCCGGCCCGCGTCTCCAAACGCCAGAACCTGATCGCCAGAGTCGCCTCGACCTACCAGCCGGCAAAACCGGGCTACTACGGCTCGACCCTGAACGGGACGGTCTTCGGCCTGCTCGTCCTCGGCCAGGTGAAGACCACCGGTGGCGTGCGCCGCTTCCCGCCCGCGGCGCTCGAATCGACGATCGCCGCGGTCGACGCCAACCAGCACAACGACGGCGGCTGGACCTGGCAGGTCGTCGCCGGCAACCCCGAAGGGCTCGCCTCCGCCTCCGAACCTGACCTGACCGGGGCGGCGATGGCGGCGCTCTGCGGGGCGGGCGTCACGGCGAGCAACGCGGCGATCGTCAAAGGCCGCGAATACCTGGCCTCGATTTTCGAAAAATCGACCGGAGCGTTCAAATCCGAATTCGGCAACAACACCGACTCGAACGCCTGGGCCGTCGACGGCCTGAAAGCGTGCGGGATCGATCCACAGGGGACCGAATTCACCGGCACGGGGACGAAAAAACCGACGCCGATCAACTACCTGATCAACCAGCAGGTCACCGGCGGTGGCTTCCGCTATACGACCGGCACGACCGCGGAAGAGTACGCGTCCCAAGACGCTGTGCGAGCGCTCGGCAGCGGGGGCTTCACCGCCGTCCCGCCGACCCCGGCGAGCGGCCCGCAGTGGACCGGTGTGACCGAATTCGCCACCGGGGGAGCGGAATCGACCTCGCTGGCGCTGGTGATCGAGAACGGCGGCTCGCCGTCGGTCTGCTCGGTGACCCTGGCCCCGGGGGCGACCACCACGACGCTGGCGACGGTACTGAACGCGGCGGTTGCCGGGACCACCCCGGCGGGGTGCGTGACCAGCTTCGCGCCGAGCTCCGGCGCCGGGGCGATCACCGCCGTCAACGGCACCACCGCAGCGTGGAAGGTGTCGATCGACGGCGCCGCCAAGGTGACCGCCGAACGCTCGACCGTGATCCACGTCGGCGACACGATCGACTTCAGTCACTAGGCGCCCACGCGTTCGCACTTCTCCGCGGATAGCGCGGAGAAGTGCGAACGCCCCCGCCGGGGTGGTCTATGCTGCCCGCCCACATAAGAGGATCGGTGGACAGGGAAGTCCGGTGAGAAGCCGGCGCGGACCCGCCACTGTGATCGGGCAACGACTCCTCGCACGTCGCAAGCGACAGCCACTGGCCACCCGGCCGGGAAGGCGCGAAGGACAGCCCGCAAGTCAGGAGACCTCCCTCCGATCCGTGAACGTCGATCGCCCTCGCGGAAAGGGGCCAAGGCATGAACAAGCTGTTCGCGGCGTGCTGCGCCGTCCTCCTCCTGATCATCGTGGTCGCGCCGAGCGCGCAGGCCGCCACCAACGTCAACGTGCGGATCGAGGGGAAGGAAGAAACGATTTTCGAAAAGACGATCCCGGTCTCGGTGAAGAAGATCCAGGCCTCCTCCGACACCCAGGAACGCAACTGCGACGGGGTCAACGAACTCGACCCGGAAAACGTCACCCCCGGCGTCACCCCCACGCTCGCCGCGGCCGAGGCGATGGAATCGATCGGCGAAACCTTCGACGGCCAGTGGTACGAAGGCTTCGGCGACTACTTCATCACCCGCTTCGGCCCCGACGAACAGGACAACTCGCTGAGCGCCTGGTGGGGGATCCTCGTCAACCAGGTCTTCACCAGCGTCGGTGGCTGTCAGAAGCAGTTGAAGGAAACCGACGAAGTGCTGTGGGTCTGGGACGCCTTCTCGAGCCGGCCGATGCTGGCGCTCTACCCGGAAGCGGCGCACTACACCGAAGGGCCGCGGCCGACCCGGGTGACCGTGGCGCCGGGTGAACCGGTGCCGGTCGAAGTCGTCTCCTGGGGGGCGGGCGGCGAAGGCAGCACGCCGGAAGTGCCGTCGCGGACGGGCTCATCGGCCTACGAAGGCGCGATCGTCGCGCCGGTGATCGTCAACGCCAAGGGCTTCCAGCGGGTCGACACCGCGAGCCCGGAAGCGGTCGTCTCAGGCGCCGCCGGCAAGGCCACCTTCACCTTCACCACGCCGGGGATCCACCGGATCAAGGCGACCGGGCCGCTCGGTTCGGAAAGCTCGGTGGTGAGGTCGAACGGGCTCGAAGTCTGCGTGCTGGTCCAGTTCGGGGACTGCGGCGAAACGCTGCCGACGGCGCCGATCAGCGACACGACGCCGAAGCTCGCCGCGACGACCGCCCCCGTCACCGAGCCGGCCGCGGCGCGGATCTCGAAGCCGAAGCTGAAGACCGCCAAGCTCGTCGACGGCAAGCTGACGGTCAGCTGGCAGGTGCTAGACCCGGGCGCCGGGGTGAAGAGCTGGCGGATCGCGACGAAGACGCTAGGTAAGAAGGGCGGCTGGATCGAACGGGCGCGCGGCGCCAAGGGCACCCAGGCGACGGTGCGGCTGCCGCGCGGTCATCGCTACCAGGTGCGCTTCACGCTCACCGACATCGCGGGCCACACCACCACCTATCCGCTCGGCAAGGTGACCGTGCCCCGTGCGGCGCGGGGCTGACCGACCCCGGTGCGGGGCGGGCGCGGGCAACGCGGTGCATCGAGGGCGGCGCTGGTGATGGCCGCATCCGCAGTCCTTGCCGGCGCCGTCGCGATGGCGGCGCCGGCCGCCGCGCCCCAGCACCAGAAATCGATCGACGACATCGTCCGCTTCCTCCAGGAACACCAAGGAGAAAGCGGCGGCTACGCGGACACCGGCAAGAAACCGACCCAGAGCATCAGCGCCTGGGTGACGCTGGCCCTCGCCGCCGCCGGGATCAACCCGCTCGATCAGTTCCGCACCGAGAACGGCGTGGCCTGCGGCCAGTCCGCGTTCCGGCGCCTGGAGACGAACTTCACCGCGAGCTTCGGCGAAGAAATCGCCTGGCCGCAGGTGGGGACGACCGCCTTCGAGCGCGAACTGCTCGTCGTCGACACGGCGGGCACCGACCCGCACGATTTCGCCGGCTACGACCTCGTCGACGAAATCCTCTCCCGCCAGCAGGCTGACGGCGGCATCCCCTACGTGCCTGGCGGCGAAGCGCAGGTGAACGACGCCGTCTTCGCGATCCTCGCGCTGGCCCCGCTGAAAGAGCCGGCCGCGGAAGCGGCGGTGCAGAAGGCGACCGAATGGCTGCTCGCCAAAGGCCAGGACAGCGACGGCGGCTTCAACTGGCGCTCAACCGGGTCGCCGAGCGAAGTCGACCTGACCGGGTCGGCGATCGAGGCGCTGGTCGCGGCGGGGCGCAAAGGCAACGAAGCCGAAGCGCGGGCGCTCGCCTTCCTGCGCGGCGCCCAACGCGCCGACGGCGGCTTCGCCGAGTACCCCTCGACCGAAGGCGAATCGAACGTCGCCTCGACCTCGTGGGGCGTGCAGGGAATCTGGGCCTCGGGCGGCGATCCGGAAACCTGGCGGACCGGATCCGGCCTGGCGACCGAAGAACCGCTCGACTACATGGAATCGATGCAGCAGGCCGACGGGCACATCCGCTGGCGGGCGAACAGCGACCTGAACGGGATCTGGATGACCGCATACGTGCTGCCGGCGTTCTCCGGCCAGGTGATGCCATACCCGGAGGTCCCCTCGACCGGCGTTACCGCCGAAGCGGCGCAATGCGGCGAAGCGAAGCCGACCCCGGAAGCGCCGACGGAAAACGAGGTGGGCGGCGGCAAGTCGAGCTTCGAAGACGGGGTCGGGGCCGGAGGCGGCGGTGAAGGCGCCCACGACTTCAGCGGGCCGCAGCCGGAAAGCAAGGGCAAGACGCCGCGAGGCGCCCGGATCCGGCATCACGCCAAGGGCGAACACGCGAGCGACCACTCGCGCACCCGCCGCGGCGAGAACCTCCACCAGGCGCAGGGCACCGAGACGGAGGAACCGAGGCGCGCCACGGAAGCCGACCAGGAAGTCGAAGAGGTGCGGGCGGGCGCGACCCCGTCTACCGCCGCAGGCGAAGCCGGCGGCGACGGCGATGAAGGGAAGGGACCGGGCGAACGGGGCACCCCGCTCCCCGCCGCGGGCGCCAAGGCCGCCCCGACCACCACGGGTGAGGAGGTGAGCGGCATCGTCATCGGCTCACCGGAGGGCCAGAAGGGCAGGCTCGCCTTCGGCGCCCCGGGGCTGCGCAGCGCCGGGCGCGGCGGGTCCGAAGAACCGTGGGTGCCGTTGGCGATCGCGGGCGGCGCCCTCGTTCTGCTCGGGCTCGGCGCCCGTCGCGAGCTCCGCGGCCGTGGCTGGGGACGGCCGGCGTGAGCGCCGCGATCGACCTCGGCGACGCACTCGCCCAGATCGCCACCGCGTTGCGGATCCCGGTGCTGATCGCGGCGATCGTCGTCCTCCTCCTCTGCGCGCTCGAGGTCGGCCGCTTCGCCGCCGAATACTGGCGCCGCCGGGTCCGCATGCGCGGCTTCGACCTCGGCGAGCTCGCCGCCCGGGCCATCGCCGAACCCGAGCACGCCGGCCACTACGCCGCCCTCGCGCCCGGCAACGCTGCCGCCGCCGCGGTCGTCGACCTCGCCGCCGCCTTGCCCCACGCCGGCAGCGAGCGCGCCCTCGCCCGCTACGAGCTGAACGTGCAGCGCCGCCTCGACCGCACCCGCCTCCTCGTCCGCGCCGGGCCCGCGCTGGGGCTGATGGGGACGCTGATCCCGCTCGCCCCGGGTCTCGCCGCGCTCGGCGAAGGCGATGTCTCGACCCTCGCCGAAAGCCTCCGCGACGCGTTCGGCGCGACCGTCGTCGGCCTCCTCGTCGGCACCGTCGCCTTCGCCCTCACCCTCGCCCGCACGCGGATGTACAGCGAAGACCTGGTCGAGCTCGAGCAGGGCGCCGAGGGGCGGGCGACCCGATGAGCCGGATCGGCCTTGGCCGTCACTCGGCCCTCGACGACGACGCGGGCGACCCGCTCGACGGCCTCGTCAACCTCTTCGACGTCGGCATGATCCTCGCCGTCGCCTTCCTGATCGCCGGCCTCGGCCTCACCTTGAACGCGAAGGGCAACAAGCTCGAGGTCCGCGCGGGCGCCGCTACGGGCACCCACGCGGGCGCGACTCGCGCTGCCGGCGCCGGCAGCGAACGGACGATTCCGAACCCCGCCGGAAAGCCCCACGCAAGCGGCCGCGGCACCCCGGTCGGCCAGGTCTACCGCCTCCCCGACGGCCGCCTCGTCTACGTCAAGCAGCCGCGGCGGTAACGGCGACGAAGACCGGCCGGCGGCCGCCAGATCAGCCGGCTTCTGAGCTTGATTGCGAGCCCTGTGGCCCGCCGAGCAGACTCTGGCACTGTTCGCTCGCCTTCTTGAAGGCGGCGCTTTCCGATTCCGCTTTGTCGAAGATCGGCCCTTCACCGGAGAAGTCCGGTTCGGCGAGTTCATAGCCGTTTTCGCGCACGCAGGCGACGTATTCCTTCACCTGCTTCTTGAACGCGGCCGAGTTCACGTTCGGGCGGGCCCCGCCGGCGGTCGCACCGGCCGGCCCACCTTTGAATTCGGGCATTTCGACGCCGCATTCTTCGAACGCCTTTTCCATTTCTTCGCCGCCGCCGAAGCCACCCGCCGGAGGACCACCTTCCGGCATTTCGCCTTTCTGGAAGGTCTGGGAGCCTTCGCCAGGTTTGAATTCGGGCAAGTCGACGCCCTTTTCCTGCAGGCATTGGCGGTCTTCGGCGGAGATTTCGACCCTGGTGCCGGAGCCGCCGCTCGAGCCTTCGGCGCCGGAGCCGCTGCTGCTCGCCGTGGTCGAGGTGTCGGTGCTGCCGCCGCCGCTCGAACCACAGCCGGCCAGCACAAGCGCCCCGACGGCGAGCATCGCCGCCACCCAGAGCAACGCGCCCGGGCGCCATCGCCCGGCTGCCAATTTGTCCCTGCGTTTCATCTTTCGTTCCTTTCCTTGCTTATTCTTCGAAGAGGGATTCGACCGAGGTTTCGGCTTCCGAGCCTTCGCCTTCGGTGCCGGAGCCGCCGCTCGCGCTGGTCGGGCTGCCGAAGCTCAGCGTCGTTTCGACGCCCGATTCGGTCGCCGCGATCGAGCTCGCCTTCACGGTCGAGCCGTGCTTCGACCCCTGCACGACGACGGTGTCGCCGGGGTGGACCTTCTTGGCGGAGACGTTCGAATCGCGGGTGACGGTCGAGCCGTCGCCGGCCTTCACCGCGACGATCGTGCCGTCGGATTCCTTGACGTAGATCGTGTGGCCTTCGACGCTGGTCACGGTCCCGGTCGCCGCCGCTTCGGCGCCGCCGAACGAGGGCAGGCCGGTCGCGCCGCTTTCGGCGGTCGCACCTTCGCCGCCCGTCCCGGAGCTGCCTTCGCCGCCCGATTCCGATCGGCCTGCCGATTCGGCGCCTCCCGTCGCCGGACCCCCAGATTCGCTACCGCCTTCCGCCGAGGCGAACGACGGCAGGTTGCCACCGCCGGGGAGGCTCCCTGAGCCGCCGCCTTCGCTACCCTTCTGGGCCTCGACCCCGCCGAGGAAGCCGGCCGCGGCGATCGCCACCGCGATCAGCGCCAACGGCAGCGGCCGCAGGAGCCGTCCGCGCGGGCGGGGCGCGATCGGGTCCTCGTCGTCGTCCCAGCCGCCGCGGTCGTCGGGCTCCTCCTCGCGAGATTCGTCCTCGATCCAGCGCTCCTCGTCCTCGGGGCGCTCGCGCTCCTCCTCGTCGCGGGCATCGGTGTCGATCACGCGGGTCATGGCCTCGTCCTCCACTGGTTTGTCGGGGTGGTCACTCAAAGCGGAGCGCCTCGATCGGGCGCAGGCGTGCCGCCCGCATCGCCGGGTAGGTGCCGAAGAAGAGGCCGGAGCCGAGCGAGGCGCCCGCCGCCAGCAGCACCGAGTAGCCGGCCACGGCCGGCTGCACGCCGGCGATCCGGAACTGGCTGCCGACGATCCCGGCGGCGATCCCGAGCGCGCCGCCGAGCGCCGAGACCAGCAGCGCCTCGGTGAGGAACTGGGCGAGGATGTCCGCGCGCCGCGCGCCGATCGCCTTGCGGATGCCGATCTCCCGGGTCCGCTCGGTGACGCTGACCAGCATGATGTTCATCACGCCGATCCCGCCGACCAGGAGGGAGATCGCGGCGACCCAGGTGAGCAGGGTGGTGAAGACCGATTCGCTCGAGCTCGAGGCTTCGATGATCGAGCCCTGGTTGATCACCGAGATCCCTTCGCTCACTTCATGGCGTTCGTCGAGGATCTGGGTGATCTGCGCTTCGGCTTCGGCGACCGCGTCCTTGCTGGTCGCCTGGACCGCGATCTGGCTCAGTTCGCCGTAGCCGGCGAGCGTGTCTTCGACTGCGGTGATCGGCGCCAGCACGCCGTTGTCCTGGCTCCCGGTACCGCTCGAGCCCTTCGACTTGGTCACCCCGATCACCTCGAAGTTGACCCCGTTCACCTGCATCGTCTTGCCGACCGCGCTGGTGCCGGCGAACAGTTCGCTCGCCACTTCGGGGCCGATCACGGCGACCCGCGCGCGTTCCTTCACCTGCGCCTTGGTGAAGAAGGAACCTGCTTCGACCGTGTAGTTGTGGGCTTCCGCGTAGGAGGGCGTGGTGCCGATGAATTCACCCGGTTCGTAGCTGGCCGAGCCGTAGACGAGTTCGGTGCCGCTGGCACTCACCACCGGCGAGGCGCTCTTGATCGCGGGTGCCCGTTCGGCGTCTTCGAGCGCTTCGACGTCCTCCTCTTCGAGGGTGACGTTGGTGGTCGCGCCGCCGAGGATCGAGGCGCCGGGCGAGGCGGTCACGGTGAGCGTATCGGAGCCGAGGGCGTCGATCGATTCCTGGACCGCGTCGGAGGAGCCCTTGCCGACCGCGATCAGGATGATCACCGAGGCGATCCCGATCGTGATCCCGAGCACGGTCAGAGCCGTGCGCAGCCGGTGGGTCATCAGGCCGATCCAGGCCGTGCGCAGCGTCTCGAGGGCCATCAGACGACGGCCGGCGATCGGTCGGCGACGACCCGTCCATCGTTGAGCCGCACCAGCCGTTCGGCGTGGGCGGCGACTTCGTCCTCGTGGGTGATCATCACCACGGTCCGGCCGCTGCCGTTCAGCTCCTCGAAGATCGCCAGCACGTCCTCGGTCGAGTGCGAGTCGAGGTTGCCGGTCGGCTCGTCGGCGAGGACCAGCGCCGGGTTGGTGACGATCGCGCGGGCGATCGCGACGCGCTGCTGCTGGCCGCCGGAGAGCTCGTTCGAGCCGTGGTCGAGTCGGTTGCCCATCCCCACCGCCCCCAGCGCCCGGGTCGCCCGGTGGCGCCGCGCGCTCCGCGAGAGCCCGGCGTAGATCAGCGGTAGTTCGACGTTGGCCAGCGCCGAGATCTTCGCCACCATGTTGAAGCCCTGGAAGACGAAGCCGATCTTGCGGTTGCGCAGATCGGAGAGCGCGTCTTCGTCGAGCATCCGCACGTCGACCCCGTCGAGCAGATAGCGACCCGAGGTCGGCGCGTCGAGGCAGCCGAGCGTGTTCATCAGCGTCGACTTGCCGCTCCCCGAGGGGCCCATGATCGCGACGTACTCGCCCCGCTCGATCCGCAGCGAGACCCCGCGCAGCGCCCGCACCTTGGCTTGGCCCATCACGTAGGTGCGGACCAGGTCATCGATCTGGATGACGGGGTGATGGCGTGGGGTGACGCGCTCCGCGTCGGTCGCCATCACGGGCCTCCGAAGGTGGTGCCGCTTGGTGGCCCGCCGGTCGCGCCGCCGCCGGGGAAGGTGAAGGTGCCGGCGCCGCCGGAGGAGCGCAGTTCTTCGAGCGAGCTGCCGCCCGAGCTTTCGCTCGCCGCGGCCACGGTCGCTTCCGGCAGGATCAACGTCTGCCCCGCCTTCACCCCGCTCATCACCTCGGTCGTTTCGTCGCCGACCAGCCCGGTGGTGACGGTCTTCGTCACTTCCTTGCCGTCTTCTTCGACCGTCACCGTCTTGCCGCCCGCCGCCTGCGAGATCGCTTCGCTCGGCACCGTGAGCGTGTTCTTCACCTGTTCGACGACGACTTCGGCGCTCGCCGACATCCCGGCGCGGAGGCCCTTGGCGCTCTGGGTGAGGAGGATCGTCGCCGGGTATTCGACGACGCCGCTCGACCCTTCGCCGGGCAGCACGCTGACCTTGGTCACGCGGCCCGCCAGTTCGGTGCCTTCCATCGTGTCGATCGCGACGGTCGCGGTCTGGCCTTCGCGCACCTTGCCGATGTCGGCCTCGCTGAAGCTGACTTCCATCTTCAGCCGATGCAGCTGGGCGAGGACCATGAACGATTCGGAGCCGCCGCCTCCTTCTTCGTCCCCGGTGCCCCCGAGCGCGGAGCCTTCGGAGTCACCCCCACTCGAGGAACCACCGGAGACGGTTTCGCCGACCGCGCCCGAGACGGACGCGATCGTGCCGGAGATCGGCGCGCGCAAGGTCGTTTCGCGAACTTCCTGGCGGGCGCTCTTGACGCTCAGTTCGGCCTCGCGCAGGTTCGCTTCGGCGGTCGGCAGGCTGACGCCGCCGGTCGCGCCGGTTTCGTTGCCGCCCGTTTCGGAGCCGCCGCCGCCGGACGATTCGCTCGGCGTCGAGCCTTCGGCTTCCTGGGAGCCTTCAGGCTGGGCTTCGTCTTCGCCCTGCGACGCCGCTTCTTCCTTCTTGCTCGGCGCCGCTTCCTGCTGGGCCTTTTCGCTCGCCACCTTTTCCTTCGCCGCTTCAGCGCCTTCTTCCGGCGCCGCTTCTTCGACCGCTTCCTTTTCGCTTTCGTCCGCCTTCGCCGCCCCGGTCCCGTCCTCCGACATCAGGCCGACGAAGACGGTCCGCGCGCCGCCCTCATAGGCGACTTCTTCGCTCTCTTCTTCTTCGGCTTCTTCCGCCGTTTCAACCGCTTCTTCGGCTTCGATCAGCTGCGCTTCGGCGGAGGCGAGCGAGGCGCGGGCGGAGCTCGAGTCGACTTCGGCGAGGACCTCGCCCTTGGTCACCTTCTGCCCCGCCTTGACCCGGATCGCGGTCACTTCGCCGGAGGCGCCGAAGCTCAGTTCGACCTTCTGCGCCGGTTCCAGCGTGCCGTTGCCGGAGACGGTCGACTGGACGACCCCCTTGCCGACCGTCGCGGTCCGCTTGGTCGCTGCCGAGCTGCTCGAGGAGCCGGTGCCGAGCGAGGTGATCGCGATCGCGACGAGGGCGCCGGCGACGATCGCCAGCCCCCACTCGAGTGGCCGCCGCGGCAGCGGCAGGCGCTGCGGACGGCGGCGGCTGGGACGACTTGGGCGCGCAGGTCTCTTCACCCCCGCGATGCTTCAGCCCGACGCTCAGCGCTCCCTAACGAAACCCTGAGGCTTCACTGAGAACCGGCCGGCGGCGGGTCCGGCGGGCGGCCCGCTTCGATGCGGGCGCGCAGTTCGGGGCCACGGCCGGCGGCGACGGCGCGCGCCGCCCGCGCCGAGGTCAACTCGAAGTGATTGTCGATCGCCAGGTCGAGCAGGTTCTGCCGTTCGATGTCCTCCTTCGCCCAACGGAGGAAGACCCAGGCGAAGATCGCCAGGGCGAAGATCGTGCACTCGCCCATCAGGATCGCTCCCGCGGTCGACTGGTCGGCGATCGGGGTGATCCCGGCCGCTTCCGCGGTCGCCGAGTAGTCCGGATAGAAGACCGCATCCGACCACATGAAGACGTTGGCGAGCACCATCCCCGGCAGCCAGATCCCCACCGTGTAGATGACGTGGGCGGCCTTGCCGAACCACTGCGGCTTCGGCAGCGGCCCGAAGAGCGGCATCCAGAGCAGGATCCCGGTGGTGAGGAAGAGCAGGTGCTCGAGCACGTGCAGGGAGGTGTCGGTCAACACCGCCTGGTAGAGGAACGGCAGGTGCCAGAGGTAGAGGTTGGCGGTGAACAGGGTGATCGCGACCACCGGATGGGTGAGGCGGCGCAGCGGCCGGCCGGCGCGGAAGCTGAGCAGCGGCTGCAGCAGCGGGCCGGTGAAGCCGAACACGATGAGGAGCGAGGCGACGTCGGCGAGCAGCAGGTGCTGGATCATGTGGACCCAGAGCAGCTTGTCGGCCTGGTCGTCGATCGGGCCGAGCAGCGACGCGCAGACGACGACCAGCCCGGCGCCGAACATCACCTGCCGCCAGACCGGCACCGGCCGCCCTTCCCCGGCCAGCTTCCGCGCCCGCGCCTCATAGGCCAGCGCCAGCGCCAACGGCACGGCGAACTCCATGATCGACCAGAAGAAGTCGATCGCCTGCGTCATCGGTGGGGCCCCACGGGGCGGTCCTCCGCCGGGGCGGTCTGGCTTGAATTGGCGATGAAGACGGCCGCTAGGACGAGCAGCGCCGGAAGGCTTCGGACCGCGATCGCCGTCGACGCCTTGCGGCGCCGATCGTCGCGAATCGGCATGGCCGGAAGAATATTGACTCGGCGCCCGCGGGCGGCGCGCCGCTAAGTTCGTCGCATGGCAAGCGAGCCCGAGGTCGTCTGGATGCCGGGCGGGGTGCGCACCGAGATCAGGCTGAGCAGCGCCGACACCGACGGGGCGTTCTGCCTGCTGGTCGACGAGCCGCCCGCCGGCTGGGCGCTGCCTGCCCACACTCACGGCGAGGCGGCGGAGACGATCCACGTGCTCGAGGGCGAGTTCGAGACGACCGTCGCCGGGATGGTCGAGCGCACGGGACCGGGACAGACCGTCCATATACCGGCGGGCGTGGTCCACTCCGGCGGCAACGTCGGCGACGGCCCGGGGCGACGGCTCCTGATCTTCAGCCCGGCCGGGATGGAGGAGTTCTTCCGCGAGGCGGGAGCCCCATCGCCGGAGGCCGTGGTCGATCGCGGCGTGGCGCTCGAGTCGGCGCTGCGCCACGGCTGGCAGTTCGTCGACTGACAAATCGGCCTTCCGCCCGCCGCCCTGGTGGTAGCTTGGGATCGTCGCTTGAAACCGATTCAGGAGGAGGGTTTGCGATGGCCGACACGCTCAAAGGCGCTTGCCTGTGTGGCGGAGTGACTTACGAGGTCAAGGATCCGGAGGCGATGGGCTACTGCCATTGCACGCGCTGCCAACGGTGGACGGGCTCCCATCTCGCCGGCGTCGTGGTCGCCGAGGAGAACTTCACCCGCACCGGCGGTGAGGATCTGATCGAAACCTACGAAAGCGAGTTCGCGCCGCGCAATTTCTGCCGCAACTGCGGGTCGAGCATCTATGACGACCTGGGTGGCAAATACTTCGTCGCGGCCGGCCTCATGCGGGATCTGGACATGACCCCGAGCTTCCACCTGCAGGTCGCCTACAAAGCTCCCTGGGAGGAGATCGGAGATTCCGCCCCCCAGTTCGACGAGAACCCGCCGGGCTGAGTTTTCAAGTCCTTAACTTGATCGATTCCAGAAAACGGGCATACTGCTCCGGGTGCCGGCGACCGTCGACTACGAGCAGATCCTGCGCGGCGCGGACCTCCGCGTCACCAAGCCCCGACTCGCGGTCCTGACCGCGGTCTACGACCACCCCCACGCCGACACCCACTCGCTGATCGACGCGGTTCGCGACGATCTCGGCGAGGTCTCCCCGCAGGCCGTCTACGACGTCCTGCGGGCGCTCACCGATGCCCGCCTGGTGCGGCGGATCGAGCCCGCCGGCTCGGTCGCCCGCTACGAGTCGCGGGTCGGCGACAACCACCACCACATCATCTGCCGCGGTTGCGGGGCGATCGCCGACGTCGACTGCGCCGTCGGCGAGACCCCCTGCCTGACCGCATCCGAATCCCACGGCTTCACGATCGACGAGGCCGAGGTCATCTACTGGGGCACCTGCCCCAGCTGCCGAAAGGAACCCCGTGTCTGACACCCATGAGACCCCCGACGCCGTCGTCGGCAAAATGGACGAGCCGCAGGTCAACGAAGCGGAGAAGTGCCCTGTCCACGGCCGCGCCCCGGAGCCGGTCGAGGGCGGCGGCAATCGCGGCTGGTGGCCGCAGCAGCTGAACCTGAAGATCCTCGCCAAGAACCCGGCCGAGGCCGACCCGATGGGCGCGGACTTCGACTACGCGGCGGCGTTCGAAGCGCTCGATCTGCCCCAGGTGAAGAAGGACATCGAGGAGGTCCTCACCACCTCACAGGACTGGTGGCCGGCCGACTTCGGCCACTACGGCCCGCTGATGATCCGGATGGCCTGGCACAGCGCCGGCACCTACCGGGTCAGCGATGGCCGCGGCGGCGCCGGGTCCGGCCAGCAGCGCTTCGCCCCGCTCAACTCCTGGCCCGACAACGGCAACCTCGACAAGGCCCGCCGCCTGCTCTGGCCGATCAAGCAGAAGTACGGCAGGAGCCTCTCCTGGGCCGACCTGCTGATCCTCTCCGGCAATGTCGCGCTGGAGTCGATGGGCTTCGAGACCTTCGGCTTCGCCGGCGGCCGGGTCGACGTGTGGGAGCCCGACGAGGACGTCTACTGGGGCCCCGAGCGGGTCTGGCTCACCGACGAGCGCCACACCGGCGACCGCGTCCTCGAGAAACCGCTCGGCGCCACCGAGATGGGCCTCATCTACGTCAATCCGGAGGGCCCACAGGGCAACCCGGACCCGCTCGCCGCGGCGGTCGACATCAAGGAGACGTTCGGCCGCATGGCGATGAACGTCGAAGAGACCGCGGCGCTGATCATCGGCGGCCACGCCTTCGGCAAGACGCACGGCGCCGCCGACCCCGAAAAGTACGTCGGCCCGGAGCCGGAGGGCGCGCCGCTCGAGGCCCAGGGCCTCGGCTGGATCAACTCATATGAGAGCGGCAACGGCACCGCGACGATCACCAGCGGCCTTGAGGTCACCTGGACCGACACCCCGACCCAGTGGGACAACCGGTTCCTGGAGATCCTCTTCGACCACGAGTGGGAGCTGGAGCAGAGTCCGGCGGGCGGCAACCAGTGGGTCGCCAAGGACGCCGAGGAGTCGGTCCCGGACGCGATCGACCCGGAGCGCAAGCACAAGCCGCGCATGCTGACCACCGACCTGGCGATGCGCTTCGACCCGGAGTTCGAGCCGATCGCCCGCCGCTGGAAGGACGACCCGGCAGCGTTGCAGGACGCCTTCGCCCGCGCCTGGTTCAAGCTGACCCACCGCGACATGGGCCCGCGGGTCCGTTATCTCGGCCCCGAGGTCCCGGCCGAGGTGCTGATCTGGCAGGACCCGGTGCCGGAGCCGAGCGGCGACCCGCTCGGCGCGACCGAGATCGCGGCGCTGAAGGAGCGGATCCTCGGCTCGGGGCTCTCGGTCTCGCAGCTGGTCTCGGCGGCCTGGGCCTCGGCCTCGACCTTCCGCGGCGGCGACAAACGCGGCGGCGCCAACGGGGCGCGGGTGCGGCTCGAGCCGCAGAACGGCTGGGACGTCAACGACCCGGCCGAGCTGGCCCAGGTGCTGACCGTGCTGGAGCAGATCCAGGCGGACTTCGACGGTGACGTCTCGCTCGCCGACCTGATCGTCCTCGGCGGCAACGCCGCGGTCGAGCAGGCGGCCAAGGCGGGCGGGCTCGCGGTCGAGGTACCGTTCAGCCCGGGCCGCACCGACGCCTCCCAGGAGCAGACCGAGGTCGATTCGTTCGAGCACCTCGAGCCGTCGGCCGACGGCTTCCGCAACTACCTGCGCGACGGCCGGCGGCTGCCGGGCGAGTACCTGCTGATCGACCGGGCCAACCTGCTGACCCTGACCGCGCCGGAGATGACCGTGCTGGTCGGCGGCCTGCGGGTGCTCGGTGCCAACAGCGGCGGCTCCCAGGTCGGAGTCCTCACCGACAAGCCGGAGACGTTGACGAACGACTTCTTCGTCAACCTGCTCGACATGGACACGGTGTGGAAACCGACCTCACAGGACTCGACCACGTTCGAGGGCCGCACCTCCTCCGGTGAGCTGAAGTGGACCGGCAGCCGGGCCGACCTCGTCTTCGGCTCGAACTCCGAGCTGCGGGCGCTGGCCGAGGTCTACGCCGCCGACGACGCGAAGGAGAAGTTCGCCGCGGATTTCGTCGCCGCCTGGGCCAAGGTCATGGACCTGGACCGCTTCGAGCTGTCCTAAGGCTCCCCGGCGAGTTCGCACTTATCCCGAACTATTGGGGATAAGTGCGAACTCACCTGCCGGGCGGGAGCCGTGCCCGGTATAAGCCGGAGTCGATGACGATCCTCGGACTCATCGCCGGCACCTGCACCACGCTCAGCTTCCTGCCGCAGGTGATCCGCACCCTGCAGACCCGTCACGCCGGCGACCTCTCGGCCGCCTGGCTGATGATCTTCGGCCTCGGCACGGCGCTCTGGCTGACCTACGGGATCCTCAAGTCGGACATCGCGGTGGCCCTTGCCAACGGCGTCACCTTCGGCCTGGTGATGACCCTGATCGTCGCCAAGTACACGATCAAGCCGCTCGACGAGTCGGCGCCCGACGAGACGTTCTAGAGCCCGGCGGCGGCCTGGTCACGGTCCGGTCGAGCGTCGTCTCGTAGGCGCGACGCGCGTGGTCGGCGATCACGCCGAGGTGCTTTTCCAGCGATGCCGCGTCGGGATGGATCTGGACGACGGTCACCTCGTCGCCCGATAGCCAGCTCCGTTCGCCATTTGTTCGGCCTAGGCGAACGAATAGCGAACGGTTGCGGATCAGGGAGTCGCGGCGCGGTTCGTGAACGGCTTGTAGTCGCGGCAGGGCTCGCCGCGCAGGCCGGGGCACGGGGGCAGGCCACTCGGCACGTTCACCCCGGGGACGACCGGGAGCAGCAGGTTCGAGGGGTCTTCCGGCGAGTAGGCGATCGCGACCTCGGCCTTGCCCGCCGGTTCGGCCTCTTCGAAGTCCCAGATCGGCTGGGTGCCGTTCGGGGCCGCGATCGTGACCCGGATGCGGGAGCCCGCGCGGTAGGCGTGGCCCTCGTAGTAGAGCGGGATCGTCACCTTGACGAATTCGTTCGCGGGCATCGGTTCGACGTCTGATTCGCGCAGGCTTAGTACCGGCTCGAGCTTGGTCGACTTCGCCGCGTCGAGCTTGCGCTCGTTCGCCCGCACCCAGCCGTTCTGCACGAAGGTCTCCTTGCCGTCCGGGCGCACCTCGGAGACGGTCGCCTGGAGGTCGACGTTCGGCGTCGAGGAGCGCACCCAGAGGTTCACCGCGCCGCCACCGATCACGGTCGTGTTCGCGGCCAGCGGCGCGGTCAGGTAGGAGACCGCCGAGCCGGGCGGGCTCTGTTCCCAGTGGTAGTCCGGGGTCTCGGTCCAGAGGCCGTTTTCGGCCGAGCCGGTGTCGCCGGTGAAGTCCTGCAGCGGCAGCGCGCTCGCGTCCCAGGTGAATTCGTCAGCGTGGGAGCCGGTCGGCGGCTGCGCCGTCAGATTCCCGCCCGGCGCCAGGTACCAGGCTTTCGCCTGCGTCCCCGGGATCGGGAATTCGTTGAACGATTCTTCGAAGGCCGGGTACGGCTGCCCGGGCGAGGTACCGCCGGCGCCGTTGTCGAAGAGGACGCGGATCTGCTGCTCCTTTTCGAAGGCGGACTTCGCCGCTTCGTAGGTCGGCAGCAGCTGCACAGAGTCGGGCGGCAGGGTCAGGCCTTTGATCCCGAACGCTTCTTCGAAGATCAGCGGCGCCGCCGCGTGGGCGACCAGTCCCGCGACCAGGGGCGACTGCTTCGCCACGTAGAGCTCGAGGAAGTCGACCCAGCGGTTGAAGGTGGCCGGGTCGAGCGAGTCGATGTGGGCGCCGTTGGTGAAGGTGAACCACTTCTGCCGCGTACCGGTCATGTGCTCGGCGAGGTCGGGGCAGTGGCCGCCGGTCTGCTCGTCGGTCCATTGACAGGCCATGAAGGTGGGGACATCGATCTTCTTGACGAACGTGATCGGCGCGAGCGGGTCGGCCACCGCCGGCTTGTAGTGGCTGTTTTCTTCGACCTTCTTGAGGAGGTTGACCGCTTCCGGGTGGAGCGCCTGGTTTTCCTTGCAGGTCTTGTCGCCTTCCTGGATCTGCTTGTAGGACCAGGACTGGCCGCTCGAGGGACCCGCCGCTTCGGCGTCGTGGACGCGCTCCTTCGCCCATTCGAGCGCGAAGCCGGTGTTGAGGATGCCGCCCGGATAGAGCGTCGTCTGGGTGTTGTCGATCACCGAGAGCGGGGTGATCGCGGCGAGGCTCGGCGGCTTGGTCGCGGCGGTGAAGAGCTGGCTGATGCCGCCGTAGGAGATTCCCATCATCCCCACTTGGTGGTGGAGCGCCCAGGACTGATGGGCGATCGTCTCGACCACGTCGTAGCCGTCCAGATTCTGCAGCGGCTCGAAGAAGTCGAAGGCGCCGCCGGAGCAGCCGGTACCGCGCATGTTGACGTCGACGACGGTGAAGCCGAGCAGGTTGGCGATCAGCGAGATCCCGTTTTCGGGGCCGGCGGGGTTGGCGAAGCCGTAGCCGCCGTACTCGATCAGGGTCGGGGTGGGCCCGGTCGGGATGTAGGGCAGTTCGACCGCGGAGGACTTCGGTTCCGAGGAGGCGTTGGTGGTTTCGGTGGCGTTGCTGAGCGCCAGGGACTTCAGCGACCGCTTGTCGGCGATGCTGGTGAGGCGTTCCAGGACTTCCCCCACCCCGGGGATTTCCTTCAGTTTTTCTTCCAGTTCACCGAGCGGCAGTTCGGGCAGTTCGGGCGTGCCGGAGCCGCCTTCGCTCGGGTTCGGGACCAGGCCGGTGAGGATCTTCAGCACGTCCTGGGGCGGGTGGACGTCGATCGCCAGCTTCGTCCCGTCCCGGGTGGTCAGGTACTGGTAGCCGTGCGGTTCGATCTTCTGGTTGTAGATCGAGGTGTTCGGCGGCGACGAGCGCTGGGTCAGCACGGTCAGCGGTTCGGAGCGTTGGCCGCCGGAGCCGACTTCGAGCCGGTAGCCGTTGCCGGGCGACACTTCGCGGAAGAGGACGCCGCCGAGGCTGTCGGCGTTCTTCTGGCCGACAAGGTTCCCGCCCGCGTCGTAGAGCGTCACCTGGGCGCCCGCCGGGACGCCGGTCGCGTAGACCTGTTCGACGCTGCCGTGGGCGTCGTAGGCGGACGCCGCTCCCGTGGCGCCCGCCCCGACTGGCATCAGCAGAAGGAGCAGCAGAGCAAACCCGAGCGCCGACAATCCCACCGTGCGCCGTGCATGCCCCCATTCTCTGGAAGTTGCCGCTCCCCCCATCGTGGGGGATATCTACCACAAATTAGGTAGTTGAAACAGGAATTTTTGTGGAACCCTCTTGGGGTCGTTGGTGAGTTGCACGACTTGGTCCGCTCCGTCGCATCTGGTGCTACGCTCGTGCATATGGCACGTTCCGTCTCCATCCGCGAACTGCGCAACGAGACCTCGAGCGTGGTCTCCGAGCTGGAAGCCGGCGAACGGCTGACGCTCACGGTCAACCGCCGACCGGTCGCCGACATCCTCCCCCACGTCGCGGCGCGCGACCCTTGGGTTCCCGCGGCCGAGCTGCGGCGGATCGTCGGCGACGCCCCCGCCGATCCGGGCCTGCTCGACGACCTCGCCGACGTGCGCGGCGACGAGCTCGACGACGATTGAGTCGGGCGATTGCCGACACCTCGATCTTCATCGCGCAGGAGACCGGCCGTGAGCTGGGCGAGCTGCCGGCGGAGATAGCCGTCTCGGTGATCACCGCGGCGGAGCTCGAGCTGGGCGTGCTCCGGGCGGAGGATCGAGACATCCGTGCCCGGCGGCTTTCCACCCTGTCGCGCGTTCAAGCGACCTATGAGTTGCTGCCGGTCGATCCCCAGATCGCCAGCTGCTTCGCCCGGATCGCCGCCGCCGAGCGCAACCGCGGCCGACGCCTGCGCCGGCATGACACCTGGATCGCGGCGACCGCGCTGCGACACGGCGCCGCCGTACTCACCCAAGATGCCGACTTCTCCTCGTTCGAGGAAGTCGACGTCGTGCGCCTCTGACGCCGGGCGCTACTTAAAGGCGTCGGGCAGGACGAGGGCGCCATCCTCGGTGAGGGTGAAGCCGGGGTTGTGGGCGATCTCCCAGAGGTGGCCGTCGAGGTCGGCGAAGTAGGCGGCGTAGCCGCCGTAGAAGGTCTCGGCGGCGGGTTTGGTGATCGTCGCCCCGGCGGCCTCGGCGGCGGCAATGACCGCGTCGACCTCCGCGCGCGAGCGGACGTTCTGGGCGAGGGCGACGCCGCCGAAGCCACCCGATCCGGTGTCCTCGACGCCGGCGTCCGCGGCGAGCTTCTCGCGGCCCCAGAGGACGACCGCCGAGCCGCCGGCCTGGACGAAGACGGTCTCCTCGACCTCCTTGCATTGCCAGCCGAGCGCTTCATAGAAGCGGCGGGCGGCCACCAGGTCGGCGACGCCGAGGGTGATCAGGCTGACTCGCTGGTCCACTCCCGCGATCGTAGCGCCGGCTGCCGGCGGCCCTCCCCCTTATAGGTGGACGCCGCCCGAGGCCTCGATCCGCTGGCCGGTCACCCAGTGGTTGTCGTCGCGGAGGATCGAGGCGATCACCGGGCCGATGTCGTCGGCGACCGCGTGGCGGCCGAGCGCCGTGTTGGCGGCGATCGCATCCTGCATCGCCGGGGTGTCGCGGACGACGCCACTGCTGAAGTCGGTGGCGACGGCCCCGGGAGCGACCACGTTGACGCGGATCCCGCGCGGGCCGAGTTCGGCGGCGAGGTAGCGGCTGAGCACCTCGACTGCGCCCTTCACCGAGCCGTAGGCGACCCGTTTCGGGTAGCTGAAGCGGGCCAGGCCGCTGGAGAGGTTGACGATCGCGCCGCCGTCGGCGAGCTGGTCGAGCAGCCGCTGGGTGAGGAAGAAGACGCCCTTGAAGTGGATGTCGACGAGGCGGTCGAACTCCTCCTCGGTCACCTCGTCGAAGGCGCTGTCGGAGGAGTTGCCGGCGTTGTTGACGAGGAAGTCGAAGGTGTCGCGGTCCCCCACTTGGCCTGGAGGGTGGTCGCGAGGGCGCCGGCGAAGTCGCCGAAGGTGGAGCTGTCGCCGGTGTCGAGTTGGAGCGCCGCGGCCTGGCGACCGAGCGCCTCGATCTCGGCGACGACCGCCGCCGCCTCCTCGGCGTGGGCGCGGTAGGTGATGACCGAGTCGACGCCGTCTTTGGCGAGGTGGATGGCGGCGCTGCGGCCGATGCCGCGGTTGCCGCCGGTGATCAGGGCGATGCGCTGGTCGGACATGAGAGCCTCCTTCAAGGGTCGAGAGCGGTGAGTTCGCACTTAGCCCCACATAGCGTGGATAAGTGCGAACTCATCGGCGGGGGGCGATGGTTGCGCGGCGACGGCGGGGGCGAAAGAGGTCGCTTCAGCCAGGGACCGGGAGTCCCTGGTTACGGCGGAGGTGATGTCCCATACTCGACGTATGGACCGCGAAGACCTTGCCGACTTCCTCCGCCGCCGCCGCGAAGCGCTGCAGCCCGAGGACGTCGGCCTTGACCAAGGGCGCCGCCGCCGTACCGCCGGCCTGCGTCGCGAGGAGGTAGCCCAGCTGGCGAACATGTCGACCGACTTCTACGCGCGGATCGAGCAGCGGCGCGGTTCGCGACCCTCGGAAGCGACGGTGGCGGCGCTCGCCCGGGCGCTCCGCCTGACCCTCGACGAGCGCGACCACCTCTTCCACCTGGCCGGCTACGCGCCGCCCGCGCGAGCGGTCCGCTCCGACCACGTCGCCCCGGCACTGCTGCGGGCGCTCGACCGCCTCGACACCCCCGCCCAGGTCACCTCGGACCTGGCGGTGACGCTGGTGCAGAACGAGCTCGCGGTGGCGCTGCTCGGCGACCAGACCAAGCACGAGGGACCGAGCCGCAGCCTCTTCTACCGCTGGTTCACCGATCCCGAGGAACGGGCCCGCTATCCCGAGGACGAACACGAGAAGCACGCCCGCTCCTACGTCGCCGACCTGCGCGCCGTCCACGGACGGGACTCGGGCGACGCCGAAGCGTGCGAGCTGGTCGAGCGCCTGCTCGCCGAGAGCGAGGAGTTCGCCCGCCTCTGGGACGAGCACGAAGTCGCCGTCCGCCGCGACACCCACAAGCGGGTGATCCACCCGACGATCGGTGTGATCGAGCTCGACTGCCAGATCCTCACCGCCGCGAACCAGACCGAGCGCCTGGTCCTCTTCACCGCCGCCCCCGGCAGCGAGGACGCCGCCCGCCTCGAGCTCCTCGGGGTGGTCGGCAACCAGACCTTCGCGACCTGAGGTCGGTCGCGGCCCGATCTACGTCAGCCGGAGGTCAGGATCCTCTTCGCCCGTCGCCCGCGTCGCCGCGCCTCGAACAGCGCCTGGTCGGCTCGTTCGATCAGGGTCGTCACCGTGTCGTCCTCCTGTAGGCCTGCGAGTCCGAAGCTGACGTAGACCCGGGGATCAAGTCGGGCCAGATCGGTGCGCGTGGCCTCGATCCGGCCGCGCGCGTCATCGGCGTCGGTGCCGGGCATCACACAGACGAACTCGTCTCCTCCCCAGCGGATGATCGGATCGTAGGGGCGCAGGCGCACCCGGAAGCCGGCGTAGACGCACCTCAGCGCGCTGTCGCCCGCGGCGTGGCCGATCGTGTCGTTGGTCCCCTTCAGGTCGTCGACGTCGATGAACGCGATCTGCAGCCGGCCGCCGTCCCTCCGTGCCCGCTCGATCTCACCGTCGACCAGCACCTCGCCGATCCCGCGCCGGAAGGCCCCGGTCAGGTCGTCGAACTGAGAACGGCGCAACTCCGCCTGCAGGTGCGCTCGATCGATCGCCGCCGCTTCGCGGTCACGCGCCGCCTGGCGACGATCGGCCGCCGCCCTGATCCGCGCCGCCGCGGCTTTCTCGCGGGCCGCCGCGGCGGCGGCCAAGGCGGCCTCGGTGCGCTGGTCGAGGTCGCGGAGGTCGCTCGCCAAGGTCGCGGCCTTGCGGTCGGCGAGCGCAGCGGCGAGGTCCCGCGCGGCGGCGATCTTGTCGCGACGGCGGGCGTTCTCGTCGCGGCGGCCGGCCCGCGAGTCGCGCTCGACCGAGATCCGGGCCCGCGCCGTGCTCGCCGTCGCCCGCGCCAACGTCCCTTCGCCGCGCTTTGCCTGGGCATCCTGGTAGGCGCGCAGGCGGGCCGGGTCGAAGGAGCCGTTGGACCGGAATTCGAGGTCGGCCGCCTCCTGGTCGCGGTCGGAGAGCAGCTGATCCGACTGCGCCGCGGCCCGATCCCCATCCGAGCCGCTCTGGTCGGAGTCGGATCCGGTCTGGTCCGCGTCCGCGAGGGTCTGGTCGGTTTCCAATGCGTCCTCGGCGGACGAAGACCCTTGTTCGCGCCATAGATCGGCGGAGCCAGACACCAGTTCACTCCTGTTCGACGGGGCTGAGATCCGAGCACTCGGCCCTCCACGGCGAGCTTAGTCCCAATCCGGAACGCGTTGATTTAAAACTTCTGCGTTTACCCGTGTCCCGCGAGAAGCTGCACGAAAACTGGTTGTAGGAACTACTTTGTTTCCCCAAAACCACTTCTAAGCTGACCCTCTAAGCCCTGCGACCTGGGCGTGCCAACGAATGTCGACGAGGGAGACGGAGGCGGTTCATGGCTGAGCATCCTGCAGGGCGATCAGGTGGGTCGCGAAGCATCTGGCGAGGTCTCCTGATCGCGGGGGTATTCCTCGCGCTCGCCGTCGCCGCGGCGATTCCGGTGGCCGGATGCGGTTCGAACTCCAGCCCGGGGACCACCTCCGCCGCGACGGTCACCTCGACCACGTTCGCCGCCACCGAACAGAAACCGTTCCGCAGCTACGAGTTCGAACCGCCGCCCGGCGAATATCCGGGGAGCTTCTTCGAACTCAGTCAGGACTACCCGACGGAAGAACCACCGGCGAGCGAACGCCCCTCCTTCTTCAAGACCGACTTCCGCACCGACTGGCGCAAGTACATGATGGAAGTGCGGGAGTACTGCCTCGCAGGGAACACCGAAACGGACTGGCTCGGGGAAAAGAACCCGGTTCGGCCTTGGTACAACATGCCCTGGCAGGATGTCGGGAAAAACGGCCGCGAGGCGATCCACGGGCTGACCAAAGAGGTCAGCGTCAAACGACACCTGCTGTCGCCGACGCAGGAGTACGGCAAGGGCGACGTCTACGCGGTCGGTTACTACAATGCCTTCGGCGCCTACACCATCGGCCAGGTGTGGAAGAACCACGAAGAACCCGATCCGGTGTTCGTCTCCGAACATGGCTTCCCGATCGGCACCGTGGTCTGTAAGCCGCTCTTCGTCAGCATCCCGAAAGCGATCGCCGAAAAAGAAGTCGAATGGCTGAAAAACCCGGTAGCGTGGCAGGCCTACACGCGGATCGTGGATGAAGGCGAAGCGCGCAAAGTCCAAGACGTGCTTCTCGTGCAGATGGACTTCATGGTCCGCGACGAACGCGCGAGCGCCGGCTGGGTCTTCGGCACCTTTCAGTACAACGGCGCGCTCGGGCACCATGACCGTTGGGAAAACCTGGCGCCACTGGGGATCATGTGGGGCAACGATCCCGAGGAAGACAAGAAGATCCCGGTTCAGTTTTCCTCCTCGGGACGGCTACTGGCGACGCCGATCAACGCCGAGCTCAAGGAAACCGTGGTCAACCCGGACACGAGCGAATTGCCCATCACCCACCTCGGTTGGAACGGTCGCCTGAACGGACCGGCCGACAACTTCCTCAGCTCCTGCATGAGCTGCCACATGACCTCGTCCGACCCGGAGCGACCGCTCCTGCCGCCGAAATCACCGCAGCCCACCCCCGGCTCGCCCGGATGGAACGAATGGTGGATGCAGTGGTTCCAGAACGTCGGCTGGAAAAACGGCAAGCTTGAGAAGTTCCGCGAAGCCAAATACTCACTCGACTTCAGCCTGCAGATGTCCGCGGCGCTGCAGAACTTCTTCCGCCGCGAAGAGGGGATCAAACCCACGAACCCGGTCAGGCGCTGAGGGCGTACTCAAGCGGCGCGCTGGGCGCCCAGCGCCTCGAAGGCGTGCCACATCGCGGCGTAGCGGCCACCCCGGGCGAGGAGCTCCTCATGGGTCCCGGACTCGGCGATGCGGCCGGCATCGAGGAGGACGATGCGGTCGGCGCCGCAGGCGGTCTGCAGGCGGTGGGCGATGACGATCGTGGTGCGGTCGCGGGAGAGCTGCTGCATCGCGGCGACGACGCGGGCCTCGTTGGCGAGGTCGAGGTTGGAGGTGGCCTCGTCGAGGAGCAGGATCGCCGGGTCGACCAGCTCGGCCCGGGCGAGGGCGATCAGCTGGCGCTCGCCGGCCGAGAGGGAGCGGCCGCGCTCGGCGACCTGATGGTGGTAAGCGCCCGGCAGGGTGGCGATGAAGTCGTGGGCGCCGACCGCCCGCGCTGCCGCCTCGACCTCGGCGTTGGTGGCGTCGGGGCGGCCGTAGGCGATGTTGTCGCGGACGGTACCGGTGAAGAGGAAGGCCTCCTGCGGCACGTAGCCGAGCTGGTGGCGGTAGGCGGGGAGGTCGAGGTCACGGAGGTCGACGCCGTCGACCCGGACGCTGCCGCGGTCGGGGTCGTAGAAGCGGGCCAGGAGCTTCACCAGCGTCGACTTGCCCGCCCCGGTCTCGCCGACCAGCGCCACCGTCTCCCCCGCCCCGATCTCCAGCTCGATCCCCTTCAACGCCTCCGGCGCCTTCAGCGGGATCGCCTCAGCGGCGCCCAGACGGGCGTCGGCGGGGCCGCGCACGGCGGCGACGGCGCTCGGCGCCGCGGTCGGCTCGGGGTAGGAGAAGCTGACCCCGTCGAGCGCCACGGCGCCCGCCAGGGGCCCCGGCCGGCGCGGCTCGGCCGCCGGCGGCGTGCGCGTCTCCAGCGCCATCAGCTCGTCGATCCGGGCCACCGAGATCCGCGTCTGCTGCCAGGAGTCGAACACCTGGGAGAGCTGCTGGATCGGCGAGAAGAACATGTCGACGTAGAGGACGAAGGCGATCAGCACACCGGTGGTCAGCTTTCCTTCGTGAACCATCTGGGCGCCGACCGCGAGCACGATCACGTCGGCCAGCGAGGAGAGGAACTGGACGAAGGGGAAGTAGATCGAGACCAGCCGCTGGGCGCCGACGCGCGACTCGAGGTAGTCGGCGCCGAGGGAGCGGAAGCGGCGCTCGGTCTCCGCCTCGTGGGTGGCGGCCTGGGCCTCGCGCACGCCGGAGAGGCTCTCCTGGAAGTCGGCGTTGACGATCGCGATGCGGTCGCGTGCCTGGTCGTAGAGGGCGGCCGAGCGGCGGCGGAAGGCGACCGTCGCCAGGGCGAGCGGGATGACCACGGTGAGCGTCGCCAGGCCGAGCTCGAAGTTCATGATCAGGAGGGCGACGCCGACGCCGAAGAAGGTGGCGAAGGCGACCAGGGCCGAGAGCAGTCCGTTCTCGATCAGCGATTCGAACTGGTCGACGTCGGTCGTCATCCGGGTCATGATCCGGCCCGCCATTTCCCGCTCGTAGTGGTCGAGGCCGAGCCGCTGGAGCTGCGCCCAGATGCGGATCCGCAGCGACAGCATCACCCGCTGCGCGGTGCGCCCGGTGACGAAGGTCTCCGCCACCTCGTCGACGAGGTCGGCGAGGGTGACGGCGAGGAAGAGCGCCGCGGCGGTGAAGAGGGCGGCCTGGGAGCCGGCGGCGACCCCTTCGTCGATGCCGTCCTTGACCAGGACCGGGCCGGCGATCCCGGCGAGCGCGTCGAGCACCACCAGCACCAGCCCGAGCAGCAGCGGCAGGCGGAACTCGCGCAGCAGCTTGCGCAGGTTGAAACCGCGGACGTGGCGGGCCTCGGTGTCGAGGTCGATCGCGACGGTGTCGCGGACCGGGCGCAGCTTCTCCACCTGGGCCAGCAGTTGCGGGGTCGGGGCGAGGGCTTTCGCCATCGCCCCGCCGCCGACGCCGCCCGGTTTGCCGAGGCCGCCGCCGAGACTCGGGGCTTTGAAGGCCTGGGCGGAGGTCGCCGCGGCCCGGTCGGAGGCTCCGTCCTGTCGCCAGGCGGCGGCCGTGGTCGATCCCTCGACCCGGGCGCTGAGCGCCTCGACCCGGCCCTCGACCGCCTCGGCGACGTCCTCGTCGAGCCCGGTGAGGAGGCCGCGGTAGACGGCGGAGCGCTCGGCCAGCTCCTCGTGGGTGCCTTCGTCGATCACCCGGCCGTCATCGAGGACGACGACCCGGTCGGCGAGGTGGAGAGTCGAGCGCCGGTGGGCGACGAGCAGCGTCGTCCTCCCCGCCAGCACCGTCCGCAGGCCGTCGTTGATCTGCTCCTCGGTGCGCGCGTCGACGGCGCTGGTCGCGTCGTCGAGGATCAGGATCCGCGGGTCCTGGAGCACCGCGCGGGCGAGGGCGATCCGCTGGCGCTGGCCACCGGAGAGGGTGAGGCCGCGCTCGCCGACGACGCTGTCGTAACCGCGCGGCAGGGCGCTCACAAAGTCGTGGGCCTGGGCGACGCGGGCGGCCGCCTCGATCTCGGCGTCGCTCGCCCCCGGCCGGCCGTAGGCGATGTTGGCGCGCACGGTGTCGGAGAAGAGGAAGCTCTCCTCGAAGACGACGCCGACCTGGGAGCGCAGGCTGTGCAAGGCGACGCCGCGCAGGTCGTGGCCGTCGACGAGGACCGCGCCGCGGTCGGGCTCGTAGAAGCGCGAGACGAGTTGGGTCGCGGTGGTCTTGCCGCTGCCGCTCGGGCCGACGATCGCCACCCGTTCGCCCGCCTTCACCTGGAGGTCGAAGCCGTCGAGGATGCGGCGGCGCTCGTCGTAGCCGAACTCGACCGCCTCGAAGTCGATCTCGCCGCGCAGCGGGGGGAGCTCGACCGCGTCGGGGGCGTCGGCGATCGCCGGGGAGAGGTCGAGCAGCTGGAAGATCCGCTCGACCCCGGCGCGCGCCTGCTGGCCGATCGCCAGCAGCCCGGCGAGCTGGCGGGTCGGGGCGACGAGCTGGCCGACATAGGTGGTGAAGGCGAGGAAGGTGCCGAGGCTGATCTCGCCGCGCAGCGCCAGCCAACCGCCGAAGGCGAGGATCGCCACCTGGCCGAGCGCCGGGATCGCCTGCAGCAGCGGCTGGTAGCGGGAGGTCAGCCGGACCGCCCGCATCTGCGAGCCGTAGAGGTCTTCGGAGGCGGCCGTGACGCGCTCCAGCTCGCGCCGCTCCTGGCCGAACGCCTTCACCACGCGGACGCCGTTGACCGCCTCGTCGACGACCTGGATCACTTCGCCTTCGCGCTGCTGGGCGTCCCACGTCGCGGGGAAGATCCGCGTCCGCATCCGGTAACTGATCGCGAGCAGGGCCGGGGCGATGATCAGGCTGACCAGCGCCAGCGGCGGCGAGAGCCACAGCATCACGCCGAGCGACAGGATCATCAGGAGGACGTTGCCGCTCATCATCGGGATGAACATCAGGAGGCCCTGGACGAGGGTGGTGTCGGAGCTGGCGCGGGCGACGAGCTGGCCGGTCGGCATCCGGTCGAGCGAGGCGAAGTCCATGCGCTGGAGGTGCGCCTGCATCTCGTTGCGGAGGTCGTACTGGACCTCAAGCGCGACCTTGCCGCCGCGGTAGCGGCGCAGGTGGGCGGCGAGGAAGGCGCCCGCGGCGACGGCGACCAGGGCGATCAGCCAGGGGAGCAGCGACGAGGTGCGTTCGATGATGACGCCGTCGACGATCTGGCGCTCGAGCAGCGGCGCCCCCGCCTGGCAGGCGGCCCCGAGGACGGCGGCGCCGAAGGCGACGGAGACGTCGCGGCGGTGGCGCAGGACGTAGGTGAGGAGGCGGCGCAGCCAGCCTTTGGTGGGCGCCGCGCTCATTTCGCCTTGCGCTTTGCGGCGCGTTCGGCGGCGAACTCGTCGAGGGCCTTGCCGAGCTGCCCGAGCGACTCGAGCACGCGGGCGGGGTCCGGGGTGCGGCCGAGCAGATCGTCCAGGTAGCCAAGCATCTCCTTGTCGACGGCGGCCAATGCCTTCTCCCCGGCCGGGGTCAGGGTCAGGGTGGTCGCGCGACGGTCCTCGGCGGCGTCCTCGCGTGAGATCAGCCCCCGGTTGGTCAGCGACTCGACCGCGGCGCTTACGGTCGGCTTGCCGAGCGTCAGCCGATCGGCGACCCGCGAGGCCCGCTCGGACCCTTCCGCGATTGCCGCGAGCACCCGGTAGTGGGCGAGGTTCAGGTCGCCCGAGGACCGTTCGAGCAACCGCGCCGCCCGGGCCAGCGCCCGGATCGCCTGCACCTCAGTTTCGTTCGACCGTCGAACCATCTCCGATCACGGTAGCAAGGTGGTTCGTTCGACGAACTAACTCCGTCCGTCATCCGCGAGGTGCCGCCTGCCGATCTCCGTGGTCGTCTCGAGGAACTCGATCGCGGTCTGCAGCTCGGCCGCGGTGAAGCGCGACGCCAGCTCGCGCTGCCAGTCGGCCGCCACCGGTCCCCAGATCTTCTCGGCGCGGGCGCGGAACTCCGGCGTCACCTCGATCCGCACCCGCCGTCGATCGGCCGGGTCGGCGACCCGTCGGGCAAAGCCCGCCGCTTCGAGCCGGTCGACCGACCCGGTCACGGCGCCGCTGGTCACCCCCACCTCGCGCGAGAGCTCACCGGCGGTGAGGCCGCCGGCGTTCTCGATCGCGTTCAGACAGCGCAGGTCCCCCGCGCCGATCCCGAGCCGGGAGGCGGCGACCTCTTCGAAGGCTCCGTCGAGGTTGCCGGCGTCGCGGAAGGCGGCGATCAGGTGGCCGATCAACTCTTGTTTGGAGGCTGGCATCTAGATCTCTTAGTTGCTAAGATACTTAGACAATAAGGGACTGTGCATGTTGGCAATCCTACGCTCCGCCCGAGACCGAAAGGACCACAGATGAACGCCGAGAGCACCTCGCAGATCGATTGGCGCCTGGAGCTGATCCAGGTCCCCGTCACCGACATCGATCGCGCCAAGACCTTCTACACCGACCAGGCGGGCTTCGTCGCCGAACACGACCACCAGGTGAGTGACGAGCTGCGCTTCGTCCAGCTCACCCCGCCTGGCTCGGCCTGCTCGATCGCGCTGACCAGCGGCGCCCACCAGATGGCCCCCGGCTCGCTCGAGGGCCTACAGCTGGTCGTCTCCGACATCGAGGCGGCCCGCGCCGAGCTCCTCTCGCGTGGGGTCGAGGTCGGCGAGGTCCAGGAGTTCCCCTGGGGCCGCTTCGTCTTCTTCGCCGACCCGGACGGCAACCGCTGGGCGGTGCAGCAGATCGGTTGAAACTGACGCCCTCCCTATCGCATCAACGCGCGATCGCCTCCACGCCGCGCTCCTTGAGGGCGTCCTCCAGCCCCAGAATCGCGCCGGTGTCGACGTAGAAGTCGTGTTGCTCGACCACCTTGCCCCAGCGGGTGCGGAGGACGAGGACGGTCTGGTTTTCGTAGATGCGGGTGCCGTCGGGGGCGTCGGCGTGGTCGTCGAAGCGGACCCACATGGTGAGCGCCCAGAGGGGGCCGCTGGTGGCAATGGATTTGATCTCGCCCTGGATGCCTGCGGCGGTGAAGTTCTGCAGGAAGCGGTCGAACGCGGGCTTGCCGACCCAGTCGCCCGACCAGCGATGCGGGCCCTCGTTGAAGTGGAGGACGAAGTCGTCGGCGTAGGCGTCGAGCAGGGACTTGTGGTCACCGGCGTTCAGCTTGGCGACATCGGGCCTGAACCTGAGGAGGAGGAGACGGGGAAAGAGGGCTCGGGCGGCGAGGCCCAGGGCGGCGCCGGCGAGGAGGTTCGAGAGCTTCGGCTTCATCTCGTATTCCCTTCTAGGTAGATCGCTCTAGTGAGGCGAAGGCTACACTCTTTTCGATGACCGAGACCGCCTCCCCCACCGTGGCCGGCGCCCCCGCCAAGGTCCCAACCCGCGACCGCATCCTCTTCGCCACCGCCGAGCTCTTCCGCCGCCAGGGCTACAACGGCACCGGCCTCAAACAGGTGGTCGCCGAGGCCGACGCCCCCTTCGGCTCGCTCTACCACCACTTCCCCGGCGGCAAGACCGAACTCGGCGACGAGGTGATCCGCAAGGCCGGCGCCTTCTTCCAGGCGCTGGTCGTCGCCGTCTACGACGAGGAGGCGGCCCCCGAGGACGCGATCCGCGCCGTCTTCGCCGGGGCCGGCGAAACCCTCGAAGCCACCGACTACGAAGACGCCTGCCCGATCGCCACCGTCGCGCTCGAGGTCGCCAGCACCGATGACCGCCTCCGCCAGGCGACCGCCGACGTCTTCGAGCAGTGGACCGTCGCCGTCACCGAGCGGCTCGGCGACCGCGACAAGGCGCTTGCCGTGATCGCCGCGCTGGAGGGTGCCTTCGTCCTCTGCCGCGCCTCCCGCAGCACCGAGCCGATGCACGCCGCCGGCGAGATGGCCGCGGCCCTCGTCGCCGCGGCCTGACCCGCGCTCAAATTTGTCCGCGGAACATTTCGGGTCTCCAGCGCCCGAAATATGCCTCGCGTCCCTAGCGCCGCCGCGCCTGCGGCTCGAGGTCGGGCGATTTCCAGCCGTTGTCCTCGATGTTGATCGTCTCGCCCGGCGCGACGATCGCGTCGATCCGGTCGAGGACGTCAGCGGAGAGCTCCACCCCGTCGGCGGCGAGGTAGGAGTCGAGATGCCCCATCGTCCGCGGTCCGACGATCGCGGCGGTCACCGCGGGGTGCCGGATGACGAAGGAGATCGCCATCTGCACCAGGGTCAGCCCGGCCTCGTCGGCGAGTTCCCCGAGCGCGTCGGCCGCGTCCAGTTTGGCGGCGTTCTCGGCCGAGGTCGCATCGTAGGCGGCGGCGAATTTCTCTCGCCGCGCGGCCGAGCCCGGCTCCTCGATCTCGGCGCCCTTGCGGTATTTCCCCGACAGCCAGCCGCCCGCCAGCGGGCTGTAGGTGAGCACGCCCATCCCGTACCGATCGCAGGTCGGCAGCACGTCGTGCTCGATCGCCCGGGCGAGGATCGAGTAGGGCGGCTGCTCGGTGCGGAAGCGCTCGCGGCCGCGGCGCTCGGCGATCCACTGGGCCTCGACGATCTGCGAGGCGGGGACGGTCGAGGCGCCGAACGCGCGGATCTTCCCCGCGTGGACGAGGTCGGAGAGCGCGCCGAGCGTCTCGTCGACGTCCGCCGTCGGATCGAGGCGGTGCACCTGGTAAAGGTCGATCCAGTCGGTGCCGAGCCGCCGCAGCGACCCCTCCACCGCCGCCGTGATCCAGCGGCGCGAGCCACCGCGCATGTTCGGGTCCTCGCCGAACGGCAGGCCGACCTTGGTCGCGAGGACGATGTCGTCGCGTCGCCCGGCGAGCGCCTTGCCGACGATCTCCTCCGACTCACCGAACGAGTAGAAGTCGGCGGTGTCGACGAAGTTGATCCCGGCGTCGAGGGCACGGTGGATGATCGCGATCGACTCGTCGTGGTCGGGGTTGCCGAAGGCGCCGAACATCATCGTGCCGAGGCAGAGCTGACTGACCGAGACGCCGGTGCGTCCCAGAGGGCGGTATTCCATGAAGGCTCCTTGTACGATTGGTCTGACGAAGCGGAGAAGCTGTCCGTTTCACTGTAGCGGATAACCTATCCACTTAGTTCAGAGATGCCGAAGACCGCCTCCAAAGCCGATCCGCCGCGCCGTGCAGACGCCGAGCGCAATCGCGAGAAGATCCTCGCCGCCGCCCGGGCCGCCTTCGCCGACCCCGCGGCGGAGGTCTCGATGGCCGAGGTCGCGCGCCGCGCCGGGGTCGGGATGGCGACGCTCTACCGCAACTTCCCCGGCAGGCGGGAGCTGCTCGAAGCCCTCTACGTCGACGAGGTCGACGCCGTCTGCGCCGCCGCCGCGACCGTTGCCGGCGACACGCCCGGCGCGCGCCTCGATGCATGGCTGCGCGCCTTCTTCGACTTCTTCACCAGCAAGCGCCACGTCGGCGACGAGCTGCTGAGGGCCCCCGACCCCGATCGCGGCTTCTTCGCCGGCAACCGCGACCGCGTGCTCGCGGCCGGCGAACCGCTCTTCGACGCAGCCCGACGCTCCGGTGAGATCCGCGTCGACCTCACCTTCGTCCAGGCGCTCGACATGGTCCACGCGATCGCCAAGATCGAGGGCGATCGGGCCTACCTCGATCCGATCCTCGACGCCACGCTTGCCGGGCTGCGGCCCTAGGCGCAGGTTGTGGGCGCCGAGCGCCCACAAAGTGCGGCGCGCCTCAGGCTTCGTTCCAGCAGCGGGCCAAGGTGCGGCGCCAGTTGCCCCAGGCGATCGCCTCGATCTCACTCTCCGAGAAGCCGTGTTTGGCGAACTCCTCGAGCAAGGCGGGGACACCGGTGATGTCGCCGAGCGCGTCGGGCACCTCGGTGCCGTCGAAATCGGAGCCCAGGGCGACGTGCTCGACGCCGATCCGTTCGGCGATGTGGCGGGCGTGGCGGACGATCAGGTCGAGCGGCGTCCCGCTCGGTTTGTTCTTACCGTCGGGACGGAGGAAGGCGGGCGCGTAGACGATGCCGACCAGGCCGCCAGTCTCCCCCACCGCATCGATCTGGGCGTCGGTGATGCAGCGCGAGTTGGGGCAGATCGCGTGGGCGCCGGCGTGGCTGACGACCAGCGGCGCGACCCCCAGCTCCGCGGTGTCCCAGAAGCCCGCTTCGTTCATGTGGGCGAGGTCGAAGACGATGCCGAGCTCGGCGCAGCGCCGCGCCAGCTGCTTGCCCGCGTCGGTGAGACCGGGGCCGATGTCCGGGGTCGAGGGGTAGCGGAACCGCACCCCGTGGCCGAACGCGTTCGGCCGGCTCCAGACCGGTCCGAGCGAGCGCAGGCCCGCCGCGTACCAGAAGTCGAGCGCCTCGAGGTCGGCGTCGATCGCCTCCGCCCCCTCCAGGTGGAGCACCGCGACCGGCGGTCCGCCCGCCGCCGCCGCGTCGATGTCGGCGATGCCGCGCGCCACCCGCATCTCCCCCGCCGCCTCCATCGCAAAGAGCCGCCCGGCGGCGATGGTCGAGGCGGCCGCGGCGAACCCATGCTCCAGTTCGGGCGCCGGACCCGCCCCGCCGGGACGGTTGCTTTTCGCCGGCTGGTAGTCGGCCGTTTCCGGGTTGCGGATGAAGACGGCGAAGATCCCGCCGCGCATGTCCGCCGCCGCCATCCGCGGCAGGTCGAGGTGGCCGCCCTCCCGCCCGGACACGAAGCGGGCGTGGTCCTCGCGGGTCAGCGAGTCGTTGTGGCCGTCGAAGAAGAACGCCATCGCGGGGAGCCTTTCAGGAGCGGCAGCCGGCGCGCGGCGCCGCCGAGCATCATCGGCGCCAGGTGCTCTTCGCGGCCGAACAACGCCGCCGCCAACGCCAGGCAGACGAGCGAGAACGCGCCCAGGTAGGCGACGTCGAGCCAGGCCGCGAACTGGGCCGGGGCGAGCAGGTGGCGCTCTGAGTGGAGCAGCGTCTGGCGCATCAGGTCGACCCCGTAGGTAAGCGGGTTGAGGCGCACCAGCGGCTGCATCCAGCCGGGCAGTTCGCTCGCCGGGTAGAGCGCGCCGCTGAAGAAGAAGAGCGGGAAGATGACGAAGTTCATCGCCACCGCGAAGTCCTCGAGCTTGCGGATCCGGGCGGCGGCCAACATGCCCAGGCTCGACAGCGCCAGCGCGCAGAGCAGCGTCGCGCCGAGGAAGCCGAGGTAGTCATCGAAGCTCACTTCGATGTCGAAGAAGACGACCAGGACCGAGAAGACGACCGCGAACGCCGCCCCCAGCAGGGTCGAGCTGAGCGTCTTGCCGAGCACGATCAGCCCGCGCGGGACGGGTGCCACCAGCAGCATCCGCATCGGTCCGAACTGGCGGTCGTGGACGCTGCCGAGCGCGCTCAGCAGGCAGGAGAAGAGGATGACCATGCCGATGATCCCCGGCAGCAGGTAGGTCTCGTAGTCACCGCCCGGGATCAGCGCGGCGAACCCGGTCCCGGCCGCGATCAGCCACAAGAGCGGCCGGGCGAAGGTGCTGGCGAGCCGCCCCCGCTGGCGCACCGCGCGCTTGAACTCGCGACCGACGATCCCGCTCAGCGGGCCGCTCGGAGCGGGCAGCCGCAGGCTCCCGGCGCCGACCCGCTTGGGCACCAGTTTCTTGCGCGCTTCGCCGCCGAGGAACATCGCCGAGAGGTGCTCCTCCCGGCCGAAGAGCTTGGTCGCCACCGCCAGGCAGACAACGGTGAAGACGGCGAGATAGGCGATGTCGAAGATCGGTTCGAACTCGACCCGGCTGACCGCGCGGAATTCCTCCGCCAGCAGGTAGTGGCGCATCAGGTCGACCCCGTAGGTGAGCGGGTTGAGTCGCACCAACGGCTGCAGCCAGGTGGCCAGCTTTTCGGTCGGGTAGAGAGCACCGCTGAGGAAGAACATCGGGAAGATCACGAAGTTCATCGCCACGGCGAAGTTCTCCAGTTTGCGGATTCGCGAGGCGACCACCATCCCCAGGCTCGCCAGCGCCAGGGAGCAGAGCAGCGTCGCGCCGAGGAACTTCAGCCAGTCCTCGAAGCTGAAGTGGATGTCGAAGACCCAGGCGAGCGGGGTGAGGACGACCGCGAAGGCCGCCCCCATCAGGGTCGCGCCGAGGGTCTTGCCGAGGACGATCGTCCCCCGCGGCACCGGCGAGATCATCAGCATCCGCATCGAGCCGAACTCGCGGTCCTGGACGCTCCCCAAAGCGCTCAGCAGCGAGGAGAAGAGGACGACCATCCCGACGATCCCCGGCAGCAGATACTTGTGGTAGCTGAAGTTGCCGCCCGGGATCAGCGCCGAGAAGCCGGAGCCGATGATGATCAGCCAGATCAGCGGCCGGGCGAAGGTGCTTGCCAGCCGGGCGCGGTTGCGCAGCACTCGCTTGAACTCGCGGCCGACGATCCCGCCGAGGATCCGCGGGGTCACGCGGCGGCCACCGTCCCCCCCGGCGTCGTCGCGGCGACGAAGACGTCATCGAGGGTCGGCTTGCGCACGCTGAGGCTCTCCAGCCGCTCGCCGATCAGCGGCAAGAGCATCGGCAGGATCGCCTCGGCCGAGTCGACGGCGACGATCACCCCGGTCTCGGTGCGCCGCGGCTCACTCCCGGTCCGCCGGGCGACCTCGGCGAGCAGATGTGGATCGGGATCGCTCATCACCAGTTCGATCGACTCGCGCCCGCCGAGGTCGCGCTTCAGCTCGTCCGGGGTGCCCTGGGCGATCACCTTGCCACGGTCGACGATCATCACGCGGTCGCAGGGCTCCGCCTCCTCCAGATAATGGGTGGTGAGGAAGAGCGTCATCCCTTCCTCCTTCGCCAGCCGCTCGAGGAACTCCCAGACCCGCGCCCGGTTGACCGGGTCGAGCCCGAGCGTCGGCTCGTCGAGGAAGAGGACCGCGGGCCGATGGAGGATGCCGCGGGCGAGGTCGACCTGCCGGCGCATGCCGCCGGAGAAGGTGCGGACGGAGTCGTGGCGGCGGTCGGTCAGTTCGAAGAGGGCCAGGACCTCCGCGATCCGCGCCCGCAGGTCGGCGCGACCGAGCCCGTAGAGCTTGCCCGCCAGCTGCAGGTTCTCCTCCGCCGAGAGCTCGCCGTCGAGGGTCGTCTCCTGGAAGACGAGGCCGATGTTCTTGCGCACCGCCAGGGGTTCGGCGACGACATCGTGGCCGGCCACCTCGGCCCGCCCGCGGCTCGGGCCGACCAGCGTGGTCAGCATGTGGATCATCGTCGTCTTGCCCGCCCCGTTGGGGCCGAGGAAGCCGAAGAAATCACCGTTGCCGACGGTGATGTCGACCGCCTCGACCGCCCGCAGCCTGCCGTAGTCCTTGCCGAGCCCGAACGCCTGGACCACCGGCGTGGCGCTCACGACCGGATCAGGTCGCGGTAGACGAAGGGCAGCTCGTCGGCGACCGCCTCCGCCCCGGTCGGCGCCGGCTCCGCCTCCTCGCGGCGGGCGTCGGTGACCACGTGGTGGTGCGGGGAGAACTGGCAGACCGGGTCGGTCGCCGCCGTGTCGCCGGTCAGCGCCAGCGCCTGGCAACGGCAGCCGCCGAAGTCCTCGTGTTGGCGGTTAATCGGGCAGGTGCGGCAGGGCTCCTGCATCCAGGCGGTCCCACGAAAGGCGTTGAAGGTCTCCGACTCGAACCAGATCTCCTTCAGCGAGCGGTCGCGCACGTTCTCCGGCTCGAGCCCCGGGATCGAGGCCGCCGCCTGGCAGGGCAGGACGTCGCCGTTCGGCTGCACCAGGATCGCGTCGTGCGCCCAGCCGCCCATGCACGGCTTCGGCACCTCCTCGTAGTAGTCGGGCAGCACCCAGAGGATTTCCATCTTCGGCCCGAGCCGCTCGCGTTCGCGCCGCACGACCTCCTCGCCATGCTCGAGCTGGGCCCGGGTCGGCATCAACGCGTCGCGGTTCAGCAGCGCCCAGCCGTGGTACTGCGCGTTGGCCAGCTCCAGCCGGCGCGCGCCGAGCCGCTCGGCCATCCGGATGATCGACTCGACCTCGTCGATGTTGCGGCGGTGCAGCACGCAGTTGACGGTCAGCGGGAAGTCGAGCTCCCGGGCCAGCGCCGCCGCCTTCACCTTGCGCTCGAAGGCGATCGTGCCGCCGATCTCGTCGGCGGCGACCGGGTCGGAGTGCTGGAAGCTGATCTGGACGTGGTCGAGGCCGGCCGCGTGCAGCGCTTCCACCCGCCGCTTCGGGAACGGCATCGCCGAGGTGACCAGGGTCGAGTAGAGGCCCGACTCGGTCGAGGTCGAGACCAGGTCGACGATCTCCTTGCGCGCCATCGGCTCGCCCCCGGTCAGCGCCAGCTGCAGCACCCCGAGGTCGGCCGCTTCGCGGAAGACCCGCTGCCAGTCCTCCGCCGGCAGCTCGTCCTGGTAGCGGTCGGCGCCGATGTCGGTCGGGTTCGAGCAGTAGGGACAGTGGAGCGGGCAGCGGTAGGTCAGCTCGGCGATCAGGATGAACGGATTTTGGGCGGCGCGGGCCAGATAGATTGGAGTCTCGGCCTTCGACATGGATCACCCAACCTTGTCATCGGCCTCGACCACCAGGCCGCGCTCGCCGATCCCGTCGAGCAGCTCGGCGACGTCGTCGCGGACGTCGGCCCCTTCGTAGCGCTCGCTCAACATGCCGGCGATGTCGTCGAGGGTGCGCTCGCCGTCGCAGAGCTCCAGCACCTCGACCGCGGTCTCGTTCAGCACCAGCGCCCCCTCCGGGAACAGCAGCACCTGCTGCTCGCGGATGCGGTCGTGGTGCAGGCGGACGCCGGTGGCGAGCTTGGGGCGCTCGAACGGCATGCGCGATCAGTCCTCAGGGGCCGGCGAGGGCGAGCGCCGGGTGTCGCCGCGGTCGATCGCGTCGAGCTGCGCCCAGAGCAGGTCGCACTTGAAGGAGAGGGCCGCCACCGCGCGCTCCTGGTCGGCGCGGGTGCGGCAGCGCTCGAGCGTCACCCCGAGCGCGTACTCGGCATCGCGGGGGGCGAGCGTCAGCCGCGCGCGGAAGTACTCGAGCCCGGCCGGGTCGATCCACGGGTAGTGCTCCTCGAGCGCCGCGATCCGCACCTTGATCGCTCCCGGCCCGAACAGCTCGGTGAGCGAGGAGGCGACCGCGAAGACCCACGGTTCGGAGCGGCAGAAGTTGACGTAGGCGTCGACCGAGTAGCGGACCCCGGGCAGCACCAGCCGCTCGCCGCGGATCTCTTCGCGATCGACGCCGAGCGATTCGCCGAGCCGCAGCCAGGACTCGATCCCGCCCGAGGACTCGCCCTCGGCCCCGTCGTGATCGAGGATCCGCGAGATCCACTCGCGGCGGATCTCCACCTCGGGGCAGTTGGAGAGGATCGCCGCGTCCTTGATCGGGATCGAGCGCTGGTAGTAGTAGCGATTCGCCACCCAGCGCCGGAGCTCCTCGGGAGAAAGCTCGCCGGCGTTCATCCGCACGTGGAAGGGGTGCTGGTCGTGATAGCGCTCGCCCTGCTCACGCAGCGCGGCGACGAACTCCTCCTCGGTCCAGGGGGCCGCGTCCTGCTCCAGGCCCGTCGGCGCCGTCGTCATACCTCGAACTCCATCCCGTCTTCGGAGATTACGAGCCCGGCACCCTCGACCACCGATCGCTCGGGCGAATCCTCGAGCAGCATCGGGTTGGTGTTGTTGATGTGGACCAGGGCGACGGTCGCGTCGAGCGCCGCCAGCGCCTCCAGGGTGCCCCCCTCGCCGGTCAGCGGCGCGTGGCCCATCGCCCAGGAGTCGCGTTTGCCGAGGCCGAGCGCGACGAGATCGTCGTGGCGGAAGAAGGTGCCGTCGGCAAGCACCGTGTCGCCCGCCGCAAGGCGGGCGGAGACGGCCTGGTCGAGCTCCTCGATCGCGGGCACGTAGACGAGCGTCCCTTCGGTGGCCGAGTCGCGCACGGTGAGCCCGATCGCCGAGGGGCCCGCTTTGCCCTCCTGATCGCCGCCCCCCATATATAGGGGCGCGTCGCCGCCGGTGGGGAAGGTCTCGACGCTCAGCGTGGTGCCCTCGAGCGGCGTCGGCACGCCCGGCTCGAGCGGGCGCCAGTCGACCCCGCAGTAGCGCTCCAGCATCGTCAGCAGCGGGTACTCCGAGGTCAGCGCCGCGCGCACCTCCGCGGTCGAGTAGACGCGCAGCGGGGCGCTCGACTCGCGCAGGAGCAGCAGCCCCGCGGTGTGGTCGATCTCGCCGTCGGTGAGGACGACCCCGGCGATCGGGTTGGAGCGCATCCCGGCGGAGCGGTCGGTAGGCAGGTCGGCGAGCTGGCGGATCAGATCGGGGGAGGCGTTGACCAGGTACCACGGGTCCTCGCCGGAGCGGACCACGATCGAGGACTGGGTCCGCGGCGTCGCCCGCCCTTCGCGCGCGCCCGCGCAGACGGGGCAGTTGCAATTCCACTGGGGAAAGCCGCCGCCCGCGGCGGAGCCGATGATCCTGGCGCGCATAGGAGGTCAGACCGAGACGAGAGTGGATTCAACCCACATGTGGACGGCGGGGAGAGATCTCAAATCCCCGCGCGGTCCACATGCGAAGTCGAAAAAACCGTCCTAGCGGGTGTACCGGTAGGCCGTGACCTCGGAAGCGAGCTCAAGCGTCTTGAACGCCGGCTTCGTCCACTTCATTTCGGTCCTCCTCATCGATGAGTACTGCTCAGAGGAGCATAGCGACCACTGAAGCGGGTTCAAAACGGCTCCGGTCCATTGGTCGGCCGCTCTAGACTCGCCTGCGAGATCGAACTGCGGCGCTCGAAATCCATGCTGGCGGGGAAGCGCCGGCGTCCCTGGCTGAAAGCCCTTGGCTGGGCGGCGGTCGCCGCGCTCAGCTGCTTCATCATCGCCGTCGCCGCCGGGCTGATCCACGACGACATCAAGGAACCGAAGCGCTGGCCCGGGCCGCCGCCGGACGTCGAACGCAACGCCAACGGCTGGGGCGAACCGGAGAGCTTCGTCGGCCAGTACCACGTCCACTTCCTCAGGAACATCGGGCCGACGCGGTCGAACGGCTATGCCGAATTCGCCGGCGAGCGCTTCCGCGAGGGCCAGCTCACCATGTTCATGCGCGAAGTCTATGAGCACCGCCCCCACGTCCCCGGCGGCGTGCTCGTCCTCAACGGGCACACCCACAACCTCGTCGTCTACCTCTCCGAACTGTCCTCCAACGGGCGGGTCCTCTACGCGACGGTCCGCGGCGGCACCTACGAAGGGCCGGCGATCGGCTCCTTCGGCGGGGTGAAGCGCGGCAACCGGATCTTCGGCGGGCTCTCGCTGCGCGGCCTCACCAACGTCGAAGCGAACTTCATCCGCTACTCGAAGAACCCCGCCACGCGCTCGGGCGGATCGACGACCGGGGCGGGTGGGTCGCCAACGGAAGTGCTCCCATAGGATCCGAAGCGGTGTCAGCTCGGGTGAAAGCGCTCCTCGTGGCGCTCGGAGCGCTTGCGGCAGCAATGACGCTGGCCGCCTGCGGTGGCGGCGGCAGCACGATCACGACCGGCGAATACACCGCCAAGCCGCCGGACATCGAAGACTGGCCGCTCTTCGGCCGCGACTCCGACAACACCCGCTTCGCCACCCAGGACGAAATCAATACCGGCAACGTCGACGACCTCGGTGAAGCCTGGAGCACCGACCTCGGGCCCGACCAGTTCCTGATGGAGTCCTATCCGCTGGTGATCGGCGAAACGATCTTCGTCACCACCTCGACCGACGAGGTGATCGCCCTCGACGGCAAGACCGGCCAGACCAAATGGACCTACACGCCGGAAGTCGACTTCTCCCAGTCGACCGGGGTCGGCGGTTACGGGGTTTCGGTCAACCGCGGGGTGGCCGCCGCCGACGGGAAACTCTTCGTCCTCACCTTCGACAACAAGCTGCAGGCGATCAGCCAGAAGACCGGCGAGCGCCTCTGGTCCTCGCAGGTCGAAGACCCGGCCACCGGAGCGTACGAGTCGATGGCGCCGAGCGTCTACGACGGCAAGATCTACGTCGGCGTGTCCGGCTCCGAGGACGGCGTGCGGGGCAAGATCTCCGCCTACGACCAGAAGACGGGCAAGAAGATCTGGACCTTCTACACCGTCCCCAAGGCGGGGACCGGCTGGGTGCCGAAAGGTGGCGGTGGCGGCACGATCTACATGCCGCCGACGATCGACACCAAGACCGGGATCGTCTACGCCGGCACCGGCAACCCGGCGCCGGTGATCATCGGCGACAAACGGCCGGGGAAGAACCTCTACACCGACTCGATCATCGCCCTCGACGCCAATACCGGCGAATTGCTCTGGTACCACCAGGAGCAGGCGCACGACCTCTGGGACTACGACGCCGAGAGCCCGGTCGTTCTCTTCAACGCCGAAATCGAAGGGCGGCGCCGGCGCGGGGTCGCCGAGGCGGGTAAGAACGGCCTCCTCTTCCTGCTCGACGCGAAGACCGGCAAGAACCTCTTCCCGTCGGTGCCGTTCGTGAAGCGCGATCACTCGCCGCCGACCGAAGACGGGACGCTGGAGTGCCCCGGCGCCGTCGGCGGCTCGCAGTACTCGCCGCTCGCCTACAGCCCCGAAACCCAGGCTGTCTACGTCTCCGGGATCAACATCTGCATGGTCCTCAAAGTCACCTTCGAAAACCACAACGGCGAGAAAGCCTTCGGCGGCGACCGCGTGGTGCCCGAAGACACCGAAAAGACCGGCACCTTCACCGCCGTCTCGACGATCACCGGCAAGGTGATCTGGAAGCACAACATGCCGACGCCGATGGACGGCGGCGCCACCGCGACCGCGGGCGGCCTCGTCTTCACCGGCGACCAGCAGGGCATCCTCTACGCCTTCGATGCCGAGAGCGGCAAGAACCTCTGGCAGGGCAACCTCAAACTCGCCTTCGGCACCGCCCCGGTCGTCTACTCGATCGACGGCACCCAGTACGTGCTGGCGACGGTCGGCGGCGCCGCCCTCACGGCCTCTGAAGAACTCGGCGAAATCGGCGCCCGCGTGGTCGCGCTGAAGTTGGGCGGCCGCGAACTGCCGCCCGGGCCGGCGCTGAAGTAGCTGCGCGGTTCCTTTTCCGCCTATACGACGGATTTCGAACCGCGCTAGGCGGCCGAGGCGCCGAGGCGCTCGGCGGCGAAGAGCTCGTGGACGAGGCGGACGGCGATCGAGCCCTCCCCCACCGCTGCGGCGACGCGGCTCATCGAACCGTTGCGCATGTCGCCGACGGCGAAGACGCCGGGCACGCTGGTCTCGAGTGAGAAGGGGGCGCGGGCGAGCTCCCATCCGGGTTCGCCGGCGAGCGTGGCGCCGGTGCGGATGAACCCGCCCGCGTCGCGAAGGATCTCCGCCGGCAGCCAGTCGGTGTTGGGACGGGCGCCGATCATCAGGAAGAGGGCATCGGCGGGCATGGTCTCGGTCACGGGCGCGGCGCCGTCGTTCCCCTCGACGCCCCTCCCGCGGCTCCGCAATTCGAGGTGTTCCAGCCCTTCCCCGCCGCCCCCGCCGACGACCTCGGTCCGGGTCCGCACATCGATGTTCGGAGCCGCCGCGATCTGCTGGACGAGGTAGTGCGACATGCCGGCGACGAGCGAGTCGTCGCGCACGACCAGGGTGACGCGGCGCGCGTAGTCAGCCAGGTGAAGCGCCGCCTGCCCGGCCGAGTTGGCGCCGCCGACGACGAAGACCTCGCGACCACCCAGCGCCGGTGCCTCGGTAGCGGTGCTGCCGTAGAAGACGCCGGCGCCGTTCAGCGCCAACGCCTCCAACGCCTCCACCTCGAGCCGGCGGTAGGTGGCCCCGGTGGCAAGAACGACGGCACGCGCCTCGACCTCGGGGAAGTCGGAGAGGCCGACGAAGATCCGCTCACCCTCGCGCCGCAGGCCGGTCGCCTGCTGCATGAAGGCGAACCGAGTGCCGAAGACCCACGCCTGCTCGTAGGCGCGCTCGGCAAGCTGGCGACCGCTGAGCCCGCGCGGAAAGCCGAGGTAGTTGCGGATCAGCGAGCTCAGGCTCGCCTGGCCGCCGATCCCGCCGGCGTCGATCACCAGCGCCCGCAGCCCTTCCGAGGCGCCGTAGACCGCGGCCGAGAGCCCCGCCGGCCCGGCGCCGACGATGACCAGGTCGAACTCGCGCCCCTGCGGATCGACCGGACCGCCCGCGCCGACCATCAGCTCCGCGTTGCTCGGGTCGACGAGGTACTCGCCGTTCGGGAACACCACCAGCGGCAGGCGCGCGGCGTCGCCGACCTCGGCGACCACCTGCCGGCCCTCGTCCGAGTCGGCGAGGCAGAATTTGTGCGGCAGCGCGCACTGGCCGAGAACCTCGCGCAGTTCGTGCGCCCGCCCCGACCAGGAGTCGGCGACGATGTAGGCGGTGTGGGGGGAGATCCGACGGGCGTGCTGCCACTCGAGCAGGAAGGTCGAGATCGCCTGGTGGAAGAGCTCGTCCTGGGGGCGAGTCGGCCGGATCAGGTAGTAGTCGATCCGGCGCAGCGCCATCGCCGCGGAGATCTCCCTGCCGGTCTCCCCTTTGCCCCAGCTGCCATAGTCGATCAGCAGCGCGCGCTGGGCCTGCGGGTGCAGCCTCCGCACCCCGCCGAGCAGCTCGCTTCCCGGAGCTCCGCCGGGCCCCTCGCCGGCGAGGACCAGCGCCACGTCCTCGCCCGCCTCCGCCAACCGCGCCAACTCCGCCTCGGCCTCCGGTGCCGACCCGACGCAGACGACGCGGTAGCCGCGCTCGTAGCGGTCGCGCAGCTCCGCTTCGATCGCCTGCAGCGACTCCTCGTTTTCGTCGACGGCGAAGAGGACGGGACGGGACACGATTCGCCTCCGGAGACGGATGAGATTTAGATCGGAATTCCTGCTCGTTCGAGTACACCCGCCCGCCCCGCGGCTGTCAAGCCTTGGTCACCTTCCGCGGTCTTCCAGACTCGCTCAGGGCGTCACGCAGAGCCACCTCTCCCGCCGGCCAAAGCCGCCGCCGAGATCCTCGACGGGGGGACAGAGCGGTCGAAGGTCGGAATTCGGGATCATGGTGTGATGCCCGGCCCTACCCCCAGTCCTGACCCGTACCCACGCGGGAGAGCTTCTTGCGGCGTCGGCTTCATCGCCGACCTCTCCGGCAACCCCACCCACGAGTGCGTCCGACGCGGCATCGAATGCCTGGTCAACATGGACCACCGCGGCGCCGAGGGGGCCGACGAGAAAACCGGCGACGGCGCCGGGATCATGATGCAGCTGCCCGATCGGCTGCTTCGTTCGATCTGGCCGCAGCTGCCGGAGCCGGGCCGCTACGGGGTGGCGATGTGCTTTCTCCCCCACGACCCGGTGCGCCGGGCGGCGCTGGAAGCGGTGCTCGAGGACACCTGCGTCGGCCGCGGCCTGCGGGTGATCGGCTGGGACGACGTTCCCACCAGTCCCGACTGCCTCGGCGAAGTGGCGCGCAGCTGCATGCCGGTGATCCGCCGGCTGGCCGTCGCCGCCGACCGCTTCGACGGTGATCGTGACGCGCTCGAGCGGCGCCTCTACGTCTGCCGCCGCCTGGCCGAGAAGTCGAGCGGCGGCGACCTGCAGATCATGTCCTTCAGCGCCCGCACGTTCGTCTACAAGGGCATGCTCCGCGCCCTCCAGCTCGAAGACTTCTACCCCGAGCTCGGCGACGAGCGCACCGAGTCGGCGCTGGCGCTGATGCACTCGCGCTTCTCCACCAACACCTTCCCCAGCTGGGAGCTCGCCCACCCCTACCGGATGGTCGCCCACAACGGCGAGGTCAACACCCTGACCGGCAACCGCAACTGGATGCGGGCGCGCGAAGGGGCGATGCGCTCGGAGCTGCTCGGCGACGAGCTCGCCGCGGTGCTGCCGGTGGTCGACTTCGAAGCCTCCGACTCCGCCTCGATCGACTCGGTGGTCGAGCTGCTGGTCCGCGCCGGCCGCTCCCCCGCCCACGCACTGAAGCTGCTCGCCCCCGAGGCCCCGACCGGCCGCGAGGCGGTCACCCCGGAGGAGCGCGGCTTCATCGACTTCCACTCGCTGCTGATGGAGCCCTGGGACGGCCCCGCGGCGATCGCCTTCTGCGACGGCTCCGCCGTTGGCGCGACGCTCGACCGCAATGGCCTCCGCCCCGGCCGCTGGCTGCAGACCCGCGACGGCTGGGTCGTCTGCGCCTCGGAGGCCGGGACGGTCGCGGTCGACCCCGCCGACGTGGTCCGCCGCGGCCGGCTCGAACCGGGGACGATCCTGGTCGCCGACGTCGAGTCGCACGAGCTGCTGGTCGACCGCTCGGTCGAGCGCCGGCTCGCCGCCCGCCACGACTACGCCGAGTGGCACGCCGAACGCACCCTGCGCTTCGACCAGCTCCCCGAGGTCGAGGCGCCGGCCGTGCCGGAGACGCCGCTGCGCGAGCGCCAGCTGGCGTTCGGCTACGACCAGGAGGACCTCAAAGTGGTGATCGGCCCGTTGGTCAAGGCGGGCAAAGAGCCGACCGGCTCGATGGGTGCCGACGCCGCGATCCCGGCCCTCTCCGGCCGCTCCCCCTCACTCTTCTCCTACTTCAAGCAGCTCTTCGCCCAGGTCACCAACCCGGCGATCGACCCGGTCCGCGAGGAGGTCGTGATGAGCCTCAAGGTGGCGCTCGGCCGGCACGGCGACCTGCTCACCGACGGCCCCGGCGAGAGCTCCTGTCTGCTGCTCGACCGACCGGTCCTCGGCGACGGCGAGCTGGCGACGATCCGGGCGCTCGAACACCCGGTGCTGCGCACCCACACCCTCGACGCGACCTGGCCGCGTGAGGACGGGGCGGGCGGGCTTGCCGCGGCGTTGGAGCGACTCTGCGCGACGGCGGTCGACGCGGTCGACGACGGCGCCACGATCCTCGTGATCTCCGACCGCGCCACCGGCCCCGGCCGGGCGACCATCCCGACCCTGCTGGCGACGGCCGCCGTCCACCACCGCCTCGTCCGCGCCGGGCGCCGCCTGCGCACGGGGATCGTCTGCGAGACCGGGGAAGCGCGCGAGACCCACCACATCGCCTGCCTGGTCGGCTTCGGCGCCGAGGCGGTCAACCCTTACCTGATGCTGGAGAGCGCCCGCGAGCTGGTCGACGACGATCCCGGGCCGGCCCTGATCAAGGCGCTCGACGCGGGCCTCCTGAAGGTGCTCTCGAAGCTCGGTATCTCGACCGTCTCCTCCTACCGCGGCGCCCAGGCCTTCGAGGCCGTCGGGCTCGACCGCGTGTTCATCGACAACTGGTTCCGCGGCACCCACTCGCGGCTCGGTGGGATCGGGATCGAGGAGCTGGCGATCGAGGCGCTGGAGCGCCATGACCGCGCCTGGCCGGGGACCGAATGGCCGCTGCTGCCGGTCGGCGGGCTCTACGCCTGGCGCCGCGACGGCGAGCGCCACGGCTGGAACCCGGAGACGGTGACCTTGCTGCAGGCCGCCGCTCGGGCCGAGAACGGCGACGGGCCGGTCGCCTACGAGGCCTTCCGCGACCAGGTCGACGGCGAACAGCGCGGGCTCACCCTGCGCGGGCTGATGCGGCCACGGGCCGACCGCGTGCCGGTGCCGATCGAGGAGGTCGAGCCGGCGAAGGAGATCGTCAAGCGCTTCTCCACCGGGGCGATGAGCCTCGGCTCGCTCTCGCCCGAGGCGCACGAGACGCTGGCGATCGCGATGAACCGCCTCGGCGGCCGCTCGAACACCGGCGAGGGTGGCGAGGACCCGCGCCGCTACGTCCCTTACCCGAACGGCGACACCCGCCGCTCGGCGATCAAGCAGGTCGCCTCCGGCCGCTTCGGGGTGACGATCGGCTACCTGATGGAGGCCGACCAGATCCAGATCAAGGTCGCCCAGGGTGCCAAGCCGGGCGAGGGTGGCCAGCTGCCCGGCTCGAAGATCGACCGCTACATCGGCGAGCTGCGCTTCTCCACCCCAGGGGTGGAACTGATCTCGCCGCCGCCCCACCACGACATCTACTCGATCGAGGATCTGAAGCAGCTGATCTACGACCTCCGCTGCGCCAACCCGAAGGCCGAGATCTCGGTCAAGCTCTGCGCCGAGGCCGGGGTCGGGACGGTCGCCGCCGGCGTCGTCAAGGCGGGCGCCGATCACGTCACGGTGGTCGGCCACGACGGCGGCACCGGCGCCGCCGCGCTCTCCTCGATCCACAGCGCCGGGATCCCCTGGGAGATGGGGATCGCCGAGACGCAACGGGTGCTCGCCGAGCAGGGGCTGCGCGGCCGCGTCGTGCTGCAGACCGACGGCGGCATGAAGACCGGCCGCGACGTGATCGTCGCCGCGATCCTCGGCGCCGAAGAGGTCTCCTTCTCGACCGCCCCGTTGATCGCGACCGGCTGCATCATGATGCGCGTCTGCCACCTGAACACGTGCCCGGTCGGGATCGCCACCCAGGACCCGGAGCTGCGCAGCCGCTTCGCCGGCACCCCCGAGCACGTCACCACCTACCTGATGCACGTCGCCGAGGACACCCGCCGCTGGATGGCCTCGCTCGGGGTGCGGACCTTCGACGAGCTGGTCGGCCAGGTCGAGCTGCTGGAGCGCGACCCGGCGGTCCCCGGCGGCAAGGCCTCGAAAATCGACCTCTCCGACGTGCTGCGGGCGCCCGCCGTGTCGGCCGACGCGCCGCGGCGCAAGGTCGAACCGGGCCCGGGCGCCCCGACGACGCTCGACCACGCGCTGATCGAGGAAGCCGCGCCCGCCTTGGTGCGCGGCGAGTCCGTGTCGCTGAGCTGGCCGATCCGCAACGTCGACCGCGCCGTCGGCGGCATGCTCTCCAACGCGGTGGTCGCCGCCCACGGCGAAGTCGGGCTGCCCGAGGACACGATCGAGGTCGAGCTCGAGGGCTCCGCCGGGCAGTCGTTCGGCGCCTGGCTGGCGCCGGGGATCTCGCTCACACTGCGCGGCGAGGCGAACGACTACGCCGGGAAGGGGCTGTGCGGCGGGATCGTCGCGGTGCGCCCGTTCCCGACCGCCAACGTGCCCGCCGAGGCGCAGGTGATCGTCGGCAACACGGTCCTCTACGGGGCGACCGGCGGCCGTGCCTTCTTCCGCGGCCTGGCCGGTGAGCGCTTCGCGGTCCGGAACTCGGGCGCCGCCGCGGTGGTCGAGGGGGTCGGCGACCACGGCTGCGAGTACATGACCGGTGGCGTCGTCGTCGTCCTCGGTATGACCGGGAGGAACTTCGCCGCCGGGATGAGCGGCGGGATCGCCTACGTCCTCGACACCGACGGCGGCTTCGAGCACCGCTGCAACCCGGCGCTGGTCGACCTCGAGTCGATCACCGATTCCGAAGAGGCCGGCGAACTGCGCGACCTGGTGGCGGAACACGCCCGCCGCACCGGCTCGCCGCTCGCCGAGCAGCTGCTGAGCGAATGGGACGAGCGGGTCGCCGAATTCACCAAAGTGATGCCGCGCGACTACCGCCGGGCGCTGGAGATGAAGCTGCAGGAAGAAACGGCCGAATGGCGGGCGGCGATGGGCGTCCAGGCGGCGAGCTGATGGCGAAGAACGCGCGGGGCTTCCTCGAGATCGAGCGGATCGAGCAGCCCGAGCGCGAGCCGCAGGCGCGGATCGCCGACCACCAGGACCTGCACGAGCGGCTCGGACCGGCCGACCTCGCCCGCCAGGGCGAGCGCTGCATGGGCTGTGGGGTCCCCTTCTGCCTCAACGGCTGCCCGCTCGGCAACCTGATCCCGGACTGGAACAACCTGGTCGCCGAAGGCGAGTGGCGGACGGCGATCGACCAGCTGCACGCGACCAACCCCTTCCCCGAGCTGACCGGGCTGATCTGCCCGGCGCCATGCGAATCGGCCTGCGTGCTGGAGATCAACTCGGAGCCGGTCACGATCAAGCAGATCGAGCTCTCGATCGTCGAGCGCGCCTGGGCGGAGGGCTGGATCGTGCCGAACCCGCCGCCGGCGCGGAGCGGCCGCAAGGTCGCCGTGGTCGGCTCGGGGCCGGCCGGGATGGCGGCCGCCGCCGACCTGAACCGGGCCGGCCACACAGTGATCGTCTACGAGCGCGACGAGGCGCCGGGCGGCCTGAACCGCTTCGGCGTCCCGGACGCGAAGCTTCCCAAGGACGTGATCGACCGGCGGATCGCGGTGATGGAAGGCGAGGGGATCGAGTTCCGCTGCGGCGTCGACGTCGGCGGCGCGGTCGATCCCAAGGAGCTGCTCACCGATGTCGACGCGGTGGTGATCGCGACCGGGGCGCGGGTGGCGCGGGAGCTCGAGGTCCCGGGCTGCGAGCTGCCCGGGGTGCTGCCGGCGATGACCTACCTCTACGCGCGTAACCGGGCCGTCGCCGCGGGTGCCGCCGACGCCCACGACGAGCCGACCGCGGCGGGCAAGGACGTGGTCGTGATCGGCGGCGGCGACACCGGCGCCGACTGCATGTCGAACGCGCTGCGCGAGGGGGCGAAGAGCGTCACCCAGCTCGACACCTACCCGGCCCCGCTGGGCGCGCGGCCGCGCGAGATCGCCGGCTGGCCACTCTCGCCGCGCCGGCTGCCGACCCACTACGCACTCGACGAGGGCGGCGAGCGGCGCTCGGCCGTCGCCGTCACCCGGGTCACCGAGGAAGACGGCTTCGCCGCCGGGGTCGAGGCGGTCCGGGTCCATCCCGAGGACCGCACCAAGCACCTGCCTGACGGCGAGATCCGCCTCCCCGCCGACCTGGTGCTGGTGGCGATCGGCTTCACCGGGCCGGAAATGGAGCTGCTCGAGGCGCTCGGCGTCACCCGCACCAAGGACTCCGGCGTCGGCCACCACGCCACCGACGTGCCCGGCGTCTTCGCCGCCGGCGACGCCCGCATGGGCGCCCGCCTCACCGTCACCGCGATCAACGACGGACGCGCCTGCGCCCGCGCGGTCGACGGCTGGCTGGCCACCCGCGTCTGAGCGCGCCCGCCCCGGGTGGCGCCCGTCCTCATCTCGCTCTCCTCCTCGCCTCATCGCGCTCTAACGATTGTGACTTTCCGAGCTGTGGGAGTTCACAGCCTTGTCACACGGCCGTAACGCCGAGCCCTCATCGCGGCGATGAGGTTGGGCCTCTCGTCCGCATCCAGTCGAAAACGCTCTGCTACGGAAGGAATCCGATGAGGACCAAGCACTCCCGGCCGCGACGCGGCGCCGTCATCCTCGCCCTGGTTGCGGCGATGATGCTCGCCGTCGCTTCGATCGCGGTCGCCGGCGGCCACGATCCGCACGGTCACGGCCGTGACCACGATGGCCATCCCGAAGGCCCCCACCACGACGCCCACGCCGAACACGTCCTGTTGCTCTCCGTCGACGGTCTCCACCAGTCAGACCTCCACTGGTACGTGACCAAGCACCCGCACTCCGCGCTGGCCTCGCTGGTCGGCAAAGGCGTCCAGTACACCCACGCCCAGACCCCCGTCCCCTCGGACTCCTTCCCCGGCATGGTCGCCCAGGTGACCGGCGGCAACCCCGGCACGACGGGCGTCTACTACGACGAAACCTACAACCGCGAACTGCTGCCCGCCGGGACGACCGAATGCGCCGGCGCCAAGCCGGGTGCGGTGGTCGGCTACACCGAGGAAGCCGACAAGAACCTGCATTCGATCGACGCGGGCCAGGGCCTGGCCGGGCTGCCGAGCAGCATCCTGCAGATGACCGGTGACCCGACGACGCTGCTCAACCCTGCCGCACTGCCCGTCGATCCGACCACCTGCAAGCCGGTCTACCCGTACGAATACCTGCGCGTCAACACGATCTTCGAAGTCGCGAAGGAAGCGGGATTGCGCACCGCCTGGTCCGACAAGCACCCGGCCTACGATCTGCTGGATGGTCCGTCCGGCGAAGGGATCGACGATCTCTTCACGCCGGAGATCAACAGCGACGCGCCCACGGAAGGCGCCGAAAACGACTGGACCACCGACAACGCGCTGACCGAGCAGTACGACTCCTACAAGGTCAAGGCGGTCATCAACGAGATCAAGGGCTACGACCACAGCGGCACCGAACAGGTCGGCACCCCGGCGATCTTCGGGATGAACTTCCAGACCGTCTCGACGGCCGAGAAGCTGCCCGAATCAGACGGCCTCAAAGGGGGCTATGAAGCCGACGGAACCACCCCTGGGCCGCTGCTCCGCCGCGCCCTCGAATACATCAACACCAAGGTCGGCTCGATGGTCGCCGCCCTCCACGCCAAGGGCCTCGCATCCTCGACGACGGTGATCCTCTCGGCGAAGCATGGCCAGTCGCCGATGAACCCGGCGGCGCTGACCCGCATCCCGGACGGCCCGATCCTCGAAGGGCTCGACGAAGCCTGGGCGACCGCCCACCCGGAAGACACCGAACCACTGGTGGCCTTCTCGATCGACGACGACGCGATGATCCTCTGGCTGCACTACCGCACGCCGGAAGCCCTGGCGTTCGCCAAGCAGTACCTGCTGTCCCACAACGGGACCGGCAACGACATCAACGGAGCGCCGAAGTCCTACACCAGCTCGGGCCTCGCCACGGTCTACGCCGGCGAAGAAGCAGCCGAATACTTCGGCACCTCGGTGACCGACCCGCGGGTGCCGGACTTCTACGGCATCGTCCAGCACGGAGTCGTCTACACCGGCAAGCAGGGCAAGATCGCCGAGCACGGCGGCGCGGCCGCGGACGACCGCTCCGTCCCGCTGGTGATCTCCGGTGGTCCGGTCGACCACCCGGCGGTGCACAACGAAACGGTCGAGACGACCGAGATCGCGCCGACCACCCTGAGTCTCCTGGGCCTCGACCCGGAAAGTCTCGAAGCGGTGGTGATCGAAGGGACCGAAACCCTCGACACCGGCAACTGATCCGACGGTCGAGCGGCGGCGCGTCCTTCGCGGCGCGCCGCCTTCGATCGCCGAGTGCCGAGCGCCGAGTGAGAGAAGTCTCACCGGCGCTTCAATCTCCCCTTCATCTCGGCGCGCCAGGGTCGACCGATGGCCACGGTCACCGCCGAGCCGCCCCGCCGGACCCGGCGGCGCAACCGAGTCGAGAGGGTCCCGCCGTGGCGGCGGGCGCGCCGCGTCGTGCTCTTCGCCTGCCTCTTCTGCCTCGGGATCGCGGCCTTCTCCTGGCTCCCGGCGGTGACCGGAAGTCGCAATCTGAGCGTCTCGATCGCCAGCGTCGAGTGGCTGCGCAGCCACGGCGGCAACCCGATCGTCACCCAGATCGAGAACTGGTACTACACGCTGAACGAACCGGAAAAGGGCGGCCCGACGCTCACCTCGCTGCCGCAGGTCGGGGTCGGGGCGGCCGCGGGCGGCGGCGAAGGAACCGAAGGCAAGGTCGCCCACTACCGGCCGCCCGACGTCAACCCGCTGATCCACCCGGTGCTGAAGGGCGAGGGGGTGTGGGAGAAGGCGGGCGCCAAGGTCGGACCGGAACCCCCGGCCCTCCTCACCACCTTCCGCAGCGACCCCGAATACCCGCAGTTCGTCGCCGGGGTCGCCTGGCTCGACTCCTCGCGGACCGAACTCGCCTACGTCCCCGGCCTCGCCGAGCCGCCCGAACCACTCGAAGACCGCGGCTCCGGCGAAGTCCCGGCGAACCTGCGACATCGACTCGTCGCCACCTTCAACGGGGGCTTCCCGCTCGAAACCTCGAACGCCGGCCTGATCTACCGGGGCAAGGTGAAGGAAGCGATGGTGAACGGGATCGCCACCGTGGTCCGCTATCGCGACGGCCGCATCGACATCGTCAAATGGGACCAGGGGCCCGGGGCGCCGGCGAACGTCTGGTTCGCGAAGCAGAACCTGCCGCCGATCATCGACGAAGGCAAGCTCAGCCCCAACCTCAGCGACGGCCCCGAATGGGGCGAAACCGTCAACAACGCGGTGCGGGTGTGGCGCTCCGGACTCGGCATCGACTCCCACGGCAACCTGATGTACGCGGCGGCGAACTACCAGACGGTCGAATCGCTGGCGAAGGTGCTGCAGCGGGCCGGGGCGGTGCGGGCGCTCGAGCTCGACATCAACGAAGACTGGACCAGCTTCATCAGCTACCGCCGCCCCGGCGGCCGCGAACCGAGCAATCTGCTGCCGGAAATGTTCCGCTCGCCGGAACGCTATCTGACCCCCGACGAACGCGATTTCTTCGCCGTCTACCTGAAGCCGGGGCAGCCATGGTGAGGCCGCCGCGCAACGTCTCCCCCGCCGCCGCGCGGCGCCGTTCGCTGCTCTTCGACGCCTTGATCGGGGTGGCGATCGGGATCTGCGCGATCGTCATCGCTGCCGGGATCGGCGTGGTCGGCTTCTTCGCCCTGCTCTGCATGCTGGTGCTCCTGCCCTGGTACCTGCTCGAAGGCGGCTTGCGCGGGGCCCGGCGGCGACGACGGCCCTGAGCCGTACGATCGCGTCGATGGAGATCCTTGTCGTCGAGGACGAGGTCGGCATCGCCGACTTCCTCGAACGTGGGCTGCGTGCCGAGGGGTATGTCGTCAGGGTCGCCGGCGACGGCGAGGCCGGCGCCCGCCTGGCGCTCGAGCCGGATGTCGATCTGGTCGTGCTCGACCGGATGCTGCCGGGGATCGACGGCCTCGAGGTGCTGGAGCGGGTGCGCCGCTCGCGACCGCTCCTGCCGGTGATCATGCTGACCGCGAAGAGCGAGGTCGCCGACCGGGTCGAGGGCCTCGAAAGCGGGGCCACCGATTACGTCACCAAGCCCTTCGCCTTCGCCGAGCTGCTGGCGCGGATCCGGGCCCGACTGCGCGACGGTGCCGGGTCGGAACGGGTGATCGAGGCGGCCGGGATCCGGCTCGACCTGATCGAGCGCGAGGCGCGCCGCGACGGTGTCGGCACCCGGCTGCCCGAACGCGAGGCCGACCTGCTCGCCTACCTGATGCGCAATGAGGGACGGGTCTGCACGCGCGAGGAGCTCCTCTCCTCGGTCTGGGGCTACGAGCACGACCCGGGCACGAACATCGTCCAGGTCTACGTCGGCTACCTGCGCCGCAAGCTGGCCCGGCCCGGCTCGCCGGCGCCGATCGAGACCGTGCGCTCGGTCGGCTACCGACTGCGGGCACCGCGATGAGGGGGCGCTGGGAGCGACTCGGGCTGCGCGGCCGCCTGACGCTCTCGTTCGGGGCGATCGTGATCGTCGCCTTCGGTCTCGTCTTCATCACCGTGCGCGCACAGATGTCGCACGAGGAGACGGTGATCCAGCAGGAGGAGGAACGCGAGGCGGACGAACCGGGCGCGACCGCGGGCGAGCGCCACGACTCCGAGTCGCCGATCGAGGACGCCCAGTCCGATGTCCAGCAGACCTTCCTCGTCGTCGGCGCGGCGGCCTTGGTCGCGGCGCTGCTCGCCGGCTACCTGCTGGCGGCGCGGACGGCCGCGCCTCTGCGCCGTTTCGCCGGCACCGCCGCCGACGTCGACGCCGGCGACCTCAGCCCGCGGGTCGAGGTCGACTCCTCGGCGGCGGCCGAGCTGCGCACCCTCGCCGACGCCTTCAATCACATGCTCGACCGGCTCGAGGACGCCTTCGCCCGCCAGCGCGGGTTCGTCTCCGACGCCTCGCACGAGCTGCGCAGCCCGCTGACCGCGATCCGCGGCCAGATCGAAGTGCTCGCCCGCGAACCGGACCCCGGTGCCGCCGACGTGCGCCGGGTGGAGGCGGCGACGCTGGCCGAGCTGCGCCGGGTCGAACGGCTGGTCGAGGAGCTGCTGGCGCTGGCCCGCCTCGACGAGGGTGTCGGACCCGAGCGGCGTGAGCTCGACGCCGACGCCTTCCTGCGCGAAGCGGTCGTCGCCGCGCCCGGCGGGGCGAGCCTCGGCTCCATCGCAGGCGGGCGGATCGACCTCGACGCCGACATGCTCGCTCGGGTGATCCGCAACCTGGTCGAGAACGCCCGTCGTCACGCCGGGCCGGACGGACAGGTCATGGTGAGCTCGGCCGCGGTCGCGGGCCGGTTGCGGGTCTGCGTCGACGACGACGGACCCGGCATCCCGCCCGTCGAGCGCGAGCGCGTCTTCGACCGCTTCCACCGCAGCGACGCAGCCCGCGACCGCGGCAGCGGCGGCTCCGGGCTGGGGCTGGCGATCGCCCGCGCGATCGTCGCCGCGCACGGCGGCACGATCCGCGCCGAGACCTCCCCCGCGGGCGGCGCCCGGATCAGCTTCGAGCTGCCCGGTCTGCGCGCCGGCGGGTAATCCTGCCCCGGGGCAGATGAGAGTTCTCTCACGCACGAATTAGGGAGAACCCAGGCGGCACCCGCAGCATCGTCGCCATGCTCGACTCCCAAGCACCCCCATCGGTCGCGCCGAGCGCCGCGTCGCACCCCGCACCGGCGGCGTCGCCGGGAACGCCCGCCTCACCGGGGCGGTCGCCGTCGCCCTCCTCGTCCTGCTCGCCGCCGAGGGGGTGACGATCCCCTTCATCGGCCGGTTGCTCGGGCCGCACATCTTCATCGGCCTGCTGCTGGTCCCGCCAGTGGCGCTGAAGATCGCCAGCACCGGCTACCGCTTCGCCCGCTACTACACCGACGACGAGCCGTACGTCCGTAAGGGGCCACCGCCGATCGCACTACGGCTGCTCGCGCCCGGGGTCGTCCTCACGACCGTCGCCGTGTTCGGCACCGGGATCGCGCTGCTCTTCACCGGCCCGCCGAGCAACACCCTGATCTTCGCCCACAAGCTGAGCTTCATCGCCTGGGTCGCGCTGATGAGCCTGCACGTGCTCGGCCACCTGCTCGAGCTGCCGAGCTTGGCAAGCGCCGACTGGCGCCGCCACGAGGGCCGCGAGGCGCGGCTCGCCGGGGCCGGGCTGCGGGCGGTGGCGCTGGCGGCGGCGATCGGCATCGGCGTCCCGCTCGGCTTCCTCGCCCTCTCGCTGGGCAAGTCGTGGGTCTAAGCAGATCCACAGGGAACGCTAAGCGGCGCTTTCGGTAAGCGGAGCAACCTGAATCATGGACCCGATCCAGAAACGAGAACTGAAACGACAGGCGTGGATGCGACTGACGGCCCAGCGGCGCCGGGCGGGGCAGCTGCGGGGTCGCGTGGTGGCGATCTCCTTGATCTGCTTCGTCGTCCTCTGGGGAGTCGTCTTCGCCCAGATGGCGACCGGCAACGACCCGGTGCTGGCGGGCAAGGAAAAGGCGTCGACGACCCGCGCCGTGGCCGTCACCAAGCGCGAAGTAGAAGCCGAACCGGTGGAAGAAGAAGCGGTCGAAGAAGAACCGGTGGAAGCGGAACCGGAAGTCGAAGAAGAAGCGGTCGAAGCCGAACCGGAAGTCGTCGAAGAAGAAGTCGAACCGCTGGTGACGAGCCAGTCATGAGCGCGGCGGCGGTCGAGCGCTTCGAGTGCTTCGGCGGGCGGTGCGCCGTCCGGGTCGGCGACCCCGACGAGGAGGCCGCGGCGCGGGCGGCGCGCCGGGCGCGGGAAACCCTGCTCGAGGCCCACCAGGCGCTTTCCCGCTTCGACCCCGAAAGCGAGCTCGCGCGTCTGAACGCCGATCCACGCGCCGAGGTTCCCGCCTCGCCACTCCTGCGCCAGATGGTCGCGGCGGCGCTGACCGCGGGCCTGCGCAGCGGCGGGCTGGTCGATGCAACGCTGGTCGACGAGATCGAGGCGGCGGGGTACGCGACCTCCCGCGATTTCGACCCTGCCCCGGAGTACGGCGCGAGCCCTCCTCCCCGCCCCGCCGGAGCGAGCCCGCGGGCGGGCTGGTGCCAGTTCGCGGTCGACGAGCGGGCCGGGACCGTGACCCGGCCACCCGGTGTGCGGCTCGATCCCGGCGGCATCGCCAAGGGGCTGATGGCCGACCTGGTCGGCGAAGCGCTCGTCGACTTCGATTACTTCGCCGTCGACTGCTGCGGAGACCTGCGGATCGGCGGCAGCCGCGGGCGCGAGCAGCGGGTACTGGTCGACGACCCGGCGGGCGGCGAGCCGCTGCACGAGCTGCGGATCGCCGACGGCGCGGTCGCCACCAGCGGCATCACCCGCCGCGCCTGGACCGTCGCCGACGGCCGCCGCGCCCATCAGATCATCGACCCGGCGACCGGCGAGCCCGCCTTCACCGGCGTCGTCCAGGCGACCGCGGTCGCCCCGACCGGCCTGCTCGCCGAGACGCTCGCCAAGTCGGCCCTCCTCGCCGGGCCCGAGCACGCCGAGGAGCATCTCCCCCACGGCGGCCTGATCGTCGTCGAGGGCGGCGCCGCCTGGGTGGTCGAGTCGCTCGGCGCGCTCTTCCCCGCGGTGCAGGTCGCGTGATCGCCGGCGAACACCTCTTCTGGATCACCAGCCGGGCCGCGGGCGGGGCGGCGCTGATCCTCGCCAGCGCCGCCGTCGCGGTCGGCTTGATGATGAGCGCCAAGCGCCAGAACGCCAACAAGCGTGACCTGCGGGCGATCCACGAGGCGCTCTCCCTGACGACCTTGGCGATGGTCGCCGTGCACGGGCTGTCACTGCTCGGCGACTCCTACCTGAACCCCGGCCTCGCCGGGATCACGATCCCTTTCGTCGGCTTCTACCGGCCGCTCTGGACCGGCCTCGGGATCGTCGCCGGCTACGGCCTCGCCGCCCTCGGCCTCTCCTACTACATGCGCGACCGGATCGGCGCCGCCCGCTGGCGCAAGATCCACCGCATCACCGCCCTCTTCTGGGTGCTGGCGATCGTCCACACGATCGGCGCCGGATCCGACGCCGCCCAGCTCTGGTTCCTTCTCGCCTCCGCCCTGTTCGTCGTCCCAGCCGCCCTCCTGCTGGTCCTGCGCTGGCTCGGCCGCTGGTGGGACGCCCCGGTCTCCCCGCGTGTGCCGAACCGAGCCTGAGCGCTAGCCTCGCCAGATGCCGTGGAGGCCTGCCCACGCGGAGCAGCACCTCAGCTTCCGCTCGAACTGGCTGCGGGCGGCGGTCCTCGGCGCCAACGACGGCATCCTCTCGACCTCGAGCCTCGTTCTCGGCGTCGCCGCCTCCGGCGCCTCCCGCAGCGCGATCGTCACCGCCGGGATCGCGGGCCTGGTCGCCGGCGCCGGGTCGATGGCGGCCGGCGAGTACGTCTCGGTCAGCTCCCAGCGCGACACCGAGGAGGCGGACCTGCGGCTCGAGGAGCGGGAGCTCGCGTCCGATCCGGAGGGCGAGCTGACCGAGCTCACGGCGATCTACGAAGCGCGTGGGCTGAGGCCCGAGCTCGCCGCCGAGGTGGCCGGTGCCCTCACCAGGTACGACGCGCTCGGCGCCCACGCCCGCGACGAGCTCGGCCTGCCCGAGGATCGGCGGGCCCGCCCCCTCCAGGCCGCGGGCGCCTCGGCGCTCTCCTTCTCCGTCGGGGCGATCATCCCGCTGCTCGCCATCGGACTCTTCGGCACCTCGGTCCGGGTCATCGCCTGCGTGCTCGTCACCATCCTGGCGCTGGCCGGGCTGGGAGCGCTCGGCGCCCGGCTGGGCGGTGCGCCCGAGGTCCCCGCGGTCATCCGCGTGGTCTTCTGGGGCGCCGTGGCGATGGGCGCCACCGCGGCGATCGGCGCCCTCGTCGGCGCGGCCGTGTGAACTGGACCCCTGGTCCGCCGCTAACTGTCAGCCACGCGCCACGTGCGGAGCGCCACCAACGTCGCGGGCGCGGCGACGGCGATCATCAGGGCCAGCTGCAGCGCCAGCGACACAGCCACGTCCGGGGTGCCGAAGGGCCCGTTCGGTGCGCCGGCGAGGTTCGGGGCGCTGGTCGCGAGCGCGATCAGGTAGGCGGCGGTGAGCGCCGCGATCACGACCATCGCCGCGGCGACGAGCGCCGCGCAGGCGCTCGCCAGGCCGAGGGCGCGCCGGGGCGCCGGCGCCCCGCGGAGGGCCGCCAACGCGAACGGCGCGACTCCCGCCAGCACCGCCGCCCCGGCGAGGGCAGCGACGATCTGGATCGCCAGGTGGAGGGTGCCCAGCACGCCCGGCGTCCCCGTCACTCCTTCGAACGGGCGCCCCTCGGTCGTCTTGTAGAGGGCGAGGCCGGCGACGGCGAAGACGAGCCAGCAGCCGAGGACCACGGCGAGCCCGCCGCGCAGGCGCTCCTCCGCCCCGACCGCGCCGGCGACGCCCGGCTCCGGGCGCAGGTGCGCCCGCAGGGCGCCTCGCGTGAGGTCGATAACGGTGGCCGGGGTCGCGCCGCCGTCCTCGAGCAGGGACTCCATCTCCTCGCCGTAGCGGCGGCGGTATGCCAGCGGGTAGAGCGCCAAGGCGAGGCGTGCGAGCCGGGCGCTCACGAAGCCGCCTCCGCCGCGCGCAACCGCTTCATCCCGGTGTCGACCACGCGGTCGAGCATCCGCAGCTGCCCCTCGAGCGCCGTCGATCCCGCCGCCGTGATCCGGTAGGGGCGTCGGCGGTCCTCGCTCGGTAGAGCCTCGATCAGGTCGCGCCCCTCGAGCCGCGAGAGGGCTCCGTAGAGGGTGCCCGGCCCGAGCTTCACCCCGGCGACCTCCTCGACGTCCTGGGTGATCGCGTAGCCGTGCTTCGGCCCCTCGGCAAGGCTGGCGAGGACGAGGAGGCCCGGGTCAGTAGATCTCTCGCTGATGTATCGCATTACGTAATAGTAGCAATGCTCCCCGGATCACGGATCTTCGCAAGCGGTATACCTGGGTATACTCACCTCATGGCGAAAGTCATGGTCTCCCTCCCAGACGATCTTCTCTCCGAGGTCGACGCCGAGGCACGACGGACCGGCACAACCCGCAGCGCGATCATGCGCGAATTCGCGAACATCGCACTGCGGCGCCGGCGGGAAGGGCGGGCGGCGGCGATGCGGTCGCTGCTCGACGACGTTTCGCCCCACGGCGGGAAGGCCGCCGCGCGGGTCAAGGAAACGCGGCCGGGCCCGTGACCACGCTGCTTCTCGACGCGAGCGTGGTGCTGGCCGCCTTCGATTCCGACGACCGTCACCACGGAGCGGCACGGGAGCTGTTGGAAGACGACGAGTTCGCGCTCGCGACCCTCGACCTCGCCCGCTATGAGGTCGCCAATGTCGCCGTCCGCGCCTGGCGGGCAGCTGAGTCCGTGGCGCCGCTCCTCACCGCGATCGAGCGATTGGCCGAGGATGCCGGCGTCCTCGCCTCGAGCGGTGCACTCCTGACGCGGGCGGCCGAGCTCGCGGAGCGCCACTCGATCTCCGTCTACGACGCGGCCTATGCCGCCACCGCCGAGGAAATGGGCCTTCGCCTCGTCAGCTGCGACGAGCGCGATCTGGTCTCACAAGGCCTGGCAACACTTCCGGCGGACGCGCGACCGGAGTAGGAGACTCGTCCGGCCGCGGAGAGGTACGGATGCCGGCCGGCATCGAAGCGGCCTTCACCGATGTGGGGCGCGCCCTAGACGGCGACGCCGGCGAGGAACTCGGTCAGGTAGCGGCCGACGATCTTGCCGTTGTCGGCGCCCCACGGCGGCGTCTCGCTCATCGTCGAGGTTTCGCCGTGGCCGCCTGTAAGCCAGCCCTCCAGGTAACGGGTCTCGCCACCGGTCCAGAGCACGCCGCGCAGCACCGGGTCGAATTCGCGCGGCTCGATCGGCGCGCCGAGGCCGGCGGCGATCGCTTCGGCGGCGATGTCGGCCTGCTGGGTGGCGAGGCCGCCGTGCTTGACCGGGAATCCGGTGACGTCGCCGGCGGCGTAGAGGTGGTCGGCGCCGAGAACCCGACAGTAGGAGTCGATGTGGACGAAACCTTCGACATCGTGGGGGACGCCGCGGATCCTCCGGCCCTCCAGCTTCGGCAGGCTGATCACCTTGTCGAAGGGGATGCGGCCGGCCGGGACGGTCTCCAGCAGACCGTGCTCGAAGCGCACCGGGTGGGCGCCGGCGATGACCTCGATCCGATGTTCGGCGAGGAGGTTCACCATCCCCTCGGCGACGGCGCGGCCGAAGACCTGCAGCGGCGCGTCCTCTGGGGTGACGATCGTCAACTCGGCGTCGTCGCCGGATTTGTCAAGCTCGGCGCGGGCCAGCAGGGCGAGCTCGTAGAGCGGCAGCGCCCAGCTCTCGACCGCAGGCATCGTGAAGGCGACGCTGCGGGTCCCGCCGTCGCGGATCTCGCCCATCACCTTGCCGACGTCGGGGTCGTCGGCGATTCCCCAGAAGGTGATCGCGCCGGGCACCGGCCAGTAGAGCTTCGTCCCCGGGCAGACGATCAGGTCGCCATAGGGGATGCTCTCGCCGTCATGGGTGACCGCGAGACGCGCCTCGCGGTTCACCGAGACGATGCTGTCGGAGCGGTAGCCGGCGCCCGCCGCGGCAGCGAGCCGCTCGAGGTCATAGGTGGCGACCTCGGCGACGCCGTAGGGCACCCCGACCGCATAGGGCCGGTAGACGAAGTTTCGACGCGGCGAGCAGATCGTCACCTCGGCTCGATCACCCGCCAGGTCCTCGAGCGCCAAGGCGGCCTCCATCGCCGCCACGCCGCCGCCTGCGATCAACACTTGCTCCTTCATCGGTGGGCCTTTCTCGTTCTGGGGGTGAGCATGGGTGGACCTTCGCCCATCTCGCCGGCGCCGCCATCCGCCCGATCCCGCTCACCGGTTGCGGCCTTCCCCGGATGGCCGCCCACTGTCCGGAGAAGTGAGTCCCATCCACATCACCGCGTGTGGGATGCACCGCATGCGCGACCGGCGCCGAGGCGGTTCGATGTGTCCATGACCACCACCGCCCAACGGAACGCCGAACGGACCAGGCAGATGGCAGGCCAGCGGGTCTGCGCGACTCCGGAGGCGATCGATGCGATCGTCCACCTGCGGGCTCAGCTGGGCCACCTCGTCCTCCGTCACGTCGCCGGCGAGGCCGGCACGCCGGAAGTGCGCCTGATCAGCTCGTGCGTCCCGCGCGGCATCGACGACGTCGCCCTCGGCACCGTCGGCGGCGCCCTCTTCCTGATCGACCGCGAGCACGACCTCGCGCTCGGCTGCCCCGACTTCCACGTCGACGCGACGCCGACCCGGCCCCACAACGACGAGGCCGGCGTCCACGCCCAGTACCACCTGATCAGCCGCGCCGTCCACCGCGCCTGAGTTCGAGTTTCTGGTCAGTCGATCAGGTTGTGCTCGAGCGCGTAGCGGGTCAGCTCGGGACGGGTGGTGAGCCCGAGCTTCTGCTGGATATGGGCGCGGTGGGTCTCCACCGTGCGCACGCTGAGCTCGAGCTGCTCGCCGATCTCGCGGTTGGTGTGACCGAGCGCCATCAGCCGCAGCACATCGGTCTCACGGGGTGAGAGGGCCTGGGACCCGCCCTGGTCGGGAGGCCGCGAGAGTCCGGCGGCGACGGCGGCGGGCAGATAACGATCCCCCACCGCCGCGGCGCGCACCGCCTCGACCAGCTCCAGATGGGCGGCGTCCTTGAAGAGGTAGCCGAGCGCCCCGTCGTGGAGGGCGCGGCGGGCGAGGCCGATGTCGCGTTCCATCGTCAGCAGGACGATCTGGGTGTCGGGATGGGCGTCGCGCAGTTCGGCGACGGCGTCGACGCTGAGCCCGTCCGGAAGGTTGACGTCAAGCACGAGAACGTCGGGGGCGAAGTCGGCGACCGCCTGGCGGGCACCGGCGATGTCGTCGGCCTCGCCCGCCACCTCGAGGTCGTCCTGGGCCTCGAGCAGGGCCCGCAGCGCGCCGCGGACCACCGCGTGGTCATCGACGAGGACGACGCGGGTCTGGCGCTCGGCGTCCTCGCTCATCGCGCCAGGGTAACGCCGGGGTGCGCGGCCGGGGCGGCGTCCACGGATGTGGTGATCCACGGATGGAAGCCCGATCCGGCCTGCCTACCGTTCTGCGGATGCACGACGATTTCGAACCGGGCCTCGACGCGGTCGACCAGCTCGACAGCGCCACGCCGCTTCTCTTCTCCCACTTCTACGTCGCGGGCGACGCGGCGGGCGAGCCCCGGCGCGACGCGATCGCGCTCGCCGCGGTGCTCGCCGAGGACTCCGAGGCGGTCACCGTCCCCGGGCGCGCCGACCTGATCGTGACCGGCTCGGCCCCCGACGGTACGCTGGGCCGGGTCACGCTCGAGACGTCCGCCCTCCGCTCACTCGAAGGCACCCGCGCCGCCGTCGCGGTCGCCCCGCGTGGGCTGGCCGAGCGTGACGACTACGAGGTGCGGCGGATCGACGCCGGCATCGACGGCAGCCGTGAGGCGGCCATGGCGCTGGCCACCGCGGTGCGCCTGGCGTTGGCCCACTCCGCCCGCCTGCGCCTGGTCGCCGTCGCCCAAATCGACTTCAGTCTCGCCGGGACGGCGCGCGACGCCGATCCGCGCGAGCTCGAACGCCTCGCCCGCCGCCTCGAGCAGGCGACCGACCGCCTCGCCGGGCTCGCGGTCGAGGCGGAGCTGCGCGAGGGCATCACCGACCAGATCATCCTCGGCCTCGCCCGCGAAGCCGACCTCCTCGTGCTCGGCTCCCGCGCCTCTTACGGCGCCTCCGGACAGGTCGCCCTCGGGGACGGCGGCAGGCGGATCCTGCGCGGCTCCCCCTGCCCCACCCTGGTCGTCCCCGCACCCTGACCCACGAGCGCCGGCAGACTGGTGCTCGTGAACGGCACGCCCGAGATCTCCGTCGTCCTCGCCGACGACCACAACGTGATCCGCGCCGGGCTGCGCGCGATGCTCGAAGCCGAGGCCGACCTGCGGGTGATCGGCGAGGCCGCCGACGCTGCCGGGGCGGCGAAGCTGGTCGAGGATCGTCGCCCCGACGTCCTCGTCCTCGACCTGCAGATGCCCGGCGCCGACGCCCGCGTCGACATCCCGCGGCTGCGTGAGCGGGTCCCCGGCTCGGCGATCGTCGTCCTCACCATGCAGAGCGACCCGCGGATGGCGCGCGACCTGCTGCGCGCGGGCGCCGCCGCCTTCGTCCTCAAGCAGGCGGCCGAGCGCAACCTCGGCGAGGCGATCCGCACCGCCGCCGCAGGCGGCTCCTACGTCGACCCGCAGCTCGGCGGCGAGATGGCGAAGTTGGAGGCCGACCCGCTCGAGGCGCTGAGCGAGCGCGAGGTCGAACTCCTCCGCCTCGTCGCCCTCGGACACACCAACCGCGAGATCGGCGAGCAGCTGTTCCTCAGCGTACGGGCGATCGAGGTGAACCGGGCGAAACTGCTGGAGAAGATCGGGGTCGAGACGCGGCCCGAGCTGGTCCGCTTCGCGATCGCCAACCGGGTGATCGAATCCGGCGGCTCCGACTGAGCGCCGTTCAGGTGGAGCGCAGCGGCAGAGTCGCGGCGACCTTCGTGCCGCCGCCGGGGCGTGAGTCGACCGCGAGCGTTCCGCCCAGGGTCTGCACCCGCTCGCGCATCCCGAGAAGCCCGCGGCCGGGCCCGTCCGTCGGGTCGAAGCCGACGCCGTCGTCATCGACCTCGATCGCGACCTTGCCGTCCTCGCTGCCCACGCCGACCGCGACGTGGGCGGCCCCGGCGTGCTTGACCACGTTGGTGAGCGCCTCCTGCACGAGGCGGTAGACGCCGCGCTCCTCGTCGCTGGTCAGCTCGGACCCGATCGCCAGATCGGTCTCGATCTCGAAGTTGCCACGGTTCGCCGACTCCTCGGCGAGCGCCTCCAGCGCCCCGGGCAGCCCGAGGCGCTCCAGCGACGCCGGGCGCAGGTCGTTGATCAACCGGCTCAGCTCGGTGATCTGGTCCTCGAGACCCTCGACAGTCTGTTCGGCGGCCCGCTCGATCTGTGCGTCACGCTCCTCGCTGCGCCCCTGCAGCGCCGCGGCGAGGGTGATCCGCACCGCGGCCAGCGACTGCAGGACGCCGTCGTGGAGCTCCTGCGCCCAGCGCCGGCGCTCGTCCTCGGCCACCTCGACTTGGTGCTGCAGCCGCTCGGCGGCGACCGACTGGGCGGTGGCGACGGCGATCGCCGCGGTGGCGGCGAAGGCCTGCAACAGCCGCAGGTCCTCCTCGTCGAAATCGCCGCCCGCTTCGCGGTCGAGGGCAACCAGGGTGCCGACCGCGCGGCCGCGAAAGAGCAGCGGCACGACCAGCGCCGCCTCGGCACCGAGCCGCTCGCGCAGCCGCGCCTCCGAGGGCGCCGACCCCGGCTCGAGATGCTGGGCTACCCGTTCCTGCATCGCCGCCTCGAAGACCGCGTCGTCGGTCGGGATCGTCAGCTCCTCCACCTCAGGCCCGACCTGCCCGGCCTGGGCGACGACCACCAGCCTGCCGCTGCGACGCAGCAGCACCAGCACGGTGCGCGCCTCGACCAGGGCGCGGGCCCGCTTCACGGTCAGGTCGAGGACGCGGCCGACGTCGGTCTCGCCGCCCACCGTGCGGGCCATGTCGGCGGAGGTCTCGGCCCGCCGCAGGGCCCGCTCGGTCTCCAGCTCGCGGGCGCTCAGGGTCGTGTAGAGGCGGGCGTTCTCGATCGCGATCCCGGCCCAGGTAGCAAGCGTCTTCGCCGCATCCTCGTCGGCTTGGTCAAAATCGACGCCGCCCGCTTTCTCGGTCATGTAGAGGTTGCCGTAGGCCTCGCCGCGGATCGTGATCGGCACGCCGAGGAAGGAGTGCATCGGTGGGTGCCCGGGCGGGAAGCCGTAGGCGTGCGGGTGCTGTTCGACGTCGCTGAGCCGGAGCGGCTGCGGATGGCGGATCAGCTCACCGAGGACGCCGCGGCCGCGCGGCAGCGGCCCGATATCGCGGCGGGCCTCCTCGTCGATCCCGAGGTAGATGAAGCGCTCGAGCTCGCGGCGGTTCTGATCGAGGACGCCGAGCGCCGCGTACGCGGCCCCGGTCAGCTCGCGCGCCGCCTCGACCACCGAGGGCAGCACGACCTCGAGGTCGAGCTCGGAGAGAAGCGAGGAGCCGACCTCGACCAGCCGGCGGAATCGATCGTCCCCCTGGCCGACAGTGTCGTCGTCGGTGATGGACACCCGTTCAATATGTCATCCCTGCGCAAAGCGGCGTGAAGATGGCGTCACACGGTGAGATCGCGCCGTTCGACCAGCACCGCGCCGAGGATCGTCAGCAACACTCCGAAGACGGTCAGCCCAAGGAACGCCACCGGTTCGATCCCGCTTTCGATCGCATTTCCGTAGTAGCGGAAGATCGAGGCGTAGCGGATGCCGGAGAGCCCGGTGTCCAGCTTGCCGATCAGGTCGATCACGTACATCGTGACCAGGAAGCCCGCCGCGGCCCCGGTCACCACGCTGGTCTTCAGCGAGAAGCTGCTGAGGACGACGGCGGCGCCGGCGGCGACCAGGGCGAGCGGCCAGACCGCGGCGAACCCGGCCAGCGCGTCGGCGAAGCTGAGCCCAGAACCGGCGACGAGGCTGCCGAGCAGGCTGAGGATGAGAATCAACGCCAAGACCGCGGCCGCCTCGACGGCGGCGCCCAGGAACGCCGCGGCGCAGACCGCCGAGCGCCGGACGGGCGCCGACAGAAGCACCTCGAGCCTGCCGCTTTCGGCGGCGCCGGAAAGGTCGTTCGCCACCGCGCGGGCGGCCAGGTAGCCGACCGCCAGCGGCACGATCAGGCTCAACATCTCGCCGTGTAGGTACTGCTCGACGTTCGCCAGCTCACCGATGCCGAAGGCCTGCTTGAGGCCTTCGGGGTACTGGGCAACGACCTTGGTCAGCGCCCCCTGCACGGAGGGATAGATGACGACGATGAACGCCGACATCAGCCCCAGGGGCAGTCCCCAGGCGAGCGGCGAGCGGCGGCGCTCGTGGAGGTGGAAGTCGACCAGGGCGCCGAGCCGGGAGCTCATCGGGCCTCCTCCCCGCCCTCGTAGTAGCCGAGGAAGATCTCCTCCAGGGTCGGCCGCGAGACCTCGAGGTCGGTGACGTGGTGCGCGGCGAGTGCCTTCACCACCGCATCGAGGTCGCCGCCACAGCGAAAGCTCACTCCGCCGTCGATCGGCTCCACGTCGGTGACCCCGGGCAGGCGACCGAGGTCCTCGACCCCGCCCGCGTCGGCGAGCCGCGCCGTCACCTTGCGCCGCGCCCGCCCGAGCAGGTCGGGGATCCGCTCGACCGCGATCAGGCGTCCGTCGCGGACCATCCCCACCCGGTCGCAGATCCGCTCGACCTCGTCGAGCTCATGCGAAGAGAGGAAGACGGTGGCGCCCCGGTCGCGTTCCTCGCCGACCAGGGCGAGGAACTCCTCCTTCATCATCGGATCGAGGCCGCCGGTCGGCTCGTCGAGGATCAGCAGTTCGGGCCGGTGAAAGGTGGCGAGGATCAAGCCGACCTTCTGGCGATTGCCGCGGGAGAGCTCGCCGAGCGGCCGCCCGAGGTCGGCCCGGAAGCGCTCCGCCAGCTCGTCGGCGCGCGCGGTCGGAACGCCGCGAAGCCGCGCCAACAGGTCGAGAGCGCGCCGACCGGTCGTCTCGCGGCCGAAGCCGAAGTCACCGGGCAGGTTGCCTAGACGAGCGCGGATCGCGACGCTGTCGCGGCGACTGTCGAGACCGAAGATGCGCGCCGAGCCACCGGTCGGGTGGATCAGGTCGAGCAGGGTGCGGATCGTCGTCGTCTTCCCGGCGCCGTTGGGGCCGAGGAACCCGAACACCTCGCCCGCCGCGACCGCCATCGTCACCTCGGCGATCCCGTGGCCGCCGGGGTAGAGCTTGCTCAGCCCCTCCGTCTCGATCGCCGCCGGCGCGCTCATCGGGTACGCACCCGCGCCAGCTCCGGGCCGAGCGCCACGGCGGCGAGGACAAATGGCCAGAGCCTGCCGCGCGAGATGTCGTATTCGGCGGTCAGCTCATCCCACTCCTTGCCCTGTGCCCGCCCGAGACCGAACTCGAAGCCGACCGTGAGTGCGGCCCAAGCGCCGCCGACCAGCAGCGCCTGCCGACGGGAGCGCAGCGGGCGACGGCGCTGCAGGGCACCGAAGTAGCTGAGGAAGGCCGCCGTGCCGGTGATCGCCGAGACCCGGTTCGCGACCGGCTCGGAGAGCGCCCTCCCGTAGGTCAGCTCGCGCGTCGCCCCGTTGGCGACACCGATCGCGGCGCCGCCCAGCCAGGCGCCGAGCCAAACCTCGGTCGTCCCCGGGCATTCCCTGCGCTCGCAGCTCATCGCCACAACCTAGATTCGCTCGCCGGGTTCCCATCGTGGGAAGACCGCACGATCGGTGCGGCACGGCCGCGCCGTGGGCCCATCCCGGGCTCGTAGGATCGGCCCCATGCGACCACCCCTCTCGCAGGCAGGCAGGGCAAGCGCGGGAGAGATGCCCCCGGCAGCGTCGCGCTGACATGGCCGAGGGCGGGCGCGGGCGGCGCCACCACTACATCCCCAGCCGTCACCTTCACGGGCTGCTCGTCCACCGCCGCCACCGGCTGATCGCCGCCGGCGGCGTCTCGGCGCTCCTCGCCGTGCTCGGCCCCGGCCTGCTCGCCGGGCTCTCCGACGACGATCCGGCCGGGATCACCACCTACTCGATCCTCGGCGCCAAGTACGGCTACGAGCTGCTCTGGGTGCTGGTGGTGTCGACCGCGGCGCTGATCGTCTTCCACGAGCTCGGCGTGCGGCTTGGCATCGTCACCGGCAAAGGGCTGCTGACCCTGATCCGCGAGCGCTACGGGCGCCGCGCCGCCGCCGTCGTCCTCACCGCCCTGGTGATCGCCAACACCGGCACGCTCTGCGCCGAGTTCGCCGGGGTCGCGGCGGCGATGGAACTGCTGACCGGGATGAGCCGCTACATCAGCGTGCCGATCGCGGCGGTGGCCGTCTCCACCCTCGTCCTGCGGGGGAGCTTCCGCCGGGTCGAGCACGTGCTGCTCCTGCTCGGCGCGGTCTTCGTCGCCTACATCGTCTCCGGCATCCTCGCCCACCCCGACTGGGGCGCGGCGGCGCAGGGTGCCGTCGTCCCCGACCTGCCGCTGAACCGAGACGCCGTATTGGTCGCGGTCGCCACCGTCGGCACCACGCTGGCGCCCTGGGGGCTCGCCTTCATCCAGTCCTACGCCGTCGACAAGCGCCTCAAGGTGAAGGACCTGCCCTACGAGCGGATCGACGTGATCGTCGGCGCCGTCCTCACCGGGGTGATCGGCCTCTTTGTGATCGTCGCCTGCGCCGCGACCCTGCACGTGGCCGGGGTCGAAATCGAAGACGCTCGCGACGCCGCCCGGGCGCTCGAGCCGCTTGCCGGGAGCGCCGCCGCGACGCTGTTCGGCCTCGGCTTCCTCGGCGCGGCGCTGCTGGCGGCGGCGATCGTGCCGCTCTCGACCGCCTACTCGATCTCCGAGACCCTGGGCGACAAAGACGACCTCGACGACAGCTTCGCCGAGGCGCGGCCCTTCTACCTCAGCTTCGGCGCGGTGACGATCGTCGCCGCCGCGGTGGTCCTGATCCCCGGCGCGCCGCTGATCCAGCTGCTCTTCCTGACCCAGGCGCTGAACGCCGTCCTGCTGCTGGTGATGCTGCCCTTCCTGCGCCGTCTCGGAAGCAACCGCGAGCTGATGGGGCGCCATGCCCTCGGTCGCCTCGGGAGGCTGACGACCGGCGTGGCGCTGGGGCTGATCGCGGTCTCGGTGATCGCGCTCGGCGTCCTCACCGTGCTCTGAGTCAGACCCCGAGCGCGAGGCTCAGGGCGCCCAGCATCGCGCCGCCAGCGAGGGCACCGAGCAGCGCCGGGACGGGGCGGTCGGCGAGCGCCCGCGGGGCCATCTCGATCGCGACGATCGTCAGCATCGCCCCGGCGGCGAAGGCGAAGGAGATCGGCAGCAGCCCGCTCACCGCCTCGACCGCGAAGAAGGCGATCAGGGCGCCGACCGGTTGCGGCGCGCTGGTCGCCACCGCCACCCAGAACTGGCGCCGGGCGCCGAAGCCGGCGTCGTGCATCGGCAGCGCCACGCTGGTCCCCTCGGGCACGTTCTGGATCGCGATCGCGAGGATCACGAAGAGGCTGAGGCCGGCGCGGTCGGAGGCGAAGGCGGTGCCGACCGCGAGTCCCTCGGGCAGGCTGTGGACGAAGAGGACGAGGAAGACGAGGGCCGAGGCGCTCGCGTCGGGCCCGCGGCGGCCAAGGAAGCCGTGGTCGGGCGGCAGCAGCCTGCGCGCCAGGACGACGAAGGCGATCCCGGTCGCGACGCCGACGATCAGCTCCGGCGCCGAGCCTTCCTCGGCGGCCGGGACCAGCAGGCCGAGGACGGCGGCTACGCTCATCGCCCCGGCGGCGAAGCCGAGCAGCGGCGGCGCGAGCGCGTCGGCGCGGCGACCAAGCAGGAAGACGGGGACGGCGCCGAGCCCGGTCGCCAGCGTGGTGCCGACGGCGGCGAGCAGCAGGACCAGGACTTCGGGCATCGGCGTCGCCGAGCTAGTAGGCGACGAAGCGGATCGAGTCTTGGTCCATGGGCTGCATTCTGCGCGGCGGCGGAGACACCCATATCCGCCGGACACCGCTGTGACGCTGCGGCGAAACCCGGATGGCGGCAGCGCGTCGCGCTCCTAGATTCGCATGTGGAACTGCTTCAGCGAGCGAGAGGAACATGATGTCCACAACGGAGAAGACGAGCGCGACCGCGGCCGTGACTCCCCGCTACGAGACCGGCCCGATCGTGGTCGGAATCGACGGCAACCCGGGCGGCGAAGACGCGATCGCTCTGGCCCATGACCTCACCGGCACCGGCAGCCGCAAGATCATCGAGGAACACATGCCGGTGACGATCACCCCGAGCGTCGCCCTCGTCGGCATGGCCGAGCGCGAAGAGGCCGGCACCCTGGTGGTCGGCTCGCCACACCGTGGCCGGATCGGCCGCGCGCTGCTCGGCAGCGTCGCCCACCACGTGCTCCACCACGCGCCCTGCGAGGTGATCGTCGCGCCGCGTGGCTACGCCGAGCTCGGCCACAAGGGGATCGCCAAGATCGCGGTCGCCTACGACGGCACCGCGGAATCCCGCACCGCCCTGCGTCGCGCCGAAGCGCTGGCCCGCGAGACCGGTGCCTCGCTCCACCTGATCGTCGCCGAAGACCCGGTGGTGGCCGGAATCCAGGGTGGCCAGGAGTTCAGCCCGAAGACCAACGCCTCGGCCGTCCTGAAGGAGGGCCTCGACTCGGTGGCTTCCTCGATCGAGGCGACCGGCGAGCGCCTCGACCCAGACTGGCGGAAAGTCGACCGCTCGATCGCCGAGGCGGTCGCGGAGGCGTGCGAAAAGGACATTGACGTCCTCGTCGCCGGGACCCGCCCGCCGCTCGACCGCTTCCTGCTGGGCTCGGTCACCAACCACCTGGTCGACATGGCCCCCTGCGCGGTGCTGGTAGTCCCGCACGAGGAAGGAAGCTGAGATGGCGGGCGAGGTCGCCGGCCGCGCCCACGGAATGGCATCAATGTCGACCGACTTCAGCTGGCGACCGCGTCACATCTTGGTCGGCTATGACCGCACGCCGGGGGCCGACGACGCGGTCGCCCTCTGCGGCGCGCTCTCGCCCGCAGACGCCGAGGTGGCGCTGGTCGACGTGCTGCCCAGCCCAGGGGCACCGGCGGAAACCTTCCGCCTGTTGAGCAGCAAGGAGTTCCCGATCCCCGACGACTTCTTCGGCGCGGCGATCGCCCGCCTGCCTGGCCGCAAGGTCACCGCGCTCACCTACATCGGCGGCTCTCCCGCACGCATCTTCGAAGGACTTGTCAAGGACCAGGGCTTCGACCTGATCGTGGTCGGCTCTCCCCACCGGGGCAAGGTGGGCAGGCTGCTCGCCGGCTCGGTGAGCGAGGGCCTCGTCCATGGCCCCCTCGTACCTGTCCTCACCGCGCCGCATGGCTATGCCGCCGCCGCGCACGACAGGCTGAAGACGATCGCCGTCGCCTATGACGGCGGCGCCGAGGCCCGCGCGGCGCTCGGCTACGGCGAGGCGATCGCCGCGTCGACCGGCGCGACGCTGGAGGTGTTGACGGTCGAGCGGCCCACCGACCCGATCGGTGGGGCGTTCTCCTACACGATGGACCTGCCCGAGAGCGTCGAGGAGATCCAGCGCCAGGCACTCGCCGAAGTCGACCCGTCGATCGACGTCCGCCGCCGCGCCCTCCACGGCGAAACCGCCGCGGCCCTTCTGGACGCCTGCCGCGAGGGGGTCGACCTGATCGTCGTCGGCTCCCGCCGCCACGGCACCGTCGAGCGAGTCCGCGTCGGCTCCAAGTCCGCCGCCCTGATCCGCGAGGCACCCTGCCCCGTGCTCGTCGTCCCTCGTCCGACTTAGGCGCGATCGACTCCGTAAACCCGCACCAGCCGAGCATCGCGTCGCCATTGCCTCAGTGGCCGTAACAGGATCTGTGCGAAAACAGATCGGATTGTCTTTCCAAACACCGTGGGCTCTGGTAAGTTGCCGCCGCCCAGAGAGGACGGGGTGGTGCTCCGGGCGAGATCTCTGGGAGCCCCGGGTTCGAGGAATCAGGAGCAACCCTTGTCGCGACGTCCCGTCCACCACTCCACCCGGGCGGACGTGGGCGCCGTCGGGCTGCTGATCGCACTGGCCCTCGCCTTGACGGGGCTCATCCCTGCCTCGGCATCGGCCAATCCGTATCAAGGCACCGCCGGCGTCGATCGTGGCCAGGGGGCAGGCCCGATCTACTTCTGGGCGAACCTCGGCTATCCGGTCAAGAGCCCGGTGCGCGGGTTCCCGAACCCGCCCGTGATCAGGCCTTCCACCTTCATCATCTTCGAGGACGGCTCCTGGGAGATCGAAAAGCTCCACTGGACGGGCTGGGGTTCCCCTGTCGCCAAGGCGACCGGGAAGAGCAACGCCGACACGGACGAACCGAACGTCGCCGAAGGCAAGAGGATCATCACCTCGGCAAAGGTCATCCTCTATGACCCCGGCACCTTCCGCGGGCGAAGGGTCTACCGCTGCATCAGGATCAAGCTCGAGAAGCCGGCGAAGTTCCCGACGAGTTGCCTTCAACGCACGGGCAACTCCGTCGGCCTGAGCCCGCCCGGAACCGGTACCCCGGTCGGCAAGGAATTTGCCGAAGAAGGCGTCCGCCACGTCGATGAATTCTTTTCCCCGGGTCGCAAGATCTGGTGTCAGATCAGCACCATCGAGGCCCAGGCCTCCTGCGGCACCTATCCGGAACCGCCAACGCACTCGGCGGTGGTGACGAAGACCGGGAAGGTCGAAATCTGCTCGGTCGAAAAGCTCGAATATCCCGGCGGCGCCGGCCACGGCCCGCCGGCGGGCTGCTACCAGAACTGGCCGCCCGAACGGCTTCCGATCCTCCACATCGGCGAAGCGACCAGCGTGGCCAGCTTCCGCTGCAGCTCCGAAGCGGACGGGATCACCTGCGTCAAAGTCTCGGGGCCAGGGAAGGGGAAAGGCTTCCGTATCGACGCGCAAGAAGTCGTGGAACTCGCTTCGGGAACTCAGAGCATCAAACTCGCCGCGCTCCGGCCTGCCTGCACCAGGCGAGCCCTGACCAAGGGGCTCCATCGCGGTGGACTACGTGGCTACATCGACGGCGATACCTTCGGGTGCGCCGGGCGCTTCGCCTACGCCGGGGTGATCGTCGACGGGAACGAGGTGACGGTGCTCTTCCGGGCGGTCGGTCAGCGATGGCACCCAGCCTCGCGCGCACATTTCTGTGAGGACGGCTCGGTGCCGAAGCAGATCTACCAGCCCGCGTGCGAAACGAACTAGGAACGATGTAAGTACGTCGACCGTCAGGACCGACTGCGATTCACAACCGAGCGGGTCCGACTTCGGGAAGATGGGGCAATGGCAACCTTTTCTCCTCCCGGGCGTCCGCTTGCTGATGGCGTTGTCTCACTTCGGCCCTGGACCGAGGCAGACCTGCCGGCGATCGACGCGGCGACTCGGGACCCTGAGATCATTCGACGTAACCGACTGCCGCGGTCCTTTGACGCGGCGGCGTGGTTCGAGCAGTCCAACGTCGAGCAGGAGCGCGGCGATTCCGTACGGCTCCTGATCGTCGACCCGACGACCGACCGCCTGCTCGGTGCGCTCTCGTTGACCGCGTACCGCGGCGACCCGACCAGCGCCGAGCTTGGGCTCTGGACGGTTGCCGATGAGCGGGGACGAGGGATCGGCGGTCGGGCCGCTCGGTTGGTCTGCGACTGGGCCCTCGCCGACCTTCCGCTTGAACGCATCGTCGGACGGACGGACCCTGACAACGTCGCCTCGCGGCGCGTGCTGGAGCACCTCGGCTTCGAGCTGGTCGGCCCGGACGGCGATCAGATTGCCTATGAGCGTCGCTCGCTGGATGGACAGCGAGCTTCCGAGGAAGAGGGCTGAGCTTCGGCTTCCGGGAATTTGGGATGGTCGAAACCCTGAGTCTCGCGGTCCGCCGTCTGTTTGCTCGGGTGAGCAGGGACCGAGTTACTGAACCCGCTGACTGTGAGCCAGACTGTCGGTGTACTGAGGTCGAGGGACACTGGGTCGCCCTACTTGTATTTGTTCGCGCCGATCCCACTCGGCTAACGCGCCCTTGAAGGAGGCTCATAAGAAATCCGAGCCCTTTGCCTGACCCCAGATCATCATCACCGACGCGGCCGGGCAGACGCCCGCACAACGCGTACACGGGCGAGCTAACTAGCGCGCCTTCCTATCTCGCCTGGTCTCGGCTCTCGGTGCGCTCCTGCGCGCCCAAGGCCGACACGGCTTCCCAAAGCCCGACTGCTTACGTCCGCGTTCTGAGCCGATCATCTGCCCTTCGGAATCGAAGGCCAGAATCCGCAGGCCCTGTGGGACGGAGCATCCGGGAAGCACGACGGCGAACCTCCCGAAGGGCGTCGTCTGGTCGAGCGAGCTGAGCAATTCGCCGTCGACCTGGCCCAAGGTGGCATCCACCTGAGTGATCGGCTTCTCATTTCTGCGGTGATATCGGACTTCAATGCGCGCCACGTCGGGTCTCACCCAGCCGCTCACTGCCGTATAGGAGCGCCCGGGACCACGACCCCATGCCCAGCCCGTGTCGGTCACCAGAAATCCATCGCGAGCGAGCCGGGATTCGTGGAGAGTCGCACCGCATTGGCCTCCGCCGAATGCCGATCCTAAGACAAACGTGCAGAGCAGGTGCTTGACGCCGGTGTAGGCGACGATCTCGAAGGGACCGACGACACTTTTGCCGCAGGCGATAACAAGCTTGGGGCTCAATGGCTGCTCCAGAAGGTCAGGTCCTCCTTCTATCGACGGTGGTCCCCCGACGCTGCATTGCGGTTCGGCGGATCGTGCTGCCGAGGTCCTCGCGCCGATGAGTGCAGCGAAGCAGGCGACGACGAGAAGCAGCGCCGCCACACGGAAGGTTTTGTAGAACTTCATCCGCACCTCATCCCCCGTGCCGGGTCTCTCCTCAGTTGCGGCTGTCAACTGCGCCGGAACGGTAGCGCAGCATGCGACGACCGCGGCCGACATCGCCAACTTCGTCAGATTCATCTCCTGGAAAACTGGCGGACTCGTTCGGCAGAGCCAGGTCGGGGATGAGGATGTCGACCTGGTTGTAGCGTCAGCGCCCGCCATGCAATTCGACTGCTGTCGTCGAGCGTGGCGGCGGCACCGCACTGCCGGCCACAATCAGGTCGACCACGGCGGCGTGGAACCGAGCTAAGGCCGACCGTCGGAGGGGCGGACGCGGGTGGTGAAGTGGACGCCGTCGGCGCCCTCGAGCGAGAAGGTATCCTCGCGGCCGGGGGCGATGTCGAGGGTGAAGTCGGGTTCGCCGAGCGCGCGGTGCAGGTCGGCGTCGATCAGGAAGGGGACGCCGCCGACCTCGCCCAGCTCGACGTCGCCGGCCCCCGCGGGCAGCTCCTCCGCGGTCAGGCACATCGGTGCCGAACCGGCGCAGCAGCCACCCGACTGGTGGAGGACGATCGGGCCGTGCTTCTCGCGAAGCCGGCCGATCGTCTCCGCCGCGGCGGGGGTCGCCTCGATCTGGGCCATCGTCGACCCCCGCCTCGCCCGGGCTCCTAGAAGAGCCCCATCGCGTTCTCGTCGTAGCTGACCAACAGGCACTTGGTCTGCGAGTAGTGGTCGAGCATCATCCGGTGGTTCTCGCGGCCGACGCCGGAGATCTTGTAGCCGCCGAACGCCGCGTGGGCCGGGTACTGGTGGTAGCAGTTGGTCCACACCCGCCCGGCTTCGATCCCGCGTCCCATGCGGAATGCCTTCGCCCCGTCACGGGTCCAGACACCGGCGCCGAGCCCGTACAGCGTGTCGTTGGCGATCTTCAGCGCCTCCGCCTCGTCGGCGAATTTCGTCACCGAGACGACCGGGCCGAAGATCTCCTCCTGGAACACCCGCATGTCGTTGGTGCCCTCGAGCACGGTCGGCTCGAAGTAGTAGCCGCCCGCCAACTCCTCCGGCAGGCCCTCGGTGCGATGGCCTCCGGCGAGCACCTTGGCGCCCTCTTGGCGGCCGATGTCGACGTAGCCCTCGATCTTCTCCAGCTGCGACTTGGAGACCTGCGGCCCCATCATCGTCGCCGGGTCGAGCGGGTCGCCCTGGCGGATCGCCTCGACCCGAGCCAGCACGCGTTCCATGAACTCGTCGTATATCCGTGCCTCCACCAGTGCCCGCGAAGGAGCGGTGCAGACCTCGCCCTTGTTGAAGGCGTAGAGGACGAAGCCCTCGACCGCCTTGTCGAGCAGGGCGTCGTCGGCTTCCATCAGGTCGGCGAAGAAGACGTTCGGAGACTTGCCGCCGAGCTCGGTCGTCGAGGGGATGAGGCTGTCGGCGGCGTAGCGCATGATCAGCCGGCCGGTCACCGTCTCGCCGGTGAAGGCGATCTTGGCGATCCGCTTGTTGGTCGCCAGCGCCCGGCCGATCTCCGCCCCGGGCCCGTTGACGACGTTGATCACGCCGGGCGGCACCGCGTCCGCGATGACCTCCATCAGCTTCAGGATCGACCACGGGGTCGGACTGGCGGGCTTGACCACGGTGCAGTTGCCCGCCGCCAGTGCCGGAGCGATCTTCCAGGCCGCCATCAGCAGCGGGAAGTTGAACGGGATGATCTGACCGACCACGCCCAGTGGCTCCTGGAAGTGGTAGGCGACGGTCTTCGCGTCGATCTCGGAGATCCGCCCTTCCTCGGCCCGCGCGGCACCGGCGAAGTAGCGCAGGTGATCGACGACAAGCGGGATGTCGGCGGCGAGCGTCTCGCGCACCGGCTTGCCGTTGTCGTAGCTCTCCGCCACGGCCAGCATCTGCAGGTTGTCCTCGACCGCGTCGGCCATCGCGTTCAGCACCGCGGACCGTTCGGTGGTCGAGCTCTTCGCCCAGCTCGTCTTCGCCGCGTGGGCAGCGTCGAGCGCCAGCTCGATATCCGCCGCGGTCGAATCGGCGACGGTGGTGAACGGCTCGCCGTTGACCGGGCTGAGGTTCTCGCGGTACCGGCCCTCGGCCGGCGCGACCCAGCCGCCGCCGATGAAGTTCTCGTAGCGGTCGGCTACCTCGACCGGGCTGCCCGCGCTACCGGGCGCCTCGAATACCTGTGGTTTCTCGATCGTGGACATCTTGTTCCTCCTGTTGGTTCATAGCGGGACCGGGGCGGCGGGTCGCCGCCCCGGGACATGCGGGTCTCAGGCGTGGGCGCCGATCGCAGCGGAGTCAGTCCGCGCCGTACCGACCTTCTGCAGGTCGAAGACCAGCCGCGGCTCGGGAGCCGAGCCGTCGAGCACTTCGGTGATCGCCTCGTTGACGTCCTCGAGGCGACGCTCGGCCCGCAGGACACGGGTCTCTCCGCGGCGGTGCAACTCGAAGACCTCCTCGAGGTCATGGTGGGTGCCGACGATCGAGCCCTTCAGGCTGAGCCCGCCGAGCACGGTCTGGAAGATCGGCACCTTGAGGTCGTTCTCCGCCGGCAACCCGACGCAGACCAGCCGACCGCCGCGGGCCAGCGAGCCCATCGCCTGTTCGAAGGCCACCGGGGACACCGCGGTGGCGATCGCCACGTCGGCGCCGCCCATCGCCTGGATCGCCGCGACCGGATCTTCGCTCGCCGCGTTGACCACCCGCGCCGCGCCGAGCTCGGTCGCCGTCGCCAGCCGCTCGTCGTTGATGTCGACGGCTACCACCTCGGCCCCGGTCACCCGCGCGTACTGGATCGCCAGGTGGCCGAGCCCGCCGGCGCCGAACACGGCGACCCGGTCCGCCGCCCGGGCGCCCGACTCTTTCACCGCCTTATAAGTGGTGACGCCGGCGCAGGTCAGAGGCGCCGCGTCGAGCGAATCGATCCCGTCGGGGACGTGGACCACGTGGCGGGCGTAGCCGACCGCCAGCTCGGCGAAGCCGCCGTCGATCGAGTAGCCCATGTTGAGCTGCTTTTCGCAAAGGGTCTCGCGGCCGCTGTTGCAGTAGCGGCAGTCGCCGCAGGCGTAGCCGAGCCAGGGCAGCGCCACGCGCATCCCCACCTCGACGCCGTGCGGGTTCCCCGGACCCACCTGCTCGACGATCCCGACGCCCTCGTGGCCGGGGATGAACGGGGGTTCGGGTTTCACCGGCCACTCGCCGTGGGCGGCGTGGATGTCGGTGTGGCAGAGCCCGCAGGCTTCGAGGCGGACCAACACCTGCTCTTCGCTCGGAGTCGGGTCGGGCACCTCCTCGACGCGTAGCGGTGCGGTGAAGTCGTGGACTACGGCGGCTTTCATCGGACGGTCTCCTCTCGGTTCTGGATCACACCCCGATCCCACCAGGGCGCGGCCCGACCGCCATCCGTGCGACTACGACCCCCGGGCGTCGGCAAACCCCGGATGGAGGCCCGGCGCGGCGCTCATAGCTTGGGCCCTGTCAATCGAACTTCGCGCCGATGCGGCCGCGAGACAGGAGAGAGAAATGTCAACGAACGCCATTCGCCTCCGGCACTTCGTCACCGTCGAAGGTGAGGACACCGACCAACAACGCGAGGGGGCCGCCTCGATCTCGGCGGAGACGATCGCCTACTGGGCCGTCGTCGCCGCGATCTACATGGGCTTCGGCTTCCTTTGGTACTACTCGGCCAAGGAGAAGCTCCTCGACCAGAACGGCGTCATGCCGGAAGGCCTGGCCAAAGGCTACGCGGGCTCCTTCGTCGACTCGTTCCCAGGATTGAACGCGACCTGGGTGATCCTCGGCATCGTCGAGGCGGTCGCCTTCCTCGGCTTCATCGCCAGCATCGTCACCGGTGAGTTCCTGCCGAACCGGCGCAAGCCGATCCTGATCGCCTCGCTGGGAGTCTCGCTGTTCACCATCGGCCTGCTGATCTTCGGCCAGGAGATGGTCGGCGAATTCGAAGGCGTCGCCTCTCTGTTCGGCTACTTCGGTGCCACCGTGGTGACGCTGCTGCTGGTCTCGATCCTGCCCCCGCGCCGCGGCATCTGGCAGACGAGCAAATGAGCTCGGCGGGCGGCGGCGCGGTCGACCTCTACTGGCTGCCGCTCGGCGCCGGCGGCCACGTCGTCCGCCTCTGCGGTGAGGCGTACGAGCGCCTCGCCGCAGTGCCCGCCGGCCGCCCCCCGCTCGACCTGTACCACGCGGCCCTCGAGGTGAGCACCTCCGAGGGCCGCTTCGCGATCGAGCTGACCCCGATCCCCCGCGGCGCTGGGGCGGGCCGCGGCGTCATCGGCGAGGGCGCCGTCGGCTCTCCCCTCCTCCGCCGGTTGCGCCTCTTCCGCTACGAGTTGCACGCCCGGCCCGACGGTGAGATCCCCGACATCGCAGACGCGGTCGAGAGCCCCCGCCGGGTAGGTCGCGGCGAGGCCGAGGCCCGCCGCGTCCTCGCCCTCCTCCCCTCCGTCCCACTCCTCACCTGGGGTCGCGACGAGCTCGGCCTCGGCGAGATGTGGAACTCGAACTCGGTCGTCGCCTGGCTCTTGTCCCGCGCCGACCTCGACCTCACCTCGATCGAACCGCCCCGCCACGGTCGCGCCCCCGGCTGGCGCGCGGGGATCGATGCCGCACATTTAGCGACCTGTCGGGTCGCCGTGCCCACTCGCGAGCGACTCCTCGCCCGAGTGTGAGCTCAGCCCGGGTCTGCCGGCGGCCGCCGAGGGGATGGCGCGGCGGCGGGGATCGGCAACGAAAAGGTCACCGTCGAGCCCGCGGCCCAGGCGCGGCCGCCGTGACGCTCGGCCGTCGCCCGCACGATCGCCAGCCCGAGCCCCGAGCCGGGCGCGGCGGTGCCATCGCCGCGCCAGAAGCGGTCGAAGGCCGCCTGCTCGGTGCCGGGCGCGAACCCCGGCCCGCCGTCGGTGACCGACACCTGCGCCTCCTCCCCGCTCCGTCGCAGGTCGATCCGCACCTCGCCCCCCGCCGGGCCGTGGCGCGCCGCGTTCTCCAGCAGGTTGTCGAGCGCGCGGGCGATCGCGTCGGGTTCGCCGCTCACCGTGACCGGGCCGTCGACCGTGGCGACGACCCCGTCCCGCCCGGCCGCCGCGGCCCGCACCAGCTCGTCGAGCCGGACCGGCCGCCGTGGTCGCTCGGCCGCCGACTCGCGCTCGAGGGCCAGCAGGTCCTCGACCAGCCGGCCGAGCCGCTCCGCATCGCCTTCGAGGTCGGCGATCACCTCTGGATCGGCACCGTGGCGCGCCACGTACTCGACGTTGCCGCGCAGGCTGGTCAGCGGCGTGCGCAGCTCGTGGCTGGCGTCGGCGAGGAAGCGGCGTTCGCGCTCGCGCGAGGCGGCCAGCGCGTCGAGCATGCCGTTCAGCGTCGCCGCCAGCTCCGCCACCTCGGCCGGGCCGACCGGCTCGGCCAGCCGCCGGGCCGGGTCCTCGGTGCGCGTGATCGTCGCCGCCGAGGAGGAGAGGTCGCGCAGCGGCCGGGTGCCCCGCCGGGTGAGGAACGCGGCCAATCCGCCGCCGACCACCACCGCACCCGCCCCGCAGAGCATCAGCAGCAGGCCGAGGCGGTGCTCGGTCTCTTCGATGTCGGCGTTGCTGCCGGCGACGAGGACGACCCCACCGGCAGCCGGACCACCGGCATCGGCGACCGGCGCCGCGAAGACGCGGATCGATTCGCCGTCGAGCTCGGCGTCGGCGAAGCCGGTGCCGCCGTGCCGCGCCGCCTCCATCACGCCGGTCCGCGGCAGCAGCTTCGCCCCGAGCGAGAGCGAGCGGGCGACGATCGCCCCTTCGTGGTCGAGCACCTCGACGCTCAGCTGGTGTCCGGAGAGCGGCGATTCGAGCGCCCCCGGCGCCCGCAGCAGGGCCGGCGCCGAGACGGCGAGACGCGCCACGTCGGTGGCCCGTCGCCGCAGGCTGTCGTCGAGCGAGGCGTGCACGCGGTCGCTGACCACGATCCGCGCCGCGATGCCGAAGACGAGCACGGCGAGCGCGACCGCGGCGACCGAGGCGATCGCCAGACGGAAGCTGAGGCTGCGGCCTCTCACGGGGCGAGTATGAAGCCGACCCCGCGCACCGTCCGGATCGCCTCCGGATCGCCGAGCTTGCGCCGCACCCGGGCGACGTAGCGATCGACGATGTTCTCGGTCGCGGCGCCACCCCAGATCGCCTCGATCGCGGCACCGCGGGAGACGACCGCCCGCGGGTCCCGCAGCAGCAGCTCGAGCAGTTGCGCCTCGCGCGCGGTCAGCTGCACCGGCTCGCCCCCGCCGCTGACGACCGTCGCGGTCGCCGTGTCGAGCACGACCTCGCCGTGAGCGAGGCGCTCGCTGCGGTCCGACCCGCGCCGGGTCAGCGCCCGCAGCCGTGCCACCACCTCGGCGATCGCGAAGGGCTTCACCACGTAATCGTCGGCCCCCGACTCGAGCCCGCGCACCCGGTCCTCGACCGAGTCGCGGGCGGTCAGCATCAGGACCCCGCCGGTCAGGCCCTTGGCGCGCAGCCGGCGGCAGACTTCGAAACCGTCGAGGCCCGGCATCGCCACGTCCAGGACGACCAGGTCGGGCACGGCGGCCTCGGCCAGCGCCAGCGCCGCGCCACCGTCGGCCGCCGCCGCCACCTCGAACCCCTCGGCGCCGAGGCTGCGCTCGAGCATCCGTCGCACCGCCGCGTCGTCCTCGACGACAAGGACCCGCTCAGTCACCGGCGACGTCGCGGCGCAGGAAGACGAGGACGGCGGCGATCAGGGCGGGGACCGCGTAGAGCGCGCAGACCCAGAGCGCCCGGATCACGGGCCCCCAGTCGATCGGCGAGCGCAGGAAGCCCTGCCAGGCGTTGAACTGGGTGCTCAGCAGATAAGGATGGATCGACCCGAGGCCGGGCAGGATGCCGACCAGCTGGACCAGCAGGGAGAACATCAGGGTGCCGACGATCGCCGCGGCGCTGTTGCGGAAGACGGTCGAGAAGAGGAGCCCGATCGAGGCGATCGCCAGGATCGGCACCAGGTAGAAGAACAGGCTGAGCCCGACCAACCCCAGCCCTTCGCCGGCCGAGACCCGCGTCCCCGAGAGGCTGACTATCGAGTTGAAGCCGGAGGCGAGGATGCCGGCCCCCAGGGCCACCGCCCCGGTGATCGCGATCGCCAGGATCGCGTAGGTGAAGGTGGCGAGCGCCTTGCCCGCGAACACCTGGTGGCGCTCGACCGAGCGGGTGAGGAGCCCCTTCAAGGTGTCGTTGCGGTCCTCGGCGGCGACGATGTCACCGGCGACCAGCGCGGTGATCAGCGGGAACATCCAGACCGAGCCGAAGAGCAGCAGCACCAGCGGCACCGCCAGCCCGGTGTCGTGGAGATAGCGGCCGAAGGCGACGTCGTTGGGCTGCCCGCTCTGGGTGACCAGGGCGATGACGAAGATGATCGGCACGATCGCCGCCGCGCCGAGGCCGAGGTAGGTGCGCTTCTGCGCCCGCAGCTTGCGCAGCTCCCAGCGGTAGACGGTGAGGACGCCGGGGTTCATCGGGCCTCCACGGTGGCACGCGCGGCGGCCTCGGCGTCCGCTCGGGATTCGCGCCGCGTCTCCACCACGGTGTCGCCCTCGGTGAGGCTGAAGAAGAGGTCCTCGAGGGTGGCGTGACGGCGGCTCAGCTCGAGGATCGGCGCGCCGGCCTCGGCCAGCGCCAGCGAGAGGGCGCCGACTGCCTCCTCGTCGCGGGCGCCGAACCGGGTCCCGTCGGCGGTCGCGACGACCTCCTCGATCCCCGGCTGCGCGGCGACGACGGCGTGGGCGCGCTCTTCGTCGGAGCTGCGCAGCAGGTAGCTCTCGCCGGCCTGCGCCCGAAGGTCGGCGAGCGAGCCCTGGTAGGCGATCCGGCCGGAGCGGACGATCGCCACCCGGTTGCAGAGTTCTTCGACCTCGGCGAGCAGGTGGCTGGAGAGCAGCACGGTCATGCCGCTCGCCGAGAGTTCACGGATCAGATCGCGCATGTCGCGCATGCCGCCGGGGTCGAGCCCGGTCGCCGGCTCGTCGAGCATCAAGAGGCGCGGTTTGCGCAGCAGCGCCGCTGCGATCCCCAGCCGCTGGCGCATCCCGTGGGAGTAGCCACCGACGCGGTCCTTGGCCCGGTCGGCGAGGCCGACGATGCCGAGCGACTCCTCGATCCGCTCCGCCGCCTCGCCGCCGTCGAGCGCCGCGAACAGGCGCAGGTTCTCGCGCCCGCTCAGGTAGGGGTAGAAGGACGGCGCTTCGACGAACCCGGCGACCCCCTCCAGCGCCTTCACGCTCAGCTGCGGGTCGCGGCCGAAGAGGCGCACCTCGCCGGCGCTCGGGCGGATCAACCCGAGCATCATCCGCAGCGAGGTCGTCTTGCCGGCCCCGTTGGGGCCGAGATAGCCGAAGACGTCCCCGGCCTCGACGGTCAGGTCGACCTGGTCGACGGCGACCAGGTCGCCGTATCGCTTGACCAGGCCGCTGACCTCGATCGGGACCGCCTGCGGCGTCACCCTCGGCACCGACTCTCCATCTAGATCCTCATCATCAACAGGATCGTCATCTACAGGGTCCGGGCGGCCGCCTCCACCGCCGCCGGCGGCACGGAGCCGATCAGGATGTAGTCGACTCCGGCGCGGCTGAAGTGGAGGGCCGAGCCGAGTGCCGTGTCGAGCTCTTCGCCCTTGACGTCACCGATCACGACCTTCGGCAGACCGAGCTCTTCGGGGCCGCTTGCCGACGCTTCGCCTTCGGGGTCGCTCTTCGACTCGATCACGGCGATCCCGCCGAGGCCCTTGCCGTAGGTGACGAGGGCCGCGGTGTGGCCGTCGACTTCGATCGCCCGGACCTCCGACTGCGGCAGCCCGGCGAGGTTCTGCGGGGCGGCGAGCGGGAAGTCGACCGCGGCGCTGACCGCATCGGTGCCGACCGCCTTGGTCGCGTGGCCGTCCGGCCCTTCGAGGTCGGCGGGGGTGAGGTTGACGACTTTCGCTTCGGCGGGTGGCGAGATTTCGAAGGTCGAGGTGGGAACCGCTTCGAAGCTGACCCCGGTCGCCGCCAGTTCCAGCACCGGCGCGGAGCTTTCGCTCGAGTAGACGGCGCCGCGCAGGGGGATGCCATTGGCGGCGTCCCAGGAGAGCTCGACCCGGCCGAGCAGGCCGCCGTCGTGGCTCGGCGCCAGCTGCACCGTGTAGGTCGGCCGCCCGGCGACGTCGGAGGGGATCGCGCCGCTCAGGTCGGCGTGCCTGCCCGCCTTGTCGATCTCTTCCTGGATCCGAGCCACCGAGGGCACCTGGTCTTCGGCCCCCGCTTCGCCTTCTTCTTCCGGCAGCGTCCCTTCGTAGACCGTTTCCGAGGTGCCGTCGTAGACCTGGAAGTGATGGCCTTCGATCAGCACCTGGCTGTCGTTGCCGCTTTCTTCGGCCTGCAGCTCGAGCCGCAGCTTGCCGCCGTCGGCGGGCGAGGCCCAGAGGCGGCCGGTGGCGCCGGCCAGGATCGGGTCTTTGCCTTCCAGGCTGGAAGCGTCGATCAGGTTGTTGGTGAAGTGGATGTCGGCGCTGATCCCCGGCACCGTGGGTGCCGTGAGCGCGTCGTGGACGGCGTTCGCCAGCGGCTTGGCCGGCGGCTTCGGATCGCTCCCGGACGTGGCGAGGGCGACGGCGGTGCCGCCGATCACGATGACCAGCGCGAGCGCGCAGATCGAGAGCAGACGACGGGTCGAGATACGGCGAAGAAAATTCAAAGCGGCCTCCTGGGTGATCCTCAGTCTTTTCCAGCGTAGGCGTGCTCTTTGAAAGAACTCTGACAGTTACCGGTCGCCGGCCCGAGGGTGGGCGAGGGACGGGAAGGGACATTCGAAGGTCGCTGAAGGGACGGGGAAGGGACCCGGCCATCTCGGCGGCAACCCGGGCGGGCTGAGGTCGCCGCCGAGATGGCCGGGTCTGTGGGGAGACGGCGGAGGGTGCGGGCGAGCGGCGGGATTCGTGAGGAGACGCGAGGGAGGCGACGGGAACGTCACGTCTATTCATACGAGACGCCACGGATGCAGCCGTGTCCCAGGTGCCGTCTGCATTTACCCCTCCTATACGGGGGTAAATGCAGACAGTCCCGAGGGCGTCATGCGGATGCGTGTCTTCCCGGTGACGTTCCCGGCATCTCCGTGCCGTCTCTCCCCGCAACGTGCCGTCCCTGTGACGTTCCTCCGCCGGGACCCGTCCCTGCGCCAGCTCCCCCGCAAAACCTCCCATCCCGGGCGTTTCGGAGGCGGCCTCAGCCTGCCAGGGTCGCCTCTGAAACGCCCGGGCGCCCGGACCCCGACCTACCCCGAGCGGGCGCCGCCGAGCACGATCTCGGCCACCTCGGCTCCCACCTCGCGCGGGTCGGCGCCGCGGCCTCCGCCCGCCCGCAGGGCGAGGAACAGGGCGCCCATCGTCACGGGCCCGAGGATCTCGGCGCGCAGGTCGGGGCGCAGGGTGCCGTCGCGCCGACCGCGGGCGATCAGCGCCTCGAAGCAGGCGACGGCGCGGTCGGGGGGCTTGCGCCGGGTATCGGGACGGGTGCCGATCAGCGAGGCCAGCAGCGGGTAGCGGACGGCGATCTCGGCAAGGTCTCCGATCAGCTGCCCCAGCGCCACGGCGGCGGGCTCGGGCGAGGCGGCGGCGGCGTCGAGCCGCTCGAACGCCTGCTCCATCACCTCCAGCCGGATCGCCTCGACCAGCTCCTCGCGGTCGGCGAAGTGGCGGTAGACGGTCGGCCGGGACACCTCCGCCGCGTCGGCGATCTCCTGCATGCTGGCGGTCGGGTCCTCGGCGAGGACGCGCGCCGCCGCTTCGAGGATCGAGCGGATGTTGCGCTGGGCGTCCGCCCGCAGGTCGTCGGTCATCTCACTCCCCGCTCCCTTTGTTCCGATCGAATCTAACTTCTGACAGTTCTCTGACAAGTCTTACACCACTGTCTCGCTTAGCGCTACGTTGCCGCGATGCGAAAACTGGCCCACTGGTCCTTCTCCCACCGACGTCTCGTCCTCGCCGCCTGGCTCGTCGTCGTCATCGGCCTGACCGTCATCCACGCGTCGGCGGGTAGCGCCTACCGCGACTCCTTCAAACTGAGCGGCACCGACAGCTCCGACGCGCAGGCGCTGCTGGAACAGAGCTCACCGCGGACCTCGGGCGACGTCGACCACATCGTCGTCGCCGCCGAAGAAGGCAAGAGGATCGGCGAACCGGCGGTGAAGTCCGACGTCACGGCGATGCTCGCAAAGGTCGAAGGGCTGCCCCACGTCGGCTCGGTCGCCTCCCCCTACGCGCCCGGCTCGGCCGACCAGATCTCGCAGGACGGCCGGATCGCCTACGCGACCGTCACCTTCGACGAACAGGCGAACGACCTTCCCAAAGGCGCGATCGAACGAGTGATCGACGTAGCCCAGGAAAGCGCCGGGAATGGCCTCGACGTGCAGCTCGGCGGCCAGGCGATCGGCCAAACCCACCAGCCGAGCACCGGCGGCACCCTGATCGGCTTCGTCCTCGCCGCGATCGTCCTCTTCCTCGTCTTCGGCTCCTTCTACGCGATGCTGATGCCGCTGCTGACCGCCGGCTTCGGCCTCGGCGCCGGGATCGCGGTGATCGGCCTGCTCTCGCACGCGATCCAGATGGCCTCCTTCAGCTCTGAGCTCTCGCTGCTGATCGGGCTCGGGGTCGGTGTCGACTACGCGCTCTTCATCGTCACCCGCTTCCGCCAAGGCCTCTTGCGCGGGCTCAGCCCGGAGGACGCCGTGGTCGACGCGCTCGACACCTCGGGGCGAGCGGTGATGTTCGCCGGGATCACCGTCTGCATCGCCCTGCTCGGCATGTTCGCGCTCGGCGTCAGCTTCCTCTACGGGGTTGCGATCGCCGCCTCGGTGGTGGTCTCGCTGACCGTCGTCGCCGCCCTCACCTTGCTGCCGGCCCTGCTCGGCTTCATCGGGCCGCGGATCCTCGGGCGACGGACGCGGCGAGAGCTCGCCGAGCGCGGGGTGCTCTCCGAGAGCGACGAGTCGCCGGCCTGGAGTCGCTGGGCCGGAGTGCTGCAGCGCCGCCCGGCGCTCTTCGCCGCCGGCGCCGCGGTCGTCCTGATCGTCATCGCGATCCCCTTCCTCTCGATCCGCCTGGGGTCCTCCGACGAAGGCAACGACCCCTCCGACACGACCACCCGCCAGGCTTACGACCTGCTCGCCGAAGGCTTCGGGCCGGGCTTCAACGGGCCGCTGCAGCTCGTCGCGCAGGTTCCGGACAAGCAGGCCGAAGCAGGATTCGAACGCGTCCTCGCGGCGGCGAAGAAGACCGAAGACGTGGTCGCGGTCACCCCCGCCGTGGTCATCCCCGGCCGCGACGGGCGGCCCGCCGTGGCCACCGCGAACGTGATCCCGGAAGGCTCGCCACAGGACGCCTCGACCACCGACCTGGTCCACCAGCTGCGCGACGAAACCGTCCCCGACGCCACCGGCGCGGGCGGCCCGAGGGTCCTGGTCGGCGGCCAGACCGCCGTGTTCGAGGACTTCTCCGGCGTGCTCTCGGAAAAGCTGCCGCTCTTCATCGGGGTGGTCGTGCTGCTCTCCTTCCTGCTGTTGATGGCGGTCTTCCGCAGCCTCGTCGTGCCGGTGATGGCCTCGGTGATGAACTTGCTCTCCGCGGGGGCCGCCTTCGGCGTCGTCACCGCGGTCTTCCAATGGGGCTGGGGGGCGTCGTTACTTGGCATCGACCGAACGGGTCCGATCGAGGCCTTCCTGCCGGTGATGGTCTTCGCGATCCTCTTCGGGCTCTCGATGGACTACGAGGTCTTCCTCGTCAGCCGCATCTACGAGGAATGGCACAAACGCGGCGACAACCGCGAGGCGGTCGTCCACGGGCTCTCCGCCACGGCGCGGACGATCACCGCCGCGGCGGCGATCATGGTGCTCGTCTTCGGCGCCTTCATCCTCGGCGGCGAACGGGTGATCATGCTGTTCGGCGTCGGGCTCGCGACCGCTGTCCTGCTCGATGCGCTGATCGTGCGCAGCGTCCTCGTCCCGGCGCTGATGCTGCTCGCCGGCAAGTCAAACTGGTGGCTGCCGGCCTGGCTCGACCGGATCCTCCCCCACCTCAACGTCGAGGGCAGCAGCGAGAGCGACTCGCCCGACGCGCCCCGCCTCACCCCTCAGGATCGCCCCGTCACCGAACCCTGAAAAGGGCTCAGGCCGGGCAGTTGCGATCGTCGCCGTCGACGCCGGGGAGGCATCGCAGCACCGCAGAGGGTCGCACTGGCAGGGGCAACTGCCTGCCGGGAGGATGGAGCCTTCAGATGCACGGATCGATGTCTAGATCATGCCTAGCCGTGATTTGATTGGCGGATGAAACTCGCGCCGGTGACGGGGGCGACGGTCGAACAGACGGAGCTGGTCTTCGGTCTCGTTGCTGCGGTCGGGACCGACATTCAGCGAGTCGAAGCTCAGCTGGCGACCCAGCTGAGCAGCTACGGCTACGTCGTCCACAAGATGCGCCTCAGCGATTACCTAGCCGAGCAGGCTGGCAGCAGCTTCCGTGACATGCCCGTCGACGAGTCGCTCTGGGAGGCGATGAGTGCCGGCGATGAGCTGCGGCGAACCTGGGAGCGAAGTGACGCGCTAGCCCTGCACGCGATCAGCGACATCGTCGCCACCCGCTATGAAACCGCCGGGGTGAACCCCGAGCAGGACGCCGACACCCTGCCACCCAACCTAAGCCGCCACGCCTTCATCTTGCGCTCGCTGAAGACGCCCGAAGAGTTGAAGACGTTGCGGGCGGTCTACGGGTCGAGGCTGGTGGTGATTGCCGCCTACAGCCCTCGCGACAAACGGATCAAACACCTCGCCCAACAGATCGAGGACTCCCGGCAATCGGCCGACCGCTCGACCTGGGCGCACCAGCCTGAGGACTTGATCTCTCGCGACGAGCGCGAGGAGAGGGCGAGGGGCCAGGACGTAAGCCGGACCTTCCACCGTGCGGACGTCTTCATTCGCGGATGGGATCGCCAGGTCGTCCAGGCCGACATCCGGCGTTCGCTCGCCATCCTCTTCGGCGATCCCTTCCGCACGCCCACCCGCGATGAGCACGCGCAGTTCATGGCGGCCGGCGCGGCTCTGCGCTCGGCCGAGTTTGGGCGCCAGGTCGGTGCCGCGATCGCCACGCCAGGCGGCTCGGTGGTCGCGCTGGGCGCCAACGAGGTCCCGATCGCCGGCGGCGGATCCCACTGGGATGAGGACGGCACCGGAAATCGTGACTTCGAGATCGGCGACACCGACACCAACCGTCTTCAGTACGACCGTCTGGCGGAGAGGCTGAGCAAGAAGATCGACAGCTCGCTGGAGCGGCTTGGCAAGGAGATGATCGCTGAGGAGATCGGTGATAAGGAGACGGTTGAGGAGTTGCGAAGGCGTGCGCGGGAGGTGCTCGTGGGCGAACTGAGAAAGGCCGGCCTGGGCGAGCTGACCGAGTTCGGACGCGCCGTCCACGCCGAGATGAACGCCGTCCTCGACGCCGCCCGACGAGGGGTGAGCGTCCAGGACATGACCCTCTACTCGACCACCTTCCCCTGCCACAACTGCGCCCGGCACATCATCGGCGCCGGCATCGCCCGCGTTGTCTTCGTTGAGCCCTACGTGAAGAGCCGGGCGGGAGAGCTCCACGAAGACGCGCTCGGAATCGATACCTCCGATGCCGGTGACTCAAAGCTCTCCTTCACCCCGTTCGTCGGGATCGCGCCTCGACGCTACCTCGAGTTCTTCGACGCCGCCCAGCGTGCGCGACTCGGGCGCGCGGCACGCGAGGTGGAGGGCCGCATGCAGCCGTTCGTGAAAAAAGTCGCTCTACCCGTCTTCGCCGATGCCTCGCTTGAGCAGTTCCGGCCCGAGTTCCGCGAGTATCGCGCCAAGGAGATCCTGGCTCTCGATTATTTCGAGAAGAAGTCTTGATCAAATGGCGTTTCCATCCGAAGCATCTTGAAAGCTAGGGATTCCTAGGCCCCCCAAGGAACGGAGAAGAGGAGAACGAGATGGCAGACGCAAACGCACGCAAAGCAGCGATCCGCACCGCTGTAACGCAGGTGCGCTCGGGCGACACCTTCACGCGCAGAGCATCGGGTGGGGCGGCAGCGCTTCGTCAATCCCAAGGCACGACGGGCGCGCAGGCGAAAAAAACCCGCTAGCTGGACCTCGGCAGGCAAGGCTCAGCCAGCGAAGCAGAAGCGATCGGCGCCGCTGCCGATGAGCCGCTGCCTGCCGAGGAGGACCGATTGCCGAGGTGCTGGCGAGCAGTTCCGCATTTACCACCTTCTAACGACGGAGGATGGAGCTACTTGCCGGTGCGCTCGCGGTGCTTGCAGCCCGGCCAGCAGCAGGGACGGCGCATGCCTTCCTCGAGCTCTTCGCGGGTGCGCCGGATGCGGCGCTCGCGGGTCGCCTGCTGTTTGGCGTCCTCGACCCAGCAGATGAACTCGTTGCGCGCGAGCGGCGTGATGTCGAGCCAGGCGGCGAGCGCCTCGTCGCTGGAGGTAAGCCCCTCGCGCAGGTCGGCGGGCAGCTCATGCACCACGCCGCCGGGCAGCTTCTGCGTCTTGGTCGATCCGGCCATGCCACGAGGGTATCCCCAGCCGCGACCCCGAGGGGGTGCCGCCCGCTAGGTTGGCCGACGATGCCGATCCGGGCGGTCACCTTCGACTTCTGGAACACGATCGCCGCCGAACCGGCGCGCGGGGCCATGCGCGAGGCGCGCCACGTCGCCGTGCTCGCCGCCTGCGAATCGCTGGGACTGGAGCACACGGCCGAGCGGGTCGGGACCACCGTCGAGGACGTGATTCGCGGCCGCGAGGCCTCCTGGGCCGAAGGCATTCACCTCTCCCCCGCCGAAGGTGCCGAGCGGCTGGCCGACGCCCTCGAGCTCGACGCGGAGGCGCGGGCGACGGTGGCCGATGCCTTTCTCGGTGCCGGGCGCGGGGTCGAGCTGACGCTCGCCCCGGAGATCGGCGCCACGCTCGAGCGCCTCGCCGGCGACGGCCTCGCCCTCGGGATCGTCTGCGACGCGGGCTTCACCGGCGGCGCGATCCTGCGTGCGTTCCTTGCCGACCAGGGCCTCCTCCCCTACTTCTCCGGCTGGGGCTTCTCCGACGAGGTCGGCACCTACAAGCCTGCGCCGGAGATCTTCGCCGCAGCGCTGGGCATGCTCGGCGCCGAGCCCGCCGCCGCCGTCCACGTCGGCGACCTGCGCCGCACCGACATCGCCGGCGCCCGCGGGTTCGGCATGGGCAGCGTCCGCTACCGCGGCCTCGCCGACGATCCGGAGCCCGGCCCCGAGGCCGACTTCGTCATCGACGACCACCACCAGCTGCCGGGGATCGTCGCCGGGCTCGGCTGAGACGAGTCGGTGCCCCTGGAGTCCACCCAGGCGGCGTCGACTTCCCACCGGAGCCGGACTCACCGGGTCGTCACAATCAAAAGATGAGCTTGCTCACCTCCATCGGCCTCTTCGCGGCGGTGGTGGCGACGTGGATCGCGATCTCCGGTCCGGGCGAGGCGGCGCTGGTCAGCGCCGGCACGGTCGCGGCGCGCGGCGAGGAACAGATCGCCTCGATCCTCGTCATCGCCTTCCTCGGCACCTTCGCCGGCAGCCTCGCCGCCTACTGGCTCGGCCGCGCCGGCGGCCGCCGGCTGTTCCTCTTCCCCGGTCCCCTGCTCGCCTGGCGGACCCGCCTCCTCGCCCGCAGCGAGGACCTGATGCAGCGCCGCGCTTTCCTCGCTTCCCTCCTCGGCCCCGGCTGGCTGGCGGGCATCAACGAGCTCCCACCCTGCCCCTTCATCGCCGGCAGCGTCCTCTCCGGCCTGATGTGGACCTTGACGATCGGCCTCGGCGCCTTTTTCGTCGGCCCGTCCCTGATCGCCCTCTACGACGACGTCGGCAAATGGGCCACGATCGCCACCCTCGCCGTGGCCACCTCAGCCGCGCTCCTCCTCCTCATGCGCCGCAGATATCGGCATCAGAGAGCCAGCACTGCTAGCCTCGACGATGTTCGAGTCGGATTTACCGACTGAGTTGTGCCCGCGCCCGTAGATCGTTTGCCTAACCGCATCCTCCGCGTTCGCAGCACGAAAACCAACGGAGGTACATAAATGGCAACCGGAACCGTGAAGTGGTTCAACGATGACAAGGGCTACGGCTTCGTCACTCCCGAAGATGGCGGCAAGGACCTGTTCGTCCATCACAGTGACATCGCCGGCGACGGCTTCAAGTCCCTCGAAGAAGGCGCCAAAGTCTCCTTCGACTCCGAGCCCGGCGACAAAGGCCCCAAAGCGGTCAACGTCACCCCGGTCTGAGTCACCCGGTCTGAGCAGTAAGCGAAAGCCCCGCACCCGCGGGGCTTTCGTGTTTTAGGGCGCGGGGTCGGACTACCCGCGCCACTCGTCAGGCCGAGAAGTGCCCCTCCCTAGACTGATCGCTCTTCCGTTCCATCGATCAGGGGGTATGCCGTGCCGACCCGCATAGGGGTTCAGATCCAGCCGCAGCAAGCCGACTTCGCGCAGATGCAGGAGGCGTGGAGGGTGGCCGAGGAGCTCGGCGTCGACGCGATCTACACCTGGGATCACTTCTATCCGCTCTACGGCGACCCCGACGGCAAGCACTTCGAGGGAGCGACGTCACTCGCCGCGCTCGCGGCCTCCACCGAGCGGGTCAGGATCGGGGCGCTCGTCTTCTGCAACTCCTACCGCAACCCGCAGCTGCTGGCCAACATCCACTCGACGATCGACCACCTCAGCGGTGGCCGCGTGGTCCTCGGGATCGGTGCCGGCTGGTTCGAGCGCGACTACGACGAGTACGCCTACGAGTTCGGCACCGCCCCCGACCGCCTCAGGGCACTGGATCGCGACCTGCCGCTGATCAAACAGCGACTGGCGAAGCTGAATCCTGCGCCGGTCGGTGAGATGCCGATCATGATCGGCGGCGCCGGCGAGAAAGTCACGCTGCGCCTGGTCGCCGAACACGCACAGCTCTGGCACACCTTCGCCGACCCCGAGACCTACCTGCACAAAGCCGAGGTGCTGGCCGAGCACTGCGCCCGCCAGGACCGCGATCCGGCGACGATCGAGCGGGTGATCGGCTCCCGCGAGCCGATCCTCCAGCACGCCGACGCCCTCGTCGACGCCGGAGTCGACGAGTTGACGGTCGGCATCGACGGCAGCGGCGCCGATGGTTATGACCTGGGCGAACTGCGCGAGCTGATCCAGTGGCGCGACAACCGCGGCTGAGCACCCGCCGACCGGAATAACGCCGGGGGGTTATCCCCCGCCCGAGACGCCTACCCCCTCATTGCCCCGTCCGCCGCGAGCGCGCAGAGTCGAGGCATGCAGACAGAGCGCCGATCAGCCCTGTACTGAGCGGCATCGCGGCCGTCGCGAGAGCCCTCGCCACCGCCGTCCTTTCCCTCGCCCTCGGCACGACCGTCTGCCTCGGCCTGCTCCTCGGCGGCACCGCGCTAGCCGTGAATTAAGGCGACAAGCGAGCGGCGGAACGACACGACGCGAATCTTGCTGCTCTGAGCGGGCCGACGGATAGTGAAGTCAAGTTCACGACAAGGGGCCCCAAGAAGGGGATGGAGAATCATGAAGCTGAAGAATTTCAGGACAGCACTTATAGCCGCCCTCTTCCTCGGTGCGGTGATGGCCACGAACGCATCCGCAGCTGCGACGACAACGGTGGAGCCATGGCGTACCGGATCTTCCGCAACGGAAACCGCTGTGCTTACCGGGACGCAGGCAATGACCTTGAGCCTGACCGGTCCCAGCGTTACAGAAGTCGAAATCGGGGAAACGCCGATAAAAATCGAATCTGGCGAAATAGAATGCGTCGAATGCACGATCTTCAATGAAGCTGGCGGGGCAAAAGGCGAAGGGAAACTGAAGCTCAAAAAAGTTGTGGTGTTGACGCCGTCCAGCTGTGAAGTACAAGGCGGACAGATCGTGACCAATACGGTCAGCATCGACGCCACCTACATGATCAACGCCGCGGCCTACTTGAGTGCGGTCCCCACGGGTACGGCGTTCTACACGCTGAAACTCCAAGCCAAGACGGGCAAAACCTGCGCGATCTCCGGTAGCTACATCTCGAAAGGCTCGATCTTTTTCGAAGTCGCCAACGTGACAGGTACCTATGCGACTAGCCAGGTTGCGAGCACGAGCGGAGCGATCAATGCGGCTGCCGGCGGCGCACTGCTACTAGGTACGAAGGTCGCCAGCCTCGCAGCTACGGCCAAATTCGAAGCCGGAGGAAAATTCTTCGACGTCGAATAATGCCTGCCGCCAGAGGATTCGGCTTGAGCTCGTCTTGGACGGACAGTCAGGAGCGAAGATCCGCTTCCGCCGCTCCCTCCTCGGTCATCGGAGATCGGGCGCGGTCGCCGTTCTGACGGCCGGTCGCGGCGAGGGACTGGAGCGCTTCGAGGTGTCGGGAGAAGGCGCGACGACCGGCGGCGGTGAGGCGGAACCAGGTTCGCGGACGGCGGCCGACGGCCCCCTTGCGCACCTGCACGTAACCCGCCTCCTCGAGCACCCTCGACTGCTTGGAGAGCACCGAATCGCTGACCCCGACCGCGTCTCGGACCGTTGCGAAATCGACCCAATCGGCGCCCGCGAGCAGCGCGCAGATCTCGAGTCGCGTCGGCGGGTGGATCGTCCGGTCGAGGCGCGGCTTGCTCATCGCACCCCCGTGCGACCGGCGCGGATGTCCTCGCGGACGGCGGCGAGGATGCCGTGCCGGGCGTGGGCGACGACGAAGGCGAGGACGATGCCGAGGGCCAGGGCCGCGATCCAGGAGACCGCAAGCGCCACCACCCAGGTGACGAGGCTGGCGAGCAGGGTGATCGTCCCGGCGCGCAAGGTGGCGCCGCGCGAGGAGGCATAGGCGCGATGCCTGCCGCTGCCCAGCTTGACCCCGACCGCCTGCGCGAAGCGGGCGTCGAGGAGGCTCAGCCCGACGATGGCGACGACGATCGCGATCACCAATACGGAGCGTGAGAGTTCGTGGCCGGGCCACTGCGAGACGCCGGGCAGGACGAACAGCACGAGCATCGCCAGCGCCTGGCCGCCGGAGTACCAGAGGGGCGGCTCGAGGCGCTCGGCGAGCAGGTCACGCTGGCGAGCGACGCCGCGCAGCGCGGAGCTCGCGTCTCGTTGGCTTGGCTTTTCGGTCATTTGGAGCCTCCTGGCATGTACTTTCCGTAGAGGAAAGTACATGATCGCGGCGCGCGATGCAGTCAAGGGACGGTGAAGGGACGCGGCCGTCTCGGCCACGGCCCGGGCAGGCTGTGGCCGTGGCCGAGACGGCCGGGGGTGCGGGGACGCGCGGGGAACGTGCGGAAGACGTGGGCGGGACGGCCGGGGTGCGGGGATGCGCGGGGAACGTGCGGAAGGCGTGGGCGGGACGCGCGGTGGCCGTCACAGCGATGCGGGCTTCGTCACGAAGACGCGCGGAACGTCACAGACTTTCCGACGTCGCAAACACGTGACGGCACTTTGACCACACCATGGTGTGGTCAAAGCACGCAGCGTGATTCTGGGTCCTATGGGGGCCACGATCATGGCCATGTCTCTGTGACGGCCACGGCTTTGTGAACTTCCCGCCGAAAGCGTCACGACCCGGGCGTCTCGTGGCGGCCACAGCCTGCCAGGGCCGCCACGAGACGCCCGGGTCCTCGCCATCCCCTGCCGATCGGCGCCGAGGCCCCGCCGTCCGTCGCCGTACCCCTCACGTCGTCGCCAGCGCCTCGGTCGGCGTCAGTCGTGAGGCGCGCATCGCCGGGTAGAGGCCCGCGAGGGCGCCGAGCAGGCAGGCGGCGAGGAGGCCGCCGGCGACCGCCAACGGCGGCACCAGCAGGGTCAGGCCTTCGTAGGCGGCGTAGGCGCCGGTCGCGCCGACGCCGAGCAGGACCCCGGTGACGCCGCCGGCGATCCCCAGCACGAACGACTCGCCGAAGAATTGGATCGCGATGTGGCGGCGGCGGGCGCCGAGGGCGCGGCGCAGGCCGACCTCGGAGCGGCGCTCCAGCACCGAGATGATCATCACGTTGGCGATCCCGATCCCGCCGACCAGGAGGGCGACGGCGCCGAGGCCGAGGAAGAGCGAGGTGAAGGCGCCTTCGGCGGCGGCCTGTGCCTCGAGGGCGTCGGAGGGGCGGCTGACCGCGACTTCTTCGGGCCCCCAGGGGTCGGCCGCGCTCGGCAGCAGCGCCGCCGCGGCGCGCACGTGCGCTTCGCCCTCCTGGGCGCGCACGTAGACGCTCGACGGGCTGCGCTCGGTGCCGAAGTCGCGCTTCGCGACCGGGTATCCGACCAGCGCGGCGCTGTCGATTTCGGGCACCAGCGGCAGCGGTTCGAGGATGCCGACCACGGTGAAAAGGCGACCGGAGACGTAGACCTGGTCGAGGCCGTCGACGCGGGGGATGCCGAGGCGCTGGGCCGCTTTCGCCCCCAGCACGACCGCCGGATAGCGGTCGGTCGCCCGGTCGATGAACTGCCCTGAGGCGGTCGTGCCGTCGAGCGTCCCGAGGAGCCCCGGGTCGGTGGCCGCGACGTAGATCCCGCCGGTGATCTCGGGCGGGACATAGGAGCTGCGGCGCACCGTCGCGCCGTCGACCCGGGTGACCGCGGCGGATGATTCGACCTCGCCGAGCAGCTGGATGCGCCCCCCGGCGGCGGCGGGCAGCGTCGTTTCTTCGCCGAAGAGCGATTCGCCGGGGGCGACCGTGAGCAGGTTCGTCCCCAGCCCTTCGATCTTCGCCAGCAGGTCGGCCTTGCTGGTTTCGGAGATCGCCAGAACGGCGACGAGCGAGGCGATCCCGATCGAGATCCCCAGCACCGAGAGGGCGGCGCGCAGCTTGCGGGTGCGCAGGCCGACGGTCGCCAGCCGCAGCAGGTCACGGGGCAGCAGTCGGCTCACCGGGTCGCCCCTTCCGCCGTCGCGTCGCCCTCGATCAGCCCGTCGCGGACCGCGACCCGGCGCGGCACCGAGGCGGCGATCTCCTCGTCATGGGTGATGATCACCAGCGTCGTGCCGCCTTCGTTCAGGCCGCGCAGCAGCTCCATCAGCTCGCCGCCGGTGCGGCTGTCGAGGTTGCCGGTCGGCTCGTCGGCGAGGACGATCGCCGGCTCCCCGACCAGCGCCCGCGCCACCGCGACCCGCTGGCGCTCGCCGCCGGAGAGCTTGGCGGCGCTGTGGCGCTCGCGGTGGGAGAGACCGACCCGGGCCAGCGCCGCGGCCGCGCGGCGGCGACGCTCGGCGGCGGGGACGCCGGCGTAGAGGAGGCCGTCGGCAACGTTGTCGATCACCGGCGCCGCCTCGAGCAGGAAGAAGCGCTGGAAGACGAAGCCGAGCCGGGTGGCGCGGAGGCCGGCGAGCTCGTCGTCGCTCGCCTCGGAGAGGTCGCGGCCCTCGATCGCGACGCTGCCGGAGCTCGGTCGGTCGAGCGTCCCCATCACGTGGAGGAGGGTCGACTTGCCCGAGCCGGAGGGGCCGACGATCGCGGTCAGCTCGCCACGCCCGACGCTCAGCGAGACGCCGCGCAGCGCCTCGACCCCGCGCGGGTAGGTCTTCCGCACGTCGTGCAGCTCGAGCACCGGAGCGTCGTCCGGGGGCGACGAGCGGGCGTCGCTCACCGGCCGACCTCGACCGTCATCCCCGCACGCAGGCCTTTCCCTTCGACCTCGACGTAACCGGCGCCGGCGAGGCCCGGGGTGACGACGATCTGCCGCCGGGCAGCGCCTTCGCGGACGTAGACGGCGAAGCGTTCGCCGCCGATCGCGATCAGCGCGGTCAGCGGCACGCTCAGCACCTGCTTGCGGACCTGCTCGGTGAAGAGGACGTTGACCGTCGCCCCGTCGAGCGCCGGGATGCGGTGCTTGCCGGTCACCGAGACCGTCGCTTCGAGCCCCGGTTCGGTTTCTTCGCCGGTCCCGCTTTCGCCGTCCGACAATTCGACCGCGGTCAGCTTGCGCACTTCGCCCGGTACTTCGGCGCCGCCGGGGAGGACCACCCCGACCTTCTGGCCGCGGTGGGCAATCGACTGCTGGTCGGCTTCGAGCTCGACGCCGACGATGCGCCGGGTAGAGCTGGTGCGAAGGACCGGGACCGAGGGCGCTTCGGCTTCCCCTTCGGATTCGGAACCGGTTTCGCCACTCCCTCCGCCGCCGCCGAGGGCTTCGCCCAGCGTCACTTTCAGTTCGGTAACCCGCTGGGGACCGCGCAGGAAGGCGACCCGACCGAGTTCGACTTCGCCGGTCACTTCGAGCCCATGGGCTTCCTGCCAGGCGCGCACCGCCGCAGCGGTCGCGTAGGTGAAGTCTTCATCGACGGTCCCGGGTTCGTAGCCGAGCTCGACCAGGTTGCGCTCCAGCTGCTCGACGTCCCTGCCTTCCGTCACCCCTTCGGCCAGGGCGCGGTAGGCGGGCAGCGCCCCGTACATCAGCAACACCGGTTCGCCGGCCAGCCCGTAGAGAGGCCGGCCGCGGCGGATCACGTCGCCGATCGCCGGCAGTGCGGTCACCGTGCCGGAGAGCCGGGCGAGCACCGTGGTTTCGCCGGCGTAACCGATCGTCCCGGTGGCGGTCAGGTGTTCGGCCAGGGTGCGGCGCTCGACCTTCCCGGTGCCGGCGCCGCCGGCCGCGGCGGAGTCGGCGGTGGCGCTGCCGCCGGAGCCGCCGAGCAGCAGCACCAGCGCGGCCGCCACGATCACCACTGCCACCGCCACGGCGACCCATGCCCGCCGCATCTCAGCCGCCGACCCCGGCGATGTCCAGTTCGGGCATCTGGCTCTGGCACGTTTCCTGCGCGGCCTTGAAGGCGGGCGATTCGGTGTCGAGGCCGGCGATGTCGAGGTGGAATTTGCCGGGACCGAGGAATTCCGGGTCCCCCATATCGATGCCTTCTTCCCGCATGCATTGCGAGAAGGCCAGCGCGCCTTCCTCCAATTCTTCGTCTTCTGCAGAGGTGAGTTCCTGGCCCGCGCCGAGCTTGTCGTTGCAGGCGGCAAGCGCCTTCTTCGTCTTCGGGTCGCTCTGGTCGCCAGGAACTTCGATCGCCTTCTGCCCCGCCTTCGGATCTTCCATCTCGATCCCGTGGGCGCGCATGCATTCGGCAAATTCGAGCGGCGCTTCTTCGCCTGAGGCGCTGTCGTCGGCGCCGGAGCTCGAGCCGCCTCCGCCGCAGGCCACGAGCCCGACGACGCAGAGCGCCAGCGCGAGCGCGATCATCCAGTCCCTCCTCTTCATCTCAGCTCCTTTGCTGGTTCGCTGTCGGTCACGCCTTCCAGACTGAGCGGCGGGGTGTTGCCGGCACGTATGTGGTTTTCGATATGTGGACGAAATGCGACCGTGCCGACCAGCCGCTCGGCGGCTTCGCCCGCGGCGGCCAATAGGGCCCCGGTGTCGCTGCCCTCCCCTTGGCCCATCACCACCCCGACCGCCGTCTTCCGGTCCCCGCCGACCGTCACCTCGGTGAAGAACGCCAGGCACCCGCCCGCGGCGGAGTCCGACCCGGTCTTGCCGGCGTACCCCGCGGCAAGCAGCGGGTTGAAGTTGGTGACCGTGCCGGCGACCGGCAAGGTGACCTCAGGCATCGAGACGATCTGGCGGAAGACCGGGTAGCTCATCGCCCGCCGGAAGACGCGCAGCTGATCGGCGGCGGTCGAGACCGTGCCCGGATCGAAGCCGCTGGGATCGGTGTAGGTCGTTTCGTCCATCCCGAGCGCGCCGGCCTCGTCGTTCATCTCTTCGACGAAGTCCGCCTCGCTGCCCGCCACCCCGGCGGCCAGCATGCGCGCGATGTTGTTGCCGGAGGGGATCAGCAGCGCCTCCAACAGCTGGCGCTCGGTCAACCGCTCCCCTGCCCGCACCGCGACCACCGACTGCCCCTCGTCGGCTTCTTCGGCGACCGCCCGCGCCTGCGTCGCGGAGACGGTCATCGTGAAGCCGCCTTCGTCACCGCTCAGCGGGTAGCGCTCGAGCGTCAGGTAGGCGGTCATCACCTTTGCCAGGCTGGCGATCGGAGCCGGCTCCTCCTGTGGGCTCGCCGCCGGGCGGCCCTCGCCGAGCGCGATCGCGGCCTGTCCATCCCCGGGCCACTTGTCCCGCGAGAGGAAGGTGCCGGCCTCATGGTCGGGCCGGCGCTGCGTGGCGTCGAGCAGGTGCCAGGCCGCCACCAGTGGCATGGCGACGAAGATCAGGGCGACGACCGCGCCGAATGCCGTCGGCCGGATTCGCCGGCGGGAGCGGTACGTGCGGCGCGCCGCGCTTCGTGCGGGTTCGCTGTAGGCCACGCCGCCAATCTGGGCGGCACGGCGTTGTCAGCGCGTATGTGGTTTTCGATATGCCGACGAAACGCTCAGGTGGGGACAATCGAGAACATGCGCGTGCTGATCGTCGAGGACGAGCCCTACTTGGCGGAAGCCATCCGCGATGGCCTCCGGCTTGAGGCGATCGCCGCCGACATCGCCGCCGACGGCGACAGCGCCTTGGGGCTGCTGGGCATCAACGCCTACGACATCGCCGTCCTCGACCGCGACATCCCCGGCCCCTCCGGCGACGAGATCGCCGAGCGCATCGTCGCCTCCGGCAGCGGCATGCCGATCCTCATGCTCACCGCCGCCAACCGTCTCGACGACAAGGCCTCCGGGTTCGAGCTCGGCGCCGACGACTACCTGACCAAGCCCTTCGAGCTGCAGGAGCTCGTGCTCCGCCTGCGAGCGCTCGACCGCCGACGCGCCCACAACCGGCCGCCGGTGCGGGAGATCGCCGGGCTGCGCCTGGATCCGTTCCGCCGCGAGGTCTTCCGCGACGGCCAATACGTCGCCCTGACCCGCAAGCAGTTCGCCGTGCTCGAGGTCCTCGTCACCGCCGAAGGCGGTGTGGTCAGCGCCGAGGAACTGCTCGAGCGGGCCTGGGACGAGAACGCCGACCCGTTCACCAACGCCGTGCGGATCACCGTCTCGGGCCTGCGCAAACGCCTCGGCGAGCCTGCGGTCATCGCCACCGTCGCCGGCGTCGGCTACCGCATCGAAGCTCAGGCTGGCTGACCATGCCCTCGCCGACCGTCCGCCTGCGCCTGACCCTCCTCTACGGCGGCCTCTTTTTCGTCTCGGGGCTGGTGCTGCTCGCGATCACCTACCTGCTCTTCCGTGATGCCAGCGGGGTCAACCTGATCGTCCCGAGCGGCTCCTCCACCCGCACGACCGGCCCGGACGCCGAAACCGAACTGAGGTTCCAGGAAGCCGTAAACCGCTCCACCGATGCGCTCCACCAGGGGCTCTTCCGGTCCCTGATCGTGCTGGCGGTCATGACCCTCGTCTCGATCGCCTTCGGTTGGCTGGTCGCGGGCCGGGTCCTGCGCCCACTGCGGGAGATGACGGCGACCACGCGGCAGATCTCCGAGCGCAACCTGAACGAGCGCCTGGCGCTCCAGGGGCCCCGCGACGAGCTGCGGGATCTCGCCGACACCATCGATGGCCTGCTCGCGCGGCTCGAGGCACACGTCGCCGAACAGCAGCGCTTTGCCGCCAACGCATCGCACGAGCTGCGCACCCCGCTGGCGACCACCCAGGCGCTGCTCGATGTTGCCCGCAACGATCCGGGCCGCGACAACGGCGAGCTGGTCGAGCGCCTCCACGCGGTCAACGCCAGGGCGATCGACCTCACCGAGGCGTTGCTCCTGCTCAGCCGCGCCGACCAGCGATCCTTCGCCCGCGACCCCATCGACCTCTCCCTGCTCGCCGAAGAAGCCACCGAGACCCTCCTCCCCGTGGCGGATGAGCGCGGCGTCACGATCGAGACCTCCGGCGACCCGACCCCCACCACCGGGTCCCGGGCGCTCCTCCTGCAGCTGACCACGAACCTCGTCCACAACGCGATCGTCCACAACCTCCCCGCGCAGGGCACCGTCTGGGTGACGACCGGCGTCGACCCCGCGGGCGCCATGCTCACGGTCGAGAACACCGGCGAGACGCTCACCCCGGAGTCGGTCTCCAGCCTCGACGAGCCCTTTCTCCGCGGCACCCAGCGCATCCACACCGACCGGGCGGGCGTCGGCCTCGGCCTGGCGATCGTCAAGAGCATCGTCGACGCCCACGATGGGAGCCTCACCCTCACCCCGCGCCCCGGCGGCGGCCTCCGCGTCACAGTCCAGCTGCCCGCCGCACCTCGCGGTGGGGTTTCCTGAAACCCCATTCCGCCCAGCCTCTACATATGGAGGCGCCGGTGGGCGATCTCGTAGACGCTCGGCTTCCAAGACTTGGTCGGATGCCGCTCGCCTACCGCGATCAGTACCAGGGCCGCCTTAGAAGCCTCTTCGTCTGCCGCAAGGACTGCGCCCCATTGGCCTGCGGGCGGAGGAATGTAGAGCTTGACGCAGCTGCCAAGCCGAGTTCCATCTCGGCCTTCGCCTTCGCAGCGCCGTAACCACTCGATCGGCACGCCTTCATCGCGCAGCCCCACGACAAACGGCTCGATCGAGGCTCGCGCAGCAGGGGTGGCGTGCACGAGATCCTCGGGTCAACACCTCATCGACGATGCGGACGTCGAAGCGCAGGCCCGCGCCCGCGCCTGCCACGGTTACCCCTCGCCGTCGGTGGGCAGGGAGCCGAAGTGCCGGTCGAATGCCTTCGAGCTCATCGGGGTGGTTCCCGTCTGCTTCCGGATCTCCTCGATCGAGGTTGCCTTGGACGGCCAGTCCGGCGCGAAGATCAGCTTCACCTCCGCCGCTTCCTCCTCGGTCATCGCGTCGATCTGTGCCTGCAGTTCGGCCTTCGTCATGCATCAGATCGTAGCTCCTGTAGCCGCGGATTCCGTTCGCATCAGCCCTGGAAGGTGGGTAGATCCCGGATCACCTCGGCAACCTGCTCTGGCATCCGATACATCGTCCGCTCCCCTCCCCCAGGCGCCACATCGTCATAGGCAATCCAGCCGAAGCGGATCGGCTCCTGGGTCCCGGTCTCCTTCCTCCATCGCTTCGCCGACCGTCCGCTCGTCCGATGCCAACTCTTGACGGACTCATAGCTCACGTTGAGATTCGCGGCCAAATCTTCGAAGGTGAAGCCGGGACGGCCCTGGAAGTCTTCGATTCGCGCGGCCGCGCCATACACCTTGCGGCCGTTGTTGCTCAGGTACTCGTTGAAATAGCGTCGAATGCCCTCCTCGGCCGAATCAGTTTTGGGCGACCCAAGCTCGCCCAGTCCGGTGATCTCGACGGTCGTCCCCTCCGGCAGGTTGAGCTTGATTTCAAGTACTGGCGCCATTGCCTCCTCCTTTCAAAGGTAGATAGACCAGCATAGATCATCTCTCACCTACCAAACGGACGCGATTCAATCGACTACACGCAACCCCACGGTTGCAGTAACGTGATCCCCGTGACGCCCGCTTTGATCTTTGTCCACGGTGCCTGCGTCCCACGACGCCGGGTGGTGGTGGAGCCGGATGGTCGAGCCGCTGGCCAAGCACGGGGTCGAGACCGTGGCGGTACCGTTGCCGAGCTGCGGCGAGGCCGGTGAGCAGCTCGGAGACCTCCACGACGACGTCAAGGCCTGCCGCCGGGCGATCGTCGAGGTCGGTGGCCCGGTCGTCCTCCTCGGTCACTCATATGGAGGGATGGTCATCACCGAGGCCGGCGCCGACGAGCGGGTCGCCCGTCTGCTCTACGTGACCTCGGTGATACCCGACGATGGCCAGTCCCAGGCCGAGCTGACCGGCGCCGAGCCGGCCCCGTGGCTCGACCCGGGCCACGACGGCACGATCGGCGTCCACCCCGACCTGATCCGCGAGTTCTTCCTCCAGGACTGCGATGAAGAGGCCACCGAGGGAGCGCTGTCGCGGCTGACCCGGCAATCAGCGGTGCCGTTCACCCAATCGCCCGGCCGGATCGGCTGGCGCGAGCGCCCCGCCACCTACATCGTCTGCACCGAGGATCTGGCGACCCCGGCCGAGGTGCAGCGCCGGCGGGTCCAAGGAGACACGAGAGTGATCGAGTTCCGGGCCGGCCACCATCCCTTCCTTTCGCGACCCGAGGCATTCGCCGCAACGATCGCCGCCGAGCTCGACCCCGCCTAGCTCGGCCTCCCGCGCGCCGCGCGTAAGGTCGAGGGGATGCCGGAGCGAAATCGCGTCACCCCGACCGGTGAGATCGTCGCCACCCCGCTGCGCGGCGCCTGGACCGGCAATCGCGGCGTCCTCCACGAGGGTCGTGAGATCGTCCGCTTCCACGCCGGCAACCTCTGGATCACCTGCGCGCTGGAGTTCCGTGGCCGCCACCGTGAGCTCTGGCTGCCGAACCGCTGGACGCCCCTCTTCTTCCACGACGAGGCGGTCGCCTTCGCCGCCGGTCACCGTCCGTGCGGCGAGTGCCGGCACGCCGAATACGAGGCCTACAAAGCGGCCTGGACCGAGGCGCTCGACGGCGACCCACCCTCGGCCGGGGAGATGAACCGCCGCCTCCACGCCGAGCGGATCTTCCCCGGCACCCACCGCCGCCGCTTCCACGAGGTCCCCTGGGCCGAGCTCCCCGACGGCGCCTTCGTGATCGAGGGCGGCGCCCCGTGCCTGGTCCGCGGCGGCGAGCTCATCGCCTGGAGCCTCGACGGTTACGGCAAGCCTCGGCGCCGACCCCGGCGCGGGACCGCCACCGCGATCACCCCGCCGGCGACGCTGGCGGTGCTCCGGGCCGGTTACCCGGTCCAGATCGCCCACAAGACCAGGGAGCTATCAACGCATCAGAGGATCTCCTCCGGGCAGTAACCCCTCCGGCTGCGCGACACCTGCTCGCCTTAGGCGCCGCTGCGGCACGAAAGCGCCGCGCGGAGTCCGCAGCTGTCCGTCGAGTGGTGGGGTCTAGCTGCCCAACTTCAAGTTGACTTTCGAGCCGACCGCCCGGACCTTCCCGGGTTTCGGGCTCTGTTTCACCACCGTTCCCGTTTTCGCGGTGACGCCTTCGAGCTTGACGACCTTGCCAACCTTGCAGCGCGCGGCGCTGATCTTTTTCTTCGCCGCTTTCAGGTGCTTCCCAATCAGGTTCGGAACCACGCAATTCGCGACGACGGCCGCTGGTGGCGGGGCCGGAGCTTGGTAGGTGAAGAGCTGGCTCGACGTCGCGGTTCCCGCGCGAGTGGTGACACTGATCGGCACGCCGCCAGCGCTCGCGCTCGGCGGCGAGGTCGCAAGCACGGCGGTTTCGGAGACCTGGCCGAAAACCGCCGCCGCCCCGCCGAACTTGACCGAGGTGGCTCCCTCAAGATCCGTTCCGCTGATCAGAACGGCGGTGCCGCCAGCTACGGGCCCAGCCGCCGTGCCCAGTACGAGGACGACTGGCGCCGGCTGCACTTCGGCGTTGAAGCCGAGCTCAAGAGCGCCAGCCGTCGTCGGAGCTGCCGTAGCCCCTTCTGCCAATCCCGGAGCGGGGAAAAAATTGGCTTCCCCGCCAACGGTCGAAGCGATGACCCCGATCGTGTCCCCAGGGTTGGTGTGGTCAAAGGCCACCATCTGTCCAGCTTTGATCGGCATGCTCGCCGCGAAGTGCTGAACCCCGGTGGTCAGCGGCGTCCCCGGCCCACTTTTCCCTACCCCGGTGAATTCCGTCGTGCCCACCGGGTTCAGGATGCGTAGGTAAAACGGGCCCCCTGCCGCTCCGGTGACGTTCCAGCCGACCACAAGTCCGTTTACCGGCGACGTCGTAAAGCCGGAGACTTTGGTGTTGAACAGGGTGTTCCCAGAACCGATGCCGGCAGGCGAGAAGCTGCCGACAAGCGGGCTGCCCACGGTGACGATCGCGGCTTGGGCGCTGGAAGCAAGGCCGATGCAAAGGACTGAGCAGGAAAGAGCGAGGAAGCGCAGCGTGCGCATTGGACGACCTCCGGGCGAGCGGCAGGATGACGGCTGTGCGAGCTTCCCAGACCCGAAGGCTGCGGTCAACAGGTGCTGGACCCAGTAGATCGGCCTGCCCGCCCCTGGCGCCAAGCCCCGAGCGAGCGACGGGCGAACCCGAGAACCGGGGGATCGTTCCCCGATGCCAAGTTGCGGCGCTCGCAGGGCCGGTTACTAGTCTGCCGTTCCCATGCGGGTGCTCGATCTCGACCTCGATTTTTTCCTCTACGGCACGGGCCCATGAAATGGACTCGGCAGACGGGCGTCTCGATGCCGAGGAGTATCCGCCGTGGTCGCTGGATGAGGTGACCGACTTCCTCGCCTGGAGCCTCGACGGTTGCGGCAAGCGTCAGCGCCGACCCCGTCGCGGGACCGCCACAGCGATCACGCCGCCGGCGACGCTGGCGGTGCTGCGGGCCGGCTACCCGGTCCAGATCGCGGCCCCGTAGCTCCCCCTGTCGCTCAGACCCGGTACTCCGGGTTGGGGAAGTCGAGGCTGCAGCCGGCATCCCAGGCCGGTCGCTGATTGCCGTGGGCGGGGATCCCGCCGGCGTCCTTCAGCATCCGGGCGACGTGGAGCATGTTCCAGGCGGCGAAGGTGGTGTTGCGGTTGGTGAAGTCGTTCTCGGGACCGCCCGAGCCGTCGTCCAGGTATGACGGCCCCGGTCCGGCCTCGCCGATCCACCCGGAGTCGGCCTGCGGCGGGATCGTGTAGCCGAGGTGCTGAAGTGAGTAGAGGAGGTTCATCGCGCAGTGCTTGACCCCGTCCTCGTTCCCGGTCACCAGGCAGCCGCCGACGCGGCCGTAATAGGCGTACTGCCCGGCCTCGTTGAGAAGGTGCGAGTTGCCGTAGAGCCGCTCGATCACCTGGGTCGCGACCGACGACTTCTCGCCCAGCCAGATCGAGGTGCCGATCACCAGGATGTCGGCCGCCATGACCCGCTCGAAGATCGCCGGCCACTCGTCGACCGTCCAGCCGTGCTCGGTCATGTCGGGCCAGACGCCCGTCGCGATCTCGTGGTCGATCGCGCGGATGCCCTCGACCTCGACTCCGTTGCGGCGCATGATCTCCATCGAGATGTCCATCAACCCCTGGGTGTTCGAGATCTCGGGGCTGCGCTTCAGGGTGCAGTTGATGAAGAAGGCCCGCAGGTCCGAGTAGTCGGTCTGGCTCCCCTCGCACAGCTTGGACTGCATCTCGTTCAGCTCGGTCATGTCCGCTCCTGGTCTCTATGTGTGCGTTCCCGACGCCCGACGGGATGACCCTAAGAGCAATTTGTGACGCGCGAAGAAACAGGTTGGGCGCGTTCGGATAGGTTCGACGGATGGGGGCAGGCGGGGAGGTCCGGATCGGGGTGGTGTCCCGTCCGCAGGTGGCACCGGAGGCTCTACCGGAGATCGCGCGGGCGGTGGAGAAGGCCGGAATCGACGACCTGTGGCTCTGGGAGGACTGTTTCTGGGGCGGCGGGCTGGTCGCCTCGGCGACGGCGCTCGGCGCGAGCACGACGCTGCGGGTCGGCCTGGGGCTGATGCCGACGCCCTTTCGGAACCCGGCGCTCGCCGCGATGGAGGTCGCCGCCCTCGCCCGCCTGCATCCGGGCAGGTTCATCCCGGGGTTCGGGCACGGGGTGCGCGCCTGGATGGAGCAGGTCGGGGCCGCGGTTGGGAGCCCGCTGGCGCTGATGGAGGAGTACGTGACGGCGGTCCGAGCGCTGCTGCATGGCGAGGAGGTGACCGTCGCGGGCCGCTACGTCTCCCTGGACGGCGTCCGCCTCGACCACCCGCCCGATCCCGACGCGATCCCGCCGGTGCTCGTCGGCGCGAACGGCCCCAAGGCGTTCCGGCTGGCAGGACGGTTCACTGACGGGGTGATCCTGGGCAGCGTCCCGTCGGCGGAGGCCGCCGCCGAGGCAGTGGCCGCGGTGCGTGACGCGCGCGCCGAATCGCCCCTCGCGGGGCGGCCCTTGCTCGCCGTCGGCTACGTGGAGCCCGCGGACGATCCGGCGGCCCAGGCAGAGGAGCTGGTGGCGGCCGGCCTGACCTCCGTCGTGTTCACGACGACTGAGGGCGATCCCGACCCGGGCCTCTTGTTCGCCGCCGCCGAGGCCGCACGAGGCTGACCTGAGAACTCAATCTGGCGACGGGCGCTGCCTCATGCAGCGACGCTCACCACTTCGCCAAGGCGTCGTGAGACGAGCGTTCGGAGGCGAGGGGCGCCGATCCGCCCGACCCACTCCTCCACCTTGCGGGAATCGAAGTCCTCCGGGAATGAGAGCTCGGGGAAGTAGGCCTTTGCGCCTGAGGCGGACCGGACGTAAACAGAATCGAAGAGCGCCTTCTCGGGACTGGCCACATACCCCTCCTGTTCGGTCCCTCCATAGCCCCCGAAGAGCTCCGGGGCAAGATGGTGGATCTCGAAGTCCCCGAGAGTGGTCTTGATCCGTTTGGTCCGATCCAGGGATGCCACGGAGATTTGCCGGGGGATCTGCTCGATCATCTGGTGACGGGAGAGAGCCGACCAGAAAGACACATAGGCCGGGAATGGGGCAGTCAAGAAGGGGGCGATCGCAAACGGTGCGACCTCGGGATCGAGCGCCCAGAGACCCCGCCGCAGATGGCGGACGAGCCCGGCCTCCGCCAGCGTCTCGAGCCGCCTGCCGGCGGTTCTCCGGGTCGTCTGCCAGACCGCCCTCGCCTCGGCGGTCGTGAGCAGGGGACGGCCCAGTCTTCGCAGGTCGCGGTAGTCACCGGCGGCGCTCATCTCGCCTCCTCGAGTCGTTCGGCCACCACCGTCTGCATCTGTACCCAGGATGCCTCGTCCCCGTAGATCTCGACGGCATCGGGCTCGAGGAACGGGAGAACCTGGCCCTGAAAGGCCGCGTATGGCAGTTCCATGGCGCGATCGGCTGCCTGGCCGAGAATCGCGGAATCGATCAGGCCGGACGGCAGAGGATGGCGACGCAAGAGGAGGTCCAGGTCGAATACATCACGGGCCTGCGTCTCATTGCGGCCGATCAATGCCCTCACCTTCTGTTCGGTCGGCGTGTCGTTTACGTAGTGAGGGACAAGGGGCGAGCGGAGCGCATAAGGCTCGACGATGTGACGCGGAATCGGCTCGATGAGATATTCCCCTGCTCCCTCCCGGTAGCTGAACGCGATCTTGGTCCGGATCAGGTCGGCGTGGCCCGGTGCGTCGAGTCCGAACTTCCAGCGCTGGGTCGTATCCGTGCGCTTGGGGTTAGAGCGCTCGGCGACCCTGATGCCGGCCGGGCGCAGCAGAATCGTCATCGGAACCGAGGAGAGCAGAGCATCGATCTTCTCGTTGAGTCGCCAGGCAGGAACCCCTTCGACATCGAGATCTATGTCCTGCGAATAGCGGACGCTGTCGAAGAAATAGCGGAGATTGGCGCCGCCCTTCAAGACGTAGCGCTCGGCCCCTAGACGGTTCGAGAGGATGTCGAGAAAGGCGACATGGAAGAGCTCGGTGACTTGCGCGGGATGGTGAGATCCACAAATTAAGGATACAAATTAGAGACACATTATGTCCTTAATTCGTACTCCTAATTCCAATCTTGCACCTAGCCGGAGGGCTCCCCGCCGGCCCGCCGCAGGATGTCGCGCAGGGCGCGCTGGTCGGCCGGCGAGAGATCCTTGACCCAGGCAGGCGGTTTGAACATCTCCTCGACCGCTCGCGCGCGCAGTTTTTCCCCCGCGGCGGTGAGCTCGACCACCTTCACCCGACGGTCGGCCGCCGACGGTTTGCGTTCGGCGAGTTCGCGATCTTCGAGTGCGTCGACGATGCCGGTGACGTTGGAGGGGTCGCAGTGCAGGAGTTCGGCCATCCTCCCCATCGGCTGCGGCTGCTCGAGGAAGCGGAGCGCCCCCAGAAGGGGCGGCGTCACGCCCAGCTTGTGCGCGATCTCGATGAAGCGCGGTGGGTAGACGAGGGGGATGAGCAGGCCCCATGCCTCGTCGGCGAGTCCCTTTCCGGCAGCGGATCCGCGGTTGACTTTGCGGGGCATGAAGCTATAGTACCGCAATCTTTGATAACCTCAACTTTCGAGGCAACCAAGCAGCGGAAGGGACGATGGTCGTGGAGAGCTCAGTGAAAGGGACCGCGGGACAGGCCGGCATCGAAGCCGAGGGCCTCGTGCGCGAGTTCAAGAAGGGGCCACGGGCGGTCGACGGGATCGACCTGCGGGTCGAGCCGGGCGAGATCTACGGCTTCCTCGGCCCCAACGGCGCCGGCAAGTCGACCACGGTCCTGATGTTGACCACCCTCCTCCCGCCCACCGCCGGCACCGCCCGCGTCGCCGGCTTCGACATCGTCAGCGAAGGGCCGCGGGTCCGTTCCGCGATCGGCGCCGCCCTGCAGGAAGCGGCGCTCGACCCGCTGCTCACCGGCACCGAGCACATGCGGCTGCAGACGGCGCTGCACGGCCTCGACAAGGGCGAACGCGAAAAGCGGGGCGGCGAACTGCTCGAGCGGGTCGGTCTGACCAAAGCCGCGGACCGCAAGGTCGGCGGCTACTCGGGCGGGATGAAACGGCGGCTCGACCTGGCCCTGGCCCTCGCCCACGAACCGCGGATACTCTTCCTCGACGAGCCGACCACCGGCCTCGACATCCAGAGCCGCACCGCGCTCTGGGAGGAGGTCGCGCGGCTGGCCGCCGAGGACGGCGTCACCGTCTTCCTCACCACCCAGTACCTGGAGGAGGCCGACGTGCTCGCCGACCGGGTCGGGATCATCGACCACGGCCACATCGTCGCCGAGGGGACCCCGACCGAGCTGAAGGCCGAGATCGGCCGGCCGACGGTCGAAGCGGTGCCGTGCGATCCGGGCGAGCGCGAGCACACCGCCGCAGTCCTCGCGCGCTTCGGTGAGCCCGCCGACGGTGGCACGAAAGGCGCCGCGGTCCTCCTCGCCGGCGGCGACTCGGGACTGGCCGAGGTGGTGCGCGCACTCGACGGCGAGGGGATCAAGATCGAGACGCTGCAGCTGCACGCGCCCTCGCTCGACGACGTCTTCCTGGCGAAGACCGGCCGCAGCCTCGAGGGCGCCGAGGAGGTCGTCGACGAGGCTGAGGACGCCCGCGCCGAGGCCGGGGTGGCGGAACCGGCGTGACCCACGAACTCGCCACCCAGGTCGGGCAGCTCGCCCGCCGCTCGGTCGTGCGGACGCTGCGCCAGCCGGCCCAGATCGTCCCCTCGGTGATCTTCCCGCTCTTCCTGCTGGCAGTGAACTCGGGCGGGCTGAAAAGCGTCACCGACCTGCCCGGCTTCCCGACCGACTCCTACCTCACCTTCGCCCTCGCGATCACCTTCATGCAGGGGGCGCTGTTCTCGGTGATCAACTCCGGCACCGACCTCGCCCGTGACATCGAGACCGGCTTCCTCAACCGCATGGCGCTGACCCCGCTGCGCGGCGCCGCCCTGCTCAGCGGCCTGCTCGCCGGCTCGCTGATGCTGGGGCTGATGCAGGCGCTGGCCTACCTGATCGTCGGCCTCGCCTTCGGCGCCGAACTGACCGCCGGGGTCGGCGGCTTCTTCGTCATCATCGCCCTCTCGGTGACCGTCACCGTCGCCTTCGGGACGATCGGCATGTTTGCCGCCCTGCGAACCGGATCGGGCGAAGCGGTCCAGGGCCTCTTCCCGGTCTTCTTCGTCTTCCTCTTCCTCTCCTCGATGGCGCTGCCGCTGAACCTGATCCAGACCGACTGGTTCCACACCGTCGCCTCGATCAACCCGGTCTCCTACCTGTTGCAGGCGTTCCGCTCGCTGCTGATCGAAGGCTGGGAGCCCGGCAAGATCGCCCTCGGCTTCGGCATCGCGCTGGCGCTGGGCGCCCTGGGGATGCTCGCCGCCTCGAGCGCCCTGAAGACCCGGCTGGTGCGCACGTGAGCGCCGCCGCCGGCGCCCGCGCCGTGCCCGAGCACCGCCCGATGGCGGACTTCCGCGCCATCTCCCGCGCAGTCGCCTGGCGCAGCATCCACAACTTCCTCACCAACAAAGCACTGCTGATCCCGGCGCTGATCTTCCCGCTCTTCTTCTTCGCCTCCTTCGCGGGCGGGCTGTCGGCCGTCGGCAACGTCCCCGGCTTCGACTTCCCGACCGGCTACACGGCCTTCCAGTACTGCTTCGTGCTGCTGCAGTCGGCGGCCTTCGGCGGCGTCTTCACCGGCTTCGGCATCGCCCGTGACTTCGAGACCGGCTTCGGCCGCCGCTACCTGCTGGCCGCCACCGACCGCCGCGGGATCATCGCCGGCTACGGGATCGCGGCGCTGGGCCGCGCCTTCGTCACCTGGGCCGTCCTCACCGCGGTCGCCCTCGTCGCCGGGATGCAGATCGACGGCTCCGGGGTCGACCTGGTCGGCATGTACACCCTCGCGATCCTCGTCAACATCACCGCGACCCTGTGGGCGTCAGGGGTGGCGCTGCGGGTGCGCTCGATCCAGGGCGGGCCGCTGATGCAGTTGCCGATCTTCCTGATCCTCTTCCTCGCCCCGGTCTACGTCCCCCTGTCCCTGCTCAGCGGCTGGATCCACGCGGTCGCCTCGGTCAACCCGGTGACCGCGCTGCTCGAGGCCGCCCGCGGCTTCATCTCCGGCGACCCGACCGTGATCGGCCTTGCCTTCGCCCTCGGGATCGTCCTCCCCATCGTCTTCGGTCTCTGGTCGCGCGGCGGCCTGCGCCGCGCCGAAGCGGCGGGGTAGGCACTGGTAAGCGGGGCAGCCTCTCCCTAACCTTGCCTCCGATGGGTGGTGGAAGGCGTGTGGTCGTGATCGGTGCCAGCTTTGCGGGGCTGGCGGCGGCCGACGCGCTGCGTGCCCGGGGGGCCGAGGTGACGGTGCTCGAGGCGCGGGATCGGGTCGGCGGCAGGGTCTGGTCGGTGCCCTTCGGCGACGGCGCCGTGGTCGAGCGCGGCGCCGAGTTCATCCTTCCCGACTACGAGGTGATGCAGTCGCTGGCGAAGCGTTTCGGCATCCCGATGGTCCTCAAGGGGACGCCGTATGGCCGGCGGACGGCGGTGGGTGAGGAGGCGGTCGAGGAGGCCGAACTCGACGCGGCATTCGCGCGGATCGGGCCGGGCCCCCCGGCGGGCACGGAGAGCGTCGCCGAGGCGATCGCGGCGCTCGAGCTCGAGCCGCGAGTGGCGGCGCTGCTTCGCACCCGGGTGGCGATCTCCAACGGCCACCCGATCGACGACCTCGACGTCTCGGTCCTGGAGGAGTCGGCATCGACCTTCGGCGACTTCCCGAGCTACACGCTCGCCGGCGGCAACATGCGGCTGGCCGAAGCGCTGGCGGACGAGCTCGGCGACGCCCTGCACCTCGCGTCACCAGTGCGCCGGATCTGCTGGTCGGACAGCGGCGTCAACGTCGCCACCGATGGTGCGGAGCTCGACGCCGACGCCGCCGTGATCGCGATCCCGACCGTCCCCCTCGGCGAGATCGAGTTCGACCCGCCACTCGAGGGGGCGACCGCGTCGGCGCTGCGAGCGGTCACCTACGGCCAGAACTCGAAGCTCTTCATCGGTCTCCGTACCCCGGCGCCGCCGAGCGCGGTGATGTCGATCGCCGGCCATTTCTGGACCTACACCCAGCTCGGCGCCGACGGGGAGCCCGCCCCTTTCCTCGTCAGCTATGCCGGGACGCGGTCCGCGATCGAGGCGCTCGGGGGCACTCAGCAACCCCAGCGCTGGGTCGCCGCCACGCGGGCGCTGCGGACCGACCTGGACCTCGATGCCGACCCCGCGGCTGCCCTCCTCTCCAGCTGGGACGAGGATCCCTGGGTGCGGGGCTCCTACTCGGCCCGCTCGCTCACCTCACCGATCCGCGACGACGACCTGCAGCGGCCGATCGGCCCGCTATTCTTCGCTGGCGAGCACACCGCCGGCGCCTGGCACGGCCTGATGGAGGGCGCCCTGCGCAGTGGCATGCGCGCCGCCGAACAGGTGAGCACGTGAGGCCTCGCGGCTCCTCGTAAGGGTCCCGTTAGATCGATGGAGGACACTCTCGGTATGGCCGAGAGCTACCGAGAACTGCCGCCGGGATTCGGCGCCGCGCCCGCCCCGCCGGAGCCGTCCGAGGGGCCGATCCATCCTGGCTCCGGGCGCACCCCGCTGCGCAAGCGGCTCGCCTCCCTGCTGGCGCCGCTGGTCGCCCTCGCGGTCAAGGCCAAATCGCTCCTGCTCCTGGTCGGCAACTTCAAGCTGCTCGCCACCTTCGGCTCGATGGCGGTCTCGATCGTCGCCTACGGCTGGCTCTTCGGCTTCACCTTCGCGATCGGCTTCGTCCTGCTCCTGCTCCTGCACGAGCTGGGACATGTGATCCAGCTGCGCCGCGAGGGCATCAAGGCGGGAGCGCCGATCTTCATCCCCTTCCTCGGCGCCATGATCGCCGCCAAGTCGCTCGGCAAGGACGCCGCCGCCGAGGCCCGCGTCGGCCTCGCGGGACCGATCCTCGGCTCGATCGCGACCCTGGTCCCGCTCGCCATCTGGCTCGCCACCGGCGAGGAATTCTGGCGCGCCCTCGCCTACCTGGGCTTCTTCCTCAACCTCTTCAACCTGATCCCGGTGGTGCCGCTCGACGGCGGCCGGGCGATGGCGGCGCTCAGCCCCGTCGTCTGGGTCGCCGGCCTCGCCGCCCTGATCGTGCTGGCCTTCCTCTACCCCAGCCCGATCCTGATCCTGATTGTCGTCTTCGGCGCCTACGAGAGCTACCGCCGCTGGAAGAGCCGCAACCTGCCCCAGAACCGCGCCTACTACGCGATCCCTGGTCGCACCCGGGCGATCGTCGCGGTCGTCTACCTGGGCCTCGCCGCGGCCCTCTCGGTCGGAGTCGCCGAGACCTTCGTCTCGCGCGGCTTCTAGGCCGCTTCTCAGCTCGACAACAATTCCGTCCTTGATGTGAGGTTCCATCCAGGAGAAGGCAACCGCACATGCCCGCCTCCACCCTCCCCCATCCGCGGCTCGACGCCGCCTCCCCGCGCCTCGGCCGCGAGCGCCGCTCGCTCCCCGACGGCGCCCTCACCACCGTCCACGTCGGGCGCTTCGATCGCGACGCTTTCGCCCTCTCGGTCGTCCCGGTCGATCCCTGCTCGACCCTGCTCGAGTGGTGCGCGGCGGCCAGCGCCGACCACGCCGTCGTCGGTGGCTTCTACATGCGGCCCGGCGGTCCTCCGCTCGGCGACCTCTGGGTCGACGGGAAGGCGCTTCCCAGTACGCCCTTCGACTCGCCATGGGACCGCTGCCGGGCCTGCGTCCACGCCGAGGCCGGCCGCGTCGCGCTGCTGGCCCGGGAGGAGATCGAGGGACCCCCGCGCGGCGACCTGCTGCAGGCGGGGCCGATGCTGGTGCGCGAAGGCGTGATCGCGGTCCATCCCGGCGTCGACGCCGAGGGCTTCTCGGCCGGGTCCCGCCAGTTCGACTCCGACATCAGCGCCGGCCGCTTCCCGCGGGCGGCGCTCGGCCTGGCCGGACGCGACCTGGTGGCGGTCGTCTGCGACGGGCGGGCCGACCACGACGCCGGGATGACGATGACCGAGCTCGCCGAGACGATGGTGACGCTCGGCTGCGAGGACGCGATCAACCTCGACGGCGGCGGTTCGGCCTCCCTGGTCATCGACGGCAAGCTGGTGAACACGCCGCGCGAGGAGCATGGCCTCGAGCTGCGTGGAGGCCGGGCGATCGCCACCGCACTGCGCATCTCCCCGCGGTAGCCGGGCCGCCCGGCAGTCGGCCGCCGCGGAGCGTCCTTTTACAATTCCTTGACGGCACCGCTAGCGTCGGTGTGGTGATGGACACGGTCGAGAAGGTGCTGATGGGGATCTACTTCTATCCTCGCGGCGGCTCGGCCCACTCGGCCCGGGCCCTCACCCAGCAGCTCGAGGAGCACGGTTTCGACGTCACGCTGCTGAGCGGGTCGCGGACCGACCTCGGCCCGGCCGCCGATGCCCGTGACTTCTACGAGGGGATCGACGTGCGGACGGTCGACTTCACCCCGGCGCTGCGCTCCGGCCGGCCGCTCGACTTCGCCGGGCCTCCCGGCACCGCGCCGATGCACGGCTCCTTCGAGGACCGGCCAGACGCGCCCGATGCTCTGCTGGTCTCACTCGACGACAAGCGGTTCGAGCTGCAGGTCGACGCCTGGGCCCGCGAGCTCCAGGCAGCGGCGGCGGGCGGGATCGACCGGCTCTACCTCCATCACCTGACCCCTCTCAACGAGGCGGCGGCGCGCGTCCTTCCCGGCGTGCCGATCATCGGTCACATCCACGGCACCGAGCTGCTCATGCTCGAGCAACTCGAGGCCGCGCCTCCCGCCGACCTGCGTCGCGCCGAGGTCTGGGTGGAGCGGCTCCGCCGTTGGGCCGCCGACTGCGAGCGCCTGATCGTCGGTGACGAGAAGGGCGCCGCCCGGGCGGCCCTGCTGCTCGACCTCCCGCTCGAGCGATTCGCCGTGATCCCGAGCGGGTTCGACCCTGTCTTCAGACCCCGCGTCGTCGACCGCGACGCCTTGTGGCGGCGAACCATGGGCGTCGCCCCCCGCGGCACGGTCTTCGTCTACGTCGGCCGCTTCACCGCCGTGAAGCGCCTGCCGGTGCTGATCGAAGCGTTCGCGATCGCGCGCGCCCGGGTCGCCGAGGAGGCGTCATTGGTGCTGGTCGGCGGACACCCTGGCGAGTGGGAGGGCGAGCATCCCGAGAAGACGATCGAGCGCCTCGGTGTCCAGGACGTGCACCTGGCGGGCTGGCACGCCCACGAGGCATTGCCACTCCTGCTGAACGCGTCCGATGTCCTGGTCCACGCATCGGTGGCCGAGCAGTTCGGCCAGGCCCTGATCGAGGCGATGGCCTGCGGCCTACCGGTCATCGCCGTCGACCGCGGCGGCCCCTCGACCATCGTCGACGACCCGCTCACCGGCTGGCTGGTCGAGCCCGACGACCCGGCGGCCCTGGCCGACGCGATCGTCGAGGCGATGACCGATCCGAAGGACCGCAGCCAGCGTGGCCGACACGCCCACGACGAGGTCGTCGGCCGCTACGGCTGGGCCGAGATCGGCAACGAGGCCGCGGCGCTCGTCCACGACGCCGTCCCCACGGGCGGGGCCGCCGCCTAGGAACTACTCCTAGGCCGCGAAGCGCTGTTCGGAGCGTGCCTTCGCCTTGGCCGCCTCGACCTCGCGGTTCTTCGGCGGCGCAGAGGTGACCAGCTGGTCGAGCAACTTTTGCGTCGCCGCCTCGACCGACGCGACGGCCTCCTCGAACGCCGCGGCGTTCGCCTGTGAGGGCTTGGTCGAGCCGCTGATCTTGCGCACGTATTGGAGCGCCGACGCGTGGGTCTCCTCGGCGGTCGCGGGTGGATCGAAATTGTGGAGGGTCCTGATGTTTCTGCACATGAGCAGATCTTAGGACGGCATGGCAGCGAGCGGAACCGGTTGGTATCGACGCCGCCACACGGAGTTCGGCACCGAGGCGCAACGTCCGCACAGATGCAGATGGACGACAGGGGCCGATTTACCCACCTCGGTGACGGCGATCGTTTCCAGCATCCCGCCTTTGGAGCAGTGTTCGCAGCTTCCGACCTGTTTCATGCCGACCACATCGGCAGGGCGGCACACTTTCTGAAGCAGTGAGATCGGCTATCGACGAAAGGACGCACGCATGACGGACAGGCCGTTGCGATGGGGGATTCTCGGAACCGGTGGGATCGCGCACACGTTCGCCGAGGATCTGCGGTTGACCGACTCCGGGGTCGTGGCCGCCGTGGGATCGCGTAGCCAGGACACCGCGGACCGGTTCGCCGAGGAGTTCGCCATCCCCACTCGACATCCCAGCTGTGAGTCGCTCGTCGCCGACCCCGAGGTGGATGTGATCTATGTGGCGACCCCGCACCCGTCGCATCGGGAGAACGCGATCCTGGCGCTGCGCGCCGGCAAGCCCGTCCTGGTCGAGAAGCCGTTCGCGATGAACGCGGCGGAGGCGGCCGAGATCGTCGCGGTGGCGCGGGAGGAGAAGCTGTTTGCGATGGAGGCGATGTGGACGCGGTTCCTGCCCCACATCGCCCCGATCCGCGAGTGGCTGGCGGCCGGGGCGCTCGGCGAGCTGGTGACCGTCACCGCCGACCACGGGCAGTGGTTCGCCGAGGACCCCGAGTTTCGTCTCTTCGCTCCAGAGCTTGGCGGAGGAGCCTTGCTGGACCTCGGGATCTACCCGGTCTCGTTCGCGTCGATGATCCTCGGCGCTCCGAAGCGGATCGCCGCCGTCATCGACCCTGCGTTCACCGGCGTCGACGCCCAGACGTCGATGGTGTTCGGCTACAAGAGCGGGGCCCAGGCGGTCCTCACCTGCACCCTCCGCGCCAAGAGCCCGACCCGCGCCGCGATCGTCGGCACCGAGGCGAGGATCGAGATCGACGGCGACTTCTATGCCCCGGCGGCGGTGACGCTCCTCCCCCGAGATGGCGAGCCGACCCGGATCGAATCGACCCACGAGGGTCGCGGCCTGCGCCACCAGGCCGACGAGGTAGCCCGCCGCCTGGCCGCCGGCGATCTCGAGAGTCCGCTGATGAGGCTGGACGAGTCGATCGCGATCATGGAGACGATGGACGCGGTGCGGGCGCAGGCCCTGCGGGGTTGATGATCGCCGCAGCGCGGCGTCCAGCCTAATCCCGGGAGAAGGCCTCGAAGCCGACTTCCGACATCTCGCCGACGCCGGAGAACAGGTTGAAGACGACACAGTCCTCGCCGCTCTGATTCCGAACCTCATGCCATCGGTAACGCGGGACGACCATCGCTTCCCCGGCGCGGAGCTCGCGTGGCGTCCGCGTCTCGTCCAGCATCACCACCGAGCCCTGCAACGGGACCATCACCTGGTCCGCCCTGAAATGCCGGTGCATGTGGTGGATGAAGTCGGGCTTGAAGGTGATCACGTCGGCGATCAGGTGTGGCGTCCCACTGGTCGCCAGATCGAAGAGCCGGCGATTGAGCTGGATCCCGTCGAACCCCGGTGGTTCGCCAACCACCTCCTCGACCTCCTCGAAGGCGAGAAACTGGATCGTCGGGTGATCCTCCGGAATCGGATCGGGGGGAACGGAACCGTGGCCCATCGATACCTCCTGTCGTGGCTCGGCGATGATCCTAGGACGCGGCTTGGAACGTCCGCGATACTGCTCCTATGGCAACGTTGCGTACCGTTCGGCTTTCCGATACCGGTGTCGCGGCATGGGGCGAGGATCTGGCAACGGACATCGCCCGCGGAATGCAGCTGGACGCGCAGATGCTGCAGGTCGTGCTCTGCACGCTCCTGGCAGGCGGCCACCTTCTCCTCGAGGACCGGCCGGGAGTCGGCAAGACGCAACTGGCCCGCACCCTCGCCGCCTGCATCGGCGGCCGGTTCGCGCGGATCCAGGGCACGGTCGACCTGCTTCCCACCGACCTGCTGGGGACGATGATCTGGCGGGCCAGCACGGAGACGTTCGAGTTTCACCCAGGGCCGATCTTCGCCAACATCGTCCTCGTCGACGAACTGAATCGGGCGACGCCGAAAACGCAGTCCGGGCTGCTCGAGGCGATGGCCGAGCTGCAGGTCACCGTCGAAGGGACGGGGCACCCGCTGCCGCGACCGTTCACGGTCATCGCCACGCAGAACCCGACGGCGGGCTTCGATGGCACCTACGCCTTGCCGCCCGCGCAGCTCGACCGTTTCATGACCCGCCTCTCGCTCGGCTATCCCTCCGCGGGGGCGGAGGCGGACCTGCTCGGCTCGCCGCCGGCACCCGCCGTGCCTTCGGTCGCCGCGCCCGGCGAGGCCGCGGAGGTGATCGCCGCCGTCGCCAAGGTCGACGCGCGCCGGCCGCTCCTCGAATACATCGTCGCGATCCTCGCCGCGACCCGACGTCATCCGTTGAGCGAGGCGGGCGCGAGCCCCCGCGGCGGCCTGATGCTGCTCGCCGCCGCCCGCGCCCACGCGGCGCTGCAAGGCCGGGACTTCGTCGTGCCCGACGACGTGCAGTCGCTGGCAGGCCCTGTTCTCGCCCACCGGATCCAGACGGTCGCCGGGGCGCCCGCCGAGGCGCAGGCGACGGTCGTCGAGGACGCCCTGGAGGAAGTCCCGGCGCGATGAGGTGGGGGCTCGCGACCGGTTCGCTCGGGCTCGCGCTGCTCCTCGTCGCGGCCCTGCTCGGATCGGTCGCGCTCTTCGCCTTCGCGCTCGGCCTCCTGGTCCTGGTCGCGGGCTGCCTGACGGCGACCGTGGTCGGCGCCGGTCGGGTCGTGGTCGAGCGGACGGTCGATCTGGCCGAGGTCGTCGAGGGTCAACCCGTCACCCTCCGCTTCAGGGTCCGCGGACTGAGGGCACTTCCGGTGCACGCCGAGGTCCTTGACGCGGACGGGACCTGGCAGCGCCTCGAGCGAGACTCATCACGGCGCTGCACGATCGAGCGGCCCGGCGCCCATCTGATCGGTCCCTCCTCCGTGCGGGTGCGCGACGACCTGAGCCTGTTCTCCGCCTCCCGCCAGCGCACCGCCGGCGAGCCGGCATTCGTGCTCGTGCTGCCGGCGCCGGCGAGCGTCGCCCTCCAGCAGCATCCACAGGGTGCCGACCCCGGCGGGGACCCGGAGCCGGACGGCCTCCAGTCCTACTCGCGCGGAACGCCCGTCGGTCGGATCCACTGGCCCAGCGTGGCGCGGGCCGGAGAATGGCAGGAGCGCCGCGTGATCACCGCGCCGCGGGGAATGCCGCTCGTCGTCGTCGACCTGTCCGGGGCACCCTCCGACGAGGCGGTCGGCTGGACGCTCCGCGTCGCGGCCGGGCAGATTCACGGCCTGGCGCGCGCGGGCGGATGCCGCGTCCTGCTGCCGGGCGAGCGGCTTCCGATCCCGGTGGAGAGCGTCGCCGGTGGATGGCCCGGCATGCACCGTCGCCTGGCAAGCCTGCGCAGCGCCGTCGGCAGCGCGACGCCCACCGCCCCGCCCGGTGCCATCCAGGTGCGGGCGGCGCAGGCTCCGGCACTGGCCCCGACCCGTTCGGGACGGCTGCCTGCCGAGGTGGTGCCGCTCGAGGAAGCGACCTTCGGGCATGGTGCGGGCCGGCGCTGATCGGCAGCCCCGCTGGGGCGATGCGGCCGCACTGATCCTGCTGTGCGGCGGAGGCCTGGCGGCGTGGTGGGGGGACCTCGGCAGCGGCCTGCTGTGGCTGGCGCCGATGGTCGCCGTCGCCGCCCTCACGGCTGCCGGCGCTCTCGGTCCGCGGCCGGCGGTGATCCTGGCGATTCTCTGGCTGCCGGGCGCGATCCTCGCGGCGGGCCTGCCGGCGGGCACCTTGGCGCCGGCCGCGCTGGACACGACCGCGGCCTCGCTGCGCGACGGCGTCCAGGCCCTGCCGACGATCGGCGACGCGACGCCCATCGTCCAGAGCTGGGCGCTGGCGGCGGTGTTGCTCGTCGCGGGCATCGCGACGAGCCTCGGCGGGCTCCTCTGGCGGCGGCCAGGCCGGGTCCGAGGCCTCCTGGGCTTCGCCCTGTTGGCCGTGCCGCTGGGCGGGGCGATCGCCTTGCAGCAAACCCCGGACTCGCCCTGGCAAGGCGCGGTGGTCCTCGTCGCGGTGATGTTGCGGTCCGCCCGCGGGAGGCTCCTGCCGATCGTCGCCGCCGCCTCGATCGTCGGCGCGGTCGCCCTCTTCGGCGCTCAGGTCGCGGCTCCCCGGGCCGGGTGGCAGCCCTTCAGCCATCACCAGAGCGCGCCGCGGTTCCACGAACTCGTCACCAGCCAGACCTACGGTCCGCTCGGCGACCGGCGGACCGGGGCCGTCATGCTCGACGTCACCGCGTCGCGACCGGCGCTGTGGCGGATGCAGGTGCTCGAGGCCTTCGACAACCGGCGCTGGTTGGTCGCCCGCGAAACTTCGCGTCTGCCCGAACCGGCGGCGCGCCCCGAGTCGATCAGAGTCGAGGTGCGCGGCCTGCAGAACAAGAGCGTCATCAGCCCCGGCCGGCCTCTCGCCGTCCACACCGAGGGGGGAGCGCTGGTCGAGCCGGGCTACGGTTTCGCCCTCACCGAAAGTCCAGAAGAAGGCCACACCTACCGGGTCGAAGCCGAGGTGGTGCACGCGACGGCCGCCCGGCTGGCGCGGATCCCGGTGCCGACCGGCAGGCGCTATCAGGCCCTCACCCAGATCGGCCTCGGGGCGCCGCCGGTGGAAATCCCCTATCCCCTGGCCAGGCTGGCGCTGCATCTCCCACCGGTGCTGAAGGGAACCGATTGGGGCCACTTGTTCCGTCTCTCCTGGCGCCTGTCGAGGGGCGTCAAGACCGAGCTCGCCGTGGTCCGACACGTGGAGAACTACCTGCTGCGCGGTGGTCGCTTCCGCTACACCACCGAAGTCGGCGACCCCGGCACCGAACCCCTGAACGAATTCCTCTTCCACACCCACGCCGGGTACTGCCAGCACTTCGCCGGCGCCGCCGCGCTCCTCCTCCGCGTGGCCGGCGTCCCCACCCGCGTCGTGGTCGGATTCGCCACCGGCGAACAGATCGGTCAGCACACCTGGGCCGTCCGCGACAAAGACGCCCACGCCTGGATCGAGGTCTACTTCCCGGGCGTGGGGTGGGTCCCCTTCAACCCGACGCCGGCGGCTGCCGCGGCGGACGTCGCCCCCGGCCTCGACGTCCTCCAGGCGGGCCCCGCGCGCTCGGCGGGGGCGGGCGGGTCCCTGCTCCAACTGGTCGGCGCTGCCGTGGCCCTCGTCCTCCTCATCCTCGCCGCCGCTCGTCTGATCCGCCCCCGCCGCGGCCCCCGTACCCAGCTCGCCGACCTCCTGGTCAGGCTTGCCCCGCAACCCTCCCGCCCCCGCACCACCCTGCGAGGCCTCCACCCCACCTTGACCGAGATCGGGCCCGCCACCGCCGACCTGGCCCTCGTCGCCGAGCGCGCCCGTTTCGCCGCCGGCGACTCCCCCAAGGTTCCGCACCCGGCGCTGATGGTCTGGCGCGCGCTCGTCTCGGACGTCGGTCCCCGTCGTGCGCTCGCGTTCATGCTCCGGGCCGCGGCGCCGGCGCACCACTCCTGACCGCGAGCGCGATCGCGCTCCTCAAACTACGCAGCCGCCGACAAGGATGCGGAAGCGGGACGGGGCGGGCTCCATGGGGACCCACCACCGACCCGGACTTCCGCGTACCAGGCTGCCGCGGCGGGGGTGCCGACAGCCCGTCGGGCGATGCGCCTCGTGTGTGCGTAGAGACGCGGTGCCCATGGCGCCGTCAGCCAGGGAGTGAAGACGGCGACCTTCCACGGGCCGCCCGGTGTCTGGCGGCCCGCGAAGTTCAGGTTGCCCCGATGTCATTTCTTGCCCCGCTTGGCGCACTCGTTGCCCACCTTCGGGTTGAAGTGCTCCACCTTGCCGTTCTGCCCGACGAAGCGAACGATCGCCTGGGTCTTGGCCTGCTGCGCGCAGAGATTTTCGCTGTTGACCAGGAGGCCCTTCTTGCCGCCCTTCAATTCGAGTACGAACTTGGAGACGGGCGCGTCCGGGACCACCTCGAACGTGTTGCGGATTCCATTGTTGGGGCCGCTGTCCACCTTGCCATCGAGTTCGACGTCGATCTGGCCGCTCAGCGCGGCGACCAGATCGGGGAGCTTGTGCGAGGAGCTGCGTAGATAGACGGGTCCTTCGAGCGGTTTGTCCAGCAGGGGGGTGATCGCGCGGGCGCGTCCGTAGATCGACTTCTTCGGGCAGCGTTCGCCATGTCCCCCACCGGCGTTCCACTGCACGCGCGTGCAGATGTCGTGGAGATGGCCCTGTTCGAGGAACTCCGAGTGGGGCAGATTGACCTGGGCGCGGCGGATGTTGGCTTCGCCGGGCTTCGTCTGCAGGACGGCGCGGAAGCGGGGTTTGGCGTTGCGATTGGTCGGGCCGAAGACCTTCAGCGCCAGCTTAGGAGCGAAGGCCAGGTCCCCGCAACCGCCAACCTGGAAAGAGTTCGTGAGCGGCGCGCTCTGACCCGTCACCGAGGTCTCGGTGCCACTCACCGCCATCCGTTCGCAGTTGGTCGGGTTGAGGATGAAGCCGGCCCGGTCCATCTTCAGACTGATGCTGCGAACGTCGAGTGGGATGCCCTGCAGGATCGTCGGAAGCGGATCGCTCTTGGCGGTGATCTGGGTCGTTTCCGGGTTGACGTAGAGCGCGGTTCGCACGACGACGTTGCCGAGGTCATACGGCCCGGCGACAGCCGGGGTGACGATCGCCAGACTGAGCGGGGCTCCTTTGTAGGGGCCGGCCAGGTAGGCCTTGCCGCCAACGAAGTACGGGTTCGATCCGGCGCCCGCTCCGACGCTTACCGTGCCGACCTGGCTCGAGCTTGGGCAGGACGGGGAGGCCTGCTCAGCGGTGCCGGTCTTTGCTTCGGCGACGGCCAGGGCCGAGTCGGGGCAGTAGGAGATGCCCGCGAGTTTCCCGAGCAACCCTGGCGGCAGCACCGCGTCGATCCGCGAGAACTGCTGCGACCCGTCTTCGCGGTTCAGGTGAAGCACGAACGGGCTGTAGGCACCGGCCAGCGGCGTCACCGTGCCGGCCGAGAAGCTTGGCTGGTTGGGCTCCTCGCTTGGGCTGTGGGCGCAGGCCGTCCCTTCCGGGCCCGAAGCGATCGCGAACGAGCTGGAGGGCAGCGCGTCGGCCCCGTCGGGAGCGCTCCAAGGCGTCATGTCGGTGGCAGTCGAGTAGCTGCCACAGGTCGGAGGCGTCGCCAGCGCTGCCTGCGGGCCACCGAAGAAGTGCAGCCGGAAATCTTCGAAAGGCAGCTGTGGGTTTTCGCTGAAGACGGTGGTGAGCTGGCCCGTACTTGGATCCGGAATGATGTGTCCGGCCAGCTTCACGACAACACCATCCTGTGGGTCATCGACGGCGATGTAGATGGCAAGGAGCGAGCCGAAAGGATTGTCGTGCGGCTTTGCCACATAGACGGCGCCTTCCAGCGGGCTTTCTAGCAGGGGCGTATCGATCCGCACGGTGCCGATCTTCGACGCTTCTGGGCAGTGGGCCGGTTCGGGGCCATGCAGTTCCACCTGCGCCGGCGCGCAGGCTTCGAGCCCGTTGGCCGAAGATGGATTGACCGCCATCCCCGCCGGCAAGGCGACACGCACGTCCTTGAGGTCGGCCTCGGCGAGGCCGCCCGGAGCTTCGCTCGCTTCCTGGGGAACCGTCAGGTTCACCGTCAGGCCGGTGGGGCTCGCGGCGGCGTGGACGTCGGGGGTCACTTCGATCGTCGGATCGAAGGGAAGCCGGTTGCATGCTTCCGTGCTCGCCGCGCTGGCGGGATCCAGCGGCGGGAGGAAGCCGGCTCCGGCCACCCAGGATTGGATCAGCATCGGCGTCCGCAGCGCCCCGGAGCAGGCCGTCGGCATCCGCAGGAAGGGCGTCGATTCCCCGCCCGAACCCTGCGAGGCGGCGCAGTTCGGCAGCGATTCGCCGGCCCGCGAGTAGAAGCCACCGGCGACGCAGGACCAACCGCGCTGCGCGTCGTGACGCGAGTTGCCCGGTTCGCCCCAGAAGGTGATCTGACTGGAGAGCAACGCTGAAATCTCAGGCACCCGGTGAGCAGTTACAGTCACTCCGTAGTCGCCGCCGGTCCGCAGTGACGCGTCGAGGACGACCGGCAGTACGCCGCCGACGAAGAAGCCGAACCGGGCCGGCTCGCCAAAGGTCGGCTCGAGGTTGAAGACCGGCACCGGCAGCGTCACCAGAGACACGTTCTGCGGTTCGTCGAAGGTGATCATCGCGATGCCGACGGCGCTGCTGGGGGGGCATTCGTCGATCAGCGAGCCGGCCGAGGGCTTGCTGAAGAACTGCGCCGCGCTGCAGCGCGGCACTGCGGTGGGATTGCCGATCAGCCCGGGCGGCAGTTCGAAGCTCAGGTTCTTCGGCGGCGCCGGCAGCGTGTCCGCGTTGGCCGGGCCTTCTCCTTCGCCGCGCTGCCGTTCGAGCCGCTGGTTGAGGACGAGCGAGGTGGTCAGCTGGTCAGGGTGGCCGCCGGCCTGCCGTTCAGGCCCACCGCCCGGGGCTTCGGGCTGGAAGTCGTACTTATCGACGCCGAACGAAACCGTTGAGCCGCTCACGACGATCGGCAGGGCGGCGTGCCCGGCGGGCACGGACAGCCCCGTGGATTCCTGTTCGAAATCGCGACTGCCGAGTTCGGGGTTCGGGGGGATGAACGATGAGCTGAAGGGATATTCACCGTGGCATTCGCCGTCGACGAAGCCACCGGTTTCCGGGGCGACTTCGTGGCAGCGCAGGGGTTCGCCGCCGCTCACGGTGGCTTCGTCGACTTCACCGCTCGTCGCGCCGGGTTTCACGCTGACGCTGATTTCGACTTCGATCCTCTCATTGGGCTCGAGCGCCGCCACCGGCAGGAACGGTTCGAAGGGTTCCATCGTGCAGGTGACGGTCTGCCCGGCGATCGCGCACGGCGGTAGAAGTGCGGTCGGCCACTGCGGGTGGTAGGACGGGCTTCCGAAGCCGACGCTCCATTCGACGCCGGTCGCTTCCAGGCCGGCGGGCAGCGTGTCGCTGACGGTGATCGGCGCGTGGGTCGCGTTGACCCCGACATCGCCGATGTCGGTGGCGGCGACGATGACCTTTCCGTTGCCGCCGGGTGGCAGATGGGTCGGCGTGTCTTCGAAGCTCAGCGCCCACCAGGGCGCCGGCGGCGCCGGCGCCGCGACGGCGGAGCCGGCAAGCAGTAGGCCGGCCGCGAGCGCCAGGAATCCGATGAGGGCGCGGGTGGTTCCGCGGGAGGTCATCGGGTCCCCTTTCTCTTGGCGTGCGCTCTGCCGCTGCGCGCCTTCTTGGAATGTCGTTTGTTCGGATGGCAGGCCTGCTTCTTCTTGCCGCGCTTGCCGCCGCAATGCTTCTTGCCGTGCCGCTTCGGGTTGCCGGGACCGGCGAAGCCGGCAGTGCCGGGGCTCGACGTGGCCGGAGGCTGAGCGAGGGGCCCGCGACACGAGGAGGATTCCCCGCAGAGTGGTGCCGAGGAGGGCGGGGCCAGGCACGGCGATTCCGGATTGCAGACGTGCGCGTCGTAGATGTCGGCGGCGGTGTCGGCGTCCCCTGGGGTGAGCTGCGCGTGGGTCCAGAAGAAGACGTCGTCGCCCGATTCACCGGCGTCGACGAACGCCGACTGTCGGCCCGAGCTCCCGGAGGAGATCAGGGCCACGCAACCGCCCTCGCGGCCGACGAAGCTCGGTTCCGCTCCGCTGCAGCTGCCGACCCCGGCGGGCTCGAACTCATAGACGTCCCAGGTGCCGTTGGCGTCACGAGGCGAGAGCGCGTCGACGCTGTTGAAGAAGAGGCGGCCCGAGTCGTCGAGATAGCGCGGCTGATGGAGCGTGTTGAGCCCCGAGGAGTTGGTCCAGCCAGGGACGTTGGCGGCCAGCCACCGGCCTCGCCAGAGTCCCTGGGCATCGGCGGCTTCGCTCGGGAAGTGGATCTGTTCGCCCAACGGCCGAGCGCCGGAGGGTTTGCAGGACGCGCAGCGGACCAGGCCTTCGCCACCGTTGGCCTCGGCGTCATACAGGTAGACCTCCTCGTCGCGTACTCCGCTGACTCCATCGCGGGTGTCATAGCCGGTCAGCGGCCGATTCGACATGAAGGCGAGCCAGCGACCGTTCGGCGATACGCGGGAGGTCAGGTTGCGGAGAGCATGCTGCCCAAGGCTCCCCCCCGCCCAGTCGGGGGAATCTTCGGTCGAGAGGGCCGCGATGAAGTGTGGCTGCTGCCATTCTCCGGCCGCGAAACGCACCAGGTAGAGGTTGTTGCAGGGTTCGCCGGCGAGGGTTTCGAGGCAGGCGCCCGGGGCGAACGACCCGTTGGCGACGAAGTAGATCGCCCCGCCATCTTCGGCGGCGCCGGCGGCGGTGCCCCTCACGACCGCGGATTCGCCGGAAATGGTTCGCGGCGTGAGGTCGCTCAGCGCGCATTCCAGTTTGCCGGTCGTTTCGTCGATTCGAACGTCGCAGACGAAGAGATCGGGCTGGGCCTGCCGGGCGCCGGAGTCGGCAGTCAGTTTCTGTTCGTCGGTGAAGAAGACGCGAGAGCCGTCGGCCGCGGCCGTCTGGAAGACCGGGTTGGCGCTGCCCGATCCCGAGCCGCCTTGCACGGTGTCGAGCTGGAGCGTTTCGCCGCGGCCGGCGTCCCGCAGGTAGAGGTGGCCTTCGGAGGTGAAGGCGACCCGGTTGCCGTTGCCCGAGATCGCGTTCCTGGTTTCTTCGTCGTGAAATCCGAGGGCCGCGCCGGGGGCCGGCCCGCCTCCCGGAAGGAGGCTGAGCAGTTGCGGCTGCGGCGATCCCGACGACCACTCATAGAGGCCGCCTTCGGGGGCCGGATCGCCGCTCAGCGGGACGCTGGAGCCGAGCACTACGTGCTGCAGGTCGGAGGTGGCCCCGAGGAAGGTCACGGAGCCGCCGAATTCGGTGCCCGGCGGGACGTTGGCGAAGCCTTCCTTGCCGGTCACAAGAGGTCGGTAGCAGGCGGCGAGCGACGCTTCGCACCGTCCCTGGTCGCGCAGGTAGGGGGTCCGTTCGCTCGCTTCGGGCGAGAGTGGCTGCTTGAGCGCTTCTCCGAATGCCCCTGAGGGCGGTTCGACGATCGCCTGGGAGAGGTCGGGAGAGAAGAGGCGGTAGGGATAGAGATTGCCCGCGTTGGGCCCCACCACTTCTTCCTCCGGCAGCGCCAGGTCGCGAGAGCCCCAGCCGGCGGACGGATCGCGGCGGGCGAGAACCTGATCGGTCCCGCGGCTGCCCGGCGCTTCTTCGCTCAGCGGGGCCGTGAGGTAGGTGAGGGCGTGGCCGCCGACGGCCGCCTGCCAGTCGCCCAATTCTCCGAGCGGGAGAATGAAGCCGGGCTTGACCAGCGGGGTGACCATCTCCCAGGAGCGGCCGTCGGGCAGCGCGAAGATCGCCCCCGCGGGCTGGGTGGTCAGGGTCCGATCTTCGCCGTGGACTTCGTAGGTGACACCTTCGCGTACGTCGCGGGCAACGAAGCGGTAGTGATATTCAGAACCTGGGCCGAGCCCACTGACGCGGATGCTCACCGGCAGCGGCGAGGATGCCGCACCGAGGCCGGCCTTCGCGGTGCTGGAGCCATAGCCTGCGTTGCTGCCGTATTCGACCCACCATTCGGCCGGCACGCCGAGTGGATTGAGGTCGGCTTCGAAGGTCGCCGCCTGAGCCGATACGTCGGTGGCGGACTCGTTTTCGATCTGCACGGCCGGCAACGTGGTGAAGGTCTGGTCGGGACCGTCGGCGACATGGCCTTCGCTGTCTTCGGCGGCGAGGCGGAAGTGATAGGTCGTCGCCGGGAGCAATCCGCTGAGGCTCGCTTCGACCGTTTCGTCGTAGAAGCCGGCGGCAAGGTTGCCGGTCGGCGTCAAGAGGCCATAGCCTTCGGTGGTGCCGTAATCGAAGTGATAGGTGGTTTCGTGGCCCTCGGGATCGAGCGTGGCGGCCAGGGTGGCGCTCGTCGGCAGCACGTTGCCGGCTCGCTCGCCGGAGATCAGGGGCCCGGGTTCCGGCAGGGGGAAGAGCTGGGCCGCGTATTCGCCGCCGGCGGCGAAGGATTCGCTCGACGAGTAGAGGCTACCCGCGGCGTCACCGACCGCGATGCCGCTTGGGCCGGCGACCCCAAAGACGGCGCCTGCCCCGAACTGGGCCACCTGACTGCCGCCGGAGTCGAACTCGCGAAAGACCGCCGGGCTTTCGAACGTCTGCCGACTGCCGACGAACAGATTGCCGGCGCCGTCGAGGGCAAGTGCACGATAAGCACTACCCGTTGCGTCCAAGGTTTCGATTTCGACCCCTGCGTGGTTCAGTTTCTGAACTCCTTCGGTGGCCGCGTCGATCAGGTAGAAGTCGCCGGCGGCATCGACCGCGAGGCTGCCGAGCGCGGGCGTAAATTCGGCACCAGGAAGAGCAACTTCGGCGAGGAAGGCGCCGCTCGACGAGTACTCCTCGAGGCGACCGTTGTCCCCGACCCAGACGTGGCCCGCCGCATCGACGGCCACGGGAGGACGACGTGCTTCCAACTGGCCGGGAGCAGTGCCCGGCACGCCGCCGCCGCATTCGTCGCCGAGCGCGAGGTCCGCAGCGGTGCAGACGTCGGCGCCCGTGGTCTTATCGACTTCGTGCCCGAACACGAGAATGAATTCACCATCAGGGCCGAACTTCTGGACCGCGTACCTTTCCGTGCTGGTGACGTACAGGTCACCACTGACCTGATCCACCGCCACGCGAACGGGATTGACTGCCCGCGGATCTTGCGAGCCTCGCCCGCCGGGCGGCGACGTGAAGCATTCCGTGGTCGGTGGGCTTGCTTCGGGCCCACAGGTCTGGGGTGCCAGGCTGGTGCCGTCCGCGACGCCTAACCCCCATGCCAGGCGAAAGTGACCTTCCGCGTCGAATTTATCTATGCGGAAATTCGCTTCGTCGGCGACATACACATCTCCCGAGGCCTCGTCAACGGCGATCCCGCGAGGAGTGTTCACCTGACCGGCGCCTTCACCGGTGCTCGCGAACGTAGTCGGGGACGCGGCCAGAGCAGCGCCAGTATCGAGAAGCGTACCGATGAGCGCCAACCCACAGCAGAGGAGAAGCAACCTCCCGATGAGTTCAGCACTCCGTTTGCCTGTTCGTTCCTCTCCTGCTCGCCTCATGTCCCCCCGCCCCGTAGATCCATATCCCCCAAATTCCAGCTGGTCCCTGTTTGAATCGCCCGAGAGGCGCGATCCGGCCCTTCCCAAGTGTCGCGGCGGGCCGCACGCAACGCGGCCCGCCACACACATCAAGCCTTCCGGCTACCTGGCCGGGAGACTAGCTCTTGACATTTGATTACTGAATTTTGACTTTACGCCCCGCTTCTGAGAGAACGATTTTGTCCGTCGTGGTCTCGCCCGACTGCACTTTTTCCGCAGTACCTTTCTTCGAGAAAAGCACGTTTTTGACGGTTTCGCCTTTTGTATTTAGGTATGAGGTGAATTCCTGGATGCCTTTGGTCTGTTTCAGGACCAGTTCGGTTTCGTGCAGGAATACTTCGGTCGTCGGAAATTGGCCGATAACGGAGCCGGTCACTTTGACTTTGTTGCCCGCGCATTCGAATTCCGCCACCACTTCTTCTGCCCCTTCGCCCTTGAGATCCGCCAAGACCTTGGTTTTGGTGCTGTCGGTCCCAAGTTCGCCAGCTAGTGTCTTGGTGATGATTTCTTCAGCATTGGGTGCACCGTTGGTCTTACAGGCGATGGGGAAGCCGAAGAACGTGGTCTTGCAGCCTTTGAATTTGACGACGACCGAGAAGGTCATCGTCCCGAGGATCGACCCGGTATTCGTGTCGGAGCTGCAGGTCACCGTTTCACCCGTCGTCGTTTCGAGCGTACCGGCACCGCTCGTCGAGGTGAAGGGGATCGGGAAGGTCCCCGCTTCCGGCACGAATTCGCCTTTGACTGCCGAGGCACTGGCCGCTGCTATCCCGCTCAGCGCGAAGACGGCCATGCAGGTCAGGCCGAGGAATTTGATCTTGCGTTTCATCTGAATTGCTCCTTGGTATTGGTGTGTTGGCCGAGCCGGGGGCGCCTATTCCGTTCAGAGCCCCGAGCATTGGTCTTCCGATGCGGCCCCGAGGGGTCCGCAGAGGCGCAAGCTTCCCCTGCGGAGCACCTGGAGATCAAGGACTCGCGTCCGATGTTTTCCGGTTTGGTCGGCCCCGGCCGGAGGCGCCGACCCTCTCCGCGTCGGCCCTGGATCTAGACCGACCCTCGCGCCACGGAAGCGGGCAAATGCAGGGCATCAACCAGATGCAGCTTGACCTCGGGAGGTGCGGGCGACGATTAGCTCGGCGGTGGCACGCAGGAGCCGGGAGCCTGAATGGACCGTCCGGTCACGCGATTCGCCTTCTCGACGATCGTGGCGGGCCGCACCCAATGCGGCCCGCCACACCACATCACGCCTTCCGACTAACTAGCCGGAGACAGCTCTTGACCTTCGCTTACTGGATTTTGACTTTGCGCGTTCCTTCAAGAACGATTTTATCCGTCGTCGTCTCACCCGACTGGCCTGGCGTTCCACCATTTTTGGAAGAGGAGAGGAAGCCGTCGATTGTTTCTCCGCTTGTGTTGATTGTGCTAATGAATTCCTGCACGCCTTTGGTCTGTTTCAGGACCAGTTCGGTTTCATGCAGGAATACGCCGGTCGTCGGGAAGAGCCCGATCACTGAGCCCGTCACTTTGACGGTGTTCCCCGCGCATTCGAATTCCGCCACCACTTTTCCCGCGCCTTCGCCTACGAGGTCCAGCAGGGCTTGTTTAGAGGCGTTGGTGCCGAGTTCTCCGCTCAGCGTCTTCGTGACGATTTCTTCGGCCCCGGCGCCTTTGGTTTTGCATGCGATCGGGAAGCCGAAGAAGGTCGTGGTGCAGCCTTTGAAGTGGACGACGACCGTGGCGGTCATCGCCGCGGTGATCGACCCGGTGTTGGTGTCGGATTTACAGGTCACCGTTTCGCCCGATTTCGTTTCGAGCGTGCCGGCACCACTCGTCGACGTGAAGCCGATCGGGAAGGTCCCCGTTTCCGGCACGAATTCCGTCGCCGAGGCGCTTGCAACCGCCACCGCGCTCAGCGCGAGGATCGCGACGCAGGTCGCCCCGAGGAATTTGAACTTGCGTTTCATCTGAACTGCTCCTTGGTATTGGTGTGTTGGCCGAGCCGGGGCGCCTATTCCATTCAGAGCCCGAGCATTGGTCTTCCGATGCGGCCCCGAGGGGTCCGCAGAGCCCCAAGCTTCACCCGCCGAGCACCTGGAGATCAAGGACTCGCGGCCGATGTTTTCCGGTTGATCGCCGCGTCTGGAGGCGCCGACCGTCATTCCGCATCGGCCCTGGATCTAGACCGACCCGCGCGCCCCGGAAGCGCGCAAGTGCGGGGCATCAACCAGATGCAGCTTGACCTCGGGAGGTGCGGGCGACGATCGGATCGGCGACGTCACGCAGGAACCGGGAGCCTGAATGGACCGTCCGGTCACGCGATTCGCCCTCTCGACGGTCGTGGCGGGCCGCACCCAACGCGACCCGCCACACATATCAAGCCTTCCGGTTACCTGCCGGGAGACTATGACGCTCGACTACTGGATCTTGACTTTACGCCCCGCTTCGGTGAGAACGACTTTGTCGGTGGTGGTCAAACCCGATTGGACTTTCGCGCCCCTATTCTTCGATGTAAAAGGCACGTTTTTGATGGTTTTGCCTTCTGTATTGATGTATTCGGTGAATTCCTGAACGCCTCCGGTCTGTTTCAGGATCAGTTCGGTTTCGTGCAGGAATACGCCGGTCGTCGGGAGGAGGCCGATCACTGAGCCGGTCACCTTGACCGTGTTCCCCGCGCATTCAAATTCTGAGACCAATTCTTCCGCGCCTTCGCCTCTGAGGTCCAACACGACTTTGGTTTTGGCGGTGTTGGTGCCGAGTTCACCGCTCAGTTCCTTCGTAGAGATTTCTTCGGCCCCGCCACCTGAGGTCTTGCATGCGACCGGGAAGCCGAAGAACGTGGTCGTGCAGCCTTTTGTGCGGAGGGTGACCTTGGCGGTCATCGGCCCGGTGATCGATCCGGTTGCGGTCTCGGATTTGCAGGTCACCGTCTCGCCCGACGCCGTTTCAAGCGTGTCGGCACCGCCGGCACCGATGAAACCGATCGGGAAGGTCCCCGTGTCCGGCACGAATTCATCCGCCGAGGCACTGGCCGCTGCCATCGCGCACAGCGCGAGGATCGCGACACAGGTCAGGCTGAGGAATTTGATCTTGCGTTTCATCTGAATAGCTCCTTGGTATTGGTGTGTTGGCCGAGCCGGGGCGCCTATTCCATTCAGAGCTCCGAACATTGGTCTTCCGATGCGGCTCCGGGAGGTCCGCATCGACCGAAGATTCGCCCACTGGACACGGGCTGCAAAAAACTCGCGTTCGATGTTCCGGTCTCAATCGCCGGAGCCGGAGCCCCGGCCGCCGGTCCGCCTGAGGCCAAAAATGGGCTAAACGGTCGCACCAAAGGACGATTGCGGATACCTTTAGTAAGCCTCCGCCGGCCCATGTGGCCGGGGTTGGTGTGTTGGCCGGCGCCGGGACGCCTATTCCGAGAAGCACTCAGACGCCTCGGCGCCGGCTCCTTGACTCCTCCGCCGGAATCTCCCCGAGGCCCATGCAACATCCCGGGACGGCCCGGGGCGGGAACCTCACTCTGCTCCACCGGATGGCTCGGAGTAATAGCAGGCGAACGAGAAATTATGTAGTAATAAGGTTTATTCGTTTACATTCGCGGTGGACATGCCGGGGCTGGTCGCTCACCGAATCCCCTTGCCCCTGGCCCACACTCACGACTCGGCCCGCGCCCGCGCTTCCTCCGCACGGATCGCTCGCACCGCCGACGCCGGGCCGACCACGGGGGCCAGCACCAGGTAGGAAAGGGTCGGGGCGACCCCCAGGAGCCGTTGCGTGTTCTCGGTGACGATCTGGTGATGCAGGATCCCCCAGATCGCGCCCACCGAGGTTTCCGCGGCCAGCTGGGTCGGGCGCTGCTCTGCCGGGGCGCTGGCGATGAGGAACTCGGCGACGTTGGTCACGAAACGCACGCGGCGGCGCACACCGTCGGGACCCGCGGCGAAGACCTCGACGAAGACGGCCCTGGCGCGTTCGGGGTCGCGGGCGACATGAGCGCAGAGTGCGGTCACCGTGCGGTGCACCCCGGCCGGCCAGCCACGACCGCCCGCACCCTGACTCGCGGCGTCGACAAGGGCCTGACCGGTGCGGAGTTCGAGCGCGTCGAGAAAGCAGTCCTTGACGCCTTCGAAATGCGCGTCGAAGCTCTTGCGGGAGACTCCCGCCGCTGCCCGGATGCGGGGTATCGACAGCTCGCCGTAACCTTCGCTGGCGCCGAGCCGCGCTGCCGCGGAGAGGATCAGCGCGCGATCGTCGCCAAACGCCTTTCGATCGATGCCACCGGGCGCGTCCCCATTTGCCGGCACGGCAATCGCCGTCGACGCGGTGTGGTCGAGCTCCAAAAAGGCCTCGCTGCGGATGCAGAGCGCCCACTCCAGCATTCCCTCGGCGAGACCTGGCAGATCAGACTCCCGCCCCTCCAGCAGATAGGCGCGCAGGACACGGGTCAATCCGGCGACCATGCCCCGGATGAGCAGGGGCGGCAGCTCGATCGCTTCGGGCGCCCGGGCGAAACACCGTTGAAGCATCGCTCCGAAGACTTCCGAGGCATGCCCCAGCCGGTCGAGCGCCTCCGGACCTACCCCTGGCGCCTCCACCAGCACGAACCGCGCCGCTCGTGGGTCCTCGGCGACCTCACGAGCGACGGCGACGAACGCCAGACGCAACCGCCCGCGCCAGTCGTACCCGCCCTCGTAGGCCGCCGCGATATGGCGCGCCGTCCGTCCAATCAACACGTCGTAGGTCGAGAGGAGGCAATCTTCCTTGCTGTCGAACTGCTGGTAGAAGGCGCGCGTCGAGACCCCCGCCCGACCGACCAGCTCACGCACGGTGACCGTGTCGTAACCGTTATCGGCGACGAGCTCGATCATCGCGCCGTGGATGCGGGCGCGCTGATGGGCGGCCACCTTAGGCGCCGAGCGTCCTCGCGCCGGGCGCAGCTTGCGGTACTGCGGCCTCGCGTTTTGGGGGCCGTCGTCAGGCACCGTTGCCGACACTTCGCCTGGCTCACCGGTCAATGCGCCGCCCTCCCGCCGCGCTGTCCAAGATGTCTGCTTCCGCCGTCGCTCCTCTGTACCCGACTGGTGTCCGAAGGATAACCGCTGCGTACCAAGTTCTGGCGCGACCCCGGATCCGGCGACGCGTCTGGTCTTTGACCTCCAGCCCGCGCTGTCACAGATCCGGGCGCGGCCTCGTCTTCTGTTCGTGAGAGCTTCTCCGCCAGGCGAGAATGACGGCGTGACCGACCAGGTCTTCGCTGCCCACCGCCCCCGCCTGCTGGGTGTCGCCTACGCGATCGTCGGCGAGATCGCCGAGTCCGAAGACGTCGTGCAGGACGCGTGGGTGCGCTGGCAGTCTGTCGATCACGCCGAGATTCGCAATACCGAGGCGTTCCTCGTCACGACGGTGACGCGCCTGGCCGTCGACCGGCTGCGCTCGGCCCGTGTCCGGCGCGAGACCTACGTCGGCATCTGGCTGCCCGACCCCCTCCTGAGCGCACCCGACGACCCCGAGGCGGTGGTGATCGAGGCCGAGCGTCTGAGCCTCGCGCTGCTCGTCGCGCTGGAGCGACTCAATCCGATCGAGCGCGCCGTGCTCGTCCTGCGCGACGTCTTCGACCTCGAGTACGGCGAGATCGCCGACGCGATCGAGGTCTCGCCGGCCAACGCCCGCCAGATCGCCGGCCGCGCCCGGAACCGCGTCGGTGACGCGTCGCGCCGGCAGCCTGTCGACGGCGCCCAGCAGGAGCGCTTGACGACCGCGTTCATGGTGGCCGCCGGCCAGGGCGACGAGGAGCAGCTGCGCGACCTGCTGGCTGCTGACGCGATCCAGTACTCCGACGGCGGCGGTAACGGCAAGGTCGCCCGCAAACCGATCCAGGGCGCCGCGAAGATCGCGCGCTTCTACGCCGGTGTACGGCGCACCGGAAACATGCCGAGCGACCTCGTGCCGCGGTTCGTACTTGTCAACGGCGAGCTGGGCGTGCGCCTCCTCCGCCCGGACGGTGACCAGTACGCGATCACGGCGCTGGAGATCGCCGACGGCCAGATCGTCGCGATCCGGAACTTCGTCAACCCGGAGCGCTTCGCCCGCCGATGATCCGCTACGCCGAACCGGTCGAACCCACCGGGCTGCGCAGGCTGGTCCTGGGCCTCATGAGCAGCCCACTGATGGCGGCGGCCGAGCGCTCGCTGCCGTTTCGGCTGGTCGTGTGGAGGCTCGCGCCGCGCCTGATGCGCCTCACGGGCGGACGCCTCGCCGCGCTCCTGCCGTTCCCCGCCGCCGTGATCGAGACGCGCGACCTGCGCAACGGCCGCCCGCACCGGCGCGTCGTCATCTACTTCAGCGATGGCGACAGCGTCATCGTCGTCGCGTCCCGAGCCGGCGCCCCGCGCGACCCATTCTGGCTCGAGAACGCGGTCGCCCACCCCGCGGTCCGGCTCGGTCGCGGCGCCTATCGCGCCGCGGTCGTCGCCGACGAGGCCGAGCAGGCGCGGCTGTGGGAGCTGGCCGAACGCTTCTACCCGCCCAACGCCACCTACCGCGCACACGCCGCGCGCAGCGGCCGTCGCATCCCACTACTGGAGCTGCGTCCGCGATGAACCTCGTCGATCGCGTCTCGCAGTTCGCGAACCGGCGCGGTCTCTACCTCGGCCGGCGCTCGGCGCGGATCCACGTCTGGCTCTATCGACACACGGGCGGGCGCCTCGGCGGTCACCTCCCCGGCCATCCGAGGGCGCGAATCGCGCTGGTCGACCACGTCGGCGCGCGCAGCGGCAGGCGCCGGACCTCGCCGCTCATCTACTACGAACAGGACGACGTCATCGTCGTCGTCGCGTCGAAGGCCGGCCAGTCGACGCACCCGGCGTGGTTCCACAACTTGGTCGCCAACCCGGACACGACGCTGCAGATCGGGCGCGAGGTGCGCGCCGTCCGCGCCCGCGTCGCCGAGGACGACGAGCGCCGACGACTGTGGCCGGCGCTCACCGCGCTCTATCCCGGCTACGACTTCTACGCGCGGCTGGCTGGGAACAGGACCATCCCGATCGTCCTGCTCGCGCGGCGCGCATGAGCGTGCCGCCGAGCCCTATTCAGGTCACCTCGGCGGCGACAGCCTCGGCGTAGGCCGCGGCAAGGCGCTCGGTGGCGCGGGGGCGGTCGTCCGGCGGGGACGGTGCGCCGAGGTGCTCGGCGCGCAGCTCGTCCATGAAATCCGCCCACAGCTCGGGGCCGCCGTCCGCCAGCAGCTCTGCCCGCACGCGGAGCGTGGCCGTCGTCGGCCGATGGCGGAGCCCCCAGGATCCGAGCGCTGCCATCACCGGCACGAGCTCGATCGCCGCCTCGGTGAGGCTGTAGGTCGCCCGTCGGCCGCGGCCGACGTCCTCCCGGGTGAGCAGGCCGCCGGCGACGAGGCGCCGCAACCGGTCCGCCAAGATGTTTGAGGCGATTCCCTCCTCCGAGTGCTTCTGCAGCTCACGAAAGTGGCGGCGGTTGCCGAACATCACGTCGCGCAGGACGAGGAGCGACCAGCGGTCGCCGATCACCTCGATCGTCGCGTTGATCGGACACCCGGAGCGCGGTTCGCCCGCAGGGGGCATAGCCATGTCCTCCATGGTACTTGCAGGCTGCAACCACTCTGATACGGTTCCGCCCGCAAGCTGCCGCTTGCAAATCACAACCACTTTTGGAGGAGAGCAATGGCCGACACCACCTGCCACATGTCGATCTCCCTCGACGGCTTCGTCGCCGGGCCGGATCAAAGCCGCGACGACCCGCTCGGCAAGCGGGGCCTCGAGCTTCACGCCTGGCACCTTGGCGACGAGCGCGCGAACGAGGCGGACGCCGACGCCGAAAGCCGTCTGATGCGCCCCCGCGGCGCCTACGTCATGGGCCGCAACATGTACGGCCCGATCCGCGGCGAGTGGGACGAGGAGTGGTCGGGCTGGTGGGGGCCCGAGCCGCCTTACCACGCGCCCGTGTTCGTCCTGACCCATCACGCTCACGCGCCGATCGAGATGAAGGGCGGGACGACGTTCCACTTCGTCACCGATGGCTTCGACGCCGCCTACGCCCAGGCCCGCGAGACCGCCGGCGCAGACGGTGTCGACATCGCGGGCGGCGCCTCGACCGTCCGCCAGGCGCTGCAGGCGGGCGTCATCGACGAGCTCTGGCTCGACATCGCCCCGGTTCTACTCGGCTCCGGCGAGGGGATATTCAACGACGTCGCCGAGTTCGATCTCGAGCCCGTCGAGGTCCTCCATTCCCCGCTGGCGACGCACATCTGTTACCGCCGAGCGGGATGAGACGGATACGCCGACGGTGATCCGTTGGCCGACTGTCACAAACGCCCCCGCTGTCTCGTCTCATGGAGGCAAGCGACGAGAGGAGCAATGATGAAGGTCTTCGTAGCGGGCGCCTCCGGTGTCATCGGAAGATCGCTGATCCCGCAGCTCGTGGAGGCAGGACACGCGGTGGTCGGGATGACCAGGAGTCCGTCGAAACAGGATCTGGTGCGCGGTCTCGGCGCGCGGCCGGTCGTGGCCGACGCGCTCGACCCCGACGCGGTCGCCCAGGCGGTCGCTGCCGCGGAGCCCGAGGTCATCGTCCACGAGCTGACCTCGCTGTCGGGCCCGATGTCGTTGAAGGACGCGCGGCACCCGGAGCGCTTCGAGGGGGCGATCATGACCGGGCGGCTGCGCACCGAGGCCACCGACCACCTCCTCGCCGCCGGGCGGGCGGTCGGCGCGCGCCGCTTCGTCGCGCAGAGCTTCGGCGCCTTCCGCTTCTCACCGACGGGCGGGCCGGTGGAGACCGAGGACGAACCGATCGATCCGGGCCCGGCGGGGCTGACCCAGCCCGGCCTCGACGCGATCCTCTATCTGGAGCGGGCGGTGACGTCGATCGACTGGGGCGATGGCATCGCGCTGCGCTACGGCGGCTTCTACGGCCCCGGGACCGCGGTCAGCCTGGACCCGGAGGCCCCGCTCTCCGGGCCCGTCGGCAAACGTCGCTTCCCGATCATCGGCAAGGGCGAGGGCATCACCTCCTATATCCACGTCGACGACGCCGCGGCGGCGACCGTGATCGCGATCGAGCGCGGCAGGCCCGGCGTCTACAACATCGTCGACGACGAGCCCGCGGCCCAGTCAGAGTGGCTCCCCGTGCTGGCGAAGGCCCTCGGCGCCAAGCCACCACGGCATATGCCACGCTGGCTCGCCCGGCTGCTCGCCGGGGAGATGGCGACCGCGATGATGACCGAGGCGAAGGGATCCTCGAACCAGAAGGCCAAGCGAGAGCTCGGCCTCGAGCTTCGCTACCCGAGCTGGCGGCAGGGCTTCATGGAGGGACTGGGCGAGCGCGATGCCTGACCAGGAGTTCGACGAGCTGCGTCGCTCGGCGTTCGCGATCGCCTACCGGATGCTCGGCAGCGTCAGCGATGCGGAAGACGTCGTGCAGGAGGGCTTCCTCCGCCTGCACCGGGCGCGCGACGGTGGTGAGCGGATCGAGTCGCCGCGCGCCTACCTGTCCACGGTCGTCTCACGGCTGGCGCTGGACCAGCTCCGCTCGGCGACCCACCGGCGCGAGACCTACGTCGGCGAATGGCTGCCCGAGCCACTGCTGACCAGCGCCGACGAGGATCCCGCCCGCAAGGCCGAGACGGCCGACTCGCTCTCGCTCGCCTTCCTCGTCCTGCTCGAGACCCTCTCGCCCGAGCAGCGGGCAGCCTTCCTGCTGCGCGAGGTATTCGACGAGCCCTACGACCGGATCGCGCGGATCATCGGCACCAGCGAGCAGAACTCCCGCCAGCTCGCCGCCAGGGCCCGCCGACTCGTCGAGGAGGGGCGCCCTCGGTTCGAGGCCTCGCGGGAACGGCGGGAGGCACTCGCCGACCGCTTCTTCGCGGCCGCCGAAGACGGCGACCTCGAGGAGCTGGAGCAGATGCTGGCCGACGACGTCGTCCTTCGCGGCGACGGCGGCGGCAAGGCGCCGGCGATCAAGCGCCCGCTCCACGGCCGCGTCAAGGTGGCGCGGACGCTCCTCGGGGGCATGCGCACCGCCGGCCGCTTCGGGGTCGTCTCCCGCCCCGCCGAGGTCAACGGGCAACCGGCCAGGCTCTTCTTCGACGGTGAGGGCAGGCTGGTCGGGACGATGAGCCTCGACATCGCCGCAGGCCAGGTCCAATGCATCAGATCGGTCGTCAATCCCGACAAGCTGCGTCATCTCGGCCCGGTCGGCGACCTGCGTGCTCTGCGCCGACATCGGTGAGGGATCCGCCGCGTCATCAACCGTGGTGCCGATGCAGTCGGCAAGGACTGTCACGCGGTGCTGATTCGCTTTGGCGAGTTTTGGGTAGGAGGCAAAAATTCTCGACGGATCGGGCGTGGACTGGGTCTGGGACGGTACGCCGGCGCCTCGGGAGTACCCCCAAATCACGAATGACGGCGGGTGTATCGATGAAGAAGCTGTGGTCCCAGGGCTGGTTCGCCGCCCTTCTTACGGGTGTTGCGTTCTTGCTGATCCCAACGGTCCCCGCCGGCGCGGCGACCTCGACGAAGATCCAGGACAAGGCCGCGGCGGCCGTGCCCGCAAATGAAACCGCCCCGACGCCTTCGGGGGAACTGATCGAATTCGACGTCGGCATCGAACTGAAGGACCTTGCCGGCGCGGAAGCGTTCGCCAAGGAAGCGACCGATCCGACGAGCCGCAAGTACCGCAGGTACCTGACCCCGCAGCAGTGGGAGAGCCGCTTCTCGCCGAGCGTCAAGGCGGACAGGGAAGTCGAGAGGTCGCTGCGCAGAGCCGGCATCAAGATCACGAAGGTGGCTCCCGACCGGATGACGATCGAGGCCGAAGGGACCGCCGAACAGATCGAAGCGTATTTCGAAACGACGCTCGCCAACTACGAAGTCGGCGAAGAATCGGTTCGCCTTGCGTCATCGTCGCTGAGCGCCCCGACGAATGTGGCATCGCTCATCTCGGGCGTGCGCGGCGTCAACGAGATCCACGTAAAGCCGGCGGATCTCACCGGCGCCGACAACGGCGGTCGCGGCCCGTCCGGATGGCACGGCCACCACGGCCGGCCGCCGGAATCCGAAGAAGAAGAAATCCCGCAGCCGCTCGGCTTCCGGGTCGGGACTCCCTGCTCCGCCTACTACGGTCAGGAGCTCGCCGACACCCTGCCGGCCTTCGGGGACGGTTTCCCGAACCCACTGCCGTATGCGGTGTGCGGCTACAAGCCCGCGCAGCTGCAGGGCGCCTACAACCTGACCGGCGCCATCGCCAACGGCAACAACGGCGCGGGCGTGACGGTCGCGATCACCGACGCTTACGTGTCGCCGACGCTCTACAGCGATGCGGTCGAATACGCGAAGAGGAATCAGAGCTCGCAGCCGTGGCGGCCGGGCCAGTTCAAGGAGATGATCCAGCGTCCGTTCACCAAGACCGAAGAGTGTGAAGCGTCCGGCTGGTCGGGCGAGCAGACGCTCGACGTCGAGGCCGTGCACGCGATGGCACCCGGCGCGAAGGTGCTCTACGTCGGCGGAAAAAACTGCACCGTGTCCCTGTACAACGCGGTCGAGGAAGTGGTCGACGGCCACCTGGCGAACGTCGTGACCGACTCCTGGAGCAACGGTCCCGAAGAAGAAGAAGCCGAAACCGCCGAATCGAGGGAAGCGTTCAACCACGTGCTCCTGATGGCAGCCGGCACCGGCGTGGGCGTGCAGTTCTCGTCCGGTGATGAAGGCGACAACTTCATCGTCTCCGGTTCGCAGCAGCCGTCGTTCCCGGGGACGAGCCCCTACGCGACCGCGGTCGGCGGCACCAGCGTCGAGATCGGCGCGCAGAACAACCGCCTCGACGAGGTCGGCTGGTCGACCGGCATCAGCGCCCTCTGCACCGAAGAACTGGCGAGCCTCGGCGGATGCGAACCCGCCGAAGTCGGCCAGTGGCTGCCGGAAGCACCCGGTGAATACGACTACGGCGGGGGCGGCGGGACCTCCAACCAGTACGCCGAGCCCTGGTATCAGGAACCGGTGGTGCCCGAAGAAATCGCCGCAAAGGCCGGGACGGGCGAGCTGAACCGTGTCGTGCCGGACATCTCGATGGAGGGGGATCCCTCGACCGGCATGCTCGTCGGCGAGACCCAGGAATTCGCCGACGGCACCTACTACGACCAGTACCGCATCGGTGGGACCAGCCTGTCATCGCCGCTGCTCGCCGGGGTGCTGGCGGACGCCGACCAAGCGGCCCGAGGCTCGCTCGGATTCGTGAATCCGCTGCTGTACCACCTGGATGCCGGAGGGCAGAACTCGCAGGCGTTCTACGACATCCTGCCTGCCGGCAAGCAGGCGGTAGTCCGCAACGATTACCTCAACAGCGAAAACGCGGAAGCGGGCGTCCTCACCACGGCGAGGATCCTCGGCCTGGAAGGGGCGACCGAGTACTTCTGCCCACAGGAAAACGAAGAAACCGGCGAATGCGAAGTGGAACTCGAGGAAGCACCCGAGTCGCTGTCTGCGGCCGCAGGGTTCGACTCGATGACCGGTATCGGATCCCCGGGCGATCAGTTCATCGAAGAACTGACCAAACGCTGACCCATGATGGTCGGGGGCGCGTGCGCGCCCCCGACCGCGGGTCCCGCGACCGGGGCCCTCAGGGCGGATCACCGGAGGGCGCCCGCGGTCTGGAGATCACGATCTGCACCGTCGCGACGATCAGGACGATCAGAGTGACCAACCGCTCGCTGCGGCCGAGCTCGTGGAAGAGCCCGTAGACCTGGATCCCGGCGGCGCAGAGCTGCGCCGCCACCGGCAGCACGATCGCCCGCCAGCCGTAGACCTCCAGTCGGCTCTCGTCGGCGGGGGTCGAGGCCCAGGCGGCTCCGGCGATCAGCAATGCCCCGGCGCTCCAGAGGAAGCCGTAGTCGCCTTCGACCAGCGAGCCGCGCGCCTGCTGGACCGAGAAGAAGCCGTCGGCCAACGCGATCATCGTGCAGCCGAGGCCGAGCAGGATCCAGGTACGGCCGGGCCGCCAGCCGAGCAGTCCGCAGACCCCGAGGATCCCGCCGACCAGGAGGACGTCGAGGATCGGATAGCTGAAGTCGAGGACCGTGGTCACCCCGTTGTCGGCGGAGCTGGTCGCCGCGGGCTGGACGATCAGCGCCACCGCCGGGGTCATCACCACCAGCATCACCGCCAGCCCGTCCATCCAGCGGTGCAGCTCGAAGCTCCGTACCCGCTCGCGGATCAGTAGCGCCAGGCCCAGCGCGGTCAACGGATACCAGGCCAGCCAGAGAGCGTCGGCGACCGAGGGGTACGGCGGCCGCGGATCGGCGGAGTACAGCAGGTCCCAGAGTACGGTTCCGAGCGCCCAACAGGCCAGTCCGGACCCGATCCAGAGCCAGGCAGGCCGGCCGCGGGGCTCGTAGTACGCGCGCGCCAGGCAGATGATCGCGGCGACAACCTGCAGGAAGGCCTGGATCCCGAGCCCGAAGACGTCGTCGGGAGACCCCAGCCCGAACAGTTCGTGCAGTGCCTCCGCCAGGCCGAGCAGGCCCAACAGCCACCAGAGCGGGACGAGCACCTCGGGCTGCCCGACCCCGGCGTCGGGCGCGAGGGGCGCCTGGTCATCTGCGTCGTCGGCGCGGAAGCATTCCATCGGCCGAGACTAATTCGCTCGGCCGTGATTCCCCACTCGCGCCTAGCCGATCGATTCCACGAAAGGGACGGCGGAATCCGCGGCCGGGGCGGCCGTCCGAGGTGCGTCCCGGGCGTCTCGTGGCGGCCCGGGCAGGCTGTGGCCGCCACGAGACGCCCGGGACGTGAGGGGTTTTCTCAGGGAAGAGGGCACAGGTCGTGACGTCCACGCTTCCGTGACGGGTCCGCGCGGAAGAGCCGCCCGGACACCGGGTCGTCGACGAAGATGCCGAGAACGTCACGCTTTCCGGCCCTGGGGACCGGAATCGAGGCCCCAGAAGGCGCTGTCGACTTTTGGTCCCCTATAGGGGACCAAAACCAGGGTCACGTGTCTGCGACGTCTGAAGAAGACGGGAGGAAGAGTGACGTTCCCGGCGTCTTCGTGACGAGGCCCGACATCGGTGACGGACCCGGCGCGCTCTCGTGACGGATCGGATCCTCCGCTCCCCGCACCCCCGGCCGTCTCGGCCACGGCCACAGCCTGCCCGGGCCGTGGCCGGGACGGCCGCGTCCCCTACCCGGGCGCCGAGCTCGTGGGATCGATCGGCTAGGCCTCCCGGGCGCGCTCGTAGGTCAGGTGGGCGAGGCCGTTCCCGACGGTCTTCGTGTGGATCAGGCGCAGGGGTCGCTTGTCGCTCGTCTCGCCGAAGAGGCGCTCGCCGGCACCGAGCACGACCGGGAAGACGGTCAGCCGCAGCTCGTCGACCAGGTCGTGCTCCATCAGCGTGCGCACGAGCGGGCGGCTGGCGTACACGACGATCTCCCCCTGTATCTGTTCCTTGAGCGTCGAGACCTCGCTGACGACCTCGCCCTTCAGCACGGTCGCATTCGTCCAGATGGGCTCCTCCAGGGTCGAGGACACGACGTACTTGGGCAGGCGGTTCAAACTGTCCACCCACTCGCCGCTCTGGGTCGGCGACCGTCTGCCGAAGTACTCGTCGCTGCGCCGACCCATCAACAGGGCCTCGGCCCCTCGTGCCTCGGCGAGCTCGAGCTCCGCCCATGCCTCGAAGTCCTCGCCGATGAACTGTTGAAACCAGCCGCCGTGCCTGAACCCTCCCTCGCCGCTCGGGTCCTCGACAACGCCGTCGAGCGTGACGTTCTGGCTGACCACGATCTTTCCCATCTTTCGTTCTCCTTACTCGGGCTTGTGGGTGTCTCGTGGGTAGAGGCGTCCGCGGCGCGGGAAATTGGGCGACGAATTTCGGCGCGCGCCGACGTCATAACGGTGATGCGGGCGAAAGGAACAGTCGGTGCGGGGACGCGAGCGTGACCAGCCAGGTGCTCGTGCGTGCACGCGCCGGAGACGTGGATGCGTTCCGCGAGCTGACCGACCCGTACCGGCGTGAGCTCCAGATCCACATCTACCGGATCGTCGGGTCGGTCCACGACGCGGAGGACCTCCTCCAGGAGACCCTCCTCGCCGCTTGGCGTGGCCTCGAGGGCTTCGAAGGCCGCGCGTCGGTCCGTGCCTGGCTCTACCAGGTCGCGACCAACCGCGCCCTCGATGCGCTCCGAGCGACCCGACGCCGCCCTGAGGACCTGCAGCGGATGACCGAGAGGCCCGAGCCCACCCGCTACGGCGAGGCGATCTGGCTGGAGCCCTTCCCCGACGTCCTGCTGGAGGGGATCCCGGACCAAGCTCCCGGGCCGGAGGCGCGCTACGAGACCAAAGAGGCGATCGAGCTGGGGTTCATCGTCGGCCTTCAGCATCTGTCCCCGCCCCAGCGCGCGGTGCTGGTGCTCCGGGACGTGCTCGGCTACCGCGCGGAGGAGGTCGCCGAGATGCTCGACACCACCGCACAGTCGGTCAACAGCCTGTTGCGCCGCGCCCGCGCGGCATTCGAATCGCGGCTGCCGGCCGCCGAACGCGAACGGGCGCCGCTCCCCGACTCCAGACGCGAGCGCGACACCGTCGGCCGCTTCGCCGACGCGCTCCAGACAGGCGACATCGATGGCATCGTCGCGCTACTGACCGACGAGGCGTGGCTGACGATGCCGCCCGAGCCCTACGAATACCAGGGTCCCGCCCAGATCGGCTCGTTCCTACGCGAGCGCACGATCACGCGAGGCGCGCCGCTACTGGTACCGACCCGCGCCAACACCCAACCCGCATTCGGCGTCTACTTCCCACCCCCTCAGACCGAGATCGCCCGACTGTACGGAATGGTCGTCCTGACCCTAGAGGGCCGGCAGATCTCCGCGATCACCTGGTTTGGTGGCAACAGTGCCTTCGCGCACTTCGGGCTGCCGCGGATACTCCGATAGGCATGACGACGCCCGGTGCCACCGGCCGGTGACGCGGCGCCTGGCCTAGCTGGACACGGTCACCGACCTCTCCTCAGCAGCTGATGCGGCCGGCACCTCGATCGGCACCCGGTTGCCAGGCCGGGGCCAGGAGCGCTACCGCCGGCGAAGACCGGATCTTCGTTTCACAACTGCCGTCGGCGTTGATCTCGACCAGAGTGCCGCCGATCCCGAGCAGCGATTGCGGGAAGACCGGCCCGTCGTAGCTGACGAAGGCGAGGCGCAGGCCGCTCGGGTCCCAGGCCGGCCAGTGCTCGGCTTCGCCGTCGCTGATCCGCTTCAGGTGGGAGCCGTCACTTCTGCCGACGAAGATGTCGGTGCTGAACCCGCTCGGGCGCACCACCGCCACCCTCGAGCCGCTGGGCGAGTAGACGGGATTGGCGGCGTCGGTGGCGATCAGGTGAGTTCCGCCGCCGTCGAGCCTGATCGCGACGGCGTCCTTGCGGCCGTTGCGAGCCACACGGGTGATCGCCACGACCTTGCCGTCGGGTGAGAACGAAGCCGGAACCATCGGCCTCGGCTGCCACCGCGTCAGCCTGCGGATGAAGCCCCCTTCGAGGCCGAGCAACCAGACCGAGGTTTCGAACTCCGCTCCCCTGCCGCCGCGGCGGTGGTGCGAAGCGTGACGGCTTCGCTCGACCGCCAACGAGCGCCCGTCGGGGGCGAAGACCGGATTGGTCGCGCCTTCGCTTCCCGGTACCTGGTCGGCGACACCGCCGGCGGCGGGCACGATGTAGACAAACCCAGGCTCGTATTCGGACCCAGGCACGACGCCGCTGACGAAGGCCAGCGAAGAGCCGCTCGGGGACCAGGAGATCCCGCCGTAGACATTTGGCAGGGGCACGGGGTTCGACGGACCGCCTGCCAGCAGCTGCACGGCGCTCCCGTCGGGGGCCGCACTGTCGACTTCCAGCGGCTCACCGGCGACGAGCCCCCACCGCAGGTAGGCCAGGCGGGGGCCGGGCGGCGCTTCGGCCCTGGCCGCCGGCGCGCCGGCCCCGATCAGCGCGGAGACAATCGCGGCGAGAAGGAGCGGCCCGCGACGGCCTCCATTCACGGGACCACCTTGAGGCGCCGGTAGCTGGTGCGGGTCGAACCATCCACGGTCTCGACCTCCCGCACCAGCAGCTTCGTCGCGGCGGCGAGTCGGGCGGCGAACTTGGGCTTCGGGTGGAGGGTGACGAGCGTGCTGTGGCCTGGCCCCAGCTTGACCTTCGCGATGGCGCTCTCGGCGACCGGGTTCTTGGCGCGGCCCCGTTTGACTTTCCGCTTCGCCTGGTGCGGCTTCGCCGAGAAGACCTGGAGCTTGAACGCGCAGCCGCCGGGCTTGGCGCCCTGCGGGCAGCTGACGCGGACGCGGAGCCGCCTGGTTGGCGACGGCGGCGCCACCGGTGCCGGCGTCGGCGTGACCGGGGAAACCGGGACCTGCAGCTCGAAGGCGCCGATGTCGCCGCCGTTGGCCCCCGGCGCGGCGGAGAGCGGCGCGCCGGGATAGAGGACCGGTCGGGTGTCGCCACGCTGGTCGGAGCCGAGCGAACCGCCGCCCTTGTTGACCGCCGGGCTGGTCGGGGTGAGCGCCATCGTCTCGGTCGGGCCGCCGTTGTCCTGCAGCGGGCCGAGCTGGGGATCGACCCCGCTCAGATCCGAGCCCGGGACGGTTTCGTTCAGCGTCACTCCAGCGGGGTTGCCGATCAGGCTGAAGGCGCTCGCCACGGGGCCGCCGAAGCCGAAGATGTCAGGACCTTTTCCGGTCGCCGTATTGGCGGCGACGATCGTGTCGGTGAGCGTCAGCCCAGGGTCGACCGCACGGATCCCACCACCTTCGCCGCCCAAGGCGTGGTTGGCGGCGATCGTCGAGTCTTCGATGGTCACCCTACCGCCGGCACCGAGGTAGGTTTCGAGCCCGCCGGCGCTTTCGGCCGCAACGTTGCCGGCGATCGTCGAGTTGCGCACGATGATCGCCCCTCCGGCGGCCGGGCTCAAATCTCCCCCGGCGTTTCCTTTGGCACTGTTGCCGGAGATCGTCGAGTCTGCGATCAGTCCCGTGCTGGAGGTCAGCAGAAAAACACCACCGTCGAAGCCCAACGCGACGTTGCCGGCGATGGTCGAGGATTCGATCGTCCATGACTCCGACGACCCACCGGCCACGAGTCCGGCGTCGCCGACGGCGTGATTGCCGCTGACCGTCGAGGAGCGCAGGATCAGCGGCCCTTCGAAGCTGGCGATCCCGCCGCCCTCGTCGCCGGCCTCGCCGCCGACGATCAGATCGTCGACCAGAGCGAGGGTGGCGCCCGAGTTGATGATGTCGCCGCCGATCCCAGGATTTGCTCCGCCGCTCGGGGCGGTGCCGTCGGCAATCTTGAGGCCCGCGATCGTCACCGGCTTGTCTTCGATCGCTTCGACGTTGAAGACGCGGTGCGCAGCCGTCTGCTTGACCGTCACGATCGCCGGCCCCGGACCCTCGATGTCGACAGGATCGGAGATGATGATGCCCTCGCCGGCGAAGGTGATCGTCCCCGTCAGCCCCGGCGCGAAGGCGACCGTGTCGGCGCCCGGGTTGGCGTTGGCCGCAACCACCTCGCCGCGCAGGCTGCCGTCGCCGGTGGCGCCGGAGTCGGAGAGGTTGGTGACCGTGAAGGTCTGGGCCTGGGCGGAAGCGGCGAGCCCGAGCAGGCCGGCGAGGATCGCCAACGCGATCGCCGACCGGCGCACGCAGGCGTCCCGGGGCGGCATTCAACGCCTCGCGATCAGCTTGACGGCCTTGGACCTGGTGCTCGGATCCCCACCGAGCGGGGTAAAGGTGATCGTGACGGTGACCTTCTCCGCGCCTGCCTTGTCGAGCTTGCGCTTCAGCCCCTTCCCAGGCGCGACGACGAGCTGGACCGGACCGGCAGCTGGCGCCTTCCTCGATCGGCGCATGAGCCCCTTGCCGCGCAGGACGATGCTCCCCGGTCCGGGGACGACGACCGTCAGCATCGCGGTGCCTGCGACTTTGTTCAGCTTCAGCTTCGCGAACCTGAACGCGCCCGATGGCTTCGCCGTCGGCGGCGGGTTCGCGGAGGGCGGGGATCCGGCGACCGCCGGGGGAGCCGGTACGAGCTCGAAGGCGCCGATATCGCAGCCCGCCAGCTGCGGTCTCGCGACCCCACGCTGATCGGTCGCCGGGCAGGGTGCCGCCGCGTGGTCGATCGCCGGACTGCCGACGAGCAGCGCCTGCGTCTGGGTCGGACCGCCGTTGTCGGCCAGGGGCCCCAGCAATGGGCTGACGCCGGTGATGTCGCCGGGCCCGGACGCCGGATAGCCGCATCCGCTGAGGTCGCCGATCAGGTTGCCGCTGTGGGTGATCGTGCCACCGCTCGCGAACCCGACGCAGTCCGGGGCGCCGCCGCCGGAATTGCCGGCGATGATCGTGTTGTGGAGGATCACCGCCGGCGCGAAGACGACGCGGGCGACCCCACCGCCGTTCCCGCCCCCGATGCCGTCGGAGTTCGCGTGGTTGTCGGCAATCGTCACGTTTTCAAGCGTCAGCTGGTTGCCGGCGCCGTTGCCGAAGACGATGCCGCCCCCGTCGCCCGCCGCCGAGTTGCCGCTGATCGTGTCGTTGACGAGCGTCATCGCGCCGGCGCCCGCGCCGGCGGCGATTCCGCCTCCCGAATCCCCGGCGGCGGTCGCGGCGTTGCCGGTCACGGTGCTGTCGGTAAGGGTGAAGGGACCGCCGCCGACGGCGATGCCGGCGCCGATCGCGCTGGCGACGTTCAGCACGCCACCGCTGATCGTCACCCCGGAGATGGTCACCCCACCGCTGCCGCCGTTGATCGTCATCACTTTGTTGAGAGTCTGCGACTCGATCGTCACCGGGGCCGCGCCGAGGCGCTCCACCGTCGTCGACTGGCCGGCGGTCGGATCACCGAGCTGCAGATTGCCGACGACGTAAGTGCCGCCGGTGAGCAAGATGGTGTCGCTGCCGGTGCCGGCCGGACACTCGTTGTCGACGGTGTCGGTGTTCGCGGCTTCCGCCGCCTCGGTCAGGCTGCAGCTCCGTCGCTCGCGTTCGCGGCGCCGGCCCCGGCGGGGATCGTGAAGGTGTTGGCGGCGGCCGGGGCCGCGAAGAAGAGCGCGGCGGCGAGCAGGACGCCGGTCGCGGTCGCGCCACCGGCGATCGAGCGAGAGGGCCGTCCCCCCGCTTTCACTTGACCACTCGCAGCCGCGGGTAGCTGGTCTTGGTCTCCCCCTTCACCGTCTCTACCTCGCGCAACAGGAGGTTCGCGGCGGCCTCGAGCTTGGCGACGAACTTGGCCTTCGGTTTCAGGCTGACGAGCGCGGTCTTGCCGGCGGCGAGCTTGACCCTGGCGACGGCGCTCTCCGGCTTCGGCCTGCCCCACCTGCCCTTGATCCGTTTCGGCTTCGCGGCGACGACCTCGAGCTCGAGCTTGCAGCGTCCGGGCTTGGCGCTCAGCGGACACTTGACGCGAACACGCGGCCCTGCCGGCGACGGTGGCGTCGACCCTGGGGGCGACGGCGGGGCGGGTGAGGAAGACGGCGTACCGCAGTCGCCGGGCGATTGGTAGGCGCCGATGTCGACGGTCGGGGCCGCGCCGCAGGTGAGCGGGCCCGAGCGCGGAGCACCGCCGAGGTCGAGCTCGCCGGGTTGCACGACCGAGAGGTCGCCGGTGGCGATCGTCGGCGAGCCGGGCGCCTCGTGGAAATCCCCGGCGGCGGCGTTGACGAACAGCGGTTTGGCGCTCACGTTCTGCCGCGCACTCGGCGAGGTGAAGGAGTTGCCGGTGCCTTCGGTGGCGTGGGTGCTGAAATCCGAGTGGCTGAGTTTGATCGTCGAGGTGGTGCCGGCGGATGAGTCGGTACTCAGCAGGAGGTCGTCGATGCTCCCGGAGGCGAGCACGTTGGTTCCTTCGATTTTCATCGTCGAGCCCCCCGTGGTGCGGAGCGAGATTCCCACCAGGCCGACCGCGGTGACGTTGTCGAGGGTTGCGGTCGAGGTGGAGCTCGCGCCGGTGGTGGCGGTCACTCCCGTGCCCTGTCCGGCCTGGGCGGTGTTCTCGCAGAGGCTGTCGCGCAGCGCCACGGTGCCGAACAGATGGCATGCCCCCGAGCCGGCGCCTTCCTCGTCGTTGGTCACGTAGACCCGTTCGGCGCTGCTGCCATTGAGGAGGGTGAGACCGTCACCCTGGCCGGCCGGCTGGTTGATGCGCAGGTCATGAACATCAACAGGGCCCCCCGGCTCGAGCCCGAAGCTGCCGGCCGATTCGATCAGCGGCGGCGGCGCCCCCGGTTCGCCGCCGACCGAGCTCACGTGTTCGAAGGCGATTCCGGTGGCGGGATGGTAGGTGCCCGGCTCGACCACGACGATGTCGCCTTCGTGAACTCCGTCTTTCCCGGTCCCCTTCAGCGCAATTTCCAGGCTGCAGGGAGCGGATTGGAGGCAAGGCTGCGCGCCGGCGCCGCTCGGGGCCGCGTAGCGGACGTTCGCCCCACGTGCACCTGGGGGGCCGGCCACGACAAAAGCCAGCGCCAGGAGCAGGACAAGGCCGAGTCGCCACCCGGCCGCCGGCAGCTGACGCTGGTAGAGCCCTTCCGTCGCTGCTTTCTTCATCTCCTCGCCTCTCCCCTCCCAGCCAGGTCTCATCCGCGCGCGGAAGGTAAGGCAGGGCGCCGCGCTTCTCTACGGGGGGTCGCGAGGCGCGCATCAGGGGGTCGATCAAACGTCCAGGGCTGGCGCGCGAGCGCCGGATCGTCGATCATCAGGGCCGATGGTGGTCGGTCGCGAACCGGAGCGGGCCCGCCTCTCGGAGCTGCTGGCGGGGGCGGCGGAGGGGCAGGCCGGCGCGCTGCTCGTGGTCGGCGAGGCCGGGATCGGCAAGACCGTCCTCCTCGACGAGGCGCTGGCGCTGGCCGCCGAGCGGGGGATGCGAACCGTCGAGCTGCGCTGCGTCGAGAGCGAGACGGCGATCGAAGGCGCCACCGCGAGTGAGCTGACCGCGGCCCTCGGCGACTCGCTCGAGGGGCTGCCCGAGCACCAGCGGGGCGCCCTGCGAGCGCTGCTCGGCGTCGAGCCGGCGGCGGCCGCGGCCGACCGCTACCTGACCGCCGCGGCGCTGCTCGGGCTGCTCGGCGAGGCCGCCGCGGCAACGCCGCTCCTGGTGGCGATCGACGACGCCCACTGGATCGACGAGCTCTCGGCGACCGCGATCGCCTTCGCCGCCCGTCGCCTCGAGGCGGAGCCGATCGCGCTGGTCGCGACGCTCCGCCCCGGCCTGGACGGGGGGCTGGAGCGGGCGGACCTGCCGCTGCTAGCGCTCGCGGGTCTCGGGATCGACGAGTGCGCCGGGCTGCTCGACGGGGAGCTGGCGCCGGAGGCGGCGCGGGCGCTCGCCCGCGAGACCGGCGGCAATCCGCTCTGGCTGAGGGAGATCGCCGCCTCGCTCAGCGTCGATGAACGTACCGGCCTGGCGCCGATCTCGATCCCCGAGCCGCTGCCGGCCTTCGAACGCGCCTTCGGCCGTCGGCTGGAGGCGCTTGACGCCGACGCCCGCGCCGCGACGGTGCTCGCCGCCGCCGGTGCCGGCGACGATGCCGACGAGGTCCTCGCGGCGCTCGGCGAGAGGCGCCCGGCGCTCGAGCGCGCCGAGGCCTCAGGGCTGGTCGAGCTCGACGGCCGTCGCTTCCGCTTTGCCCACCCGGTGCTGCGCTCGCTTGCCTACCACGGGGCCGCTCCGGCCGACCGGCGCGCCGCACACGCGGCGTTGGCAGGCGCCTGCGCCGATCCGATCCGGGCGGCCTGGCACGGCGCCGAGGCGGCGCCGGGCCCCGACGCCGCGGCCGCCGAGGCGCTCGAGGCTGCGGCCGGCGCGGCCCGGGTCCGGCTCGTCGCGGGCGTGGCCGCGGCGGCGCTCGAGCGCGCTGCCGAGCTCACCCCGGGCGCCGACACCGAGGCGCGTCGGCGTCGGCTCGGGGCGGCGGCGCTCGAGCACCACGCCGCCGGGCGCCAGGAACGGGCGCTCGAGCTGCTCGCCGAGGCGCTCGAGGGCGAGGCGAGCGCGGAGCTGCGCGCCCGCCTGCAGATGGCCCGCGCCGACGCCCTCTACTGGCTCGGCCGCAGCGCCGAGGCACTGGCGCTGCTCGACGGCGAGGTGGCGCGGATCGGGCCTGAGGAGCCGGCGCTCGCCTTCGAGCTGCGGCTCTTCGCCTCGATCGGCGCCTTCCCGGCCCTGCGGGCGGCGGAGGCGGAGGAACGGGCGGTGGCGTTGGTCGCCGATACCCCGGCTCCGCTGCCGAAGCTGATCGCCTCGGTCTGGCTCGACGAGCTGCAACTGATGCGCGGCCACCCACCACTGCGGGCCGACGCCGTCGGCAGGCGCGCGCAGCTCTGGGAGCAGGCCCAGGGAGCACTCCCGCCGCAGCTCTTCCTACAGCTCCTGGCCGGCGACATGTGGGACGGCGACCTGGTGCTGTCGCTGCAGCGGGTCGAAGCCTTCGACGCGATGTTGCGTGGCGCCGGGGCCCTCGCCGGGCTGCCCTACCTGCTGACCTGCCGCTCAGAGCTCTTCTTCAGGCTCGGCCGACCCGGCCCGGCCCGCGCCGATGCCCTCGCCGCCCTCGACCTGCACGAGGCAACCGGCCAGATGGCGACCCGCGGGATGGCGCTGGCGGCGCTCGCCCGGGTCGACGCGATCCAAGGTCACGAGCGCTCCTGCCGGGCCAGCCTCGAGAAGGTGGCCGCGATCCCGCCGGGGCCCGACCTGAGCCGCTCCGCCTACACCTATGCCGCCCACGCCGAGGCACTGCTCGAGCTCGGGCTGGGCAGGCTGCCGGCGGCGATCGAGGCGCTGCGCCGGACGCAGGCGCTGACCGTCGAGCACGACATCGGCCACCCCGGCGTCGTCGCCTGGCAGGGGGACCTCGCGGAAGCGCTGATCCGCTCCGGGGCGACTGCCGAGGCCGAAGCCGAGATCGAGGCGTTGGCCGCCCGGTCGGCACGCTGCGAGAGCGCCGCCGGGGCCGCGGCGGCAGCCCGTGCCCGCGGCCTGCTCGCCGAACCGACCGAGGTCGACGACGCCTTCTGCGCCGCCTTGCGCGAGCACGATCGCGTGCCGATGCCGTTCGAGCAGGCCCGCACGCTGCTCTGCTACGGCGAGCGCCTACGCCGGCTGCGGCGCCGGGTCGACGCCCGGGAGCCGCTGGCCGACGCGCTCGCGGGCTTCGAACGCCTTGGCGCCACGCCCTGGGCCGCGCGGGCCGCCGACGAGCTCTCGGCGACCGGCGCCCAGCGGCCCGCCCACCCGGTGTCCAACGGCGAGACCCTGACCGCGCAGGAGTTTCGGGTCGCCACCGCGCTCGCCGACGGGACCACCGTCCGCGAGGCCGCCGCGACCCTCTTCCTCAGCCCGAAGACGGTCGAAGCCCACCTCTCCCGCGTCTACCGCAAGCTCGACGTCTCGAGCCGCACCGACCTCCGCGCCCGCCTCGACAACGGCGACGTCGCCTCCGCTGCCTGATCTCTACCTCGTCGGCTCCCGGTCGAGGTCGACCCTGGCCTGATCAGTTCGCCGCTCGTTCGACCCGCATCGCCCGCGCCAACCCCAGGGTGGCGTGCTCGCCCGGCTCGAGGTCGGCCAGGGCCTCGGTGACGCCTTCGTCGATGTCGAGCTCGCGAGTCGGGATCGGGTCGCCGTGCGGGTCGGAGACCGGATCGCCCAGCTTGGCGGCGATGATCGGAGGAACTCCAGCAGCCGATGGCGGCGCAGCACCCCGAGCGCCAGGCGTTCGCCGTCGGCGGTGAGGCGGACGCCGGCGGGCGCGCGCGCCGGGTAAGCGAATAGATCGCCTTGAGGCAGTCTCGGTCGCGGCCGAGGGCCCGGGGGGATAGCTGGGGCAGGATTCGAACCTGCGACCTTCGGCTTATGAGCCCGCGCCGGAGACTATCCCGAGCTATCTAGAGCTAGGTTTCATGCGGTTTTCGCAAGATCGGGCTTGCCTGAGATCGCCTGGCCTACGTGGGACTTCGTGCCCCATTTCGTGCCCCACGCCTCCGGTCGAGATCAGCCGCGGAGAGTCTCGACGTGAAGTCACGCACCCGACTCATTCCGTGCTCCGGCGCTCGGGGAAGGGCAATAATCGACAGGTACGACGCGAGCGGGATGCGGCGGTGGAGGCAATCAACCGGGAGCGAGCGCGCCGCGGCGAGGAGGTGCCTGGTATTGCGCCCTGGACTTGCTGCACTCCGGCAGTTCGCCGGGGTAATACGCCTCAAAGCTCACCTCGTTCTTCAGTGGTTGCTCCTTGGTCTTAAACGCGAGTTTTATGCCTAGCTGGCGACGGTCAGTGATCCGCCATCGTCGTATTCGCCATAGATCTGCGTCGCGAGCGGGAGGAGCCGGGATCGCTCATCGCTGAACGGCGGCCCCGTATCCGGCAGGTAGAACCATTCGTCTTCAGCGGCCGCCGCGTAAAGCTGTTGATGTTCCGAGCCAGGGCCTTGTTGCCGCGGATGACCTCCGAGTCGTCGCCGTCGGAGCTGTGCAGGGACCGCGCCGCCAGCGTTTCGACGTCGAGCAAGCGCGAGAGACGAAACCGCTCGACCCTCGCCGCGAACCACTCCCGAAGCACCCGCAGTTCTTCGGCTATCGCCCGGCCCGTGCCCTACCGCCCCGGGTCGGGTCGGGTCGTCGGGGCGATCCCGGCGGCAGGGGCCACCGCCGGAAGCCAGTAGTGGCCGATGCCAATCATCCGCCGTGGTGGCGGCAGGAGGATCCAGGTGCGGTGGAGGCCTTGGGTGTCGGTAATCGCGAGGTAGGGCGCCGAGTCGAGGATCGGGCCCTGCAGGGCGACGCACCAGACGCCCTCAACCGCGGTCGTCTCGACCGGCTCGTGCTCGAAGTTGGTGATCACGATCTCGGCGGTGTCGAGGGTATGGTCGAGGTTGTCCCCAGGCCGCTGGATCCTGGCTTCCGGATGGACCGCGTGGAGGTCGCCGCCGAGGTAGACCGGATCGCCGGGGAAGCGCTTGTCGGCGGGGTCGAAGGCGACGAGTGGGCCGGAAAACGGAGGCAGGTCGACCCCGAGCCTGGCGGCGAGGCGGGTGAGCCGATCGTCGCCGGGCGGCTCGGGCGAGGGCGTGCCGGAGGGTGTGGCGTCGCGATCTTCGTTCATGCAGCGAGCCGGTAGAAGTGCTCTGGAGGTCCCTCGGGCACGGCGCCCAGCTGCTCGGCCAGGACGCCGGCGTCGACCAGACGGACGACGTGGTAGGCGACCGTGGGAAGGTCGGCCGGGCGACCGAGCTGTCCGGGACCGGCGCTCGGTAGGTCTGCGACGCTCATCGGCTCAGCTCACCTCGATGCGGCGGGCAAGGTCCGGGGGCGACCCGAAGAGGATGACAACGGGTCGCCCCCTTCCCACCACCAACATGCGACCGCCTGCCAGGGGGAGATAAGCCCTGGAGGCGGCCATCCCCCGGTGCCATGCGCGGGCACCGAAGTCGGTCGGGCCGCATCGACGCCGCCGTGGCCGGGGGAAAGCCACGGCGGCGGGTGAGTCGATGCGTCCCAGGTTCCTCTAGCCCTTGGCCGTACAGGCGCGGATGACTTCGGTTTCGGCCTTGGTCCCGTCTTCGAATTTGGCCTGGACGTGGACTTTCAGCTTGCCGCCGACGCATTTGGCGCTGATCGGATTGACGCCGGCAACAGACTTTTTGATTTTCAGGTTGAACGAGATGATCGAGCCGGTGCCGCCGGTGATCTGCGGGATCTTGGCGACGGCCAGCGTGCCGAAGGCCCCATGCGGGTGCTTGGTGATCGTCACGGTCGTGACGATCGCGCCCGAGATCGGGTTGGAGAAGTAGGCGTGGACGTACCAGGTGATCTTGCCGCCCTTTTCGCCGCCGTTGAAGAGCAGCAGCTTCGAGGGCACGTCGATCGGTTTCTGTTCGGCGAACGCCACCTGCGCCGTCGTCTGACCTTCGCCGATCAGCGCCGGCTTGCAGGCCTTCAGCGCAGCGGTGGTGTCGGTCGCCTGCAGCTGGCCCGAGCTGCAGGTCGGGATTCCCTTGACGTGGACTTCGGCGTTCTTGTCGCCTTCGATGAGGATTTCGCGGACCGCCGGTGGATGGGAGCCATCGGCCTCCTTGACTTCGCCGGAGGCCTCCAGTTCGATCGGCGTCTGCTTGGTCTTCGACAGCCCGGTCGGCGTGAAGCCGCCGTTGGCGGTCAGTTCGAGGTTGCCGACCTTGACGGTGACCGGGGTTTCGCCACCGGCGGCGAGCGCCGCGCCGGCGACGGCCAGGGCGCCGAGCACGACCAGCGCGCCTGCCAGGGCCTTGGCGTGCGCGCTGCGGCGTCGAAGAATTCTGCTCATTGATCTCTCCTCGTGTCGGGTCGGAGCGGCGCGCAGGGGCGGCGCCGATTCCCCCGCCGCCGTGACTCCCCGTGCCGCCGTCCGTGCTTGCGCCTCATGCCGCCTCCCGGCGACAAGACCGAACTTTAGAGCAGTGCGTCTATGAAAACAACCCGGCTGCCGAGATCTGCGAGACTGGTCGTGCGTTGGCAGGAGCGAAGGAGACGAGGACGGGCGGGGCGATCGAACCCGGACCGTGGTCGGCGGGTGAGGTGACCAGCGGCCCGACCGCGACCTCGCGTGCCTTCGGACGAGCGCTCCTCGCCCGCGACCCGCGCGCCGCCGCCGCCTGCCTCACCGCCGACGCGCGGGTGCTGAGCGCCGACGGAACCGAGCTGGCGGGCCGCGAGCAGGCCTTCGAGCTGCTCAGCCAGATCACCTCCTCCAAGCAGGCGCTCGAGATCCGGATCGGTCGCTGCGTGGTGGCGGGCGGGGTCGCCCTCTGCAGCCAGTATTGGCGGCGCAGCACACCGGGCCCGGGCGGGCATGACTCCTCGACGATCGCCCGCCTGGTGATGGTGCGGGGCGGGGCGCGCTGGCAGATCGTGATCGCCAGCCCCTGGGAGTAGGGACGGAGGGTAGCCAGGTAAGGGCCGACACAAATCGTTTTCCCAAGGTGGATGTTGTGTAACGGTGAAAAGCCGTGGGTAACTGCCGAAGGTCTGAGAGGTTGGCACCAGGCCGTTCGCCCACATCACCAGGATTCCCGTCGAGAAGACTGCACTCAGCACCTAGCTCTTTTGCGGACTGGGAGTCGCCGCTCGATATGAATAGGCGGCGCGATGAGCTGGGCGGCCTTTCGCTGACCGCCCTGGGGACCCTCGAGTTCACCGACCTCGGCCGCTTCAAGGCGGCACAGTCGTTCCCACACGGCTACGACCGCGACTACCTCACGTTCTACGCCCCTCGCGACACCGGCGTCCACCAGGTTCTCCTGCAGACGCCGAACTCGCGGGCCGTGCCAATGCCGCGGCTACGGTGTGCCGAGCTACGCCGAGCTGCACTCGCGGGCGGGCGAGGCGGAGGTACTGTGCGTCGCGGTGGCGGTCTGCTCCAGCGTTGACCTGCGGACGATGAAGCGGGCCGCCGGTCGCGCCCAGGACCTGCTCGACTCGAGGCCGGCGGCGGCGCTTTCGACGCTCGGGGCGGCGGCCGCGCGGGTCACGAGGAGCAGAAGCGAGGCCGCGATCAGGGCGGCCACCAGGAGAGCGACTCGAACCCCGGACGTTGGCTGAATTCGGGCTCTCCTCTGATTCATCTCGGGCCTCGCGATCGGAGGATGCACTACTTACCGCTCGAGCCGACCGGCCAGCGGACCGGTTCGATCTGGGTGACCTTCCAGCCGCCGCCTTCTTCTTCGAGTGGCATCATGTACTGCTGTTCGCCGGGGCCGACAAAGAGGGCGAAGGCGTGCGGACTTTCGATCCGCAGCGCCGCCAGTCCCTGGGTCAGCGGGTCGGCCCGTGCGGCGGCCGGAACGTGTTCGGAGAGCTTCGCGTAGGCGGCGGCGCAACCCTGGCCGACGCCCGTTTCGCCGCTCAGCGCTTCGAGCTGCTTGGCGACCGACGCCGACATCAGCGCGCAGGCGGCAGCCCAGGCGCCTTCGGCGCGGGCGGCGAGATAGCCCGAGAGGGCCGCTTCGGCGGCGGCGAGCTGGGACCCCGAGGCTTCGGCGCCGTAGGTGGGGATCGAGTTGTCACCCTGGGCGACCAGGAAGGGGGCGGCCGCGCCAGCCTGGATCGCGAGTTTGCTGTGCGCGGCCCGGGCATGGCGCCTCGCCGCCCGTTCGGCCGCCCGCGCACTCGCCCTGGTGAGAGTCGCATGCGACTTCCTGGCCGGCGCGGAGGCGTCGCCGGCGGCGCCGGGGGAGGGCTTCGACGGGTTCCCCGGTTCCCCCGTCTGCGAGCGAGAGCGCCGGGAGGATTCGACGCCGCGGCGAGGGGCGCCGGCGGGGCCGGGAGCGGCCTTGGAGCCGAACTTCGGGTGGCCGGGCAGTGGTCCGGAGTGCCGTCGCGGCGAGCCGGCGGACGGGCTCTGGCCCGCTGCGGCTTCCGGGGCGGCCCCGGTGGTCCGGGTCGCCCCGGTCGTCGAGGAGCCGGTGGTCGAGGAGCCGCCCCCGCAGGCGGAGACGACGAGCACGACGAGGGCCAGGGCAGGGAGCGAGGAGAGCCAGCGGCGGCGCGTCGTCATCCCCGGGCTCCGCAGGTGCGATTCAGCACGGTGGTGAGCTTGGCGCCGCCGGCGAAGGCGAAGCTGGTCCGGGCGAGCGGATAGTTGGCCGAGGGGAACCCCTTCGGCGCCGGACAGCCCGCGGAGACGTAGCTGCGCGCCTTGCCCTGGTAGGTGTAGCGGCGCGAGAGGGTCATTTCGATCCCCGTCAGGTTCTTCTTGGTCCCGAGCGCCTGCTTCAGGTTCGCGGTCAGCACCGTGCCGTAGTCACCGTGGCGCTCCGAGCGGATCGAGAATCCGATCACGAAGGAGGTGGCGAAGGGGTGGGGACTGTAGATGTGGCCGAGGAGGGCCGGCCGGCCGTGTTCGACCGCGTTGAAGAGCAGGAGCTTGCCTTCGAGCGGGAACGGCGCCGTGCCGGGGAGGCTGATCGTGCCGGTGAATTTTCCTTCGCCGACCAAGGCCGGGCCGCAGGCCGCGAGAGCCCGGCCGTTGGAGGCGGTCTGGATCTCCTCTGCCTGACAGGTCGGGAGCCCGGTGCCGTCGATCTGACCATGACGGTTGATCTCGATCGTCAACTTCTGCAATTGGGGCGGTTCGGCGCCGTCGGTGGTCGAGACCCTCCCCCCGACCTTGACCGAGACCGGCGCGGTGCCGGTGCGGGGCAGGGTCTTCGGTGAGAGGTTCCCCTGCACGGCTAGGCGCAGGGTGCCGTGTTGGACCACCTCGGCGAGCGCCAGCGAGGCCCCCGCCAGGCAAAAGGCGACGGCCACCAGCACGAGGCCGAAGGTGGGCTTCAATCCGGGTGGTCTCACTTGTGCCTGCCCTTGCGGTGGGGATGTTTGTCTTTGTGGTGGTGGGGCTTGGCGGCGACGCAGGCGACCTTGCCCTTGCGGGTGACCCGACGCGTCCCCTTCGGGCAATGCTTCGGCGGGAAGTGGACCGGCGGGTTGCCGGCGCCGGGGACGAGGGTCGAGATCGTCGGGTCTTCGGGGGCGACCGGCAGCGGCGCGCAGTCGTCCGATTCGCAGGGGATCGAGCCGACCGTCCCCGGGGGCGCGCCGGCGGGCCGCGGCTCGAACTCGGCGCCCACCGCCTGGGCCGCCCCGATCGTCAGCGTGCAGAGCGGGCCGCTGCCCGCGCAGCCGCCCGACCAGCCGGCGAAGTAGGAGCCGGGTGCCGCGCCCGCGATCAGCGTCACCTGCGAGCCTTCGGCGAAGCCCGCCGCGCAGGTTCCCGGGCAGGAGATGCCGGCCGGTTCGCTCGTCACCGTACCGACGCCGGTGCCGGCGATCGAGACGGTGAGCGGCAGCGCCGGGGTCGGCTCGAACCTCGCGCCGATCGATTCGGCCTGGCTCATCGTGATCTGGCAGGTCGGCTGGGTGCCTTCGTCGCAGCCGACGCCGAGCCATTCGACGAAGCGGCTGCCCGGCGCCGGCGCCGCGGCGAGCGTGACGAGGCGGCCTTGGTTGAAGTGTTCGCCGCAGGCCCCCGGACAGGAGAGGCCGGCCGGTTCGCTCGTCACCGTGCCCGCGCCGGTCGTCGAGACGGTCAGCATCTCCTGGGTGGGTTCTTCGAATTCGGCCTGGACTTCTGCCGTGGCGCTCATCAGGAGCGTGCAGGAGCCAGCGCCGAGGCAACCGCTTCCCGACCAGCCCTTGAAGACCGAGTGGGCGTCGGGCGCGGCGAAGAGTTCGACCCTCGCGCCTTCGTCGAATTCGGCCGCGCAGGCGCCGCCGCAGGCGATGCCGGCGGGCCGGCTCGTCACCGCGCCGCCGCCGCTGCCGGTCTTCGCCACCGTCAGCTTGCGGGCCGGCGCCGTCGGGCCGTATCTGAAGACGGCCGAGCCTGCGGCGCCGCCGGAGGTGACGAGGACGTTGCCGGTCGACGCTTCGATCGCGATCCCCGACGGCCCGGCGTCGGTGAAGCCCTTGATCTGGCCGCGGTAGTCGCCTTCGGCATTGAACTCGTCGAGCGCCCCTTCGGCCGCCCCGCCCGCCCCGCTGCCGACCCGGTCGAGCACGTAGAGGTGCCCGTAGGACGCTGAGGTCGGATTGTCGTCGACGAGGGCTTCGGAGTCGATCAGGTCGGCGAAGCCGCCCTGTGGGGTCGCCTCGCCGCCGACCGCTTCCAGTTCGGTCGCGGTCGAGGAGTTGAAGACCTTCACCGTGTGGCCGGCGGCGTCGGGCACGTAGAGCCGGCCCTGGGTCGCCGGGAAGTTCGAGTAGGCGATGCCGTAGTAGGCGGCGCCTGCGTCGGCGCCGATCGTCGTCGGCACCTCGCCTTCGTGGACGGGCGCCAAGTAGCGGCTGATGAAGGTGCGGTGGGCGACGTAGAGGTCGCCGGAGACGGGGTCGACGGCGAGGCCGGTGGGCGCTTCGGCGGCGTCCGCCGGTTCCGGGTCGATCACCTCGTAGGCGCCCGTCGCCAGATGCCCGGCTTCGTATCGCACGACGTCGCGGTGCCAGTTGACGACGTAGAGGTTCCCGGACGGGTCGAAGGCGAGCTTGCAGGGGCCGCCGCTGGGCGCCTCGCCGGCGATCGTCGTCGGCCCTTGGACCGTGTCGGCGCCGTAGTTGGAGACGAAGAGGCCGCCGGGACCGAAGGCGAGCCCACAGGCGTCTTCGTAGGAGGCGGGGCCGACGGTGCCGAGGAAGGGATGGTTGGCCGCGCCGAGGGCCTGGGCCGGCGCCAGCAGCGCGCACAGCACGACGATCGCCGCGACGAGCCTCGGCCGGCTCATCTTCGGGTCCCCTTGCCCTGGGGTCGGCGGCCCTTCTTGTGCTTCCCCTGCTTCTTGCATTGGCCGGCGAGCGGCACCGACGGTGCGTAGCCGCTGTCGTTCTGGCCGAGGAAGCGGACCGAGGCGGTGGCCGGGTTCTGGCAGACGTCGGCGGAGTTGACCAGCAGCCCCCGCTTGCCGCCGAACAGGGTGAGGACGAATTTGGAGGCGGGCGCGTCGGGCAGGCCTTCGAAGGTCGCCCGCATGCCGCCGCGGACCTGGTCGATCTTCGCGTCGAGATCGACCTCGATGCCCGCCGGGCCCGCCAGCGGGATCACCAGGTCGGGGAGCCGGTGGCCCATGCCCGAGACCAGGTAGGCCGGGCCTTCCATCGGTTCGGCGAGCAGCGGCGTGAAGGCGCGCGCCGAGCCGTAGATCGAGCCCTTCGGGCAGGCGTGCGCCTCGAAGAGGCGCTTGGAGCAGACGGTCTTGATGTGTTCCTGGGCGAGGAACTCGGCGTGCGGTAGGGCGACCGCGGCGCTCTTGAAGTTGGCGTCACCGGGACGCATCTGAACCGTCGCGCGCAGGCTCGGGTAGCCGTTGACCTTGGTCGCGCCGAGCAGCTTCAGCGAGAGCTTCGGCGCGAAGCCGAGCGAGGAGCAGGCGGAGACCTGGAAGGCGTCGGAGACGGTCGCCGACTGGGCGAAGGGATCGCTGAAGGGCGGGCTCGAGCCGGTCAGGGTCGAGGACGTCCGCAGCGCTTCGCAGCTGGTCGGGTTGACGGTGAACTGCGGCCGGTCGATGTGGACGCGGATGTCGCGGATGTGGATCGGGATGCCGTCGATGATGTGCGGGATCGGGTCCGAGGCGGCGGAGTCGATCGAGACCTGGGTGGTCAGCGGGTTCACCTCGATCGCCGAGCGGACGATGATCACGCCGAGGTCGAAGGGCCCGACCAGGGCCGAGTCGATCGCGGTGATCGAGAGCGGCGCGCCGTGGTAGGGGCCGGTCAGGTAGAGGTTGCCGGGCGCGTAGGCGAGCACGCCGCCGAGGCCGTAGCCGGCGAGCGTGTGGCCGATCTCCGAGGCCGCCGGGCAGGAGGGGTGTTCGGACTCGGCGGTGCCGGTTTCGCGGCGGGCCGCTTCGATGTCTGAGTCCGGACAGTAGGGGATGCCCGCGATCTTGCCCAGCAGGCCGGGCGGCAGCAGCGCCGAGTAGCGGGTGATCTCGGCTTCGGTGTCGGAGCGGGTGAGGTGGAGGAAGAAGGGCGAGTAGGCGCCGGCCTGGGAGTTCTGGGAGCCGTTGGCGGCGCCCGGCGAGAACGGTGCCGGGCCGGCCCCCGGGCAGGGCCCCCCTCCCACCCCCTGGGTGACGTGGATTTCGAAGTTCTGGTGCTCGACCACCGGGGCGATCGCCGCTTCGTCCTGCCAGGGCGTCAGTTCGACCTCGGTGACGTCGGCGCCGCAGGCCGCCGGGGTGGCGAGCGGGGCGCGCTGGCCTTCGCGGAAGTGGATCTTCAGGTTCGTGTAGGGGAGCTGGGGCAGGCCTTCGAAGAGCGCGGTGATCCGCCCGGTCGCCGGGTCGGGGAGGAGCCGCCCCGCGACCTTGACGAAGATCCCGTTCGGCGCCCGCGCGACGAGGTAGACGCCGACCAGCGCGTCGAAGGGGTTGTGGAAGGGCTGGGCGAGGTAGATCGCGCCTTTGACGATCTGTTCGAAGCTCGTAGTTTCTTCGACCACCAGCGGGCTCTGGAAGCTGAGTTCGCCGATCTTCGAGTCGTTCGGGCAGGCGGTGCCGGCGACGGAGGTCGGCGTCTCGGCTTCGTACTGGCCCGGCGTGCAGACGCCGAGGCCCGCCCCCATCGACGGGTTGATCGTGAAGCCTTCGGGCAGCGCCACCACGGCCCTCTGCACCTCCGGGCCGGTGATGCCGCCGTCGGGATTGGTGAGCCCTTCCTGGTCGACCGAGAGGTTGAAATCGAAGCCGGTGGCGGTCGACGCCCGGTTCGAGGTCGGCCCGGAGAAGGAGGTGGTCTGGAAGTGGAGTTGGTCGCACCTTTCCTGGGCCGGCGTGGTCGCGCCGTCGCCGAGCCAGCGCCCCGGCGCCTGCCAGGAGTCGACCTGCGCCCGGTAGGCGAGCGGGCCCTGGCAGGAGGCCGGCAGGGTGAGGAAGGGCAGCGGCCGGTTCGTCTGCGGCGGCCCGACCGAGCATTTCGCCCAGGGGAACGACGGGTCCGTCTCTTTCAGGCAGTCGCCCCGTTCGCCGTCGTGTGAGGCTTCCCACGGCGTCCCCCAGATGACCACCTGAACCGCGTCGATCGCCAGTTCCTGCGACACGCCCTGCGCTTCGAGGTCGAGCCCGTATTCGCCTTCGACGTTGCGGACCTGGCCGGAGAAGGCGAGCGGCCGGCCGAAGGGGGCGGCGCCGAGCTCGGCGGCGACGCCGGCCGGCGCGGTGAGGTTGAAGAGGCCGAAGGTGCGGGCGACGCCGCCGGCGAGGCCGCTGCGCAGCGTGATCGTGCCGACCTGGCTCTTGTCGGGGCAGCTCTCGCCCGACTGGCTTGGTTCGTAGGGCGAGGAGCGGGGCGTGGCGAACTGTGCGCTCGTGCAGCGGGTGAGGACGCTCGGGTTGCCGATCAGCCCCGAGGGCAGCTGCAGGCGCAGGTCCCTTATGTCCTGGGCGGGGAGGCCCGCTTCTTCGCCGAAGCCGAGGTCCGCCCGCAGCTGGTAGGGGTGCCTGCCCGCGCGCAGGGCCGGCGAGCCGTCTTCTTCTTCGAAGCCGAAGCTCAGTCCTTCTGGACCCGGCTTGAACCCGAACTCCGCCGCACGCGCTGAGGAGATGGGTACCGCGAACAGGAGGGTTGCGAAGACAGCGCATGCGGCTGCGCATATCTGTGTCCTCGGTCGGATGCCTCGCTCACGTACTGACTCGTACGCTCGCTTCGCCCCCCTCCCTGCTTCCTTGATCTGCTTTGCCGCATACGTCCTCAGCGCGTGCGGAAGCGGGAAATCGTCTAGGGCCAGCCTGCCGTCCGCTGCGTCCTCATGAATGCTGCGGCTTCGCTCACGGCGCAGAAGAGTCAAATTGCGACTGCTTGCTCGCGCCGCCTTGCGGACCTGGACCGTCCTGAGCGTCCACAGCTCCACGCGGGTCGTCGAGGATGCCGTCGGTCGCTCCGCCGGGCTCATGCGCCGACCTCCCCCACCATGGCGCCCGCGGTGGTGTCGCTAGGTGGCGTCGACGAGGCCGAAACGCCGGTCGAAGGCGTCGCGCTCCTTGATCGCGACCGCCTGGGAAAAGCGGCTCGCGGTAACGGTGAAGCGATCGAGGAAGCCGACGCTGCCGAGGAGGACGAAGCCATCGCTGTGCCACCCGGAGATGAAGCCGACCTGGGCGCGCCATTCCCGGAATTCACCCTGCTCGGCGTCCGGGGGATGCAGCCGCAGACCGATCTCTTTGTAGCGCGCAACCGCCACTCGGCCGCCGACCGCATGGGTCGTCTCACCGTCGTGGTCGTCAAGATCGACGCCGATCTGATCGGCCAGCAGGTCTGAGGCGAGGATCGAGTCGGCGCCGGAATCGACGAGGCCGGTGAGCCGGAGGGTACGGCGCTCGCCGTGGCAGAGCGAGATCGGCACGAACGGGCGAAACACCGGGCCGTCGAGGCGCGTGGACTGAGCGTCCTCGCGGTAGGGGTAAACCCAGGGGAGCCGCCGGGGGTCAGCCAAGTCCGACGTAGATCGGCTCGTCCGCGGTCGGGACGCGACCATGGACGATGACGTGGTTGAGGCCCTTGGCCTTCTCGAAGACGACCTTCGGATCCTCGTCGGCGATCACGACCTCGCCGGTGCGGGCGTCGATCGCCACGTACTTGCCCTCGTAGCCGGTGAAGTCGGTGCGGATCGGTCTCATGGTATTCGAGGCAATGGTAGCCGGAGGTCGGGTCGGGACCCGGAAGCGCGAGGACGGCGCCACGGAGCTTCCCGAGCGGCGCCTGGCGGAGAGTGGCCGGCACTACGCCCACCGCCTCACCAGCCACGCGGGAGCACGGCGGCGAGCGCGCGGCTGCTCGAGGTGCCGCGGCCGCCCTTGCCGTGGCCGCCCGCGTGCCCGCCGTGATGCTTCTTGCCCTTGTGCTTCTTGCCCTTCTTCTTGCAGTCGTTGGCGACGGTCGGGTGCAGGTCCAATACCTTGCCGCTCTGGGCGGTGAAGCTGGCGATCGCCTTCTGCGGCCTCGCGCAGAGGTTCTCGGAGTTTTCCAGCAGGCTGTACTTCGGCCCGCCCTTCATCTCGAGGACGAATTTTTCGACCGGGGCGTCGGGCACCGCTTCGAAGGTGTTGCGGATCCCCTTGTTCTTGCCGGAGTCGACTTTGCCGACCAGCAGCACGCGGATCTGACCGTCCAGTTCGGCGACCAGGGCGGGCAGCTTGTAGCCGAAGCCGCCGACCAGGTAGACGGGGCCTTCGAGCGGCTTTTCGAGCAGCGGCGTCCAGGCCTTGGCCTTGCCGTAGATCGATTTCGCCGGGCAGGCGCCTTCGAGCAGGACCGGCCGCGTGCAGGTCTTGTTCAGGTTGCCCTGGTCGATGAACTCGGAGTGCGGCAGGTTGACCAGCGCCTTGGCGACGTTGGCGTAGGGACCGCCCTTCGGGTAGGTCAGCACCGCTTTCAGGCCCGGGTGCCCGGCGTGCTTGGTCGAGCCCTTCAGTGAGATCTTCAGTGACGGCTTGAAGGGCAGGGCCGGGCAGCCGCCGACCTGGAAGCGCTGGGTCAGTGCAGTCGAGGCGCCGAGGGCGCTGAGCGCGGAGCCGGTGATCGCCATCGGTTCGCAGCTGGTCGGGTTCAGGGTGAACCTGGGCCGGTTGACCTGCAGGGTGATCGACCGCACGTCGAGCGGGATCCCTTCGAGGATGGTCGGGATCGGGTCCGATTTGGCGGTGATCTGCGTGGTCAAGGGGTCGACGAAGAGGGCGGTCCTGACCACGACGTCGCCGAGGTCGAAGGGGCCCGCGACGGCCGGGGTGATGATCGCCAGGCTCAAGGGGGCGCCCTTGTAGGGGCCGGCGAGGTAGGCCTTGCCGGCGACGTTCAGCGGGGTCGGGCCGGCGCCGGCGGTGATGGCGACCGTGCCGACTTCGCTCGAGGCCGGGCAGGAGGGGGAGGATTGCTCGGCGGCGCCGCTCTTTGAGGCGGCGGCGGCGAGGGCGGCGTCGGGGCAGTAGGAGGTGCCGGCGAGGCGGCCGACCAGGCCCTCTGGAAGCGTGGTTTCGATGCCCTTGATTTCCTGTTCGCCGTCCTGGCGGACGAGCTTCAGGGAAAAGGGCGAGTAGAGGCCCGCCGCCGGGGATTCGGTGCCGGCGCGGAGCACCGGGCTGTGGGGCTCCTGCCCGGCGCTGGTCGGGCAGGCGCCGCCGGTCGGGCCGGCGACGGTTTCGAATTCGCCGGCCGGTTCGGCGGGCGGGCCGAATTCGGGGGCCGACCAGGGGGTCAGGGTGGAGTGGACTTCGTAGGTGCCGCAGACGGCCGGGGTGCGGAGGGCGCCGCGGGCGCCGGCGAAGAAGTGGAACTTGAATTCTTCGAAGGGGGTCTGGGGGTTTTCGAGGAAGGAGGCGGTGATCTGACCGGTCGCCGGGTCGGTCTGGAACTGACCGGCGAGCTTGATGATCAGGCCTTCGCCTTCGAGGACGATGTAGCCGGCGAGGAGGTTGCCGGAGGGGTTCTGGTGGGGGGTGGCGAGGTAGACGGCGCCGAGCAAGGGGTTGTGGAGGAGGGCGGTGTTGACTTCGACGGTGCCGAGCTTGGACGCGTCGGGGCAGGCGGCCGGGGTTTCGGTGAAGTGGGCTGGGACGGTGGCGACCGGGGTGGTGAGGCCGATCTGGGCCGGAGAGCAGCCTTCGAGGCCGGCGCCGGAGGAGGGGTTGACGACGAGGCCCGGGGGGAGGGTGACCGTCGCTTCCTTGAGGTCGGCGGTGGCGACGCCGGTGGGGCTTTCCTTGCCTTCGGGGCCTTCTGTGTTCTGAGGGACCTTGAGGTTGAAGTCAAAGCCCGAGGGGGCGTCGGCGAGGTTGGTGGTGGGGCGGGCTTCGATCGTCGGTTCGAATTTGAGCTGGTTACAGCCATCGACGGGCGGGCCCACGGCGGTGGCGTGCCCTTCTTCGCCGGGAGGAAGCTCCCAGGTGTCGTAGCGGGCGCCGATGGCGAGGGGTTCGCCCGAGCAAGAGGTGGGCATGGTGAGGAAGGGGACTTCGGGCGTTTCGGCGGGGCCGCCGTGGAGGTTGCCTAGGCTGCCGAAGGTGAGTTCGCAGTCGCGGTAGACCTGTGCCGGGGACTGGATGAAATAGCTGCTCCAGGCTTCGCCATGAGACGAAGGCCCTCCTTTGCACCCTTTGCCGCGGATTTTGTCGTGTTCGTGGGCGGCCGGAATGCCCCAGGTGGTGACATAGGTGCGGGTCAGCGTCACCTGCGGAGTGCCGGCGTTGGTGATGTCGAGGCCGTAGTCGGAGCCGCTGCGGACGGTGACGGTGAGGAAGAAGGGGATGCCATTGGGGGTGTAGCCGAGCTCGCCGGGGAACTCGCCGGAGGGCTGGAGGTTGAAGAGGGGGACGACTTGGTCAAAGGCGCCCTGGCTCTCCGAGAAGGCGATGCCGACGGTGCCGACGACGGTGTTGATTTCGCAGGCGCCGAAGAAGAAGTCGGCGAGGGCGCAGTGGGGGATGGCCTGGGGGTTGCCGATCAGGCCGGGGGGCAGTTCGGCGACGATGTCCTTGGGTTCGGCGAGCGGTTCGCGGTCGAGCCGGCCCCAGCCACCGCCTCCTGCACGTACGGTGCGCGAGGTAAAGTCCATTTCGGTGAGGAGCTGGTCGGGGTGACCGCCCGCCTGGCTGGAGGGCTGACCGGCCGCATCGGCGGCCGCGGCGAAGCGGTGAAAGCCGGAGCCGAGGGGCGGTTCGGCGTCGACCTGATTGGTGGTGGTGGTGGCGGCGGTGGTGGCGCCACCACCACTGACTTCGGCGTTGTCTTCGATCGAGCCGAGGAAGTCGGAGGGGGCGCCGACTCGAACCTGCATGATGAGGCGTTCGCCGTGCTTGACGCCTTCGGGGAAGGAGGAGGCGAGGGGGCCGGGGAAGAGGCATTCGTGGGCGCTCGGGCAAAGCGCGGAAGAGAGGTCTTTTCCGTCGTTGGGCTCGAGACCGAAGCCTTCGTAGTAGAACTGCACCGCTTCGGCGCTGAGGCCGTCGGGGACGGTGTCGTCGAGGACGATCGGTTCGGCGTCGGAGCTCTTGCCGCCGATGTTTTCGGCTTCGAGCGTGTAGACGTCATGGGAATCGAATGGGGCGGGATCGAAGTAGTCGGCGCTCGGGGAGAGGGTGAGGTGCCATTTGGGGGGTTCCGCGGCAGCGGCCGGTCCGGCGGCGAGGGCGAGGGTGCCGGCGAGAACGACCAGGAAGGCGGCGGCGCTGGCGGCGACTCGGCGGCAGAGGTGGTGCCGGCGGGAGGCGATTCGGCTCCGCTGTGGCGACTGTGGGGTGGTCGGCGGGGCCTTCACCCCTCTCTCGGAAGAATCAATCTGTGACTGCGAGAGGGGTGAAGGCGGGTTTTGAACATAAAATCCGACGGCTGCTCCCTCGGAAATGCTTCGCCTCGCTCGCGGCGCAAAGGAATTAGATCGTGATGCTTGCTCGCTCGGCTTGCGGCGCGTCCGCTGCCGTCGGGAGATGGCGCGGGCGCTCCTGGCCACCTTGAGCGATCCGGCCCGCGACTTCGTCGCCAGCACGGGCGAGGTGGGCTTGGGACTTACCAGCGGCGACTGCTCACGGGTCGTCGTACCGGCGGAGTTGTCTCTGCGGAACTTCACTTGGCACCTCCGCGGTTGGTGTTGGCGGCTCGTTTGTGGTGTTTCTTGGCTTGGTGGTGTTTTTTGTTGGGGACACATCGGACCTGGCCGTGTTTGGTGACGCGGTGGCGGCCTTTGCCGCATTGGAGGTGCTGTTTGCCGTTGCCGCCGGTCTCGCCTTCGGTGGCAATCTTCGGCGGAGATGGGGGCGGGGGCGGTTCGTGGTGGCAGATTTCGTTGCCGCCGCAGGGGATGGGCGGAGGGGTCTGGGGGAAGCCGCCGCCTTCGCGGGCGTCGTAGATGTCGCCGAGGCCGTCGCTATCGGCGGGGACGAGGCCGGCGCCGGTGATGAAGGCGATGTCGCGGCCCGAGGAGCTGAGCACCCCGTTTTGGGCGCCGTGCGGATCGAGACCCGAGGAGACGAGGCTGACGCAGCCGCCGGCTTCATGGCAGGTGCCGTGGCCGAATTCCTCCCACTCGTAGATGTCGGGGGCCTTGTTGGTATCGCGGGAGACGAGCGGGGCGGCGGTGGCGAAAATTGCGACCGTGCCATCGGCGGAGATGGAGCGAGAGGAATCTGCTGCGGCGACATCCAGGCGTCGGGGCCCGCTGCCTTCTTCTCCGAGGTTGTTTTCGAATGCGTCGTCGTAGAGATCATCGTTGCCGTTGGCGTCGTTGCCGCGGTAGCCGATCGAGACGCGGGCGAGCTGGCCGGTTTGGAAGTCGTAGCGGTAGATATCGGCGGCGTTGTCGGTGTCGTCGAGGGTGAGGCGGGTGCTGCTGGTGAAGAGGAGGTAACGGCCGTCGGGGGTGAACTGGGCATTGCCGCCGCTGGTGGCGACGAATTTGAGTTCGGCAGCGGTGGCATCGTAGAGATAGAGGTTTTCGGCGCCGGCCCGGGCCTTTTCGCCCTCGCCGTTGGGCGCTTCGGTGAGGACGCCGGTGGCGGTGAAGGCGATGTGGGTGCCTTCCTGGGAGAGGGCGAGGACGCCCTGGACAGCGGCACCTTTGCCGGGGGTGGGGTGGCTGGGGCCGGCTTCGCCGGCGGAGGCCTGGACGAGTTCGGTGAGCTGGCCGTTTTCGAGCTTGGCGAGGTAGAGGTCGTTGGTGGCGTCGGTATCGGAATCGATCAGGGGCTGGGGGGTGGTGAACCAGGCGAGGCGGGCGTCGGGGGAAGCGCCGGCGAAGCTGGCGTTGGCGAGGGGTTCGGGTTCGGCGGCGCAGGGGGAGGGGGAGTGGCACTGGGAGGAAGGGCGGGCGGAGATGCGGATCGCGGGGGCGGGGGCGGTGCGGGCGAAGAGGGCGACCTTGTTCGGGTTTTCGCCTTCGTTGGAGGACTTGTCTTCGCAGGGAGCCCCGGGGGTGGTTTCCAGAGGGGCGTCGTAGAAGAGGGTGGAGCCATCGGCGGAAGAGGCGTTGTAGGCGGAGCCGACGGAGAACTTCTGATCGAGGCCGCAGTGACTGTTGTTAAGCCCGGTGGGGATCTCGGCGGCGAGGCTGACGGTCGGTGTCGGGCCGCCGGCGCCGCTGACCTCGTAGATGCGGGTCGGTCTAGTACCGGTGCCAGTGCCATCAGGAAGCGGGTCTTCGGATTCGGGGAGGAGGCGGGCGGTGCCGGCGATGTAGAGGTGGGAGAAGTCGGCGGACTGGGCGACGATTTCATTTGCGAGCGACTGCCGGAAGCCGCTGGGCGGGGAGAGGACGGGGCTGACCCGGGAGAGGGAGGGACCCGCGGAGCCGCGGTAGTAGGCCCAGCGGAGGAGGGGGGGAAATTCCGCGTCGGTCTTGGTGCGCCCCTGCTGGGCGACGATGATCCAACTGCCAAGTTCGGCGTCGTAGCCGCGTAGCGAGCTGAGGATATAGCCGGGTTCGGGGCGGCCGGCGTCGGCCGATTCGGTGAGCCAGCCGGTCGCGGTGCGATGGGCGAGGTAGGGATTGATGGTTTGGCTGGTCGCCGCCCCGGCGAAGATGCCGAGGGAACGGAAGGCAGCGGCTTCGCCGCTCGGCGAGAGCTCATCGCCGCTGACTGCACTGCCGGCCTTAAAGGCGGGGCTGACCTGCTCGTAGGCGCGACAGTCGGGTAGGGCGAGGGAGTTGTTTTCTTCGCGCAAGGTGAGATTGGGACAGGAAGTTTCGGCGGCGCGTTCTTCGGCAAAAGAGAGTTCGGTTTGGAAGGTTTGATCGACGGTTTTGATTTCACCGTTGGAGTTGGTGGCGAGGAGCTGATAGTGATAGGTGGTGTTGGGCTGGAGGTCGGGGAAGGTGGCGGTGATCGGCTCGAATTCGCTGCCGACGCCGTTGAGGGTGCCTTCGACGCAGCCCTGAGCGTTGTGGCCGGGTTCGGCGGGGCCTGGTTCGGTGCCGTAGCAGATCTTGTAGTGGGTGGTGCCGCCGTTGTTGGGGTTGAGTTCGGCTTTGAGGGTGACGAGTTCGGGGCCGACGGTCTGGGTGGTGAAGTCGCGGAGGCCGACATTGGGAAGGGTTTCGAAGGTCTCTTCGGATTCGGCGGCACAGGGTAGGGTCGGCGAGGGGCCGTGGCATTCGCTTTCGGCGATGACGCGGTAGTGGTAAACGGTGGCGGGGAGCAGGCCGGAGATCGCCTCGGAAACGGCGTCTTCGCGGCTGACGGAGCCGAGATTTTCGGTGGCGGTCTTGGTGCAGTTGGGGTTTGCGGGCAGGCCGCAATTGGAGAAGTCGGTGGTGGTGTACTCGAAGTGGTATTCGGTTTTGAACTGCTCGGGGTTGACGACGGCGTTGAGGGTGGCGGTCTTGGGCTCGAGGTTGGTGACGTGGAGCCCGGTGACGGCGGGGGGTCCGGGGACCGGGAGGGGGATGACGGCGAGGTGGGCACCTTCGGGCCCGAGACTCGAGGCGTAGAGCTTGCCGGCGGCGTTCCCGACGACAATGCCGTCCGCGCGGGGCGGAGTATGTTCCTTGGGATCAAAGGAGGTGACCTGGTCAGAGGTGAATTCGGCATAGAGGGTGGCATCGGGCCTGAAGGCGCGGAAGGTGAACTGGCCGCCGTTGAGGTCGCTTACGAAGAGGTCTCCGGCCTGGTCGAGGGCGATGTGAGCGGGTTCTGAGCCCGCTTCTTCGAGACCGGCGTCGAAAGTGTGGAGGAGGAAGTGGGCGGGGGACCACTCGCGGACACCCGGGACCTGGTGGATGACGGTGCCATCGCTTTCGGTGATCGCACTGCGCTCGAAGATGTTCCCTTCGGCATCGAGGGCGAGCGAGGTGACGAACTGGGGTTCGGCATCGGGGAGTTTGAATTCGCCCGAGAAGGCGCCGCCGAGGTCGAATTCCTGGATGCGGCCGTAATCGCCGACGTAGACGGTGCCGTCGGGACCGACGGCAATCGAGTTGGAGCCTAGATGGAACCAGCTTTTAAAGCCGCCGGCTTGAGTTAGGGGTTCTTCTTCATAGAAGTGGCTGGGCCCGGTGCCGGGGACGCCGGCACCGCAGGTGTCGCCATTGGTGATGTATTCGGCGGTGCAGAGGTTGCCGGGATGGGCCGGGGTGCCGCCTCCCTGGTCGACGCCGCCGCCGAACATGAGGAGGAATTCCCCGGCGGGGCCGAACTTCTCGACGCGGAAGTTATTTTGATCGACGACGTAGACGTCGCCGTAGGAGGGATCGAATTCGGAGCATTTCGGGGTCGTGGCTTCGGTGAGGGGCGGTTCATGCTCGGCGCAGGAGTTGTCAACGGCGATTTCGTCGCTGTCGCGGAGCTGGCCGGGGCCGGAACCGATCGTGCCTTGACGGCAGCCGCTAGCCGTTGTGCAGGTCTGGAGACTTTCTTCCGGAGTGGTGGCGTCGACGCTCCAGCCGAAGGCGCGGACGAAGGTCCCGTCCGGTTCGAACTGGTCGATACGTGAGTTGACCTCGTCGGCGACGTAGATGTCGTCGCCTTCCTTGGCGCTGACCGCCACCCCCCCTGGGAAGCTGACCTGGCCGGCGGCTGAGCCGGGTGCACCGATGCGGCCATCAGCCAAAGCGGTAGCCGAGAAGGCGAGGACGACGAGAAGGGCAGCGGCGAGCACGAGGGGGGCGATGCGAGTGACCGCGGACGCACTGCTCCCGCCGGTGTGGAGGAAGGCACGGAGAGTGGCGAAGGGACGCGTACGGGTGTGCGGTGCCTTCGGTGAATGCTCTGAGCGACTCACTTGTGCCTTTCTCTCAATGGTCTCTGTGGTGAAAATGGTGGCGATTCGATGCAGCTAGCCGATGGTGGCCCATCCCGGCGGTCTACGTGACCGCCGGGATGAGGACGGGAGTGGTGAGCGCTAGGGAGCGGTCACCGCCCAAGAGCCGGTGGCGTTCTCTTCGCTAACTTCGTTTGCATTCAGTTCCACGTGCAGCAGAGTGCCGGCTACTCCGCTTCCCAGAACCGGCGTGAAGCCGGCCGGGGTGAAGAACGGAGTGGAAGGGCTCAACCCGAAATGGCCATTGAAGTCACGCCCGAGGTAGACGCATAGGTTGCCTTTGTTTGCCTGCGGATTGACCGCGTCGCCACGGCACTCGGTCTGTTCTTCTTCAGCGCCTCCACGCAGTTCCTTGCCGTTTTCAAGGATGAAATGAACCTGGGTCGGCCCCGACGGAGGTTCCGCTTCTTCTTCTTCCTTGGTGTGGTAAGTCAATGCCGCTTCAAGTGGGATCGGAAACGAGATCGGAACGAACCCGGCTTTTGAGCCGACGGTGAAATTCGTCGGCGCTCCGCCTCCAGACGGTTCCGCCTTGAAGCTGAGTTCGCCCCCGCGGAAGAACCAGGCACCGGTCTCGGTCGAGCCGGAGGGGAGGGTGGCTTTGATGTTGCCTTCGGGGCCGGGGGCTCCGGGGGCGCCGTTTTGACCGTTTTTGCCGGCAGCTCCAGCGGGACCGGCGGGGCCCGCGCCGCCGGCGGGTCCGGTCGCCCCGGTCGCCCCGGGCTTGCCGGCGTACTTCTTGGCGATCTTGGTGACCTGCTTTTCCTGGGACTTGGTGAGGCCGCCGGCGGCGTAGGCGCCGCCGACCAGGGCCATGACGAGGGCGAGGATCGCGACCGTGAGGCCGGCCTTGCCGAAGGGTTCCGTCAGTCTGCGTTTCATCTTTGAATCTCCCCCTTATGCCGGCGTGCCGGCGCGGTTGGTGGCTTGTGCTGCCGGGACTCCCCGGCGGGTCCCGGCAGACGCACGGTGCGCGGGCCGGTGGTACGTGTTGCTGAGAAGTAGTTCCCCCTCTTCGCGCCGGGCGTTTTCGCCGGCGCCGAGGTTCGGGGTCGTGTTCGAGAAAGTCGCGGTCGGGGGCGCGAGAATCGCCGCCGCGGCGCTTAAGGGTGCATGAACCCTTTCGGTAGACCCCATAGCGGCCGGCGCTACACTCGGCCGATGAGCGACCCGCTGCACCTGACGATCGTCTACGAGCCCGATCCGGAGAGCGGTTGGATCATGGTCTCGATCCCGGAGATCCCCGGCGTGCTCAGTCAGGGCAAGACCCGTGAGGAGGCGCGCGAGATGATCCTCGACGCCCTCGCCGGGATGCTCGACCTGCGCGCGACCGAGTACGAGGCGGGCGCCGGCGTCGAGCGGGAGTCGCTCGACATCCTCACCGCGTGAAGCGTCGCGACCTGGAACGGCACCTGCGAGCCCCTGGCGCGCAATTTCTGCGCGAGGGCGGGCGCCACAGTTACTGGGGCTTCGACGAGGAGCGCTCGACCGCGCTGCCACGGCATCGCGAGATCGGCTGGCGATTGGCGCGTGAGATCTGTAGGCAGTTGGGGATCCCGCCACCGCGAGGGTCGCGCTAGGCGCCTCACTCTCTCCGCCACTCCAGCGAGCCTCCGGAGCTCGACCGCCGAGCCGCGTCGCAGTCACCCGCAGGGCGCGCAGCGACCCCGAGCGCAGCGAGTGGGTTGACGGCGTCGCGGCCCGCAATCCCTCTCTGTCCGCTGCGTCGGGCGCAGCCCTACCAGCGGACACCATTGCAAGCTGTTCAGTTGCGCTCGTCGAGGCGCTGTTGCCGACAGAGACGGCGATCGCCGCCTGCTCGGAGGAGGCGGTTCCTTCCCCTCCCCCACCCTGGGCGGTCGCGGAAGTCCGGAGCCGGGCGAGATTCGCCGCGCCGGCGCTTGAGTGCGCATGTGCGACTCCCACCGACGCGCTGCCGCCGGCCGCTCCTCCGCTCCCCCCCGCCGCGCGCAGCGGCGGCGCCGGGAAGTCACGGGGACTGCGCGGCTCGGGTACGACCGGGCGGGGCGCGACGGCCCCGGCCGGCGGGGCACAGGGGCGGCCTCGCTCGGCGCGAGGGCCGCCGACGCCACCGCCCCCGGACGCCTTGCAGGGGCCGGCGCCCGTCGCGCCGCGGGCCAGGGAGAGCCGCGACGCAGTCGGGCCTTGGGAGGAGGCTCTCCCCGGTTGGCGGCGGGCGATCTCGGCGGCGGCGGTGCTCGCGCTCGCGCCAGCGAGTGCAGCGGTAGCCCGCCGGGCCGAGGGCGAGGATGGTCGATCCGGGGGGGCGAGAGTCGCGGCGGCCTCACTTATAAGGGTGCGGGAACGGGCGGAACGGTGGGCGCGGGCGCTGTTCGGCCGGCCAACCAGACCGGTCGGCGCGAAGCCGGGTGCCGAAAGCGATGCGGTCAATTTCTCCTCCTCCTGTCCCCGGCCCCTGCCTTCCGATCCGAACTCCCGGACCGGCCCTTGCGGAGCCTGTTCCCTGTCGAGCTCCCTGCTCGACGTCGGCAACGCTACACCATTTCGAGTTGTACGTCTATGAAAAGAGAACAAGTGCTGGCGGAGGAAGTTGCGGCGACCCTCTCCCCGACCTCGTCCGGCGAGGGTCGGAGAACCCACCCCCTCGCCGCCGCCACAGCGCTCGCGCCTGGGCCGATGCTCACAACCTGGTCATCGCAGCCGGTCCCGAGAAACCGGCGCGGCGGAGGCGACGGCGACGAGCCGGAACGGGATCGCGACCGCCGGCTTCGACCGGCAACCCGCCGCGGGCCGGCCCCGGCGCCCGGTCGCGGTCGGCAAGTTCGAGGTCCGGGGGGCGAGAATCGGACGCTCGGCGCTTACCCCCGCATGGGCGATCTCGATCGAGTCGCCGGCCTCCCGCTTTAGAGGAAGGTGGTCGTGGCCTGGGGCCCTGCCGGCGGACATGGGCGCAGGCTGTTCACTCTGCGCTCGACCGCGGCGGCGCGGTGGTCCCTTGCCGCACCGAGACCGCGGATCTCCGGCTCGGGGACGAGGGTCGCGGTGCCGGGGGCGATGCGGTGGCGGCGATCTCGGCCGGAGCGGCGAGCGGCGACCTCCTCGCCTAGCGCCGCGCCTCCTTCACCGCGCGCGCCTGCCCCAGGTACGGCGTCAGCACCAGCTCTGTGAGATCCGGTAGGAGGTCGGTCAGACGCCTCCCCTCGCCGGCGCCGACCCGCTCGACGATCAGCGCCACGAGGCCGCCCATCAGCCCCAGCTCGGCCGCCTCGCTCGGCACCCGGGCGCTCTTCGGCCGCCCCTCGGTGAGCGCCGCGAGCAGCTCGCCGAGGAAGGCGCGGTAGCGCTTGGCGGGCTCGGCGCCGGCGGCCGGCGGGGCGATCAGCGTGAAGGTGGCGAGATCGGGGTTCAGCGCATAGAAGCCGAGCAGGGCGCCGAGCTTCGCCCTCACCCGCCCCGGCCAGCCGCGCTCCCCCGCGGTCGCCTCGGCCATCGCCGCGAACAGGGACGCGGCGATCTCATCGTAGAGCTCCTCGAAGCACTCGCGCTTGGACGGATAGAAGCCGTAGAAGGTGCGGCGCGAGAGGCCCGCGGTCTCGGCGACCTCGGTCACCGTGGTCGCCAGGTAGCCGCGCGCGGCCACCTCGCGCAGCATCGAGGCGGCGATCCGCTGGCGCTGGTTCTCGAGCACGAAGTCGGGGTCGAGCCCGTGGCGACCGGCCGGCAGCCGCGGCAGCCCGCCGTCCTCCAGCTGATCGGACTTTTTGGCGGCACTCACCCCGGGCAGCTTATGCCCCGCCGGCCCGCCGTTGCACAGCGGTTCCTCCTTCATATAGGCGCGCGTCTCAATCCGCCGACGCGGGCGGTGGAGCGGGGCGGGGCAGCGAGAGCTCCTCGCGGGCGGCCTCGTCGCCGAGGTAGGGCCGCACCGCCATGTACATGAACTGTGGCACCGCCTCCTCGGGCGGGATCGGGCCCTCGCCCGCGGCGGCGGCCTGGATCGCATAGAAGATCGCGCCGACGGTCGCCTCGGCGGGTGCCCGGCCGATCTCGCCTGGGTCGGCCATTTCCTGGCGGCCGAGGTCGACCATGTCGATCATCGTGTGCATCGCCGCGTCGTGCTCGAGCATCCCGTACTCGCCGCCGTCGGCGAACGTCACCGTGGCGACCAGCGGGAAGCGCGGGTCGGCCTCGATCATGTCGGCGATCTCATAAGCGACCGCCCGCAGCCCCTCGCGCCAGCCGCGGTGGCGGCCATAGACCTCCCACATCCGATCGGTGAAGGCGCGGAACTCCCTCGTCGCCGCCCAGACCAGGCAGTCTTCGCGGCCCTCGAAATGGGCGTCGAACCAGGGTCGGCCGACGCCGCCCGTGGCGAGCAGCTCGGCGAGCTCGATCGCCTCGTAGTCGCGGCGCTCACGAATCAGCCGGAGCGCCGCCTGGCGCAGCGGCTCGGCCTCGCCGGGGGGCGGCCAGGCGCTCACCGGCGCCGCCTCCCGGAGCGGGGCGCTAGAGCGAGGCGAGCAGGCGCCTGGTCTCGGCTTCGCCGAGGTAGGGGCCGGCGAGGATCTTGAAGAGCTCGGCATGGAGCTCGGCGGAAGGCTCGAACCTGGAGACGACGAGCCGCTCGTGAAGGACCCAGGTGAGGCCGCCGAGCGCCGCGGTCTCGAGCGTCTTCGGCAGCGCCTCGCCTGCCGGGGTCAACTGGCGACCACGGCGCAGCAGTGGGACGAGCCCGCGAAGCGTCTCCTGGTAGTGGGCGAGGGCGGCCGCTCCGGCGCTCTGGGTCTCGACGATGACCAGGCGCGCGGCGAAGTTCCGCGCGGCGACCAGCTCCTCCAGCGCCGCGAGGGCGACGGCGACCTGCTCGGGCCACCCCGCCTCGGCCGGGATCCGGGCGCCGATCTCCTCCGTGCCTTCGGCGATCGCCAGGTCGTAGGCAGCGAGGAAGCAGTCCTCCTTCGACTCGAACAGCGAGTAGAAGTGTCCGGTACTCGAGTTCGCCGCCTTGACGACGTGGCTCACCTTGGTCGCCTGGTAGCCGCGTTTGGCGAAGACGGCGGTGGCGGCGTGCAGGATGCGCCGCCGCTGATGGGAGACCTTGGTCTCGCGGGCAAGCTCGCGCTCGCCGATCGGCACCCCCATCAGGTGGGCAGGCAGATTCGCCATGCCCACACCTTAGCGACCGCTTCACGGAATTCGCCCATCCGGCCGCGAACGACCGTCCGTGCGAGGTCCCGGCGATCTGCGAATCGGGTGTCTGCATGATCAGAACGAAAGGTCTATAAAACACACTTCCGTGTTTAGATCCGAGGCCGCTCGCATGGCGGCAGGGGGGCCGATGGCGAGCAGAGGTAGGCGCGGTTCGCGCCGCGAGGACGAAGGGGCGGAGGCGGAGCTTCGGGCCGAGCTCGGGCGGCGCGCGGTGGAGATCGCCGGCGAGGTCGGCTATACCGAGCTGACGGTGCAGCGGGTGCTCGAGCGGGCCGAGATCAGCCGCAAACGGTTCTACGGTCTCTTCGCCGACAAGGACGAGTGCTACCTGCAGGGCGAGCGCGAGGTCCTCGCCCGACTGGAGGCCGAGCTGCGTGCCCCGTGTGAGAGCGAGCCCGATTGGGCGGCGGCGCTCGCGGCGAGCCTGCGGCACCTGGCCGCCTTCCTCGAGACCGAGCCGCTCCTGGCGAGGGGCGTCCTGGTCGAGTCGCGGATCGCCGGCGGCGAGGCTCTCGAACTGCGCTTCGAAGTGTTGGAGCGCCTCTCCCGCGCGGTCGACTCCGCGCGCCGCGAGAGCAAGTCTCGCCACTCTCCACCTCCGGTCACCGCCCGGTTTATCACAGCCGCGATCGAGGAGAGCGCGGTCGGTTCGCTGCTGGCCGGGGAGCCGGAGCGCTTCGCCGCGTCGGTCCCCGACCTCGGGCGGATCGCGGCGCTGATCTACTTCGGCGACGGGACGGCTTCCGGCGCCTGACCGCCGCGGGCGTCGCTCAGGCTGCCCGGCGCCCGCGATCTCCGCGTTGTTGATGGTCGGGGGTGAAGAAGATCGCGACGAAGGCCGCGACTTCGGCACTCTGGGCGGGCAGCTCCTCGGCCCTGCCGCAGCGGACGGCCCGGGTCGCGGCGGCGACGATCGCCCAGCCGAGGAAGTCCTCGATCCCCGACGGCAGCCTCTCCTGGCCCGATTCGACTCCGGCCGCCTCGAGCAGCGGCGCGAAGGCGAGGACGCTGGCGTGGGGGCCGGGATCCCCGGGCCGGAGCCTGAGCCGGTAGGAGTGGAGCAGGTATAGCTCGGCAAGCAGCGGCTCGGCGGCGATCGCAGCATAGTAGCCGCGGATCGCGCTGTCGAGCCGCTCGCGCCAGTCGCCATCGGGGAGAACCCGCAGCGGCGCGGTCAGCTGCTCGAAGCCGTCGAGGACACCGAAACGCAGGCAATGGTCGAGGTCGGGGAAGGTCTCGTCGAAGGCGTCCGGTTCGGTGCCGGCGGCCTCGGCGACGGCCGCGACGGTGATCCCGCCGAGCCCGGATCCGCGGGCGACTTCGGCCGCCGCCCTGGCGAAGCGCCGGCGCCGCGCCGACAGGGACTCGCGGGAGGGACCCGGGCGGCGGGAGAGCGGCGAGCCGTGGGCGCCTTCGGGCATGACGGGATCCTAGCGCCGCTGACGCAGTGGAGTGGCTTTCATAGACGCACGACTCTATAGTTGTCTCTCCTGCCGCGCCAGTGTCGATTGGGCGCACCCGAGGCGGGGCCTCTCCTTCCCTTGGCGGCGATCCCAAACGCCGCTTACGGAGAGGCGGCGGACGCCCTCTATTCCCTGGGAGGCGCCGCGATCAGCCGTCGGCGGCCCGGATTCGTGTCACCCCACGGAGCCGGCCCCGGCGGCGTGCGCGCGGGGCGCCGCCGCCGGCGACCGATCAGGACGGCAGCAGCTCCGCGACTGGACCGGTGCGGATCCGATCGGCCGCCTCGGGGCCGAGATAGAAGCCGCCGACCAACGCCGCCACGCCGCGGCTCTCGCCGGGCAAGGTCTCGGCCGCGCCGCGGACGCGGCGCCTCGCCAGCGAGATGATCGCCCCCGCGAGGTACTCCTCCGCCGAGTCCGGCGGCGGGCGGCGGGCGGCGGGCGGCGGCGGAGTGGATCAGGAAGAGCTCGGCCAGGATCGGCCCGGCGGCGGCGGCGCCGTAGAAGCCGGCGACCGCCTCGTGCAGTTCGGCCGTCCACTCCCCCCCGCCGTCCTGCGCGGCGAGTGTCGCGAACAGCTCATCGGCGGCGACGGCGATGCCGTAGGCGATGCAGTCTTCGGCGCTGTCGAAGACCTCGTAGAAGGAGCCGCGGGCCGTGCCGGCGAGGCGGACCAGGTTGGTGACCGTCGGTCCCTCCCGGCCGAATTCGTGGAGCAGCTCGGCGGCGGCGTCGACGTAGCGACGGCGGCGGCGGCGCTCGAGATACCTACGCGAGATCCGCGGGCGGCGGGACGGCTGTCGGGCGGGCGGGTCGGCGATTCGGCGGACGCTAGCGCAGTGGACAGCTTTTCGTAGACGCACGATTTCAAGAATCGCCTGCACCGTTTCAGGGGATCGAAGCGGAAGACCCGCCCTGTGCTTTCCGGCCCGTCTTCGGGGATGTCCGTGGACAGCTGATCCCGACCCGGCAGCCTCGTTGATCCGGTCGGCCATGTGCACGAGTTCATGCCACCGTGCGCTCGCTGAGGCCGAGCTCGGAGCCCCGCGACCGTTAGGCCGGCCCGCCTCATCTGCCGGTGGAGGGTCCACCCGAACCCTCGAAAAAAGTCGGGATCAGCCTTGCGATAGATCCCGGCAGCGGCGCGCCCATTGCCGCCGAGCTCCTAGATTGCGGCGACGAGGGCCTTCCGCTTGGTGATTTCGTGTGGGTCAGCTCGGCGATGGATACCGCCGAGCTGCTTTTCCAAGTACGGGATCACATCGGGTCCGGGCAGCAGCTCGCCGTCCTCCAGCCACCGGATCAGCGAGATCCGATTGGCCTCTCGTCGGAGAGGGCGTGGTGTTCGGCGTCCTCGACGTCGCTCTCAAGTTCCAGCCGGAGGTCCCGAAGGAGGAAGAGGCGCTGCCCCGAGTTGAGACGTCGGCCACCCCGTAGGCGAATGACGAGGTCTCCTAACAGTTGCCGCGAGCGCTTTGCGAGGGTGAGCAAGAGAAACCTCGCCAGCAACCTCACAGGGCTCGGATCGGTCCACATCGAGATCGGGCTCCCTTCTGCCGCGCCGACAGGAGCCGATTGGTCCCGCCGCGCGTGAGGTCGATTTCGACGCGAACGTGCAGAGCGGAGTAGCAGATCTCAAGGGTTCGGCGAGGTCTTTTCAAACTCGTTCGTGCCCCAGAGCGTGCCCCACACCCCTTTTTGACGCCCTTTGTCTGCACCCCAGAAACGACGAAACCCGCTTATAAAGCGGGTTTCGTCCTATAGCGGGGGCAGGATTCGAACCTGCGACCTTCGGGTTATGAGCCCGACGAGCTACCTGGCTGCTCCACCCCGCGGCGGACACAAGATCTTAGCAACCGGGGGCTGAAATCCGGCTCCGCCTGGAGGGCGTGGAGCGGGGCGATCAGTGGCCGGCGGGGCGGCGGGGCTTTGGTTCCCAGCCGGGCTCGGCCTTGGGGCCGATGGTGTTCTGGAGGATGCCGAGGCCTTCGATCTCCAGTTCGACGTTGTCGCCGGGGGAGAGTTTGCGGTCGTGCTCGATCGTCGATCCGCCGTTGACGGTGCCGGAGCCGAGGAGCCAACCCGGGCGGAGGATCTCGCCTTGGGAGGCCCACGCCACCACCTCGTCGAGGCCGAAGATCGCCTCGCCGGAGTTGCCGTCGCAGAGGGTCTCGTCGTTCAACCTTGCCTGCATGCGGAGGCCGCCGCGCCAGTCGAGCTCGTCGACGGTCGCGAGGAGGGGGCCGGAGGAGCAGGCGAAGTGCTTGCCCTTGCACGGTCCCAATCTGCCTTCCATCTCCCTGAACTGGATGTCCCGGGCGCTGAAGTCGTTGAGGATGGTGAAGCCGAAGATGTGGTCATCGACTTCCTCCGGCGACAGGTTCGTGCCCTCGCGACCGATCACCACGCCGAGCTCCAACTCGTAGTCCATGTGATCGGTGTAGTTGGGCCACGGCATCTCGTCGCCGGGGCCGATGAAGGAAGCGGGGTTGCCGAGGTAGCCGACCGGCAGCTCGTAGAGGACGTCGGGCACCGGGCGCCCCGCCCGCCGGTAGCCGAACGAGAAGTGCTCGGCGAAGATCATGTGGTCGCGGTAACCGGACGGATCGAGGGCGGCAAGCGACGGGAGATCGCCCTCGACCCGACCGGCACCACTGTTGTCGGCGAGCGCTGCCCGCGCCGCCTCGAGGAAGGCCTCGCCTGCCGCGATCCCGGCGGAAAGGCTCCCGGGCACCAGGGCCTCGGCGACGCGCGCGGCGGCGGTGCGGTCCGCCCCGCCCCGTTCCAGCCGCACCCGCTGCGCCACCCGCAGGTCGATCCACGGGCCGTCCGGGCCGCTCGCCGCGAGGACTCTCGGCCGCACTCCGTCAGGGCTCGCTTCAGCTACACGCGAGAAGTACATGCGCTCCTCTCTTCCGAATCTGTGTTGGTGTCCGAATCAGTCGGCCTGGGCCGCCGCGACGCCACCGCCGCGGCTACCACGATCGAACCGAAGCAGCCGGCGCACCGCGCCGGCGCGGGTCGCGGTCGTCTCCCATTTCGCCAGGCCGACGGCAAGCAGCAGGGCGACGCCGTTGAAGAGGTCGGGAATCCAGATCGGCGCCCCGGCCAGCTGCAACCCCTTCACCCCGGTCGCCAAGACGTAGACGGCGACGATCGTGCCCCAGACGTTGAACCGCCCGCCGCGGAACTGGGTCGATCCCAGGAACGCGGCGCTGAAGGCGGGCAGCAGGTAGGCCGGGCCGATCGTCGGGTCGCCGGTCCCCAGGTTGGCGCTGACCAGCATCCCGGCGAAGGAGGCGATCGTCGCGCAGGCGATCAGCGAGCAGATGACGACCGCGGCGACGCGGACGCCGGCGAGGCGCGCCGCCTCGATGTTGCCGCCGGTCGCGTAGACGCGCCGCCCCAGCGGCGTGCGCTCGAGCAGGTACCAGACCACCAGCCCGACCGCGAGCATCAGGTAGACCGGCAGCGTCAGCCCGAAGATTTCCGTCGTCCCCAGCTTTTCGAAGGAAGAGCCGAGGCCGATGATCTGCTGCGAGCTCGACACCCAGGCGATCAGCGCGAGGAGCACCGAGCTCATCCCCAGGGTGGCGATGAAGGAGTCGATCCGCACCTTGGTGATCAGGATGCCGTTGGCGAGGCCGATGATTGCGCCCGCCAGCAGGGTGAGGATGATCGCCGGCACCACGCCGACGCCCTCGTCGACCAGGAGCCAGCCGACGAAGATCGCGCCGAAGCCGAGCTCGGTCCCGATCGCCAGGTCGAAGGCGCCGGCCGATAGGGCGATCACCAGCCCGACCGCCAGGATCGCCGTCACCGCCTGGCTGTCGAAGAGCGCTTTCCAGGTGTTCCACTGCAGGAACGTGTCCGGCACCCAGATCGAGAAGACGATGAACATCACGGCGAAGATGTAGAGCGCCGAGATGTTCCTGAAGGAGAGGGCTCGGGCGATTTTCTCAGGCATGTCGGGAGACCTCCGCTCCATTCGCGGCGGGGCTCCCGCCATTTGATCCGTTCTGTTTCACCGCGCCGCCGCCGATTCCGGCGCGGACCAGCCCCGCCTCGCTCAGCTGCGACCTCGCCACCTCGGCGACCACCTCACCGTCGCGCATCACCAGCACGCGGTCACATATAAGGGCCAGCTCTTTGGCGTCGGAGGAACAGACGAGCACGCCCGCCCCCGCCGCCGCCGCATTGGCGATCAACTCGAAGATCCCGGCCTTGGCGCCGACGTCGACCCCCTGGGTCGGCTCGTCCATCAGCAGCGCCTTCGGCTCGTTGCGCAGCCACTTCGCCAGCACCACCTTCTGCTGGTTGCCGCCGCTGAAGAGCTCAAGCGCGCGCTCCGGCTCGGCCGGCCGCACCGCCACCCGCTCGATCCAGCGATCGACCTCACGCCGCTCCTCGCGCTGGTCCAGTGCCCCGAACATGCGCTGCAGCGGCCGCAACCGCGGCAGGGTCATGTTTTCGCGCAGGGTCATCTTCATCACCGCGCCCTCGCGGTGACGGTCGCCGGGGACGTAGGCGACGCCCGCCGCGATCGCCCGCCGCGGGTCGAGCTGCCCGAGCTCCTCGCCGTCGACCTCGAGCTCCGTGACCGTGCCCTGCCCGGCGCCGAAGAGCGTCGCCGCCACCTCCTCGCGCCCCGACCCGAGCACCCCGGACACCCCGAGGATCTCCCCCTTATGTAGTTCGAGGTCCATCGCGGCGATCGTCGGCGCCCGGATCCCGCGCGCCCGCAGGACCGGCTCGCCCTGGGCCCGCGGCGTTGCCGACTCCTCGGCCGCCGCCAGCGCCTCGCCCGCGATCAGCTCGACCAGGTCGTCGTGGTCGTACCCGCCGCGCGGTACGTCGGCGATCAGCTTCCCGTCGCGCAGGCACACCACCCGGTCGGCGATCTCGATCACCTCGTCGAGCCGGTGGGAGATGAAGATCACCCCGGCCCCGCGCTCCGCCACCCGACGCACCGCGACGAAAAGCTTGTCGACCTCCTCGCCGTGCAGTGAGGCGGTCGGCTCGTCCAGCACGAGCACGTTCTTCGGCTGCTCCCAACCGTCGAGCGCGCGGGCGATCGCGACGATCGCCCGCTCCGCCGCACTCAGTCGGTCGACCGGCGCCCGCACGTCGATCTTCGCGCCGAACCCGGCGACCAGCTCCTCGGCGTGCCGCGCTTCGTCGCGCACCGGGGCCGGCAACAGGGCGCTCCGCCCGAGGCTCCTCCCGAGGTCGAAGTTCTCGATCGTCGAGAGAGTCCCCACCAGCCCCAGGTCCTGGTGGATGAAGTGGAGCCCGGCGCGACCTTCCTCGCCGAGCTCGATCTCGGCCCCCGGGTCGGGCTGGTAGACGCCGGCCAAGACCTTGACCAGCGTCGACTTGCCCGACCCGTTCTGGCCGACAAGGGCGACGATCTCCCCCGCTTTGACCGCGAGGGAGACGTCGTCCAGCGCCTTCAGGCCAGGGAACGTCTTAGACAGTCCCTGGACCCGAAGGAGTGACTCTTGGGTCAACCTTTGACTCCCCAGAGTTCCGCGAACATTTCGGCGAATTCGGGGTAGCCCGACCAACCTTTGCTGACGTCGTACTGGACGTCTTCTTTGCGCAGGAACTGGAGGACGCCGAGGCCTTCGGCCTCCGGGCCGGTCAGTTCCTGGCCGGCGATCTCACGCGCGGCCTGGTCCAGCAGGGTCCAGGTCAGCACCGGCAGGTCGAAGCCGAGCGTCGCGGTCGACTTGCCTTCTTTCAGGTACTGGAGTTCGGCCGGGCCAGGCGAGGAACTGAGGGTTTCGACTTCGATCCCCGCAGCCTTCAGCGCCGTCGGCAGACCGGCTTCGATCTCCCCGGTGCCGAACACCGCGACGTTCGTGTCGGGATTCGCCTGCAGGTCGGAGACGACCGTGTTCGGAGCGGTGTTGCCGAGTTCGGCGATGCCGACCTGGCCGATCCGCACCGCGCATTCCGGGCAGAGGCTTTCCATTTCCGCTTGGAACGATTCGGCGATGATCGTGGTGAAGCTCAGCTCCGGCGTTTCGTAGAAGACGACGTTGCTTTCTTCACCCGCCATTTCGGCGACCACGTAGGCGGCCATCAGTTTGCCGCTGCGTTCCGAGTTGGCGTTCGACGCCTGCGGTGACTCGACCCCGAATTCTTCGGCGTCCGAGATCCCGGTCGTCACCACCGGAATTTCCTTGTCCTGGAGTTCTTTCAGCTGCTTGGACCAGAGTTCCATCGTCACCGAGCCGACGATCACGGCCGCCGGTTCCTTCTGGATCACGGTGTCGAAGGCCGCGGCGACGGTGTTCGCCGCCGAGCCCGCCTTGATCCGTTCCAGCTTCACGCCCATCGTCTGGCCGGCCGGCTGCAGGATTTCCCAGAAGAGGGCGCAGATCGGCGTGCCGCAGTCGACGTAGTCGATCTCGGCGCCTTTGGGGACTTCTTTCAGTTTTTCGGTGACCGGGAACGGGCTCGGTTTGCCGATGTAGGGAGCGACGATTTCTTTCGCTTCCGCCGCACCGCCGCCGGACGCTTCCGGTTCGGCTTCTTCTTCGCTCGCGGGTTCGGTTTCGCCGCCGCTCGGTTCGGATTCCGCTTCGCTGGTCGAGCTTGACGAACTGCTGCTGCTACCGCCGCCGCAGGCCGCCAGGCCGAGGGCTAGGGCGAAAACAAAGAGCGCAAGGATCGCGCTTCTCCTCAACGTCACTGACGACATCTCTCTCCTCCGTTGTGAGCGCCGGCGATCCCATGCGCCGACCGTGCCGCGTCCTGGGACTCTTGTACGAACGCGGCAGAGTCATATCAGAAATTTGATGGTGTATCCAGTTTTGGGAAACGGATGCTTCGGATTGCACCATTGACAAGATGTGTATACAGTGCCGTGAATATTGCTCATTCGCATGTTTGTCGTACTTCTCGTACGGGGAGAGGAGATCCATTGACTGCCGGCGTTCGTTTTTCGCTTGGAACCTTCGCCTTCGACGGCGAGGCGGCGCCCTACCTGGTGATCGACGAGCGTGCGCATGACCTGCGCCCGCTGCTCGGCGAGGGAACGACGCTCCGTGGCCTGGTCGAGGACTGGGACGCCCGCCTGCCGGAGTTGCAGCGACTCGCCGACGAGGGCTGCCCCGAAGTGGAACCGTTGCCGCTGGCCGAGCTCCGCCCCCTCCCCCCGGTCCAGCCGATCGGCCAGATCTTCCAGGCGGCGGCCAACTACCGCCGGCATGTCCTCGACCTGATCGCCGGCGCCGAGTCGCGCGGCGACGACTCCGACGGCCACGCCGAGGGCAGCCGTGACGACGCCCGCCGGCTGCTCGACGAGCGCGCCGCCGAGGGCCGCCCCTTCGTCTTCCTCGGCTCCGCCCACGCGATCGTCGGTGCCGAAGACGACATCCTCCTCCCCGCCGACTCCGACCAGTCCGACTGGGAGCTGGAGCTCGCCGCGGTGATCGGCCGGCCCGGCCGCCGCGTCCCGGCGGAGGAGGCACTCGACCTGATCGCCGGCTACACGATCGCCAACGACCTCACCTCGCGCGACGCGCTTGCCCGCTGGGACGCGGGCACGCTCGGCATCGACTGGTTGGCCGGGAAGAACGCCCCCACCTTCCTGCCGGTCGGCCCGCTGCTGGTCCCCGCCAAGTTCATCGAGAACCCGCAGGACCTGCAGATCAAGCTGACCGTCAACGGGCGGACGATGCAGGACGAGTCGACCGAGGACATGCTCTTCGACGTCGCCCAACTGATCTCTTATGTGAGCACGGTGACCGAGCTGCGGCCCGGCGACATCGTCCTCACCGGCTCCCCCGCCGGCAACGGCGCCTCGCACGGCATCTTCCTGCAGGCGGGCGACCTGATGGAGGGGACGGTGACCGGGCTCGGCGCCCAGCGCAACCGCTGCGTCGCCGAGGACGTCAGGCCGGGAGCGACCCGGGCGATCCGCGGCACCGTAGGCGCCGGCTCCGGGGAGGGCAAGTGATGAGCGGGTCCGTCGAGGAGCGCCTCCAGGCGCTCGAAGATCGCCAGGCCGTCTCCGACTTGATGCTCGCCTTCGGCGCCGCCCTCGACGCCAAGGACTGGGACGCCTACACCGAGCTCTTCCTCGAGGACGGCAAGTTCACGATCGAGGGCCAGGCCCGCCACGGCCGCGAGGAGATCGTCGCCGGCCCGCGCCGCGACCTCGACCGCTACGACGCCCTCCAGCACTATTCGACCAACCACAAGGTGGCGGTCGATGGCGACGAGGCGACCTCGAGCCACTACCTGATCGCGATCCACATCGATGACGCCGGCGCGATGGAGCTGCACGCCGACGCCGGCGGCCGCTACGACTGCAAGTGCGTGCGCACCGCCGACGGCTGGCGCTTCGCCGAGGTCGAGCTGCACGTCTTCTGGCGCGCCGGCGAGTCGTTCGTCATCCAGCCGAAGGACTAATCCCAGGCAGGGTCGGATTAGGGACGGCTTGCGGGGGCGGGAGTCGGGGGACCCCTTCTCTCACAACAGCGGGGAGGTTCGTTCAGGGGTCCCCCGACTCCCGCTGACGGAGCGCTTGCTCCGACCCCGGGGCGAGGGTCGCGCAGGTGACTCTCAGCCGCTTCGGGTCATAGTCGGGGTCGAGGCCGTTGAAGACGCGGGCTGAGGTTACGAGGTAATGGCTCAGCAGACGGTGGACGGTGAGGTCGGCGTCGCCGGTCATCGCGGCGTCGACGATCGCCCGGTGCTCGGCCTGGCGCTCGTCCCAGCGGTGCTGGTCGGAGCCGGCGAAGGCGACGCGGTAGCGCTCGGCGTGGTCGAAGAGGAGTGAGATCGTCGCCGCGGTTCGCTCGCCCGCCCCGGCGACGAGGCAGGCGTGAAAGGCGCGGTGGGGATTGCGCAGGCCAGTGGAATCCTGGCGACGCATGTAGTGGTCCATCTGCGCCAGGAGGCCCTCCAACTCGGCGATCTGACGCGAGGCGAACTCGGGCACGGTGACCCGGATCGCCATCGCCTCCAGGGCGATCCGCATCGAGTAGAGCTGCTCGACATCCTCGGCCGAAAGGTCGGCGACGCGAACGCGGCGGTTCGGCTCGGAGATCACGAGGCCCTCGTGCTGAAGCATCCGCAGCGCCTCGCGCAGCGGCGTCCGGCCGACCTCGAGTTCACGGGCAAGTGCAAGCTGGGAGGTCTCGCCGGCGGGGATCTCGCCGCTGAGGATGTCGCGACGAAGGCGCTCGTGGACGAGCGCGACGTTATGCCCGTCGCGCGGCGGATTTGCCCCGTTCGGGGTCGGCTCCTCCATCCGGCGACAGAATACAGGACAGCCGAAGAACTCTGCTTCTGTATATACTTGCGCCAAGTTGCGGAAGCGCTTGGGAAGCGCCTCGAGCCGCAGAATCCGGGACAGCAAGGAGGATCGGGATGGCGAAGGTCGAGAAGGTTCTGGTTGTCGGCGCGGGGATCGGCGGCCTGGCCGCGGCCGCGGCGCTCGGACAGCGCGGCATCGAGGTCGACATGGTCGAGATCAAGCCCGACTCCACCGTCTATGGGGTCGGCATCAACCAGCCTGCCAACAGCCTGCGTGCACTCGACAAGATCGGCGTCCTCGACCAGATCCTCGACGTCGGCGTCACCTTCGACGGCTGGACCTTCAACGACTACAAAGGCAACGAGATCGTCGCGATCAACTCGCAGCTCGGTGACGAGCGCGTGCCGCCGAACTGCGCCTTGCCGCGCCGCGAGCTGTCCCGGATCCTGATCGGCGCCGCCGAGGGAGCCGGGGCGAAGGTCCGCTACGGCACCACGGTCGAGGGCCTCGACGATCGCGGCGACGAGATCGGCGTCACCTTCAGCGACGGCATCGCCGCCGACTACGACCTGGTGGTCGGCTTCGACGGGATCAAATCGCCGTTGCGCTCGCGGCTCTTCGGCGACGAGTATCCGCCGGTCTACTCCGGCCACGTCGTCTGGCGGCTGACCGTGCCGCGGCCCGACTACGCCGTCCGCTCCGACCTCTTCCAGTCACCGCGCTCGAAGGGTGGCTACATCCCGCTGACCGAGAAGACGATGTACCTGCTGTTGGTGACCTCGGAGCCGGAGGGCGTCCACTACGACCCGGCCGACTTCCCCGACATGCTGCGCGAGCGGCTCTCCGAGTACGGGGGCCCGCTCGGCGACATCCGCGACAACATCAAAGAGGGCGACGACATCATCTACTCGCCGCTCAGCGAGGTGCTGCTGCCGCCGCCATGGCACAAGGGCCTGGTCGTGCTCGGCGGCGACGCCGCCCACGCCTGCACCCCCCACATCACCCAGGGCGCCGGGATGGCGCTGGAGGACGCGGTGGTGTTGGCCGAGGAGCTGGCCGACGCGGAGTCGATCCCGGCAGCGCTGGAGAGCTACGCCGCGCGGCGCTACCCGCGGGCGAAATTCGTGCAGGAAGTCTCGCGCGGGATCCTCGAGTCGGAGATGGCGATCAACGACGAGACGCTGGAGCCGACGATCGCCCAGTGGCCCGAGCAGCTGCCCGGCCAGTTCGCCCACGTCGACGCCTTGCTGAACGAAGCGGCCTGAGCCCAGCCCGCCGCCGGTGAGTTCGCAGTAAGCCACATATAGCGGGGATAAGTGCGAACGCGTCAGCGGTCGAGGGTCGACTCGGAGCCCGGGGCGATCGCCGCGAGGGCGACGCGCAGGCGCTCCGGGTCGTAATCGCCGCCGAGGCCCTCGAAGACGAGGGTGGCGGTGCGGCCATAGTGCTCGACCAGCCGCTGCACGGCGAGCTGGGCGTCGCCCACGACACAGGCGTCGACGATGGCGCGGTGCTCGGCCCGGCGCTGGTCCCAGATCTCAGGCTTGGTGGCGCCGAAGTTGACCCGGTAGCGCTCGGCGTGGTCGAAGAGCTGGGCGATCATGCTGGTGACCCGCTCGCCGGCCCCGGCGACGAGACGGGCGTGGAAGGCGTGATGAGGGCCGCGGAAGCCGGTGTGATCTTCGCTGCGCATGTAGTGGTCCATCTGCGCCATCAGCCCCTCCAGCTCGGCGACCCCTTCGGAGCCGAGGGTGGGGACGGTGATCCGGATCGCGACGCCCTCGAGGGCGACCCGCATCACGTAGAGCTCCTCCATGTCGGTGGTGGAGAGCTCGGCGATGCGCAGCCGGCGGTTCGGCTCGGAGATGACGAGGCCCTCGCGCTGCAGCATCCGGATCGCCTCGCGCAGGGGCGTGCGGCCGACGTCGAGGTCACGGGCGAGCGCCGCCTGCGAGGTCTCGCCGGCCGGGATCCGGCCGCGCAGGATCTCGTGGCGCAGCTTGTCGTGGACGATCGTGACGTTCTGGCCGTCCCGCGTAGTTACGCCATTTCCCCGCTCCGGCATGAGATCGAGTCTAGTCTTTTCGTCAGAAGTCACGAGTTGCATACACCTGCGTCAGTTAGGTCCCAAGTGCGTCCGCCAGCCGCGGCACCAGCGCGGCGACGTTGGTGCCGTCCACCAGCGCCCGCTCGTCCCCTCCCAACCCCAGGTCCGGGGACGGGTCGCTGCCCTCGGGCAACACTGCGTAGGGCCAGTCGGTGCCGAAGACGATGCGCTCCACTCCGGCCAGCTCGCGGGCGGCGGCGGTCGCGATCGGGTTGTTCGACAGCCCGGTGTCGAACCACATGCGCTGCATATAGGTGAGCGCGCCGTCGGGCGCCGCCTCGGCGCGGGACGGGTCGCGGCCGGCCCATTCGCCGATCCGGTGGGCGATGAAGGGCGCCGTGCCGCCCATGTGGGCGAGCTGCAGGCGGATGCTCGGGCAGCGCGCCAGGGTGCCGCTGTAGATCAGGTTGGTGACCGCCCGAGTGGTGTCGAAGGGGAACTCCTGGACCCAGACCGGGGTCTGGGGCATCGGCGACGGCGTCGCCGGCTGGATCGGGTGGAGGAAGACGTAGGCGCCGCGCCGCTCGAGCTCGTCGAAGACCGGGTCCCAGGCCTCGTCGCCGACGTAGGTGCCGTCGACGTTGGAGAGCAGCGCCACCCCGTCTAGCCCGAGCTCATCGTAGGCGTAGGCGATCTCCGCCAGCGCGCCCTCGACGTCGGGCAGCGGCAGCGTCGCCAATCCGGCGAAGCGCCTCGGCTGTTCGCGAACCAGTGCCGCCGTCTCCTCGTTGACCAGCCGCGCCAGCTCCTTCGCCAACCCCGGGTCGCCGAACCAGACCCCCGGCGGGGAAAGCGAGACGACCGCAGCGTCGATCCCGTATTGGTCCATCAGCCCGGAGAAGATCTCCGGCGTCGCCGGCGGCAGCGGGTAGCCGGTCTCCAGCTCCAGTCGCTCCAGCTCGGCCCGGTAGCGCTCCGGGATCAGGTGACCGTGGGCGTCGATCCTCAAGACGTGGCTCCTCCTCTGTCGGGCGCCGCCCCTAGGCGGCCTGGTTGAAGACTTCGTCGACTTCGCCCGCCGCCTGCGGCAGGTGCGCGGCCATCGCCTCGAGGCTCTCCTCGAAGTTGTCCGGATGGATCTGGCGCTCCGCGTCGAGCACGTCGCGAGAGGCTTTCTGGGCGAATTTGACTCGCGGGTAGCGACGCGCCGAGTAGGCGGCCAGCGCCGCCTCGACCGACTCGCCGGCGACCAGCTCGTCGGCCAGCGTCGCCGCGTCCTCGATCGCCATCGCCGCCCCCTGGTTCAGGTGCGGCACGCAGGCGTGCGCCGCGTCGCCGCCGAGCACCACCCGGCCCTGGTGCCAGGGGGTCGGCAGCATCACTTCCGAGAGCGGGCTGTAGACGACCTCCGATTCCGCGTTCATGCCGTCGCGGATCTCGCCGACCGCGCCACCGAACTCCTCCAGTCGTTCGCGCATCAGCTCGACCAGGTCGTCCTTCGCATAGCGCACCCCGCCGGGCTCCTCGGTGACCAGCAGCAGGTACATCTTGTCCTCGCCGAGCGGCGTCCGCCCCGCCTTGCGCGTGGGCGACTGGTACAGCCCGCCGCAGACCACCTCGGCCAGGCGCGGCGCGCCGACCCGCCAGACCGCGGCGCCGGTGTAGACCGGCTCGTGGCCGTCGCCGAAGAGCCGCCGGCGCATCTCCGACTTGATCCCGTCGAAGGCGATCACCAGGTCGTAGTCGCCGCTCGATCCGTCGGAGAACTGGACCGCGACCCGCTCGTCCTCCTGCTGGAGGTCGGCGACCGTGGTCCCGTAGCGAACCTTCGCCCCCTCGCGTTCGGCCGCCCGGGTCAACACACGGTGCAGTTCCGGCCGCATCAGCCCGACCTCCGCCGGGACGTCATCCCCCTTGCCGAGCAGCGAGGGCACCTCGACCACCAGGTTTTCCTGGTGGTCGAAGAAGAGCCAGTTGTCGAAGGCCCAGCCGGTGTCGAGGATCTCCTCCAGCACCCCGAGCCGCTTCAGGATCCGCAGCGAGTTGGCGGGCTGGACGATGCCGACGCCGTAGACGTCGACATCATCGGTCCGCTCGATCAGGTCGGTCTCGATCCCGGCCTGGGCCAGCGAGGTGAAGGCCGCCAGCCCGCCGATCCCGGCGCCGACGATCAGCGCCCGCTCGACCTTCGCCATCAGTGGACGCTGGCCGCGTCCCAGGGGTTGCCCTCGACGCCGACGCCCTGCTCGGGCGCCGCGCTCGGCGTCCCTTCGAGCATCGACTCCGGCATCGGGATGTTGCGGTAGAAGGTCTGCGAACCCTGCGCCGGCGTCCACTTCGTCGTCTTCCAGTCGGGCACGTAGAGGCGGTAGCCGCCGGTGTTGATCTCGACCCGATTGCCGCCCGGCTCCTTGAAGTAGAGGTACTCCTGTTCGCCCATCCCGTGCCGGCCGGGACCGGTCTCGATCTCGACGTCCTGGTTCAGCAGGATGTCGCAGGCGCGGTGCAGTTCGTCACGGGTGTCGACCCAGAAGGCGACGTGGTGGAGGCGGCCGGGGACGCCGGAGCGATCCATGATCAGCCCCAGGTCATGCGACTTCTCGTTGTTGGTCGACATGCAGAAGACCGGGATGTCGGCGTCGTCGAGCACCGTGTACTCGGTGAAGGTCGAGCCGAGGTTCTCCAGGTACCAGTTCGCGTCGCTCATCGGTTCAGCGGTCATCACCGTGACGTGGTCGATCATCCGCGGCGCGATCCCGCGCGGGATGTAGCGCTGCGGCCGGTCCGGGTACTGCGACTGCAGCTCCGCCGGCGCCTCGTACTCGGTGATGTCCCAGAAGATCTCGTGCAGGTGGCCGCCGGGGCCGCGGTAACGGAAGGCCGAGCCGTGGCCGACCGAGTCCTCGTGCCAGCCTTCGCCGGCGCCCGCCGCCTCGAGGTTGGCGACCGCCTTCTCCAGGTGCTCCGGGCTCCAGGCGCGCCAGCCGAGGGGGCCCATGCCGGCGTCGGCAGCCTCGGTGAGCTGGACCGAGTGGTAGTGCCACTCACCCCAACCGCGCAGATATACGGACTGTCCCTCCCGCCCGGACTCTTCGAGCCCGATCACGTCCTTGAAGAAGGCGAGCGACTCATCCGGCTTCGGGGTGAGCAGCTCGATGTGGGCCAGATGGGCGATCAAGCGGTTGGACATGCCTCTTCTCCTCTTCGTTCCCAGTTTGGAGCGCGATCCCGACGCGCTTCGCGAAGTATATACAGATCATAGAACAGCCGAGAGATTAGCTTCTCGTGTATTGTGGCCGCACCGTCGAGGGAGAGGAGAAACGCGCGGTGGCAAGCTCAAAACGGATCATCAGCTGTGCGATCACGGGCGCGATCCACGTGCCCGCGCAGACCCCGCACCTGCCGACCACGCCGGAGCAGATCGCCACGCAGGCGATCGCCGCCGCCGAGGCCGGCGCCGCGATCCTCCACCTCCACGCCCGCGACCCGGAGACCGGCAAACCGACCGCCGACCCGGACGTCTTCGCCCAGTTCCTCCCCCAGATCAAGGCGGCCACCGACGCCGTGATCAACATCACCACCGGGGGCAGCGTGACGATGACCCTGGAGGAACGCGCCGCCGCCGCGACCCGCTTCCAGCCCGAGCTCTGCTCGATGAACATGGGCTCGATGAACTTCGGGATCTTCCCGATCGCCGGCGGCGTGGCGGACTGGAAGAACGATTGGGAAGAGCTTTACCTGGAGTCGTCGAAAGGCTGGATCTTCCGCAACACCTTCGAGGACGTCGAACAGCTGGTCGGGCAGCTGGCCCCGAACGGCACCCGCTTCGAGTTCGAGTGCTACGACATCGGCCACATCTACAACCTCGCCCACTTCCTCGAACGGGGGATCGTCGAACCGCCCCTCTTCGTGCAGAGCGTGATGGGGATCCTCGGCGGGATCGGCACCCACCCCGAGGACCTGCTCCATATGAAGAGGACGGCCGACCGGCTCTTCGGCGACGCCTACCGCTGGTCGGTGCTCGGCGCCGGCCGCCACCAGGTGCCGCAGACCACCGACGCGGCCATGCTTGGCGCGGCGGGGGTGCGGGTCGGCCTCGAGGACTCGATCTACCTGCGGCGCGGCGTCCTCGCCGAGTCGAATGCGGCCCAGGTCGAGCGCACGGTGCGGATCCTCGACGAGCTCTCGCTGGAGCCGGCGACCCCGGACGAGGCGCGCGAGATCCTCGGCCTGAAGGGCGCCGACAGGACGGAGATCGCGTGAGCGCCGACGTCCTCGATGAGTACATCGCCAAGTACTCGAACTGGGGCCGCTGGGGCGATGGCGACGAGCGTGGCACCACCAACCTGATCACCCGCGGGATCGTCCGCGACGCCGCCCGCGCGGTGGAGCTCGGCCAGGTCGTCGGGCTCGGCCTCCCCTTCGACCCCGACGGCCCCCAGACCGGCTACCTCGGCCGCCACAACTGCATGCGCTACTCGACCCTGACCGGCGCCGAACACGCCGCCGGGACCCAGACCCTGCTCAGCAAACCGATCCCCCGCGGGGTCGGCTACGCCGACGACACCGTCGTCCTGCCGCTCCAGTCGGCGACCCACTGGGACGCCCTCTCGCACGTCTTCCACAAGGGCCGCATGTATGGCGACCGCGACGCCGCCACGGTGACCGCCGCGGTCGGCGCTCCCGCCTGCGACGCGGTCGCCCTGCGCGACACCCTGGTCGGCCGCGCCGTCCTGCTCGACTTCCCCCGCACCCAGGGCGTCGACTGGCTGCCCGACGGCCACGCGATCAACATCGACCAGCTCGACGCCGCGGTCGAGTTCGCCGGCACCGAGATCCGCGAGGGCGACATCATCTTGCTCAGGACGGGCATGCTCGCCCGCTGCGGGGTCGAGGGCTGGGGCACGTATGCGGGCGGCGACGCCCCCGGCCTCAGCTTCTACGCTCTGCCCTGGCTCGCCGAGCACGGCATCGCCGCGGTCGCCTCCGACACCTGGGGCGTCGAGGTCCGCCCCAACGAGCTGCCCGACAGCTTTCAGCCCTTCCACATCCCGGCAGTCGTATACATGGGCCTGCTGCTCGGCGAGATGTTCGACTTCGAGCGGCTCGCCGAGGCCTGCGCCGCATGTCGTCGCCACGAGGTCTTCTTCTCGGCGCCGCCGATCGGGGTCACCGGCTCCTGCGGCGCCCCTCCCGGCCCGACGGCGGTCCTCTAAGTGCCCGCCGAACCCTCAGCCGCCGACGCTTGTCGCCCAGAGGGCGACAAGCGTGCAGACGTGACGCCCCCGGTCCGCGGCGCCGGCGCCGCGCCCGCGCTCGAGCACCCCTTCCCCGGGGTCAGCCGCCGCACCAACCACACCGAGCAGGCGACGGTCAGCGCCTACGCCTTCGAGCCCGACGCCCGCTTCCCGATCCACACCCACCCCGAGGAGCAGATCACCGTCGTCCTCGAGGGCACCGTCGTCTTCGAGGTCGAGGGCGAGCGCCACGCGCTCGGCCCCGGCGAGACCTACGCGGTCGCCGCCGACCTCGAGCACGGCCTCCGGGCGGGCCCCGCCGGGGCCCGGTTCCTTGCCGTCGTCGTCCCCCGGCGAAGCGGCTCCGACGCCTACGAGATCAAAGGAGAGAAGTAGATGAGCATCGAGTCGATCAACCCCGCCACCGGCGAGCAGGTGGCCACCTTCGAGGCAATGAGCGCCGACCAGATCGAGGAGGCGCTGCGGCTTTCGGAGGAGGCGTTCCGCGAGTGGCGCAGGCGCCCGGTCGCCGAGCGCGCCGCGCTCTTCGGCACCCTGGCCCAGACCCTGCGCGACAACTCCGCGGAGCTGGCTGGCCTGGTCACCCTGGAGATGGGCAAGATCCTCGCCGAGTCGAAAGCCGAAGTGGAGAAGTGCGCGGTCTTCTGCGACTACATCGCCGAGCGCGGCGAGGAGCTGCTGGCGCCGCGGACGATCGAGGGCGGCAACGACGAGAACTACGTCCGCTTCGAGCCGCTGGGGACGATCCTCGCGGTGATGCCCTGGAACTTCCCCTACGTCCAGGTCTTCCGCTTCGCCCCCGCGGCCCTGACGGCGGGCAACGTCGCGGTGCTGAAGCACGCCTCCAACGTCCCCCAGTGCGCGATCGCGATCGAGCGGATGTTCGCCGCGGCGGGCTTCCCCGACGGCATCTTCCAGACCCTGCTGGTCGGGCCGGCCGCGGTCGAGGGGATCATCGCCGACCGTCGCGTCCGCGGCGTCACCCTGACCGGCTCCGACCTGGCCGGCTCGAAGGTCGCGGCGCTTGCCGGGCGCGAGCTGAAGACCGCGGTGATGGAGCTCGGCGGCTCCGACCCGTTCGTCGTCCTCGATGACGCCGACATCGACCTGGCGGTCAAGGAAGGCACCCGGGCGCGCAACATCAACGCGGGCCAGGCCTGCATCTCGGCGAAGCGCTTCATCGTCGCCGATCAGGTCGCCGACGAGTTCGAGACCAAGCTGGCCGCGTCGGTCGGCGCGCTGGTGGTCGGCGACCCGACCGACCCGGCGACCCAGGTCGGCCCGCTCGCCCGCCCCGATCTCGTCGACACCCTGCGCGCGCAGGTCGAGGACTCGATCGCCGCCGGCGCCAAGGCACTGGTCGGCGGCTTCGAGCACGACGGCCCCGGCACCTTCGTCGACCCGCTGGTGCTGACCGGGGTCGAGCCGGAGATGCGGGTCTTCCGCGAGGAGACCTTCGGTCCGGTCGCCGCGGTGGTGCGGGTGCCCGACGAGGCCGCCGCGATCGCCGCCGCCAACGACTCCGACTTCGGCCTCGGCGCCTCGGTCTTCAGCCAGGACACCGAGCGGGCGAAGCGGGTCGCGGCCAAGATCGAAGCCGGGATGATCTTCATCAACACGATCGTCGTCTCCGATCCGCGGCTGCCGTTCGGGGGTGTGAAACGGAGTGGGTTCGGGCGCGAGCTCGGCGAGTGGGGCGTGCTCGAGTTTGTGGACGTGAAGTCGGTGGCGGTGGTCGCTCCGGCGGTGGTGCCAGCGTGAGGCGGGGAGCCGGGGAGTCGGGACGATGAGGGTCTCCGGCTCGGTCGTATTTCTCAGCGGCGCGAATCGGGGCTCGGTCGCGTCCTTGCTGGGCAGCTGCTTGAGGCCTAGGTGGCGACCCTCTACGAATCCCGACGCGCTCGGTGAGGTCGTCGCGCTCGATCCCGGCCGTGTCCACCGCTGGCGACAATCCCGCCGCTGGCCGGCTACTCCGCCTCGAAGAACCTGTGTCGAAACCCGCGTGTGCGACTGGCGAGTGCCGGACCGAGCGGGGGTAGGAACTCGGGCTGCCGCCCTCGCACCCCGCCTGCGGCGGGGGTCGGCCTAATGGCAGCGCCATTTGGCCGACCGAGGACGACGCTCCGCGAAGTGTGTCCGGTGCCGTCAGGCGTGCGCGGGGGTTTCGACACAGGTTCTACGGCAGCCGCCCACTCGATGACCCAGACCGTCCGGGCCGAACTGCGGCCCCGCGGGATCGGCGTCCACGGCGTCTACCCGGCCGGGATCGGCACCGAGATGCTGGCCCACCCCTCGATCCCCCACTCCTCCCCGGAGGAGGTCGCCGCCGGCATCCTCGCCGGGGTCGAGGCGGGCGACGAGGACATCTTCCCCTGCGCCCTCTCCCGCGCCGAGGCCGCGGTCTGGTGGGTCGATCCGAAGGGCCTGGAGCGCCAACACACCGGCCACTGAGCGAGCCGGGCGCCTCAACTAGGGTGCGCGGGATGCCCTCCGACCCCGACCGCGTCGCCGTCATCGACATCGGCTCCAACTCGACCCGCCTCCTCGTCGCCGACGTCGAGGACGGGCGCGTCACCCCGATCGAGCGGCGCAGCACGGTGACCCGGCTGGGCCGCGGCGTCGACCTCAGCGGCCGGCTCGCCGCCGAGGCGATCGAGGCCGCCTGCGCCGCGGTCGATCCCTACGTCGCGACGATGCAGGAGCTGGGCGCCGAACGGGTCGACGCGATCGCCACCAGCGCCGTCCGCGACGCGGCCAACGGCGGCGCCTTCATCGCCGAGCTGCGCGAGCGCTTCGCCCTCTCCGCCCGCGTCCTCGACGGCGAGGAAGAGGCGCGGCTGACCTACATCGGCGCCACCTCCGAGCACTTCCCCGAAGTACCGACCGTGGTGATCGACATCGGCGGCGGCTCGACCGAGCTGATCGTCGGCGAAGGCCGGGCGATCGATTGGCACGTCTCGCTGCAGGCGGGCGTCGTCCGCCACACCGAGCGCCACCTGGTCTCCGACCCGCCCACCCCGGTCGAGCTGGAAGCGCTGGCGGGCGACCTGCGTGGGCTGATCGACGCGGCGACGGTAGAGGCGCCGGCGGCCACGGCCGGGATCGCGGTGGCGGGCACGCCGACCTCGCTGGCGGCGATCGAGCTGGAACTCGACCCCTACGACCCGAAGCGGGTCCACGACCATGTGCTCGAGCTGCCGAGCGTCCAGCGCATGTTGTCGACCCTGGCCTCGGCGCCGCTCTCCCGGCGCGCCGAGATCCCCGGCCTCCATGCCGACCGGGCACCGACGATCGTCGCCGGCGTGGTCACCCTGGTCGAGGTGATGAGGGCCTTCGACCTCGAGCGGATCACCGTGTCCGAGCACGACATCTTGTACGGAGCGGCGATTGCGTTATCGGATTCCACTGAAGTAGAATCGTGATGCGGTCGGGGTAGATCGCCTACCGGATGGACATTGGCTGTCCGGCCGACAGGACAAATGGGTGGTTGGTGGGAGTTAACCCCCACAAATGGCGTATCCGCCGGCCCAATTCTTGGTACTCCACGCACGAAGCGGTGGACAAATACCCCCTGCCCTGGCAATACTTCTCGGACCGGGGACGAGGAGGGGTTCGCCTCACCTTGCCCTTGGCATAGGGCTTGGGCGATTGCCGCATCATGGCGCCTCCCGCCGTCTGAGCCCATCAATAAGGGTCCCTGAAGACGTACCCCTGCCCGTCCTGAGGGATCCGCGTGGATCGCCCGTCATATGACGGGCGATTCTCGTTAAGGGACCCCTACGAACCGACTTCAGGCCAGGTTCGATTTGCGCGGGTAGACGACCTCGGGATCGGTGATCACGTTGACCAGCGTCGGCACCCCGGAGGAGAACGCCTTCTCCAGCGCCGGGCGCAGCTCGTCCGGCTCGCGGACGATCACGCCCTCGCAGCCGAGCGTCTCGACCAGCTCGTCGTAGCGCGTTTCCGGCCGCAGCTCGGCGGCGACCGAGTAGCCGTAGAGGAACTTCATCGGGTGGTGCTCGAGCGCCCAGATCCCGTTGTTGCCCATCACCCCGACGACGCCGAGGCCATGGCGGGACATCGTCTCGAACTCCATCCCGGCGAAGCCGAAGGCGCCGTCGCCGAGCAGCAGGCAGACCTGTTTGTCGGGGTTGGCGACTTTGGCGCCGATCGCCTGGCCGGGGCCGGCGCCGAGGCAGCCGAACGGGCCCGGGTCCATCCAGCAGCCGGGCTCGTAGGTGTTGATGTAGCGGCCCGCGTAGGAGACGAAGTCACCGCCGTCGCCGACGACGACCGCGTCGCGGTCGAGCACCTGGTCCAGTTCGCGGTAGATCCGCACCGGGTGGAGTGGCGCCCGCGCATCGTCGAGCTGCTCGCGCTCTTTCTCGCGCGCCTCGGCCTCGACGTTGGTCAGCTGCTCGACCCAGGGCTTCGAGCGCGACCCCTCCCCCGCCGCGGCGGTGATCGCCGCCAGCCCGGCGGCGACGTCGCCGACCAGGTCGAGGTCGGGCAGTCGGTTCGCCGTCAAGGCATTGGGCGCGACGTCGAGGCGGACGATCTTCGTCGCCTCGCCGAAGCTGCCGCCGAAGCCGAGCCGGAAGTCCATCGGCACGCCCACCACGAGGGCGACGTCGGCGCCCTGCAACGCGGTCGAGCGGGCGCGGCTGAAGTAGAGGTCGTGGTCGGCCGGCAGGCAGCCGCGGCCGAGCCCGTTGAGGAAGACCGGGATGCCCAGCGCCTCGGCCAGCGCCCGCAGCTCGTTCTCGCCCCGCGCCCAGTAGAGGCCGGTGCCGGCCATGATCACCGGCCGCTCCGCGTTCGCCAGCAGCGCCGCCGCCTCCTCGACCTCTTGCGGGGCGGTCGCGGCGGGCAGGTCGGGGACGGCGGGGACCTCGAACTCGGCCTCCGAGAAGACGACGTCCATCGGGTAGTCGACGAAGGTCGGGCCGCTCGGCGCGGCGGCCGCGGCGTCGAGCGCGGCGGCGGTCATCGCCGCGATCGCGGCGGTCTCCTTCGCCGTCCCCGCCGACTTGACCAGCGGCGTGACGAAGGGCAGGTGGTCGATCTCCTGCAGCGAACCGGACCCCCAGCGCATCTCCGGGGCCCGCCCGCCGAGGATCGTGATCGGCGAGCTGTTCGACTGGGCACTGGCGATCGCGCTCATCCCATTCGTGACCCCCGGCCCGGCGGTCAGCGCCGCCACCCCGATCCCCCGGGTCGCCTTGGCGATCCCCTCGGCGGCAAAGGCGGCGGTCTGCTCGTGCCGGACGTCGACGATCCGGATCCCCTCGGCTTTGCAGCCGTCGTAGATCGAGAAGATGTGACCGCCCGAGAGCGTGAACAGCGTGTCCACCCTGCGCGATTTCAGAACCTTGGCGACGATCCGCCCTCCGTGCTCACCCATGGCGCGGCATCTTATACGTGACACAAATCCGTGCAGCGGAGCCCCGGCACCGAGCCGGGCGAGGGCGGTTCAGGCAGCGAACACTTCGGTGAGCGCCGCGATCGAGGGCGTGAAGAGATAGGCGCCACCGGTGGGGATCACGTAGTCGGCCGGCGCTGCGACTTCGGCGGCGGCGAAGTCCTTGCCGAAGACGGTTGCGACGCGCTCGCGCCCGGCGCCCGGCCGGCCGTCCTGCCCGACCAGGAGGTCGAAGCCGCTGGGACTGCGTGGGTTGGTCGCGCTGTTCATCCACCTCGAGACGAGGAACTCGAACTGCCGCGTCAGCGACGCCTGCTGGGAGAGGAAGAGAAGACCGCGCTGACCGTCCGCCGGGTCGGGGCCGTTCGGGTCTTCGAGTCGCGGTCCCCAGGGTAGGCCGCGGCGCATGATCCGCCGCTGGAAGGTCGCCTGCACGCCGCCCTCGTCGTTGGCGGAGGTGCGCGCGTTGACCTTGCGGATGTGGGCGGCCAAGGGACAGGTCGTGCCGAGCGGATCGGGCCCCGCCATCGGGTAGGTGTTCGTCTTGCCGCCCCCGGCCAGGCCGAGGCTCACCGAGCCCGCGCCGAACTGGAAGTCGTTGTTGGCGAGCCGGTCGGTGCCGAGGGCCGGGTCGTCTTCGTCCGGGCTGCGCTCCAGCGGCGCGCCGCTCTTCCAGCGCCCGACCACGTGCGCCGCCAGCGTTTCGGCGTCCCAGCCTTCGAAGCCGGTCGTCTTGCCCAGCGTGGAGGCCTCTTCGGTGACAAAGGCCCAGAAGCCGGCGACATCCTGGCGGAAGCGGCGGAAGGCGAGGAAGGACCCGTTGCGGCTCCACGGCGGCGCCAGCGGCCCCACCTCTGACAGGGGACCGGGGACGAGCGGGTCGGGACCGGAGGCGGGATAGCCGAAGACGTAGTCCCCCGGCCAGGTCAGGAACTGACCGGGCAGCCCGTAGAGCCAGCTCTCCGGCTGCTCGCCGGCGTCGATCGTCCGCGGGGTGAGGAAGTCTTCGGGGCCGCTCGAGACCCGGCCGCGCACGCCAGGCTGGGAGACGCCGTCCTGGAACCCGAACTGTTCGGAGCCGATGGCGTCCAGCTTCGCCCCGCTCTGTTCGTAGACGCGCTCGAGGCCGGCCCCGGCCGGGTCCGGGAGCACCGCACCGAGGAGACGTTCTCCTTCCTCGGCCTGGTCGGCGCCGATCGTGAGGAGCAGGTCGATCTCCTTGCCGGGGCCGCCGACGATCCAGTTGGCCGGGTTGCCCTCCGCCGCCGGATCGGTCGGGTCGCCGAGCAGCGGTGAGCGCACCGCCAACCCGTACTGGAACGCGTCGTCCTCGAAGCGGTCGAGGTCGCTTTCGAAGCTCCCACCGCTGAGCAATTTCGCCACCCCGGTCCTGGTGAATCCGATGTTGAGCCAGGCATCGTTCACCTCGTCGGGGATCGCGCCGAGGCTTTCGACCCGCAGCGGCCGATAAGTGCGCAGTGCGCGGACGCGCGCCCGGCTGTCCAGGGTCCCGGCGAGCGTCGTCACCGACGAGGAGATCTCCCGCAGCCAGTCCTTCGCCGTCTCGACCTCGGAGATCGCGAGACCGCAGAGGATCATGTTCGGCTTCATGAAGCCGGGGATCACGTTCCCCTGGATCTGGTGGACGTCCAGAACCGGCTCTTCGGGGGGCACCGTCTCCTTGCTCATCGACCCGGCCTCGGCACGAACTTCGGCCGCTTCGCGGCGATTGTCTTGAGCCGCTCTTGCCTCTCCGCCGTCGTCATCGGAGCCGGGCCCGAGCCAGGGGCAGGCGGCGCCTGCATGTCCGCGTAGTCGAAGGCGACGACCTCACCCTCGGATGGCGCCCGGTCCACCGGTCGCGGCTGGATCAGGTAGGCGGGGTTGCGTGAGTCGATCAGGGCTTTGTGAACACAGGGGATCGGGTGGTTCTTGAAGCTCCCCGGTTCGGCGGCGAGCCCGACCAGCTTTACCGTCATCAGCTTGGCCAACTGGCCGCCGTACTCGATCGGCCTGCCACCGATCCGCAGGTCGCTCACCGTGCAGCCCTCCCCGGCGGGCACCTGGAAGACGGCGCGCTCGATCAACCCGTCCTTTTCGTCCCCGCGCTGCACCGTGAAGTAGCCAGGGTCGATCGGCGACCCGTCGGGCTTGGTGATCCCGGTCAGGTCGAGGTGGTCCATATACAGCCCGACCGGATTTCGCAGCGTCACCCAGCAGCCGATCTCCGCCAGCTCGTGGACCGTCGCGCCGATCGTCGGGTCACTGCAGCGGTTGGCGCCGCCGTAGCGCGTGCCGCAGATCAGCGCGTCCGGGTTGTTGACAGGGCGCCCCTCGTTTTCGCGCAGGACCGTTCCGTCGCCGCCCAGGACGATCTCGGCCGTCAGTGAGTTGGCGGGATGCGTGAGGTGCATGATCCCGTCGGTGGTGTTCCAGCGGTTGTAAGGGTTGTAGGAGTCCTTCGCGTAGACGATCGGGTTGCCGGGTTCGTTCGAGTCGCGCAGGTCTTCGGTGCAGAGGAGGTCGTCGATCTTCACCTTCGGACTGACGTACTCGCGGTAGAGGGCGACCAGAAGGTCGTGGTCGCCCGTGACCTTGTACTTCGCCTTGCCGTTGATGTCCGGCAATTCGCCACCGCCCAGCGCCTGCCAATACTCGGGCGGCTCGGAGGTGAAGACGACAGAGGTGATGTTCCCGTATTCGCCGCGCTCCACGCGCCACTCGCAGTACTCGTGATGAGGTCGGTAGTAGAGGTTCGCCCAGGCGGGGCCACCAAAGAAGGGGCCCTGGCCGTCGTCGCGCTCGGAGAGCGGCGGCATCGTTTCGGCGACCTCCATCGCCGTCGCTTCGCCGAAGCGGCGCAACAGGGTCCCTGGGAAGGCGTTCCAGACGATCGCCTGTTCGACCGTGGGCCCCGACGGGAGGGGCTGATGCAGTTGGTTGTAGTACTGGCAGTCCTGGCCGGCGAGCTCGCCCTTCTCTTTGGCGATCGCTTCGTCGAACCAGCCGGAAACCGCCAGGCTCCACTCGTCCAACTGGCCGGAGATCTTCTCGAAATCCGTCATGAAACCCGGTGGGTCGTATCGGTCGATCCCGTTCGCCATCGCGTTCAGCTACTAAAGCAGTACCAGTAAAGAATTTCAGTGTTTATCTGAAATCGTCCGCGAGGCGGCCGCGATGCCTGCTCGATGAGGGAATGCCCGGGGCGGGACTCGAACCCGCGAACCCACTTGGGGAAGCGCCTTTTAAGGGCGCCGCGTTTACCAGTTTCGCCACCCGGGCAAGGCGATGGTAACCCGCTTTGGGTGGCCGAAAGGTCGCAATGAGCATGCAAAAAGACCTGCGCCGGGGCGTAAATGGGCAATAAATGTTCGCCGTGCGCAACTCGACCGTTGTTACCGTGTCTGAAAGGCACCGGACCACGCCTTCCCTGGAGGGGAAACCTTGGAGGCATCAGCACTCAGTCACGCCAGTCGCCGCGGGCTCCTCGCCCGTAAGTCGCCCCTGCTGAAACTGCAGGGCGACGAGAAGCTGATCGCGATGGCCCGCGGCGGTAACCCGGGCGCCTTCGAGACGATCGTCGACCGTTACCAAGGCCGCCTGCTCGGCTTCTGCCGCCAGATGCTCGGCTCGACCGAGGACGCCGAAGACGTGCTGCAGGAGGTCTTCGTCAACGCCTACCGGGCGATGCTCGCCGACGAGCGCGAGATCAACCTGCGCCCCTGGCTCTACCGGATCGCCCGCAACCGCTGCCTCAACCACCTGCGCAAACCGAGTGCCGACGCGCAGGAATCGATGGACATGGTCCCCGAAGTGGAAGCCGCCTCGACCGCGGAGAAGGTCCACAACCGGGAGGAGTTCCGGCAGATCATCTCCGACGTCAACAAACTTCCCGAGACCCAGCGCTCGGCCCTCCTGCTGCGCGAGATGGACGCCCTCTCCTACGAGGAGATCGCCGCCGCGATGGAGACCACGGTCCCCTCGGTCAAGTCGCTCCTGGTGCGGGCGCGGATCTCGCTCGCCGAGGCGAGCCAGGCGCGCCTGCTGACCTGCGGCGAGGTCCGGGTCGAGCTCTCCGAAGCGGCCGAGGGCCTGCGCAAGGTCTCCGCCCCGGTCCGGCGCCACGTGCGCGAGTGCGAGGAATGCGCCGACTTCCGCTCCCAGGTCCGCTCCAACGAGAAGCTGCTGGCGGCGATCTTCCCGGTCCCCGCCCTCTTCGCCTTCAAGGGCTTCATCCTCTCCAAGCTCGGCCTCGGGGGCTCCTCCGCCGCGAGCAGCGCCGCCGCGGGCGGTGCCGCCGCCGGTGGTGGCGCGGCTGCAGCGGGCGGCGCGGCCAGTGGCATCGGTGCCGCGCTCGGCGGCTCGGGTGCGGCGGGCGGGCTCGGTGGCCTGGGCGCCACGCTCGGTGGGGCGATCGGCACCAAGGCCGTCGCCGGCGTCGTCACCGCCGCGGTCCTCACCGCGGGCGCCGCGGTCGAGCTGCCGAAGGAACTCCACTCCACCACCCCGATCGCACCGCCGGCCAAGGAAGCGGCGCCACACGTCGTTGCCGCGGCGGCGGCGACCGGCGGGGTCGAAGCGGCCATCACGCCCCAGCGCGCGATCGAAAGCAGCAAGCCGGCGATTTCCCAGAACGCCGTCGCGGTCTACCCGGAAACGAAGCCGGAAGTCCAGACGCCCGCCGTCGCCGCACCGGAAGAAGTCGCGCTGCCGGAAGAAGTCGCCCCGCCGGAAGAAGCGGTCGCGGTCGAAGACCCCGAAGCGAGCGGCTCCGACGCCGAAGGCGGCGTCACCGGCGGCGTCGAAGTCGACCCCGCCACCGCAGCGAGCCCGACCACCGTCCCCGGCGCCCACTCCGGCAAAGGGACCGTGACCGTCACCGTCACCCCGGAAACGACGACGACCAGCACCCCCGTCGTCACGGCACCGGTCGAAGCAGCCCCGCCGGCCGAAGAAGCCCCGGCACCAGAACCGGCCGTCGAAGCCCCGCCGGCAACCGAAGCCCCCTAGCCAGCCGTGTCGATGGGCCGGAAAGCGCTGAGATAGAGCGCTTTTCGGCCCCTCAACCTCAGCCCAGGCCGATCACTTTCAGCCGCCGCATCAGGCAGGTGGCGGCGAACTGCTTGGTCTCGGCGAGCGAGTAGCCGAACAGTTCGAAGTCGTCGCCGCCCTCCGCCCAGGGCGGCGAGAAGACGCCGTCGGCGACCGGCAACGACTCTTCCAGCGTCCGCCGGATCGCGGTCTTGTAGCGCTCGTCCTCGCTCGCCTTCTCGCGCAGGAAGACCGAGCCGAAGGCGACGTGGCGGTGCTCGTCGCGGGCGACGTTGCCGAACCCTTCGACGAACCCCGGCAGCGTGTTTTCGCGTTCGTTGTACTCCATGATGAAGTGCTGCCCGGTGAGGGCCAGCATCCCCTCGATCACCATGTGGTAGAGCGTCACCGCCTCGACCATCGCCTCGGTGTCCTCCGGTTCCTGGGAGAGGCGCTCGGTCCGCCGGCCCAGCATCTCGTCGAAGAGCCGGCTGAAATCGGCGTTCAGGTGGGCCGAGGTCTCGGTCAGCATCTCCGCCAGCCCGTCCGCCTCGAGCACCCCGACCTCGCGGTAGAAGCGCTCGAAGAAGCGCACGTGGCGGGCCTCGTCGGCGATCTGGGTGCAGAGGAAGACTTTCTGGTCCTCGGTCGGCGCTGCCCGCATGATCGGCCCCAGCTCCTCCGCCACCTTCTGCTCGCCGATGAAGAACGACGACAGCCCGTACATGCGCTGAAAGCGCTCCTCCTCGGGGATCCGCTGGTGCCAGTCCTCGCGGTCCTGGCTGAAGTCCAGTTCCTGGGTCTGCCACTGCTGGCGCTCCCAGAGGTCGTAAAGCTCGCCGTAGTCGAGCAGCTTGATGTCGGCGGTGCGATCCGCCGCCTCGTTCAGCGCCGGGTCGGCGGTCGCCTGGTAGTCCGCGCGCTGCGTCCGCGACCGGATCCCGGTCGCCTCCTTCGCCTCCATCCGATCCTCCCTCGGTCGTGACTCCCGTGGAGGCGAAGGTAACACCGAACTGGCCGGCCGGCCAGTTCTTCGGAGACGGGCGAGGGTTCAGGCCGGTGCGGCCGGGGACGGGCGAGGGTCCGGGCCGATGCGACGGGGGTCGGGGCGCCCGGGCGTCTCGGAGGCGACCCGGGCAGGCTGAGGCCGCCTCCGAAACGCCCGGGACGGGGCCGTCACGATTGGTGACGATTCGAACGGTCAGAAAACTGCGTGGTTCGAAAACCCCGCTATGCGTGCATAAGGAACCACGCAGATTTCTGACCGTTGAGGTTCCCGGCGTCTCTGTGACGACCACCCTCGCCGCCCCCGAAACCCGGCCCTCTCGGCGGCGGCCACAGCCTGCCCGGGCCGCCGCCGAGAGGGCCGCGTCCCTTCCCCGTCCCGCCACCAGCGCCGCGTCCATACGCGTCCCCGGATAGGCCCGGGCACGCGACCGACCGTCTACGCGCTGTGAGTCTCGCCCGGCTCTAGGATCACGACCGAGCCCGCGCCCGCCGCCTCGACGTCGGCCTTGAACCCCGCCGCGTCGGTCTCGATCGGCGGGAAGGTGTTGTAGTGCATCGGGATCACCGTGCCGGCGCCGACGAACTGGGCGGCGACCACGGCGTCATGGCGGTCCATCGTGTAGTGGCCGCCAATCGGCAGCAGCAGGATGTCGACCGGGTTGCGTTCGGCGATCAGCTTCATGTCGGAGAAGAGGCAGGTGTCGCCGGCGTGGTAGATCGTCTTGCCGCCGATGTTGATCAGCATCCCCGCCGGATTGCCGATCACGGTGCCGTCGGGCAGCGTGTTGGTGTGCCAGGCGGGCACGAACTTGATCCAGCCCCAGTCGAAGCTGACCGTGCCGCCGAAGTTCGGGTCGCTCACCTGCTCGACGCCCTGCTTGCCAAGCCAGCCGGCGCTCTCGGTGAGAGCGACGCAGTGCGCCCCGGTCCGCGTGGCAACCGCGACCGCGTCGGCGATGTGGTCGACGTGGCCGTGACTGATCGCGATCACGGTCGGCTCGACCTCCTCGGCGGTGGCGACCGCGACCGGGTTGTTCGGCTTCAGGAACGGGTCGGTGAGGACGGTCGTCTCCCCCTCGCTGAACTCGAAGCAGGACTGGCCGTGGAACTTGATCTCCATCTCAGGTGTCTCCCTCTTGGTCTTGGCGGCGCGGCTCATCGCGCTCTACGGGCGTGCGCAGCTCCTCGTTCAATGCCCAGCCGACGGCGACCCCGACCATCATCCCCATCCGCGCCTCCTCGGCGAGCAGGGCGCGGACCGCGGTGATCCGCTCATCCGGGTCGGGGACGGTTGCGGCGCGCAGGGTCTCGGCATCGTGCGGCTCACCGAACCAGCCGCCTTCGGCGAGCGCCGCCACCAGCACCTTCTGCAGCTGCGGCGCGGCGCGGGCGACGATCTGCTCGGCCTCGACGAAGCGCTCGGCGTCCAGCAGCCGCTCGATCGCGGCTTCGAGCTCCGTCTCGTCGGGCACCGCCCGAGCCTAGAGGACGGCCTCTGCCCCCGCCGAGCGGGTCGCCGACAGGCGGTCCGACCTGATCTATTCCTTGTGGTGGAGAGTCGTCGCCGCCAGCCCGGCGAGGCCGCCGACGGCACCGCCGACCAGGCAGGAGAAGAAGTCCGCGGTCGGGGCGAAGAGCGGCAGTGCGATCAGCACCACAGCGGCGACCGCGACCCCGATCACGTCGTACTCTTCGTCGATCGCCCCGTGCGATTCGGCGCGGCGGATCGCGAACCAGGCGGCGACGGCGCCGAGCGCCATCCCGTTGCCGCCCGCGATCACCGTGATGTCGCCCTTGGCGCTGGCGATGCCGCCCGCGGCGAGCACCCCGAGCGCCCCGCAGGCGAACAAGAGCAGCGCCGTCGGAGCGCTGCCGAGCCGGCGCTCGACCCCGGTGGCGAAGATCGCCAGCCCGACCGCGACGACGAAGAGGTAGCCGACGTCGACATAAGCGAAGGGCGCGGTGAGGTAGCGCCACCACTGGTCGCCGAAGGGGACGATCAGCCCGCCGAAGGTGGAGAGCGAGTCCCCGGTCGCCTTCTGGACCAGGAGCAGGATCGCCGAGCCGAGGATGATCGTCAGCGTCGCGTAGGGCCGCTGTTCGGAGATCGCGAAGGAGGGTGCCGAGGGCCGCCCGGGGCGCCGCAGCTTGAAGCGCCGGCGGCGGCGCTTGGGCCGCTGCGCCTCGAGCGCGTCGCCGCGTCGCTCGAGTTTCGGCGCGCGCTTGCGCAGGCGAGCGCCGCAGTACGGGCACTCGGTCACATACGGACTGACCTCCGAACCGCAGTTCTTGCAGATGACGCTGAGCTCAGTCTCACTCATGGGCTCAGTCGAGGATACCCGGCGACCGGGCTCCCCATGGAGGTTTCCGCTGCCATACTGGCGCGGCACCCTTATTCGAGGAGGAATCACAGTGGAGTTGAAGAGCCTGACCGAGCAAAAATCCCTGCTCGCGACGCTTCCCCCCGGCAAACGCGCCCGCCTGTACCGCCTTCTTTACGAGTTCGGCCCGGGCAACGGCACCTTGATGTTGCTGCCGATCGATCAGGGCATCGAGCACGGCCCGCGGGACTTCTTCCCCAACCCGGCCTCGAAGGACCCCGACTACCAGTTCCGGCTCGCCGCCGCGGCCGGTTACTCGGCGCTCGCCTGCCAGATCGGCATGGCCGAGAAGTACTACCCGGACTACGCGGGCAAGGTGCCGCTGATCCTCAAGGTCAACGCCAAGACCGACATCCCCTCCGGCTCGAAGGCCTTCTCGGCCTGCAACGCCAGCGTCGAGGACGGCGTCCGGCTCGGCGCCGACGCGATCGGCTACACGCTCTACGTCGGCTCGCCGCGCCAGGACGAGGACCTCGCCCAGCTGCGCCGCGTCCGCGAGGAATGCGACCGCTTCGGCATGCCGCTGGTCATCTGGTCCTATCCGCGGGGCGAAGCGGTCGAGGCGAAGGGCGGCCAGAACTCCTTCTACGCGATCGACTACGCCGCCCGGCTGGCGATGGAGATGGGTGCCGACATCGTCAAGCTCAACATGCCGCAGATCGATCCGGACAAGGACAAGGACTCGCCGGCGCCTTACAACGAACTCGAGGTCACCCAGCAGGAGGCGATCAACCACTGCGTCGAGTCGGCGGGCCGGGCGCTCGTCGTCCTCTCCGGCGGCTCCAAGGCCGACGACGAGGTCGTCCTGCGTAACACCGGCGAGGTGATGGAGGCAGGCGGCAGCGGCGTGATCTTCGGCCGCAACGTCTGGCAGCGCGACTGGGACGAGGCGCTGGCGATCATCGAGCAGATCAAGGCGAGCCTGCTCGCCAACGTGCGCCGCACGCCCTAGCCCCGGAACTCCCGTCGCCCACAGGGCGACAAGAGTTCCTAGCAGCGCCCCCACAGCCCCCTTCCCCGCCTCGCCGCTCGCTCGGCGAGGCGCGCGAAGAGCGGCGCGTAGCGCGTGTTGGGCGGGAACGGCAGCGGCCGGGCGAGGCCGCGGCGGAGCAGCAGCGCGTTGAAGAAGCGCCCGTCGGGCAGCCAGAGGTAGACGAGGCTGCGCCCGTAGGCGTCGACCGGTTCCAGCGCCACCCGGTAGCGGACGTGGCCCGCGGCGCCAAGCATGTGCTTGGAGAAGGCCGAGGCACGCGGACCGAAGCACTGGACCGGCGTGTCCGGCTTCACCGTCTCCGGCGTGTCGACGCCGACGATGCGGCTCGAGCCGAGCCCGGAGAGGATCACCGTGTCGCCGTCGACGACGCGGACGACCCGCGCCATCCCGTGGGCTTCGCTCGCCGGGCCTGAACCGCCGGACCGAGGAAACGAGGAGTAGGCGATCGCCGCCGCGATCAGCCCGATCAGGGCCGCGCTGCCGATGCTCGAACGCCTGCTCACATCATGTTGAGGGGCGAGAGGAGGGATTCTCTCCCCCCGGCGGATCGGGCTGACGCCCCATTTTCAGCCAAACGACCGTTTTGCGACCCGGTCCACGAAGATTTTTCGAACCGAATTCAGGTCCGGCAAACCGCTCTGCAACGCGAAATTCTCCACTTCGCCCATCGTCAAATCGTGAGCGAAGCGGGAGGTTTGCAAGATCCTTTGCTACGGTGCCCGCGGCCCTCCGGGGTTCCCCGTTATGAAGATGAAGCAAAGCATCTCCCAGTTCGAGACCGCCTTCGAGCAGGAGACCTCACTCGAGCGCCGCCGTCGCGAGCAGCTCCGTCGTCGTGCCGCGAACCGCTCGCGGGAGCGCCGGATCGAGCGCGTCGAACACCACAGCACGGTGCGCTTCAGCGTCCTGGCGCTCTGCCTCACGGTGACCGTGGTGGTCGTCGCGATCGCCATGTTCGAGGCGCTCTCGATGCTCATCTCGTAGTCCTGTAGGCGCCCGCCTGCCCGCTTTCAATAGACTCGCGCGCCGATGCCACGACGCTCTCTGAAGCCACAACTGAACCAGATCCGCGCCTGGGTCCACCAGGGCCGCACGGACGCTTGGATCGCCCACCAACTTGAAGTCTCCGCCACGGAGCTGCGCGAGTTCCGCAAGCAGTACGAACTCTCGCCCGACGACGAGAACGCCGGGTCGAGTGAAGTCGACCTGCGGGACGAGATCGAAGCGGAGATCGAAGCCGCCACCGCCGAGGAAGAGGCCGAGGAGGCCGACACCGAGGACGAGGGTGACGGCGACGAGGACGGAGATGGGGACGGCTCCGGCCGCCCGCGCCGTCGCCGTCGCCGTGGCCGCCGCGGAGGACGCGGTCGCCGCAAAGAGATCGAGGCGACCTTCGATCACGGCGAACAGGACGGCTACGGCCTCTGGCTCGATGCCTCGATCAAGGACAACCCCGTCTACACCGAGCACTGGGCCGGAAACCGCGACGTCACCGTGCGGATCGAGGCCGACCAGATCGTGATCCGCCGCGCCGGCTCCCCCGGCGACGACGATTCCGACGAGGACGAGGACTAGCTCCGGCGTTCCAGCTGTTCAGGCGGGCAGCTGGCGGCCGCCGGCGAAGTTGCCGGCGCTGCGTAGATAGGCCCAGAAGGCCGCGTCGGCAAGCGTCTGCGCTTCGTCTGACGCAGCCGGGGCGACGTCGAGGGCGATCTGCTGCGCCCAGTCGGTCCCCTCGCCGTAGAGGTCGGCGAGCTCCTCGGCGGTGAAGGTCGGCCCGATGCGGCGGCGCAGCTCGACCCGGATCGCGGCGATCACGCGGTCGGCCAGGCGCCGGCGCCGAGGGTCGTCGATCGCCGCCAACTCACGGGCGCCCTCCTCCCACTGGTACAGCGCGTTGGCGAGCGGATAAGGCACGGCTCAGCAATCTAGCGACCCGTGTACGTCGGTTGAGAGAGCCCCAAGTTCCCCTCTCCGGCCACTAATGTCGCTCGATGGTGCTGACTCCCTGGGGAGACGCCGACACCTTGCGGCAGCGCAGGCTGCCCCCCGGCCGCGGCGGCGACCGTGCCGCCGCGCGTCGCGAGCAGCGCGAGCGCCTGTTCGCCGCGATCGTCGCCAGTTGCGAGGCAAAGGGTTTCGACGCCACCTCGGTCGAGGATCTTCTAAGAACATGTTCGAGGGCGTCTGGAAAGGCAAGACTGCCGACCTCCCCCGCCTCGCGCCCTTCCTCACCTACTTCGGCCCTGGCGCCCTTCGTCGGCGCCGAAGAGGCCCTCGAGGTCGCGACCAGCCGCGGCCGCACCGGCTGACGACGTTGATGGGCCGAAAACCGGACTATATGACGGGTTTTCGGCCCACCGAGCTCTCTGAACGGCTACGCCAGCTCGTTTGGCTCACTTCCGAAGAGTTCTCCCGCTCACTCCTCAATCTGGTGGCCGCAATCGGTCGCGCTCGGGACCAAACCCGGGACACGCGCAGGTTCGCGGAATTGGCCTTAAGGTCTCGGCGATGGAGGGGCGGGAGCAGCTCGGCGCGACAGCGGAGCCAGTCGGCGAGGCGCGGGAGGCGGGCGACGTCGTCACGGTCGCGCCCCGGTTTGAGTTTTATCGGCGCAAGCGGAAGCGGGTCCTGATCCGACACGACCACAAGCTGAACCAGTTTGACCGCCTGGTCGACGGGCGCTGGGTGCCGTGCTGGTCCTCGAAGGTCGATCCGTCGAAGTGGACCAAGCTCGATAAGAAGGAGCGGCAAGAGCACCGCCGCCGCTACGTCGTCTCGCTCCTGGCGCGCAGGGTGTCCTGGTCCCACCCACTCGCCAGATTGATCCGCGGGCCCCTCGGCCGGCTCCTCGTCCCGCCGCCGGCGGGCGGAGCGGGGCGGCGGTGGATGAAGAAGGAGAGGGCCGAAGCCGCGCGGCGCGACTACCAGGCGATGCTTCGCGACACGGAGACTGGGAAGGTCGAAGTTATGGAGGAACAGGCGCTCCTGGGCTTCGAACACCAGAAGGCCCGGATCAGTGCCGCGGAGACGCGGGCGAACTTCTTCCTCGCAGGCGCGGGCCTGACCACCACCGCGATCCTCGCCAACGCGAGTTTCCTGATCGGCGAACGCAGCATCCACGGGACGTGGCGAGGAATCGCCGTCGTCGTGCTTCTCCTGACCAGCATCTTCGCCCTGATGTCGGGCCTGCGGGCGCTGCAGGCGGTGATGCTGACCTTCCGCCGCTCGCCACCGAACTCCCGGCGCCGACTCCTAGACCGGCTGAAGGAGACAGACACCTCTGGCGTCCATCGCTCCTACCTGGCGGCGCTCCTCGTCGCCCTGGCGCGAGCCTCAATCGTCGGCGACTGGAAGGTCGCCCGGATGGCGGAGGCGCGTGGCTGGTTCCTTGGCGTCATCGTGGGCGCGGTACTCCTCAGCGTCTGCGTCATCTTCGGCGCGGTGCTCTGAGCGTCCTCTCCCGCTCAGCGCACTAAAGCTCTTTAGAGACGGCGGGACGAAAGGGGCCCGCGGGCCCAAACCTCGCTCGTCGGAGCGCCAGGAAGCCGAACGGTCGATGCGCGATGACCCCACCCGCGAGCGAAGGACTGGAGGGCTGTACCGATGTCGAAGCGATCCGCAAATCGTCGCGGAACTTCTCAAAGCTTCGACAGCGGCGGGCTGACGCCTCATTTGACGACCTCCTCCGACCTCCTTGCTTACTGGCCGGCTCGATCCAGGTTGCCAAGCAAGGCCGACGGCGAGATGATCGCTGTCATGAAGAGAGCAGTGGGTCGGAGACGGCGATCGTCCCGCAGCGGGGCGCTGCGGCCGGTGCTGGTGGGCCTCCTCATCGGCGCCTTCGCGGCTGCGGCGGCTCCTGCGGCAGTTGCGTCCCATCACACGCCGCCGGGGCCGCTCTACAGAGTCGCGCTGAGCGGCGCCGATCGGATCGAATGGACCGTGAAGCAGGAAGGACTGGAGGAAGGGGGGCCGCCTCTGGGCTGCATCGGCAGCAGCTCGGAAACCCTTCGGTTCGCCGCCTCGGCGAGCCTCGGCGCGAAGCCGCTGACGGGCGCGGTCTCCTACTACGGCCGCAACTTCCCCCGCCTCTTCACCCGGGCGACGTTCGGCTCGCTCGCCGCCGGTGGCTCGATCCAGACCGCCGGCAGCTTCGCCAGCGACCCGAGCGAGCCGTTTGCGCCGAGCCCGGCGGAATGCGTCTACGTCCCCAAGCGGACCGAAGCGAAGTGCGCCTTCGTGAACCGAGGCGAACTCGAAGCCGGTGCCCTGTTTCAGCTCTCGCCCAACCTCGGGGTCAGACCGACCGTGCCGCTCCAGCGAGGCAACCCGCTCTACCTATATGCGGGAACTCCGGTCTCGGTGACCTGCGACCAGCCCGCGATAGAAGGCGAGCTTTTCAGGGAAGCAGACGGGGTCGAGACGAAGCTGCGTGTGGGCGCCGTCCTCTCGCTGCGCAAGGGCAGGAGCCTCTCCGACTCCGGCAGTGCATCGTTCCCCTACATCGGCTTTGACGGCAAGAGCGACGGGACCGAGACGATCGACTACCGGGTGCGGGTAGCCCGAGTTCGCTGAAGCCACGACGCCCGTTTGCGTTCTACGGTTTCGCGCAGACCACGTAGAAGACCACGTGCGCCAGGGGGACAGGGTTGTTGTTCCTGATCAGCGCCGCCCAGCCGGTCGGCGTCGCGCCGGGGGTAATTCCAATCGGCGCTTCTTTGGTGCCGGCCACAGGGCGGCTCTGTTCGAGAATCTCTTGACCGCCGTTTTCGGTAAATCCGGCACCACCGCCGGTTGCGACCTCACCCGGTTCGCAGAAGACGCGGCCAGAGTAGAAGCTTTCTTTGGGAACAGACCCATAGTCTTCCTCACGCACCACGACATTCGTCGCTCCGGGCGCGCCTGGGACGCCAGTCGGCCCGGGTGCGCCCTTTGGTCCCTGGGGACCCTGCGGGGCCGACCAGCTTGGCGCGCTCGGCGGCTTTGAAGTCGCCGAGTTGGAGCGTGCCGTTCTTCACTTTTACCGAAGTGACAGCCCCCTTCTTGAGCTGCCTGGCCCCGACGCTGTTCTTCCCCAGATGGGTCGCCGCCCAGGCCGCGCCGCCGCCGAGCAGCAGGAAGAGACAGAGCGTCGAGACGACATTGGCATAGGTGAGGCGAGGCACGAAACGCTTCAAGAGTCCTCCTCGGGCGATTGGACGAAGGACGAGACGCCCCGAGCCTTTCACCGCCGACGGCTCTTGCCTAGGTGTAGATGCCGGCCACGTTGTTCCCCTGAAGCTCCCGCAGCCGAGCGATCGGCGGCCGGTGGTCGAGGGCGCCATGTCGTCGCCGGTAGTTGTAGCGCTCCACCCATCCCGAGAGGGCCGCGGCCCTCTCGGGTGACGAGCCGTAGACGGCGGCGTAGGCCCACTCCCGCAGCATCGTGCGGATGAAGCGCTCGGCCTTCCCGTTGGTCTGCGGGCGGCGGGGACGGGTGCGGATGTGGCGGATGCCGAGCGCCCTGCAGGCAAGGGCGTGGGCGACCGAGACGTAGGCGGAGCCGTTGTCGGTCATCACCCGCTCGACCGCGATCCCGTGGGAGCGGTAGAAGGCCGTGGCCCGGCGCAGGAAGCCGATCGCCGTGGTCGCCTTCTCGTCGGGCAGGACCTCGACGTAGGCCAGGCGGGTGGCGTCGTCGACGCAGACGTGCACCCGCTCCCAGCCGGTCTGCACGCGCCGCACCCCGGCGGCGTCGGTCCTGGTGGCGCCCCGTCCGGCCCAGGCCCGGCCGAGCACGCGATGGCCGGCGCCGTGGGGTCCGATGCGGCCGAGCTTCTTGACGTCGATGTGGAGGAGCTCACCGGGACGGGCGCGCTCGTAGCGGCGGACCGGCTCCGCCGGCTCCAGGCGGGAGAGCCTGCCGAGGCCGATCCTCGCCAGGACCGCGGAGACGGTGGAGGTCGCCATCTCCAACGTCTCGGCGATCTCGGGGCCGGTCAGCCTCACGCGTCGCAGGGCGGCGATCGCCTCGACCCGCTCGGGCGGCGTGACGTTGGCGACCCTCCGGGGCGCGGAGCTGCGGTCGAGCAGGCCGGCCTCACCCTCCTGGCGGTAGCGACGGGTCCACTTGCCGGCGGTCCTCACGCTCACTCCGGCGGCCTCGGCCGCCTCCGTGAGCGTGAGCCCCTGCTCGAGGACGAGCAGGACCATCCGCCGCCTCCCCTTCGGGCCGAGGGGCGCATTACCGTGGAGCTTCATCCGGTGACCTCCTTGGGTCTGGTTGGCTTCGACACCACCAGCCTCCAAGGAGGCCCGGATGAACAACGTGCCTAGGAACTACAGCTAGGGCACCTCGGATAGAAGTCCGGCAGGCTCCGGATCGGGCTAGGCTGAGCAGATGAGGGGGCTTCGAGCATCCGGCATCGGCATCGGCCTCGTGCTGGTGGCGCTGACCTTCGCCTCCTCCGCCGGAGCCTCGACGATTTTCTTCACCTCTTCCTCGGGATTCGACTTCCACTCCGGCAGCATCTGGTCGGTGGGTGCCGACGGCTCGGGGGCGCGACAGCTGCGGGGCAGGTTGCCGGAGGGACCGGGCGGTGTCGTGGCCTCGGTCTCGCGCGACGGCAAGCACCTCTTCTGCCTCTGCCGCGGCACCGAGATCGATTCGATGAAGGTCGACGGCAGCGGCCTGAAGAAGGTCGGCCGGCGCCCCGCCAAGACCAAGTACGACTACATCGTCCTCGGCCCCGAGGGCGAACCGTTCTGGTTCAAGGGCGCCCACCTGATGACCGCGGGGCGCGATGGCAAGCATCCACACTCGGTCGCCAAGGGCCCCTTCGAAGAAGAAGTGGCGATCCCGCGGCGACGCAAGCGGATCGCCGTGAGCGGCTTCGACACGCTGTTCACGGCGTCGCTCGACGGCGGCCCCGTGTCCAAGATCTACCACTCGGCCTTTCCGGGGATCCGCTCGATCGGCGGCATGAGCTGGTCCGCAGACGGCAAGAAGCTCGTCTTCGTCGATTACCCGGAACCGGAAGAAAAGTACGAAACGGCGCAGGAACCCAAAGCCCACGCCTTCCTTTATGCCGGCGGCGTCGTGCGCGAACTGCCGCTGAACCAGGAAGCGCTCGGCGGGCCGCCGACGTTCTCCCCCGATGCCACCCGGCTGGCGAGCACCGGTGGCGAAGGCTCGATCTTCCTCGGCGGCCTGGACGGGGGACCGGTGAAGCGGATCCTGAAGCGCAACTGCACGTCGGAAAACTGCCTTTTCTCGACCGATCTGCTCGGCTGGGTCCCCTGACCCTCAGGGCGTATTCGGGACTTCGCGGAGCGGTTCGTTCGCCGGGCCGCAGGCGGTCTTCAGCGGACCGGTCACCTTCCAGACCGTGACCTTGCCTTCGTGGAGGAGCGGTTCGGCGCCGCCGGAACCCTGCAGCCAGCGGGCCTCGGGCGAGGCGATCGGCTTGCCCGGGTGGAGGAAGTTGAGGAACGGTGAGGTGACCAGGTAGTCGAGGTTCTCGCCGTTGACCGCGGCGCGGAAGCCTTGGCAGGTGGGGATCGCGTTGTAGGCCCCGTGGCGGCCCTTTTCGCCGAGGTAGACGACGCGATTGGAGAGGTCGGGCCCGTAGAAGCCGTAGCCGGCGAAGCCCGCCGTGGTCCCGGCGAGGCCGATCCGCGCGTCCGTCACCCCGCGCGCCCAGCGGTAGGCGTCATCGAGGTCCATGCCCGGGATCGAGGTGTCGGCGGTGAGGTTGGCGAAGCGGTGGTTCAGGTAGTGGCGCTGGACCGGATAGCCGAGCGCGATCGCAGCCACCGCCAGGGCGGCGACGGCCCCCGCGACGGCCCGGCCGGGGGCGCCGTCGCGGCGGGCCAGCCAGATCAGCGCCGGGACGGCGACGAAGACGATCACGAAGGCGAGGGCGAAGAGGCGGGCCTTGTCGTGGATCGCATGGTCGGGGCGGTCGGTGATGAGGTAGGCCACCGCGAGCGCCGCGACCAGCGCCCACTGGCGCTTCGGGGGGTCGAGGAAGCGCGGCAGCGGCACCAGCACCAGCGCCGCCAGCAGGGCCGGGATGACGTAGCGGATGTTGATCGCGAAGCCGACCGGTTCGCCCTCGGCCCCGGCCGCCCCGAGCGGGGTGAAGAGGTAGGCGACCAAGGCGAAGAGGGCGGCGGCGCCGAGCCAGCGGACCAGCTTGTCGCGGCCGGCGAAGATCGCCAGCAGGCAGGCCGCCACCGCGGCGACCAGGACCAGCGGCCAGAGGACGCCGAAGGCGTCGTGGACGCCGGGGGCGAAGTAGTGGCGCCAGACGCCGGTGTCGGTGAGGTAGTGGGAGATGCTGTATCCGGGCCGGCCTTCCTGCAGCCGCTCCGGGTGGGGCAGGGAGATCGGGCCGAGGCGCGTAGCCTCGGGGATCGGGTTGCCGGCGACGAGCAGGTTGCGCAGGTACCAGTAGCCGCCGCCGAGGAGGCCGCCGACGAACCACCACCCGGACGCCTTCCAGCGCCGCCCGGCGGGCGCCAGGACGATCACGACGACGCTCAGCGCCGCCGCCATCGCGAAGATCGTCAGCCGGGTCCCGACCGCCAGCCCGACCGCCAGCCCGGCGGCGGCGAGCGGCCAGCCGTAGAGGTGGCGGCGCTCCTGTGGCTGGGCGTTCCAGGCCTCGACCAGCAGCGCGATCCCGGCGAGCAGCAGCGCCGCCGCCATCAGATCGTTCTTCGCCGCACCCGGCTCGCGCACGACCAAGGTGTGGCAGCCGGCCAGGATCGCCGCCGCCAACACCGCCGGGATCCCCCGCCCGTAAGGCCGGCCGACGCAATAGGCGGCGAGGAAGGCGACCCCGAGCCAGCCGAAGTTGATGAACAGGCTGAGCGTGTCGCGCCCGGTCATCAGGATCCCGACCGCGTGCAGGAGCTCCGAGTTCTGCGGGTAGAACCAGTTGACGAAGACGGTCTCGACGTGGTGCATCCCGGTCGTCGAGTGCGACTGGGCGATGTCCGCCGAGAACGGCATGTGGTACCAGAGCGAGTCGAAGTTGAAGATCCCGGCGTCGAGCGCGTGCTTGGCCGTCACCGCCCAGTCGAAGACGACGATCGCGATCACCGCCACGGCCACCAGGGCCGCCCAGAGGCCGAGCTCGCCGCCACGGGCCGTCTGCCCGCCGCCCGGCTGCGCCGGCGTCACCCGGGCCACCAGGGCGGTCAGGAAGGCGACGATCAGGAGCGCCCCCGCGTAGAGGAGGCCGAAGGTGCCGAGGACCTCGGCGGCGATCGTCAGCAGGCCGACGCCGAAGGTGATCTCGACCAGCCGCGCCGGAGCCCCCCGCCAACCCGGCAGGAGGCGTGCCCTGAGCATGTAGGCGGCGAGCCCGAACCCCGCCGCCAGGACGATCAGCTGGGCGGCTCCCAGCAGGTAGGAGCCGAGGCTAGGCATCTGCCCGGAGGCCCGGCGCCCTCAGCGCGAGAAACCGCGCGCCACGAACGGGGCCTCCCCTTCGGCGACCATGCCCTGCTTGCGTGCTGCCGCGGCGACCACGGCGGGGTCGTCGGAAGACTGGATCGAGCGGTGCAAGCGCTTGTTTTCCTGCAGCAGCTGGTGGAATTCGGCTTTCGCGGCGGTCGTCGACTGGTAGGTCTCGAACAGGTTGATTGCCGGATTCAGGTAGGAGTAGGCGACGGCGAAGAGGACCAGGACCAGGGCGATGCGGCCGACGCGGTCCCATTTGATCCGGCTCGGCGTGCTGCGCGCCCCGGGGCGGCGCGGTGCGGGACGTCTGGCCATACGGCCTGATTTGCGACGAAGCGACGTTTTCCTGCCTGCCCAGGGCGCGCATGACCGAGCGGGTCAAGGACGCAGGGAGCGTGGCGTGCTCCGCACGCGAGCGACCGAGGACGCCGACATGCGAAGCGTCATGCGCGCCCTGGGTGGGCGAACGCCTGCAAGCCGGGGAACACGGCCCCTTCGCCGAGCTCCTCCTCGATCCGCAGCAGCCGGTTGTACTTGGCGACGCGGTCCGAGCGCGAGGGCGCCCCGGTCTTGATCTGGCCGGCGCCGGTGGCGACGGCGAGGTCGGCGATCGTCGTGTCCTCGGTCTCCCCCGAGCGGTGCGAGATCACCGCCGTGTAGCCCGCCTCGCGGGCGGTACGGATCGCCTCCAGGGTCTCCGAGAGGGTGCCGATCTGGTTCACCTTGACCAGGATCGAGTTGCCGACGCCGAGCTTGATACCGCGCCGCAGCCGCTCCGGGTTGGTGACGAAGAGGTCGTCGCCGACCAGCTGGACGCGGTCGCCGATCGTCTCGGTGAGGACCTTCCAGCCGTCCCAGTCCTCCTCGTCCATGCCGTCCTCGATCGAGAGGATCGGGTACTTCGAGGCAAGTAACCCCCAATAATCGGCCATCTCCTGCGGGGAGAGCGTGCGGCCCTCGTGCTCGAGCACGTAGGAGCCGTTCTCGTAGACCTCGCTGGTCGCCGGGTCAAGGGCGATGAAGATGTCGGAGCCGGGCTCATAGCCGGCCGCCTCGACCCCCTCGAGGACCGCCTGCAGGGCCGCCTCGTTGGACTCGAGGTTGGGAGCGAAGCCGCCCTCGTCGCCGACCGCGGTGGCGAGGCCACGGGCGCCGAGGCTCTTCTTCAGCGCGTGGAAGACCTCGACCCCGAAGCGCATGCACTCGGAGAAGCTGGAGGCGCCGGCGGGGACGATCATGAACTCCTGGAAGTCGACCGAGTTGTCGGCGTGGGCGCCGCCGTTCAAGACGTTCAACATCGGCACCGGCAGGACCCGCGGCTCGCCGCCGCCGTAGAGCTCGGCGAGGTAGCGGTAGAGCGGCTGCTGCGAATCGGCGGCGGCGGCCTTGGCGGCCGCGAGCGAGACGCCGAGCAGCGCGTTGGCGCCAAGCCGGCCCTTGTTCGGGGTGCCGTCGAGCTCGATCATCGTCTCGTCGAGGGCGCCCTGCTCGGCGGCGCGGGCTCCGGTGAGCGCCTGCGGCGATCTCGCCGTTGACGTTGGCGACCGCCTTGGTGACGCCCTTGCCGACCCACTCCTCGCCGCCGTCGCGCAGCTCGACCGCCTCGAACTCGCCGGTCGAGGCGCCCGAGGGGACCGCGGCGACGCCGCGCGCGCCCGACTCCAGCTCGACCTCGACCTCGACCGTCGGATTGCCGCGCGAATCGAGGATCTGACGCGCGTGGATGGAGGAGATCGTGCTCACGAGTCGGCCACTCTATTGGCCGGGGACGACCCGGCGCGGCGCGGTCGGAGGACAGGCCCTAAGGCCGAATGCGGTCCGGTGGGGACCGCTATTCGCCTTTTTCCCCGGAGCCTTCCTTGGAAGCTTCTTTGCCGGAGCTTTCTTCGGCGGCTTCGGCGGCGGCTTCTTCGGCGGCTTTCATGGCGGCTTCGGTTTCGGCCTGGCTGGCTTCCGAGCCTTCTTCGGCGCCACCGGCGCCTTCAGCGCCTTCGGTCGCCGCTTTGCCTTTGCCTTTGCCTTCTTTGCTCCCCTTCGGCGCCAGCGGGCCCTGCGGCTTCCGTTCGCCTTCCGGTTCGGCGACGGTCACCGAGCCGGGCACGGCGGGCTGGTTCGCGGTCACCGGTGCCGGGCATTTGGTCGGCGGCTTCTTCGGATTCGCTTCGTAGCAGGAGGCTTCCGCAGCCGGCCGGGTGCGCCGAAGCCTTGAAGTTGGCGCAGCTTTCGATCACGAAGCCGCTGGCGCAATGGGTCCGCGAAGTCCACGTCGACTGGAAGCCGGAGACCCATTCGGTGAAGTAGGCCTGTTCCTTTTCCTGGGTGAGCGTGGTGCTGATCGTCGTTTTGACTTCGGAGAAGGGCTGGACCGATTCCGGGTGCACCTTCACGACTTCAAGCAGGAGGTAGTTTTTTTCCTGTTTGACCGGGCCGACCAGTTCGCCCGGTTCCGCGGAGAAGATGTCTTTTTTCAGCGGTTCCGTGAGGAATTCTTCGCTGATTTCTTTCTGCAGCCCAGCGTTGGCTTCGGTCGTCGGCGAGTACTTTTTCGTGACTTTTTTCCAGCTGGCTTCGGAGTTGTCGGCTTCCAGCGCTTTCTGCGCTTCTTCGACTTCTTTTTTGTTTTCGTTCACGACGACGCGGACGTCCCGCGACGGTTTTTTCGTGTACTTGGTCGCTTCTTCTTCTTCGTATATTCGCCTTCGCTTCAGCTTCGGTGACCGGCGGCGCTTCTTTGCTGACCTTTTCCTGGATCTTCGGCTGGATGATCCGGAGTTCGATCAGCTGGTTGACTTCTTCTTCGGTCAGGTTCTGTTCTTTGAGGAATTCCTGGAACGCTTTTTCGGTTTTGAAGCTTTCTTTTTTGACTTTTGCAAGTTCGGTTTCGACTTCTTTCTGGGTGACCTTGATCCCCAGTTCTTCCGCCGTCACCGAAGATCCAGGTCTTGCTCACGAGTTCTTCGATACGTCGCTTCGTGAAGTTCTTCGGCTTTTTTGGAGCCGGCCTTGGGGGCTTTTTTCAGCCCGACCTGGGTCCACTGCCGTTCATAGCGTCGACTTGTATTCGGCTTCGGAGATGTTGCCGAGGCCCTCGGGGGCGTTGCTGATCATGGCGATGTCGCCGGCGGGGACGCCCGGGGCGCCAAGGCCCTCGGAGACGGCGAAGACGACGAAGAGGGCGACGAAGACGACAGCGAAAAGGATCAGGCCGAAGCGCTGCGCGGCGCCCCCGCCTTTGCGTCCACCGGCCTGCGGCGTCGCTTTCTTCGGGCCGCCCCTGCCGCCCCGTTTATTTCGCCCCGATTTGGCTCCCACCAGCGGGGCAGCATAGTGAAACTCCCTTTGGCGTGGTTAAAGCCTTGACTGGCGCCGCGGCGCGCCCGGGTCCTTCGGGTCAGGCGGCGGCGGGCTCGGCCGCCCGCTTCGCCTCGCGCAGGCCGTCGGCGAGCGCCAGCACCGCCGCCAGCCGTTCGTCCGGATCGCCGGGCACGCGCAGCGAGGCGGCCTGCTCACGCCATTCGTAGAGCGCCCCCTCGACCTTCTCGGAAAGCACCCCGGCGCCGGTCGAATCCAGTTCCACCCCGGTCACCGTCAGTTTGCCGCCGCGGAACTCGACGCTGCGGGCGCCCGCCAGGCCGAGCTCGATCCGCGCCCGCTGCAGCTTCAGCAGGTTCTCCGCCTGCGGCGGCAGCTGGCCGAAGCGGTCGTCGAGCTCGTCGGCGATCTGGCGCAGCTGGCCCGGCTCGCGGGCGGCGACGATGCGGCGGTGGATGTCGATCTTCGCCGCCTCGAAGGGGACGAAGGTGGCGGGCAGGTAGGCGTCGACCGGGACGTCGAGGCGGACCGGCTCCGGCGCCTCCTCGCGGTCGGCGTCCTCTCCCCCGGCCTCGGCCACCGCCTCGTCGATCATCTGGCAGTAGAGCTCGAAGCCGACCGCGGCGACGTGGCCCGACTGCTCGTCGCCGAGCAGGTTGCCGGCGCCGCGGATGTCGAGGTCGCGCATCGCGATGCGGAAGCCGGAGCCGAGCTCGGTGTGGTCGGCGAGGGTCGAGAGGCGCGCCGCCGCGTCCTCGGTCAGCGCCTCGGCGCTGGGGTAGAGCATGTAGGCGTAGGAGCTCTCCTTGGAGCGCCCGACCCGTCCGCGGATCTGGTAGGCCTGGCTCAGCCCGAGCTGGTCGGCGCGCTCGACGATCAGCGTGTTCGCGGTCGGGATGTCGAGGCCGGACTCGATGATCGTCGTCGTCACCAGCACGTCGGCGTCGCCGCGCAGGAAGGAGAGCATCGTCTCCTCCAGGCTGTGCTCGTCCATCTGCCCGTGCGCTTCGAGGAAGCGCGCGCCGGGGACCAGCGCGCGAAGGCGCTCGGCGACCTCGAACAGCGAGTCGATCCGGTTGTGGAGGACGAAGGCCTGGCCCTTGCGGCCGATCTCCCGCTCCAGCGCTTTCTTCACCAGGTCCTCGTCGTAGGGGCCGACGTAGGTGCGGACCGGGCGGCGGCCCTCGGGCGGCGTCTCGATCACCGAGATGTCGCGCAGGCCGGCGAGGCTCATCTGCAGGGTGCGCGGGATCGGCGTCGCCGACAGCGACAGCACGTCGACCCGCAGTTTCAGCTGGCGCAGCAGCTCCTTCTGTTTGACCCCGAAGCGCTGCTCCTCGTCGACGATCACCAGGCCCAGCTCTTTCGCCCGCACGTCGCGCGAGAGCAGGCGGTGGGTGCCGATCAGGATGTCGACCTTGCCCTGCTCGAAGTCGGCGAGGACGGCTTTGGTCTCGGCGCCGGAGCGCAGGCGGGAGACGCCCTCGACCCGGAAGGGGAGGTCGGCGAGGCGCTCGCGGAAGGTGCCCCAGTGCTGCTGGGCGAGGATCGTGGTCGGCACCAGCATCATCACCTGGGTGCCGTCGGCGGCCGCCTTCACCGCCGCGCGCAGGGCGACCTCGGTCTTGCCGAAGCCGACGTCGCCGCAGACCAGGCGGTCCATCGGCCGCTCCGATTCCATGTCGCCCTTCACCGCTTCGATCGCCTCGATCTGGTCGGCGGTCTCGCGGTAGGCGAAGTTCGACTCCATCTCGATCTGCCACTCGCCGTCGGGCGGGAAGGAGTGGCCTTTGCGGGCCCGGCGCTCGGCGTAGAGGTTGAGCAGTTCGCCCGCCAGCGCGCCCGCCGCTTTGCGCGCCCGCGCCTTCAGGTTCTGCCAGCGTTTGCCGCCCAGGGCGGAGAGCGTCGGTTCGCCGCCGGCGCCGACGTAGCGGCTCAGCTTCGCCAGCTGTTCGGTGGGGACGTAGACGCGGTCCTCGCCTTTGTATTCGAGGTAGAGGTAGTCGCGGGTGACGCCGCCGATCTCGCGCGTCTCGAAGCCGGCGAAGCGGGCGACGCCGTGGTCCTCGTGGACGACGTAGTCGCCGACCCGCAGCTCGGAGAAGGCGAGCCGGCCGCGGCCGCCGCCGGTCGCCGGGGTCTCCTCGGCGCGGCGGCGCCGGTGGACGAGGCGGCGGAAGGGATAGACGGCGAGTTTCAGCTCCGGGGCGACGAAGCCCTCGCGCAGGCGCGCCTCGGCGAAGGAGAGGCCCGGGTCGGGGCTGAGGCGGCCGCCTTCGAGGATCTTCGCGTCGATCCGGTCGAGGCCGTAGCGGGCGCGCTCCGCCTCCCCCATCGAGTCGAAGGCGACCACGGTGCGGTAGCCGGAGCGGACCAGTTTCTCCAGCTCCGACTCGGCCTCCTTGATCGAGCGGGCGGGGCTCTCGGCGCGGGAGGCGCGGAAGGCCTCGGTTTCGTCATCGTCCTCACCGGCGGAGGTCAGCGAGAGCGCGGCGCGCTCGGCCAGCGGCCCGGCGACGTCGACGTAGAGGTGGCGGGCGTCCTCGGCCTTCATCGAGGTGGTGGCGTCCTCCCAGACGTCGCGCAGGGCGGGCTCGACCTCTTCCGGGGCGGCGAGGACGACGGCGGCGTTCTCCGGGATCAGGTCGAGCGGGGCGCGGAACTGGTCCAGCGGCAGCAGCTCCGCCAGGTCGGTGCTCGCCCTCGCCTTCGGCCGCCTCCTGGGCGGCGATCGCGGCGAGCTCGCGGTGGTCGGCGTCGAGCTCGGCGGCCGGGGCCAGCTCGACCAGCTCGGACTCGCCGAGGCTGCGCTGGGTGAAGGTCGAGAACCAGCGCATCGACTCGACCTCGTCGCCGAAGAGCTCGATCCGCACCGCCCGTTCCTCGGTCGCCGGGTAGACGTCGAGGATGCCGCCGCGGACGGCGAACTGGCCGCGTTCCTCGACCTGCTCGACCCGTTCGTAGCCCGCCGCGACCAGGTCCTCGGCGACGGCCCCGAGGTCGACCTCGTCGCCCTTCGGCGATTTCGAATCCGGCCGGGCGCAGCGAGGCGTCGGGGACGGCCTCGGCGAGGGCGACGGCGGAGGCGACGACGATCGCGTCGGCTTCCCGGGTCAGCGCATCGAGCGCGTCGATCCGCAGGCCGACGAGGTGCGGCGGCGGGGTGACGCTGGACGCGTAGCCGGTGCCGCGCGAGGGATAGAGGCGGACCCGCCGCGGGGTCAGGTAGGCGCGCAGGTCGGCGGCGAGGTCACGGGCGGCGCGGTCGTCGGCGGCGACCAGCAAGGCGGGGCGCCCGGCGAGGCCGCGGTCGTCCTCGAGCAGCGCCGCGAGCAGCAGCGGCCGCAAGCGTCTGCGAGGAGCGCAGGCTGACGCTCTCGCCGCCGTCGGCGGCGGCGAGCACCCGGCTCGCGAGCGCGTGGACGCGCTCGTTCTCGGCGGCAAGATCTAGAAGGGGACGAAGGCTCATGGCGCACAGGACGACCGGATCGGGTGATCCGGCCGCGCCGATCCAGTTTACGAATCCCCCACGCCGCCCCGACCCTTCCGCCACGCCCCCCAGGTTGATGGGCGCTACGGGAAGCCGAGGCCGCGGACGTGCTCGACCTGGCCGACGCCCTCGGCGGCGGAGCGGCCCTCGATGTCGTCCCACTCGTGCAGCATCCGCTTCAACCGGGCTACCGACTCGGGCGGGTGGGCGGCGACCGAGGCGGCCAGGGCGAGCGCCGACTCCTCTGTCGCGGCGGCGGGCGCGACCCGGTTGATCAGGCCGAGGCGGAGCGCCTCGTCGGGGCCGACCGTGCGCGAGGTGAGCAGCAGGTACTTGGCGGCGGCGAGGCCGCAGAGGGTGACCAGGCGGGCCGGGCCGACCGGCATCCCCAGCGCCGCGCCGGGGAAGCGCAGGCGCAGGTTGGAGCCGCCGACGCGGAGGTCGCAGGCGATCGCGATCTCGGCGCCGCCGCCGACCACGTCGCCGTGGCAGGCCGTCACGGTCGGCTTCGGGAAGGCGACGATCGTGTCGTAGAGGTCGGAGAACATCTGCATCCGCCGCACGTGCCCGTCGTGGTCGAGCTCCTCGCGCACGTCGGCGCCGGCCGAGAACCCCATGTGGTCGCTGGAGGAGAAGACGAGCACGCGGACCGCGTCATCCCCCCGCGCCACCGCGAGGTGCTCGAGCAGCTCGCTCAGCATCTGCGTGTCGATCGCATTGCGCGCCCGGGGCCGTTCGAGCCGGATCAGTGCCACCCCGTCCGCGGCGACGCTGTAGCTGGTGACCGCCTCGGGCTCGGTGGCATCGCTCATGCAACGGAACCTATTAGAGGGAGTAGGTCCGCCGCATGAAGCGGTCGAACTGCGGCACCGTGAACGCGGCGAGACCACGGCCCGGCGTGTAGAGCAGGCCTTTCTCGATCAGGCGGGCGCGCGTCGGCGCGAGCTGCTCCGACGTGCGGCCGAGCAGCGCGGCGACGTCTTTGGCCCGCTGGGGCTCTGGTCCAAGCTCGGCCATGGCGCGCAGGTAGCGCTGCTCGAGCTCGCTGGTGCGCTCGACGCGAACGCGGAAGAACCCACCGTCGAGCTTCGCCTCCACGGCGGCCTGGGCGAGGGAGACGTCGGCGCCGGTCACGGGCGGCTCGCCGACCTGGTTCCAGAGCGTATTTCCGTACTCCTGCAGGAAATACGGATAGCCCTCGGTGAAGTCGACGGCGGCGGCCAGTGCGTCCGGCTCGAAATCGACTCCGAGCGGCCTCGCCGGCTCCGCCAGAGCGGCTCGCGCCTGATCGTCGGAGAGCCGACCGATCTGGGGAAACTTGAACAGGCGCTCCGCATACGACTTCGCCTCGCCCGCGAGTCGCGGCAGCTGCGGAAGGCCGGCGCCGACCAGCGTGATCGGCAACTGCCGCTGGACGGTCTTGTGGATCGCCGCGATCAATGCCTCGAACTCGGGGGCGTCCAAGAATTGGACCTCGTCGATCAGGAAGACGACCCCGGAGCCATGCTCCTGCGCCGCTTCCCCGAGAGCGACGAACACGTCGGTGAGATCCTCGTCGAGGTGTCCACTGTCGGCGAGCCCCTCGGCGGGGTCGACATCGAATCCGGCGGTGACACTGCCGTCGGGTCGGAGCGTCACCTGAAAGGAGCGGAGCACCGCCGCGGCCCGCGTCGCCCGTTCCTTCCACCGATCGCGCGGAGCGAGTTGGAGAAGGGCACGGCGCGCCAGGTTCGCCATCCGGTCGCCGAAGTCGGAGTTCTTGGTGATCTCCGCGTCGACGGTCGTCCAACCGCCTTCCCGTGCGAGCTCCTGGAATCTCGTCAGCAGGACCGTCTTCCCGACCCCCCGTAGGCCGGTGACCAGCATCGACTGTTCGGTATGGCCGCGGAGCAATCGTGCGAGCAGTACCTCGAATGCCTGGAGCTCCTCGTCGCGGCCGACCAATGCCGGCGGCTGGGCGCCGGCGTTAGGCGTATATGGGTTGTCCTGGGCGCGCATCGCCCGCGATCTTAGATTTCTTATCGAGATTTATCAAATGTCGATAAACCCTGAAAAGATTGAAAAGACTCCTACGCGGGCTCGCTGAGCCCCTCGATCAGCCGTTCGGTCTCGGTGGCGGCGCGGTCGACCAGGTCTTCGACCTCGGCCGGGGGCTCGCGGAACTTGCCCAGCACCCAGGCGGAGACGATCTCGGGGTCCGTCGAGTCGGGCCGTCCGACGCCGATCCGGACGCGCCAGAAGTCGGGCGAGCCGAAGCCGCGTTTGAGGCTCTTGAGGCCGTTGTGGCCGGCCAGCCCGCCGCCCTCGCGGACGCGGATCTCACCGAACGGGATGTCGATCTCGTCGTGGAGGACGATCGTCGAGGAGAGCGGGGATTTCAGCGCGCCGCGGGCCGGACCGGCGGAGTCGCCGACCGCGTTCATGTAGGTCAGCGGCAGGAGGATCGCGACGCGCGGCCCGCCGGGGCCGGTCCGCCCTTCCCAGAGTTCGCCCTTGTACTTGGGGCGCGGCTTGCCAAGGTCCCAGCGACCGGCCAGCTCACGCGCCACGTCGAAGCCGATGTTGTGGCGGTCGCGCGCGTGCTCGGGCCCGGGGTTGCCGAGACCGACGATCAGGATCCGCTCGCCGTCCTCCTGACGACGACCGAAGAGGGGCACGGCCGGAGAGGGCTACTCGCCCTCGGAACCGCCGGAGTCGCCCTCGCCCTCGGCGGCCTCCTCGCCACCCTCGCCCTCGGCCTCGCCGACGAGCTCGGTCTCCTCCTCGACCTCGGGGGCGACCTCTTCGACGCGCGGCGGCGCCAGGGTGACGATCGTGATCTCTTCGCCCTCATCGACTACGAAGGTGACGCCGCTGGGCGCCTCGATCGCGGAGAGCTGCAAGGTGTCGTTGATCTCCATCGTGGAGACGTCGACGGTGAGTTTGTCCGGGATCGCGGTCGGCAGCGCTTCGACGGTGATCTCGCGGGTGACGTGGTCGAGCACCCCGCCGGCTTTCACGCCGGGAGCGTCCTCGGCCCCGTCGAGCTCGATCAG
>CAWCJB010000018.1:0-93359 GCA_963795675.1 uncultured Solirubrobacterales bacterium
GCCGCTCCGCCCAGCCGGGCGAACGCCTCTTCGAGTTCGCCGCCGCCGCCGGCGGCCGAGGCGCTCGCCGAGGCGGGCGTCGAGCCGACCGAGGTCGACCTGATCGTCCTCGCCACCACCTCCAACGAGGAGCTGATGCCCGGGGCCGCGCCCCGCGTCGCCAACCTGCTCGGCGCCACCGAGGCCGCCTGTTACGACGTCAACTCCGCCTGCACCGGCTTCCTCAGCGCCGTCTCCGTCGCCTGCGGCCAGATCGAATCTGGCCGCGCCGTTAACGTCCTCGTGATCGGCGCCGACCTGATGATGCCCCTCACCGACTCCGACGACCGCGCCACCGCTGCCGTCTTCGCCGACGGGGCGGGAGCGGTGCTGATGCGCGGCACCCTGGAGAGCCGGGTCGGGCCGATCGTCCTGCGCTCCGACGGCTCCCGCGCCGACCTGATCAACATCGACCGCTCCGACTTGGTGATCCGCATGCAGGGCCACGAGACCTTCCGCTACGCGGTCGACCTGATGGCGGAGTCGACACCGAAGCGGTCGCGCAGGCGGGCCTCGCGTTGGACGACATCGACCTCTTCGTCTACCACCAGGCCAACGCGCGGATCCTGCGCGCGGTCGGCGAGCGGCTCGGGCTGGATCCCGAGCGGGTGATCGACTCGATCGCCAAGCTCGGCAACACCTCGGCGGCGACGATCCCGCTGGCGCTCGCCCAGGCGCAAGCGCGGCGGCGCCCTGCGCCGCGGCGCCCGCGTCCTGCTCGGCGCCTTCGGCGCCGGCCTCAGCTGGGGCGCGACCGTGATCGAGTGGGGGGGGCGGTGAGCGCCGGTGTCTGAGCGTCCGCCGAAGGCTGCGCCCTGGTCACCGGGTCCTCGCGCGGGATCGGCGCGGCGACCGCGCTGATGCTGGCCGCCGATGGCTGGCCGGTGCGGGTCAACTACCGCAGCGACGAGGAGGGCGCGGAGGAGGTCGTCGCCAAGATCGAGGCCGAGGGCGGCACCGCCACCCTCTGGCAGGGCGACGTCGCCGACGCCGAGGACATCGCGCCGCATCGTCGAGCCCGGCGACGAGGGCCCGGTCCTGGTCCTCGTCAACAACGCCGGCGTGCGCATGGACGGCCTCTCGCCGCAGCTCGACGACGAGCAGTGGCAGACGGTGATCGACACCAACCTCACCGCCACCTTCCGCGCCACCCGGGCGGCGCTGCCGAAGATGATGCGCGCCCGCTTCGGCCGCGTGATCAACGTCGCCTCGGTCGCCGGCCTCCGCGCCAACCCCGGCCAGGCCAACTACTCGGCCTCGAAGGCGGGGGTGATCGGCTTCACCAAGACCGTCGCCGCCGAGGTCGCGCGCCGCGGCGTCACCGTCAACGCGGTGGCCCCGGGGCTGATCGAGACCGACCTTCACCGAGGAGGTGCTCGAGGGCGACATGGCGAAGGCGATCCCGGCCCGCCGGGTCGGCACCCCGGAGGAGGTCGCGGCCTGCATCCGCTTCCTCGCCTCCGAGCAAGCTTCTTACGTGACCGGAACGACGCTGACCGTCGACGGCGGCCTCAGCGCCTAGACCGCTGGAACCGAATAAGGAAAAGGAGAACCAAATTGGCAACGCAAGTGAGCACCGAGAACGTCGAGAAGACGATCTACGACGGCCTCGTCGAGCTCGGGACCGAGCGCGACGACCTCTCGCGTGAGGCGACCCTGGAGAGCCTCGACGTCGACTCGCTCGACCTGGTCGAGCTGGCCCAGATCGTCGAGGACGAGTACGGCGTCGAGCTGAAAGGCGACGACGTCAAGGACGTGAAGACCGTCGGCGAGGTCATCGACCTGGTCGTCGCGAAAGCGGGATGACGCGGCGCGTCGTCATAACGGGGGTCGGTGCCGTCACCCCGCTGGGGATCGGCAGTGACCCTCTGATCGACCGCTGGACGGCGGGCGAATCGGGGATCGCGGACGGCTTCGGCCGCTGCCTCGATTTCGAGCCGACCGATTTCCTCTCGAAAAAGGAAGCGCGGCGCGCCGACCGCTTCGCCCAGATGGCGATCGTGGCCGGCGACGAGGCGGTCAAGCAGGCCTTCGGCGAGGAGGGCGAGCTGCCCTACGACCCCTACCGGGTCGGCTGCGTGATCGCGACCGGGATCGGCGGGCTCGTCTCGCTCGAGCGCGAGCAGGAGAAGCTGATCACCAAAGGCCCGAAAGCGGTCTCGCCGCTGGCGGTGCCGCTGATGATGGGCAACGCCGCGGCCGCCGCGGTCTCGATGCGCCACGGCCTCCAGGGCCACACCTACGCGGTCTCCTCGGCCTGCGCGGCGGGGAACAACGGGATCGGCGACGCCGCCCGGATCATCCAGGTCGGCGACGCCGACGCGATGGTCACCGGCGGTGCCGAGGCCTGCATCACCGGCGTCGCCACCTCCGCCTTCGCGGCGATGGAAGCGACCTCGGCCTCAGGCATCTCGCGCCCCTTCGACGCCCGCCGCGACGGCTTCGTGATGGGCGAGGGCGCCGGCGTGCTGGTGCTGGAGGAGAAGGAGGCCGCCGAAAAGCGCGGCGCGACGATCCTCGGCGAGGTGATCGGCTACGGCGTCACCGCCGACGCCTACCACCTGACCGCGCCGCAGCCGGAGGGCGAGGCGGCGGCGAAGGCGATCAGATTCGCGCTCGCCGACGCGGGCATCCGCGCGGTCGACGTCGACTACGTCAACGCCCACGGCACCTCGACCCCGCTGAACGACGCCGCGGAGACGAAAGCGATCAAGGCGGCGCTCGGCGAGCGCGCCGCCGACATCCCGGTCAGCTCGACCAAGTCGGCGATCGGGCACCTGCTCGGCGCCGCCGGCGCGGTCGAGGCGATCGCCACGATCGAAGCCCTCAGGCGTCGCCAGGCTCCCCCGACCGTCGGGTATGAAGAGGCGGAAGAGGGTCTCGACCTTGACTACGTCGAAGGGTCAGCTAAACCGATTGTCAACGGAGACGGTCCCGTCGTCGCGATCTCCAACTCGTTCGGCTTCGGCGGCCACAACGCCGTCCTCGTCCTCAGCGCCAACTGACGCTGCATGCCGACTGACCATGGCCACCGCCGTCAAAGCCCCGCCCGCCGCTCCCGCCGACACCCCGCTCGGGCAGTTGCAGATGCTCTGCGACCCGGGCAGCTTCCGCCCGATCCGCAGCGGCGTCAGCAGCATGCGCCTCGGCGAGCGGGCGACGCCCGGCGACGGGGTCGCCGCGGGCGCCGGTGAGGTCGACGGCCGGCCGGTCTTCTGTTACGCCCAGGACCCGGCCTTCCTCGGCGGCAGCCTCGGCGAAGTCCACGCCGACACGATCGTCCGCACGATGCGGATGGCCGGCGACGCCGGCGCGCCGGTGGTCGGCTTCGTCCGCTCCGGCGGCGCCCGCCTGCAGGAGGGCCACGCCGCCCTCGCCGGCTACGGCCGCATCTTCCGCGCCAGCGTCGAGCTCTCGCGCAAGGTGCCGCAGATCTCGATCCTCTCCGGCGTCTCGGCCGGCGGCGGCGCCTACTCGCCCGCGCTGACCGACTTCGTCGTGATGACCAAGGACTCGCGCATGTTCCTCACCGGGCCGAAAGTCGTCGCCGAGGCGATGGGCGAAGAGATCTCGATGGAGGCGCTCGGCGGTCCCAAGGTCCACGGCAAGAACGGCGTCGCCCACATCATCGCCGACGACGCCGCCGCCGCGGTCGCTCCAGACCCGCCACCTGCTCAGCCTGCTGCCGCAGCGGATCGGCGGGGCGCCGCACCCGCACCTGGTCGTCGGCCCCGACGGCGAGGACCCGGGCGCCTTCGTCCCGGACGAGCAGCGCAAGGTCTACGACGTCCGCGACGTCGCCGGCGCCGTGCTCGACGGCGGCAGCATGCAGGAGATCTGGCCGCAATGGGCGCCGAACATGGTCACCGCCTTCGCCCGCCTCGAGGGCCGCCCGGTCGGCCTGATCGCCAACCAGCCGCGCCAGCTCGGCGGCGTGATCGACGCCGCCGCCTCGGAGAAGGCGGCGCTCTTCGTCGAGGACTGCAACCGCTTCGGCCTGCCGCTGGTCGTCTTCGTCGACACCCCCGGCTTCCTGCCCGGGAAGGGCCAGGAGGAGGCCGGCGTGATCCGCCACGGCGCCTCGCTGCTGCGTGCCTTCGCCGGCGCCTCGGTGCCGAAGGTGACCCTGGTCCTGCGCAAGGCCTTCGGTGGCGCCGCGATCACGATGAACTCGAAAGACCTCGGAGCCGATGTCGTCTTCTCCTGGCCCGGCGCCCAGATCGGGATCATGGCCGCGCGCCAGGCGGTCGGCATCGTCCACGGCCGGCGCCTGCGCGAAGACGAGAGCCTCTCCCGCGACGATCTCGCCGACGCCTATTCCTCTGAGCACCTTACTGCCGCGGCGGCCGCCGCCAGTGGATGGGTGGACGAGGTGATTGCGCCAGACGCGAGCCGCGCGAGCCTCGCCTGGGCGCTGCGCTCCCTGAGCGGCCGTTGAGCGGTCGCGTCGATGCGCGCCTACGCGGCGCTCGGCGACAGCTTCACCGCGGGCCGCGACTCGATCGCGGCCGAACGCTGGGCCGACCTGCTGGCCGCCGGGATGCGGCGGGTGAACCCGGACCTGCGCTACGCGAACCTGGCCGTCGACGGGGCGACCAGCACCGAAGTGCTCGACCATCAGGTCGAGCCCGCGCTGGAGCTGGAGCCCGACTTCGTCAGCGTGATCTGCGGCGCCAACGACGTGCTGCTGGCGACCCGGCCCGACGTGTCGGGCTACGAGGAGCGGATCGACGACGATCTTCGGTCGGCTGCGCGAGGGCGCCCCGGGGGCGGCCATCGTCACCGCCACGGCGCCGGAGAGCTGGCACTTCATGGAGATGCGGCCGCGCACCGAACGGCGCCTGATCAAGGCGACGACCGAGCTCAACGAGGTCACTCGTGCCGCCGCGGCCGCTACGACATCCTCTGCCTGCCGATCGCCGGGCACGAGGCACTGCGAGATCCGGATACGTTCTCGGCCGACGGGCTGCACCCGTCGAGCGGCGGCCACCGGTTCGTCGCCGAACAGGCGGCGATCGTCCTGCATCAGCACTTCGGCATCGAGTTCGAGATGGAGGGAGAGGGAGAAGCGTGATCCTCGAGGGAAAGAAGATCCTCATCACCGGCGTCGTCAACCGCCACAGCATCGCCTTCGCGATCGCCGAGCGGGCCCAGGCACAGGGGGCGGAGGTGCTGCTGACCAGCTTCGGCCGGGTGAAGCGGATGACCGAGCGCTCGGCGGCGCGCCTCGACCCGGCGCCCGAGGTGCTGGAGCTCGACGTCAACTCCGACGAGGACATCGCGGCGCTGACGGGCGAGCTGAAGGAGCGTTGGGGGACGGTCGACGGGGCCGTCCACGCGATCGCCTTCGCCCCCGGCGACGCGATCGGCGGCGACTTCATGAAGACCCCGCGGGAGAGCGCCAAGATCGCTTTCGAGACCAGCGCCTACTCCTACAAGGCGCTGGCCGAGTGCGTGGTGCCGCTGATGGACGGCGGCGGCGCGCTGGTCGGCCTCGACTTCGACGCCACGGTCGCCTGGCCCTCCTACGACTGGATGGGGGTGGCGAAGGCGGCGCTCGAGTCGGTCAACCGCTACCTCGCCAAGGACCTCGGGCCGCAGGGGGTCCGGGCCAACCTGATCTCCGCCGGCCCGGTCCACACCGCCGCCGCCTCGGGGATCTCCGGCTTCTCCGATCTCGAGAGCCTCTGGGGCGACGCCGCCCCGCTCGGTTGGGACCCCCACGACGCGACCCAGGTCGCCGATGCCGCGCTCTTCCTGCTCAGCGACTGAGCCGGGCGACGACCGGCGAAATTCTCCACGTCGACGGCGGCGCCCACGCCGTGGGAGCGCCGCCGCACCTACCGAGGCGTACTGGCGCCGCACGCGACCTCATGTCAGGCTGACGACGGGGTGATTGGCGTGGAAGAGGTTCTCGGGGTCGTACGTCTGTCTTCGCCGCGCGTAGGCGCTCGACCGTCTCGGGCGGGAAGGCGACGCGCGATGTCCTCGTCCTCGTCGGAGAAGTTGAGGTAGCGGCCCGCGTCCCAGGGCGCCATCGCCGTCGGTCATCGCCGCCGAGCCAGCTGCTTCGATCGGCGCCAGCGCCTCCGGCATCCGGGACGATGCTCGACGCCGAACAGCAGGAACTCGCCGGGCAGCGCGTCCATCGCCCCGTGGTCGGCGCCGCCGCGGCCCATCGCGCCGCCGTCGTGGCGCACCTCGACCGAGAGCAGTTGCGACCCCGAGTCGGGGCCGACGGCGGCCGAGCAGCGCGTCGATCGCCGGCGCCCGGCAGGTCGCCGAGCAGCATCCCGTGGCCCGCGTAGGGTGAGGGCTCGGGCGGGTCCATGTGGAGCCCGGCGATCCCGGCCGGCGGCTACCGCGGCGAAGGTGTCGATCGCCGGCGCCCGAGGCTCGCGCAGCGGCGCCAGCAGCTCGGTCGCCTCGGCCTCGCCGCAGTAGCGCCACCGCCTCGATGAACGCGAACGAGTTGCCGCGCATCGGCTCGGGGATCTCCGGGATCGGCGGGAAGTTCATCACCCGGGCCAGCGAGGTCACCTCCTCGGGCACCGACTTGGTGAACTCGTGCCAGGTGTGGAGCACCTCGGAGGCGCGCTCGATCGGGAAGAAGAGCGCCCCGGCGAAGACCTCCGGGATCGGCAGCAGCTCGAACTCGAGCGCGGTGACGACGCCGAAGTCGCCGCCCGCCGCCGCGCAGCGCCCAGAAGAGCTCCGGATCGCTGTCGGCGTCGACCCGTCGCTCGGTCGCCGGTCGGCGTCGACCAGCTCGATCGCGGTCACCCGGTTGCACTGCGAGGCCGTGCTTGCGGCCGTACCAGCCGACCCCGCCGCCGAGGCTGTAGCCGGCGATCCCGACCGTCGGCGAGGAGCCGTGGCAGGCGGCCAGGCCCGAGCTCCGAGGCCTGCGGCACGAGGTCGCCCCAGAGCGCTCCGGCGCCGACCCGGGCGACGCGGCGCTCGGCGTCGATCGAGACCGTGTTCAAGGCCGCGGTGCGGACCAGCAAGGTGCCGGAGAGGTCGCCGAGCGGTTCGGCGCGCGTGGCCGGTGCGCTGGGCTGCCGACCCGCAGCCCCTCGGCCTTGGCGTAGCGCGATCGCGTCGGCGACGTCGGCGGCGCTCGCGGCGTCACGATCGCCGCCGGCTCCTGGCTCAGCAGCAGGTTGAAGGCGCCGCGGTTGCCGTCGTAACCCTCGCTGCCGGGCTTCAGTACGTCGATCCCCATGACTCCCCTTTTCTTGGACGACCGGCTGAGCAGTCGCCGGAGCGTCGATGCTGACACTCAGCCGAAGGTGGTGTGGGTGACTTCGTCGCCGCGGCCGATGAAGAGGTCGGCGACGAGGCTCGGAGGGAAGAGGCCCTGGGCGGCGACTCCGGGATCGCCCTCCAGTCGTGCCGCCAGCGTCGCCGGGTCATCGCGGCCGGGGCCGCGGTAATCGGCGATCAGGCCGCCGTCGGGGCTGGGCGGGGTGTCGGGGCGGAGGGTCACATCGGCGCCGAGCCGGGTGAGGGTGGAGGAGAGGCCGAAGGCGAAGAGCTCCAGCGGCACCGGCCAGGTGAACTTCTCGACCGGCTTCGAGGAGTCGGCGATGACGACGAAGCGGTCGGCCGCCGCGGCGACGATCTTCTCCCGTAGGTGGGCGCCGCCGCCGCCCTTGATCAGCCACCCCTCCGGGATCACCTCGTCGGTGCCGTCGATCGCGATGTCGAGCCGTTGCAGGGAGTCGAAGCCTTCGACCGGGATGCCGAGCCCCCGGGCTTGGTCTTCGGTCGCCGGCGAGGTCGCCACGCAGCGCAGATCGGTGAGCCCGCGGCGGGCGAGGGCGGGGAGGAGGTGGGCGACGGTGGAGCCGGTGCCCAGCCCGACCGTCATGCCACTCTCGACCAGCTCGGCGGCCGCCTCGGCGGCGAGGCGCTTCTCGTCGTCGGCGGTCACGGTTCCGCGACTCTATTCGGCTACCCTGGACAGCTGCGTCTCTAGCCCAAAACGATCAGGAGCCAAGCCAAAAACATGACCGTCACGCCCACCCAGGACTTCAAGGTCGCCGATATCGGCCTCGCCGATTTCGGCCGCAAGGAGATCTCGCTCGCCGAGGTCGAGATGCCCGGCCTCATGCAGACCCGGGAGGAGTTCGGCGCGCAGAAACCTTTGAAGGGCGCGCGGATCATGGGCTCGCTCCACATGACCGTGCAGACCGCGGTGCTGATCGAGACGCTGGTCGAGCTCGGTGCCGAGGTGCGCTGGTGCAGCTGCAACATCTTCTCCACCCAGGACCACGCCGCGGCGGCGATCGCGGCGGCCGGGGTCCCGGTCTACGCCTGGAAGGGCGAGACGCTGGAGGAGTACTGGTGGTGCACCGAGCAGGCGCTGAACTGGCCCGGTGAGGACGGCCCGAACATGATCCTCGACGACGGCGGCGACGCGACGCTGCTGGTCCACAAAGGCGTCGAGTACGAGGCGGCGGGCGCGGTGCCCGATCCCTCGACCGCCGACTCGGAGGAGTTCCGGATCGTGCTCGAGACGCTGACCCGCTCGCTGGAATCCGACGCGACCCGCTGGACGCGGGCAGCGGCCGTGATCAAGGGCGTCACCGAGGAGACGACGACCGGCGTCCACCGGCTCTACCAGCTGGCCGAGGCCGGCGGGCTGCTGTTCCCGGCGATCAACGTCAACGACTCGGTCACCAAGTCCAAGTTCGACAACCTCTACGGCTGCCGCCACTCGCTGATCGACGGCATCAACCGCGCCACCGACGTGATGATCGGCGGCAAGGTCGCCGTCGTCTGCGGCTACGGCGACGTCGGCAAGGGTTGCGCGTCATCGCTGCGTGGCCAGGGCGCCCGGGTGATCATCACCGAGATCGACCCGATCTGCGCCCTGCAGGCGGCGATGGAGGGCTACGAGGTGCGCCGCCTCGACGACATCGTCGGCTCGGCGGACATCTTCGTCACCACCACCGGCAACAAGGACATCATCACCCTCGACCACATGTCGCAGATGAAGCACAACGCGATCGTCGGCAACATCGGCCACTTCGACAACGAGATCGAGATGGCGAAGCTGGAAAAGTCGGGCGCCGAGCGGATCAACATCAAGCCGCAGGTCGACGAGTGGAAGTTCGCCGACGGCCACTCGATCATCGTCCTCTCGGAAGGCCGCCTGCTGAACCTCGGCAACGCGACCGGCCACCCGAGCTTCGTGATGTCGAACTCGTTCACCAACCAGGTGATCGCCCAGATGGAGCTCTTCGGCCGGCCCGAGGAGTTCGAGGCGAAGGAGGTCTACATCCTCCCCAAGCACCTCGACGAGAAGGTGGCCCGCCTGCACCTGGCCGCCCTCGGCGTCGACCTCACCGAGCTGACCCCGGACCAGTCGTCCTACCTCGGCGTCCCGGTCGACGGCCCCTACAAGCCGGACCACTACCGCTACTAGCTCCATGTTGATGGGCCGAAAACTCCAGCGTGAGTGGAGTTTTCGGCCCATCGACCTATAGTCGCCGAGGTGGATGCGCGGATCTGGGTCTCGGCGGGCGGTGCGGCGCCCAGGTCGGTGCCGCTGGCGGGGGAGCGGACCGTCGTCGGACGGTCTCCGGACGCCGACCTGACCTTGGAGGACGAGGCTGTCTCCTGGAATCACCTGGAGATCGAGGCGCGCGATCAGGTGCTGATGGCCACCGACCTCGACAGTCGCAACGGCACGGCGCTCAATGGTGAGCCGCTGGATCGGCCGCGAAGGCTGCGCGACGGCGACACGCTGATCGTCGGCGCTCATCGGCTGGAAATCTCGACCGCCGGGAGCCCGACGCCGGTCGCCGCCACGGTGGCGGCGGGGGAGCCGGCGGTGGCCCTGAACGAGGAGGAGCGGGCGACCGCCGCGGCGCTGGTCGCCCCGTACCGCAGCGAGGGCGCCTTCGCCGGGCGCCCGGCGACGCGGGCCGAGATCGCCGCCGAGCTGCACGTCTCCGAGCGCACGGCCCAGCGTCGCCTCGACGCCCTGGCGGCGAAACTCGAGGTGGGGGGCGAGGCGGGCCGCGACCGCCCCCGCCAGATCGCCGCCCGCGTGATCGAGCTCGGCCTCGACCGCCGCTAAGGACGGTGTTGATGGGCCGAAAACCGGACCATATGACGGGTTTTCGGCCCATCAACAGCGTGGCCCGGGGCGGGCCAAAGGTGGCCCGGTCGGTGGCGCGGGTGTCGTTGGCGCGCCCGGCTCCGGATCCGAACATCGGTGACACCAATTCACCGACGCTCGAAAGGAGCATCAGATGTCCACCGCACTCCGCAACCTCTCGCCCCGCACGATCTTCATCGCCGTCCTCGCGCTGATCGCGCTGGCGCTCCCCGCCTCCGCCTCCGCGGCTACGCACCGCGCCGGCGCGGTCGTCTTCTCGCAGTCCTGGACCGCCATGGAAGGGACCACCGAAGTCGAACAGGGCGGGCTCTTCGCCGTCCGCGACGGCCACTCGAATCAGTTGACCGAAAACGCCGCTGACACCGAACCATCGTTCTCGCCCGACGGCCGAACCATCGCCTTCGCCCGCGAAGGCCACATCTACACGGTCCGCCCCGACGGTTCGGGCGAGCGCCGGATCAGCACCGGTGACGCGCTCGACTCGCGGCCGCAGATCTCGCCGAACGGGCGCATCGTCCTCTTCGAGCGGCGCACCGCCGCAGGCGAACCGTCCCACCTCTACACGGTCCCGGTCGGCGGCGGCCAGGCGAAGGAACTGGCCCCGGACACGGCCGAAGACTTCGAAGCCCGCTTCTCCCCGGACGGCTCGAAGATCGTCTTCGTCCGCCGCACCACCACCGGCAGTCGCCCCAATGACGACCTCTACTCGGTGCGCCCGAACGGCACCGGCCTCACCCGTCTCACCTCGACCACCCGCGTCGACGAGTTCGACCCGCGCTACTTCGCCGGCGGCATCGTCTTCAGCCGCGGCAACCAGTCCGAAGGGGCGGCCGGCTACGCCGACATTTACACGATGAAGGCGAACGGGGCCAAAGTGAAGCCGCTGGTCCAGGGCGTCGGCTCGGCCTACGTCGAAGACGTCTCCCCGCAGGGCCACACGCTGATCTTTCGCCGCGACCGCGGCCTCTGGGAGAAGACGATCGGCCCTGGGAAGGCGAAGAAGGTGGTCGAACTGGCCGACGGCTCGCACACCAACTCGGTCTTCTCGTCCGATGGGCGCAGCGTCGCGACGTTGATCGAAAACGGTGGCGTCGACCAGTTGATGGCGATCAATCTCGCCAACGGACGCAAGACCGAGGTGGCGGACTCCTTCCAGGAAGAAGGGACGTTCGGCCCGGTCATCGACTGGCAGCCGGTCCGCTGATCTGCGGCGGGGCCGCCGGTCCGGTACGGCGCCCAACCGCTGGAGTGACGCCACCGGGCGGTATAACCGCCCGGTGGCAGACCTCGCCGTCGGTGACGAAGTCGCCGGATACCGGATAGACGCCCGCCTCGCCCGTGGCGGGATGGGCGTCGTGTACCGCGCCACCCACCTCGGCCTCGACCGCCCGGTGGCGCTGAAGGTGATCGCCCGCGAGCTCGCGGGCGATGCCTCGTTCCGGGAGCGCTTCCTGCGCGAGTCACGCCTGGCGGCACGGCTCGACCACCCGGCGGTGGTGCCGATCTTCGACTCGCGCGAGGTCGACGGCGAGCTGATCGTCGCCATGCGCCTGGTCGAGGGCGGCGACCTGCGCGAGCTGATCGACCGCACCGGGCCGCTGCCGGCGGAGCGGGCGACGGCCCTCCTCGGCCAGGTCGCCGAGGCGCTCGACGCGGCGCACGCCGCCGGGATCGTCCACCGCGACGTGAAGCCGCACAACGTCCTGGTCGAAGGCGAGCGCGCCTACCTCTCCGATTTCGGCCTCGCCAAGGCGATCGACGAGAGCGCCGCCTCGGCCGCCTCCGTGGTCGGCACGGTCGCCTATATGTCGCCCGAGCAGTGGCGAGGCGAGGGGGTCGGCCCGCCCGCCGACATCTACTCGCTCGGCTGCGTCCTCTATGAGTCGGTGACCGGGGTGGTGCCCTACGCCCGCGCCGACGCCGACCCGGCGACCACGCCGCGCCTCCCGATCGGCCTCGAGCGGGCGATCGAACGCGCCACCGCTCCCCGCCCCGAGGACCGCTTCGCGACCGCGAGCGAGCTGATCGACGCCGCGAGCGCCGGCGCCACCGGCCCCGAGCACCCGACCCACGTTCTCGACGCAGCAAGCGATCCCCGCCGCCCCACCACCCCGTTCACCGCGCCGGCGCGGTCGACCCTAGGTCCGGCGACCGAGCCGCGGTCGACCCTAGGTCCGGCTACCGGACTTAAAGACGACCGCGCTCTCGGGAGGCTGGGCTCGCTCGGGAGGCGGCGGGCGCTTGTGGCGGGAGGGGCGCTCGCGCTGCTGGCCGCGATCGTGGTCGCCGTCGTCCTGTTGACCTCGGGCGGTTCGGGGGTCTCGGTCGCCGCCCCGGTCGCGATCGGGAAGTCGCCGCTGCGCATCGCGGCGGGCTCGGAAAAGATCTGGGTGCTCTCCGAAGCGGAAGGGACGCTGACCCGGATCGACGCGGAATCCGACCAGATCACCGGCGCGCCGATCGACCTCGGCCAAGGCGTCGCCGCGGTCGCGGTCGGCGGCGGCTCAGTCTGGGTCACCGACTCGCGCACCGGCGAGCTCCTCCGCGTCGACGACGAATCGGGCCGCGTCACCCAGCGCATCCCGATCGGCGGCCGCCCCGGCCCGCTGGTCTACGGCGGCGGCCGCGTCTGGGTCGCCGACACCGAGGGCGCCGGGATCACCGCCGTCAACGCCAAAGGCGGCAGCGTCGTCCGTCGCCACCTTCCCCCGCACGTCGCGCCCCTCCGCCTCGCCACCGGCGCCGGTGGCCTCTGGGTCTCGAATGCCGCCACCGGCACCGTCCGCCGCATCGACCTCGGCACCTTCGCCCTCGGCGCCCCGATCCCGGCGGGCCGCCGCCCGGCCGGGATCACCGTCGCCGACGGGCTCGTCTGGGTCGCCGACACCCGCTCTGACTCGGTGACCCGCGTCGACCCCTCGCTGCAGGCGGTCAGCGGAGCCCCGATCCCCGTCGGCGAGCACCCGGGAGGCATCGACGCGGGCACCAGCGCCGTCTGGGTCACCACCTCCGGTGCCGATGCGGTCCGCCGGCTCGAACTTCCGTCCGGCGAACCGGACGGCGGCCCGATCGCCGTCGGCCCGGAACCAAGCGCCATCGCGGTGGGGGCGACCGCGGTCTGGGTGGTCAACGACGGTGACGGGTCGGTAACGCGAATCGAACCCTGAGGACTAGGATCGTTGTCCGTGGCGCAGGATCTCGACCAGCTTTGCATCAACACGATCCGCACCCTGTCGATCGACGCCATCCAGAAGGCCAACTCCGGCCACCCGGGGACGCCGATGGCGATGGCCCCGGTCGCCTACGCGCTCTGGCAGCGTCACCTGCGCTTCGACCCCGAAGATCCGATCTGGCCCGGCCGCGATCGCTTCGTCCTCTCCGCCGGCCACGCTTCGATGCTGCTCTACTCGCTGCTCCACCTGGCCGGCGTCAAGGCGGTCGACCCCGACTACGAGATCGTCGGCACCGAAGCGGTCTCGATGAAGGACATCGAAAGCTTCCGCCAGCTCGACTCGAAGGCCCCCGGCCACCCGGAGTACCGCTGGACCTCCGGGGTCGAGGCGACCACCGGCCCGCTCGGTCAGGGAATCGCCACCTCGGTCGGGATGGCGCTTGCGTCGAAATGGCTGCACGCGACCTACGACCGCGACGGCTCCGACCTCTTCGACTTCGACACCTACGCACTGTGTGGCGACGGCTGCCTGATGGAGGGGATCTCCAGCGAGGCCGCCTCCCTGGCCGGCCACCTGCGCCTCGACAACCTCTGTTGGATCTACGACAACAACCACATCACCATCGACGGCAAAACGCGGCTCACCTATGAAGACGACGTCGTCGCCCGCTTCATGGGGTACGGCTGGAACGTCACCCGGGTCGGCGACGCCAACGATCTGGCCCTGCTCGATCGCGCCTTCGACGAGTTCAAGCGCGAGACCGACCGGCCGACGCTGATCATCGTCGACAGCCACATCGGCTGGGGCTCGCCGCACAAGCAGGACACCCCAGCCGCCCACGGCGAGCCGCTCGGCGTCGAGGAGGTGAAGGAGACCAAGCGCGTCTACGGCTGGCCCGAAGACGCCCAGTTCCTCGTCCCCGACGGGATCCGCGAGCACTTCGCCGACGGGGTCGGAAAGCGCGGCGCCGAGGCCCACGCCGCCTGGATGCTCCGCTTCGAGTCCTTCAAAGCCGAGGCGCCGGAGCTGGCCGCGCAGATCGACGCGATGCAGCGGCGTGACCTCCCCGACGGCTGGGACGCGGCGATCCCCTCGTTCGACGCCGACGAAGGGAAGGGGATGGCGACCCGCAAGGCCTCCAACCAGGTCGAGAACGCGATCGCCGCCCACCTTCCCTGGCTGATCGCCGGCTCCGCCGACCTCACCGACTCGACCTCGGTCCGCCTCACCTTCGACGGCGCGGTCGACCTCGAGCCCGGCAGCTACGCCGGCCGCCAGCTTCACTTCGGGATCCGCGAGCACGAGTCGGCGGCGATCTGCAACGGCCTCTCGCTGACCAAGCTGCGCCCGCTCTGGTCGACCTACCTCACCTTCTCCGACTACGCCCGCCCGGCGATCCGGCTCTCCTCGCTGATGGAGTTGCCGGTCATCCACGTCTTCACCCACGACTCGATCGGCCTCGGCGAGGACGGCCCGACCCATCAGCCGGTCGAGCAGATCGCCTCCCTGCGCGCCGTCCCCGGCCTCGACGTGATCCGCCCTGCCGACGCCAACGAGGTCGCCGAGGCCTGGCGCCTGGCGATCGACCGCCACCACCAGCCGGTCGCCCTGATCCTCACCCGCCAGGACGTCCCGATCTTCGACCGTTCGAAGTACGCAAGTGCCGAGGGCGTGCGGCGCGGCGGCTACGTGCTCGCCGACCCACCCGAGGGCGACCCCGAGGTCATCCTGATCGCCACCGGCTCCGAGGTCTCCCTCGCCCTGGCCGCCGCCGAGGAGTTGAACGCCGAGGGCGCTCGCGCACGGGTGGTGAGCCTCCCCTGCTGGGAGCTCTTCGACCGCCAGGACCAGGCCTACCGCGACGAGGTGCTGCCGCCGCGGATCCGCGCCCGGGTCTCGGTGGAGGAGGCCTCGACCCTCGGCTGGGACCGCTGGGTCGGTCCCGAGGGTGCAATGGTGGGGATGCACACCTTTGGCAGCTCGGCGCCGCTGAAGGACGTGATGAACGAGTTCGGATTCACCCCCGACAAGGTCGCCGAGGGGGCCCGCGGCGCGATCGAGCGCGCCGCCCGGATCGAAACTTCGTAGCGCGAGAGAAGGAAGAAGGAGAAGACATGAAACCCACGCAGAGACTGCACGAGCTCGGCCAGAGCCTCTGGGTCGACAACATCACCAGGGACATGCTCCGCACGGGCACCCTGAAGGGGTACATCGACGACCTCTCGGTCACCGGCCTCACCTCGAACCCGACCATCTTCGACAAGGCGATCGGCGCGGGCGACTCCTATGACGAGCAGATCGCCGAGATCGGCGGCGCCGCTGACGACGGCGGCCCTGGCGCCAACGCGGAGGAGAACGTCTTCTTCGAGCTCGCCCTGGCCGACCTGCGCGACGCCACCGACCTCTTCGCCGACGTCCACGCCCGCACCGCCGGCGTCGACGGCTTCTGCAGCCTCGAGGTCTCACCGCTCCTCGCCGACGACGCCGCGGCGACGATCGCCCAGGCCGCGGCGCTCCACGCCAAGGCCGGGCGCGACAACCTCTTCATCAAGATCCCGGGAACCCCGGCGGGCACCAAGGCGATCGAGGAGTCGATCTTCGCCGGCATCCCGATCAACGTCACCCTGCTATTCGATGACCAGCAGTACCTCGCCTCCGCCGAGGCCTACATGAAGGGGATCGAACGTCGGATCGAGGCCGGGCTCGATCCGGTGGTCACCTCCGTCGCCTCGATCTTCATGTCGCGTTGGGACGTCGCTGTCGCCGAGGAGGTCCCGGCCGAGCTGAAGAATCGACTCGGGATCGCGATCGGCGGGCGCGCCTACCGCGCCTACCGCGAGCTGCTCGACTCGGACCGCTGGATGCGCCTCGCCAACCAGGGCGCCCGGCCGCAGCGCCTGCTCTGGGCGAGCACCGGGACCAAGGACCCGGACGCCCCTGACACCCTTTACATCGAGGCCTTCGCCTCGCCGTTCACGGTCAACACGATGCCCGACAAGACGCTCGAGGCCTTCGCCGACCACGGTGAGCTCGGCGACCTGATGGACCCGTCCGGGGGCAACTCCGAGCAGGTGCTGAAAGAGTTCGAAGGGGCCGGGATCGACCTCGAGGCGCTCGCCGCCCGCCTGCAGAAGGAGGGCAAAGAGAGCTTCAACAAGTCCTGGGAAGAGCTCTTGAAGACGATCTCCTCGAAGCGCGGGGTGACGGCCGGGTGAGCGTCACCACCGAGGGTTCGCTGCGCGAGGCGCCTGCCTGGGGGCGCCTCCAGTCCCACTTCGCCGAGATCCGTCAGACCCGCCTGCGCGACCTCTTCGCCGCCGACTCCGAGCGCGGCGAGCGCCTGGTCGCCGACGGGGCCGGGCTCTTCCTCGACTTCTCGAAGAACCGGATCACCGACGAGACGCTGATGCTGCTCGGCGAGCTGGCCCGCGAGCGCGGCGTCGAAGAGCGCCGCGAAGCGATGTTCCGCGGCGACCACATCAACGTCTCCGAGGACCGCGCCGTCCTCCACGTGGCGCTGCGGATGCCGCGCACGCGCTCGCTGATCGTCGACGGTGTCGACGTGGTCAAGGAGGTGCACGAGACGCTCGACCGGATGGGTGCCTTCTGCGAGCGGGTCCGCGACGGCGAGTGGCGCGGCCACACCGGCAAGGTGATCCGCAACGTCGTCAACATCGGCATCGGCGGCTCCGACCTCGGCCCGGTGATGGCCTACGAGGCGCTCCGCCACTACTCGAACCGGGAGATGACCTTCCGCTTCGTCTCCAACATCGACGGCACCGACTTCGTCGAGGCGACGCGTGACCTCGACCCGCAGGAGACGCTCTTCATCATCTCCTCGAAGACCTTCACCACGCTGGAGACGATGACCAACGCGCACTCGGCCCGCGACTGGGCGCTCGCCGGCCTCGGCGGCGAGGAGGAGGCGGTGGCGAAGCACTTCGTCGCGGTCTCGACCAACGCCGAGGAGGTCACCAAGTTCGGCATCGACACCGACAACATGTTCGGCTTCTGGGAGTGGGTCGGCGGGCGCTACTCGATGGACTCGGCGATCGGCCTCTCGACCATGCTGGCGATCGGCCCGGCCCGCTTCGCCGAGCTGCTGGCCGGCTTCCACGCGATGGACGAGCACTTCCAGGAGGCCGACTCGGGCTCCAACCTGCCGATGATCATGGGCCTCCTGAGCGTCTGGTACGGGGACTTCTTCGGCGCCGAAACCTGCGGCGTCTTCCCCTATGACCAGTACCTGCACCGCTTCCCGGCCTACCTGCAGCAGCTGACGATGGAGTCGAACGGCAAGCACGTGACCCTAGACGGCGAGCACGTCGACTACGACACCGGGGCGATCTTCTGGGGCGAGCCGGGGACCAACGGCCAGCACAGCTTCTACCAGCTGCTCCACCAGGGGACGCGGCTGATCCCGGCCGACTTCATCGGCTTCGCCCACTCGCTGAACGAGCTCGGCGACCACCACGACAAGCTGATGTCGAACGTCTTCGCCCAGGGCGAGGCGCTGGCCTTCGGCAAGACGGCCGAGCAGGTGGCCGAAGAGGGGACGCCGGAGGCGGTCGTGCCGCACCGGGTGATGGAGGGCAACCGACCCTCGAACACGATCCTCGCCGAGCGGCTCGACCCGGAGACCCTGGGCGCGCTGGTCGCCCTCTACGAGCACAGCGTCTTCACCCAAGGGGCGGTCTGGGGGATCGACAGCTTCGACCAGTGGGGGGTCGAGCTGGGCAAGGAACTGGCGAAGGCGATCATCCCCGAGCTGGAGGCGGGGGAGGAGCCGAAGCTTCACCACGACAGCTCGACCAACGCCCTGATCCGCCGCTACCGCGACATGCGGCGCGGCGATTAATCCGTCACAGACACGCGCCTAGGCGGGGAGTAGCGTTCCCGCCATGCCTGGCCTGGACGCGATCCCGCTCGCTGCCTCGGCCACGACCAATCTGTTCGCGGCGCGCGAGCAGATGGCGTTCACGCTCGCCTTCCACATCGTGCTCGCCTGTCTCGGCGTGGCGCTGCCGGCGATGGTCCTGGTCGCCAACTTCATCGGCCTCAAAAAGGACGACCGCGACGCGATCGAGCTGGCCCAGCGCTGGTCGAAGGCGATGGCGGTCACCTTCGCCGTCGGTGCGGTCACCGGCACCGTCCTCTCCTTCGAGTTCGGCCTCCTCTGGCCGCACTTCATGGAACGCTTCGGCGCCGCCTTCGGGATCGCGTTCGGGATCGAGGGGCTCTTCTTCTTCCTCGAGGCGATTTTCCTCGCGATCTACATCTACGGCTGGAAGCGCCTCCCGCCCTGGGCCCACTTCTGGGCCGGGGTGCCGATGTTCGTCACCGGCATCGGCGGCGCCTTCTCCGTCGTCGCCGCCAACTCGTGGATGAACCAGCCGCAGGGCTTCGCCCTCGACGCCGCCGGCAAGGTGACCGAAGTCGAACCGCTGAAGGTGATCTTCAACCCGGCGACCCCGTACGAGGTCCCACACATGATCCTCGCCGCCTACATGGTGGTCGGCTTCCTGGTCGCCTCGATCTACGCCGTCGGCATGCTGAAAGGGCGGCGAGACCGGCTGCACCGGCTCGGCCTGCTGATCCCGCTGACGATCGCCTGCATCGTCACCCCGGTACAGCTGCTGGTCGGCGACACCGCGGCGCGGGCGGTCGCCGAAGACCAGCCGGCCAAGTTCGCGGGGATGGAGTGCATCCAGGACACCGGCGGCCACCAGACCGAGTACATCGGCGGCATCTGCACCTCGAGCGGGGTGAAGCTGGCGATCCCGATCCCGGACCTCGACTCGCTGCTGGTCGGCTTCAGCCCCGACTCCAAGGTCATCGGGCTGAACGACATCCCGAACGACGAACGGCCGCCGGACAACACCCTCCTCCACCTCGCCTTCGACTCGATGGTCGGGATCGGCTCGGCGCTGCTGCTGCTCGGCCTCTGGCTGGCCTACAGCTGGTACAAGAAACGCGACATCCCGCGGACGCCGTGGTTCCTCAAAGCGGTCGCGGTTTCCGGGATCGGCGCGATCCTGGCGCTGTGGTCGGGGTGGATCGTCACCGAGGTCGGCCGCCAGCCGTGGATCGTCAACGGCTACATGAAAACCTCGGAAGCGGTGACCAACGCAAACGGCATCTGGGGCGCCTTCATCTTCACCCTGCTGCTCTACGCGGCGATCGGGACGATCGCGATCCTCGTCCTGCGGCGGATGTCGCGGCGCTGGCGCGAAGGTGGCGAGGGCACCGCCGAGGACGAACCGTCGCCGTACTCGCCGGAGGAGATCGGCGCGTGAGCACCGCCGCGGCAGTGATCCTCTGGACCGGCGCGACCTTCTACGCGATCTTCGGCGGCGCCGACTTCGGCGGCGGCTTCTGGGACCTCTTCGCCGGCAACGCGACCAAGGGCGAGCGGCCGCGGATGACGATCCAGCGCTCGCTGACCCCGGTCTGGGAGGCCAACCACGTCTGGCTGATCTTCATCCTGGTCGTCCTCTGGACCGCCTTCCCGGACGCCTTCAGCGCGATCTTCACCACCCTCTACGTGCCGCTGGTGCTGGCGGTGCTGGGGATCGTCCTGCGTGGCTCGGGCTTCGCCTTCCGCAAGTCGGTCGAAGGGCTGCAGGAGCGCCGCGCCGCGGGCGCGACCTTCGCCCTCTCCTCGCTCGTCACGCCGTTCTTCATGGGCACCGTGGTCGGGGCGATCGCCGCCGGCAACGTCCCCGCCGCGGGCGCCGGCGATGCCTTCTCGACCTGGTTGGCGCCGCTGCCCCTCTTCATCGGGGCGATGTTCGTCGCCACCAGTGCCTACCTCGCCGCCGTCTTCCTGGTCGGGGACTCGCGCCGCGCCGGCGACCGCGAGATGGAGGTCTACTTTGAGAAGCGGGCGCTGGCGGCGGGCGCGGTGGCCGGGATCTTCGCCGTGGTCGGGCTGATCGCCCTGCACTCGGAAGGCCACTACGTCTACGACCGCCTCGTCCACGAGGGCCTGCCGCTGGTGATCATCTCCGCGGTCTGCGGGGTCGGGATGCTGATCGTGCTGCTGACCGGTGGCCGCTTCCTGCTGCGGCCGCTCGCCGCCCTTGCCGTGGTCGCGGTGATCTGGGGCGCGTTCGTCGCGATGTTCCCCTACCTGCTGCCGACCACGATGAAGATCTCCGAAGCGGCCGCCCCCGATGCCACCCTGAGCGCGATCTTCGTCGTCTTCGGGATCGCCTGCGTCCTCGTCTTGCCGGCGCTCTTCCTCCTTTACTTCCTGGCGCAAAGCGACATGCTCGAACACGACCACTAGCTCTTCCACTGTTCCTTATGCCGGAATGCCGGCTATAAGGAACAGCGGAACGCGATCGACTAGCCTGGCGCCCGTGCCTGACCTCATCAAAGCTGTCCTCTGGGATATCGACGGCACTTTGCTCACCACCGGAGGGGCGGGGGCGGTCGCCTGGCAGCGCGCCTTTCAGGAGCTCTACGGGGTCGAGGCGAACATCGACGAAAACACCCGTGCCGGGATGACCGACCCGGAAATCACCGAGATCATCTTCAACCAGGTCGTCGGGCGCGAGGGGTCTGCGGAGGAGCGTGCCCAGGTCGTCGCCAAGTACCTCGAATACATGCCCGACGCGGTCGCCGAATCGAGCGGCTATCGGGTGATGCCGGGGATCGCCGAGATCCTGCCACGGCTGGCCGAGGCCGGGATCGTCCAGGGGGTCGTCACCGGCAACGTCGAGCCGGCGGCGCGGATCAAGCTCGCCCGCGGCGACCTCGACAAGTACTTCACCTTCGGCGGCTACGGCTCCGACGACCGCGACCGGGTCAAGGTCACCGAACGGGCGATCGAGCGCGGGGGAGAGATCATCGGCACCCCCCTCGACCGCGCCGCCACGATCTCGGTCGGCGACACTCCCCGTGACGTCAGCGCCGGCCACGGCGCCGGCATCCGCGTCGTCGGCGTCGCCACCGGCGCCTACTCGGTCGCCGAGCAGGAAGCGGCGAGCGCCGACTGGGCGATCGCCGACGTCACCCAGGGCTTTCCGGTCTAGTCCTCGGCGGGCCCGGGCGTCTCGGAGGCGACCCGGGCAGGCTGAGGCCGCCTCCGAGACGCCCGGGTGCGGACGTTTTGCGGGAGGAACTGGCGCAGGGATGTGGCGCCTTCGGGGAGGAGCGGAAACTTGGCACGCTTCCACAACGCCCATCCAGCCGAGTGCTGAGTTAGGGGCGCTATGGCGTGCTCAAGTCAGCAGTCGGCGCGGGGTGCGTGACGGAAGGCCGCATATGTGATGTCTCCGTCGGGTCGCCGTGACGTTCCCGGCATATCTCCACGGCTTCCCGCCGCCTTGCGCCCGACTCCTCGGCGATACCCGGACTGAACCCGCACCTCCGGCATCTCCTCGGGAGAACCCGCACGGGATCCGCACCCTCCGCCTCTCCCTGTGACCCGGCCCTCTCGGCGGCGGCCTCAGCCTGCCCGGGCCGCCGCCGAGAGGGCCGCGCCCCTTTCCCGCTCTAGGACTTCTCGCAGCGGGCCTGGTAGATCGAGGTGAAGCTCTTGAGGAAACCGTTGCGGGCGGCGCGCAGGTAGAGGCGCCAGACGCGGATCCGTTCCGGGCCGGCGATCTCCGTCGCGCGCTCCAGGTTCTTGTCGAGATTCTCCGCCCAGTACCGCAGCGTTTCCGCGTAGTCCAGCCGGTAGTCCTCGACGTGGTGGACCTCGAAGCCCGCCCGTTCGAGCGCCAGCAGGACGCGGGAGAGGTGCAGCGGCGCCGCATCGGGGAAGACGTAGCGCTCGGAGAAGGCGCCGGCCTCGGCGTCGGTGTGGCGCATCCGCGCGATCGCATGGTTCAGCAGCCGACCGCCCGGCTCGAGCAGCGCCGCCAGCGTCCGCGCGTACTCGTCGATCTGCACCGCGCCGACGTGCTCCGCCATCCCGATCGAGGAGATCGCGTCGAACTGCTCACCGATCAGGTCGCGATAGTCCATCACCCGGAACTCGACCTGGTCGCCGACGCCGGCGGCCTCGGCGCGCCGCCCGGCCTCGTCGGCCTGCGGTTTCGAGAGGGTGATCCCGACCACCTTGGCGCCGTACTCCTTGGCGGCGCGGATCGAGAAGCTGCCCCAGCCGCAGCCGACGTCGAGCACCCGCTCGCCCGGTGCGATCGCGAGCTTGCGGGCGACCGTGTCGAGCTTCGCGACCTGCGCCTCCTCAAGCGTCTTCGCGCCGCTCTGGGAGAAGTTCGCGCAGCTGTAGGTCATCGACTCGTCGAGGAAGAGGCCGAAGAACTCGTTGGAGACGTCGTAGTGGTGGCGGACGGCACGGGCGTCGCGCTCTTTGCTGTGGCGACGACCGGTCGGCACGAGCTCGGCCGCCGGGCGGGGGGCGGCGGCGTGAGCCCGGCGGCGCGGACCGCGCCGAGCAGCAGGGCGCGCTTGTCGGCGCCGTCGAGGGTCGGCGGCTGCCAGCCGTCGAGGAGGGCGATCACCGCGTCGATGTCGTCGATTTCCAGCTCGCCCGAGACGTAGGCGCGGCCGAGGCCGAGCTGGCCCGGCGCGCGCAGCGCGTGGGCGGCGGCGCGGGGCGAGCGCACGGTGAAGGTCGGGCCCTCGCCGGCGGTGGCGGGAAGGCTGGTGCCGTCCCAGAATCGGACGGTGAACGGGCGGTCGGGAATGCGCGCGGCGATCTCGCGTCGCAGTGGCGTGGTGTTGGCGAATGGCATGGCCGGGGGACCCTAGCGCTCGCGCGTGGGCGGCAGGATGGTTGAGCGCTCAAACATAAATTCTTTGCGATTCTCAGCCAAAGCGTGGTTAGGTGACCCTATGATCGCGCGCCATGCCTGAGATCCGAACCTCGCCGGAGGCTCCCGCGGTCGCCCCGGTCGCACCCAAGCCCGGCCCGCGGCCCGGCGACATCCAGCCGGTCGCGAACGAGACCCGAGATCGAATCATCACCGGCTTCGTCACGCTGGTCCCGTTCGTCGCCCTCTTCATCGCCGCCTGGCAGGTCTGGGGCTCGGCGCTCCACTGGTCCGACGTCTTCCTCTTCCTCGGCATGTACTTCTTCACCGGGCTGGGGATCACGGTCGGCTTCCACCGCCACCTCACCCACCGGGCGTTCAAGACCTACGGTTGGCTGCACGGGCTGCTGGCGATCCTCGGCTCCGCCGCGATCGAGGGCCCGGTCATCTCCTGGGTCGCCGACCACCGCAAGCACCACGCCTTCTCCGACAAGGAGGGCGACCCGCACAGCCCGCACGTCGACCACGGCCATGGTTGGAGCGGGGCCCTGCGCGGCCTCGTCCACGCCCACGTCGGCTGGATCTTCATCCACACCCAGCGCGGCAACAAGGAACGCTATGCGCCCGACCTGGTCAAGGACCCGATCATCTCCTGGGTCGACCGCACCTTCATCCTCTGGGCGATCGTCGGCCTGCTGCTGCCCTTCGCGCTCGGCTGGGCGATCGGCGGCACGCTCTTCGCCGGCCTCACCGGCCTGCTCTGGGGCGGGCTCGTGCGTGTCTTCGTCCTCCATCACTTCACCTACAGCATCAACTCGCTCTGCCATTTCTTCGGCCGCCGCGACTTCGAGACCGACGACCAGTCGCGCAACTTGGCGCTGATCGCGATCCCGACCCTCGGCGAGGCCTTCCACAACAGCCACCACGCCTTCCCGACCTCGGCCACCCACGGTCTCGACCGTTGGCAGATCGACATCTCGGCGCTGGTGATCGACGGGCTGGAGAAGGTCGACCTGGTCTGGGACGTCGTCCGGGTCAGTCCGGAGCGCATGGCCGCGAAGTCCCTGGCCTAGCGCTCAGGGCGCCTGGGACCCTTCGTACCAGTCGATCCACTTGCCACACGCCTGGCTCAGAGGGACCGTCTTGCGGGGTTCGGCCTTGGTCGCGACCAGCTCGCCGATGTAGGCCTTGCCGTCGTAGCCGGTGAGGCTCTGCATCCAGTCGGCGGACGCGGCGTGGATCGTGAATTCGACCTTGCCGCCCTTGCTCTCGAACTTGCCCGCGGGCCAGAACTGGCCGTTGTTGTTGAGGCTGATCGTGTTCGGGCGCTGGCCGTCGAGAGCGGCGATCAGTTCCTGCTCGAAGCCCGGCGCGGTGACCCGGAGGGCGAAGGGGGAGAAGTACTGCAGCGAGAGGTACCAGGTCCCCCGCGGCAGTTCGAGCGACTGCGAGGTGGTCTCGCCGTTGCCGAGGACCGATCCGTTCGACCACGCCGGTTTCGTCCCCACCTGGGTTTCGCCGAACAGCGTCGCCTTGCCACCGCTTTCGAGCAGGATCCGCACCTCGGGCGAGTTGCAGTGGGCGCGGGCGCCCGCCTCGGTGCCCTCGAGCAGCACGTGGCGGCCGCGCGGCGTCTGCCCGGTCCGTTCCCAGAGGATGAAGTCCGCCGTCTCCGCGATCCGCCTGAAGTTCGGCGGCGCTTCGCTGTTCCAGGCGCCGCGGCTGGTGACCACGTAGGGGAAGCGGTCGAGGGTGCCGCGGTTGAAGGAGTCGAAGTCGATCGGCGAGTAGGCATCGCCGGTGTCGAACGGCTTTTCCGAGTTCGGCGAGACCGCGTCGTCGGGGAACTCGACCAGCGGCACGTGGGTGTCGGCGCCGAGCAGCTCATAGGCGGCATAGCGGTCCTGCCCGGCGTAGAGCACCGGCTTGCCGTGCACGATCGGCAGGAACGCCTCCAGCTGCGCCCCGTGCCCGGGAGGCCCGACAGGCGCGTCGCGAAGCACCAGGAAGCTCGACCAGACCGCGCCCGCCACGAACACCGTCCCGAGCAGGGTCCAGCCGACGCGCAGCAGCGGCGTTGATGGGCCGAAAACCGGACTATCTGACGGGTTTTCGGCCCGTCGACCGAACTCGGTCACCAGCGGCCGGACGATCACCAGCATCGTCAGCGGGGCGATGATCATCAGCGCCTTCGCCTGCGAGTAGTCGCCGGTGACCGGCAGTGAGGCGATGTAGACGACCGCCCCGGCGCCGAGCGCCAGCGGCACCGCCGCTTCGCGCCGCTGCATCCACCAGGCCACCGCGCAGAGCAGGGCCAGCACCGCGACCGCGCCCATCAGGCCGGGCAGCGGCGCGCCTCCGGCGGCGTCGAGGCGGTAGTTGGCGGCGGGCCAGATCCCCAGCGTCTCGATCGGGGAGACGGGCCCGTAGGTGTTGCTGCCTGCGACCTGGTTGAAGCTCGAGCCGAAGCCGAACGGTCCGGCGATCGCCAGCGCGATCCCGAGGCCGGCGAGCACGAGGATGCCGAGAACCACCCAGGGCCGCAGCAGGATCCGCAGCACCCGCGCCGGCCGCAGCACCCGCCAGGTGGCGGGCTGGGCGAGCGCCCAGACGCCGACGATCGCTCCCGGCCAGGCGATCCCGGCGAACGAGTAACAGAAGACGACCCCGCCGGCGAGCGCCACCCAGGGCAACGCCCAGCCGACCCGCGGCCAGAGCCCCCGCGGCGGCGCCTCGGGGCGCATCAGGTAGATCGCGACGGCGAGGACGAAGAGCGCCTCGGCGGTCTCCTTGAAGGCGGCCTGGGCGAAGTAGGAGGCGGCCATGTAGGTGGCGGTGACGAGCGTCGCGCCGACGACCCGGCGCCAGGCGGCGATCTCGCGCAGCGCCCCGAGCGCGGTCAGCCCGGTGAGCATGCCGATCGCGAAGATCTCGCCGATGAAGGCCTGGCCGAGGCTGATGCCGGGGAAGGCCGCGGTGGCGACCGCGACCCCGTGCGGACCGAGCGGATAGCCGGGGTCGGGTGACGGGCCGAAGCCGCTGCGCAGCCACTCGGCCCAGGCGAGGTGCAGCCCGAGGTCGTTGTTGAAGCCGACCCCGAGGAGCCCCCAGCGGCCGGTCACGGCGAAGGGGAAGGAGAGGACGATGGCGATCACGACGGCGGTCGCCAACCCGACCCCGAGCGCCCCCGGCGCCGCGTACTCGCGCCGCCAGGCGATCAGCGCGGCGACGACGATCAGGACGATGATCCCGAGCGTCGCGCTGGTGCCGTGCCCGGGCGCCCGGGCGAGGATTCCGGACACGGTGAGGATCGCCGCGTACCCGACCGCCGGCTCGAGCCAGCACCACTCCCTCCGCCCGGCAAGCGAGAAGGTCGCCCTGCCGACCAGGAGTGAGGCCAGGCAGATCAGCGCCGCCGAGGCGTAGGTCCCGATCATCAGCCGCAGAACCTATGGCAAACGGTGGCTGCTCAGTACTTATCGGCGGCGGCCTCGAGCACCGCTCGCAGCCCGTCGCCGCGGAGCGGCCGCTCGTGGCCCGCGCCGACGACCAGCGGTTCGAGCTCCGCCAGCCGCCGCAGGCTCCGCTTCGCCTCCTGGTGGTTCCAGGCGAAGGCGGGGTGGGGGACGCTCGCCTCGCCGTGTGGCAGCGGTTTCAGCCGCGCCGAGTCGACCAGGTAGACGACGTCGGAGACCAGCGCGACGCGGTCGCTCTCGCGCCAGAGCCCGATCAGCCCGGGCGCGTGGCCGGGGAAGTGGAGCACCTTGAAGCCCGCCACCTCGTCGCCCTCGGACACCGTGCCGGCGATCTTCACCGGCCCGCCGTCCCAGTGCTTCAGCATCGGCGGATAGATCCAGCGCACCGGCGCCACCTCGAGCAGCGAGAGGTTGAAGTAGGGACTGACCGCGTGGTCGCCTTCGGCGTCGTCGACTTCGTCGGGATGGCAGAAGACCGGCGCCTCCATGTAAGGGGCGGTGCCGCGGTGGTCGGCGTGCGCGTGGCCGAGTACGACCCGCTTCAGCCCGCCCAGTTCGCGCGCCGTCGCCGCCGTCTTCTTGCGCATCGATTTGGTCCCGGCGTCGAACTGGACGACGCCGCCCTCGTCCTCGAGGAAGTAGATGTTCATCGCGCCGCGGAAGTCTCCGCGCAGCAGCCACACCCCGTCGGCAACCCGTTCCAACGCCATGGCCGCAGCCTATCTCTAGGGTTCCGATCGTGCCCTACCTGTGGAGAATCGGGATGCTCGTCCTGGTCGTCTGCCTGGTCGCCTCGATGGTGATCGCGGTGATCCGGCTCTCGACCACGCCGGAACAGATCATCGGCGACGGTTTCCACGGCCTGCCGCATTCCTTCATCGAATCTCATCGTGCGGAGTACGGCAGCGGGGAACCAAGCGGCTAGTATCGGCGCGGTTACTGTCACCTGGCGGAGGGAGGCGGCGTGTTCACTCGGATCGTGGTCGGCACCGATGGCTCGGACACTGCGGAAGAGGCGGTATCGCAGGCGATCGACCTGGCGAAATTGACGGGGGCGACGCTGAGCATCGTCAGCGCCTTCGCGCCGGTGTCGAAACGCCGCATCCAGGGCGAGCAGGAGGGCGCCCCGCCCGACATCGCCAATCAGATCGGCCCGCGCGAGGACGTCAACCTGGTCCTCGACGCCGCCGCCGCGAAAGCGCGCGCGGCAGGGGTGGAGGTGCGGACCCACCCGATCCAGGGCGACCCTGCCGAGGCGATCTTGAACGTCGCGGAAGAGATCAAGGCCGACCTGATCGTGGTCGGCAACAAGGGCATGACCGGGGCGCGGCGCTACCTTCTCGGCAGCGTGCCGAACAACGTGTCCCACCACGCTCCCTGCAGCGTGATCATCGTCCGCACGACCTAGCCGACCTTGCGGGAGGTGGCCAGTCCGGTGGTCCCGGGCGTAGTGGCGCGCGCCGCGTCGATCAGGCCCGCTCCCTGGACGGTCTTCGGATATCCGAGGCTGCGCGCCGTCACCTTGAGGCGCTGGATCACCGCGCGAACTTTCGCTTTCGGCTTCAGGTCGGCGGGGATCACGCCGGAGGCGAGGACCAGCGCCGCGGTGGCGGAGACGTGCGCCGCCGCCATCGAGGTGCCCGCGTAGTTGCTCGGGATCGTGAATTCGTTGGTCGTCCCCGTTTTCAGCGTCACCTGGTAGATCGGCCGCGAGAGGATCGAGGGGCAGCCGGCGGCGGGCGTGCCGCCGCCCGGGGCGACGACGTCGATCCCTTTGCCGGCCAGCGAGTAGGAGCCGATGCAGCCGCCCTCCGTGGTGCCGCCGACGCCGATCACCCGCGGCCCGGTGGCGGGCTCCGAGACGCAGCTCTTGACGCTCGAGGCCGACGCCGAGAGGTTGCCGCCGGAGGCGACCGTGACGATCCCGTGATCGTAGGCTTCGCGCAGCGCTTCGTCGACCTGCGGCACCTTCTCGCCGCAGGCGAAGTTGAAGCTCATGTTGATCACCTGGGCGTGGTGTTCGACCGCGAAGCGGATCCCGGCGGCGATCCGGTTGGCGTAGCCGACGTTGGCGCGGTTCAGCACCCGCACCGGCATCAGCTTCGCCCCGTAGGCGAGCCCGGTCAGTCCGACCCCGTTGTTGGTCTGCTCGGCGATCGTCCCGGCGACGTGGGTGCCGTGGCCGTTCTCGTCGAGCGGCAGGTGGTCGCGGTCGACGAAGTCTTCGCCGGGGACGAACTGTTCGGCGCTGAAGTCGGGGCTGCGCACGTACTTGGTGCCGAGGTCGCGGTAGGCGATGCCGCTGTCGAGGACGGCGACGACCACGCCCTGGCCGCCCGGCCTGCCGACCGCTTCCAGGTTCGCCCAGGCGCCGGGCGCATCGATGCCGCCGGGGGAGGTCGGCAGCTTCGTCGTCGAGGTGCCGGTGTAGTCGAGGAAGTCCCACTGCTTGGTCGCCCAACCGCCGGGGGTGGCGGTCGAGCCGGCGGCACCGAGTTCCAGCGTGCCGGGATCGTCGGGGTCGACCGGTTCGAGTTCGACCGCCGAGGCGTGGGCGGCGTAGTTGGGCTCGGCGTATTCGACGTTCGGCTTAGCGCGCAGCGCGCGGGCGGTGGCGAGGACACCCGCCCCGCGCGGCAGCGCGACCGTGCGACCGTGCGCTTCGCCGGCGAACTTGACCACCAGCTGGCGGGGCGCGAAAGCGCGCGCGGGGCCGATCGCGTTCGCGGCGGCGTTGGCCGCGCTCGCGCCGAGCAGCGCGAGGCAAGCGACCAAAGCCACTCCCAGAGCCAATTTCCTTCGCGTCAAGTGCATGTCCGGTCTTATTGCGAACACGGCGACCGCGCCGAAGTTCCAGCCGGGATACTCCAGCATCGATGCAAGTCGGCGGACGTAAAGACCTTGAGCATGAGGCGGCGGGGCACGAGCGGGGCATGGAGATCGCGCTCGCCGAGGCACGCCGGGCGGAGGAACACGGCGACGTGCCGATCGGCGCCGCCCTGCTGCGCTACGGCGAGCTGCTTGCGGCGGCGGGCAACGAGCGCGAGCTGCGTGGCGACCCGACGGCGCACGCCGAGGTGCTCGCGATCCGCGCCGCCGCCGAGGCGCTCGGCGGCTGGCGCCTCGCCGACACGACCCTCTACGTGACCCTCGAGCCCTGCGCGATGTGCGCCGGGGCGATCGTCCTCGCCCGCATCCCGACCGTCGTCTTCGCCGCCCCCGACCCGAAGGCGGGAGCCGCCGGCAGCGTCCTCGACGTCCTCGCCGAGCCGGCCCTGAACCACCGCCCCCGCGTCATCGCCGGCATCCGTGGCGCCGAGTCCGCCACCCTCCTGCGCAATTTCTTCGCCGCCCGCCGCTGAAGATCAACGAGGTTGATCTCCGTTCCTGCCGGCCAGCGTGGCCAGGAAGAGGGAGCGCCGTGTGCTCCGCACACAAGCGACCGATGACGCCGCCACGCGCCCCGGCAGGAACGGAGAGGGTGGGATTCGAACCCACGAGGCGAGTTAACCCCGCCCACACGATTTCCAATCGTGCTCCTTAAGCCACTCGGACACCTCTCCAGGTGATCGCCAGAGCCTAGCTAGACCCGAGGGCAGCCGACCGTCTCACGCCCGTTGAACCCACGTCTTTCCCCGAGCCGGCCGAGGTGCTCGGTGGCCCCAGCCCGGATCGACGATACCGCGGAGTGGTTGGATCGAACTCGATGGATCTATGGTGGGCCGATGAGAGTCGCGGGTCGCCAGCGAATCTGGTGAGGCTTCCTAGGATGCAGGCCTAGATGTGGGGTACCTACATCACTGAGCGCTTCGGATTGGAGGAGGCCGAGGCCGTTCGGGATTCCTTGGACTCCCTGCTCGGACCCGACTCGGGGTCAGGTTGGAGCACAGGCGGCGTCTACGTCTTTTGGCAGCCGTCGAGCAGGGAGCCGCTCTACGTCGGAATCACCGGCGACCTTCCAATCAGGTTCGCCCAACACACGGGGCTTCGCTCGTGCCCTGCGGACAAGTGCAAGCGCGTCGAGTTACAGGCCTACTTCGATCAGGAGGACGAGCTCGGCTACACGATCTTGCCGATGTCGAGTCTCGACCAGATCAGCACCGAGCGACACCGCAAGCGCCTTGGGCTCGAGGACGAGGGCCTATTCGAGCTCGACGAGGCTCTCTCGGCCGAAGCAGTCGACGAGTGCCGAACACTCGAGGGTCGGCTGTTGAGCTCCGGGACGTTCGACTTGCTGCTGCAGAGCCGGAGGTCCCTTCGAGAGCTAAGCGCTGATCCCGAAGCCGCCATGTTCGAGGAGAACCTTCACAGCGCCCGATTCTTCGCTGTCATCGAAGCGACGCGCAACGGGCTCGGCTACAGAAACGACTTGCTGCGCAAATGGTTGAAGGAGGGTCCGATCATGCCGGAGCTGCGCGAGCGGATCCTCGAGTCCGGATACCTCGACCAGCGGTGCCCTTTGACAATCGGCCGTGTCCTCGATCCGCCCACCGGGATCGAGGACACGGCTTAGTCAAGCGTCTACTGCCGAGCCTCGTATGCATCCATTCGCTCTCGCGCGATGTCGATCGTCTTCGCTGAGAACAGTCGGTGATAGGGCCTTGAGGCATCGAGGACCAGCGTCTCGAGCATCAGGTCGGGGCGCCTTGCCTTCTCGAGATGACCGAAGCCGAGCGTCGGCCGGCGGATGATTCGAGCCACCGTGGGCACCAGCGTGCCTTCATCGTTGCCTTTGTCGATCTGCTGTTTGAAGCGGGTGGGCGCATATTTCTGTTCGCGTCCATCGGCTCGCTCGATCGTGACTTCGCGGCGGGCGCTCTCGTAGATGCCAAGTGCATCGTCATAGAGCGCGTTGAGGGCCTTCTTGGCTTCCTCCGGGTTTTTCTGCATCTCCATCTCAACCAACTCCTTCTCTTCCGATTTTTCAAATTGGAAGATGAGGCCCTCGCCGTCCTTGTCGGAGAACTTCTTGGTCTTGACCTTGCGAGCCAGGGCATCGGCTTTGACGTGCAGGTTGACTCGCATGTTCTCGGTCGCAACGTTGTAGTCATCGCCGGCGCGAATTTTCCAAGCGCCGCCATCCGTCCATTCAGGCCATGGGTACCGCCGAGATTGCGGGAGAGCCTCATCTGGAAATCCATCGATTCGTTCAGCCATAGGAAGTTTATAGCTATAAGAGACCAGGTTGTCAAGAGACCAGGACTAACATAGGCTCCCGGCGTGAGCGGGCACAGCGAAAAGGACCTTCTCCCCGTAGCCCGCGGCGAGCTGCTCAGAAACCTGAGCGAAGCGCGAAAAGGCGTCTGGCTAGCCAGTCCCTACCTCTCCCTTGCCGCCGCGAAGAAGGTCCGGAAGGCGGCGAGCCGACCGGAACTATCCGAGCGACGTCTACTGACGGCACTCGAGCCTCGCAGTGTCGAATCGGGGGTCCTGTCACCGAAAGCCCTGCGCCTGCTGAAGGAAGGAGGCTTCGAAATCCGGACCGCTCCGAATCTCCACGCAAAGGTGAGCCTGGTCGACTCGCGATGGGGTTTGGTCGGATCCGGGAATCTCACCAACGCGGGCATGGGTGGCGAGGACGATCCAAATCTGGAGCTGGGCGTCGTGCTCTCGGCGCCTCAGCGGTCCTCAGCGCGAAAGATCTTCGACAGCTGGTGGACCAAGTCAAAGCCTGTCTCCATGGACCTGATCTCGGAGTACGAAAAGATTCCACGCCGGCCTTTCAAGAAATCTTGGCCCGAGCCGGCTGGTTCGCCAATTCCAGTGCCGGACGAAGACAACATCGAGGACCTTCTCGAGCAGGACCGGCTTGGATTGACGTCGCGCTCCTACTGGCTTAACGCCAACTACCACCAGCCCGACAATGAAGGCTGGTGGCGACGGGGGTGGATCAGTGACTGGCGCAGAGCCTCCTATGCCGTCGGAGATCTGATCGTGATCTATCTGGCGGCAAAAGACAACGGTCCTGCCCGGTGTCCCGCGATCGTTCGGGTCAACGCTCCGTGTCGTTTCGATCGCGAGTTTGTGAAGAAAGAACGCGACCTGGAGGCGGCGAGGAAGTATCCGTTCGTGACCGACACGAAGTGCCTTCACGACGTGCTGCCTGTCGACGACGGGATCCCGCTCGCATCGTTTAAGGCGAATGCCCAATCTTTGGAGGGCGGCTACTGTCACATCAGCCAAAGGCAATTCGAAGAAGCCTTTGCCGCCATGTGCAGCTGAGGACGTCTGCAGGCGGACGGTGATCTGATCTCGATGCGATCCTGCGTCACCTGGCCGCCATCAGCCAGGGACGCAGCATGTATCGGGGCGCTCAGCCCGCTGAATGGGCCGCTTTCCAGCTGCGCTTTGTCCCTGTCATCGGAAATCAGATCGGCCTTCGTTCCCTCCAGATTCGGCGTCGATAGGATTCGGCTTTGTAGTGCCTCGGAGGGGTGCCGGAGTGGTTGAACGGGGCAGTCTCGAAAACTGTTGGCGTCGCAAGGCGCTCGTGGGTTCGAATCCCACCCCCTCCGCCTCAGTGCGGCGTCAAGTGCCGGCGACCGGCGGGAATCGAGCTCGAGCTCGTTGCCAGGATCTTCATTCTTCGCCCCTTTCGGCTACGCGCCCTTGCTGATGTGGACGCTCGGCACTGCGACCGGCGGCATTGCGGTGATTTTCATCTGCTGCTCACCTCCTCACGTCGACTTGAGGCCGAGCTCCTCGCTTGCGGCGAGGTGGCCTTCGTAGGGGAGGACGGCGAAGTACATGAGGGAGGGGAGGAGGGCGGGGAGGTCGTCCATCTGGCCTTTGTTGAGGCGGGCGTAGAGGAGGGATTCGACGCCGCCGACGACGCCGGAGGCGGTGATCGGGGAGTGCGGGGTGCCGGCGGGGAGGAGCTCGCGGACCTTGTCGTCGATGCAGGTGGCGAAGTAGTCGAGCAGGGCGATGCGCCGAAGGGCGGCGTCGGGGGTGGCGGCGCGGGCCTCGACGATCACCATCCGGGCCGCCTCCGGCTCGGTGGCGGCGAAGGTGAGGAGGGCGCCGAAGGCGCCGCGGATGCGGTCGCGCCAGACGTCGCCGCCCTCCGCCGCGGCTGTCGCGACCTGATCGCGGAGTCGCCCGGCACAGGTGTCGAAGGCGGCGAGGAAACAGTCGTCTTTGTTGGAGAAGTGCTCGTAGAAAGTGGGACGCGAGACACCGGCGCGTTCGATCACGTCCTGGACGTTGGTCGAGCGGTAGCCGAGCTCGGAGACGGCCCGCAGCATCCCGACCAGGAGGCGCTCGCGCTGGATCGCCCGGACGAGGTCACCGGGCAATCGGCGTGGCCCGGAGGGGAAGCGGCTGTCGCTGTCGGAGAGGAGTTCGGCGGCGGTCTGGATCAGGTCGGCGGGCCACTCGTCGCCGAGAGCGGCGACCAGAAGCTCCCGGTTGATCTGATTTCTGTCGGATGAGACCAAGAAACTGTCGTGTAGGGCTCAGGGTGGCGCCCGGCCGGGGCCCGAAAACACCACCGCGTTCCTAATGAGAACGACCGATGTTTTTCCACGGTACCAGAAGAAATATTGAGCAGAGCATGAATTTGGACACACTGGGTATCCTTGATCACATGCTCCCCAGCCGACTTCGGGAGCATCTGTGAGCGCTACCCGGCCTCAGCTGCCGCCGGAGTTCGTCGCTGCGCACAAGCGCCGCCGCATGATCGACGCGATGGCCGAGCTTTGCGCCGAGCAGGGATACGAGGCGACCAAGATCGCCGACGTGGTCCGCCGCGCCCACGTCGCCCGCAAGACGCTCTACGACAACTTCTCCGGCAAGGAGGAACTCTTCCTGGCCGCCTTCGACACGACCCTGGCCGACGCCGAAGCCGAGGTCGCCGAGGCTTGTGACGCGATCGACCCGGCCGATTGGGAGGCTCGCACCGAAGCCTGCCTGCACACGCTGCTCGAGTTCGTCGCCGCCCACCCCGACGCGTCGCGGCTCGCCCTGGTCGAGGCGCCCGCCGCCACCCCCGCCTCCGCCGCCCGCTACGAGGTGGCGATCGACGGCTTCATCGCGCGGCTGCGCGAGGCCGCGCCCCCGGGGCCGGGACGACCGGCGACGCTGGAGGAGGCGCTGGTCGGCGGGATGGTCTGGATCGTGCAGCGCCAGGTGCGTCGCGGGGCCGCCGCGGCCGCCCCCGGCCTGCTCCCGGAGCTGACCGAGTTCCTTGTTTCTCCGTACCGGAGTGTAGGAAAAAGGTGAGTCACTGCTCGGGGGCGAATGTGACTGTACGGTGTCACAATGGGATGATCAGATGGATCGCTTGCCCCGTGGCCGTCATGGCCTGTCCCCTGAGTTCGTCGCCCGCAATCAGCGCGATCGGCTGATCGCTGCACTGATAATCACCCTCGCCGAGGTCGGCTATCAAAAAACCACGGTGTCAATGATCGGGCGCCGGGCGGCCGTCTCGAAGAGTGACTTCTACAAGCACTTCACCAGTAAGGACGAGTGCTTCTTCGCCGCCTACGACTTCGCGGTCGCGCGGATCCGCGCCGCCGCCGTCGACGCCTGCGCCGCCGCCGGCTCGACCACGTGGGCGCTGCGCGTCCAGGCCGGGGTCATCGCGCTGCTGAGCCTGCTGGCCGAAGAGCCGGCGCTCGCCGCGATCGTCCTCGCCGAGGGCCTCCGCGCCGGCCGCGGCATCTACGATCGCTACCAGGGCGCGGTCGAGAGCTTCGTCCCGCTCCTCCGCGAGGGCGCCCCCGACGGCCCGGACGGTGAACCGGTCCCGGCCGCCACCGACGAAGCGGTGGTCGGCGGCGTCGCCTCGCTGCTCAGCCGCCGGGCGATCGCCGGCGAGACCGCCGATCTCATCGGCCTCGCCCCCGACGTGCTCGAGTTCGTCCTCGCTCCTCACCTCGGCACCGAGGCAGCGCGGCGAATAATCTCCGCTGGATGAGCGAGGCCGAAAGCGCGACCGGGGCGCCCCCGCAGGCGGGCGACGTCGGCCCGGGCGCGGGCGTCTTCCCCTCTCAGGCCCTGGCCGAGGCGATCGAGCAGGAGTGGGTCAGCTCGGGCGAGTACCGGATCCGGCCGGAGGCGATCCAGCCCGCCAGCATCGACCTCCGCCTCGGCGACGAAGCCTGGGCGCTCCGCTGCTCGTTCCTTCCCGACGTCGACTCGACGGTCGAGGAAAAGGTCGAGGGCCTCGCCTTCCAGCGGGTCGACCTGCGCGACGGCGCCGTGCTCGAGCGCGACCGCCCCTACCTGGTGCCGCTGATCGAGCGCCTGGCGCTACCCGACGACGTCCGCGCCCGCGCCAACCCGAAGAGCTCGACCGGCCGGCTCGACGTCTTCACCCGCGTGATCACCGACGGCCACAACCGCTTCGACGACATCCGCCCCGGCTATCACGGGCAGCTCTACCTGGAGGTCGTGCCGCGCTCCTTCGCCGTGCAGGTCAAGACCGGGCTGTCGCTGAACCAGCTGCGGCTGGCCCGTGGCGACGTCCGCCTGAGCGACGCCCGGATCCGTGAGTTGCAGGCCGAGGAGCCGCTCGTCTACCTCGGCGACCAGCCGGTGGCCGAGGCCGACCTGGCCGTGTCCGACGGCCTCTTCCTCAGCCTCGACGTCTCCGGCCCGGCCGATCGCGTAGTCGGCTACCGGGCGAAGAAGAACAGCCTGCCGGTCGACCTGGGCAAGATCCGTGCTTACCGCTGGAGCGACTACTGGGACCCGGTCTATCCCGAGGCGGGCGGCAAGATCGTGCTCGAGCCGGAGATCTTCTACCTGCTGCTCTCCGCCGAGGGGGTCTCGATCCCGCCGCAGATCGCCGCCGAGATGATGGCCTACGACCCGACCGCGGGCGAGCTCCGCACCCACTACGCGGGCTTCTTCGACCCCGGCTTCGGTTACGACCCGGCGGGCAACCGGCCCGGCAGCCGCGCCGCGCTCGAGGTGCGCGCCCGCGACGTGCCGTTCATGGTCGAGCACCGCCAGCCGGTCTGCAAGCTCGGCCTCGAGTGGATGGAGTCACCGGCGCAGCGCCTCTACGGCGCCGACCTGGGCTCGAACTACCAGGGCCAGGTGACGATGCTCTCCAAGCACTTCGAGGAGCAAACCGCCGGGGTCTGACCCGGTGAGTTCGCACTTATCCCCACATGTTGGGGCTAAGTGCGAACTCACCGGTGGGCGTCAGGCGGTCGGCGCGGGCTCGTCGTCGAGTTCGCGGCGGCGCTCGCGGATCCGCTTTCGCCGCGACAGCAGCTCCGCTTCCAGCGCGGCGATTTCGTCGCGGCGCGACCGCACCAGCTCCAGCTGGCGCTCGGCGTGGTGGTCGAGCGACTCGAGGATCTCGCGCCGCCGGACCGGATCCTCGACGCCCTCGTGCCACTCGCGCTTCAGCGCCGCGCGGTTGTCCTCGGCTTCGACCAGTTCCTTCAGCCCGTCGAGCGACACCCCGAGCAGGGTCCGCAATCGCATCACCTCGATCAGCCGATCGACGTCGGACTGGGCGTAAGTTCGGTGGGCGCCGGGCTCGCGGACATCGGAGGCGGGGAGGAGGCCGATCTCCTCGTAGTAGCGGATCGTCCGTGGCGTCGTGCCCGCCAGTTTGGCGACGTCGCCGATCTTCAGCCGCGTCTCGGCCGGGGTCTCGGGGTTGCGCTCCACGCTCATGGCGTCGCCTCGATCTCCTCCGAGATCGCCTCCTCGATCACGACCGCGCGGGCTGGGCGGGAGGCGCGCCGCGGCGCCTCGCCGGACTTCTCGCTCGGGCGGAGCAGGGAGACGGCGGCGCCGAGGACCGAGGTGGCGGCGAGGACCCAGAGGGCGGTGTGCATGTTGGCGATGAAGGGGTCGAGCTGGGCGCTGGTGAGGCCCGAGGCGAGCCCGGAGAAGATCTTGAAGAGGACTTCCTGGGGCACCGCGGCGGTGACGATCGCGAGGACGAAGGCGATCGAGATCACCGCGCCGGTGTTCTGCAGCATCGTCCGCGCGCCGGCGGCGATACCGCGGCGCTCGGTCGGCACGGAGCCCATCATCGCCGCCGTGTTGGGCGAGTTGAACATGCCCGAGCCGATCCCCACCAGCAGCAGGTAGAGCCCGCCGAGCCAGTAGCCGGTGCCCGCCCCGAGCGTCGTCATCAGGGCGAGGCCGAGGGCGGTGACCAGCATCCCCAGCGCGGCCAGCGTGCGCGAGCCGTGCCGGTCGGCGTAGATCCCCGCGATCGGCGAGGCGATCAGCATCCCGATCGCCATCGGGGCGAGCTTGATCCCGGCCAGGATCGGGTCGTCGCCCTGGGCCCCCTGGTAGTAGAAGACGAAGATGAACATCAGGGCGAAGCGGGAGAGCCCGTTGATGAAGGCGGCCCCGGTGGCGGCGGCGAAGAGCCGGTTCTGGAAGATCGTCAGGTCGAGCATCGGGGCGCTCGAGCGGTGCTCGATCAGCACGAAGAGGGGCAGCAGGACCACGCCGACGACGAGGCCGGCGACCACCAGCGAGTCGTCCCAGCCGCTGATCCCGCCGCGCGAGATCCCGTAGACCAGCCCGGTCAGCCCGACCACGAAGGTGAGCGTGCCGGGGAGGTCGAGGCCGCGGACCTTGTCGCGGGCGGAGAGCTCGCGCAGGATGGCGGCCGCCCAGAGGGCGCCGAGCAGGGCGAGGGGGACGTTGAACCAGAAGACCCAGTGCCAGGAGATGCCGACCAGGGCGCCGCCGAGGACCGGGCCGATGACGAGGCCGATCGCGGCGACCATCGTGTTGGTGCCCATCGCCAGGCCGAGCTGCTCGCGCGGGAAGGCGTCGGTGACGAGCGCAGGCCCGTTGGCGAAGATGAAGGCGCCGCCGATGCCCTGCACGATCCGCCAGAGGATCAGCTGGGTGCCGTCGGCGGCGAATCCGGCGCCGAGCGAGGCGGCGGCGAAGATGATGAAGGCGGCGACGAAGGCGCTCTTGCGGCCGAAGAGGTCGGAGAGGCGACCGGCGGTGAGGACCAGCACGGTCGAGGAGATCATGTAGGCGAGGATCACCCAGACCAGGGTCAGGAGGCTGGTGCCGAGCGCCCGCTCGAGATCCGGCAGGGCGATGATCAACGTCGCCGAGTTGGTGGCGACGAGGAGCATGCCGAGGCTGGTGCAGGAGAGCGCCCACCACTTGTAGTTCGCGTGGTCGGCGTCGACCCCCGCGGCCCCACTAAAGCTCTTTCTTACGTTCACGTCAATTAGGTTAGCGCGTCAGGATATGCGAACATATGTTCGTATGAGGTGGGACGAGCAGAGGGTCGAGAACGACATGCGCCTCCCCGGGGTCGGCGACGGCACCGTCGTCCGCACCTTCGATGCGCCCGAGGCGATGGGGATCAACTTCCACGAGGTCCGCGCCCGTTCGGCGCTGAATCACGTCCCCGGCGACAGCTTCGGCTTCAGCTGGACGATCAACCCGTACAGAGGCTGCACTCATGCCTGTGTTTACTGCTTCGCGCGGAAGACGCACACCTTTCTTGACATGGATGCCGGCAAGGACTTCGAGCGGGAGATCGTGGTCAAGGTCAATACGCCGGAGATCGTGCGGGCGGAGCTGGCGCGGCCGAGCTGGAAGGGGGACCTCGTCGCGCTGGGGACGAACACGGATCCGTATCAGTGGTGTGAGAGCAGGTACCGGATGCTGCCGGAGATCCTTGAGGCTTTGCTGGCGGCGCGGACTCCGGTCTCGGTGCTGACCAAGTCGCCGCTGGTGATGCGCGACGTCGAGATCTTCGAACGCTTCGTGGACGCCGGGCTCAAGGTGTCGGTGAACCTCTCGGTGCCGACGTTGGACGAGGAGGCATGGCGGGCGACGGAGCGGCACACGCCGAGCCCGGTGGCGCGGCTCGATGCGGTCGCCGAGCTGCGCAGGCGGGGCATCGACTCGGGGGGTCCTGATCGCGCCGCTGATGCCGGGGATCAACGACACGCCCGAGCAGGTCGAGCCGATCATCGCCCGCGCCCGCGAGGCCGGCGCCACCTTCCTCGGCGGCGTCGCCCTGCACCTCCGCGGCGAGGTCAAGGATGTCTTCTTCGGCTGGCTCCGCGCCAAACGCCCCGACCTGGTCCCCGAGTACGAACGCCTCTACGGCAAACGCGCCTACATGAAGCCAGAAGATCGGCGCCGAACCACTCGCTCCCTTAAAGGTTGGGGCTCAGCCCGCTTGCGTACCGCGCGTGTTGACGGCGGCTCTCCACGGGCGGGTGGCGAGGACTCAAGCCGCGAGAACGTATACCTCGCTCGCAGTGGCTTGAGTCCTCGACAGGACCCGCCCGCCCAAAGCTCCCTCTTCTAAGTCCCTTCGTCCAGCTGCTCGAACTTGCAGTCCACCGCCGCTTTGTCATCCCTGAACCGATGGAACCGCGCCCCGTGCCGGATCCGCCCGCCCGCCGCGTGGTCGTAGCCGACCTCGATCACCAGCTCCGGCCGCAGCGCCACCCACTCGAGCTCACGCCCGCCGGTCCAGCGGCTCGGCTCAGCCGTGCCGCTGTCGCCCGTCTCCAGCGGCGCCAGCATCGCCCGCATGCTCCGTTTCGCCGCCGCACTGAAGCCGGAGATGTGACCGACGCTGCGCAGATCGTCGCCGTCGTAGAGCCCCAGGATCAGCGACCCCACCGTGCCCTCCTCTTTCCCCGGCCGCCAGCCCATCACCACGCAGTCGATCGTCCGCTCGCGCTTCACCTTCGCCATCCCTTTGCGTTTGCCCGGGATGTAGGGCGCGTCGAGCTGCTTCGCCATCACGCCCTCGATGCTCGACAGCCACTTCTCCGCCTGGGCCTCGTCAGGGGTTAGCGGGGTCAGCTCGAGGCCGATCGCCGCGGCGATCCCCTCCAGCCGCGCCCGCCGCTCCGAGAGCGGCGCCTCGAGCAGCGACTCGTCGCCCTCGGCGAGCAGGTCGAAGCCGATGTAGGTGGCCGGGATTTCCCCGGCCAGCAGGTTGATCCGGCTCTCCGCCGGGTGGATCCGCATCTGCAGGAGGTCGAACTGGACCTCGCCCGAGTCGCCGCGGATCACCAGCTCGCCGTCCAGCACCCAGCGCCCGGGCGCCCACTCGAGCTCCGGGAAGTAGCGGCCCAGCGGTTTGCCGGCGCGCGACTGCACGTAGGCCTCATCGCCGTCGACGAAGACGATCGCCCGGAAGCCGTCGAGCTTCGGCTCGTAGGCCCACTCCTCACCGCTCGGCAAGGCTTTGCGAGTCAGCGCCAGCTGCGGTTTGATCGGCGGCTCGAGCGGCAGGGCCACCCCGCCAGGCTAAGCGCTATCCGGCGGCGGTGCGTTCGGCGCGCCGGGCGGCGCTCTCGCGCGGGTCGGCGATCGGCACCGCGGCGAGCAGTTTTTTCGTGTACTCGTCGCGGGGGTGCTCGCAGACCTGGTCGGCGTCGCCGGCCTCGACGATCTTGCCGTGGTTCATCACCGCGATCCGGTCGGAGATGTGGCGGACGACGCCGATGTCATGGGCGACGAAGACGTAGGTCAATCCCATCTCGTCCTGGAGGTCGTCGAGCAGGTTGACGATCTGCGCCTGGATCGAGACGTCGAGCGCCGAGACGGGCTCGTCGCAGAAGATCAGCTTCGGCTCCAGGGCGAGCGCCCGGGCGATCCCGATCCGCTGTCGCTGGCCGCCGGAGAATTCGTGCGGGAAGCGGTTGTAGTGCTCGGGGGAGAGGCCGACCCGGTCGAGCAGCGCTTCCACCCGCTTGCGCAGCTCCGACCCGCTCGCCACCTTCTGGATCTTCAGCTGGTCGCCGACGATCTGGCCGACCCGCTTGCGCGGATTGAGCGAGGCGTAGGGGTCCTGGAAGATCATCTGCAGTTCCCGGCGCAGCGGGCGCAACTCGCGCCGGCCGAGCCCGGCGATCTCCCGTCCGTCGAACTTGACCGACCCCGAGGTCGGCTTCAGCAGCTGCAGCACCGCCCGGCAGGCGGTCGACTTGCCCGACCCGGACTCGCCCACCAGTCCCAGCGTTTCGCCTTTGTTGACGTAGAAGCTGATGCCGTCGACGGCGCGCACCTGGTCGACTTCGCGGTCGAAGAGGAGGCCGCTCTTGATCGGGAAGTGCTTGACGAGGTCGGTGACCTCGAGCAGCGCGCCGCCCGCGCTCGTCGTCGTCCCAAAGTCGCTCATTTCGGCGCCTCCAAGCCGATCCGTCCTTCGACCTCGCGCAGCCTCTGCTTCTGCTCTGGCGTCAGCCAGCAGCGGTCGCGGTGGTTCGGGTCCTCGGGCAGGCGCGCCTCGAGCCCCGGCACCTCGCTGCATTTGCCGAACTCGTGCGGGCAGCGCGGCCGGAAGGCGCAGCCCTGCGGCAGGTGGAGCAGCGACGGCGGCGCGCCGGAGATCTGCGGCAGCCGGTGCGGCCGCGGCTGGTCGATCCGGGTCAGCGAGCCGAGCAGGCCCCAGGTGTAGGGGTGCTGCGGGTCGTAGAAGATTTCATCGAGCGTCCCCCGCTCGACCACCTTGCCGCCGTACATCACCAGCACCCGGTCGGCGACTTCGGCGACGACGCCGAGGTCGTGGGTGATCAGAATCGTCGCCAGGCCGCGGCTGCGGTTGAGATCCTGGATCAGGTCGAGGATCTGCGCCTGGATCGTCACGTCGAGCGCCGTGGTCGGCTCGTCGGCGATCAGCACGGTCGGCTCCAGGGCCAGCCCCATCGCGATCATCGCCCGCTGGCGCATGCCGCCGGAGAACTCATGCGGATAAGCGTCGACGCGGCGGTCCGCGTCGGGTATGCCCACCGCTTCCAGCAGCTCGATCGCCCGCTGGTGCGCGTCCTTCCTGCTGATCGAGCGGTCGTGGGCGCGGATCGCCTCGATGATCTGCTTGCCCACCGTGTAAACGGGGTTCATCGAGGTCATCGGATCCTGGAAGATCATCGCGATCTCGCGGCCCCGGACCCTCTGCAGCTGCGATTCCGACAGCGTCGTCAGCTCTTCGCCGTTCAGCCTCACCGAGCCCTCGATGTGCGAGTTGGGCGAGCGCGTCAACCCGATCAGGGTCTGCGCGGTGACGCTCTTGCCGGAGCCGGACTCGCCGACGATCGCCAGCACTTCGCCCGGTTCGAGCTGGAAGTCGACCCCGTCGACCGCCTGCACGCGGCCGTCTTCGGTGGCGAAGCCGACACGCAGGCCGTCGACGGCGAGCAGCGGGCCGCCGCCGGCGCCCGGCGAGACGGGTGCGGTCTCCGGGGTGGCGCTCATGCGGCCGAGGTCCCCAGGCGGATCCGCGGATCCAGGTAGGCGTAGGCGATGTCGACGAAGATGTTGAAGAGGACGATGAAGAAGGCGCCGAAGAGCGTCACCGCCATGATCGAGGGGAAGTCCTGCTGTTTCAGCGCTTCCGCGGTGAAGAGGCCGACCCCTTCGATGTTGAAGAGCGTCTCGGTGACGATCGCGCCGCCGCCGATCAGCACCCCGAAGTCGAGCCCGAACAGGGTGATCACCGGGATCAGCGAGTTCCGCAGAACGTGCTTGCCCATCACCCGGCGCTGCGAGAGGCCCTTGGCCCGCGCCGTCCGCACATAGTCCTCGTTCATCACGTCGAGCATGCTGGAACGCAGCACGCGGCTGTAGAAGCCGGCGAAGAGGACCGCGAGGCTGATCCAGGGCAGGATCAGGTGGCTCGCCCACTTGCCCGGATCTGACAGCGGTTCGTACCCGCTCGCCGGGAAGAGTTCGATCTTGTAGGTGAAGTAATAGAGCAGGATCGAGGCGAGCCAGAAGACCGGCATCGAGACCCCGATCAGCGCCAACACAGTCAACCCACGGTCGAGCCAACCGCCTGCGCGGACGGCAGATAAGTAGCCGAAGAGGATCCCGAAGGCGAGCCAGATGATCGCCGCGCCGATGCATAAGGACGCGGTCGCCGGGATGCCTTCGAGGATCCGCTTGTCGACGTTGATGTGGGCGTTGTAGGACTGGACCTTGCCGGTGAAGATCAGCTTCATCTGCGTCCAGTACTGGGCCGGCAGGGACTTGTTGAAGCCCCATTCGGCTTCCACGTTCTTGATCAGCTGCGGGGTCGCGTTCTTGCCCGCGATCCGCGCCGCCGGGTTGGTCGCCGGGACGACGTTGAAGATCAGGAAGACGAGGACCGAGATCGCGAAGAGCACCGCGATCGCCCCGAGGACTCGACGTATGAGGAAGCGCAGCATGGCTCAGACCGGCCCGATCGCGTCGGGGTCGGCGGTGCCCGCCCGGGCCTCGAAGCGGACTTTCGATTTCGGGTCGAGCGCGTCGCGAAGGCCGTCGCCGAAGACGTTCACGGAGAGCACCGTGAGGAGGATCGCGGTGCCCGGGATGATCGTCAGGATCGGCTGGCTGTAGAGCGCTTCGAAGCCTTCCGAGATCATCGTCCCCCAGGAGGAGCTGGGCGGTTGGACGCCGGCGCCGAGGTAGGAGAGCACCGCCTCGAGCAGCATGTTGTTGGCGATGTTGAGGGTGAAGAAGACGATGATCGTCGACATCAGGTTGGGCAGGATCTCGAGGAACATGATCCGGGTCGAGCTCGCACCCTGGGCGACCGCGGCCTCGATGAACTCTTTCTCGCGCAGGGCGAAGATTTCGCCGCGCAGGGGCCTCGCCATATATGGGGTGTAGACGAAGCCGATGATCAAGGTCGGGATCCAGAGCGAGCTCGACTTCAGGTGGAGCGGCCCGATCACGAGGCCGCCCACGGCCAGCACGATCCCCAGCGCCAGCGACAGCAGCACCACGGGGAAGGCCCAGATCACGTCCATCACGCGGGAGATGACGGTGTCGGTAAAGCCGCCGTAGAAGCCGGACAGGAGGCCGAAGACGACGGCCAGGATCGTCGTGATGATCGCCGCGACGATGCCGATGAAGAGGGAGGAGCGGCCGCCGTAGAGGAGACGGACCATCTCGTCACGGCCGAGGTGGCCGTCGGCACCGAGGAAGAACTTGCCGCCGGCGTCGAAGAACTGCGGCCCGATCGCTTTGCCGCTCGGTTCGACCACTTCCTTCACTTCGCCGCCCTCGTGGATTTTCTCCAGCGTGTGGGTCTGGTTGGGGCCGGTGTGGGCGACGTCGTTGGCCCAGACCGGGGCAAGCAGACAACAGATGACGATCAGCAGGAAGACGCCGAGCGAGAAGAGCGCGAACTTGTTGCGACGGAGGCGGCGCCAGGCGATCGCCCAGGGGCCTCCTTGCCGGCCGTCACCTCCGGTTTCGCCTTCGACCTCGGCGACGAGTTCGGGATCCCCCGTGACGGTGCCCGGTGAGGCGGCCCCTGGATCAGGGACCGCCTCGGCGCCGGGTTTCTCAGAATCGGGGGACACCTAAGCGAACTGGCTCTGAGCTATTCCGTGAATTCGAGACTGGTGAGTTCGGTCTCGAAGGTTGGATTCCAGATCGCGGTTTCCAGGTTGATGTTTTCGGAGACGAAGAGCGACAGCGTCCGGGTCCCGTAGGGAGCCCAAGCCGCTTCTTTCATGAACGCTTCGTCCAGTTCGGCGTATTCCGTTTCCTGCTGCGGGCCGAGCTGTTCTTCGGAGAGCTGTTCGACCTTTTCGTTCAGAGCCTTCACGTTGGTCTGCCCGAAGTTCTGATTATTGGTCGACTGGATGTTTTCGCCGTTGAGCAAGAACATGAAGTCGTTCGGGTGCGGATAGTCCTCGAACCAGTCGGCGAACCCGGTGTCCAGGTTCGGGGTCGACGTGTTCCCGATCACCGTGAAGTAGTTGTCGGGGTTCAGGATTTTCAATTCCGCTTTCAGGCCGATTTCGTTGAGGACGCCCTGGTAATAGGTGCCGGCGTCGTTGTTCGGGCTCTCCGAGTCGGTCCAGACGGTGACTTCTTTGTCTTTCACGCCCGATTCGGCGACCAGTTCCTTCGCTTTTTTGACGTCGTGCGGGAACAGTTCGAATTTTTTGTAACCGGGCATCCCGGGCGGCAGGATCTGCTGCGTGCCGACGATCTGGCCGGTGTAGATCCGTTCGAGTGCCGCCGGGTCGACCGCGTAGTTGACCGCTTCGCGGACTTTCAGGTTGTTGAACGGTTCTTCCGTCTGGTTCATCCAGAAGTAGTAGGTCGAGATCGTCGGCTCCGGACGGAACTGGGTGCCTTCGAAATTTTCTTTGACTTCCTGGTAACGGTCGGTCGGGGGCGGATCGAAGATCCAGTTGAGCTTGCCCGATTCGATGTCGTTGACCTGGGTCGACTGGTTGCGCTGAATTTCGATTTCGATCTTGTCGACGTGGCCGCTCGGGAGTTCGATTTCTTTGCCGTTGTCTTTGGCCCAGTACGGGTTCCGTTCGTAGGTCCAGCCACGACCCGGCTCCGATTTGGTGATCATGTAGGGGCCCGTCGCGGGGGGCGGGCTGGCCGACTGATCTTCGTCCGGGGTGTTCTGCGGGACCGGGGCGACGAACATCAGCGCGAGCTCGTTGTTGAACGTGCCTCGCGGTTTTTCCAGGTCGATGACGATTTCGCCGGTCTTTTCGTTGACCTTGATGCCGGGGATGCCGCCCTTCTTGGTTTTCGCGAACTGTTCGGCGCCGACGATGTCGGTGTAGAAGGGCGAGCCGCCGGAGTTGGTCAGGAAGCAGCGTTCGACGGCATATTTGAAGTCACCGGCTTTGACCGGTTCGCCGTTCGAGTATTTGAGGCCGGGGCGCAGGAACATCGTGTAGGTCTTGCCGCCGTTGGTGACTTTCGGCAGTTCTTTGGCCAGGCCCGGGATGATTTCCGAGCCTTCCGCTTCGGGGGCCGCTTTGTAGGTCAGCAGCGGCACGTAGACCGGCCGCATCGCGGTCCATCCCTCCGCCGTGTAGGAGATCTGCGGATCCATGTAGTCGGGGAAGGACGTGTAGGCGCCCTTCAGGGTGCCGCCTTCGTTGCCTTCGCCTTCCGCCGGCGGCGTCGCTTCGCCTTCGGCTTCCGAGGTCGACGGCGAGCTGGAGCTGGAGCTGCTGCCCCCGCCGCCACAGGCCGCCAGTGCGACCGCTGAGACCGCTGCAAGTGCAGCGATCAATAGAAAAATCGAAAACTTCTTCACAACTCGACCTCCGAAGAATTGGGTGTTGGCATGCCTCCTGGGAGCAACTCCAGCACAACGTCGTTGGTTTCGTCAAGCGGAAATCCTTGCACTGAGGCGAGACGCCCGGCGCGCTTCCCGCCGAGCGTCGGCGCGATCAGTGCAACGATCGCCAGTACCCCCAAACCGGCGACCAGAAAAGTCGTCCGCGGCGTCGCAATCGCAGCTATCAAGCCACCGAGAACGAACCCGACTCCGGGCATCGCCGCGCCTATCGACTCCAGGACCGCCATGACCCGCGCCTGCATACCCGACTCGGTCAACTCTTGAACCGCGCTGATCGCCGAAACCCACTGGACCCCGTTCCCCGTACCTCCTATTAGGGAGGCGATGCAGGCGAACGCGAGGTTGGGCGCTATCGACAATCCTAGGTAGCCGACCCCGACCGCCAGGGTCGAGACGACGAGCAGGACGATCAGCGGTGCGCGCCGCACGCGGGCGAAGACGAGGCTGCCGAGCAGCATCCCGACCCCCCAGCTGGCGAGCATCACGCCGTAGCCGGTGTCGCTGGTGCCGAGCGTCTCCTTGGCGTAGATGACCTCGATCGGGATCACCGCGGAGAAGAAGATGAAGGCGCCGCCCTGGGCGACGAGCAGCCGGCGCAGGAGCTTGTTGTCACGCAGGTAGCGGGCGCCGGCGCGGGCCCGGGCGATGGTGCCGCCCTCTTCCGGCTCGGCCCGCGGCAGCTTCCCCGCCGTGATCAGGATCCAGGCCACCACGTAGAAGGAGGCGGCGTTGAGGAAGAGCGCCGCCTGCACGCCGAGCCCGGCGACGACCAGCCCGGCGAGGCCCGGGCCGAGCGCCGCCCCGGCGGTGAAGGCGACGTTCAGCACCGCGTTGCCCTCGCGCAGTTCGCCCGCCGGCCCGAGCTCGCTGGCGACCACCGCCCGGGTCAGCGCCCGGCCTGCCAAGGCCAGGGTGCCGTCGATCGTCGCCAGTACCACGACCACGGCGAGCGAGAAGTGGGGGGTGAGAAGGGCGAGCGCGCCGAAGGCCGCGGTCTCGCCGCAATAGACCAAGGGCAGGGCCAGTCGGGGGGGTGGTCGCTCGATCCGGGTGACCAGGAGCGGGGCCAGGAAAGCGGGCAGGAAGCGGGTCCCGAGGAAGAGGACCGTGGTCGCCAGGGCGCTCCCGGTCGCTTCGTAGACGAGCACCGACAGGGCCACGATCCCCATCCAGTCGCCCATCTCATTGATCGCGTAGGTGGTCGCGAGACGGCGAAAGAGGGGCCGCCGCAGGGGCGCGGTTATGCCGGATCTACGCATTTGACACCCCCTCTGATACTCAATTTATGCACAAGATTTCCTGCAGTTGCACAAGTTTCCGACAAGCTGTGCTACAACTTCCCTGTCGCTTTTGAAAGATTTCATCACCCGATGCACAGGATTCGGGCTTCAACATCAACGGAAGGGGCATAGACATGGGTTTCCGTCACGGCTAGACCTCAAAGCGGGATCGCACAAGATTCCGCGCCAAGCTTTCTGAAGGGCGCCCCCAGGGCGCCCTTCTCTTTTTCCTGTCCTACCCTTGCGACCCTCCTCGGCCGCCGCGGGACAGGCTCTCTGCAAGCCGGTGTCCATGTGGCCATGCCGCTTGCCGGCTTTTTCCGCCGACGCTACGCTGAATCCCTGCAATAGCGCCAATTTCACCGGTCCAGCGCAGGGAACGAGCTCCGGCTCGGGAAAGTTCCTGCCAGATCGGCGAACTTGCCTGCGCGATCTAGTCCAACTGCCGATGGCCAACAAACGACCGACTCCCCTCGCGATCTCGGGCATGGCGCTCGGGCTTCTCGCCGTGGCGGCTATCGGAGTCTGGCGCGCCGGCGAATGCAACTGGGACCTCGGGCTGATCGTCGTCCTCCTGGCCTTCTCGATCTTCTCCGACCTCACCGCGGTCCGGGCTGAATCGAAACTTCTGATCTCCGGCAACTTCCTCGCCTTGGTCGTCGCGATGGTCCTGCTCGGAGGGACGCCGGCGGCGATCATCGGCGTCGCCTCGATTCTCGCCGGTTGGATCCGCTGGCATGACGAGAGCCACTACCTGCTCAACAACATCCTCACCTACGCGACGTTCCCTCTGATCGGGGGGATCATCTTCCAGCAGGCGGTGGGCAGGCTGGGGATCGAATCCGGCGACGCCATCTTCTACCTCGGCGTCTTTGCGCTCTTCCAAATCGCCCTGGCGATCAACTTCGTGATGATCGCCGGCTACAGCGCCTACATCGAACGCTCGACTTTCAGGTCGAAACTGAGCGTGCTGCCGCCGGTGCTGCCGTCCGAGTTCGCCAGCGCGATGCTCGCGGTCGCCGTCGTCTTCATCTTCCACGTGATCGGGATCGCGGCGATCGCCCTCTTCGGCGTCGTCCTGGTCACCTTCCAGTACCTCCTCGGCCAGCTGTTGCTCTCCCAGCGGCGTGCGGTCGAGCTGGAGAAGCGCTCCAACCAGCTGGCCAGCTTCCAGGTCGGGATGTTGAGCGCGCTGCTGCGCACGCTCGACCTGCGGGACCAGATGACCGCCCGCCACTCGGCGGCGGTGGCGCGCTACTCGCGGGCGATCGCCCAGCGGGCCGGCTTCTCGCGCCAGGAGGAGGAGCTCGTGCACATCGCCGCGCTGCTCCACGACATCGGCAAGTTCATCCTCCCCGACCGGATCCTGAAGGCCAACGTGCCGCTGACCGACGAGGACTGGATGCTGATCAAACGCCACCCGCAGCAGGGCGCCCGCGTGGTCTCCGCGCTGGACGGCTACGGGCCGGTCGCCGAGATCATCCTCGCCCACCACGAGCGGATCGACGGCAAGGGCTACCCGCGTGGGCTGCAGGGCGATGAAATCCCGGAACTGGCGAGGATCATCTCCGTCTCCGACACCTATGACGTGATGACCGCGCGCGATTCCTACCGCACGCCGATGTCGAGCCAGGACGCGATCGACGAGCTCCGCCGCGTCGCCGGCGCGCAGCTCGACGCGCGCTTCGTCGAGGTCTTCATCGAGCTGCTCGAGGGCAAAGACGTCTCCTTCCAGCACGGTGAGGCGGCCGACTTCGAGAAAGAGCTGGCGCTCGAGTCGCGGATCGCCGAGACGGCAAGCCCCGAGGGCCAGGGCAATCGCTTCCAGGTCGCCGGCGTCCAGCCTTCGTAGGTTTCGCCGGCCGGGCATCGGCGCCAGGGCGGGCCGCGCCGGTAGGTTGGCCGCATGCGTGCGGTGACTTACCAGGCACCCGGGGAGGTGCGGATCGACGAGGTCTCGGGTCCGGTGCTGACGAGTCCCGACGAGGCGATCATCGCGATCGAGGCGACCGGCATCTGCGGCTCCGACCTCCACATCTTCCACGGCCGGGTGCCGGTCGACCCGGGGACGACGATCGGCCACGAGTACGTCGGCACGGTGACGGCGGTCGGCGACGCGGTCACCCGGGTCGGCGTCGGCGATCGGGTGCTCGGCTGCTTCCTCGTCGCCTGCGGCAGCTGCGCCAACTGCCTGCGCGGCGAGTACCACCGCTGCGAGCGGGGGCGGACCTTCGGCCATGGGGCAAACCTCGGGGCGCTGGGCGGGACGCAGGCCGACCAGGCCCTGATCCCCTTCGCCGACATGGTCCTGCGCAAGGTGCCCGAGGGGATGTCAGCCGACACCGCGCTCTTCGCCGGCGACGTGATGGGGACCGGCTATCACGCGATCGCCCACGCCGGGATGCGGGAGGGTGACTCGGTCGCGGTGCTGGGCCTCGGCCCGGTCGGGCTCTGCGCGGTGCAGGCGGCGGTGGCGGGCGGCGCGACCCAGGTCTTCGCGGTCGATTCGGTCGAGCAGCGGCTCGACCTGGCGGCCCAGTTCGGGGCGATCCCGATCCATCTCACCGAGGGCAACCCGAAAGCGGAGGTGAGGGCCGCGACCGACGGGCGAGGCGCCGATGTCGTGGTCGAGGCGGTCGGGGCCCCGGCCGCGGTCGACGCGGCGATCGGCCTGGCGCGGAACGCGGGAACGGTGTCCGGGATCGGCGTCCAGGTCGGCAAGTCGGAGATGAACCTCGGGCTGGCCTGGCTGAAGGGACTCGACCTGCGGCTCGGCCAGGCCAACGTGATCGCCCACGTCGACCGGGTCCTGGCGCTGCTCGAGTCGGGCAAGCTCGACCCGACCCCGCTGGTGACCCACCACATGAAGCTGGACGAAGCGGTCGAGGCCTACGACATCTACGACCGCCGCGAAGCGCTGAAGATCATCCTCACGCCGTAGCGACAGCGAATACGCTTAGCTCATGGCGTTGCTGGGGGACGACGAGATCGGGGCGAAGCTCGCCGAGCTGGACGGCTGGGAGCGGTCGGGCGCGGCGATCGTCAAGGCCTTCGGACGAGGCGACTTCGTCGGCTCGGTGAAATTCGTCGACGCTCTGGTCGCGCCGGCGGAGGAGATGGGCCACCACCCCGACCTGGAGATCTCCTGGGACACGGTCACGGTGACGATCTCCACCCACTCCGAGGGCGGCCTCACCGCCGCCGACTTCGAGCTCGCGGCAAAGATCGACACGCTCGCGGGCTAGATGGTCGATTCCACGAGCTCCGCGCCCCGGGAAAGGGACGCGGGGTGCGGGGAGTGGGGAGTGGGGAGGTCAGGAAGATGCCGGGAACGTCACTCTTCCTCCCGTCCTCTTCAGACGTCGCAGACACGTGACCCTGGTTTTGTCCCCTATAGGGGACAAAAAGTCGACATCGCGTTCAGGAGCCTCGATCTCGGCCCCCAGAGGGCCGGAAGGTGTGACGTTCCCGGCATCTTCGTCACCGATCGGGTTCCCGGGGCGGCTCCTCCGCACGAACCCGTCACCGAAGCGTGGACTTCGTCACGACCTGTGACCTCATCCCTGAAAGACCCTCACGTCCCGGGCGTCTCGTGGCGGCCACAGCCTGCCCGGGCCGCCACGAGACGCCCGGGACGCATCTCGGACGGCCGCCCCGGCCGCGAACGCCGCCGTCCCTTCCGTGGAATCGATCGGCTACCCGAGCGCGGTGACGAGCCGGCGGCCGTACTTCAGGCCCGGGTCCTTGTCCGGGTTGTAACAGGCGAGTGAGGCCCCGACCAAGGCCGCGGAGGCGCTGAGCGGGCCGAGCAGCGTGGCGAGCTCGTCCCAGCCGAGCCCGTCCGGCTGCAGGTAATCGGTGGCGGGGAAGGCGGCTTCGTCGAGGACGTCGACGTCGAGGTGAAGCCAGAAAGGCCCGGCACCGAGGCGCTCCGCCAGCTCGGCCGCCGCCGCGGCGAGGCCGCGCGCCCGCAGCTCCTCGGCGCCATAGAGGAGCGGCGGGTGAGAGAGGTCCTCGGGTTGGCGCATCCCGTCGGCGATCGATTCGGCCCGGTCGCGGAAGCCGACCAGCGCGGTGCGCTCGGGGAGCGCGGCAGCGCCGCCCGCCGCCTCGACCCAGCCCGCCGGGCCGAGCCCGAGCGCCACCGAGATCGGCATGTCGGCGGCCTCGCCGGTGGTCGAGGTCTCGCCGTCGTAGAGGTCGAGATGGCCGTCGACGTGGGCAAGGCCGAGCGGGGCGCCGAGGGCGTCGCGGGCCCCGGCCAGCGCGCCCGGCAGCTCGGCGCAGCAGCCGCCGAGGAGGAAGGGGCGCTCGCCCGCCGCCACCGTGGCGGCGACGGCGGCACGGATCGTCGCCGTGCTCTCGAGCACCTCGGCGCTCGCCACCAGGCCGGTGCCGAGGTCGCGCTCCTGGCCGCGTATCCGCACCGGCAGGTCGCCCTCGTCGCGGGCGCCGAGCGCCTCCGGTAGGCCGAGCTCGCGCAAGGCCGACGGGGCGGTCTCGGTGCCGCCGCTGCGCCCGACCGAGTCGAAGGGCACCCCGATCGCCACCGTCGCGTCCATACCCCGGAGACTGGCAAACTCGGTGGCCATGGCCAAGCGCCGCAAACAGTCGCGGCGGCCGCGCGAGAAAGCGCCGACCGTCTCCTATGCCGATCCCGAGGGGAACGTCCTCGAGCTGCGCGAACGGCTCAGCGCGGCGACGATCGCGAAGATCGGCGAGCCGCCGGCGAGCCACGCGGCCTCGCTGGAGGACGCCTGGGCGCGGCGCGAGGAGACCCTGTTCGAGCGGCTGGCGGTCTCTTGGGAGGTCTCCGGCCTGCCGCTCGAGGACCAGAAGATGCTGCTCGGCCGCTACCGGATGGCCGCTCCCGACGAGCGCGCCTGGGTGCGCCGCACGATCGCCGAGCACCTCGAGCGCCACATCCCCGAGCTGGCCTGATCGTGGCCGAGGAGTTGCGGATCGACGAGCGGACGGCGATCCCGCTGGCGGAGGTCGAGCTGCGCACCAGCCGCTCCTCCGGGCCGGGCGGCCAGCACGCCAACGTGACCGCCTCGCGGGTCGAAGCGGTCTTCGACATCGCCGCCTCGCGCTCCCTCGACGACGCGCGTCGCATGCGTCTGCTCGAACGGCTCGGTCCGGTGGTCACCGCCGTCGCCCAAGACGGTCGCAGCCAGTACCGCAACCGCGAACTCGCCCTCAGTCGCCTCGCCGCGAAGCTCGCCGCCGCTCTCCGCGTCCCCCGCCACCGCCGCCCGACCAAGCCCACCAGGGCCTCGCGGGCGCGCCGCCTCGACCAGAAGCGCCGCACCGGCGAGCGCAAACAGAACCGCCGCCGCTGGTCCACCGACGATTAGTTCCCGCCCCTCCGCGGGTCTCAGGTACACGACAACCACCAGAGGAGGAGCGATGCTCGAGGACAGCAAGGCGTTCAGCGGGATCGGGGTCGACGACCTCGAGGCCGCCCGGCGCTTCTACGGCGAGACGTTGGGGCAGCGGGTCGAGGTGCTCGACCAGCAGAACGGCTTGATGATGCTGCACCTGGCCGGCGACCGACCGACGCTGATCTACCAGAGCCCCGGCATGACGCCGCCCAGCTACACGATCCTGAACTTCCCCGTCGACGATGTCGACGCGGCGGTTGCCTGGCTCGCGGCCCGTGGCGTCGAGTTCGAGTTCTACGACGGGATGCCGCAGGAGCCCAACGGCGTGATGAAGGCCGGTGGCCCCGACATCGCCTGGTTCAAGGATCCGGCCGGCAACACCCTCTCGGTGCTGAAGGACGAATAGCGTCAGGGCGTCAGCTCGCGGCGGACGATCGGGGCGACCTCGGTGCCGAAGAGCTCGATCGAGCGCATCACGTCGGCATGGGGGAGGGTGCCGACGCTGAACTGGATCAGGAAGCGGTCGTGGCCGAAGATCGAATGCTGGAAGAGGATCTTCTCGGCGACCTCGGCGGGGGATCCGACCAGGTTGGCGCCCTCGGTCCGGCGGCCCGCCTCGAAGGCGGCGCGGCTCGTCGGCGGCCAGCCGCGCTCGCGGCCGATCCGGTCCATCATCCGGGCGAAGGGAGGGAAGGCGATGTCGGCGGCTTCCTGGGAGTTGGGGGCGACGAAGCCGTGCGAGTTGATGCTGAGCGCGGGACGGGGAGCGCCGACCTCGGCCGCCGCCCCGGCGTGCATCTCGGCGAACGGCTTGAAGCGGGCCGGTTCGCCGCCGATGATCGCCAGCGCCATCGGCAGGCCGAGGCGGCCGGTGCGGATCGCGGATTCCGGGGAGCCGCCGACCGCGACCCAGACCGGCAGCGGGTCCTGCAGCGGCCGCGGGTAGACGCCGCGCCGGTCGATCGGCGCCCGCAGTCGTCCCTCCCAGGTCACCTCGGTCTGCGACCGCACCGCGAGCAGCAGGTCGAGCTTCTCCGCGAACAGCTCGTCGTACTCATCGAGGTCGTAGCCGAAGAGCGGAAACGACTCGATGAAGGATCCGCGCCCGGCCATGATCTCGGCGCGGCCGCCGGAGATCAGGTCGAGGGTGGCGAAGTCCTGGAAGACGCGCACCGGGTCATCGGAACTGATCACCGAGACGGCGCTGGTGAGGCGGATCCGCTCGGTGCGCTCGGCCGCCGCGGCGAGCGCCACCGCCGGCGCCGAGACGGCGAAGTCGGGACGGTGATGCTCGCCGACGCCGAAGACGTCGAGCCCGACCTGGTCGGCCAGCTCGATCTCCTCGATCAGGTCGCGTAGCCGCCGCTCGGCGGTGACGATCGGGCCGCCCTCGACCTCGGGGGTCAGCTCCGCGAAGGTGTAGACGCCGAGTTCCACTCGACGCCGGATTATGTTGATGAGCTTGGGTGGATGGCGCCGGGTGGGCCATGATGCGGGGCCATGGTCGGCGAACGCAGCGAGGAGGGGTTCGCCGCCCTGACCCTGGAAGGAGCCGCGCGCGGTGGGCTCGAGGCGGTCTTCGTCCCCGAGGCGGGGATGATCTGCTGCTCGCTGAAGCATCGCGGCGAAGAGCTGCTCGGGCAGCGCGGCGGCCTGCGCGCCTACGTCGCCCGCTACTCGACGATGGGGATCCCCTTCCTCCACCCGTGGGCGAACCGGCTTGCCGGCGACCGGTTCGAGCTGGCCGGCCGCCAGGTCGACCTGACCCGGCCCGACCTGCCGCTGAAGCGTGACGGGGCGGGGCTGCCGATCCACGGGCTGCTCTCGGCGGCGCCCGGGTGGCGGGTCGAGCGCCACGCTGAGCTCGACTCCGGCGGCGCCCTCGCGGCGAGCCTCGATTTCGCCGCCTACCCGCACCTGCTGGCGGCGTTCCCGTTCCCGCACCTGGTCGAGATCGAGGCGACCCTGGTCGAGGGCTCGCTCGAGGTCCAGACCAGCCTCACCGCGACCGGCGAGGTCGCCGTCCCGGTCTCCTTCGGCTTCCATCCCTACCTCGTGCTCCCCGGGGTGCCGCGCGCCGAGTGGGTGCTGGAGGCGCCGGTCCACGAGCGGATCGCGCTCGATGCCCAGGGCCTGCCGACCGGGGAGCGCGAGCCGACCGCGATCGAACCGGCCCCGCTCGGGGCGCGCACCTACGACGACGCCTTCCTCGCCCCCTCGCCCGGCACCGCCTTCGCCCTCTCCGGCCCCGACCGGCGGATCGAGCTGCGCATGGACAGCGGCTACCGCTTCACCCAGATCTACTCCCCGCCGGACCTCGACGCGGTCGCGATCGAGCCGATGACTGCGCCGACCAACGCGCTGATCACCGCCGGCCCCGAGCTGACCTTCGTCCCGCCCGGCGAGACCTTCGCCGCCAGCTTCTCGATCTCGGTGGTGTAGCGCCTGCTCCTGCGGTCGGGCGTGGCGGATCGGCTGGAGGACCCGGTCGAGGGACGTCGATCCCTGGTCTGGGTCTGAGCCTGGGCTAGCGCTTCGACCGCATCCGCGGCGTTGGTGGTGAAGGGGAGGACCTCGCGCAGCTCGGTAGGCGCCAAGGGAGTGGTCTCACTTAGCGGCTGCGAGCTGAATTCCCATCTTTGGCTTACTGCTGAAGGTCATCAACCGCCTGGAGCCCGGCCGAGGACCAAGAGGCGAGGCCTCCCGGGCGCCGACCGCTTAATGGGCGTTCAGCAAATTGGTGAAGATCGAGAGCTTCAAGCCAAAGGTAACGGTGGCGGGCTTGCTACCGAAGGTGACGAACCCGCCTAGGGTTGAATTGATGGTAGGGCTGAACTGGAAGAGTTGCAACGTGCTGTTGACACCTGTCGCATTGGCCGCCGCTGAAAACATTGAGGCTCTGACGATGTAGGGCCCGGCAATCGGACAAGTTTTGGTCGGCTTTTTTTGGAGCGTCACCGTGGTCAGCTGCGTACCTGAGGCAGGCGCCCACAACTGAGCCCAGGTGGACCCGTTCATATAGGTGGCGTCGATCGCGAGCGAAGTAGTGAGGATCGTGCCTCCAACGACTTCGCACCCCGAAGGGGTCGCCACGGTAACGCCCGTGAATTTGAGTTTCCCGCTGCCCTTGGCGCCGCTTCCTTCATTGAAGATGGTGCACGAGACGCATTCAAGTCCCGTCCATTCCAGAGTGAGCGGCGTTTCGCCGACTTCGGTTTCCAGGACGCCGACGCCTTCAAGGCTCGCGGTCGCAGCCTGACTGCCCGTCAGGAGAGAAGAGTTGACATACCACTGGGCCGGTTCTGTCGTGGCCGAGGCAGACGCATTGCCTGCCGTTATCGCGCTCATTACCAGCAAACCGATAAGAGCTGCTCCGAGCCTTCTTGCGTTCACCACCTGCTCCTCTCAGTTTGACTTCGCATCCGGTGCTTGAAGCTCTAGTCGTCTCGGCGGGTGGGCGCAACAACGGGTCCCGAATGTTTTTCAAAAGAGACGTTTCAAAATTGCTCAAATCTGCGCACCACGTTCGCGGATCACCTACTAGCGTGGCGCCCATGAGCTCAAGGCGAGATTTGATCGAGCACTTCAACTGGCTGGCGGAGTCCAAATACTTCGAAGAGTTCTGCGACGAGGCCTTGGCCGCCGTCTCGATGACGGCCTACGGTCACGGCCGGGCCTTCGTCAAGTTCGGCTCGTGCTGGATGGCGGCGGACCACTTCGTCGACAGGTATGGCTTACGGGACTTCGTCGATCGGCTCCGGGAGGAAGACCCATTGTGCCCCGCGATCAGGCTCAGCTGACCGGTTGATGGGCACGGCTGGTTTCGAACCAGCGACCTCTCGCGTGTGAAGCGAGCGCTCTCCCACTGAGCTACGCGCCCCGGGCGGAGCAGTTTACGCCGCCGGGACGGCGTGGGGATGCCGACCCGTCGGCCGGCGGCCGTCCAGAAATTTCATGCCTGGGGGTGGACGGGGCGTTCAGACACTCGTCCAGAAAATTAGGTAGCGAGGTTGGGAATTTTAAGTAAGGGGACCTGGGATTCGCGCAGCAAGCCTCGTGCGTTCAGAGTCGCAACGAAAGGAGCATCGTGTTTATTTCGCTCAGGAAGCGCATTCGGCGGACGTCCCTGCTCGGGTGCGTATCGGGAGCGGCCCTCCTCGCTCTCGCTGTCGGTCAGGCATCCGCAGCCACCTACCCGGGTGGAGGAAGCACGTTCACCGGCAGCGCGGAAGGGTGGACCGTCACCGCGAAATGTCCAACCATCCCGGCGCCGCTCTGCGTCGCCGGCGGCGCCTATGACGGAACGGCGGGTAATCCGTCCGGCTCACTCGCCGACAAAACCGAAATCGCCGTCGGGCTCTTGGGGTTCTTCACCGCGGAAGCGGTCTTCACGTCCCCGACCTTCACGGCCACCGACAGCGGAGCCGGCGCGCTGAGCCTCGAACGGCAGTTCGAAAACGCCGAACTGGCATCGCTCACGCCGACCGTCGAATACACCGCCTACCTGGTCGACAAGTCGGACGGCAGCAAACAGACCCCGATAACCGAGACCGTCGGTGCCACGGGATTCGTCCCCAAGCAGGGTCCGGTCGCGCTCGTCGCGGGCCATAGCTACGCGATCGAAATCGCCGCGACGACGAAATCCACTGTCGCCAGCGTCGGGGTGCTGGGCAGTGCGACGTTCCGGCTCGACAATGTCGCGGTCACCGGCCCTGGTGCGGGTGGCGGAGGGACCGGCACCGGCGGCAACGGCGGCAATGGAGGGAACGGCGCCGGCGGCGTCAGCAGTGCCCAGCTCGCCAGCCTGCTCCAATCGAGCCTGATCGGCCCCGCCGTGCTGAAGGGCAACAAGCTCACGGTCAAGGCCAAGTGCCCGGCCAAGCTGAACGCCACCTGCACGCTCGCGATCACCGGCATGCTGAGCAAGAAGAAGCCAGCCACCACGACGCGCAAGGCGAAGGTCAAGAAGGGCAAGACGAAGACCTTCGCCCTCAAGGTCAAGCCGGCGGCGCTGAAGAAGGTGAAGACGAAGTCGAAGCTCCTGTTCAAGGAGCAGGCCAAGGTCGGCAAGTCCAAGGCCACCGTCTACAAGACGCTGAAGCTGGTCCGCAAGTAGGACCAGCCCCGGCTGTCTACTAGACCACCGGCTGGACGACGGGCTCTCCTCCGAGCGGAGGGGAGCCCCCGTCCGGGCCCTCGTCGACGTGGACCCTGCGGTCGGCCTCCTCGTGGCGCCGCAGCGCCAGCCCGACGAACGGGAAGACCAGGGTCGAGAGCATCGCGGCGCCGACCAGCCCGGCGGCGGTCGAGGCGCGCATGTGGCCGGTCTCGGTCGCCAGCGTCGTGATCGCGACGACCAGCGGCAGCTCGGTCGCCGAGTAGAAGGCGAGCGCGGCGCGGTCGCGCGCTCCGAAGACGCCGCGGTAGAGCAGCAACGCCGGCGTTCCGCGGACGATCAGGAAGAGGGCGAAGAACATCGCCAGCTTCGCGATCGCTCCCGCCGAGCCGAGCGCCGCGAGGTCGAACTCGATCCCGCTGACGACGAAGAAGAAGGGCACGAAGAAGCCGAAGCCGACCGCGGTCAGCTTCGACTCGAAGACCTGCAGCTCGTGTCCCTGCAGCGCCAGCCGCACGATCATCCCGGCGACGAACCCGCCCAGCAGCAGGTCGAGGCCGAGTTTCGAGGCGAGGAAGACGAGGCCGAAGACGAGCACCACGGTGAGCCGCACGGCGAGCTGGCTGGAGGCCTCGAAGGTCCGCTCGAGCATCGGCCAGCCGCGCCAGGCCCAGCGCATCGAGCCGACCGCGAGGACCAGTGCGAGGGCGATGAAGGCGAGCAGGATCAGCGACTCGTGCAAGGCGCTGTCGGTCGAGAGCACCAGCGTGACCAACAGGATCGGGCCGAACTCGCCGATCCCGCCCGCCGCCAGCAGGTAGGTGCCGAAGCGGGTCTTCAGCTCGCCGTTGTCGCGCAGGATCGGGATCAGCGTGCCGATTGCGGTCGTCGCCATCGCCGAGCCGGTATAGAGGAAGGAGACGACCACGCCGGCCATCGCGAGCAGCCCGCCGAGCCCGTAGGCGAGCGCCACCGAGAGCAGCCAGCCCCAGGCGCCGAGTTTGATCGGCTTGCCCTTGATCCGGTTGAAGTCGATCTCGTAGCCGGCGAAGAAGAAGAGCATCCCGAGGCCGAGGTTGGAGAAGAATTCGATGAAGCTGTCGGATTTGGCGAGGCCGAGAACGTGTTGGCCGATCACGATCCCGAGCAGCAGCTCGATCACCACGACCGGCGGCGCGAAGCGCTTCGGCACGACTGCGACGGTGAGCGCGGCGACGGCCGCGACCACGACGATGGCGAAGAAGGATGCGGTGTCGACGTCGATCAAGGCTGCGCGATCCTACGGCGGCAGGGTAGGCTTGTAAACGGACCGTGCTAGGCGGGGAATCAGCGGTGCCCTATAACCCGCAATCCGCTCTAGCGGGGCCGACTACCGTTCCGAGGGACTGACCGTCGGGGTCAGTGCGTCGCGGCGGCGTTGACGGCCGGGTCCCGCGCGACGTAGGCACGCGAACCAGGTCAGGTCCGGAAGGAAGCAGCCTTAAGCGGAAGCCACGGGTGCCGCGGGGAAGCCCGGCCCGAGCCATAAGCGACGGACACGCCCGGTGACCAGATTTCGAAGGCGGGTGCACGGTCCATTTCTTCGCCGCCGGATCGGGGCGGGGCGCCGGGAAGGCGCGCCCGCCCCGGCCGGCCGGCAAACTGCCGGCGATGCTGGACGAACGATGGATCCGCTCCCTGCACGTCGAGTCGATGCGCCACGCCGACCTGCACGCGGAGCGCGAGGCGCACGTGCTCTTCCAGGCCTCAACCATCGGCGCCCTGCTCGACGGCTCCTTCGAGGGCGACCTGACCTTCGCCGAGCTGGCCGAGCGCGGCGACCTCGGGCTGGGGACGCTGAACGGCCTCGACGGGGAGATGATCGCGATCGACGGCGAATTCCTCCGCGCCGACGTCGACGGGAACGTGACCGCGGTCGCGCCGCAGGAGCGGACGCCGTTCGCGGTGGTGACCGAGTTCGAGCCGACGGTCGAGGGCGAGATCACAGCCGGGCTGGACCACGAATCGATCCTCGCCGCGCTCGACTCGATGGCGCGGCCGGGGACGTCCTCCTTCGCGGTGCGCCTCGACGGTCGCTTCGCCTCGATCCGGGCCCGCTCGGTGCCGCGCCAGGCGCCGCCCTACCGCGCGCTCGCCGAGGTGGTCGCCGACCAGCACGTCTTCGAGCTCACCGACGTCGAGGGCTCGATGGTCGGCTTCCGCTTCCCCACCTACATCGAGGGGATCGAGGTGGCCGGGTACCACCTGCACTTCGTCGACTCCGAGCGACGGCGGGGCGGCCACGTGCTCGGCTCGCGGTCGGGCGGACCGCTGCGGGTGCGGATCGACCCCAGCGACGACCTCCACATCGAGCTGCCGCCCGCGGTCGACCTCGCCGACCCGGACCTGGCGGCGGCGACCCACGCGGCGATCGACTCGGTCGAGCGCGGCAGCTGACTCACCCGCAGTTGCTGTAGATGATCCAGCTCTCGTTGCTCGCGACTTCGTTGAAGCCGGCCGGGGGTTCGACTTCGTTGAAGTTGGTCTTGTCGTTGGGGTCGAGGATGTAGTTGTGGATCACGAAGCTGTTGGCCGGCTCGACGTAGTAGCCCGCTTCGGCCAGCTTCTTCTTTTCTTCGGCGGAGACCGCCTCGCTGGCGCTGACGATGTCGGTCGGCCGCACATCGAGGCCGAAGGCCAGGCGCGGCACGGCGCGGTGGTTCGGCACCGCGATCGGCCCGCAGGCGGTGGAGAAGGCGCCTTCGTCGACCAGGTCGGATAGATCGTTCTCAATCCGGCCCTGGTTGGTGAGGTCGGTGTGGACCTGGCGGTCGAGGTCCCACTGGTTCGGCAGCCAGACCAGCACCATCAGGAGGACGAGGCCGGCGAACACCTGCCACCAGATCCTCCATCTGTTCCCGCGGTCGAGGAACCGCCAGCCGAGCAGGGCGAGGGCGAAGAAGATCGAGAGGATCGCTCCCGCCAGCATCGTGTAGCGGGCGATGATCGCCAGGCCCGCCGCGGCGAGGCAGGCGAAGGCGAGCAGGGCGAGGACGACGGCGGCGAAGCCGAGCGCGGAGCGACGGGGCAGCAAGGTGATGCCGAGCACGAGGCCGCCGAAGCCGCCGACCATCCCCGGCCACTGCATCACTTCGCCGAGCCGGCGAGGGCCGTAGAGGACGAGGTCGACCGGCCCGGTCTGCCGCTTCAGCGATTCCACGGTTTCCTGGGTCCCGGTGAGCGAGTAGAGCGGGTTCCCGGTGGTCACCGCGTCGAAGAGGACCCAGATGATCGGCCCGGCGAGGGCGAGCAGCGCGAGCCACCTGAGCTCCCGGCCCCCGCGCTCCCCCCGCCACCCCAATTCCCAGCCAAACACCGTGTTGATGGGCCGAAAACTCAAGCCCTCCTGGAGTTTTCGGCCCGTCAACACCGAGCCTGGGTCGGTTTGGGCGCGGCGCACGGTGAACGCCAGCCAGAGCCAGTAGGCGATCGCGAACCCCCAGGCCTCGGGGCGCAGCAGTCCCGCCGGGACCAGCAGGGCGAGGACCGGCCAGCCGGCGCGCGGCTTTCGCGCCTCGATGTAGAGGGCGCCGAGGCAGAGGGCGATGTAGGGGAGGTCGACGTAGGCGCGCAGGCCGTTGGAGAGGAACGGCGCCCGGGTGAGGACGATCACCGCGGCGAGCACCCCGACCCATTTGTCGAACCAGGTGGCCCCCAGCCGGTAGACGAACCATGCGATCAGGCCGAGGGAGACGTAGGCGAGGATCATCGTCACCGTGATCGGCGCTTCGCCGAACGGCGAGGCGACCAGGCCGATGAAGTCGGTCAGCGGGTGCGGCGTAGGGGGAAGGGCGGCGCCGTAGTCGGGGCTCATCCCGTGGGCCAGTTCGCGCCCCCAGACCAGCGCGTAGATCGTGTCGTAATTGGGGAAGCCGACCGGGAAGACGATCAGCAGCACGGCGCTGACCGCAGCGACCCAGGCGACCGGTGCTACCCATCTGGCGACCCTCGGTGGCACGGCGGCCAACTTACCGAGCGGCCCCGAGGGGCGCCCGCGAGCCGTGGATACACTGGCTGGAAGCCTTTATGAGCACCGAGTCCACGTCCCTTTACCGCCGCCACCGCCCCGGCTCCTTCGACGAGGTCGTCGGGCAGGCCCATGTCGTGCGCACGCTGCGCAACGCGGTCGAGCAGGACAAGGTCAACCACGCCTACCTGTTCGTCGGCTCGCGCGGGACCGGCAAGACCTCGATGGCGAAGATCCTCGCCCGCTCGCTGAACTGTGAACGGGGCGGGCCGACGGTGACGCCGTGCGGCGAATGCGAGTCCTGCGTGACGATCGCCGCGGGCAACTCGATGGACGTGATCGAGATGGACGCGGCCTCGAACCGCTCGGTCGAGGACATCCGTGACCTGCGTGAGCGGGTCGCCTACGCGCCCTCCGGCGGCCGCTGGAAGGTCTACATCCTCGACGAGGCGCACATGCTCACCAAAGAGGCCTGGAACGCCTTCCTGAAGACGCTCGAGGAGCCGCCGCCGCACACCGTCTTCGTCCTCGCGACGACCGAGTCGCACAAGGTGATGCCGACGATCGCCGACCGCTGCCAGCGCTTCGACTTCCAGCGGCCCTCGCTGGAGCAGATCTCCGAGGTGCTGAACCGGGTGGCCGACTCCGAGTCGATCAAGGTCGAGGACGGGGCGGTGGCGATGATCGCCCGCTCCGCCCAGGGCAGCTTCCGCGACGCGCTGGGGACCCTCGACCAGATGGTCGCCTTCGGTGGCGACGACGTCGGGTTGGACGAGGTGCTGGAGATGCTCGGGGCGGCGGATGCCGACCTGCTCTTCGCGGCCGTCGATGCGGTGGCCGCCGCCGACCCGAAGGAGGTCCTGCTCGGGGTCGAGAAGATGGCGCGCTCCGGCCGCGACCCGTCGCAATTCGCGCGCGACCTGCTCGCCCACCTGCGCCACCTGCTGGTCACCCAGACGACCGGCGAGGTCCCCGCCACCTTCGTCGTCACCGCCACCGACACCGCCCGGATCCAGCAACAGGCACAGGCCGTCGGCGCCGCCACCCTGGTCCGCACGATCGACGATCTCGCCGCCGCCTTGACCGCCGTCCGCGAGGGCGACGACGCCCGCATGGCGGTCGAGATCGCCCTCCTGAAGGCCGCCCGCCCCGATCTGGACCCGTCCACGGAGGGCCTCCTCCGCCGCATCGAGCGCCTCGAGGCCCAGCTCGCCGGCAGCGCCCCACCGCCTGCACCGGCCGCCCCGCCTCCGGCCCCCGAACGCGCACCCGAGCCCCCGGCAGCCGAAGCGCCGATGCCTGGACCGACGCCCGAACCCCCCCCGCCCGCGCCGGAGCCCGAGCCACCGGCAGCCGAAGCGCCGGAGGTTTGCGCCGAGCCCGATCCGGTTCCCGAGCCCGATCCAATCCCAACCCCTTCCCCTGCCGCCGCCCAAGACCTCGAGCAGGTGACCCGCATCTGGCCCTCGATCCTCGCCAAGCTCGACGAGAAAGCCCCGGCCCTGAAAGCGACCTTCGAGGGTGCCCGCCCGGTGGCCTTCGGCGACGACGGCCTGACGATCGGTTTCCCGCCGGATCAGCCCTTCAACAAGCGCAAGGCCGAGTCGCCCGACCGCCGGCAAGAGCTGATCGATGCCTTCGTCGCGGTGATCGGCGAACCCGTTGCGCCGACCTACGTCCTTCTCGAGGAGGACGAGGCTGTGGCCGCCCCGCCGCCCCCCGACACCCCGGCGCCGGGCAGCGGCGAGATCGACGAGGATGAATTGCTGGAGCGGCTGAAGAGCGAGTTCGACGCGGAGGAGGTCAGTTAGGTGGCACGAGGCGGACCCGGGGGCTTCGATGTGAATGCCCTGATGAAACAGGCGCAGCAGATGCAGGATCAGATGCTGCAGGCGCAGGAGAAACTGAAAGACGAGACCGTCGAGGGGAGCGCCGGCGGCGGCATGGTCAAGGTGACCGTCGGCGGCGACCTGACCCTGCGGGCGATCACGATCGACCCGGAAGCGGTCGACCCCGAGGACGTCGAGCTGCTCCAGGAGATGGTGCAGGCGGCGGTCAACGACGGGCTGCGGGCGGCGCAGGAGCTGGCCGGCTCGGCGATGGGCGATGCGACCGGCGGGCTCAGCGGCGGCCTTGGCGGGCTGCTCGGCTGAGCGCGTGCGGAGCGGACTGACGAGTTGAGCACCGAGGGCCCGGCACCGCTGGCGCGTCTGGTCGCCGAGCTCTCCCGCCTGCCCGGGATCGGCCAGCGGACCGCGCAGCGGCTCGCCTTCCACCTGCTGCGGGTGCCGGACGAAGAGGCCTTCGCGCTCGGCGCGGCGATCCGCGAAGTGAAGGAAAAAGTCGGACTATGCGAAGAGTGCTTCAACCTCGCCGAGGGCCCACTTTGCCGGATCTGCGCCGACACCAGCCGCGACCGGACGACGATCTGCGTGGTCGAGGAACCCGGCGACGTGATCCCGATCGAGCGCACCCACGAATACCGCGGCCTCTACCACGTGCTCGGCGGGGCGCTCTCGCCGATCGACGGGATCGACGCCGAGGACCTCAAGATCGCCGAGCTTCTCGTGCGTGTGGGCAGGGGAGATGTAAACGAGGTGGTCCTCGCCACCAACCCGACCACGACCGGTGAGGCGACCGCCCTCCACATCGCCGAACGACTGCGCGGGCAGACCACCGTCACCCGCCTGGCGAGCGGGCTTCCGGTCGGCGCCGACCTCGAGCACGCCGACGAGGTGACCCTCGGAAAGGCCCTGGCCGGACGCCGCAGCCTCGACTAGGCTCCGCGCGTGGCGGGGCGTGCGACAGATCCAGAGGACACAGGCGAGGCGACGGGAGAGCGGCTCGACCGCCCTGGCCGGATGGCGATCGAGGTCGCCGAACGGCATCGCTCGCTGCTGGCGGCCCTGCGCGAAGAGCTCGGCGACGCCGCCGGGCCCCAGTTTGCCGCCGCCGCCGAGCGGCTCGCCGAGGACTTCGGCGAGGTCACCGCGACCGCGGTCGAAGCCGCCTACGAGACCGTCCGCGACGAGAACCGTGCGGGGGGGACGGTGGAGTTCATCCGCTCCCCGCGCGAAGAGCTGCCGAGCCTCTACCGGCCCGGCCACATGCGCCGCCGGCTTGACCAGCTGATCGAGACCAACCGCCGCTACGGCCACCCCTTCGGGCTCGCCGTCTTCGACACCTCGGGCCCCGACACCAAAGACCGGGTCGACGGCGAGATGGCCCTGGCGGTCGTCAGCGCGGCACTGCGCGACAGCATCCGCATCGTCGACGAAGCCTTCCGGCTCGAGGAGGAGGCGATCTGCGTCCTCGCCCCCAACCTGCGCACGGTCGAAGGGATGCAGATGGCCGAGCGGCTGCTCTCGCAGCTCGATGAGCTGGAGCGGGCGGGGGGCCTGCGGATCGCGGTCAACGCGGGCGTCGTCGCCTGCCCCGACCACGGCGCCGACGCCGACCAGCTCCTGCACAAAGCCGACGCGGCGATGTGGCGGGCGCGGGCGGTGGGCCAGCCGGTGGGCGTCGGCGGCCTCTCCGAGCGGCCCTAGAACCTTTGCAAGATCGCTAACACTTTCGGCAAATCTGCCGATAACAGACGTAACCTGCGAATCCGCTGTCAAGATTCCGATCACTTATGCCGGGAATCCGCACCAACGCCGCTGCCGAAGTACTAGGCGTCAGCCCCAACACGCTGCGTAGTTGGGAGCGCCGCTACGGCTTCCCGACCCCGAAGCGCACGGTCGGCAACCACCGTAACTACGACCTGATCGAGCTGCAGACCCTGCGCGATGCGCTGGCGCAGACCGGCAACATCTCCTCGGCCGTCGCGCTCGCCCAGCAGCGCCAGCAGACCCCGGTCGGCGACGACTCGCTGTTCGCAGCCTTCGAGAGCTTCGACGAGGCCGCCGCCGACCGCGCGATCGAGGAAAGCCTCGCGGTGCGGCCGCTCGAGCGGACGGTGGAGGAGTTGCTGCTCCCCGCCGTCGACCGACTCGCCGCCGACCCCGGCTCGGAGGCCGAGCTCGAGTTCGCCGCCCGCTGGGCCACCGGCTGGCTGCACGGTGCGCGCCGCCTCGCTGCCGCCGCCTCACGCCCGGCCGGGATCCTCCTGATCGACTCGAGCAAGGGGCTCGACGCCGAGGAGGTCCACACGCAGGCGCTCGACCTGGCGCTGCGCCGGGCCGGCTTCCGCGTCCTGGTGCTCTCCAACGAGCTCGGCGACGAGCGGCTCGAGCGGGCGCTCGGCGCGCTCGACCCGACCGCGATCGTCCTCTGCGGCCCCAACGCCGAGACCCGCGACGCGGTCGCCCTGGTCCGCAAGATCCGTGACCTCGGCTTCGTCGCCCCGCTCTTCGGCTTCCGCGCCACCGGCCTGATCGGTGCCGCCGTCCCCTCGGCCGGCGACTTGCCGAGCCAGGTCACCGGGATGCTGAACGCGGACCTCCGCCGCCGCGCCTCCCAGGCCTTCGCCTAGCCGGCCACAAAAAAAACCGGCGCGAGGCCCGAAGGCCCCGCGCCGGCGGAGGAACTGCTTGCGCCCTGCGGCGCTGGGATCTACTCGCTAGAGCGAGGCGATCGCGTTTTTGGCGGCCGTGACGACGACCTTCGGCAGCGGCGCGAAGTCAAGCGCGGCGCCGTAGATCTGGCCCTTGGTGATGGCGTAGTTGAGGAACTGCTGGAGGAACCCCTTCTGCGGCGCGCTGTGCGGCACGATCGCGTAGGTGAAGGTCGAGATCGGGTAGGCACCCGTGGCCTTCTTCGGGGGGTTCGTGATGCTGATCGTGTTGCTGGCCGGCAGCGACTTCACGGTCGAGGCGGCTTCTTCGATGTTTTTCAGGTTCGGGAACTCGAAGTTACCGGCCTTGTTTTCGACAGCAGCGACGCCGAGCGAGCCGGCGGCGATCAGGTAGGACGCGGAGATGTAACCGATCGAACCCTGGGTTTTCGCGACGGTCGAGGTCACACCGGCGTTGCCTTTGGCACCGACACCAGCTTTGAAGCCGACGGTGGTGGCGTAGCCGACTTCCGATTTCCAGGCCGGGCTGATCTTCGACAGGTAGTTGGTGAACGCATAGGTGTCACCAGAGCCGTCCGAACGGTAGATCGGGGTGATCGCCAGGTTCGGGAGCTTCGCCTTCGGGTTGAGCTTGGCGATCTTCGGGTCGTTCCAGTTGGTGATCTTGCCGAAGTAGATGCCGGCGATGACCTTGCCGCTCAGGTTGATCTTCTTCAGACCCGGGATGTTGAAGCCGAGGCCGGTGGCCGACAGGGCCCACGGAATCGTGACGCAACCGCTGCATTTGGCTTCCTGTTCCGGCGTCATCGGAGCGTCGGAGGCGCCGAAGTCGACGGTGCCGTTGGAGATCTGTTTGATGCCTTCGCCAGAGCCGACGGCCGAGTATTTGACCGGGATGCCTTCTTTGATTTCGAAGCCATTGATCCAGTTCGTCATCAGCGGCGCAACCAGCGTCGAACCGGCGCCGGTGAGGGCGGCTGAGGCGCTAGCGGTCGCGACGGCTGCCGTGCCTCCAACCGTTCCTCCGACCGCGATGAGGATTGCAAGCAACCTATTGCGAATCAAAAGCGTTTCCTTTCACAAGGGTGGGATTATCGGCGCGTAGGTTCTCCCTCCTGAAACGCGATTTTGTGTCATTCCCGTGAATAAATTTGGTTACAACTCCGTAACAGGCCTCGTTACAGAGATGTAACGAAAATGTGACAGTGACTGTGCCTGGCCCGCTTCAGCCACCGGTCCCCACGCGAGTTGTTTCAATCTTGTGAAAATCGGCGTGAGGTAGGTTCGAAAGCGCCCGGCCGCCGCTACATTGGCGCCGATGAGTGCCACTCCGCCCGCCGGCACGGCGTCGCTGAAGCTGGCGCGATCGAACCGGCAGAGTCCCGCCCGCAAACGCGCCGACCGCTTCGGTGATGTCGCGCTGCGCCTGATCTGTCTCGGAGCGGCGGTACTGGCCGCCGTGGTCCTGGTCCTGATCGCGAAGGAAGTGATCGAAGGGGCTCAGCCGGCCATCTCGAGGTACGGCTTCAGCTTCATCACCAATCACGAATGGGCGCCGCCGCTGGAAAAATTCGGCGGCGAGGGGCTGATCCTCGGCACCCTGATCACCTCGGCGATGGCCATCTTGATCGGGGCCCCGGTGGCAATCTCGATCGGCATCTTCCTCGCCTTGCTGGCGCCGACCGGGGTCCGCAATGTGATCTCGCCGCTGGTCGAAATGCTCGCCGCCATCCCCAGCGTGATCCTCGGCTTCTGGGGCCTGATCATCCTCGGCCCGGTGCTGGTCAGCACGATCGAGCCGTTCCTTCACAACACGCTCGGCTTCATCCCCCTCTTCGGCGCGCCGCAGACGACCGGCGCCAGCGTTTTCACCGCCGGCCTGATCCTCACGATCATGGTGATCCCGATCATCGCCTCGGTCTCGCGCGACCTCTTCATGGCGGTGCCGCAGGACCTCCAGGACGGCGCCGCGGCGCTCGGCTCGACCCGTTGGGAGGTGATCCGCGGCGTCGTCCTGCCCAGCACCCTTTCCGGCATGATCGCCGCAACGCTGCTCGGGCTCGGCCGCGCGCTCGGCGAGGCGATCGCCGTCTCCCAGGTGATCGGCGGCGGCACCGAATCGCATCTCTCACTGTTCAAGAACGGCGGCACGATGGCCTCGATCATCGCCCTCCAGTTCCCCAGTGCGGTCTCGGCGATCCACACCGCCTCGCTCTATTACATCGCCGCCCTGCTGCTCGTGATCGGCGTGGCCTCCAACCTGCTTGCGAGCTGGGTCGGCATCCGCTTCGGCAGCGCCGGGGGGGCGATGCGATGAGTCGCGAGCGGCAGCCGTTCGATCCGACCCAGCCGCTGGTGGCGACCGGCAACCTGCGCCGGCGTCACGCGATCAGCCGGATCGCCCAGGGGCTCGCCATCGCCGCCGCGGTGGCCGCGGTGGTGGTGCTGGTTATCGTCATCTGGGCGGTCGTCAGCCACGGCATCAAGGCGGTCAGCTGGGACTTCATCACCAAGGGGGAACCGGTGGGGATCGGCCCGAACCTGGTCGGCACCGGGATCATCGTCGGCATCGGCACGCTGATCGCGCTGCCGATCGGCGTCCTGATCGCTCTCTTCCTCAGTGAGTACGCCGGGCGCCGCGGTTCGCGCACCGTGCAGCTCCTGATGGACGTGATGAACGGCCTGCCGTCGATCATCATCGCCGTCTTCATCTACATCCTGATCGTCGCGCCGACCCAGCAGCAGTCGGGCTTCGCCGCCGCCATCGCGCTGTCGATCATCGAGGTGCCGCTGATCGCCCGCGGCACCCAGGAGGTGCTGAATCTCGTCCCCGGCGCCCAGCGCGAAGCGGCCGACGCACTCGGCGTCGCCCGTTGGCGCAGCGTGCTGACGATCATCCTCCCGGCGGCGCTCGGCGGAATCATCACCGCGACCCTCCTTTCGGTGGCGCGCGCCGCCGGCGAGACGGCGCCGGTGCTGCTGATCAGCTCGCTCGGCCAGGGCGACCACTTCCAGTTCAACCCCTTCGAACCACTGCCGAATGTGCCGGTGCGTATCTTTCAGTTGTCGGAAGAAGCGAACCCGGAAGGCTTCACCAAAGCATGGGGCCTTTCCCTCGTCTTGATCGCGATCATCCTCGCCCTCGGCCTCAGCTCCCGCGCCCTCCTCAACCGCAGCAAGAGAAAGTTGACCCGATGAGCATCGACGACCAGACCTTCGGCGCCCCGCCCGTCACCAACGGCAAACCCCAGGCGCCAGGACGGGTGCGCATCCGCACCGAGCCCCTGCCCGGCGTGATCGGTCCCCCTGCCGCCACCGAGAGCGCCGCCGAGGCCCACTTCCACGTCGCCCCCGAGGCCGTCTTCGAGGCGGACAACGTGGGCATCTTCTACGGCAAGAAACAGGCGCTGATCGACGTCACGATGCGGATGCGGCGGGGCCAGGTGACGGCCCTGATCGGTCCTTCCGGCTGCGGCAAGACGACCTTCCTGCGCAGCCTCAACCGGATGAACGACCCGATCCCGGGTTTCCGCATCGACGGCCAGATCCGCTATCACGGCCACGACATCTACGGCTCCAACGTCGACACGGTCGAGGTGCGGCGACGGATCGGGATGGTCTTCCAGAAACCGAACCCCTTCCCGAAGTCGATCTTCGACAACGTCGCCTGGGCGCCGAAGAACCTCGGCATGCGTCAGGGGATGAAGGAGCGGGTCGAGAAAGCGCTGCGCGGCGCCGCCCTCTGGGACGAGGTCAAAGACCGGCTGAAGGATTCGGCGCTGGGCCTCTCCGGCGGTCAGCAGCAGCGACTCTGCATCGCCCGCGCGATCGCGATCGAACCCGACGTGCTGCTCCTCGACGAGCCCGCCTCGGCACTCGACCCGATCGCCACCGGGGCGATCGAGGACCTGATCCACAGCCTCAAAGGCCGCTTCACGATCGTCATCGTCACCCACAACATGCAGCAGGCGGCGCGCGTCGCCGACCGGACCGCGTTCTTCAGCCTCGAGACCCGCGGCGAGCGGCCGATCGGCACCCTGATCGAGTTCGACGAGACCGAGAAGATCTTCGGCTCCCCCCGCGACCCGCGAACTCGCGACTACGTCACCGGCCGCTTCGGCTGAGCGAACCTTGGGCCCGGCCGCTCCCGGGTAAGGGGTTCGGCTCAACTTTTCCGGAGAGGAGGGGTTGGGCTGGCGCCTCGTTTCTCGCGGCCGAAAAAGTACAAGCCGCCTCACCCCTCACCCGGGATCGCCCGCGGTACGGGTTCGGGGCGACTGCGAGAACGGTCCCCGCTCTTGAGCTGGAAGGGTCGCGGCGGGCTCCTTCGATCCAGCTGAAAGCCCCGGAGCGCTACGGGCGGACCCCCCGACCACGGTTTCGTCCCTTCAGCTCTGAGCCTCAAGACACGAGCCGACCCACGCTATGACCGGTGGTGAGGGGGTTCCGACACCCTCCGAACGGCTTGTAACGAGGGCCCTGCGAGCACCTCGCCCGGCCGCCATCGATCCAGCCCGAGTTTGAGAGAGGAGGGTGTCGGAACTCCCTCCTCGCCAGCCCCCAGAGCTACCGCCGAAGAATCGTGTCGCCCGAGACCTGCTCGAGCAGCGGTTTGCCGCACTGCCAGCAGAAGGTGGCGCCGCTCGAGTGGGGGGCGCCGCAGGAGGGGCAGCTGCCGGCGGTCGCCGACTCCTCCATGCGGAGGATCCGTTCGACCTCGTTCAGTTCGGCGTCGGCGTCCTGCAGCTCGGCGGCCCGCTTGACCAGCACCTCGACGCGGATGCTGTTGCGGATCGCCATCTCGTAGGTGAGCCCGCCGAGGTCCCACTGCAGCTCCGCCACCCGGGCGACCAGCTGCTCGCGGCGCCGTCTGAGGTCGACGATGAACTCTTCGCCCTGGGACGAACCCAGCGACTTGCCGGGTGGCGGGCCGCCGGCGCGGACGGTCCCGCCGGGAAGCGGGGCAGGCCGGGTGCCGGGCGGCGCGGTGGGCGGAGGGGCGCCGGGCGGCGGCGGCGATTTACTCGCGCCATTGGTCGAAGGCTTGGGTTTCGATCCTGGAAGTCTCATCTGATGTGCAGTCCTGACCCGGGGTCCTATTCGCCGAAGAAGTTGCCGGTGAATTCGCCGCCCGAGCTGCACCCGGCGGCGCCCTTTTCGCAGCTGCCGCCGACTTTCTGTTCCGGTTCGGCGAGCTTCACGTCACCTTCGGTATGGAGCACTTCTTCGGTCGCCTTGGAGGCGCCGTGCGCGCCGACTTCCGAGTTCTTTTCGGACTTCGGCGTGGCTTTGGCGCTCTTCTTGCCGCCGCCCTTCGAGCCGCCTTTGTTCTTGCCGGAGTTGGCGGTGCTTTCGGTCGATTCTTCGGTGGCGGCCGTTTCGGTCGATTCTCCGCCACCGCCACCGCCGCCGACTTCGATCACCTTGATCGGCGCTTCCGCGGCGGCGTTGCCCGAGCCGTCGTGGCCGGAGCGGCCGATCAGGAAGCCGACGCCGATTGCCAGGACCAGCGTCGCCACGCCCGCGATCAGGGCCGCGTTGGCGTTCATCCGCGGCGACGATCCGTCGCCCGAGGGGGCCGGGGGAGGCGGCGGGGCGCTACCGGCGGCGGGCGCGCCCATCGACTCCATGAAGACGACCGCGTCCATGAACGGCAGGCGCGGCTCGCCGCGCCGGTGGCCGCAGTTGAGGCAGTAGCGCTGGTCGGCCGCCATCCGCGCGCCGCAGTTGGGGCAGGAGTCGTTGGCGCCGAAGGCGGCCATCGACGGGCCCACCGGGTCGCTGGGCTGCTGCTGGGGGGGAGGCGTGGGGGGAACCGGCGTCGCCGGCTCGGTTTGCTCAGGACCGGCACTCACGCGAGCATCATCAGATGGCGCCCTGCCGGCGGTGTTTAAGAGTTGTGAATAAACGCCCGCGAGCCGCCTGGGGAGCGCAATCGGCTCGATGCAAAATTTTTACAACCGCGCCGCCGCCTGCCCGGATAATCGCGTCCAAACGTGGCCGACCGCAATGACGATCAGACCCCCGCGCCGACGGGGCCCCGCGGGGACGACGTCTCCGGCCGCACGGGGGACCAATGCACCGAGTGCGGGAGCCCCCTTGCGCCGGACCAGCGCTACTGCCTGAACTGCGGGCACCGGCGCGGCGAGCTGCCGGGCGCGGTGGCGGGGACGGTCGGGGCGGTGACGGCGAAAGGCAAAGGGTCGGTCGCTGCCGCGGCCAAGGTTCCGAAGCCGAAGGATGGCGAGGACGGCTGGTCCTGGATGCCCTCGCCGCAGGCGATCGCGATCGCGGTGATCGGGATGCTGGCGCTCGGCGTCGGCCTCGGCTCGGCGATGAGCGAAATCGCCAGCTCGGCCCCGCTGCAGACGATCCTGCTCGAGTACCCCCACCACGCCGAAGAAGCGCCGCCGCCCGCGGAAGAACTGGAAGAAGAAGCCGAAGAAGAAGAAGCGTTCGCGGAAGCGCCGGTCGAAGAAACGGCGGTGCCGGAAGAAATCTCAAGCCTCCCGGCGGTGCCGGAAGAAACCACCGAATTCCCCGAAGAAGGGGAAGAAGCGCCGGAAGAAGAATCCGCGCTTGAAAAATCGATCAGAGAATCAGAAGAAGAACAGGAAGCGCGGGAACTGGAAGAAGCCGAAGGGGCCCTGCCGGAAATCAAACACGCCTGGCTGATCGTGCTCGGCGAAAACAGCTACGAAAACACCTACGGCGCCACCGCGACGGCGCCCTACCTGACCCGGACGCTGCCGAAGAAAGGCCTCCTGATCCCCAACTACTACGGGGTCACCGCGGGCGTGCTCGCCAACGAGGTCGCGCTGCTGAGCGGCCAGGGTCCGACCCTGGAAACCGCCGCCAACTGCCCCGCCTTCACCCCGATCACCCCGGCCACCGTCTCCCTCACGGCCGAACAGATCGAAGGCGCCGGCTGCGCCTATCCCACGACGGTCGCCTCGCTGCCGACCCAGCTGGAAGAAAATGAACTGGAATGGCGTGCCTACGTCGAGGAGATGGAAAACGGCGGGGCGATCGGCCGGCCGTGGCGCTGCCGCAAGCCGACGGTCGGCGTCCCCGACCCGCCGGCGACCCCGGGCGACCAGTACCTGAACTGGCGCAACCCGGTCGTCTACTTCAACGCGATCGCCGAAGGCGAAGAATGCGAAAAGCATGACGTCGGCTTCGAAGTGCTGACCAAAGACCTGCAAGCGAAGAAGAAGACGCCGGCACTGTCGCTGATCTTCCCCGACGCCTGCCACTCGGGCGGCGAAGCCGAATGCGAACCGGGCGCCCCGACCGGTGCCCGTGGCGCCGCCCAGCTGCTGAAGACGCTGGTCCCGGCGATCATGCACTCGCCCGCCTACGAAGAAGGCGGCGGGCTGATCATGATCACCTCGGCGCAGGCTCCGCAGGCGGGCGAACACCCGGACCCGAGTGCCTGTTGCCTGGCGCCGATCTATCCGAACCTGCCGCTGGTCGCGACCGCGACGACGCCCGGCACGACGACGACGTCGTCGACCTCGACCACCGAAGGCTCGACCACGGAAACCGAAGAAGAAGAAGTGACCCCGACGAAGTACACCCAAGAATCGGTGCTCGCCACCGGGGGCGGCGGCAAGGTCGGCCTCCTGCTGATCTCGCCGCTGGTTCTCCCGGGCTCGGTCGAAGAACGCGAATACGCCAACCACTTCACCCTGCTGAAGACGCTGGAGCAGATGTTCGGGGTCGAACCGCTCGGCTACGCCGGCGAAGAAGAAGTGCCGACGCTGAGCCCGGAACTCTTCGTCGAAGAAGAAGCCAAGGAAGAAGAAGAAGCCAAGAAGGCGGCGTTGAAGGAAGCCGAAGGCGGCGCCTAGAGCTTCGTCAGGCGCGGGCGGGCTCGGGCTCGGTCGGCTCGCCCTCGCCCTCGCTGATCCCGAAGCGTTCGTGGAGGCGGCGGAGCGGGGCGGGCGCCCACCAGTTCCACTTGCCGAGCAGCTCCATCAGGGCCGGGACCAGCAGCGCCCGGATGATCGAGGCGTCGATCAGCACCGCCAGCGCCGTGCCGACCCCGTTCTCCTTGATGAAGATGATCTGCGAGGTGGCGAAGGCGAGCATCGCCACGGCGAAGAGGACCGCCGCGGCGGTGACGATCCGGCCGGTCCGCTCGAGCCCGATCGCCACGCACTCGGAGTCCGAGGCGCCCGCGTCGCGCGCCTCCTTGATCCGTGAGAGCAGGAACACCGCATAGTCGGTGGAGAGGCCGAAGGCGACCGCGAACATCAGGATCGGCATCGTCTGCTCGATCGCCCCCGGGCTCGAGTAGTCGAGCACCCCTTCCAATCGGCCGTCCTGGAAGATCAGGACGAGGAGGCCGAAGACGGCGCTCAGGTTGAGCGCGTTCATCAGCAGCGACTTGATCGGCAGCACCACCGAGCCGGTCATCAGGAAGAGGATCACCAGGGTGGAGATGACGATGATCGCCAGCGCGATCGGCAGGTGGGAGGCAAGGCTCGCCTGGAAATCGACGAAGTTGGCCGAGCCGCCGCCGACCAGCGCCCTCGCCCCGCCCGGAACCGGCAGGTCGCGGATCGCCCGCGCGGTGTCCTGGCTGGCGTCGGATGCGAAGGGGTGGGTGGAGATCGCTTCGATCGCGTAGACGCCGCCCTCGAACCGTTGCGGCGGCGCTACCGAGGCGACGCCTTCGACCCTCGCCATCTCGGCGGCGAAAGCATGCGCCCCGGCCGCGGTGCCGCCCGCGTAGGAGACGACGATCGGCGTTTCGCGGTAGGGCGGGAACTCGGCGTTGATCCGTTCGTAGGCGGTCCGGGCGCTGGCGTCCTTCGGCAGCACGGTGGCGTCGACGGTGTTGAACTTGATCCCCAGGAAGGGGAGGCCGAGCAGGATCAGGAAGGCGGCGGAGAGCGTCGCCACCGGGACCGGCCGGCGCATGACGAAGCGCGAGAGCCGATACCAGAAGCCGCTCTCGGTCGGGCGGGCGTCCCGGTCGGCGCGGCGCTTCAGGAAGGCGGGGGCGCCCGCGTTCACCCGCGGGCCGAGCAGGGTGAGGATCGCGGGCAGGACGGTGAGCGAGATCAGCGCCGCGAAGAGGGCGACCAGCGCGCCGCCGAGCCCCATCGAGTAGAGGAAGCGCTGCGGGAAGACGAGCAGCGAGGCGAGCGCCGCGGAGACGGTCAGCGCGGAGAAGAAGACGGTGCGGCCTGAGGTCGCCAGCACCCGGCGCATCGCCGCCGCGCCGGGCCCGGACCGGGCGATCTCCTCGCGGTAGCGGGAGACGACGAAGAGGCTGTAGTCGATCGCCAGGCCGAGCCCGAGCGCCGTGGTCAGGTTGAGGGCGAAGACCGAGATCGAGGCAAATTCGCTGGCGATGCGGAGGATGAAGAAGGTGCCGACGATCGCCAGGCCGCCGATCAGGAGCGGCAGGACCGAGGCGACGAGGCTGCGGAAGAAGAGCAGCGAGAGCAGGAAGAGGAGTGGGAAGGCGAGCATCTCGGCGCGCTGGAGGTCCTTCTCGACCTGCTTGTTCACCTGTTCCTGGGCGACCGCCGGGCCGCCGACCACGACCCCGGGATGGGCGTTCAGCGTGTCGGCGATTTCGCCGCCGACATCCTGCTTCTGCTTGTCCCCGGTCGGCTTCAGGGTGACGACGAAGTACGTCGAGTGCCCGTCTTCGGAGACGAAGGCGCGCGAATGGGTGTCGTAGTAGCCGATCGTCTGGTCGACTTCGGGGTTGCGGCGCACCTCGCGTTCGAGCGCTTCGACCCGGGCGCGGGTCGCCGGGCTCGCCACCGGTGCATGTTCGACCAGGGCGACGACTTCGGGGCCGCGGTAGCCCGCTTCCTCCAGCTGGTCCTGCGCCTTGACCGACTCGGTCGCCGGGTCTTCCGCCCCGTAGGGATCGAGCCGGTTGGCGACGCCGCCGCCGAGCGCCGCGGCGGCGATCGCGAAGAGGACGGCGACGATCACGACCGTCCGCGCGTGGCGCTGGGCAAGTCGGGCGAGCGCCGCGAACATCAGGCTTTCGCCTCCTTCGCGCCTGCCCGCTTGGCGATCTCGCCCTCGAGCCTCCGGCACCAGTCGGTGTACCACTCGAAGGATTCGATTCCGGCGTGCAGCACGAGCTTCGGGTAGGCGTCGGCGGATTTCGCTTTCGCCTCCCCCAACGCCCATAGTCGGGCGGTCGCGGCTTCGTTGTACTCGCGCATGACGCGGACGATCTCCAACGCCTCGCGCGGCTCGACGGCTTCGGCGAAGAACAGTTTCAGGAGCCCTTCGTCCCGCATCTCGAACGTCTCCGGCGGGAGGCGCAGCCAGGCCTGCAGCTCCAGCTCGCCGTCGGCGGTGATCTCATAGACGGTGCGGCGGCGGCCACCGGTCGGCTCCTCGGAGCCGACCACCAGCCCGGCCTCGGACAGGCGCTTCAGCTCGGGATAGATCTGGCCGTAGCTGGCCGCCCAGAAGAAGCGGGTCGAGTTGTCGACAAGGGCCTTGATCTCGTAACCGGACTTCGGCCCTTTGAAGAGCATCCCGAGAATCACGTAGGCGGTGGGACTGAACGAATCCATGTCTCGGCGCAATATATCAAACCGATGTATCTGCGGGATGTACCAACACCGATCGCCTATCGTCACCCCCCGGAACCGGCGAACTGACAGGAGGCGTTGATGCTCGACCAGAGCAAGATCGGCAAAGTCGTGGCGGAGCAGATGGAAGCAATCGAGGCCGACTACGGCGACGATTGCGAGATCGGCGACGTCTGCACGATCGTCGAGGTGATCGGCCCGCACGGCTCCCACGTCCGCGTCCGTTCCAGCGACATGCGCCCCCACAGCGGCCTCGGCCTGATCCGGATGGCCGAACAGGCGATGCTGGGGAACCTCGGCGGCAACTAGGCCGGGCCGCCGGGCGGCCCTTATCCCGCCGGCTGGTTGATCGGCGCGTCGCCGGCCAGCTCGGCCAAGAGCGCGGTGACGACGCCGGGCTCGAACTGGGTCCCCGCGTTCGCCCGCAGCTCCGCTTCCGCGTCGGTGACGCTCATCGCCTTGCGGTAGCTGCGGTCCGAGGTCATCGCGTGGAAGGCATCGCAGGTGGCGATCACCATCGCCCCGCGCGGGATCTCCTCGCCGCGCAGCCCGTCGGGGTAGCCGCCGCCGTCGTGGCGCTCGTGCGCCGAGCGGACCAGCGGCGCGACCGGGGCGAGGAAGGGGATCCGCTCCAGCATCCGGGCGCCGATCGCGGTGTGCTCGTCCATCCGCGCCCGCTCCTCCGCGGTCAGCGGCCCGGGCTTGCGGAGGATCTCCGCCGGGATGCCGATCTTGCCGACGTCGTGGAGCAGGGCGCCGTAGCGGAGGCGGTCGAGCTCGACCCCCTCGATCCCCATCCGCGCGCCGACCGCGATCGCCAGCTCGGCGACCTCGTTGGCGTGGTTGGCGGTGTAGGAGTCCTGCATCTCGACCGCGTCGGAGATCACCCCGATCGTGGTGAGGAAGGCGTCCTCGAGTTCGCCGACCAGCACGCAGCGGTGGATGGCGGCGCCGATCTGGCCGGCGATCACGTGGGCCAGCAGCAGGTCTTCCTCGTCGAAGCCGCCACGCTCGCGCTGCTCGAGGTTGAGCACGCCCCAGTTGGTCTCGGCGACGACGATCGGCAGCGAGAGCTCGGAGCCGGGATCGGTCGGCTCCCCCGCGCCCAGGTAGTCCGGGTCGCGAGCGGTGTCGTTGACCAACGCCGGCCGGCCGGAACGGGCGACCCTTCCGTTGATCCCACGCTCGACCCGCTGCTCGACCGCCAGGAAGCCGCCCATCTCCGCGGCCAGCGGGCCGGCGGCGGCGACCACGCGGAGGACCCCATCAGGGTCGAGCCGCTGGACCACCGCGAGGTAGTAGTCGAAGGACTCGTGCAGGGTGCGGACCGCCTCGCGGGCGACGCTCTCGACCGAGGCGGCGCGGGAGAGCGAGGTTCCGAGCCGGCTTGCCACCAGCAGTCGCCCTCCCTCCGGGGCGGTTGCGGATCGCTCCTCGGCGATCGGCATGTCGCTCGTCTTCGGCTCCACTACCAGTCCCTTATCGGCGATGGGAAGGCGAGTCTTGACTGCTCGCGACGGCAACCCTGATCGGCTCTCTATCCTCGTAAGCCATGCCCGATTCGGGAGCGGACATAGTCGTGATGAAGTTCGGCGGCACCTCGGTCGCCGGCGCCGAGCAGATCAAGCGCGCCGCGGGCCGGATCGTCGCCGCCCGCGAAGCCGGCAACCGCGTCGTCGCGGTGCTCTCGGCGCGCGGCAAGACGACCGACGAACTGGTCGAGCAGGCGCACGAGATCTCCGCCCGCCCGGTCGCCCGTGAGATGGACATGCTGCTCTCCACCGGCGAGCGGATCTCCTGCGCGCTCTGCGCGATGGCGATCCACGACATGGGCCACGAGGCGATCTCGTTGACCGGCTCGCAGGCGGGGATCGTCACCGACTCCTCCCACACCAAGGCGCGGATCATCGACGTCCGCGCCGACCGCATCCGCCAGGCCCTGGAGCAGGACCGGATCGTCCTCGTCGCCGGCTTCCAGGGAGTCTCGACCGACAGCCGCGACGTCACCACGCTGGGGCGCGGCGGCTCCGACACCACCGCGGTGGCGTTGGCGGCGGCGCTCGAGGCGAGCGTCTGCGAGATCTACACCGACGTCGCGGGCGTCTTCACCGCCGATCCGCGGCTGGTCCCCGATGCCCGCAAGCTGCCGACGGTCTCCTTCGAGGAGATGCTCGAGATGTCGGCCTCGGGGGCCGGGGTGCTGCAGCTGCGCTCGGTCGAGTACGCCCGCAACCACGGGGTCCGGATCCACTGCCGCAGCAGCTTCGAGGACGGCCCCGGTACCCTCGTCATCTCGGAGGAAGACACCATGGAGCAGCCTTTCGTCACCGCAGTCACCCATTCGAACGCCGAGGCGCGCGTGACGCTGCGCGGCGTCCGCGACGAGCCGGGCGTCGCCGGCCGCATCTTCAGCGCCCTGGCCGAGGCGAACGTCAACGTCGACGTGATCATCCAGAACGAGCCGGTCGGCGACGACCAGCTGGCCGACCTCTCCTTCACCGTCGATCGCGGCGATCTGGCGATCGCGCGCGAGGTGGTCGAGGGCCTCGGCGGGGTCTCGCTGGAGATGCGGACCGACGAGGCGATCGGCAAGGTCTCGATCGTCGGCGCCGGGATGCGCTCGCACCCGGGCGTCGCCGCCAAAGTCTTCCAGGTGCTCGGCGACGAGCGCATCAACATCGAGATGATCTCCACCTCGCCGATCAAGATCTCGTGCGTCATCCCCGCCGACCGGGTCCCCGACGCGGTCAAGTCGCTTCACAATGCGTTCGAGCTCGGGACCGACGCGGTCCGCCCCGAAGACCCGGCCGGTGCCGCGCACCGGCCGACGGTCGCCGGCTGAGCGCCCGCCGAGCGAGATGGCGGGCGACGGCTACAGAGTCGGGGTGATGGGCGCGACCGGGGCGGTCGGGACGACGATCCTGAAGCTGCTCCACGAGCGCGGCTTCCCGGCGCGCGAGGTGGTCGCGTACGCCTCCGAGCGCTCCGCCGGCAAGGAGCTCGAGTGGGGCGGGGGCACGCTGATCGTGCAGCCGCTGAACGAGGAGACGATCCAGGGGGTCGACGTGGTGCTGTCCTCGCCGGGCGGCGCGGTCAGCTCGGAGTGGTCGCCGCGCTTCGTCGAGGCGGGGGCCACCGTGGTCGACAACACCAGCTTCTGGCGGATGCATGAGGACGTGCCGCTGGTCGTCGCCGGGGTCAACGACGAGGCGGCCGAGGCCCACAAGGGCATCGTCGCCAACCCCAACTGCACGACGATGGTGATGATGATGGCGCTGGCGCCGATCCACCGCGCGGTCGGGTTGGAGCGCTTCGTCATGTCCTCCTACCAGGCGGTCTCGGGGACGGGGCAGAAGGCGATCGAAGAGCTGCGCGCCCAGGCGCAGGCGATCCTCGCCGGCGAGGAGCCGCCGGCGCCGGCGGTCTACCCGCACCAGATCGCCTTCAACGTGATGCCCCAGGTGGAGTCCTTCAAGGACGGCGACGACTACACGACCGAGGAGCGCAAGGTGATGGCCGAGACGCGCAAGATCCTCGGCGTCGGCGAGGAGGTCGGCATCTCCGCGACCTGCGCCCGGGTGCCGGTCTTCGTCGGCCACTCGGAGTCGATCAACCTGCAGACCCGCCAGGACCTCTCGCCGGAGCAGTGCCGCGCCCTGCTCGATGAGGCGACCGGCGTCCAGGTCCTCGACGACCCGGCCGCGGGCGGCTACCCGACCTCGATCCAGACCGCCGGCGAGGACGACGTCTTCGTCGGCAGGATTCGCCGTGACCCGAGCCAGGAGCGCACCCTGAACCTCTGGGTCTCCGGCGACAACCTGCGCAAGGGCGCCGCCACCAACGCCGTCCAGGTGGCAGAGGTCCTGGTCGATCGCGGCTGGCTCCTGAACCAGCGCTAGCTGTCCCGCCCACACACGTTGTGAACGCCTGAAAGGCCATCCGGGCCCTCCCAGAGGCTTGGGATGTCTAACGCCCTAAGCAAGGAGGACCCGGATGAAGGTTCACGCTACCGGCATGAAACTGCCCCCGGGAGCCATCCGGGACCGGTCGTAGGTTCGCCTCACCGGGACGGGGGCTTCCGAAAGCAGACGAGACGGGCAGGCCGCGCTTGCGTTATGGGCTGCGAGCCCGAGACGCTAATTGGCCGCCCCTGCGATTGGCCCGGTTGCGCTTCGAGCGCGAATCCGTAGTTGTCGTTTGCCCGCTCGCTCTGCGCCCGAAAGTCGATCGAGAGGAGGCAGCATGCGCTCAATTGGACTCGACGTCCACCAGAGCTTCTGCGAGGTGGCGATCTGCGAGGCCGGCGGGGTGAGGTCCGCCGGCCGGATCCAGACCGACCGCGAAGAGCTCGAGCTCTTCGCCCGGAGCCTCGGCGCCGAAGACCAGGTGGTGCTGGAGGCGACCGGCCCGGCGATGGAGATCGCCCGGATCCTCGAACCCCACGTCGCCCGGGTGGTCGTCGCCAACGCCCAGGAGGTGCGGGCGATCTCCCATGCCCGGGTCAAGTCGGACCGCTTCGACGCGCGCACCCTGGCCCACCTGTTGCACGCGGGCATGCTCGACGCGGTCTGGGTCCCCGACCCCGCCACCCAGGCGTTGCGGCGGCGGGTGGCGCGCCGCGCCGCCCTGGTGCGCCAGCGCACCAGGGCCAAGAACGAGGTCCATGCGGTGCTCTCCCGCTGCCTGCTCGGACGCTCGCCCGTCACCGATCTCTTCGGGGTCGGCGGGCGTCGTTGGCTGACCGAGCAGAAGCTTCCGGAGACGGAGGTCGAGACGGTGGCCGGCTGCCTGCACCAGATCGACTTCCTCGACGTGGAGATCTCGAAGATCGACCGCAGGCTCGGCGAGTGGGCGGTCGGCTCCACCGAGGCCCGTCGCCTGATGACGATCCCCGGCGTCGGCGTCGCGGCCGCCGCGGCGCTGATGGCGGCGATCGGCGACGTCTCGCGCTTCGATTCCTCGCGCAGGCTGGTCGCCTACCTGGGCCTCGACCCGAAGGTCCGTCAGTCGGGCGAGGAGCCCGCCCGCCACGGGCGGATCTCCAAGCGCGGCAACGCCCAGGCACGAGCGGTGCTGGTCGAGGCCGCCTGGAGCGCGGTCCGCTCGCCGGGGCCGCTGCGCGCCTTCGGCGAACGGGTCCGCGTCCGCAAGGGCTCCCAGGTCGCCGCGGTCGCGGTGGCCCGCAAGATCGCCTGCCTCTGCTGGCAGCTGCTGAGCAAGGAAGAGGACTACGCCTACGCCCGGCCCTCGCTGCTGCGGGCGAAGATCCGTCGCGCCGAACTCGACGCCGGGGCGCCGCCGCGGTCGAAGCGCCACGGCGGCAAGGCCGTCAGCGCCTCAGCCAAGGAGCGCGAGGCCGAGCGCGAGCTGGTCGAGCGTGCCGAGGCCGCCTACCGACGGCTCGTCGCCGACTGGAAGGCGACCGGTGCGAAGGGCGCCGGTGCGACAACGGGGCGCGCATCTTCTGGGCCCTCTACGGGGCAGGCAGCGCGGCAGGATTCAGCCCCAGAGCCTGCGCTTTAGCTCGGTCGTCACCGGCGCCGCCAGAGACTCTTGCAAAAGGAGAAAAGATCGCAACGGGACTTGACTTTCATCCGTAACGCTGCTCTCGGACCGGCGGGAAGGCTCGCACTGGTGGAGGCGATCGAGTCGGGGATGACGCAGAAGGCGGCAGCTGCCGCCTTCTGCGTGGCGCCGGCCACGGCCCACCGCTGGTGGCATCGCTGGCGTTCTGCAGACGAGGATCAGCGGAGCTCGGGCCGCTGGCTGCTGGATCGCTCCTCACGCCCGCGCCGGCAACCACGGCGGCTCTCGGTTGCCGAGGAGGAGCCGATCCTGCGGGCACGGGCGCAGACCAACCTCGGCCCCGGCCGCCTGGCGGGGATCTGTCGCCGGCCCCCTTCGACGATCTGGAAGGTCCTCCGGCGCCACGGGCTCTCGCGTCGCCGGGGACCGGGCCGGCAGACCTATCGTCGCTATGAGTGGTCCGAGCCCGGAGCGCTGCTGCACGTCGACGTCGCCCGCCTGGCCCGCTTCGAGCGCCCCGGCCATGCCGTCACCGGCGACCGCACCACCTCCGGTGCCGAGAAACGGGCCGGCGTCGGCTACGCCTACCTGCACTGCGTGGTCGACGACCACAGTCGCTACGCCTACGTCGAGCAGCACCGAGACCAGGGTGGCGAGACTGCCGCCGCGGTGCTGGACCGGGCGATCGAGCACTTCGCCTCGCTCGGCCTGAGGCCGCCGGAGGCGGTGCTCAGCGACAACGCCTTCGCCTACCGCAACTCGCGCGCCTTCGCGGCCGTGCTCACCCGAAACGGCGCCCGCCACATCCTCACCCCGCCCTACACCCCGCGCTGGAACGGCAAGGTCGAGAGATTCATCCAGACCCTGAAGAGGGAGTGGGCCTACGCCCACTCCTGGCCCAATTCAGCCGAGCGGACGAGGGCCCTGCCATCCTTCCTTCGCTACTACAACCGGCGTCGACCCCACAGCTCCCTGGGAGACCGGCCTCCGATCAGCCGCGTTCACAACCTCCGTGGGTAGGACAGCTAGCGCCGCCGTGAGCGCCCAGCCGGCGTGCGCGAAATGTGACACTTCCGCGCACCACACGCGCGTACTTTTTCCCTACGGTTGATCAGTGACCGTGATGGACCGCGACTGGACCGACAAACGCGTGGATGACCTGGCCGATCGGGTGGGTCGGTTCGAAGGCAACGTCGACCGTCGCTTCGACAAGGTCGACGAGCGCTTCGACAAGGTCGACGAGCGCTTCGACAAGGTCGATGCCCGCTTCGACCGGTTTGAAGGTGAGGTCAAGGACCGTTTCGACAAGGTCGACCAGCGCTTCGACCGCTTCGAAGCCGAGGTCAAGACGGGGTTCGCCTCTGCCGCGGCGGAGTCGAAGGCGGCCTCCACCAAGCTGAACCGCACCATCTGGGCGGGGATCATCGTGGTGGGCATATCGAAATTCCTTTTCGGCTGAAACGGCGGATCGGCGGGCTCAGTCGGGGGGGAGGTGGAGGCGGAGGTTCGCGCGGATCTGTTCGACCGTCTCCTCGGGGATCCGGGCGGTGGCGGCGAACTCGGGCCAGCGCTCGACCGCGGTGGTCACCTCGTCCAGGATCCTACGCGCGGCGCCTCTTTTCAGTCCCGCCACCGATGCGGCCTGGTCGAGGTCGGCGACGGTGAAGTCGTCGCGCTTGCCGTTGATCGACATCTGGTGCACCCGGGTCCAGCGACCTTCGGGATTGAAGGCGTAGACGACGTCGAAGGCCGGCGAGAGGGACCACTCTCCACGGCGGTCCATCAGGAAGGAGACGTTCTTGACGTGGTCATCCTGGTTGCGGCCGACGACGTTGAAGACCATCCGCCGGAACTGCGCTTCCGCCATCTCGGCGGACAGGCCGAGGCGGCGGATCACGCCGAAGGCCTGCTCGTAGGAGTGGGCTTCGCCGAGCTCGAAGTCGAGGTGGTCGAGGGCGGCGAGGGACTGCATGTGGAGCTTGTCGCCGTCCCCGGTGCGGTCGAAACGCCGGGTCATGAAGTGGCGCCTCCCGTCCTCCTCGAGCAACCGGCACTCGGTCATCTCGATCCCCGCGGCCCGCGCCATCTCCGAGTAGGCCCACTCGATCGCCCCGTACCCGCGCGAATGCCCCAGGTCGCGGCTGGCATCGCCGACGCCGTCGAACTTGAGGATCCAATACTCGAAGCCGGCGGGCGCGTCGATCTGGCCCGAGCGCACCTCTTCGGTCTCCGGGTTCCAGGCGATCAACGCCTTCGGCCGGGCGCCACCGGCAGAAGTGCCGACGCGGAGGATCTCCTGCATCGTCCGGTGCTTGTCGGGCGCGGCGAGCGACTCCGACAGGTCGGCGCGGTGGGCCAGGACTTCACCGGCCAACTCGACCAGCGCGGCGACGTCGAGCTCGTCGTCGACGGTCGGGTCAGGGCCGCGCGACGGGATGAACTCGAGCGCACCCATCCCGCGCAGGCCGATGTAGGAGAGGCGCTCGATCGGGTCGAAGCTGCCCGGCGCACGGCCCTGGGTGGCGAGCCAGGCATCGATCAAGGCGTTGCCGAAGCGGTCGGGGAGCGAGGAGGCCACCAGTCCGGGTAGGCCGTCGAAAGAGGTTCTCGCGAGTTCAGGGAAGCGGTAGATGCGGCCCGGCGTCGCCCGCATCCGCAGCGGCGCGAGCTCGATCCCGGCGGCGGCGAATTCGGGGGCGTACTCGAAGGAGGCGATGCTCCCGTCGCGGGGCAGCGAGACGGCGCCGATCTCGGTGCCCCACAGCTGGACGGAGGCGACGGTCACTTTTCGTCACCCCAGCGCCAGCCTTCGGGCGGCGCTTGCGGCGCCGATCGACCGCGCGCCCTCACCCGCGCCTGGTGTTCGCCGCGTGCCTCGGCGAGCGGGCTCTCCTCGACGGCCGGAACGAGGGCGTCGAGGTTGTCGAGGTCGAGCGCCCGCAGCACGCGCAGGAGCGTGACGATCGTCCCCGATCTGCCTTCCTCCAACCGCTGCAGCGTCGCCTTGCCGACGCCGGCTCGCCGCGCCAGCTCTTTCTGGCTTTCGTTGCGGTTCAGGCGCAGACCGCGAAGTCGCGAGCCGAGCAGCCGCTGAAGCGCTTCGTCACTGGATTCGGATCGCTTGAGCATAGTGCATCACTATTGATGCACTATACGACATATAGCAGTTAACGCCTCAATATTGAGGCGTTAGACTGGTGCTGCCCCGGATGGACGCGGCAGGCCTTAGGCGGGGACCGCCGTGAGGCGCTCCTCGACCCACTTGGTCGAGGCGATGTGCTTCTCCATCCCCAGTTCCTTCGGCGTCGCGCCGAGAGCGAGGCCGACGAGCTGGGGGAGGTGCAGGACCGCCAGGCCGAGGTCGCGGTTGACCACCTTGGCCGCCTCGGGCTGCTGCATGTCGAGGTTCAGGTGGCAGAGCGGACACGGGGTGACGAGGCAGTCGGCGCCGGCGTCGATCGCGTCGCCGACGTGCGTGCCGGCCTGGGTGAGGCTGGTCTCCCGGTTCATCGTGATCACCGGGAAGCCGCAGCATTTGCGCGCCCCGTCGTACTCGACGATCTGGCCGCCGAGGGTCTCGATCACCTTCTCCAGGTAGATGTCGCGGTCCGGGTACTTGTGGTAGCCGAGGCGCTCCTTCGGCCGCACGATGTAGCAGCCGTAGAAGGGGCCGACCCGCAGGCCCGAGAGGGGCCGTTTCACCTGGGCGGCAAGTTTGTCGAGGCCATAATCCTCGACCAGCAGCCAGAGGAAGTTTTTGTTGTTCCAGGAGCCGTCGGCCGACTTCTCGTAGGAGAGGCCCTGGCCGGAGAGCACCTCGTTGATGTGGGAGCGGTACTGCGAGTCGGCGTCGAGCCGCTGTTGGCACTCCGACTGGGCGCCCTGGCAGGTCGAGCAGATGTTCATCATCGAGAGGCCGGTCTGCTGGGCGAGCGCGAAGGTGCGTGCGTTCAGGGTGTCGGCGAGCTCCTGGTTGTGCTCGGCGATCACGCCGGCGCCACTGCAGTTGGCGCGGTCGAGTTCGACCAGCTCGATCCCCAGCTTCTCGGCGACCAGGGCCATCGACCCGTGCAGCTCCGGCGTGAAGCCGCGCGAGACGCAGCCGGGCCAGTAGGCGACTTTGATCTGATCAGCCATTACGAGGCCTCCTTCTCTCCACCGGTGGGCAAGTAATCGGCGCTGTCGGGCTCGAGTCGCTCCTCGACCGCGGCCTCGGGGTCGCCCTCCTCGCCCTTGATGTACAGGTTGAATTCCTCGTTGTGCTCCTCGGCGTGTTTGTAGATCACCTTCACCTCGTCCTGGGCACCGCCCGGGAGCTTGTGGTGGACGCCGGGGATCAGCTTCGGCAGCGAGCGCATCTTGCCGGTCTTGATGCCGCGGATCGCGGTCGGCAGTGAGCCGATCATTTCCTTGATCGCGCGTTTGGTCGGCATCAGCTTGCCCATCACGCCGGGGGCGAAGGACTCCTGCAGTAGGAGGCTCTCGTCGAGGGTGCCCTTCTTCTCGATGATGTTGACGAAGGCCATCTCGTGGGAGTGGCCCGAGTTCGGGTCCTCGATCCCGTTCTCGCCGGCCTTGCGGCGCAGGCGCATGATCTGGTCCATCGGCGCCACGCCCTTGGGGCAGGCGTCGACGCAGCTGAAGCAGTGGGTGCAGTCGTAGATCCCGTGCGGGTCGTGGGCGAGGTCGGTGAGCCGCTCGTTGGTCTCCGCGTCGCGCGGGTCGCCGACGAAGCGGTAAGCCTTGGCCAGCGCCGCCGGGCCGATGAACAGCGGGTCGACTTCCATCGAGAGGCAGGAGGAGACGCAGGCGCCGCACTGGATGCAGGCCATCGACTGGGTGATGTCGACCATCGATTCCGGCTCGACGATGTACTCGCGCTCCGGCGCCTCGCCGTGGGGGAGGAGCCAGGGGGTGACGCGGCGGATCTTGGCCCAGTGGGTCGACTCCATGTCGGTGACCAGATCCTTGATCACCGGCATGTTGCCCATCGGCTCGATCACGATCACGTTGCCCTCGGAGGTACCGCCGACCGCGGAGGCTTTCTTGTCGGCGAGCTCTTGTGCCTCGCCGATCTGGGTCTGGCAGCCGAGCCCCGACTGGCCGTTGATCTTCATCCCGCAGGAGCCGCAGATCGCCGCCCGGCAGGAGCAGCGCACGGCCAGCGAGCCGTCGTCGCGGTCCTTCGCCTGCAGCAGCCCGTCGAGGACCGACAGCGAGGGGTCGAGCTCGACGCCGAACTCCTCCCAGTAGGCGGCCTCGCCGCTCTCCGGCTGGTAGCGCCGAACTTTGATCGTGTAGTCGGCCATCAGTACGTCCTCGCTTCCGGTTGCCACTGGGTGATGGTGACCTCGGAGTAAGAGATCTCCGTGGTGCCGTCCTCGGTCCGCTCGAGGTCGATGTGTTTGAGCCACTCCTCGTCGTTGCGCTCCGGATAATCGGTGCGGTACTGGGCGCCGCGGCTCTCCTTGCGCTCCAGCGCCGCGATGCAGGAAGCCTCGGCGCAGTCGAGCATGTAGCCGAGCTCGATCGCTCCCATCAGATCCTGGTTGAAGACGCTGCCGTGGTCATCGATGTAGGCGGTCTTCGCCTCCTCCTGGAGGCGGCGGACGATCTCCAGCGCTTCGCTGATCCCGGCCTCGTCGCGGAACACGGCGACTTTGCCGTCCATCGTCTGGCCGAGCTCGAGCTTGATCTCGGAGACGCGCCGGCCGGAGCCCTTCTCACGGCCGTTGATGTCGTCGACCATCGCCTGCTCGTCCTCGAGCACCTTGCTCGAGGGCTTCGACCAGTCGGTCCGCAGCGCCCGCGCCGCGGCGTCGCGGCCGGAGTGCTTGCCGAAGATCAGCGTGTCGAGCAGCGAGTTGGCGCCGAGCCGGTTGCCGCCGTGGACGGAGACGCAGGCGACCTCGCCCGCGGCGTAGAGGCCGGGGATCTCGGTGCGACCCTCGACGTCGGTCTTGACCCCACCCATCGTGTAGTGGTTGCCCGGCTTGATGTGGATCGGTTCGCGGGTGATGTCGACGCCGGCGAAGTCGCGGCCGACGAGGACGATCTCGCGCAGCGCCTCGTGGATGCGCTTTTTCGGCACCACGGTGATGTCGAGCGCGACGGTCCCGTCGGGGAAGCCGCGGCCCTCGTTGATCTCGGTCTGCTCGGCGCGGGAGACGACGTCGCGCGAGGCGAGCTCCATTTTGTTCGGCGCGTACTTCTCCATGAAGCGTTCGCCGTTCTTGTTGAGCAGCAGGGCACCCTCGCCGCGGGCACCCTCGGTGATCAGGAATCCCTTGCCCGCCAGCGTGGTCGGGTGGTACTGGATCATCTCCATGTCCATCAGCTTCGCCCCGACCCGATAGGCCATCGCGATGCCGTCGCCGGTGCAGATCAGGGCGTTGGTGGTCGGCTTCCAGATCTGGCCGGAGCCGCCGGTGGCGAGGATCACCGATTTGGCCTGGAACAGTTCCATCGAGCCGTCGGCGATGTTGCGGGTACATACGCCGCAGCACTCGCCCTGCTCGTCGATCGCCAGCGAGGAGCTGAACCACTCCTCATAGCGGGTGATCTGCTCCGAATATTTCATCAGCTGCTCATAGAGCACGTGCATGATCGCCTGGCCGGTGATGTCGGCGACGTAGTACGTGCGGGCGGCGGAGGCGCCGCCGAAGGCGCGGGTGCCGAGCTTGCCTTCCTCGTTGCGGTGGAAGGTGACCCCGAGGTGCTCCATGTGGAGGATTTCCTCCGGCGCCTCCCGGGCCATGATTTCGATCGCGTCCTGGTCACCGAGGTAGTCGGAGCCCTTGACGGTGTCGAACGCGTGGGACTCCCACGAGTCGTCAGCGTTGAGCGCGGCGTTGATGCCACCCTGGGCGGCGTTTGAATGGGAGCGGACCGGGTGGACCTTGGAGATGATCCCGACCGAAACGCCCTGCTCTGCGGCGGCGAGGGCGGCCCGCTGGCCGGCGAGCCCGGCCCCTATGACGAGTACATCGTGGGATGGCACGAGGCCGGATCCTATAGAGAGGAAATCCGACCAGGTAGTCGGGATTCGCCTAATCCGTCACATTGCTCCGAGGCGCCGGATCGCCGCCTCGGAAAGCCTGATCCCGTCGGCGACCGTGCCGAAGTCGACGTTCTCGGCGAGGTCGTTCGGCCAGTGGTAGTTGGAGGGCTGCTTGAGGTCGTCGCAGCCGGCGATCACCGCCGATTCGTACCCGGCGGCGAGCGGCTCCATCCCGTCGGTGCCGTTGTGCAGGCGCAGGTTGGGATAGAGCCAGATTCCGAGCTCCGCGGCCGCGGTGTCGAGCAGCTCCAGCGTCGGCGCCGGGTAGTCGTACATCTTCAGGAAGCCCTCGCCGCGCAGGACCAGGAGGTGGGGCGAGCCGGTCGACTCGAGGACGAGGAAGGTGGTGCTCTCCCGTGCCAGCTCGTCGAAGTGGCGCTCGCCGTAGGCCTTGATCCCCTCGCTGAAGGACTCCTCGGCGCCGGCCGAGAGGAGGATCACGCGGACGCCGGGGGCGGGGTGCTCGGCGAGCCGGCGGGCGAGGGCGAGCAGCGAGACGACCGCGGTGCCGTTGTCGTTGGCCCCGGGGACGACCTTGCGGGAGCCGATCTCGGCCATCGCCGCGGTCGCGCCGACGCTGAGGAAGGTGCCCAGCATGGTCAGCGCCTTGATCTTGGTGAGCGCGCCGAGGGCGACCAGCGCCGGGCCGCCGATCACCGGGGCCATCAGCGGCGGGCTCGTGTCGGCGTTCTCGATCAGGCCGAGGCGGTCGCCGATCTTCGGCAGCGCCGGGTGGAAGACGAGGCCCGAGTGGGCGGAGTCGTGGTGGGCGCTGATCACGATCGTCCGCTCCGCATCGGGGTCGCCGATCTCGCAGACGACGTTGTAGGCGGTGCGCTTCGGCAGCGGCGCCCGCAGGCGGCGCCGGTGGGGCGGGAAGTCGGAGGCGATCCCGGCCGCGCCGAGCGCCCCGAGCGCCGCGCCGAGGCGGCGCTTCCCGCGCAGCGTGAGGATCCCGCCGAGCGCCCCAAGCGCGGTGCCGATCCCGAGCGGCCACCAGTAGGTGCCGTGGGCGGACGCGGCCTCGATCCGCGCCTCGGCGCCGAGCTCGCGGAACTGGCCGACCAGCCACTCGGCCGCGCGCCGCTCGCCCTCCGAGGCCGAGGGCCGGTAGAAGCGCTCCAGTTCCTCCAGGCGGGCGCGCAGCCAGGCCTGGTCGGGCGTCCCCACGGCCTCTGCCAAAGGTGTGCCGGTTGTGTGACTGGCCATGTGGCCGGCCACGCTACCCGCTTACCATGGACCTGTGTTCGGTGGCGGCTCGATAACCCTGTTCCACATCCGCGGCATCCGCATCGCCGTGGACTGGTCCTGGTTCCTGATCCTCTTCCTGGTCATCTTCTGGATGACCAACTTCTACAGCGACCTGCTGGGTGAGTCGGGCTCCTCGGCGACGCCGTTCCTGCTCGGCCTCGCCAGCGCCGTCGGCTTCTTCGGCTCGATCCTCCTGCACGAGCTCGGCCACGCCTGGGCGGCGCGGCGCAACGGGATCGGGATCAGCTCGATCCAGCTCTGGATCTTCGGCGGCATGGCGCGGATGGACCGCGAAGCCGACAGCCCGGGGGTGGAAGCGCGGATCGCCCTTGCCGGTCCGGCGGTGACCTTCGCGATCTTCGCCGCGCTGACGATCGGCGGGGTGTTGGCCGGCGGTTGGCACGACTTCCGCGAGGCGGGGCTGGTCGAGACCAGCTCCGGTGCCGACGGCCTCCTCGCGATGGCCGCCTGGCTCGCCTTGATCAACCTCCTGCTGCTGATCTTCAACCTGCTGCCCGCGTTCCCGATGGACGGCGGCCGGGTCGCCCGGGCGATCGCCTGGAAGACGACCGGGGACCGCAACGCGGCGACCAAGTTCGCCGCCGATCTCGGCCGCGCCTTCGGCTACCTCTTCATCGCCGGTGGCATCTACATGGCGCTCACCGACTCGATCTTCGGCACCTTCGGCGGCATCTGGCTGGCGCTGGTCGGGATGGTGATCAACGGCGCCGCCCGCGGCGCCGCGATCCAGACCCGGATGACCGGCCACATCCACTCGATCTCGGTCGCCGACGTGATGGACCGTGAACCGGTCACGATCCGCGGCGACCTCTCGATCGAGCAGGCCCTCGACCAGTACTTCCTCCGCTACCGCTGGCCCTGGTTCCCGGTGGTCGATGCCGCCCACCGCTTCCTCGGCCTGCTCAACCGCGACGCCGCCGACGAGGTCCCCGAGGTCTCCCGGGCCGGCTCGACCGTGAGCGAAATCGTCGACGCCGACCGCGGCCTCTTCGTCCGCGACGACACCCCCCTCGACTCCCTGCTCTCGAACCAGAACCTCCGCCGCCTCGGCGCCCTGATGGCGGTCGACGCCGACGGTCGCTTGTCGGGCGTGATCACGGTGGAGCAGGTCGGGCGAGCGTTGCGCGACGCTCAAACCGGCGCCTGACGCAAGGGTCCGGGCTCCTGCGGCGGGGGACGGTGGGCCCGGGCGTCTCGGAGGCGACCCGGGCAGACTGAGGCCGCCTCCGAGCGCCCGGGTCGGGAGGTTTTGCGGGAGAGCCGGGCGCAGGGGACGGCACGTTGCGAGGAGAGACGGCCCAGGGACTCCACGAACGTCACCGAGACACATGTCTTCGCGGCGGGATTTGCGCCGGCCCGCGGCAGCGTTCGTACTTGGTTCGGTATGTCGAACCAAGTACGAACACGGTCGGACGACCGCGCCATCTCCCCGCATCCCCGTGCCGTTTCCGCCGTCTACCTCACATAACTCGGCCATTTCGGAGGCGGCCACAGCATGCCAGGGTCGCCTCCGAAATGGCCGAGTCCCTTCAGCGTCCCGCCGGAGCGCCCGGCGTCCCTTCCCCGTCCCTGCCTAGGCGTAGGGCGCGGCGCGCGCGATGATGCGCGCGTAGTCGAGGCCCGCCGGGAGGGTGCCGAACGCTCGTCCCCAATCGCCGGAGAGCCTGCTCGCGCAGAAGGCGTCCGCCACCGCTTCGTCGCCGTAGCGGACCAGGAGGGAGGCCTGGAGGGCGAGGGCCATGCGCTCGACCACGCGGCGGGCGCGAGTCTCGATCGTCGCCACGTCACCGGGCAGTTCGTCGCGCAGGGCGGTGGCGAAGGCGGCGAGGCGCGGTTCGGCGGCGGTCCCGTCGGCGACCTCGGCGAAGAAGGACTCGACCGAGGCCGGGCTCTTCACCATCGCCCGCAGGACGTCGAGGCACTGGACGTTGCCGCTGCCCTCCCAGATCGAGTTGAGCGGGCTCTCGCGGAAGAGGCGCGGCATCCCCGACTCCTCGACGTAGCCGTTGCCGCCGAGGCACTCGAGGCAC
>CAWCJB010000019.1:0-45972 GCA_963795675.1 uncultured Solirubrobacterales bacterium
AGGCGCTCTGGGCTCGAGCCGTTGCTCGCCCCGTTCCACAAGTCGAGGATGATGCCCTCGCGGAGGCCGCCCTTGCCGATCTGGAGGGGCTGGCCGAGCAGCTCGGAGACCTTCTCCAGCAGCAGCACGCCGGTGGTGAGGATCTTCACCCGGCGAGGGTCGAGCTCGAAGCGCTTCGCCACCTCGACCGCCGGGTCGGCGGAAAGGACGCGGATCGCCCGCTCGAGCGTCTCGTACTCGAGTACCGCACCGACCAGGCGACGCAGGCTGGTCGCCGAACCACCCACCGCCACCGCCTGCGCGGGATGCGGGATCTCGACGCCGGCGAAGAAGTCCTCGATGTACTCGCGCACGCGGCGGATCTCCGCCGCCGAGGGTGGATCGGAGGAGATCAGCTCGTCGGCGAGGACGCCGGAGCCGATCTGCCAGGAGCGCACCTGGTCGACCCCCTCGGTGGCCGTGCCGAGGATCACCTCGGTCGAGCCGCCGCCGATGTCGACGACGCCGATCGGCCCCTCCACCGGATGCCCCAGCGATTTGGTCGCGCCGATGAAGGCGAGCCGCCCCTCCTCCTCGCCGCTCAAGATCTCGACCTCCACCCCGGCCGCATCGGAGATCGCCGCCGCGACCTCCGGGCCGTTGCTCGCCTCGCGCACCGCCGCGGTCGCCACCGCGCGGATCTCGACCGCGCCGAGCTCACGCGCCAGGCGCACCTGCGTCGCGACCAGCTCGCCGACCTCCTCGATCTTGGCCGGCGTGATCGCGCCCTCTGCGTCGACCGCCTTGGAGATCCGCGTGTAGGCGCGCTGCTCCATCACCTTCTTGAGTTGACCATCGATCGGCTCCGCGACCAGGACGCGGGTCGTGTTGGAACCGATATCGATCGCTGCGCAAAGCATCAGGCCTTGCCAGACATCTTCCCAGGCCGGGCGGATCTCAAGCGTCTGCATGCGGATGCGAGGCGTCCTCGAACTCCCGAAAGAGCCCGGTGACAACGAACGCCACCTGCTCACCGATGTCCACCGCGTTGTCGGCGATCCGCTCGATCGCCCGCGCCGTGAGCAGCATCGTCATCGCCCATTCGCGCTTGTCGGCGTCGTCGCCGATCGCCAGCGCCAGCTGGAAGCATTCGCGGTTCAGTTCGTCGACGACGTCGTCGCGGGCGACCAGATCGCGGGCCATCTCGACGTTGCGCTCTTCGAAGGCCCGCTTCGCCTGGCTGATCAGCGATTTGGTGTGCGTCCCCATCGTCAGGATCAGCTTCACCATCTCCGGGTCGGCGGGCGGCTCGTGCCCGGTCAGCGGGATGACCTTGCAGATGTTCACACACTGGTCGCCCATCCGCTCGATGTTCTTCAGCACGTGCAGCATCGCCGAGATCAGCCGCAGGTCGGTGGCCACCGGTGACTGCGTCGCCAGCAGCGTGATCAGCGCCTGGTGCACCTCCAGGTAGCGGCCGTCGATCCGGTCGTCGTCGGCGACCACGATCTGGGCCAGCTCGATGTCCTGGTGCTCGACCGCCTCCAAGGTCCGGGAGAGCGCCGAGCTGACCAGGTCGAGCCCGCCCAACGCGCTCGCTTCCAGATTGTCCAGTTCCTGCTGATATTCGGTCCGTACCTCAGGCATCGCCCCAGCCCCCGCCGGTCGAACTAGCCGAAGCGACCGGAGACGTAGTCCTCGGTCTCTTTCTGCTGTGGTTTGGTGAAGATTTCCGTGGTGGGGCCGATCTCCACCAGGTGCCCCGGCTTGCCCGATTCGTCGAGGTTGAAGAAGGCGGTGATGTCGGAGGCCCGCGATGCCTGCTGCATGTTGTGGGTGACGATCGCGATCGTGTATTCCTTTTTCAGCTCCGCGATCAGATCCTCGATCGCCAGCGTCGCGACCGGGTCGAGCGCCGAGCAGGGCTCGTCCATCAGCAGCACCTCGGGGCTGACCGCGGTGGCGCGGGCGATGCAGAGCCGCTGCTGCTGGCCACCGGAGAGGCCGGACCCGGGCTTGTCGAGCCGGTCCTTGACCTCGTCCCAGAGATGAGCCCCACGCAGGCTTTTCTCGACCACCGCGTCCTTGTCGGATTTCGAGACGCGGCCCGAGTTGAAGTTGAGGCCAGCGGCGACGTTGTCGTAGATCGACATCGTCGGGAACGGATTCGGCTGCTGGAAGACCATCCCGATCAGCCGCCGCACCGCGACCGGGTCGACCCCGCTCGCGTAGATGTCCTCGCCATCGAGGGCGATATCACCTTTCACACTCGCCCCCGGGGTCAGCTCGTGCATCCGGTTGAGCGAGCGCAGGAAGGTCGTCTTGCCGCAACCCGAGGAGCCGATCAGCGCCGTCACCTTGTTGGGCTCGATCGTCATGTTCACCCCTTCGACGGCGTGGAAGTCGCCGTAGTAGAGGTTGACTTCCTTGGCCTCGAGCGTCTTCGCCCGGACGGCGGGCGCACCCCCGATGGCCTGGCTCGAGGTCTCCGTGACTGGACCGGTTGGCGACATCGTTGCGCGGCCCTCCTCGGCCTTGGCTTTGGTCTGGGATCCGAACATGTCTCTGAGTTTCCTTCCCTCCACGTCAGCGGATCTCCGTTTTGTAGCGGCGGTAGACCAGGCGCGCGATGACATTGAGGATCATGACTATCGCGATCAGCGTCAAGGCGGCGGCCCAGGCTCGGTCGTAGGACGCCTGTTTCATCACACCAGGCGACCGGTACTCGTTGTAAGCGTAGACCGCAAGGTTCTGCATGCGGCCGGAAAAGGGGTCCGTGTTCATCGAGTCGATCACCCCGGTGGTGACCAGCAGCGGCGCGGTCTCGCCGATGATCCGCGCGGTGGCCAGCATCACCCCGGTGACCAGCCCGGCGAAGGCGGTCGGCAGGACGACTTTGATGATCACCTTCCACTTCGGCGTGCCGAGCGCGTAGGCCGCTTCGCGGAGGTGATTGGGGACGATCTTCAGGACCTCCTCGGCGGAGCGGATGACGATCGGGATCATCAGCACCGAGAGCGCCAGCGATCCCATGATCCCCAGCTGGATGCCGGGGCCGAGGAAGAGCTCGAACAGCGCGTAGGCGAAGAGGCCGGCGACGATCGAGGGGATCCCGGTCATCACGTCGACGAAGAAGGTGAGCGCGCGGCGCAGCGGCCCGCGCCCGTACTCGTTCATGTAGATCGCCGCCATGATCCCGATCGGGACCGAGATCACCGCCGCGCAGGCGGTGATGATCAGGGTGCCGACGATCGCGTGCTCGGCGCCGCCGCCGCCGACCACACCGCGGCTGGTGGTGGTGAAGAAGTCCCAGTTGATCCCGGCGGCGCCCCGTTTGACGACTTCGTAGAGCAGCGAGATCAGCGGCACCATCGCGACGCCGAAGGCGGTGGCGATCGCCATCGTGATCGCCCGGTCCTTGGCCCGGCGGCGTCCCTCGACCGCGCGCGACCAGGCGTAGATCGCGATGATCGCGACCAGCGCGCCGAAGACCAGCATCAGCGCGATCGTGAACCAGCCGAGCGCCGCCTCGACCGCGGCGCAGAAGATCAGCGCACCGAGGAAGGCGCCGTAGGGAGCCCAGCTCGGCAGCGCGCCGCCGGCGTCACCGGTGGCGGCGAAGATCGAGCGCTCTGGCGGAGCACTTGCCAGGGCGGGGTCGGGCGTGCGGCTCATTCGGTCTCCGACCGGGCGATGATCAGTCGCGCGAGGAAGTTGGTGGCCAGGGTGATCGCGAAGAGGACGAGCCCGGTGGCGATCAGCAGGTTGATCGCCAGGCCCGAGGACTCGGGGAAGTTGAGGGCGACGTTGGCGGCGATCGTCGAGGGGTTCGACTGGCTGATCAGGTTGAAGCTGACGCCGCCGGAGACGGAGAGGATGATCGCCACCGCCATCGTCTCGCCGAGCGCCCGGCCGAGGCCGAGCATCGAGCCGGAGATCACCGACGATTTGCCGAACGGGAGGACGGTCGTGCGGATCATCTCCCAGCGGGTGGCGCCGAGCGCCTGCGCGCCTTCCTGAAGTTTGCGCGGCGTCTGCGAGAAGGCCTCGCGGGCGATCGCGGAGACGATCGGCAGGATCATCACCGCGAGGACGAGGCCGACGACCAGCATCGTGCGGCCGGTGATCGAGGCGGGCCCTTCGAAGATCGGCAGGAAGCCGAGCTTCGCTTCCAGCCACTTCATCACCGGCACGGCGGCCGGGCCGAGGACGAAGATTCCCCAGAGGCCGTAGATGATGCTCGGGATCGCGGCCAGCAGGTCGACCAGGTAGCCGAGCGTCATCGCGATCCGCGGCGGCGCGATGTGGGTGATGAAGAGCGCCACCGCGACCGCCAGCGGCACCGCCAGGATCATCGCCAGGACGCCCGCCAGGGCGGTGCCGAAGGCGAGCGGGGCGGCGTAGCTGAGGAAGCTTTCGTGGCCCGGCAGTTCGGAGGCCGACGCGGTGAGCGCCGGCAGCCCCTGGCCGACCAGGAAGGCGGCGACCCCGAAGAGCAGCGCCAGGATCGTCACCGCGGCGATCACCGCGGTGTTGCTGAAGATCCGGTCGCCACGGCGGCGGCGTCCTCCGGACGCCGCCGCCAGCAGCTGGCCGGCATTGGTCGTGGTGTCGAACTGAGCCACGGGAGTGGGATCAGGCGATCGAAGGACCTATTCGATCGCGCCGACGGCGGCTTCGACTTTTTTCGTCAGTTCTTCCGAGAGGGGAGCGGAACCGGCCTGTTCTTCGGCCAGCGCCTGCCCTTCGGGGCTGATCGCGTATTCGAAGTAGGCCTTGACCAGGGCCGCTTCGTCGGCGGACTTGTATTTGGTGCAGCCGATCAGCGACGACACCAGGATGATCGGGTAGACGCCGGAGGCTTCCGTCTTGCGGTCGATTTCGAACGCGATGACGTTTTTGCTGCCTTGCTCCAGTTCCGGGTCTTCTTTCGAGAGATCCAGGACTTTGGCGGCGGCTTCCGGGGACGGTTCGGCATAGGTGCTGCCGACTTTGATCATCGCTTTCCCGAGTTCGCCGGCCTGCGAGGCGTCGGCGTAACCGATCGCGCCTTCGCCGGCGGCGACGGCTTCGACCACACCGGAGGTGCCGGATGCCGCTTCGCCACCCTTCACCGGCCAATCACCGCTGACTTCGTGCGTCCAGACGCTGGGCGCGACTTTCGAGAGGTAGTCGGTGAAGTTTTCGGTCGTGCCCGACTCGTCGGAGCGGTTGACCGGGACGATCCGCGTTTCCGGGAGTTCGACTTCCGGATTCTCTTTGGCGATCTCCGGGTCGTTCCAGTTTTCGATTTCCTGGTTGAAGATCTTCGCCAGGGTTTCCGGGTCCAGTTTCAGTTCTTCGACGCCCGGGAGGTTGTAGATGATCGCGATCGGCGAGATGTAGTCGGGGACCTCGACCAGTTCGCCCGGTTCGCAGCGCTTGACGGCCTTGGCGAGCTCGCCTTCGTCTTCGGAGAGGGGCGTGTCACTGCCCGCGAAGGCGACGCCACCGGAGATGAATTTTTCGCGACCGCCGCCGGAGCCGACGCCGTCGTAGGCGAGCGTCGCGCCGCTGTTGGCGTTCTCGAATTCGGCGATCCACGCTTTCTGGGCGGCTTCCTGCGCAGTCGAGCCGGCACCGGCGATTTCACCGGAGACTTCAGCCGAAGGGGCTTCCCCGCCGCTTTCGTTTTCGCTGCTGCCGCTTTCGCTGCTCGAGCTGCTGCTGGATCCGCTGCCCCCGCAGGCGGCGAGGCCGAGCACGAGCACGCAGGCGGCGGCGAATACCGCAAGCCATCTAGAGCTGGACATCAGACTCCTCTTGTTCGTTAACGAGATTCCGGCCGCGAGTGGCGCAGCCTCCAGGGCGAGCGTGTCAACGCCGCAACCGCAGCTTGTTATCTGCCTGTGGCGAGGGTGTAAAAAAAATGTAAAAGGCCGTTATCAACCCCGAGCCGGGCGATCGGGCGCCCGGAGCGTCGATCAGCCGTCCGGGGAGAAGCGGTAGCCAATCCCGTTGTGGGTGTAGATCAGCTTCTGGTCCGGGAGCGCGGCGCCGAGCTTGGCCCGCAGGCGGCTGACGTAGACATCGACCGAGCGGTCGTCACGGCGCGGCGGCGTGCCCCAGACCGAGGTGTGGAGCTCCTCACGCGTAAGGATCCGCTGCGGGTTCGACCAAAGGGTGATCAGCAGCTGCAGCTCGCGCACGGTGAGACTGAGCGGGCGGCCGTCGACCAGCGCCGCGTGCTCCTCGGGCCGCACCTCCAACCTTCCCGTTCTATCCGACGCGCTGCTGACCGCCATCGGGGCCGAGAATGCCGCCGGTCGTGCCCGAACCGGTTACGCCGCGGTAAAGCTTTTGTGAACGACCTGTGAACTTGCGTCGTCGACGGGCGCCTGCGAAGGCGCCGCGGGAGTGCTTGGGACCGCGTCCGCGACGGCGGCGTCCGCGGAAGGCTCCGGGTCGAACCGGTAACCGACCCCGAAGTGGGTGTGGATGTACTCCCAGTCAGGGCTGCGCTTCTCCAGCTTCTGGCGCAGCTTGCGGATGAAGACGTCGACCGAGCGGTCGCCATGGGCCATCGCGTAGCCCCAGACCCGCTGATAGATGGTCTCCCGCTCGAGCACCTGGCCCTGGGTCCCGGCGAGCAGGTGCAGGAGCTCGAACTCGCGCCGGGTCAGGTCGAGGCTTTCGCCGGCGACGAAGGCCTGGAAGCGGTCGGGGCGGATCTCCAGCTCACCGGCGAGGACCGGCGAGGACTCGGTCTCGTGGCGGCCGCGGCGGTGACGCCGGGTGACCGCTTCGATCCGCGCGATCGCCTCCTCCGGGTGGGTGGGCTTGGTGATCCAGTCGTCGACCCCGAGGCGCAAGCCGCGCACCCGCTGGGCCACGGTGGAGCGGCCGGTGCAGACGACGACGCCAAGGTCGGGGAGCAGGCTGCAGACCCGGTCGAGGTAGCGCCATGCTTCGTCGCCGAGCACCGCCGGGTCGACCAACAGGGCGTTCAGCTTCATCGCGACGAGCTGATCGGGGGGCACGGCGCCGCCGGAGGTACGCAGCAGCCAGCCTGCCGCCTCGGCGCGCTTGGCAAGGACGGTGACGAAACCGGAATCGGTGTCGATCACCGCGAGACGAGTGGTCGGTTCAGGGGCCAACTCGGTTGGGATTCTATGCACGACGAACCCCCTTTTACCGTTGTTTACAGGTTTTTCACAAGTGTTCGAGGTGCAAATTGCGGCCGAACGGCCTCAGAACGTCGCCGGGCGGAGGCCGGTCGCGATCACGATCAGGATCGCCACCCCGGCCGCGTAGCGGTAGAGGACGAAGGGCCGGTAGGAGGTCGTGCGCACCAGGCGCAGCAACCAGACGATCGCGAAGTAGCCGGAGATCGCCGAGGCCAGGACCCCCACCACCATCGGCCCGGCCACCCCGGAGGGGAGTCCTTCGTGGACCGCGCTGATCCCTTTGAAGAGGGTCGCCCCGGCGACGATCGGGATCAGCAGCAGAAAGGAGAAGCGGGCGGCGGCGTCGCGGTCGAGGCCGAGGAAGCGGGCGGCGGTGATCGTGATCCCCGAGCGCGAGGTGCCGGGGGCGAGCGCCAGCACCTGGGCGAGGCCGATCCAGACCCCGTCGCGCAGCTTCGTGCCCTTCAGCTCCCGCTCCTGCGGCTTGCGATCGGCCAGGCCGAGGAGATAGCCGAAGAAGATCAACTGCACAGCGATCATCCACGGCTCGCCGAGGTGTTCGTCGATGAAGTCGGAGGCGAGGCCCCCGGCGATGATCGCCGGGATCGTGCCGATCGCGATCGCCACGGCGAGCCGCTCCTCGCTGGTCTCGATCGTTCGCTTGCGCACCGCGGCGATGAAGCTGACGATGAGCCGCCACACCTCGCGGCGGAAGAAGGCGATCGCGGCGACCAAGGTGCCTGCGTGCAGGGCGACGTCGAAGGTCTTGTTGAAGGCTTCGTTTTCGGTCAGGAACGTGTAGTCCTGCAGCCAGGGGACGATGATCAGGTGGCCTGAGGACGAGATCGGCAGGAACTCGGTCAGGCCCTGGACCACTCCCAGGAGCAGGGCCTCGAGGTTGGACATCGGGCGATCCTACGCTGCCGCGTGCGATAGATTGCTGCCCGTGAAGCGTGCCGCCGCTCTTTTCCTGATGGCCCTGACGACGATGCTCGTCGCCGCGCCGATGGCATTCGCCGATAACGGCGAAGGGTTGATCAGCGCCGACGACAAGACCGTCACCTTCTTCTGCTTCGGCGTGATGGGGTTCTTCGTGATCCTCGTGATCGGACTGTCGCTGATCCAAGGCGCTCTGGAGCGCCGCAAGGAGCGCCGCCGCTACGACATCGAGCGCCTCTCCTGAGCCGCGTGGGGGCGCCTCGCGGCGTCCTCGGTCGTTCGCCTCGGGTCACGCACTGGGGTGCGCTCCCCTCAGCTCACTTCCCTGCGTCCTTGCGAGGCTGGCCCACGCGGCCCAGGAGTAGGAGTTGCGCGCGCAGGCCTCGTTGAGGCTTAGGCGAGCCGGAAGCCGCTGAGCAGGCGTTTCTCGGTCTCGCCCTGGATTTCGGCGAGGACTTCGACCTTCCCCTCCAGCGGGGTACCGCGGATCTTCGTCGCCAGGAGGTCATCGACCTGGAAGATGCCCGCCGAGTTGTTCAGCTGGATCTCGATCCGCACCGGGTGGTCGTCGCCGGCGCTGATCCGCACCTCGTCGATGGCGGCGGCGGAGATCGAGTGGATCCCTTCGTGGCCGGACTCGATCGGGATCCGGGTGCGCCCCTGGGCCATGTCGAGGGCGTCGGCGACTCGGACCACTCCCGCCTCGACCGTGTACGGCTCGCCACGACGGCGGTGGCCGATGATCGCGTGCAGGATCTCCGCTTCGACCACGGTCCGCTCGGGCTGTTTGTAGGCGCCGGCGAGGAGGCGGTCGAGGGCACTCTGGGCAAGGAAGAGTGAGTACTCCTCGTGGTCGGCGCGGTGGATCGACATGCCGACGTCGTGCAGCAGGGCGCCGGCGGCGACCACCACCTCGGCATCGCGGTCGCGCATCCCGTGGTCGGCGACCATCGCCGGCTCGACCCCCGCTTTGACCAGGAGGCGCAGCAGACGGAGGGAGATGTTGAGGACGATCTGCATGTGGACCCAGCTGTGGTCCGACATGCCGAGGCGCTCGGCGTTGACCTGGGCCATGTACCACCAGCCGCGCACCTGGTCGTCGGCGTTGACGGTGTCGATGAAGCTCTCGAGCCGGCGGTTGCCGCGGGTGGGGGCACGGACGTGGGCCTCGGCGATCGCCTCGCCCGGCGGCTTGCGCGTCGGACCGCCGGGATCCGGCGCGGGAACCCCGTCCTCGTCGTCCGCTTTCAGTTCGTCCGGCGTCATACCCGGATCGTAGTCCCGGGCCTGGCCGTCTTTGTTACTGGCCGCAGATCGGCCAGGGGCTCGAGCCGGCCTCCGAGTAGAGGAGCGCGGCGCGGTAGTCCTGTTCGGCCTCGGGGGCCGCGGCCGGGTCGCCACTGCCGCCGACCGATTCCCAGGTCCCCTCGTCGAACTGGTATTTGCCGCGGTAGGTCCCGTCGGCGGAGACCGCTTCCGGGTCGCCACCGGACTCGCAGGAGGCGATCGATTCGAGCGTCGCCATCGTCACCCCACCGGGCAGGTTTTCGAACTGTTCCCTTTCTTCGCGCGCTTCGCGGTGCTTGCGGGCCTTCACCTCGTGGCGGTGCTGGGCCTTGACCGTGCGGCGCGCGATCAGCTCGCTGAAGCGGTCGACCGGATCGAGCAGCGGCCCGGTGAGCGCCTTCGCGTTGCCGATCCCGATTGCGCCGGGGGTGGTGTCGGCGACGGTGGTGACGCGTGGCGCGTCGGCGCGCAACCGCACCCGCGGCGGAAGCTTTTCGTTCTGGGCGGCCGAGGCGGCGGCGGGCGCCACCAACGCGGCGACGGCTCCAAGCAGGGCAATATGTTTGCGTTCCATGAGCAAGCGGTGAACCGTTACGGGGATCACCGCTCCCGTCTGTGCGCACCATCACACTTATCCCTTCTCTGTAGAAGCGCTCAGCCCTTTCCGGGCCACTGTCCTGCACGGATTGGCCTCAGAATGGCCCTCAACGCGTTGAAACGGCGGGTCCGGCCCTTGATGCGCCTCCCTGATCGTCGGCCGGATCGGCTATGACTACCCATATCGCCAAGCTTCCCGAGGACACCGCGCTCGTTTACGCGAACTGGGTTCGGATGAACGCCGGCCTGCTTGACCTGGCAATTGACTTTGGCTACGTCGAGGAATCGTTCATGGGTCCGCCGGAGGACGGCTTCCCGGTTCGCGTCGTTATGTCTTGGGAGCAGGCGAAAGGACTAGTCGAGCTTCTCCAAGAAAACGTCAAGCTGTACGAGGAGCACGCAGGGAAGATCAGGGATTTCGAAGGGGAAGGGGATGACGATGATGACCAAACTGATGCAACCGCCGACTGAATCCCCGAGGATTCAGAGGGCAAAGTCCGATCCGCACGCTCTTCGCGAATGGGGAGAATTCCTCGCCCCGAAAGAGCTTGAGACACAGCGTCTCCTGAGGGAGACCATCGCTGGCGCCGCGCGTGAATTAAAGCGGACTCCCGTCCGCCCGGTGCGCACGTGGGATCAAGACAAACTCATCGACTTTGCCCTCAACGCGTCTTACCCCGACGACATCGAAGAGCAGATCGAACAGTCCTGGCGTCGTTAGATCGGGCGTCCCATGGCCGGGGAGCCCTACAACGGCTTGACGGTCATCGTTGACAGTTGCGTCTTCGTCAAGCTTCCCCGCGCTCCCCGTGCAGCGCGGCTGGAGTTTGCGGAAGCACTCAAGATGGACCGCTTGCGAATCTCCCCGGTGGTCGAACTGGAGATCATCTACGGGCTTAGAACGACTGAGCAGATTCAGAGGCAACGCGAATTCTTCGATCAATTCCGAAAGGCTGAATTGCGCCGCACCATCGGTCTGCGCGCAGTTCAGGCGTTTGATGAACTCGCGGAACTAAATCCCAGCTCACACGGCTATCACCGAGTCAAATGGGCCGACCTTTTGATCGCCGCAACGGCCGAGCATCACGGGTTCGGAGTGGTGCACCACGATGCCGACTTCGACAAGATCAGGAAGGTCATCGATTGCAAGCCGATTTGGTTCGCTGATCGGGACGAGAAAAGGTGGCCCTCGCCGTAGGGCCATCACAGAAGAAATTGGCGTTTTGCAGCGTTTTGGCTCTAGAAGGCGCATCCGGCGCCAAATAGGCATGATCCCCTGATCGCTCCAGACGCCAACACCACTCGCTTGCTGCTCGCCTGCCCGGACCGGCCGGGCCTGATCGCGACCGTCTCCGGCTTCCTCGCCGGCGCCGGGCTGAACATCGTCGACGTCGACCAGCACTCGACCGCGGCGGGCCGGTTCTTCATGCGGATGGTCTTCGACTCGCCGCCGGTCGCGGAGCGGGTGGCGGTGAAGGAGCGCTTCGCGGCGGAGATCGCCGCCCCCGCCGAGATGGACTACAGCTTCAGCGAGTCGACCCGCGACAAGCGGATCGCGGTGATGGTGTCGCGCGAGGACCACTGCCTCTCCGACCTGCTCTGGCGCTGGCGCAACGGGCACCTCGGGGGCGAGATCGTCACCGTCATCTCCAACCACGAGGATCTGCGCGGGGAGGTCGAGTCGGTCGGGCTGCCGTTCGAGCATCTGCCGATCGACCGGGAGAGCAAGGAGACGGCCGAGCGACGGGCGCTGGAGCTGATCGGCGAGGTCGACCTGCTCGTCCTCGCCCGCTACATGCAGATCCTCTCCCCCGCCTTCCTCACCGATCTCGGCGCGCCGGCGATCAACATCCACCACAGCTTCCTGCCCGCCTTCGTCGGCGCCGATCCCTACGCGCGGGCCCACGAGCGCGGGGTGAAGCTGATCGGGGCGACCGCCCATTACGTGACGGCGGAGCTCGATGCCGGGCCGATCATCGACCAGGACGTGGTCCGGGTCGGCCACGAGGCCGAGGTCCCGGACCTGGTCCGGATCGGCCGCGACGTCGAGCGGATCGTCCTCGCTCGCGCGGTCACCGCGCACCTCGAGGACCGGGTCCTGACCGACGGCGAGCGGACCGTCGTCTTCTAGCCAACTGCCGCCTCCCACTGGGCCAATAGTTCCTCGACCGCCGCTTTCGCCGCCTCGTGCCTGGCCGTCGCCTGCTCGGTGCGGCTCGGGTTCGCCCAGGCGGCGGGATCGGCAAGCTCCTCCTCGACCGTCTTCAGCTGCGCTTCGGCCTTGGCGATCCGCTCCTCCAGCCGCGCCGCCTTGCGCACGGCCTTTTCGGCCGCCTTGTCGTCGCGCCGCTTGGTCGCCGCCGGGCTCCCGGCCTTCTCCTTCTTCGCCGCGCCCTTCGCCGCCGCGTCGCCCGCGGCCTCGCGTTCGTCGTGACGCCGCTGGTACTCGGCCCAGCCGCTTTGGTGAGCGGTCAGCTTGCCGTCCTCGAGCACGATCGTGCGGCTGCCGACCGCCTCCAGCAGCGCTCGGTCGTGCGAGATCAGCACGACCGACCCCTCGAACTCGGTCAGCGCGTCCTCGAGCGCCTCACGGCTCTCGATGTCGAGATGGTTGGTGGGCTCGTCGAGGATCAGGACGTTGGCCCCGGAGGAGACGAGGATCGCCAGTGACAGCCGTCGCTGCTCACCACCGGAGATGTCGGAAAGTTGCTTTTCGACGTCGCCGCCGGAGAAGAGGAAGCCGCCGAGGAGGGCGCGGGCCTTCGGGCCGGTGAGGCCGGTCTCCCGCTGCGCCGCGTCGAGCACGGTGCCGGACCCCGCCGCGGTGTCGGCGTGCTGGGAGAGGTAGCCGAGGTTGACGTTGTGGCCGGTGCGGACGATTCCGGCGGCGGGCTGCTTCTGCCCCGCCAAGGTCTCGATCATCGTCGTCTTGCCGCTGCCGTTGGCGCCGACGAGGACGACGTGTTCGCCGCGTTCGACTTCGAGGTCGGCGTCCTCGAGCAGCACCCGGCCCGGCACCTCGATCCGCGCCTCGTGCAGCTTGAGGACGACGCGGCCGGGGCGCTCCGGCGGTTTGAAGGAGAAGCGAAGGTGGCGCTTGTCGCGCTTTTCGGAGACCGGGCCTTCTTTCTTCTTCTTGTCGATCTGTTTGACCCGCGACTGGGCCTGTTTCGCCTTCGAGGCCTTGTAGCGGAAGCGCTCGACGAAGCGCTCCATCCGCTCGAGCTCCGCTTCCTGGCGGTCGATCGCTTTGCCGAGGGCGATCTGCCGGGCGGCCTGCTCCTGGCGCCAGGCATGCCAGGGGCCGGCGAAGAAGCGGGCGCGCTGCGCCTCCAGCTCCAGCACCGAGGTGCCGACCGCCTCGAGGAACCAGCGGTCGTGGGCGACGAGGACGACGGCGGCGTCGATCCCGACCAGGTAGCGCTCGAGCCACTCGAGCGAGGGGATGTCGAGATGGTTCGTAGGCTCGTCGAGGAGCAGCAGGTCGGGGCGCGAGGCGAGCGCGCGGGCGAGCGAGGCGCGGGTCAGCTCGCCGCCGGAGAAGGTCTTCAACGCGCGGTCGGCGTGCTCGGGGCCGAAGCCGAGGCCGCGCAGGACTTCGAGCACTTCATCGCGCCAGCGGTAGCCGCCACCGGCTTCGAGCCGCGCCTGGGCGACCGCGTAGGCGGCCATCGTCTCTTCCGAGGCGCCGTCCACCATCTCGCCCTCGAGGCGGGCCAGCTCGACCTCGGTCTCGAGCATGTCGCTGCGGCCGGAGAACACGTAGTCGCCGAGCTTCGCGTCGGAGTCGCGCGGCGGGCGCTGGTCGTGGAGGGCGACGCGGGCGCCGCGCTGGATCGAGACGCTTCCCTCCTCCGGGGTCAGTTCGCCGGAAAGCACCCGGAGCAGGGTCGACTTGCCCGCCCCGTTGCGGCCCGAGAGGGTCATCCGGTCGCCCGGCTCGAGCTTGAAGGAGACGTCGCCGAACAGCAGCTTGCCGCCGACGTAGACGTCCAGGGAGGTTGCGGTCGCAATCGCCATATGGATCCAAGGTAGATGAGACGGCGTCTCGGCGACGCGCGGCGCGGCGGGCGCTCAGCCGCAGTACTTGGCGGCGATCTGCTCGATCGTCCCGGCGGTGCGGGTGGTGCCCTTGCCGAGGGCGCTGTCGAGCGCCTTGGTGTCGAGCTCGGTTTCGGAAAGCCCGACGGTCGGCAGCCAATGCAGCTCGCGGCCCTCCAACACGATCAGGTCGCCCTCGGGCGCCAAGGCCAGCACATCCTTCTTCGCCTTGGCGCTCGGTTTGCGACCCAGCAGCACCACCTGCGGTTTGCCCTTCGAGGCGGCGATCGCCTGCGCCGGGAACGGCTCGCGCGCGGCGATCGCGCTGACCTCCTCGGCGGAGCGGAGAAACACTGCGACGTCGTAGCCGAACCTACGCCCGAGCTCCTTTTCGACCCGTTTCTGCAACTTCGACTCCGATTCGCCCGCCGGGTCGACGAAGACAACGTTGCCGCTCGCCCGGAAGGTGGCGACCTCCTCCAGCCCCATCGCCTCGAAATGCGCGACCAGCTCCGGGTTCTTGATCCGCCGGTTGCCGAGGTTCATCCCGCGCAGGAAGGCGACGTAGCGTTCCATCCACGCCACCGTATCGGCCGCCGTCGTCGCCAGAGCCGCCCTAACCTGGGGTGATGGCGGGGCCACTACGACATCTCGGCGACCTGGCGCGGTCGCAGGTCGGGCGACGCGCCACCGCGCGCGCCGACGGCGAAGCGCTGAGCGAGCTGGAGGCGCACCCGCTGCAGCTCCCGGCCGGGCTCGAAGTCGAATGGCTCGGCGTCTCCGGCTATCGCCTCACCCACGAGGGCCACACCCTCTTCGTCGATCCCTACTTCTCCCGCGTTCCCTTCCGCGACCTCCTGCTGCGGCGGCGGGCGCTCCCCGACCCAGCCGCGCTGGAGCGCTTCGTCCGCGCGCCCGGCGAGGCCGTCGGCGTCCTCGTCGGCCACACCCACTTCGATCACGCGGTGGACGCCCCGGCGCTGGCCCGGCGCCTCGGCTGCAAGGCGTACGGATCGGACTCGCTGGTCAACCTGATGGCGCTGCACGGGATGGCCGAGCGGGCGGTCGAGGTCGAGCCCTACCGCGTCTATGAGCTGGGGCCGTTCGAGGTCAGCTTCACCCCCAGCGCGCACTCGAAGCTGTTGCTCGGTCTGGCCGTCCCCTACGACGGCGAACTGACCTGCGAGCACCTTGACTCGCTCTCCCCGGCCGCCTATCGCTGCGGCCAGGTCTGGGGCATCACGATCGCGGTCGCGGGCGTCCGCTTCTACCACCAGGGCAGCGCCAATCTCGTCGACGAGGCGGTGCGCGAGCGGGGCGTCGACGTCTTCCTCGCGGGCGTCGCCGGGCGCGGCTTCACCGAGCGCTACTGGCAGCGCATCCTGCCGCTGCTCGAACCGCGCACCGTCGTCCCCACCCACTACGACAACTTCTTCCGCCCGCTCGGGCAGGAGCTGGAGTTCGTCACCGCCGCCGAGCTGGCGCGTCTGCCGGAGGAGATCGGCGCTGTCAGCAGCGAGATCGAATTGGCGGCACTGCCCCGCGCGGACCTCCGCCGATGACCTTCTCCCGGCAGGTCCTCCCCGATGTCCTCGCGCCAGAGATGCGCGTGGTGTTCTGTGGAACCGCCCCAGGAACCGCGTCGGCCCAGGCCGGGGCCTACTACGCCGGACCCGGCAACGGGTTCTGGGCGACACTCCATGAGGTCGGCCTGACCCCGGTCCTCCTGCGCCCGGCGGAATTCCCGCGGCTGGCCAAGTTCGGGATCGGCCTCACCGACATCAGCAAGACGGCCGCGGGTTCCGATGCCGAGGTCGGCAGCCGCGGCGTCGACCGCAAGCGCCTGACCGCGGCGATCGCCGCCGCCGCTCCCAGTCACCTCGCGTTCAACGGCAAGAACGCGGCGCGGGCTTCGCTCGGTCATCCGGTCATCTACGGACCGCAACCGGAGACGATCGGCGGCGCGAGCGTCTGGGTCCTGCCGTCGACCTCCGGCGCCGCCCGCGGCTTCTGGGACATCGACCCGTGGCGCGAACTGGCCCGGGCAGCGAGCTGAGCATGAGCGATTACACGTCCCTCCCCGATGACCTGCCGGTTCCCGATGACGATGGCGCCGCCGACCACCTCCCCGGCACGCCCGTCCCCAGCGTCTCGCTGCCGGCGACGAGCGGCGGCGAGGTCGATCTGGCGGAGCTCGCGACGGGACTGCTCGTCGCCTACGTCTACCCGCGGACCGGCGTTCCCGGGGAGCCGCTGCCGCAGGGCTGGGACGACATCCCCGGTGCCCGCGGCTGCACCCCGCAGAGCTGCTCCTACCGCGACAGCCTCACCGCCTTCGAGGGCCACGGCACGCGCCTGATCGGGATCAGCGCCCAGAGCGAGGCCGAACAGGCCGAGTTCGCGGCCCGCGAGCACATCCCCTATCCGCTGCTCGCCGATCCGGGGCTCCGCCTCGCCGGGGCTCTCGGCCTCCCCACCTTCGAGGTCGAGATCGCCGGTGAGCACGCCACCCTCTACAGACGCCTCACCTTCGTCGCCGAAAAGGGCGTGATCGTCAAGGCCTTCTATCCCGTCTTCCCGCCCGACCGCGATGCCGCCGACGTCCTCGCTTGGCTCGGCTCGCGCGCCGCCTCCTGACAGTCGGTCCCGTAATCAGCCAGATAAGGAACCTTGACTTTCAAGGACGGCTCTGCGTAGTTTGTCTCGGTATTAGAAAATCTTTATTTAGGAACTGGGGAGTTTCAGATGCCAGAGCAGAAACGGTCCGCGCGTACGAAATCCGTGCCACACCACCCTCTGGTCGAGGCGCTCGCCTCCGACCCGAACCAACCGCCGAAACGGGCGACGAGGCTGTTCGGGTACCCGGGACCCGCGGCCGATCGGAAATCGACCCGCCTCTGGCTGGACATCGATCTGACCAGCTACGTCGACGTCCCCGACGAGGCGATCCTCTATAGCCGCACCCTCGCCGACGACGAAGGGACGATCCTCTGGGTCGACCCCGCCGCGATGCTGTCCCATTCGTCCCCGCAACCGCAGGAGGTGCAGGCGGAGTTCCTGGCCGGCTCGATCGCCGAAGGCAACCTGGCGGGCGCCCCGGCCGCCGACCGTGAGGTCCGCCCGGCCAGCGAGTACTTCTGGTGCCACATCACCCGCACCTGCAAACCCACCGAAGCACCCCTCGCGACCTGCTCGCCGTGGGGGTGCAAGGAGGAGATGATGGCCCCACCCGGCGGTCCGATCGAACCGGTGGCGCCGACGACGAACGGTTGGGTCTGTATGTCGTGGAACTTCGTTTGCCCGACGCAATACGGTCGCTGCGAAAGGTTCGTCACGAGGCTGTGCCCGTACCGCGGCTTCGGAATGCTCGAGAGCAGGGCGGGTGGGTGCCCACCGGAACCGTGGACCGGGACGCCGGCGGTCAACCCGGTCGGCCCGTTCCGACCGCAGCAGCAGTAGACGCGCGGCCAGGCTGCAGCAGGTGCTCGGACAGGAGGACGTCACCCTGTACCTGTTGCGCCGCGGTCTACTGAGCGCGGAGGCCGTGGTCGGCGGCGGGATCGTCGTCCGCGATGTCTCCAGCAAGAACCGCAATTTTGCCGCCGTGGTCGAAGGCGGGCCTTCCTACCTGCTGAAGCAGGGGCGCTCGGCGGAAGGGGCGACGACGGTCGCCCGCGAAGCCGCCGTCTTCGAGGAGCTGGTGGCGCGGGGAGAGGAGCTTGATCGCCACCTGCCCGCCGTCGTCGACTGGGACCCGGACGAGGGCTTGCTGATCTTCGAACTGCTGCGCGAGGCGGAGGACCTGCGCGCGCGGCATATGCGGACCCAAGGCTTCCCCGCGGCGCTAGGAGCGCAGCTGGGGTCGGCACTCGGGACCCTGCACCGAGAGATGCGGGCGACGTACCCGGAGGCGCCGACGCCGTGGGTGCTCTCGATCCACCGCCCCGACAGCGGCGTCTTCCGCAACTCGAGCGCGGCGAATCTGGAGCTGATCGGGATCGTCCAGAACGCCGAGGGGCTGGGCGAGCGCCTCGATGAGCTGCGCCAGGGCTGGCGGGTGGAGACGCTGATCCACCAGGATGCGAAGTGGGAAAACTGCCTGGTCGGTGGCGATGAGCGGCTCCACCTGGTCGATTGGGAGCTGGCAGTCGCGGGCGACCCTCACTGGGACCTCGGCACCGCGATCGGCCAGTACCTCGGCGCCTGGCTTTCCTCGATCCCGGTCGTCGCCGGCGAACCGCCGGAGCGCTTCCCGGCTCTCGCCCGCTTTCCCCTCGACGCGATGAAGGGGGCGTTGAGGGCGCTCTGCGAGGCCTACGCGGGAGCAAGCGACGGGCGACCGGCGCTCGCCGAGGAGCCGCTACAGCGGGCGGTCTCCTACGCCGGCGCACGCCTGCTCCAGGACGCCTTCGAGGGCTCCCAGTTCGCCCAGCGCCTGAACAGCACCGCGATCCTCCACCTGCAGCTGGGCTCGAACCTGATCCAGCGCCCCGCCGTTGCGGCGGAACGGCTGCTCGGCCTCGTGGCGGCACCAGCGTGAGCCCCTACCGGCAGGTAGTCGAGAGCGCCGTGGAGGGGTTGCGGATCGACACCCCGACCAGCTTCTCCTGGTACGGCGAGCCGACCGCCCCGTTGCCGGCCGAGACGGTCGCGCGGATGGGCTCCGAGGCGGCCCGCGCCTACCTCCACGACCGGCTGCGCGAGCAGCTTTATGCCAGCTTCTACTGCACCGGTGGGGCGGTGGCGCGGTCGGCCGATCGCAGCACGGCGCGGCCGCACGGGGCCTCGGCCTTCATCGACGCGCTCTCGCGGGCCAACCACGGGACCGGCAGCCGCGCCGGCGGCTGGGAGGTGGTGCGGACCGAACCCGACGGGCGGCTCGTCGTGCGCCGTCACGGGCTCAGCCTCTGGGTGCGACCCGAGGAGGTCTGCGGACGCGACACCGTGCCCGGGGCCGAGGTCGGCATCCTCATGCCACCCGAGCTCTTGCGGCTCTCGCCGGGCTTCTACGTCGCCCTCGGCAACGAGGATCTGGGCGAGGACGAGCCCCTCGTCCGCCACTACTGGCACCTCGAGAGCCGCGGCGGCGAGGCGCTGGTCGCGGCCGGGACGCGCCTCCTCAACGAGGCGGGGCTGCCGTTCCGCCTCAAGGTGGCGATCGATCCCACTCTCTACACGCGCTGCGACGCCGGCGTGCTCTACACGCCGAAGCGATTGCGCGCACGGGTGGCGGCGCTGCTGTCGCCGCTCCGGGCGGCGGTCGCCGCCTACCTGCGGCCGGGGACCCCGGCGCTGACCAAGGCGCTCGGCGAGGGCCTCGCGGTCGCCGAGGATCCGGTCGGTGGCGACAGCTTCGGGATGGACCGCTGCGGCCTGCTGGCGGAGGCGATGGTGCGGGGGTTCGAGCTCGGTCGGGAGGGTGCGGCGGCGCGCCTGGCGCTGGTCGAGCAGGTCTTCGAGGAGCGCGGCGTCGCCTTCGCCCGGCCCTACCTGAACGCCGACTCGGCCGACGAGTACGAGCCGGTGTCGTGAGCGCCGAGGGCTACCTGGACGCGGCGCTAAGGCTTGGCGGGGAGATCGCCGCCGCGGCGATCTGGAGCGGCGAGCGCTGCACCTGGGTCGGCGCTGCGCCGGACGAAGGCCCAGGAGGAACGGTCGCGATGACCTACGCCTCCTTCGGCCCCGACCTCTACGGTGGCACGGCGGGAGTCGGGCTCGTCCTCGCCGAGCTCTTCGACGCGGGCGGCGGCGAGGAGCCCGAGCTGCGACGGGTCGCCCTGGGGGCGCTCGAGCACGCGCTGACGCGAGCGGACGACCTCCCTGCACCCGCGCGCCTAGGCGTTTATGGCGGCCGCCTCGGCATCGCCCTCTGCGCTGCGCGGGCAGGGAGGGTGCTCGCGGTGCCGGGGCTAGCCGAGCGGGCCGGGGAGCTGGTGGGCGGTCTCGACTACGTGACCGAGCCACTCGAGAACGACCTGATCGCCGGTCGCACCGGCGGCGTCCTGGCGCTGCTCGCCCTGCGCGAGCTCGCGGTCGAGGCGGCGACGCTCGAGCGGGCGGTCAAGCTCGGTGAGGACCTGGTCGCGGCCGCCGACCGCGACCAGACGGGATGGTCGTGGCCGTCGCCGTCGTCGCCGGACGATCGCAACCTGACCGGCCTCTCCCACGGCGCCGCCGGGGTGGCGGTCGCGCTGCTGGAGCTGCATCGGGCCGGCGGCGGGGCGGAGTTCCGGGCGGCGGCCGAAGCGGCGTTCGCCTACGAGCGCTCGCTCTATGACCCCCAAGCTCGCAACTGGCCCGACCTTCGTGAGTTCGTCCTCCGCGGCCGACCTGACGACGCCGCGCCGCCCTGCGCGACGCTCTGGTGCCACGGCGCCCCCGGCATCGCCCTGACGCGACTGCGGGCCTGCGAGCTGGGCGGCCCAGAGGAGTGCGAGGAGGAGGCTCGCCTCGCCCTCGAGACCACCGCGGCCGCGCTCGGCCGCGAAATGGTCGCAGGCAACTACTCCCTCTGTCACGGCCTGACCGGCAACGCCGAGGTGATCGCCGAGGGGGCGGCCTGGTTCGGCGGGGAGCCGGCCCTCGCCCACGAGGTGGCCGCCGCCGGCATCGAGCGTCATCTGGAGACCGGGGCACCGTGGCCGCTCGGCGTCTACGACGGCCAGACCGACGGCCTCTTCGTCGGCCGCGCCGGCACCGCCTACTTCTACCTCCGCCTGCACGACCCACGGCGCCCGTCCTTGCTCCTGCCGCGGCCTGAGTCCTTCGGCCGCCTCCCGGTTCCCGCCTGACCGTTCCACCCGCGCGCACGGGCTCGCCCGGCCACCGGGGCCGGACGAGCTGTTGATGGAGGCGCCGAGATTCGAACTCGGATCCGCGGACGCAATGCGAGGGTGTCTACAGGTTTAGCCGGCGCTTTGATCTCGTCTCCCGGGGTCCGCGCCGACAGGCACTACGGAAGACAAAGCCCCTTGAATTTCCCCGGCCGGACAGGGCGCGCCGTCCGAGTAAGCCCGCAATTGAAGCCGGTGTCCCCCCTCGCGGGCGGAGGAGGACCGACTCTTACGGCTTAGCTATGAACTAAGCGGCAAGGGCGAACTCATGGTCCGCACGTATTGGTTTGTGCCGGGGTTTAACGAGGCCTCCGGCAACCTCGACCTGCAACCTTTCGCACGAATCGACCACGTCGAAGCCTGTCGCCCCCGTGCTGGATGCATCTGAAAGTGTACGCGCCGCGTATTTGCGGGACAAGCGCGCGGGTACGGCGGGCGCGACAGAGCAGATGATCCGAGCCCAGATGAGCCAACCCCGATGAGCCCCAAGACCTACGACGCGATCGTCCTCGGCGCCGGCCCGGCCGGCGAGGTGGTGGCCGGGCGCCTCGCCGACAGCGCCTGGAAGGTGGCGATCGTCGAGAAAGATCTGGTCGGCGGCGAATGCTCCTATTACTCCTGCATGCCCTCGAAGGCGCTGCTGCGGCCCGCTGACGTGCTCGCCGAGGCGCGACGGATCCCCGGCGTTCCGGTCGGCGTTGACGACCGCCTCGACCCGGCGGCGGTGCTGGCGCGGCGTACCGAGGTGATCCACGACGAGGACGACTCCGGACAGATGCCCTGGCTCGAAGAACGGGAGATCGACCTCTTCCGCGGCGCCGGGCGCTTCGTCGGCGCGGGCCGGGTCACCGTCGGTGAGGACGAGCTGACGGCCTCGCGGGCGGTGATCGTCGCCACCGGCTCAGGCGCGCTGATGCCGCCGATCGACGGCCTCGACTCGGTCCGCGCCTGGAACAACCGCGAGGCGACCACGGCGAAGCAGGTCCCGTCGAGCATGATCGTGCTCGGCGGCGGTCCGGTCGGCAGCGAGCTCGCCCAGGCCTGGGCGTCACTGGGCACGAAGGTGACGCTGGTCACGGGCGGCCCGCACCTGCTCGGCCGCGACGAGCCCTTCGCCGGCGAAGAAGTGGCGGCGGCGCTGCGCGGCCGCTTCGGCGTCGATGTGCGGATCGGCGACAAGGTCGAGTCGGTCCGCGCGGGCGGCGCCGGGGTGATCGCCGCGCTGAAGGAGGGAGCGGCGGTCGAAGGCGAAGAGATCCTCGTCGCGGTCGGCCGCAAGCCCCACAGCGACGACCTCGGCCTCGAAGCGATCGGGGTCGAGGCCGACGAAGACGGCTTCCTCGAGGTCGACGATCGGATGCGGGTCGGCGGCGATCCGGCCCTCTACGCGATCGGCGACGTCAATGGTCGCAGCCTCTTCACCCACGTCGGCAAGTACCAGGCGTGGATCGTGGCCGAGAACCTGCTCGGGCGGGATGCCAGGGCGATCGCCGAAGGCCTCGGCTCGCCGCGCGTCACCTTCACCGACCCGCAGGTGGCGGCGGTCGGCAAGACCCTGGCGCAGGCCGAAACGGCGGGCATCGACGCCCGCGCGGTCGAGGTCCCCACCGACGGCTCCCCCGGGGCCAGCTTCCAGGGCAAGGGGACGGGCGGCAGATCGCGGCTGGTGATCGACCAGGCGAACGAGACGATCGTCGGCGCCACCTTCACCGGCTTCGAGACCGCCGACTTCCTGCAGGCGGCGACGATCGCGATCGTCGCCGCGGTGCCGCGGGCGCGCCTGCGCCACGCGATCGCCCCCTACCCCACTCGCAGTGAGGTCTGGCTGAAGCTGCTGGAGAAGTGGGAGAGCGGCAGCTAGGAGGGACTAGACGGTCGCGCGCCGCTTGAGATCGGCGAGGACGTCGTCGGGGAAGCCCGCGACCTGGTCGAGGTCGTCGACCGAGTTGAAGCCGCCGAGCCGCTCGCGGTGGGCCAGCAGGCGGGTCGCCTGGGTGACCGAGAGGTTCTGCGAGCGCAACTTCTCGAAGGTCACCGAGTTGAGGTTGATCTCCTCACCCGCGGGCGCCGCGGGCGAGGGCGGCTGCGGAGGCGTCGGCGGAAGCTGGAAAGTCGAGGTGTCGGGAGCGGCCGGCGGCGCCGCGATGGGTGCCGCGGGCGGCGGTGGGTCGGCGAGCGGAGTGGGCGGTGGGGTCGGCGAGTCGATCGCCGGGCTGATCGCGTTGAGCGAGCGGACCACCTCTTCCTCGGCTTCGCGGGCGCGCTGCTCGGCTTCCCGGGCGCGCTGCTCGGCCGCGGCGACCGCGCGCTGCATCTCTTCGAGTCGTTGCTGCTGGGATTCTTCTTCGGCGCGGATGCTCTCCAGCCGTTTGGCGGCGGCGGCGCGCTCCTCGGCGGCCTTGGTCCGTTCGTCGATTTCCCGCAGCCGGCGCTCGGCTTCTTCCATCGAGCGCTCGCGGGCTTCGCGCCCCGCCTGCAGGCGCTGCTCGGCGAAGGAGAAGTCCGCGGCGGGCACCGCCGGGTCCGGCGCGCCGGCATCCGCGATCGAGGGCGAGCCGGGCGCGGTCTCCGAGGTCACCGGTGGCTCGGGTGCGGACGGCTCAGGGGCGGGCGGCTCGCCGAAGGTATTCAGCGGCGACACCGCCGCCTCGTCCTGAAGGCGCTCGGCCTCCTGCATCCGCCGATCGGCCTCGGCCCGGATCCGCTGCTCCTCGAAGCGCACCTGGGCGACTTTTTCGCGGACACGCTGTTCGGCGGCGGCCGCGTCGGTGTCGGTCGGCAGCGGAGCAGCGGGCGGCGGCCCGGTCGGCCCGGGAGGTGCCTCGGTGGTCGGCGCCACCGTCAGCGGCACCGGCGTGTTCGGGAACTCAGAGCCGAGCGGCGGTGGGGGCGGGATCGCGGGCGACTCGGCGAGGCTCGGCGGCTCGGGCGCGTCACTCGGGCGGAAGTCCTCGGACCCGGCGGCGGCGAGCGCCGAGAGGTTCTGCACCGGAGGAGGCGGCGGCTCCTCGGCGGTCGATGGCGTGGAGTCGGAAGTACTCGCCGACACCGGGGCACCGAGCGGCGGCGGCGTGGTGCCGGAACCGGCCAAGGCGTCCGCGGCAGTCTCGGGGGTCTCGGTGGTCTGGTTACCGGCAGTGCGGGCGGCGGCCACGCGCTCTTCGGCGGCGGCCCGTTCCTTCGCCTTCTTGCCGCCGCGCCTGAAGAAGCCCTTCTTCGGCTTCTCTGCGGGTTTCGCAGCGGCGGTGGGCGGGGCTGGAGTCACCCCGGGGCCGGCGGCCGCGGCGGCGGCCGGAGCCGCGGCGGGCAGGGCTTGGCCGGTCCGCCTGGCGACGCGCTCTTGCTTACGTTTTTCGACGGCCTCGCGACGCTCTTTGCGCATCTGATCGCGAGCTTCGCGCTGCTCCCGGCGGATCCTCTCGCGGCGCTGCTTGCGGGTCTCGCCGGCGGGCGGGCCGCTCGGCGCGGCGGGCGGCGCCCCTGACGCCGCTGGAGCGCCCTCGGCGGCTTTCGCCTTCTCTTCGGCCTCTTTGTTGCGGCGCTGGGTCACGATGACCACCAGGAGCAGCACCAGGATCGCGGCGGCGAGAGCGGCGATGAACCAACCGGTGTGGTCGGAGATGTAGTCGCTGATGTTCGCAACGAGCATCGATTCATCCTTGCAAAGGATTCCGCCTGGTCAACCGATCCCACCTCGGTCTGGGTCCTGGCATTCATCTTCATCGCATCCGGCTTTTGAAATCGCGTTCGACTTCGCGGCGGACATCGCGGTCGGCGATCTCACGTCGACGGTCGCGTCCCTCCTTGCCCCGCGCCAGCGCCAGCTCGACCTTCGCCCGCGGTCCTTTGAAGTAGATCCGCACCGGCACCAGGGTGAGGCCTTTCTCCGCCGTTTTGCCGATCAGGCGCTCGATCTCGTCACGGTGAAGCAGCAGTTTGCGCGGCCGGTCGGGCACGTGGGCGTCGATCTCGGCGTGCTCGTAGGGCGGAATGTAGAGCTTGCGCAGCCACACCTCACCTTCTTCGACCACGGCATAGGAATCGGTCATCTGGGCCTGCCCGCCGCGCAGCGACTTGACCTCGGAGCCGGTCAGGACGATCCCCGCCTCCATCGTTTCGACGAATTCGAATTTGTGGCGCGCGCGGCGGTTGGTGACGACATCGCCGGAGGCGGGCCCCCGTTTTTTCGATTTCTTCGCCATCAGCGCGCTTTCCGTCCGCCTTTGCGCCGTGCGGGTGGGGATGCGCCTTTGCGACCTTTCCGGTCGCCGGGCTTGCCACCACCACCGGTCAACTCCAGGTCGACCCGGCCGCGCTCACCGTCCACACCGGCGACCCGCACCCGCACCGGGTCCCCCAGCCGCAGCGCCGTCGCACCCTCGCCGCTGCCGATCAGCGACACCTCGGCCCGATCGAGCTCATATCGGCCCCCGGGCAGGGTCCGCGACGGCAGCATCCCCTCGTAGACGTCGCCGAGCTCGCCGCCGAAGGCGACAAATGCCCCTGCCCGGATCACGCCCGACACCTCGCCGTCGAATTCGGCGTCGAGCCCGCGCTCCCCGAGCTCCCGTTCCAGCAAGTGTGCGGCGCAGATGTCATCAGCATCGCGCTCGATCTTCGCCGACTCGCGCTCCTGGGCGGAGCTGTAGGCCGCCACCTCGCGCGCCTCGCTCAGGGTCGGGGCCTCCTCCCCCTCTCCCAGCGCCGCCAGCAGCGCCCGGTGCACGAGCAGGTCCGGGTAGCGCCGGATCGGCGAGGTGAAGTGGGTGTAGGCATCGGAGCCGAGCCCGGCGTGGCCGGAGTTCTGCTCGCTGTAGGCGGCCTGTTTGAGCGACCTGAGCACAAGGGAGGTATATGCGTCGCGGCCGTGCCCACGCCGTGCGGCCTCGCCCCGCGCCAGCCGGCTCGCCGCCGCCGCCATCTCCCCCGCCGAGCGCGGCGAGAGCCCCTGCCCCAGCGGCGGCGTCGGCACGTCGAGCGCCCCCAGCTGCTCCAGCAGCCGTTCGATCCGCGGCGGGTCAGGCTGGGCGTGGACCCGGTAGACGGCCGGGACACGGCGCTCGACCAGGAACTCCGCCACCTGCTCGTTGGTAAGGATCATCAGCCGCTCGATCAGCCGGTGGGCCTCCGTCTGCGGCACCCGGTGGGCGGCGACGACGTTGCCATCGAGGTCGAACTCGAACTCCGGCTCGGCCGATTCGACGTCGAGGCTGGTCGCCCCGCGGTGCTCGCCGAGCGCCGCCGCCACCTCGCGCGCCGCCGCCAACGGTTCGGCCGCCGCCGCGGGCGGCTCCTCGCGGCCGTCGAAGACGCGGTCGAGCTGGTCGTAGTCGAGGCGTGCGTCGGAGCGGATCCGGCTGCGATAGAAGCGGGTCCGGGTCGGGCGCGCCGCCGCGTCGAGCTCGATCTCGGCGGTGACGGCAAGCCGCTCGACCCCAGGTGAAAGACTGCATGCTCCGCTGGAGAGCACGTGCGGCAGCATCGGCTCGACCGTCCCCGGTACGTAGGTCGAGTTGGCGCGCCGCAGCGCCTCCATGTCGAGCGGCGAGCCCGGCCGCACGTGGGCGGCGACGTCGGCGATGTGGACCCAGACGCGCCAGCCCTCGCCCTCGTGCTGGGCGGAGACGGCGTCATCGAAGTCGCGCGCGGTCGCCGGGTCGACGGTGAAGGTGGCGAGCTCGGTCAGGTCGCGGCGCGCCAGGTCGCGCGCTTCAGCCTCCTCCGCCGCCCGTGCGGCTTCCTCCTCGACCAGACCGGTGAAGCCGCGCAGCCCGAGCCGCTCCTCGAGCAGGTCGGCGACCGCGTCCCGCGCGCTGGTCGGCTCGCGTCGCGAGAGCGTCCCGCCGCGTGCGCCGCCGCCTCGTCCCGCCGACCTCCGCGACGCGTTGCCGCGACCGCCGGCGCTCCGCGGTGCCGCCTCCCGCCGCCGGCCGCGCCCGCGCCGCTCGCCGTCGCTCCGCCCCCGCCCCGGCGTCAACCCGCGACCTGCGCGGCGACCGTTTCCAGCGCCTTCTGCCGCGCCTCGTCGGCCCCCGTCTTCGGGTTGTCGACGGCCTTCACTTCGGGATGGATCCCGCCGGTTTCCGCCAGGTTTTCCCCGTTCGGGGTGAAGTATTCGCCCACCGTCAGCTTCAGCGCGCCGCCGTTCGCCAGCCCGTGCTCTTCCTGGAACACGCCCTTGCCGTAGGAGCGCGTCCCGACCACGGTCGCCTTGGCGTCATCCTGCAGCGCCGCGGTGAGGATCTCGGCGGCACTCGCCGTGCCCCGGTCGATCAGCACGTCGAACGGCACCTCGACGATCCGCCCCTCGCCGCTCTTCTTGGTCGAATCTCCCTTGGTGCGCGATTTGGTCGTCACCACGACTTCGCCCTCGGGAAGGAACAGCGATGCCGTGTCGACCGCCTCTTCGAGCAGCCCGCCCGGGTTCGCCCGCAGGTCCAGCACCAGCCCTTCGGCCCCTTCCCCCTGCACCTTTTCGATCCCGTGGGCCAACTGCCGGCTCGCTTCCTGGCTGAAGGAGAAGAGCCTCACGTACCCGATCTTCTTGCCGTCGGTCGTGAACAGCCGCGCCGAGACGTTGGGCAGCTCGACCTCCGCCCGGACGATCGTCTTTTCGGTCGTCTTCTTCGTCTTCCCGTCGAGGACCCCGACCGTCACTTCGCTGCCTTCCGGTCCTTTGATCTTCTTCGTTGCCGCGGTCGAGTCGAGCCCGGCGATCGATTCCCCTTCGACCGAGACGATCGTGTCCCCCGCTTCGATCCCGGCGCCTTCGGCCGGCGACCCGTGGAACACCTTGACCACGTGGAGGCCCTTCTTCACCGAGACGACGCTCAGCCCGATCCCGGAGAAGCGCCCTTCGATCTGCTGGTTGAACCCTTCAAGGCTTTCCGGCGAGAAGTAATCGGAGAAGCGGTCTTTGTGACGTTTGCGCAGCTCGCGGACCATGCCCTGCAGCGAGGCGTTGCCGAGCTCGGTGTTGCCGACCTTGCGGAAGTAGTTGTCCTTGATGATTTCCGAGGCTTCGCCGACCAGGCTGGTCGGTTCTTCGGTGAACGCTTCGCGCGCCCACTTCGGCAGCTTCGAGGGGTGCCCGCCGAGGTAGATCCCGCCGGCGAGGAAGACGATCAGGGCGACTCCGAAGGCCACCGCGGCGCGGTAGCTCACGCGGCCCTCAGACCCGCAGGAAGCGGCGCAGCGTGACCCCCGACCCGAGCGTCGAGACGAGAATCGCGGCAGCGAAGAGCACCGCCGCCAGCACCGGGAAGGCGAGGGTGGCGTCGTGCTGGGCCGCCGCGAAGGAGTTGGTGTCGCTGAGCGGGTCGACGATCGTGGTCTTGCCGATCCACAGGATAAGTATGGCGATCAGGCCGCCCAGGAAGCCGACCACGACCCCCTCGATCAGGAACGGCCAACGGATGAACCAGCGGGTCGCACCGACCAGGCGCATGACCTCGACCTCGCGCCGGCGGGTGAAGATCGAGAGCCGGATCGTGTTGCCGACCAGCATCACCGAGGCGATCACCAGCAGCGCCATCAGCACCGTGAGGACGATCTTCAGCGCGCTCGTCACCTTCTCGATCTTCGCCGTCGACTGCTGGCGGCTGAACGGGTTGGCGATCGCCGGGCTGATCGGGTTCGCCTTGCCCCCGCTCGTCGTCCCCATCACTTCCTTTTCGATCTGCGGCAGGTCCGACGCGTCGACGGCCTTCACCTGGAAGCTGGCGGGCAGCGGGTTGGTGTGCAGCTCTTCGACTATGGATTTGTCCTTCAGTTCGCTCTTCAGCGTCTTCAGGGCTTCCGATTTGGAGACGAAGACGACCGAGTCGACCCCGGGCACCGCTTCGATCTTCGATTTCGCCTGGGCAATTTCAGCGTTGGTGGTGTCGGGGAAGAGCGCGAACTGGACGTTCAGCTCGCTCCGCACTTCGTTCGACTTCGCCTGCGCGGTCTGGAAGATCGGGATCAGCACGCCGAGCAGCACCAGGGTGACGACGGTGGTGACGACGGCGGCGAGGGTCGGGGCGCCGTTACGGCGCAGGGCGCGGAACGCCTCCGAGAAGAAGAAGGGGATGCGTGACATCAGCGGGCTAGCGAGTGTCCGTGGCCGTTGGTCTTGCGCTCGCCCTCGGCGCCGACGCCCATCTCGGCCTGCATCCGCATGCCGAATTCGGTGGTCGACTCCTCGGTGTAGCCGCCGGAGACCTCGTCGCGGACGACGCGGCCCTCGTAGAGCTCGACCACGCGGCGGCGCATGTTGTCGACCATCTCGCGGTCGTGGGTGACGACGACGACGGTCGTGCCGGTCTTGTTGATCCGGTAAAGCAGCTGCATGATCCCGATCGAGGTGACCGGGTCGAGGTTGCCCGAGGGCTCGTCGGCCAGCATCAGCGGCGGGTGGTTGACGAAGGCGCGGGCGACCGCGACGCGCTGCTGCTCACCGCCCGACAGCTGGTCGGGGAAGTTGTGGAGCTTGGTCGAGAGGCCGACCAGGCGCAGCGTCGCCGGGACCTGCTCGCGGATTTCGTGACGGCTGGCGCCGATCACCTGCAGCGCGTAGGCGACGTTGTCGTAGACGGTCCGGTTGGGGAGCAGCTTGAAGTCCTGGAAGACCGTGCCGATGTTGCGCCGCAGCTGCGGGATCTTCTTGTCGGGCATCGTGGCGATGTCGCGGCCGGCGATGCGGACGTGGCCTTCGGTGACGTCGAGCTCACGGATCAGGGTCTTGATCAGGGTCGACTTGCCGCAGCCGGTCGGGCCGACGAGGAAGACGAACTCACCGCGGCCGATCGAGAGCGAGACGCGGTCGAGCGCCATGTGGCCGCCCGGGTAGACCTTGGTCACGTCGGACAGCTCGATGATCGGGGCACGGCGGCCGCGCGAGCGCACGGGCTCGGGGCTTTCGTTCTTGTTCCTTCGGAGGCGGGCCATAGGTGCAGGGTGCTTCTGCGACAACAAGATGACTCCTGCGGAGTCTCGGTTGCGAAATTTCGCGCCCAGAAAACGACGGTTTGGCTCTGCGATTCGCCCGCTCGGAGCGAGTTTTTAGGTTCGCGGGCCGCGGAGGGCCGCTTGCGGGCTAAACGGTGACGAGATCCGGACGGGTGGCGATCGCCATTTCCGGGTCGACGAGGACGACGACATCGTCGATCTCACGCGCGTGGAGCACGTCGCCCGCGGCAGCGGCGAAGTCGGCGTCGCCGACGATCGTCTCGATCACCTCGAGCCCGGCTGCCCGGAGCTCCTCGGTGGCGCGCTCGGCGCGCAGCATCGCGTCGGCCCAGTCGGAGGGCGAGACGGAGCGGCCGTCGGGCGTCGCCGGGACCAGCAGGGTGAAGCCGGTGCCCTCGGCGCGCGGCCGCAGGGCGTCGACCAGCACGGGCGGCTCGGCCTCCCGTCCCACGATCACCAACACGTTGCGCTTGTCTTTCACGATCTGCATCTCCGGCCTCCTATTCGTCAGTGGATGGCCCCAGCCTTCACCGTGGGCGTAAACGCCCAACCAAGGCAGTCTGAGAGTTGCCTAAGAAACGCGGACCGGCCCCGGCAACTTCTGGTCGATGGGCCGAAAACCTGACTATCTGACGGGTTTTCGGCCCATCAACTTGGGGGCGGAGCTAGCCGATCGCGACCATGCGCTCGATCGGGAGCTTGGCCCGCTCGGCGATCGCCGGCTCGACGCTGACCTCGAACTTCATCTCGGCGAGCGAGTCCCGCACCTTCGGCAGCGTGATCATCTTCATGTATTTACAGAAGGCCATCCGGTTGGCCTCGATCAGGTTCGCCTTCGGCGCCGCCTGCTGCAGCGGGTAGAGCATCCCGTTCTCGGTGGCGACGATGAACTCGCCCTCCGGGTGCGCTTCGACGTAGGTCTGCATCCCCGAGGTGGAGAGCATGTGGACCCCCGCCGGGTCGACGTCGCCGGCGGCGACGTACTCCATCGCCTGGGTCGAGCAGCCGCACTCGGGGTGGATCAGGAACTCGGCCTCGGGGTGTTCGGCGCGGGTGCGGGCGATGTCCTCAGGGCGGATCCCGGCGTGGACGTGACACTCGCCGTCCCAGATGTGGAAGCGGGCGCGCCGCTCGGGCTCGTCGACCAGACCGGTCTCACGCTCGACGAAGGCGCCCAGCCACATGTCTGGGCCGAAAAGGATCTCGGTGTCGTCGCCATGCTCGCGCCAGATGTGCTCGACCACCGAGACCGCGTTCGAGGAGGTCACGCAGTAGTCGGTCTCCGCCTTCACCGCCGCCGAGGTGTTGACGTACATGACCACCATCGCCCCCGGGTGCTGCGCCTTCCAGGCGCGCAGCTGGCCGGCGGTGATCGAGTCGGCGAGCGAGCAGCCCGCGTCGAGGTCGGGGATCAGCACGGTCTTCTCAGGCGAGAGGATCGAGGCCGTCTCGGCCATGAAGTGGACGCCGCAGAAGACGATCGCTTCGGCGTCGGTGGCAGCGGCGGCGCGGGAGAGCCCGAGGCTGTCGCCGAGGTGATCGGCGACGTCCTGGACCTCGGGCAGCTGGTAGTTGTGGGCGAGGATCACGGCGTTCCGCTGGGCCGCGAGCGCGCGGACCTCCTCGCTGAGGGCAGCGATCTCCGCCGGAGAAAGCTCCGGGGCTAAACCGGGTTGGATCGTCGGGAGCTCCTGCATGAGCCCTTCCTTTCCTCTGTTCGCCGGCAGACCTTCTCGGTCGAACCAGGTCGAATGAACGTGCGCACATTCTAGCCGCCTCGTAGGTTGGGCCGCGGGATACGCGCACCCGGCATCCTTTATGTATGCCTGAGTTGCCCGAGGTCGAGATCACCGCACGTCGGATCGACGAGGCGGTGCGCGGTGCCACCGTCGAATCGGTCCTGGCGCCGGGGATGAACGTGATGAAGACGTTCGACCCGCCGCTGGAGGCGCTGGTCGGCCGCCAGATCACCGGCGTGCGGCGGATCGCGAAGATGCCGGTGATCGAGTTCGGCGACCTCTCGCTCTTGATCCACCTGATGTCGGCCGGGCGGCTGCGGGTCTTCGACAAACGGGCGTCGCTGAAAGACCGCGCCTCGCGGGTGCTGATCCGGCTCGACGACGGTCGCGAGCTGCGCCTGCGCGAGTTCGGCACCAAGCAGCGGGCCTGGGCGAAGCTGCTGCCGACCGACGCGGTCGACGAGGACGAGATGGTGACGACCCTGGGGCCGGAAGCCTGGCCGGCGCCACCGCCGGCCGAGTTCGCGGCGGCGATCGAAAAGCCGCGCCACCTCCACCCCCTCTTGCGCCACCAGAAAGACATCAGCGGGATCGGCCGCTCCTGGGTCGACGAGATCCTCTGGGAGGCGCGCCTCTCGCCGTTCAAGAAGGGAACCGAACTGGACGAAGCCGAGGTCGAGCAGCTCCACGCGGCGCTGCACGTGCTGGGGGACGCGATCGACCACTACGAGGCGACGATCGGCCCCGATCTCCCCGACAAAGTCCCGATGCCGCTGCAGGTCCACAAGCGCGAGGGCGAGCCCTGCCCCCGCTGCGGCACGACGATCGAGGCCGTCTTCTTCTCCGAACACCAGATGAACTACTGCCCCAAAGAGCAGACCGGCGGCCGCGTGCTCAAAGACCGGCGGCTGTCCAAACTTCTGAAGTAGTTGTCAGACAGAGGTGATGTCGCCTTCGGTATGAAGGGGCGCCTTGGTCTGATCCAAGGGAACGTCCCAGGGCGGCGGATTCGGCTTAACTGGCCCCACCCACTTCTTTTTCTTCTTCTTTTTCTTGAAGAGCTTGAAGTTCAAAACGTCACCACCACGATCAAGATACCGAGCGCGACTCCGACCGAGAAGAGGCCGGTAAGAAATGAATATTCGGCCTTTCTTAGGGCCCGAGCCGCCTCATCGCCTTGGATCGTGATCGTTTCGATCGCGTCGAGGAGGCTGTGGATCATCCGGACATGGACTCGCCAGAGGTCGGGCTCGTAGATGAACCGCTCCGAGGTGTAGTTGGCGACCTCCTCGGTCGAAATCTCGCGGACGAGTTCGAGCTTCAGCGTGCCACGTAGGGCCGTCACCAATGCCACGACCAAGAGCAAGCCCCCGATCAGCAGGGAGACGCCGGCGCCGTCCCGGGCAGCGCCGTCAAGCACGCCGAGGATCGACTCGACATTCGCTCCCGCGAGCGCCAGGACGGCGCCCGAGAAGCCGGCGAGCTGCCCTCCTCGGATTCGGAGAGACTGGACTCGCTCGCGCAGATCGTCGAGGAGGTCTTCGGACCGCCGCACATACCAGGCGATCGCTTCGGGGTTCGGCGAGCCGGCCATCGCGCGAAGCTAGCCCCGGATCGCCGCTCCTCCCCCGTCTGCGCGCAAGAAGCTTCGAAGCTGACTGTCAGTCGGCACTAAGCAGCAGCGAGAAGTCGAGCACCGGGGCCGAGTGGGTCAAGGCGCCGACGGAGATGGAGTCGACGCCGGTCTCGGCGATGGCGCGGACCGTCTCCAGGTTCACCCCGCCGGAGGCCTCCAGGGTCGGCTTGCCGCCGTCGTGCGAGTTGGCGTCGCGGAGCTGGACAGCGGCCCGCAGCGTCGGCGGGTCCATGTTGTCGAGCAGCAGCTGGTCGGCGCCGGTGCCGAGCGCGTAGGCGGCCTCGTCCAGGTTCCGCACCTCCACCTCGACCGGCAGCTCCGGGTGAGCCTGGCGCGCCGCGTAGACCGCTCTCGGGATGCTCCCGGCGGCGGCGATGTGGTTCTCCTTGATCAGGAAGGCGTCGAAGAGGCCCATCCGGTGGTTGGTGCCGCCCCCCGCCGCGACCGCCACCTTCTCCAGCTTGCGCAGGCCCGGCGTCGTCTTGCGGGTGTCGAGGATCTTCGTGTTCGTCCCGGCGACCGCCTCGACGTAGCGCGCGGTCAGCGTCGCCACCCCCGAGAGGTGGGCGAGGAAGTTCAGGGCGGTCCGCTCGGCGGCGAGGATCGAGCGGGCGGTCCCACGGGCGGTGAGCACCGGGGTCGGCACCTCCTCGTTCCACTCGCCCTCGGCGACCAGGATCTCGACCTCCTCCACCCCGGTCTGCGCCATCGTCTCGGCCACCAGGTCGAGCCCGAAGACCACCCCCGGCGCTTTCTGCACGATCCGCGCGGTCGCGGTCCGCTCGGCCGGGACCGTCGCCTCGCCGGTGACGTCGCCGTCGCCGAGGTCCTCGGCCAGCGCCCGGGCGACCAGCTCGCGCATCTCCTCGGCGGTAATTGCGGCCACAGCGCCACCCTAGTGAAGTGCAAGGGGGGCGAATCTCACGTCAGCGAGACTTGGGACGTTGAATTGAAGATGGCCGAGCTACCTCCGTTCCAGACCCTGATCGACGAGCACGCCGCCGCGGTGATGGCGGTGCTGCGCGGCGCGGTCGGCCGCGAGGGTGCCGAGGATGCCTTCCAGGAGACCTTCCTCGCCGCCCTGCGCGCCTACCCCGGTCTGCGCGACGCGCGCAACCTGCGCGGCTGGCTCGTCACCATCGCCCACCGCAAGGCGATCGACTTCCACCGGGCCCGGGGGCGGGCGCCGGTGCCGGTCGCCGCGGTGCGCGAGGAGCCGGTCTTCGATCCCGACCCAGCCGACGGTGCAGTCTGGACGGCGGTCGCGGGGCTGCCGCCGAAGCAGCGGGCAGCGGTGACGCTGCGCTTCGCCTCGGACCTCCCCCACGAGGAGATCGCCACCGCGCTCGGCTGCTCGCCGGCGGCGGCGCGCCGCAGCTTGCACGAGGGACTGAAACGACTGCGAAAGGAGCTGGCATGACGCCGACGACGGAGACCCGGAAGATGAAGAAATCGATCGAGGCCCTGCGCGAGCGGGCCGCCGCGGAGGGGCTGCTGGACGTCGCCTATGCGACCGTCGACAGCCCGTTCGGCGCCCTGCTGCTGGCGAGGACGCCGCGTGGGCTGGTGCGGATCGGACTGCCGAACGAGGACGCCCAGGAGCTGCTTGCCGACCTGGCCGGGCGAATCTCGCCGCGGGTCATGGAGGCGCCGGCCGGCCTCGACGAGGAGCGGCGCGAGCTGGAGGACTACTTCGCCGGCCGCCGGCATGACTTCGAGCTGCCGATCGACTGGCAGCTCAGCCACGGCTTCCTGCTGCGCGCCCGCCAGGGGATCGCCGCGATCCCCTACGGCGAGACCCGCACCTACACCGACCTCGCCCGCTCGGCGGGGAACGAGCGGGCGGTTCGCGCCGCGGGCTCGGCCTGCTCGCGAAATCCGATCCCGCTGGTCGTCCCCTGTCACCGGGTGCTGCGCAGCGACGGCAGCCTCGGCGGCTACGCCGGAGGGCTCGAGATGAAGGAGGAGCTCCTAGAGTTGGAGCGGCGCACGGAATAGTGCGCAGTCAGCCCCAGGATTTCCTCACGATCGTGAGGAAGATGACCGACCTCGACAGGCACGCTCCGGATCCCGTGCCGCAAATCCTATTCCACTCCAAAGTACAAACCGGAAGCTTCAAATTTCACCGAACCGGTGAGCTGTGCGGGTTTCGAGCCGAAATTCAGTTCGCCACCAGCAGCGGAGTTGATAGACGGGCTGAGCTGGAGTTCCTGAGACGCCTTATAGACCCCTGTCAAGTTGACCGCCTTGCTGAAGAACCTGCCACCCAAAATGTAATGACCGCTGATCGGGCACGTTTTTCCTAAGCCTTTTTCGAGCGCTACCGTTGCCAATGACAGGCCAGATGCAGGCCTGAATAGTTGCAGGGCCGAGGTACCTTCCATGTAGTCAGCGTCAATCCTGAGCTGTTTGGTCAGGATAGTGATTTTTTCGACCTGGCAGCCCGACGGGGTTACCACTTTGACTAACCTGAATTCGAGCTTGCCTTCGCCTTCCGCGAAGCCGGAGACGATGCCTTCGTTGAAGATCTTGCATTCTCGGCACGAGATTTCGCCGAATTCCAGTTTCAGCGGCGTTTCGCCGACTTCGGTTACCAGGATCCCGGTGCTGGTGGAGGTCGCCGTCACCGTCTGCTCACCAAAGAGGAAGGTCGTCCCGCCTTCGCTAGTGCCGATCCGCCAGGGCTCCGCAGTTTCGATGGCGGTCGCGCAGGCACTACCCGTCGTAATGGCCCCGAGGACGAGGAAGCACACCAGCGCCTTCCCGAGTTTTTTTAGATCCACGCTTCTGCCTCCGTCTCATCCTGCCGATTCGGTTCATCATCCGTACGTACCTGCGGTGTCGCAAGAATGAGGTCCCCGTGTTCCGGCTAGCCACCGGCCGCCATCCGGGCTGCCGAGTGAGCTTCAGGCGAGCAACGTGGACAGCACCAAATCTAGACCGACCATCGAGCCAAGTCAGGTTGCCCGACGGGGCGATGGCGGGCCTCATGCGGCGCAGTCTCCTGGTCCTCACTCTGCTCGGCTCGCTCCGGCCAGGGGTGCTGCACAGCGTCGGCAGCCTCGGTGGCTACGTGGGAGCCGGAAAGCTCCTCGCTTGGGAGCGGATTTCTGACCGACCTAGCGCGAGGTTGAAGCGGAAACCCTGATCGGAAGCGGAATCTGGACGCTCGGATGCCTGGGCCATCCAAAATTACGTGAAGCCAATCGATCAAGCGTCTATTTGAGTCAACCGCTTCCTAGGAAGCGTCGATCCAGGGGGCATGAAGCGCTATGCCCCCCTCCTCCTCCTCACCCTGCTGCTGGCCCTCGTCGTCGTGCCGACCCTGTCGCAGACCGCCACGGCCGCGCCGGCGCTGTCGAAGAAGCCGACCATCCCCCACCTCGCCCTTCGCGGCGCCTTCACCCAAGAAGACGAAGAATTCGAAGGCGAAGCCGAAGGAATCGAAATCGAAGAATGTGAAGCTGCCGAAAGCATCTTCGAATCCGAAGACGAAGAAAAATTCGAAGAAGATGAAGAAAACGAAGAATTCGAAACCGAAGTCGAAGAATGTGAAGAAGAAGTTCTGAAGAAGAACGGCACGGCGGTGACCGCCCCGGAAGAGTGCCGGGTGCGACAGGCCGAATCGTCGATCACCACGCTGCCGAACTCGAACCGCGTCCAACTGACGCTCCGTTACCTGACCTACAAGCCCTCGACCGTCTCCCTCGGTCTGAAGCTGAAAGACGGCAAAGGCAGCCTGAAGATCGAAGGCACCACCAAGCACCTGGGCAAGAAAGGCGTCCTCCACCTCACCACCAAGGTGTCCGACGCGGTGATGGACCGGGCCGCCAAGGCGAAAGAATTCGACGTCGCCCTGCGCGCCACGAATACCCCCGGCTACTGCGGTGGCCTGCTCGAACAGCAGCTGAAGGCGAAGCACCCGGTCGGCAACGCCCGCGTCTACACGCAGCAGGTCGACTAGGAGCCTCTAGGACGGAACGGTCGCCGCCAGCCAATCGGCGGCGATCGGCACCGTCGCCGGGTCGATCGTGTGGACCACGCTCGATTCCCTGTAGGTGACATCGATCCCGCCCGCGACGAGGAGGTCGCGCGCGGCGCGACCGAAGCCGATCTCGATCACGGGGTCGGCGTCGCCGTGCGCGATGAAGGCGCGGGTCGACTGCCGATCCTCGAAGCTGGGCCGCCAGCCCGGCACGGTCGGGACGAAGCCGCTGAAGGCGAGCACCCCGGCGACCGCCGGCCGGTCCGCGCTCCAGGCCATCCCGTGACTCATCACCGCGCCCATCGAGAAGCCACCGAGCACGGTCCGCTCCGGCCCGATGCCGCTCCCCTCCCAGAGCCGGTCGTGGAGCTCGGCGAGCGCCTCGCGCGCCGTGTCGAAGCTCGCCCGGTCGGGGTAGCCGACTTTCGGCACCAGGTACCAGTGAAAGCCCGGCCAACCGGGGACGGTCAGCGGCCCGCGCGCCGAGACGACCAGCAGCCGCCCCGCCGGGTCGAGCGCGTCGGCCAGCCCGAGCAGGTCGTTCTCGTTGGTGCCGCGGCCGTGGTGGAGTACCAGGAGGCCCTCAGGATCACCGTTCGCGGCCCGTTCGACGGTGACCAGTGGCGCCACGTCTACGGCACTAACTCGCCGACGAGGCGGCGGTTTTCTCGAGGTAGTCGCGGACGAAGCTGTCGATGTCGCCGTCGAGGACGCGGTTCACGTCGCCGACCTCGTGCTCGGTGCGGTGGTCCTTGACCATCGTGTACGGGTGCAGGACGTAGGAGCGAATCTGCGAGCCCCAGGCGACGTCTTTGACCTCGCCGCGCGCCTTCGCCAGCGTTTCCGAGCGTTTGCGCTCCTCCAGCTCGATCAGCTTCGATTTGAGCAGCTGCATCGCGACCGCCTTGTTCTGGGTCTGCGAGCGCTCGTTCTGGCACTGGACGACGGTGTTGGTCGGGATATGGGTGATCCGCACCGCCGAGTCGGTCTTGTTGACGTGCTGGCCGCCGGCGCCGGAGGCGCGGTAGGTGTCGATCCGCAGGTCGGAGTCGTCGATGTCGACCTCGACGTTGCCCTCGACCAGTGGCCCGACGTCAACCTGGGCGAAGCTCGTGTGGCGGCGCCCGGAGGAGTCGAAGGGGCTGATCCGGACCAGCCGGTGGACGCCGCGCTCGGCGGCGAAGAGGCCATAGGCGTTCTCCCCGCGGGCGATGAAGGTGGCCGACTTCAGCCCGGCCTCCTCCCCCGGCGAGGCCTCCGCCATCTCGACGTCGAAGCCGCGCCGTTCGGACCAGCGGAGGTACATGCGCAGGAGGATCTCGGCCCAATCCTGGGAATCGGTGCCGCCCGCCCCGGCATGGACGGTGACGACCGCGTCGCCGGCGTCGTACTCGCCGCTGAAGAGGCGCGCCTCTTCGAGCTCGGCCAGCCGCGACTCGATCGTCGCCAGCTGCCCCTCCAGTTCGGTCTCGATCTCCGCGTCTTCCTCGGCCAGCTCGGCGAGGTCGTCGAGTTCGCCGACATCCGCCTCTAATCCGCGGAAGGTCTCCAGGCGGCGCTGGGCGCGAGCGTGGGCGGCGGAGGTGCGGGCCGCGGTCTCCTGGTCATCCCAGAAGCCGGGAGCGCCCATCGCCTCCTCTAGTTCGGTGGATTCCCGCTCTAGTCCGGCCGGGTCAAAGGTAGTCCGAGAGCAGGGACAGCTGCTCGCGGACAGCGGCGATTCGCGGCGCTACGGGCTCTTTCTGCGCGGCATCGGCCATGGCCCAACCTTACCTGGGCGGGAACCCGGCCAGGCGCAGAGCCTCGGCGCGGTCCTCGAACGGGCGCCAGGAGCGGATCCGCCGCTCGCGCAACTCGAAGACCCAGGCCATCTCGTCCTCGCCCGCGAACTCGCCTTCGTCGTCGTCCCAGTGCCAGCGGCGCATGATCAGGGCGACGGCACAACTGTCGCCCTCGTAGAGCTCCTCCATCTCGATCGTCTGCTGGACCCCGCCGCGCTTGCGGGTCGCCCACAGGCGGGCCGCCTCGACCCCCTTGAGCAGCCCCTTCATCGAGTGCAGTTCGACCTCCGGGTCAAGAGTTCGGAGGAACGCCTCGAGGTCGCGCTCATTGAAAGCGCGGATGAACTCACGAACGGGATTGGTGCTCATGCGCCCTCAGGCGCCGTGGCACTTCTTGTACTTCTTGCCGCTGCCACACCAACAGGGGTCGTTGCGGCCGATTTTGTCGTGGTCGTCTTTGACCACCGTCTCGACCACGTCCTGGCCACCGCCGTTCGGCCCGACCTGACGGGAGGCCGCCATGTCGACGGCGCCGCCCGCGGTCGCGGTCCCGGCGCCGGCCGCCGTGGCGACCTGTTCGAGCGCCGAGGGCTGCGCCTCGGCCGTGCCGCCCGAGTAGTCGAGCGCCCGCCGGTCGGTCCCTGCTTCGAAGCCGCCGCTGCCGTTGCCGTTGCCGCCCGGCGCTTCGGTGAATTCGATCTCGGCGTGGAAGACGAGCTTCGAGAACTCCTCCCAGATCGAATGCATGAGGTCTTCGAACATCGTGAAGCCCTCGTTTTTGTAGGCCACTAGCGGGTCGATCTGGGCGAAGCCGCGGAGGTGGATGCCCTCGCGCAGGTAGTCCATGTCGAAGAGGTGTTCACGCCAGCGGTTGTCGATCACGTTCAGCAGGATCGAGCGCTCGAGGTGGCGCATCAGCTCCTCGCCGAGTTTGTCTTCGCGCTCGTCGTAGGCCGCCATCGCGTCCTCGTCGAGGTCGTCTTTGAGGCGTTCGCGGTCGATCGTCTCCGGCGCCACCTCGGCGACGTCGACGCTGATCGGCCAGATCTGCCGCAGCTGCGTCTCCAGCTCGTCGAGGTCCCACTCCTCGAGCAGATCACTGGCGGTGTACTCCTCGACCAGCCGCTCGATCACCCCTTCGAGCTCTTCGCGCGCGTTCTCGGAGATGTCGCGGCCTTCGAGGATCTCGCGGCGGTATTTGTAGACCACGCGGCGCTGCTCGTTCATCACGTCGTCGTACTCGAGCACGCGTTTGCGGATCAGGAAGTTCTGTTCCTCGACCTTCTTCTGCGCGTTCTCGACGGTTTTCGTCAGCATTTTCGCCTCGAGCGGCATTTCGGACCCGTCGTCGTCGACCGGCCCGAGGCGGTCGAGGATTTTGAAGATCCGGTCGCCGGCGAAGAGACGGATCACGTCGTCTTCGGCAGAGAGGAAGAAGCGCGACTCACCCGGGTCGCCCTGGCGGCCGGAGCGGCCGCGCAGCTGGTTGTCGATGCGGCGCGACTCGTGGCGCTCGGTGCCGCAGATGAAGAGCCCGCCGAGCTCGCGGACGTCGTCCGCCTCGGCCTGGCACTGCGGTTTCATCGCCTCGGTCTTCTCCGCCAGCGCCTCCTCATAGCCCTCGTCGCCGTGGGTGATCCCCTGGCGTTTCAGCTCTCCGATCGCCAGGTGTTCGGGGTCGCCGCCGAGCTTGATGTCGACGCCGCGGCCCGCCATGTTGGTGGCGATCATCACCGCCCCCTTGCGACCCGCCTGGGCGATCAGCTCGCCCTCTCGTTCGGCGTGCTCAGGTTTCGCGTTGAGGACGGCGTGCTGGATGCCATCGCGTTTCAGCGCTCCGGAGATCATCTCCGAGACCTCGACCGAGACGGTCCCGACCAGCACCGGCTGGCCCTGCTCGTGGCGGCTGACGATTTCGTCGATCACCGCCTGCCACTTGCCGTCTTTGGTTTTGAAGATCTGGTCGTTCTGATCGAGCCGGACCATCGGCTGGTTGGTCGGGATCTCGACCACGGGCATCTCGTAGATCTTCATGAACTCGGTCGCCTCGGTGAGGGCGGTACCGGTCATCCCGGAGAGCTTGTCGTAGAGCCGGAAGTAGTTCTGCAGGGTGATCGTGGCGAGCGTCTGGTTCTCCTCGCGGATCGCCACGCCTTCCTTCGCCTCGACCGCCTGATGCAGGCCCTCCGACCAGCGCCGCCCCTCGAGGATGCGGCCGGTGAACTCGTCGATGATCATCACCTCGCCGTCGATCACCGCGTAGTCGTCGTCTTTTTTGTAGAGCGCCTCGGCCTTCAGCGACTGGACGAGGTGGTTGACGAGGCTGCCGTGTTCGCCGAGGTAGAGGTTCTCGATGTCGAGGAATTCCTCTGCTTTTTTGACCCCCGCCTCGGTCGGCGCGACGGTCTTGTGCTTTTCGTCGTACTCGTAGTCGTACTCGGCGTCGGAGGTGTCTTTCGATTCGCCGAGGCTTTTCAGCTTCTCTTTGTGGGGGACGCCGACCATCTGTTTCGCCAGGCGGGCGAACGTGTAGTAGGTCTGCGCCGCTTCTTCGGGGCGACCGGAGATGATCAGCGGCGTCCGCGCCTCGTCGATGAGGATGTTGTCGACCTCGTCCACGACGGCGAAGTCATGGCCGCGCTGGACGCATTCCTCCAGCGACTGCGACATGTTGTCGCGCAGATAATCGAAGCCGAACTCGGAGTTGGTGCCGTAGACGACGTCGCGGGCGTATTTGACCCGGCGCGCCGCCGGATCGTCGCCGTCCTGGAGGGCGGTGACGCTGACCCCGAGCGCGTCGTAGATCGGCGACAGCCATTCCGAGTCACGGCGGGCGAGGTAGTCGTTGACGGTGACGACGTGGACGCTGTCGCCTTTCAAGGTGTTGAGGAAAACCGGCAGGGTCGCGGTGAGCGTCTTCCCCTCGCCGGTTTTCATCTCGGCGATCGCCCCGTCGTGGAGCACCATCCCGCCGATCAGCTGGACGTCGTAATGCCGCTGGCCGGTGCTGCGGCGCGAAGCCTCACGGCAGAGCGCGAACGCCTCCGGCAGCAGGTCGTCGAGCGAGGCGCCGTCGCGGGCGCGCTGTCGCAGTTCGTCGGCCTCGGCGCGAATCTCCTCATCGGAGAGGGCTTCCATCTCCGGCTCATATCGATTGATCGCCTCCGCGCGCTTCTGGTAGGCCTTGAATTTGCGCCCCTCCCCCGCGCGCAGGGCCTTGGTAACCAGGTCCATTGCGGGCATTGCTCAAGAGTAGCGGTCCACCCCTTGCCGCCGACTGGCGAGCGGCGTACGATCGATGTTCGATACCCACAAGGAGGTAGCTCATGCGGATTGAGATTCGGGGACGGAACGTCGAGATGACGGACGACCTGCGTGAGTTGGTGAACAAACGGTTCAACCGCTTGGGGAAACAGGTATCGGGCTTAGCGACGCTGGAGGTGGTGCTCTACGAAGAGCGCAACCCCTCGATCGCCGATTGCCAGGTGGCAGAGGCGACGGTGCGCTTGAAAGGCGCCACCCTGCACGCGCGCGAGGCCTCACCTGAGATGGCCCTGAGCATCCACAAGCTCTACGAGGACGTGCAGCGGCAGGTGAAGAAACACCGCGAAATGCTGCGGAAGAGGAAGGTGACCCGCCGGGTGATGGGCCAGATGCGAGGCCGCCCCGCGATGTAGCCGGCCGACTGCCGAGTTGTGGGCGCTATAGCGGCCCTAACTCAGCACTCGACGTCATGCGACTGGCGACTTGACCCCGCCCGGGTGGGGTCAAGTCGCCAGTCGAGTCAGAGGCGGCGGGTGAAGGTCAGGGCGACGATGCGTCGCGCGCCGGCAGCGCGGAGGGCTTGGGCGCAGGCGGTGAGAGTCGCACCGGTGGTGAGGACGTCGTCGATCAGGAGGACGCTGCGCGGCGCGGGGGCGATCGACTCGATCTGAGGCGGGTGGCGGATCCGGTCCGCGCGGCGGCGGCCCACCTGATGTCCTGAGCCGCGGCGGGCGAGACAGGTGACGACCTCAACCTCGTGCCTCGCCGCCAGCGCCGCCGCCAACTCTCCGGCGGGATCGAAGCCGCGGCGGCGCCGTCGGGCCTGGGCCGGCGGGACCGCGACCACGGCGCCGCCGAGCAGGTGGCCGGGCACGAGCCAGTGCATCCGCTCCGCCATCACCTCCGCCACCGGCAGCAGTCGCCTGAACTTCAGCCCACCGACCAGCGCCCGGGCGACGCCCTCATGCGGCGCCGAGGACCACACCCGGTCGATCCCCTGCGGCCCGCCGGCCACGATCGGCGCCGCCGCCGCCAACCCTCGCGAGCACCGCGTACAAAGCACCGCCTCCGCCCTACACCCCCGCCCGCAGGCGGCGCAAAGCGGCGGCGCAACGATCCCGGCGGCGATCTGAAGCAGGTGCATGCCCCGACCCAACCGAGAAACCCCGCATGCGTGACACGCACAACGTCAAATCACTGCGCCGATCCTGTCGCCGATGACTCGCCGACCTCAGAAGCCGCGGGTCGGCGAGGCATCCGCGACCATCGGCGACGCCCGACCTGAACCGTCAGCCGCGCGCGCCCAAGATCGCCCCGATCAGAACAGACCGCTCCGGCAACACGGCCCCCGGCAGCACGATCACGTCCCGCAGTCGGCTCCCCGCCCCGATCTTGGCGCCGTCCCCGATCACGGCCGGGCCATCGATCCGGACGTCCTCGCCGATCTCGCACCCGGGGCCGAGCAGGACCGGGCCTTCGAGCTTGCCCTCGGCGCCCTCCGGCTCACCGCTGCGGTAGCCGTCGACGATCTCTCCCACCTGCTCGACCTGAACCGCTCCGGTCAGCGCATCGACGGTGGTTTCGCGCAGCTCCGCCAGGTTGCCGATGTCGTTCCAGTAGGCGTCGATCTCATGCGAGTAAAACGGCACGTCGCCCTCCAAGAGGCGCGGGAAGACGTCCATCGCCCAGTCCGCGAAGCCCTCCGGGTCGCCCTCCTTGGCCGCCTCGCTGGTCCCCGGCGCGGGGAAGTAGTCGAAGATCTCCTTGCGGAACATGTAGATGCCGCAGTTGGCGAGGTCGGAGAGCGCTTCGCTCGGGTCCGGCTTCTCCTGGAAGCCACTGATGCGGCCCTCCGAGTCGGTGATCGCGACGCCGAACTGGCTCGTGTCGGTCACCCGCTTGGTCGCCAGCGTGGCGATCCCGTCGTGGCCCTCGTGGAACTCCCGCATCGCGGCCAGGTCGATGTCGGTGAGCGCGTCGCCGGAGATGATCAGGAACTCGTCGCCGAGGAAGTCGGCCACGTTCCGCACCCCGCCGCTGGTCCCGAGAAGTGCCTCCTCCTTCGAGTAGCTGAGCGACACCCCGCATGCCGACCCGTCGCCGAAGTGCGCTTCGATCAGCTCCGGGAACCAGTGCAGGTTCGCGATCGTCTCGGTGAAGCCGTGCCGCGCCAGCAGCCGCAGGATGTGCTCCATCACCGGCCGGTTCAGCACCGGCACCATCGGCTTCGGCATGTCGAAGGTGATCGGCCGCAACCGCGTGCCGAGACCCGCCGCCAGGACCATCGCCCTCATCCCATCTCCTCCTTGAAGCGGTCGATCGCCTCGACCGGGTCGGGGTCCACACCACGCTGCCGGGCCAGCTCGAGCGAGACCAGGTCACCCAGCATCACGGTCCAGAGGAGCCGCTCGAGGCGGGTCTCCCCCATCGTCTCGATCCGCGCCACCGCCGCCGCGCCCGGCTGCACCGACGCCGCGGTCAGCTCGAAGCGGCGCGCCACGCGCGGATGCTGGTCGCGGTCCTCGAGGAAGATGGCTGCCGAGCGCTCGTCGCCGGCCGCGCCCGCCCAGCCGAGGATCTCGTTGTGATCGGCCTCGGGCAGCTCCCCCCAGAAGGCCGGGAACTTGGCGTTCTCGTTGACCTGCGTCTTCCAGCGGCGAGCCACCGGGGCGGTCAGGTCGGAGCCGTAGATCACCGGCACGGCGCCCGCGATCAGGGCCGCGATCTCGCGCGCCTGCTGCTGCAGCGACCCGCTCTGCTCGCCGAGGAAGGCGGCCGCCGCATCGATCTCGGTGTGGACGCGCGGTCCGACCCCCGCCAGCGAGGCGACCTCGGCGGCGACCACGACCATGTAGGCGACCGCGGCGCGCGGCTGGAAGATCCCCGGCAGGCCGACCACCGGCACCTCGGCCTCCCGCGCCTGGTCGACCAGCGGCCCGCCGATGCTCGCCACCAGGCGTCGCGCGCCAAGCGCTTCGGCAGCCTCGAAGCAGGCCAGGGTCTCCTCGGTCGACCCGGAGTAGCTGGAGCAGAGCACGGTCCACTCCGGCGTCGCCCAGCTCGGCAGCGCGTAGCCGCGCACGGTCAGCATCGGCCCGGTCAGCCGGTCGCCGAGCGCTGCCGCGGCGAGGTCGCCGCCGATCGCCGAGCCGCCCATCCCGCAGACGAAGAGGCCCGCCGAGGGCGCCGCCTCGAGCCGCGCCGATTCGATCCGCCAGAGCGCGTCGCGAAGCTGGTCGGGGATGCCGAGGACGTCGTCGATCATCACGCGGCGCCAACTCTCTCATGCGCGGCGACCATGGCGCCGTCCACCCGGGCACCCGGCTCGACCACGGTGTCGTCGCCGATGATCGAGTCGCGGATCACCGCGCCCGCGCCGATCGTCGCGCCTTCGAGCAGGACGGAGCCGGCGACCGATGCCTCGGCGCCCACCGTGCACCCGCGCGAGACCACCGCCCGCGGGCCGATCCGCGCCGATTCGGCGACCGCGGTGCCGGCGCTGACGAAGAGCCCGGGCGCGGTCGGGCGCACGCCGGTGTCCACCCTCCCCTCGAGGATGTCCCAGGTGGCCTGCAGGTAACGCTCGGGGACGCCGATGTCCATCCAGTACCCACTCAGCGGCAAGGCGCAGAGCCCGTCGCCGACCAGCCGCGGGAAGACCTCGCGCTCGATCGAGAACTCGCGCCCCGGCGGGATCAGGTCGAGCACCTCGCGCTCGAGCACATAGGCGCCCGCGTTGATCGCCCCCGGCACCGCCTCGCCGGTCTTCTCGCGGA